>CAVQNF010000031.1:0-42918 GCA_963713805.1 uncultured Alphaproteobacteria bacterium | reverse complement strand
CGCGTCATTGACACGAGCATGGCCATTATTCTGACCGAGGCGCGGCGGCGCGTCGCCGCGCGTCGCGAAATCTAGAAAGCCTCAGACCGGAGCTCCACGAGAAAGGCAATCGCAGTGCCGGAGGCCGGCTCGAGCCGCATTTCGAACGCGTCCTCGAAGAGCGCGGCATCGTCCGTATCGAGCGTTTCCAGCCCGTCTTTCCCGGCGATCATGAGGCCTTGCGACCGCGACAAGAGGAGCGTCACGTCCGCCTCGCGCGCGATCTTTTGAGGTCTGCCGACGAAAAGCCGCGTCACTTTATGGGACCAGCGCCCCCGGCGCATCATCACATTGAGGTCGGTGATCGGGCCCTCCACGAGACGCGACGCGACCGGGACATCGCCCGGAAAGGCGAAAGGCGGCGAAGCGAGGGTGAGCAAGACTTCGGGCTTTCCGGCCATCGTCAAGGCGAGGCCCTCGCCCTCGATGAGGCAGAGCGTGCGATCGATGCCGGGGAAAACCGAGAAGGGTCCGTCCGCGGCGACGCGTGCCATGCTGATGCGCCAGTCGAATTCATCGAGGCCAGAGCCTTCCGGAAAGGCGATGATCTCGGTCGTCTCGCCGCCGCCGTTCTTCCAGGGCATGCGGCGGTGCCGGCCGGCACGAAGAATCTTCATGGCAGTCGCCGCCTGCGCCCCGTCAGCTCAAGGCCGGCAGGTCGAGATGATTCGCTCTGGCGCAGGCGATCGCGTCCTCGTAACCCGCATCGGCGTGGCGCATCACGCCGGTCGCCGGATCGTTCCAGAGCACGCGCTCCAGCCGGCGCGCCGCCTCCTTGCGTGCCGTCGGCGACGATCACCATGCCGGCGTGCTGCGAGAAGCCGATGCCGACGCCGCCGCCATGGTGGAGCGACACCCAGGTCGCGCCCGAGGCGCAGTTGAGCAGCGCATTGAGCATCGGCCAGTCGGAAACCGCGTCCGAGCCGTCGTGCATCGCTTCGGTCTCGCGGTTGGGCGAGGCGACCGAGCCGGAATCGAGATGGTCGCGGCCGATGACGATCGGCGCCTTCAGCTCGCCCGTGGCCACCATCTCGTTGAAGGCGAGCCCGAGCCGATGGCGGTCGCCGAGGCCGACCCAGCAGATGCGCGCCGGCAGGCCCTGGAACGTGATCCGCTCTCGCGCCATGTCGAGCCAGTGGTGCAGATGCGGCGTCGTCGGGCATCAGCTCCTTCACCTTGGCGTCGGTCCGGTAGATGTCCTCGGGATCGCCCGAGAGCGCGACCCAGCGGAACGGGCCGATGCCGCGGCAGAACAGCGGGCGGATATAGGCCGGCACGAAGCCGGGAAATCGAAGGCGTCGTCGACGCCCTTCCTCGAGCGCCATCTGGCGGATGTTGTTGCCGTAGTCGAGCGTCGGCACGCCCATGCGCTGGAAGTCGAGCATGGCGCGCACATGCGTCGGCCATCGAGGCCTTCGCGGCCTTCTCGACCGCCTTCGGGTCGCTCTCGCGCCTCGCCTCCCATTCGGCGAGCGTCCAGCCCTTCGGCAGATAGCCGTTGACGGGATCATGCGCCGAGGTCTGGTCGGTGACGACGTCGGGGCGCACGCCGCGGCGCACGAGCTCGGGGAAGACTCTCGGCGGCGTTGCCGAGCAGGCCGACCGAGACCGGCTTCCTCTCGCGGCAGGAGCGCTCGATGATCGTCGAGCGCCTCGTCGAGGCGAGGCTGCCTGCCGATCGAGATAGCCGGTGCGCAGGCGCATCTCGATGCGCGAGGGCTGGCATTCGACGGCGAGGAGCGAGGCGCCGGCCATGGTCGCGGCGAGCGGCTGCGCGCCGCCCATGCCGCCGAGACCGGCGGTCAGGATCCATTTGCCGGAAAGGTCGCCGCCGTAATGCTGGCGGCCGATCTCGACGAAGGTCTCGTACGTGCCCTGCACGATGCCCTGCGCTGCCGATATAGATCCAGGAGCCCGCCGTCATCTGGCCGTACATCATCAGCCCCTTGCGGTCGAGCTCGTGGAAATGGTCCCAGGTCGCCCAATGCGGCACGAGGTTCGAATTGGCGATCAGCACGCGCGGCGCATCCGCATGCGTGCGGAACACGCCGACCGGCTTGCCCGACTGCACGAGCAGCGTCTCGTCGCCTTCGAGCCTGTCGCAGCGTCGCGACGATGCGGTCGAAGCTCTCCCAGTCGCGCGCGGCGCGGCCGATGCCGCCGTAGACGACGAGCTCGTCCGGCCGTTCGGCGACCTCGGGGTCGAGATTGTTCATCAGCATGCGCAAGCGGCGCTTCGGTGAGCCAGCTCTTGGCGGAGAGCGTCGTGCCGCGTGGCGCGCTGATGCGACGGGCATTGTCGATGCGGGTCATGGGGAAATCCCTCGTCAGATGGTCGCGGGAGCTCGATGGAGGTCGTCGCCGAGGCGCGGCAGAAGCTCGGAGCCGGCCGCGGCCGTGAGGGCCGCGCTTCGGATGAGCTCGGCCGCCGTCGCGATGTCGGGGGCGAAGAAGCGATCATCCTCGAGGCTCGGGATTTTCGCGCGGAGCGCGACCCGAACCCGCTCGAGCGCCGCGCTCGACCGAAGCGGTGCGTGGAAGTCGCAGCCCTGCGCCGCGGCGAGGAGCTCGATGCCGAGGATGCTCACGACATTCTCGGCCATGGCGAGCAGGCGGCGCGCGCCATGGGTCGCCATCGAGACATGGTCTTCCTGATTGGCGGATGTCGGAATCGAATCGACGCTGGCCGGATAGGCGCGCTGCTTGTTCTCCGAAACGAGCGCCGCCGCCGTGACCTGCGGGATCATGAAGCCGGAATTCAGGCCCGGCTTCGGCGTCAGGAAGGCCGGCAAGCGCGGACAGGGCGGGATCGACCAGCATCGCGATGCGTCGCTCGGCGAGCGAGCCGATCTCGCAGAGCGCCATGGCGATCATGTCGGCCGCGAAGGCGACGGGCTCGGCGTGGAAATTGCCGCCCGAGACGACCTCTCCCTCGGCGGCGAAGACGAGCGGATTGTCCGACACGCCATTCGCCTCGATCGCCAAGGTCGTGGCGGCCTGCCGCAAGAGATCGAGGCACGCCCCCATCACCTGCGGCTGGCAACGCAGGCAGTAGGGGTCCTGCACGCGGTCATCGCCGGTGAGATGCGAGGCTCGGATCGCGCTTCCCGCCATCAGGCGCGCGCAGCGCTGCGGCGACCTCGATCTGGCCGCGATGGCCGCGCAGCTTCTGGATGCGCGCGTCGAAGGGGCCGTCCGAACCCTTCGCCGCATCGGTCGAGAGCGCGCCGGTGACAAGCGCGGCGCCGGAACAGCTTTTCCGCCTCGAACAGGCCGGCGAGCGCCAGCGCCGTCGAGACCTGGGTGCCGTTGAGGAGCGCGAGCCCTTCCTTCGGCGCCAGCACGAGCGGCGCGAGGCCCGCGCGTCGCAACGCCGCTTCGGCCGGGACGGTTTCGCCATCGATCAGGAAGGCGCCGACCCCCATCAGCGCGGCGGCGAGATGGGCGAGCGGCGCCAGGTCGCCCGAGGCGCCGACCGAGCCTTGCGACGGGATGAGCGGGAGGAGGCCGTGCTCAAGGCATGCGAGGATCTGCTCGATCGTCGCCCAGCGCACGCCCGAGGCGCCCTGGGCGAGGCTCGTCACCTTGAGTGCCAGGATGAGCCGCACGATCGCCTCGGGGATCGGCTCGCCGACGCCCGAGGCATGCGAAAGCACGATGTTGCGCTGGAGGGCGGCAAGGTCGTCCTTGCCGATGCGGACGCTCGCCAGCTTGCCGAAGCCGGTATTGACGCCGTAGACCGGCTCGCCCTTGGCGACGATCGCCTCGATCGTGGCCGCCGCCGCCTCGACCTTCGTCCGGCAGGCAAGGTCGAGCGCGATCCTCGCTCCGACATGGACATCGCGCCAGGCGGTGAGAGGCACGGCGCCGGGGTTGAGCCTCGTTTCGGCGGTCATACGCCCCTCCAGATGCGCGCATGCAGCGGGTTGAAGCCGAGGCGGTAGACGAGCTCGGCCGGGCGCTCGATATCCCAGATGGCGAGATCGCAGAGCTTGCCCGGCCTCGAGCGTTCCGGTCTCGCCGAGGCGGCCGAGCGCGCGCGCGGCCTCGCGCGTGACGCCCGCGATGTTTTCCTCGACCGTCAGGCGGAACAAGGTCGCGGCCATGTTCATGGCGGCGAGAAGCGAGGTCAAAGGCGAGGTGCCGGGATTGCAGTCGGTCGCAACGGCCATCGGCACGCCGTGGCGGCGGAAGGCCTCGACGGGCGGCGCCTGCGTCTCGCGAATGAAATAATAGGCGCCCGGCAGGAGCACCGCGATCGTGCCGGCCTTGGCCATCGCCTCGGCGCCCGCCTCGTCCGTGTATTCGAGATGGTCGGCCGAGAGCGCGGCAAAGCGCGCGGCGAGCGAGGCCCCCCCGAGATTCGAGAGCTGGTCGGCGTGCAGCTTGACGTTGAGCCCGTGCCGACGCGCGGCCTCGAAGACGCGCGCGATCTGGTCGGGCGAGAAGGCGATACCTTCGCAGAAGGCATCGACCGCTTCGGCGAGGCCCTCACGCGCGATCACGGGCAGCATGTCGCGGCAGACGAGGTCGATATAGGCGTCCTTGTCGGTGATTTCGGGCGGCATGGCGTGAGCGCCGAGAAAAGTCGGCGCGCACGTCGATGCGGCGCTCCTTCTCGAGCCGCTTCGCGGCGCGTAATTGTCGGCGTTCGGTCTCGAGCTCGAGCCCATAGCCGGACTTGATCTCGATCGTCGTCACGCCTTCGGCGATGAGCGCATCGAGGCGCGGCAGCGCGCTCGCGACGAGGCCATCCTCGCTCGCGGCACGCGTCGCCTTCACGGTCGAGACGATGCCGCCGCCGGCTCGCGCCACCTCCTCATAGCTCGCGCCGGCAAGGCGCATCTCGAACTCATGGGCGCGATCGCCGGCGAACACGAGATGGGTGTGGCAATCGATGAGCCCCGGCGTGATCCAGCGCGCTTCGCAATCCGTCCGCTCGACCGCTTCGAAAGCTGACGCCTCGGCAGCGGGTCCCGCAAACACGATGCGGCCGTCCCTTTCGGCGATCACGCCATTTTCGATCACGCCGAGCCCCGGTCTTGCGGGGCTCAACGTCGCAAGGCGGGCATTGTGCCAAACCCGATTTACCCGCATCGTCACGCACGAGCCCTTTCGCTTCGCTTGGCTGGGGTCGCTTTTGTCTATACATAAACGTCCCAACGGCGGATTGTCCAGAGCCTCGCCGCAGGCAAGGGGAAAGGGTTCGATGGCTTCGCTCTTCTTCGACGAGGCGCTCCTGCCTCGAGGCTTCGCGCACAACGTCAGGGTGACGGTCGCCGGCGGGTTGATCTCGCAAATCGAGATGGGCGCCGAACGAAGCGTGGGCGAGGAGCGCCACGCGGTCGGCCTTCCCGGCATGCCCAATCTCCACAGCCACGCTTTCCAGCGCGGCATGGCCGGGCTCGCGGAGGTTCGCGGCCCCTCCTCGGACAGCTTCTGGACCTGGCGTGAAGTCATGTACCGCTTCGCTCTCACCATGAGCCCGGAGGATGTCGAGGCGGTGGCAGCCCAGCTCTATGTGGAGATGCTGGAGGCAGGCTTCACGCGGGTCGGCGAATTCCATTATCTCCATCATGACCGCGACGGCGCGCCTTACGCGGATCTCGCCGAGATGGCGGCTCGCATCGCGGCCGCGGCGGAAGAAACCGGCATCGGCTTGACCTTGCTCCCCGTATTCTACGCGCATGGCGGTTTCGGGGGAGGCGAGCCCGATCGCGGACAGCGGCGCTTCGTCAACGACCTCGACCGCTTCGCCCGTCTGCTGGAAAAAAGCCGCGCCGTCATCGGACGGCTCGACGGAGCGCGCCTCGGGGTTGCGCCTCATTCCTTGCGCGCCGTGACGGCGCAAGAGCTCGCGAGCGTCGTGCCCCTCGCGCGAGGAGGGCCGGTGCATATCCATGTCGCCGAGCAGATGAAGGAAGTCGATGATTGCCTTTCATGGTCCGGCGCGCGCCCCGTCGAATGGCTTCTCGCCCACGTCGAGGTCGATGAAAGCTGGTGCCTCGTCCACGCGACCCATATGACCGCGGAGGAGACGAGGGCCATCGCGGCGGCGGGCGCGGTCGCCGGGCTTTGCCCGATCACCGAAGCCAATCTCGGCGACGGCATTTTCAACGCACCCGAATTCGCGAAGGCGGGCGGCGAATTCGGCATCGGCTCTGATTCCCATGTGCTCGTCGGCCTCGCCGATGAGCTTCGCCAGCTCGAATATTCGCAACGCCTGCATCATCGCGCCCGCAACGTCATGGCCGGCGAGGAAGGCCGCTCGACCGGACGCACCCTCTACGAGGGAGCGCTCGTCGGCGGGGCGCGTGCGGTAGGTTTGGCGAAAGCCGGGCTCGTCGAGGGCGCGCCCGCGGATCTCTTCTCCCTCGACGCCAGCCATCCGGCCTTGATTGGCCGCCGGGGCGACGCCGTTCTCGACAGCTTCGTCTTCTCGGCACGCGGCCCGATGATCGATTGCGTCTGGAGAGCGGGCAGGAAGCTCGTCGAAGGAGGCCGGCATCGCCGACGCGAGGCGGTGCTTGCACGTTTCCGCACCGTCATGGAAAGACTGCTGGCATGAGCGAGATGTCAGCCGCGCCCGGGAACGATCTTGCGAACGGCACGTCTCCACCACCGCATTCGTGCCGAGATCGAGGGCAAGATCCTCTCGGGAGAATGGCCCCCCGGCCATCGCGTGCCCTTCGAGCACGAGCTGATGGCCGGATATGCCTGTTCGCGCATGACGGTGAACAAGGTGCTTTCGGGGCTCGCGGCCGCCGGCTTGATCGAGCGCCGACGCCGCGCCGGCAGCTTCGTGCGTCGGCCGCAATTCCAATCGGCCGTCCTGCAGATCCACGACATCAAGGCGGAAATCACGGAGCGCGGCCAAGCCTATGCCTATGAGCTCCTCTCGCAGCGCCGTCGCAAGGCGAGCGTCGCCGACCGTGAGGAGCTCTCGGTTGGTCCCGAGGTCGAGGTCATCGCCTTGCGCTGCCGCCACTTCGCGGACGGTCGGCCCTTCGCGCTCGAGGAGCGGCTCATCAACCTCACCGCGATCCCGGCCGGCGAGACCATCGATTTCAAGGCCGAGCCGCCCGGCACCTGGCTCCTCGGCCATGTGCCATGGACCGAGGCCGAGCATCATATCTCGGCGACGGAGGCCGGCGGCGAGACGGCGAAACGGCTCGAGGTGGCCAAAGGTTCGGCCTGCCTCGTCGTGAGGCGCCGGACCTGGCGTTCCGGTGAGACCGTCACCGTGGTTCGGCTCACCTTTCCGGGCGCTTCCTACCATCTCGTCGCGAGATTCACGCCCTCGCAGCGCTGAGGCCGCGCATGTCTCGCGCGAGGCGCCCCAGCTCGCGATTTCCGCATGCCGGGCTTGCGGCCAGGCGAGAGCTCCCCCTCTCTTCCGCTCGGCCGCACCACCCCCCACATATCCGTCATGTTCGACGAATTTCATGATACCGGGCTCGGCGCCGACACACGGGCCGAGCGCTCGACCGTCGATGCCCCGCCGCGCCCTTCCGATGAAGCGCTGCTCGATGCCTATTCGCGCGCCGTCACCCATGTGGTCGACGAGGTGGGGGACGCGGTCGTCCGCGTCGACGTGCGCGACGACAAACGCCGGCGCGCCGGAAGCGGCTCGGGCGTGGTGGTCGCCTCCGATGGGCTCATCCTCACGAACAGCCATGTCGTCTCGGGGCAGCATCGCGTCGAGCTCGCGCTCACCGATGGCCGAAGGCTCGGCGGCCGCATGATCGGCGATGATCCGGATACCGATCTCGCCCTGGTGCGCACCGAAGAGCCGGTGCGGTTGAAGAGCGCGCGCCTCGGTGACTCCAAGCGGTTGCGGAGAGGCCAGCTCGCCGTGGCGATCGGCAATCCGCTCGGCTTCGAATTGACCGTGACGGCTGGCGTCGTTTCGGCCTTCGGACGTTCGATGCGCTCGGCGACCGGCCGGCTGATCGACGACATCATCCAGACGGATGCGGCGCTGAACCCCGGCAATTCGGGCGGTCCCCTCGTTTCGAGCGCGGGCGAGGTGATCGGCATCAACACGGCCGTCATCCAGGGGGCGCAAGGCATCTGCTTTGCCGTCGCCTCGAACACGGCGAGCCATGTGCTCGGCGAATTGGTGCGGCACGGGCGGGTGCGCCGCGCCTTCCTCGGCCTTTCGGTCGATCAGGTCACGATCGCGCGGCGCATCCAGATCGCGCATGGGCTCAGCCAGGAGAGATGCGTCGCCATCGCGAGCCTTTCGCCGAACGGTGCCGCGCAAGAGGGCGGCTTGAGCCGGGGCGATCGCATCCTCTCGCTCGACGGCGCAAAGGTCACCGGCGCCGACGATCTCTTGCGCCTCCTCAACGCGGATCGGATCGGGCGAACCGTCCCGGTCGAGGTGCTGCGCGGCACGGAGAAGCTGCGCATCTGGGTGATGCCGTCGGAACGCCCGCCCCGCCCGAGCTGAACCCGAAGGCATGGGTCGCTGTCCTGTGCCGCTTTTTTAAGTCGGTCGCACGCGATCGAAATAGAAAGGCGTGGGTGGCCGGGACTGATCCTCGGAGCAAGTCCGAGGACGGCCAGGACGGTTGCGGGTGCTAACGCCGGCCGAAGACCGGCAGCCTCCGCTCGGCCATCGCCTTCACACCTTCCTTGAAATCCGCGGTCTGGAAATGCCGCTGCTGCTCGGATAGCTCGTGGTCGACGATCGCGGCCACCGCGTCGGCAAGGCCACGCCGCAGCGTGCGCCGCGTGGAGACGACGGCGATCGGGGCCGACTGCGCGATCTCGACCGCGAGCTTGAGCGCGGCGGCGCGCAATTCCTCCTGTGGCACGAGCACATCCACGAGGCCGATCGCGTGCGCCTCCGCTGCGTCGATCCGGCGGCCCGTATAGAACAAAAGGGCGGCCTTTTGCGTCCCCACCACGCGCGGCAGGGTGACGCTCAAGCCGAAGCCCGGATGAAAGCCGAGCCGGTTGAAATTGGCGGTGAAGCGGGTCTCCGCCGAGGCGACGCGGAAATCGGCGACGAGCGACAGCCCCAGCCCACCGCCGACCGCGGCGCCCTGGATTGCGGCGACGACCGGCTTCTCGCAGCGAAACAGCCGCACCGCATGCTGGTAGAGATGCCCGCCCGAGGGGTCGCCGATCGTGCTGCGCGTGGGCAGGGCGAAGTTCGCGCCGGCGCAGAAGTTCTTGCCTTCCGACGCCAGGAGAATGCTGCGGACCTGCGGGTCGGCGTCGAAACCCTCGAAGGCATCCGCGAGGTCGCGGATCAGCTCCGTGTCGAAATAGTTGTTCGGCCCGCGGCAGATCTCCGCGATGCCGACATGGCCGTCGGTCGTGATGCGAATGTCGCTCATCTCAGTCCAAGCCCCCGTGCGATCATCCCGCGCAGGATCTCGCGCGTGCCGCCTCGCAGCGAAAAGGACGGCGCCGTCAGGATCAGATGGCCGAGCATCGCGACCAAGGGTGGGTTCCCGGGCTGCTCCGACGGTTCGACATCGAAGAGGAGGCGCAGCACTTCGACCGTCTCCTGCTCGAGCACATTGCCGAGGTCCTTGACCAGCGCCGCCTGCAGCGCCGGATCCTCGCCGGCCTGCAACATGCCGGCGACGGAGCGCGACAGCCGGCGAAGCGCCAGGATGTGCGACGTCAAGCGCCCGATCGCGACCGCCGCGCGCTCCGGCGCGTCGGGGCCGAGCGCGCGCACGGCCTCGACGAGCAAGGTGAAGGAGGACAGGAAGCGATCGGGTCCCGAGCGCTCGAGCGCGAGTTCGGCCGTCACCTGCTTCCAGCCGTCGCCCTCCTTGCCGAGCAAGGCGTCCGGCGGAAGCAACAGGTCCTGGAACACGACTTCGTTGAAATGATGAGCGCCACGCAGATCGATGATCGGGCGGACCGTCATCCCCTGCTTGCGCGCCTTCATCATATCGACCAGGAACTGACTAGCGCCTGCATGCCGGTCGTGCTCCGATGCGGCGCCGGTGCGGCAAAACAGGATCATGTAATCGGCGCGGTGGGCTCCGGAGGTCCACACCTTCGTGCCGTTGACGAGCCAGCCGCCCTGCACCTGGCCGCGCTTTCGTGCGCGCGGCGGCGAGGTCGGATCCCGAATCGGGCTCGCTCATGCCGATGCAGAACGAGCATTCGCCGGCAGCGATCCTCGGAAGGATCGCGAGCCGTTGCTCCTCGGTGCCGTTGCGCAGGATGTTCGGCCCGCTCTGCCGGTCGGCGATCCAATGATGGCCGACCGGAGCGCCGGCCGCCAGCATCTCCTCGAGCACCACGTAGCGTTCGAGCGCGGTGCGCTCGTGGCCGCCATATCGCTTGGGCCAGGTCATGCCGATCCAGCCCCGCGCGCCCATCTTGCGGCTGAAGGAGGGATCGTCGCCGCTCCAGGATCGAGCGCCGAGACTTAGGTCACGGCCGCGCAGCTCGCACGCCAGGAACTCGCGCACCTCTTTGCGCAGCGCCTCGGTCCCTGGCGACGTCGCGGGCGGGGCGGCGAAGGCAAGTGCTTGCGAAGCGTTCGCTTGCGCGGCATTTGCTTGCATGGCGTTCACCCTCCTCGGACCGCCTTTGCGTCGATGGGGCTCTGCACCGACAGCATGCCGGCGAGCGTCCACTCCTTGCGGGCCGGTCGGAGGCTCAACGGCGCGGCTCCCGGTCGGCGATGCCGGTGGACCTTCTCGTCATTGCGCTGTCAAGGCTGGCCAAAGCCCCTCGGGACCGGCCGCAAGCGCCGCACGACCGACCAAGGCGTTCCATTCGGCTTCGTTGCCGAACTCCTCCCGCCACGACCAGAGGCGCTTCGTGAGGTGGTGCAGCCCATATTCCTGCGTGAAGCCGATGGCGCCATGGAGCTGATGCGCGAGACCCGCCGCGATGCCGGCTGATTCGCCCGCGCGCGCCTTCGCGGCGCCGACGAAGAAAGGTGACGATCGGCCGCGCAGCGCCTCCGTCGCCATGTCGGAGGCCGCCATCGCCGCGGCGCAATGTCCGGCCAGCACCGCGAGATTCTGTTGTATCGCCTGGAACTTCGCGATCGGGCGCCCGAACTGCACGCGGGTCTGGGCGTATGCCACGCTCATCGTCAACACACGCGACAGAGCCCCCGCGATCTGCGCCGTGCGGAGGGCCGCCCCTGCGGCCCGAAGCTCGGCCTTTCCGAAACCTTGCGGCGCGTGAGCCACGTCGTCCGGCTCGATCTGCGCATCGACGGTGATCATGTCGCGCGGTTCGCCCGCGAGATTGACATCGGGCGTCACCGTGAAGCCGCCACCGCGCAGCAGCACGAGACGAAGCTCGTCATCCGCCTCGGCCAGCACGGCGATCGCGGCCGCGTGGCGCGCCCAGGGGATGCGAGACGCGCTGCCCGAGAGACGCCAGCGGCCGCCCAGCCGGCGCAAGGACAGCTTGTCCCTTTCCCGGACGGGCGCCAAGGTGAGCGCACCTGCCGGCACCGGCAAACCGGCTCTCGCGACGAGCCACCCGGCCAGCATGGTCTCGCCCAACGGGATCGGTGCGGCATGAGCCGCCGCGATCTGCAGGATGCGCGCCGCCTCGGCCGTGGTCGTGCCGAAGCCGCCGGCCTCTTCCGGCAGCAGCGCGGCGGTGAACCCGGCCTCCGTGACGGCGCGCCACAAGGCCTCCGGAAAGCTGCCACGTTCCGTGGCGTGAAGCACGTCCTTGCCGGCATGGGCCGCAAAGAGCCGCTCGGCGCCGTCGGCCAATTGATCGTCCATATCCTCGGCTTGCCTCGACTTGCCTCTGCGCCTCTATTCGATCCCGTATCCGGCGGCGGCGAATAGCGCGGTCAGCTTGCCGGTCCCTTCGATGAATTTCAATCCGTCATCGACGCGAAGCGCGCTTTCGCCTGTGGGTCTCGCAATCGCCATTCCCAATTCGTCCCTTGCGAGCATCGCCGTCATTCGTGATCTCGCCTTGCCGCGTTTCCGGAGAGCTTTATAGGATGGCGCCGTCTTCAAGGCTGGAAGGATGAACCTTTGAAAATCGAACGGGTTGTGTGCGCGGTCGGGCGCTCGGGCTATATGCATCGCGATCTCGCGGCCATGAAGGCTGGCGCGAAACGTGACGGCTTCATCTTTCACGGCAAGCCGCTCACGCCCGGGTTTCGCCGGATCGCCGAACCCGCGACGATCATTTCGGTGATGCTCGTCCTCGAAGACGGGCAAATCGCCTTCGGCGATTGCGCCGACGTCATCTTGGCCGGCGCCGCCGGCCGCGATCCCGCCTTCCATGGCGAAGAGCACATCGACTATCTCGAGCGCGAGGTCGCGCGCCTTCTCGTCGGCCGCGACATCGGCAAGTTCCGTGCTCACGCCGAAGAGATGGATCGCCTGACGCACGACGGGAAACCGCTGCACACCGCGCTTCGCTACGGCATCACCCAGGCGCTCCTCAACGCCGCCGCGCTCGCCCGCAAGGTGACGATGGCCGAGGTCATCGCCGCGGAATACGGCAGCAAGATCGCGACCGCGCCCATTCCGATCCTCGCCTCGTGCCACAAGGACGATCCGCTTCAGCTCGATCGGGTGATCCTCAAGCGGGTCGAACTCTTGCCGCACGCCTCCTTCACCTTGGTCGAGGAGCATGTCGGGCTCGAGGGCGAAAAGCTCGTCGCCTTCGCGCGCGCGGTCGCGAGGCGCATCGGCGAGATCGGCGACAGCGATTATCGGCCGCGCATCCATCTCAACGTCTACGGCACGCTCGGCGAATTGTTCGAGATGAAGCTCGAGCCGCTCGCCGATTATCTCGGCCGCGTGCGCGAGGCGGCGCGTCCTTATGAGCTCCTCATCGAATCGCCGATCATCGCGAGGACGCAAAAGGAGCAGATCGAGAGCTTCCGCGAGCTGCGCGCGCTGTTGAAGCGCAAGGGCATCGCGCTCGGGCTGATCGCCGACGAATGGTGCAACACGCTTTCCGACATCAAGCTCTTCGCTGACGAGCAGGCCTCCGACTATGTTCAGATCAAGACGCCCGATCTCGGCGGCATCAACAACACGATCGAGGCGGTGCTCTATTGCAAGGCGCGCGGCATGGGGGCGGGCCTCGGCGGCACGGCGAACGAGACCGACCAGTCGGCTCGCATCACGACCCATATCGGGCTCGCCTGCCAGCCCGATTTCCAGCTCTCGAAGCCTGGGCTCGGCGCCGACGAAGCGATCATGATCCAGACGAACGAGATGGCGCGCACGCTGGCGATCCTCGCGACGCGCGGTCGAACATGAAAGCCCATCTGCCCGGAAAGACCTCGGCCAAGGGAATCGGCCAAGGGAATCGACGAAGGCAAGGCGTGGCGCGCGCAGGGTTTTCTGCTGTGTCTAACGCGTGACCCCGTCCGTGACATTAAAGGCACAGTGACACGGTATTTGTCTCACTCGAACCCCCTCGCCACTGCTCTGCCACCGCTCTCGCGAGAGGAGGCGCGCCTGGCAATTTGAGAGCATCTTCTTGATTTTGCGCATGATGTTTTCGCAGAAGAGGCAAAGCTCCCCGGATCATGCCGCGGCTAACGAGATCACGCCGTCGTGATGTCGCCGAGCCGTCATACTCGCTTGCTCGAACGATCGTTAGCGGCTAACTCATTAGCCGCGTAGGGTAAAATTAGCGTCGCCCGGTTCGAATTCGAGTCGGATCGCTTTCGAGATCAAGGGGCTTTAACTTCCTCACCCGTCTCCGCGGCTTGCGGCTCGGTGCGACCTCTCCCGCTTGCGGGAGAGGTTAAGGCGCCGGCGCTTCGCCTCTCTCCTCTGGAGGGGTGGGGGCCGCCGAGCTTAATCCCTGGGGTGATGCTTGCTAGCTAATTGTAAGTGTCAAGCTCGAATTAGTGTCGTGTTGGTTTGCAAGGAGCTTCACTCATGCTGAAGATATCGTTGGGTTCACGGCGCCGCTCCGTGCCTGTGCTCTCAGGCATGCCGGCGCTTCTCGCAACGACCTCGGTCGCGGCGCTGCTTCTCGGCGGCACGGCTCATGCCGGCAACATAACGGTGACGAATACGAAGCAGGCCACCGTCACCAATCCCGCGAACACCACCACCGACTTTGTGCTCGTCCAGGACTCGAATATCACCAACAACGTGCTCAACGCTGGCACGATCAATGTTGGGAACAAGATCACCGTCAACAACACAAATCTCTTTGACGGGCTCGAGGTGGTCGGCTCGAGTGTCGGGACTGTTCCGTGTTCTCTAACAAATGCTACCGGAAGCGGCACGATCACGGTCACGGCGACTGGCGCTGACACCTTGGAGCTCATCGCCGTCAGTACGGCATCAACCGCGCCGCGCCGCTCATCGGCGGCATCGATTGGCGCCTCGGCAACGGCATCGTGACGGGTGTCGCTGCGACTTATGTGGCCTCGTCGGCAAGCTTCAAGGACGGCTCACGCACCAATCTGAGCTCGTATCAAGGCGCGATCTTACGCCGGCTGGTCGGGCGGGCCGTGGTATGCCTTGGGAAGCGCGGTCGTGAGCTTCAACGATTTCGGAACCTCGCGGCTTCTCACGCCCTTCGGCCTTCCCGGCGATGCGGGCTCGAAGCCGTCCGGGGAGAGCTATCAGGGCCATGCGGAGGCCGGCTACCATTGGGTGCTTCCGGCGGGAGGCACGAATGTGAGCGTCACGCCTTACGCGGCCGTGGATTACGTCAACGCGCATATCGGAGGCTTCAACGAGACGGGCGGCTTCGGGGCGTTCTCGGTGAATGCGGCGGACAGCAATTCCTTCCAGACGACGCTCGGGGTGCGCCTCACCTCGCGCATCGCGATGGGGAATTACGGCACGCTCATTCCCGAGCTTCGCGTCGGTTGGAATCACGAGTTCCTCGACACCTCGCAGACGATCGTGACCACGCTCATCGGCGTTCCGGGAAGCCTCACCTCGACGACCGGCATCAACTTCGGGCGCGACGCCGCCCTCATCGGGGCCGGCGTCAGCATGGAGCTGTCGCCCGACGCCAAGGTCTTCGTCGACTACGACGGCAAGCTCGGCTCGCGCTTGCAGGAGCACTCGATCTCGGGCGGCGTGAAGGTGAAGTTTTAAGGGAACGCGCCCTCCTTCTCCCGCCCTTTTGCGCCGCCCTTTTGTGGGAGAGGGTGCCGAGTTCTTACGAGGCGGATGAGGGCGTTCGGGCATTCGGCCACGCAAAAAACCTTCAGGTTCACGCCATCGTCGATCGCTGGCGCCATTCACCCTCATCCGCCCACCGCTTCGCGGCGGGCACCTTCTCCCGCGTGAAGAACGCGGGAGAAGGGGGCGCGTCCTAAGCTCTACACTTGACACAAAAAGTCCCATACGAGTCCGGTCAGGACGCCTGGCGTGATTTCATTTGATCGCAAGCGCGCTTCGTGGAACACCGTGACGGATAGGAGAGATTTCATGCGTGCGTCGCCCAAGGCTCCTGTGGCTCGAGCCCTCCTCGCGGTCGGCGTGCTGACGCTCGGCTCGGCTCTTGTCTCGGCCGCCGAGACGCCGCGCCCGGGCGGGACGGCGATCGCGGTGCTCGGCGCCGATCCCGCGGTGCTCAATCCCGATGTGAGCGTGGGCGTGCCCGACATCTTCACGGGCTGCATCCTCTACGACGCCCTGGTGCGCTTCGGGGAGGGTTTCAAGATCGTGCCCGGCCTCGCCAAATCCTGGGAGATCGCGCCGGACGGCTTGACCTACACCTTCCACCTCGAGACGGCGAGCTTCACGGACGGCAAGCCCGTCACCTCGGAGGACGTCAAGTTCTCGCTCCTCGAGGTCGCCTCGAAATACGGCGCGAAGTTCAACACGCCGGGAAAGGCCATCAAGGATATCGAGACGCCCGACGCCGCGACCGTGATCATCCATCTGTCGAAGCCGTTCGGGCCCTTCCTGTTCTCGCTCGCCTGCGAGCAGAACGCCGCCATCCTGCCGGCTCATGTGTTTCGCGACACCGATGTGATGAAGAACCCGGCGACCCTGACGGCGCCGGTCGGCAACGGACCCTTCATGCTTTCCGAATGGGTGCGCGGCGACCATCTGACCTTCGTGCGCAACCCCAATTATTGGCGCGCCGGCAAGCCCTATCTCGATCGCCTCGTGATCAAGATCATGCCGGACTCCTCGGCGCGCATCCTCGCGCTGCAGGCGGGTGAGATCGATTTCATCGACGAATACTACTTCCCGCTCAGCGCCTATAAGCTCTTCAACACCGATCCGCGCTTCGAGGTGCACGATGTGAGCTACCCGAGCGACGACCTCATCATCTTCAACACGCGCAACGCCCCGCTCGACAAGCCGCAGGTGCGCCAGGCGCTTCTGGCCGCGCTCGACCGCGACTTCATCCACAAGAACGTCTTCTACGACACCGGAAGCGTGGCGAGGAGCGCGGTCGATACGCGCATCCCCTGGGCTTATGATCCCGCCGTCGATTACGAGAAGATGTATGCCTATGACCCGGCGCGCGCCGCGAAGCTCCTCGATGACGCGGGCGTGAAGCCGGGGGCGGACGGTGTGCGCTTCAGCGTGCGGCTCTCCTTCGATACCGGACGGCCGGAATACACCTCCTTCGGCCAGGCCATCCAGAGATATTGGGAGGCGATCGGCGTCAAGGCCGTGCTCGAAGGCGCGGAGCGTCCCGTGGTGCTCAAGCGCGTCTATGCCGATTATGATTTCGACGCGACCTTGCAGAACTACACGACTTCCGGCGATCCGGCGCTCGGCATCTCGCGCATCTACACGACGGAATCGATCAACAAGAGCGCGACCTTCAACAACGCGAGCGGCTATTCGAACCCTGAGGTCGACGAGCTCTTCGCGAAGGGACGCGACGCGGCGAGCCAGGAAGAGCGCGCCCGGAACTACTTCAAGGTGCAGGAGATCCTGGCGCGGGACCTGCCGACGCTCACGATCCATCAACAGGCCGAGATCGACGCGGCGAGCGCCAAGCTGAAGGGCCTCTGGCACGGCGCGAACTACATGTGGTGGGACGACGTATGGCTGGAGCCATAGATTCACGGGCGAGCGAAGCCGCCGCCCAACCCTCACTGACGGAGAGCTTGGCCGAGTATTGGGCGCGAGCGCGCTACGAGGACCTGCCGTCCTCGGCGATCGCCCTGGCGAAGCGCTTTCTCCTCGACAATCTCGCCGCAGCCATCGCCGGCGCGAAGAGCGAGGTCACCCTGATCGCGCTCAATGCGGCGCGCGCCATGGCCGAGGGCGGGGCCGGATCGAGCGTCGTCTTCGGCCATCGCGTGAGCTTGCCGGCGCCGCTCGCCGCGATGGTCAACGGCACCGCCGCGCACGCGCTGGAGCTCGACGATTTCGGCGGCTGCGGCCATTCCGGCGCCGTCGTGATGCCGGTGGTCCTGGCGCTCGCGGCGCGAGGCCGGGTGAGCGGCAAGGCGGCGCTCACGGCTCTGCTCGCCGGCTATGACCTCGCGGCGCGCGTGCTCGAAGGGGCGGGCGGCTACCGGCCGCACAACGAGAAGGGCTGGCACTCGACCGGCACTTGCGGCAGCTTCGGTGCGGCGGCCGCCGCCGCGAGGCTGCTCGGGCTCGATGCGGAACGCTTCGCCGATGCGCTCGGCATCGCCGGCACCTTCACGGGCGGCATCTGGGCCTTCCTCGCCGATGGCGCGATGACCAAGCGTTTTCATCCCGGCCGGGCGGCCGAGAACGGGCTCACCGCGGCCCTTCTCGCGCAATCGGGCATGACCGGACCGCGCCGCGTGCTCGAAGCGGAATGGGGAGGCTTCTTCTCCACCTATTCGCCGGGCATCGCGACGCCGCAGGCGACCTTGGCGGGGCTCGGCCACGAGTTTCGTATCGCTACGTCCGGCATGAAGCCTTACGCCTGCTGCCGCGGCCTGCACGCCTGCCTCGATGCCTTGTTCGAGATGATGCGCGAGGCCGATGTCGAGGCTTCGGCCATCGCCGGCATGGTGGTGCACGGCAACGCCCAGGTGTGCCGGCAATTCGACCGGCTCACGATCGGCAACATGCTCGATGCCCAGTTCAGCATGCAATATGCACTTGCGGTCGGGGCGCTGAGCGGCCGCGCGACGCTCGACCAGTTTTTGCCGCTGCGCAGCGAAGAGCCGCAGGTGAAACGGCTCATGGCGCTCATCGAGGTGGTCGATGACCATGTGCTCAGGATCGGAGAATACCCGCCCCTCGAGCTTCGCCTCGTCGACGGCCGAAGCTTCACGCGGCAAATCCCTTTCGCCAAGGGCGCACCCGAAAACCCGCTCTCCGACGCGGAGCTCGAGGAGAAGGCGGTGTCCCTCATCGTGCCCGTGCTCGGCACCGCGCGCTGCCGCCAATTGATGACCTCGATCGCGCATCTCGACGAGCTCGATGATGTGCGCGAGCTGACCGGGCTTCTCGTGCCGGAGAGCGAGGCGCGCGGCGCCGCATGAGCGCGCTCCCCTGATGCGGCGCTTTCTTCTGGCTCGGCTCGGCTGGGCTCTTCCGGTCATCTTGGCGATCCTGATCGTCAACTTCCTGATCATCCACATCGTGCCCGGCGATCCCATCCAGGCGCTCATCGGCGACTTCCCGGCCCCGCCCGGCTATGCCGACCGGATCCGTCATGAATTCGGCCTCGACCAGCCCGTGCTCACCCAGCTCGGCCTCTATCTCCTGAACCTCGCCAAGGGACAGCTCGGCTTCTCCTTCGCCAACCGGCAGCCGGTGCTCGGGCTGATCCTGCAGCGCGCCCAATTCACCTTGCTCTTGATGCTGCCAGCCCTCGTGGCCGCGGCCATTCTCGGCGTCGTCATGGCGCTCGCCGCCGCGCCTCGCGCGGGAAGCTTCTACGACAGCGCCATCACGGGCGTGAGCCTTATCGGCTTCTCCTTGCCGATCTTCTGGCTCGGCCAGCTTCTCGTCATCGTCTTCGCGATCAAGCTGCGTCTCTTGCCGGCCCAAGGCATGTTCTCGCTGCGCGAGCAGCTCACCGGCTGGGCTTTCGTCAGGGATGTCCTCTGGCATCTCGTGCTGCCGATGTTCAGCATCACGATCTACTACGTGGCGATCGTCGCCCGGGTGGCGCGTGCGAGCGTCGTCGAAGCGCTGTCGCAGGATTTCGTGCTCACCGCCAAGGCGAAGGGGCTGAGCCGCCGCCATGTGCTGTGGCGGCACGTGCTGCCGAACGCGCTGATTCCGGTCGTGACCGTCATCGGCTACAACTTCGGCTATTCGCTCACCGGCGCCATCCTGGTCGAGACGGTGTTCGCCTGGCCGGGCCTCGGCAATCTCTTCATCACCTCGATCGGCAATCGCGACTACCCCGTGCTGCAAGGCATCTTCCTCCTGACCGCGATCGCGGTGGTGATCGCCAATGTCGTGACCGACCTCGTCTACGCGGCTCTCGATCCCCGCGTGCGCTCGACCGGGCTTCGCCATGCGTAGGATGTGGCGGCGCTTCCTCGCCTATCGCGCGGGCCCTCCGGCCGCGCTCTACGTCCTCACGCTGGTGCTCGTCGCGCTCGCGACGCCATTCCTGCCGGGCCTCGATCCGCGGCAAATCTCGAACGAGGTCATGCAAGCCCCCTCCTTCGCCCATCTCCTCGGCACGGACGAGCTCGGCCGCGACGTGCTCGCCGGCATCCTCAACGGCGTCCAGGTCTCGCTCACGGTCGGCTTCGCGGCGGCGCTCGCCGCGACCCTCATCGGCGTCGTGATCGGCGCCACCGCCGGCTTTTGGGGTGGCGCCTTCGATCTCCTGGTGATGCGCATCGCCGAGGTCTTCCAGGTGGTGCCGAGCTTCATCCTCGCCGCCGTGATCGTGGCGCTCTCGGGCCCCGGCCTCACGCGCGTGGTCAGCGTCATCGCGCTCCTCGCCTGGCCGCAGGTCGCGCGCCTCATGCGCGGCGAGGTGATGCGCATCAAGGGGCTCGAATTCGTCGACGCGGTGCGCTGCCTCGGCGTGCGCGAGCCCGTCATCCTGGCGACGGAGGTCATCCCCAACGCGCTCGCGCCGGTGCTCGCGGCCGGCACCTTGATCGTCGCCCAGGCGATCCTGCTCGAGGCCGCGCTCAGCTTTCTCGGCCTCTCCAGCGCCGATCTCGTGAGCTGGGGGCGCATGCTCAACAGCGGCCAGCGCTTTCTCTACAATGCCTGGTGGCTGTCGGTGTTTCCAGGCGCGGCGATCTTCCTCACGGTGCTGGCGTTCAACCTGCTCGGCGACGCGGTCGGTGCCGCGTTGAACCCGCGCAGCGCGAGCTAGGCTGAGCGGTGTCGCGCATGGGCATGCCCATCCTGCAAGTCGAGGACGTGGCTCTCTCCTTCCGCACGCGCGAAACCGTGCTGCGGGCGTTGAACGGGGCGAGCCTCACGGTCGGCGAGGGCGAGGCGGTCGGGCTCGTGGGCGAATCGGGCTCGGGCAAGTCGACGCTTGCGCGGGCGCTGCTCGGACTCAATCCCGAGCGAACGTCGAGGATTGAAGCGGGACGCATTCTCATCGCCGGCCGCGACGTGACGCGGTGCTCGCAAACGCAATGGGAGAGCTTGCGCGGCAATCCCGTGGCCATCGTCTTCCAGGACCCTTTGAGCTTTCTCAACCCGGTGATGCGCATCGGGCGCCAGATCGCGGAGAGCATCCGACGCCACACGCCGGACATGCCGGTCGAGGCGCGGGTGGGCGAGCTTCTGGACCTCGTCAAGCTGCCGCAAGCCATCGCTCGCGCCTATCCGCATGAGCTCTCGGGCGGCATGCGCCAGCGCGCGCTGCTTGCGACCGCGCTTGCGTGCGGGCCGCGCCTCTTGATCGCCGACGAGCCCACGACCGCGCTCGATGTGACGACGCAGGCCGAAATTCTCGCGCTTCTGCGCGAGCTGCGCGAGAAGCTCGGCATGGCGATGCTGCTCATCAGCCACGACCTCGGCATCGTGGCTTCGGCTTGCGAGCGCCTCTACGTGATGTATGCGGGGCGCGTGGTCGAATGGGGGCGCACGCGCGATGTGTTCGGCAAGCCCGCGCATCCTTACACCGTCGGGCTGTTCCAGGCGGCGCGTGCCGCGCGCGATGCGCAAGGGCGCTTCGCGACGATCCGCGGCGATCCGCCCCATCTCGCCGAGCTTGCGCAAGGCTGTCCTTTCGCACCGCGCTGCGCCCAGGCGATGGCCGAATGCGCGCGCTCGATGCCGGAGCCGTCAGCCTTGGCGGAAGGCACTTCCCATGCGGTGCGCTGCTGGCTCTATCCCAAGGAGGGCCTCGGCGAGACCGGGGTGGATCATGCCGGGGCCGGCTAGCATGACGGCGCCGCTCCTCGCGCTTCAAGGCATCACCCACAGCTTCCGGCGCTCGGGGGGTTCGCTCGTCCAGGCGGTGCGCGCGGCGAGCCTCGAGGTCGGGCACGGGGAAACCGTCGCGCTCGTGGGCGAAAGCGGCTCGGGCAAATCGACGCTCGGGCGCATCGCGCTCAGCTTGCTGGCGCCCGACGAAGGCCGTGTGCTTCTCGACGGGAAACCCTTTAGCGAGATGTCGAGCCGCGATTTGCGCCGCGAGCGCATCGCGCTCCAGCCGATCTTCCAGGATGCGACGGCGTCGCTGAACCCGCGACGCCCGGTGCGCGAATTGCTGGCCCAGGCGCTGCGCCAGCGGCGCGCCGGCGCGATCGAAGCGCAAAGCGTCGATCTCCTCGACAGCGTCGGCTTGAGGCCGGGCCGCGAATATCTTCAGCGCTACCCGCATGAATTGAGCGGCGGCCAGCGCCAGCGGCTCGCCATCGCCCGCGCGCTCGCCATGAGGCCGCGCCTGATCGTTGCCGACGAGCCGCTCTCGGGCGCCGATGTCTCGATCCGCGGGCAGATCCTCAACCTCCTCGGCGACATCAAGAAAGAGCGCGGCCTCGCCTACCTCATGATCACGCATGACATCTCGATCGCGCGTGCCTTCGCGGACCGCGTCGCCGTGATGAGCCAGGGCGAGATCGTCGAGCAAGGCCCTGCGAGCGTGGTGCTGATCTCGCCGGCGCACGGATTACACCAAGCGTCTCCTCGCCTCGGTGGCGAGCGCGGAGTTCGCGTGTGATCTTGATTCTACAAGGTGAGGCGCGGGTCACCGGCCAACGGGCGATCCACGAAACATGACGCCGTCTCACAACCGCGATGGCGTATGGGGGGCCAGTTTGAATGAAGGAACTGAGTGCGCTTGAAACGAGAAGCCCCGCCGGAGCGGGGCTTAGCTATTCTGCATCGATAAGCTCTTTTTCTCCGCGCTTTTTGCGTCGTCAGACTTGGCCCTGAGAATGTCGACCATTTTGGATAAGGCGCGGGCAAGCGCGGCCCGGTGTTTCGCGCTAGCGCTAGCGTCAAGCGTGCGCACGCCGTCATAAACTCGATTGCTGATGTGCGCCGCCACGCCCGCATTTTGCTTTACGGCGATCATGGCCGTAGTCTCCTCTTTCACATCATTTTCCATATGAACCTTCTTAGTGTCAAATGTGACTCGTGGTAAAATAATGAAGGGAATAACCCTCTTGTGTCAGTAGCAAGCTCTAAGTGACAATTTACTGAGACAATCCTGTTGGTTTCATTGCAAACCGCAATTGGTGAAATGGTTTTGAATAATTCTCCATCCTGCTCGATTTCAGCTTCGAACTCCTCGCAATCTGTGATGTATTCAAAAATGATATTTCCCCCCAAGCGTCACCAGCCGACGGCACTTTTCCCTCAAAGCGAACGCGCGATCAGCAATTTCATGATCTCGTTGGTGCCGCCGTAGATCTTCTGGATGCGCGCATCGACGAAAATGCGCGAGATCGGAAATTCCTGCATATAGCCGTAACCGCCGTGCAGTTGCAGGCATTCGTCGGCGGTCTCGACCTGCTTTTGCGAGCACCACCATTTCGCCATCGAGGCGGTGACGGTGTCGAGCTCGCCGGCCACGAGCCGCTCGACGCACCAATCGATGAAGACGCGCGCGATCATGGCTTCCGTCTTGCGCTCCGCAAGCGTGAAGCCGGTGTTCTGGAACTCGAGGATCGGCTTGCCGAAGGCCTGTCGCTCCTTGGTGTAGGCGACGGTGAGCTCGATGGCGCGTTCCATCGAGGCGACCGCGGCGAGCGCGAGCGCCAGGCGCTCCTGCGGCAATTGCTGCATGAGCTGGACGAAGCCCTGCCCCTCCTCGCCGCCGAGCAAATTCTCGGGCGGGACCACGGCGTTCTCGAAGAAGAGCTCGGAAGTGTCGGAAGCGTGAAGGCCGATCTTGTCGAGGTTGCGGCCCCGTCTGAAGCCCTCGTTGCCTTTCGTCTCGAGGACGAGAAGCGAGAGGCCTTTGGCGCCGGCTTCGCCGGTCCTCGCGACGACGACCACGAGGTCGGCGAGCTGGCCGTTGGTGATGAAGGTCTTCTGTCCGTTGATCACATAGGCGTTGCCCTGGCGCTTCGCCGTGGTGCGCACGCTCTGCAGATCGGAACCTGTGCCGGGCTCCGTCATGGCGATAGCGCCGATGAATTCGCCCCTCGCCATCTTGGGCAGCCAGCGCTCCTTCTGTGCCTGCGAACCGTAGTTCAGGATGTAGTGGGCGACGATGGCGCCGTGCACCGAGACGCCGACCGTCAATTCGGGCACGATCGTCTCGAGGTCCTCGATGACCGCCGCCTCGAAGGCAAAGCTCGCGCCGATGCCGCCATGCTCTTCCGGTACGCTCGGCAGAAGCGCGCCCATCTCGCCGAGCGCCCGCCAGGCGGAGCGATCGACCATCTTCTGCCGGCGCCAGCTCTCGGCCTGTGGCGCGAGGTCCTTCGCGAGAAAACGGCGGAACTGCTCTCGGAACTGGTCGAGCTCCGGCGTCATCCAGGCCGAGCGATAGGCCATCACAACCCTCATGCTCCACAGCGCCCGCAAGCGGTCAGGCGCTCGGCATATTGCGGCGCCGCCGTGTTGACAAGCGAGGCGAAGCGGGGAGGGTGGTCGGACCCGATCGACCCTTTGCCGGCACGAATCTCGATGAGGAGGAAAGCCGAAATGCCGAAGCTCACGCTCGACGATTTGCGCGCCAAATATGGCGATGCCGATGGGGGCGTCGTTCATGATCCGCAATTCCGCAAGGTGGCGGAGCGAATCTTCGCGCCGAGCGGACAGCGCAGCTTTCCCTATGCCGGCATCCCTACGTTGTTGCGCGCTCCGCTGCGGCTCATCGATTGGGGCGCGCCCGATCTCGCAGGGCTCGACGTGGCGCTCCTCGGCATTCCGATGGACTTCGGCGTCACCAACCGCAACGGTTCGCGCTTCGGGCCGCGCGCCTTGCGCACGATCGAACGCATCGGTCCCTACAATCATGTCCTGAAATGCATGCCCACCCATGATCTTGCGGTCGCCGATATCGGCGATGTCCCCATGCGCAGCCGCTTCGATCTCGAAAAATCGCATGCCGACATCTTCCAGCACGCGCGGATATTGGTCGACGCGGGCGTCAAGCCCGTCTCGGTCGGCGGAGATCATTCCATCACCCTGCCGCTCCTCCAGGCCGTCGCCAAGAACGGTCCCGTCGGCATGGTGCATATCGATGCCCATTGCGACACGAGCGGATCGTTCGAGGGCTGCAAATTCCATCACGGCGGGCCTTTCCGGCGAGCCGTGCTCGACGGCGTCCTCGATCCGCGCCGCACCATCCAGATCGGCATTCGCGGCTCGTCCGAATATCTGTGGGAATTCTCCTTCGATTCGGGGATGACGGTCATCCATGCCGAGGAGATCGACACGCTCGGTATCGAAGCGATCGTCGAACGCGCCAAGGCGGTCGTCGGAGACGGGCCGACCTATCTCACCTTCGACATCGACAGCCTCGATCCGGCCTTCGCGCCCGGCACCGGCACGCCCGAGATCGGCGGCCTCACCACGCGCGAGGCGCAGGCGCTTCTGCGCGGCCTCAAGGGCCTCGATCTCGTCGGCGCCGATCTCGTCGAGGTCGCGCCGCAATATGACGCGACGACGAACACGGCGCATGCCGGCGCGCAGATGCTGTTCGAGATCTTGAGCCTGTTCGTGCATTGAGCGGCCGACGCGACGCGAATCGCTGCCGGTCGAATTCAGGAGACCATGATGTCCAACGAGCCTGCCGAGATCGCCGCCGCGGTCGAGAAGAACTGGGCGGCGCAGGTGGAGTGGCTGGCGAGGCTCGTCGCCTTCCCGACGCTGCGCGGCACGGAGAGCCCTTGCCAGGATTGGCTGGCGCGCGATTTCGCGGCGCGCGGCTGGAGCGTCGATCGCTATTGCCTGGCGGATGTCGAGATGGCGCATCTGCCCGGCTTCTCGCCGGTGATGGACACGGACTACCGGCACGCCGTGCAGGTCGTCGCCGCGATCCGAAGTCCCGAGCAGCGCGGCCGCAGCCTGATCCTCCAGGGCCATGTGGACGTCGTGCCGGAGGGCCCGGTCGAGATGTGGCAAAGCCCGCCCTTCGAGCCCCGCATCCGCGACGGACGCATGTACGGTCGTGGCGCCGGCGACATGAAGGCGGGCGTGAGCGCCATGGTGTTCGCGCTCGCGGCCTTGCGTCAGGCGGGCTATGCGCCGGCCTCGGACGTTTATGTGCAAACCGTCACGGAAGAGGAATGCACGGGAAACGGCGCGCTCTCGACGCTCGCCCGTGGCTACCGGGCGGACGCCTGCCTGATCCCCGAGCCGACCGGACAGCGCATCCTGCGCGGCACGGTCGGCGTCATGTGGTTTCGCCTGAAGCTGCGCGGCCGGCCTGCCCATGTGTCGCGCAGCGAGCACGGGACGAACGCCATTCTCTCGGCCTTCGGCCTCATCGAGGCGATCCGGGAATTCACGAAGGCGTTGAACGAGCGCGCGAAGGCGCACCCCTGGTTCGGGAAGATCGAGAACCCGGTCAAGTTCAATCCGGGGAAGATCAGCGGCGGCGATTGGGCAAGCTCGACGCCCGCCTGGTGCGAGGTCGATTGCCGCATCGCGGTGCTGCCGGGCATGTCGCTCGAGGCGTTTCGGCGCGAGCTGTCGCAGGTCGTGACCGAGGCCGCGAAGCGGGACAGCTTTCTCGCCAACAACCTGCCGGAGATCATCTGGAACGGATTTCAAGCGGATGACTATGTGCTCGAGCCGGGATCTGATTTCGAAGCCGCGATGCGCAAAGCGCACCGCGCCGTGATGGGCGAGGAGCCGCAAGAGACCCTGCTTCCGGCGGTGACCGATTGCCGCTTCTACGGCCGCTATTACGGCATCCCGAGCCTCGCCTACGGCCCGGCGAGCACCGATGGGCACGGGTTCGACGAGTTCGTCGAGCTCGAGAGCCTGAAGAGGGCGACGCTCGTCATCGCCCGCTTCATCGGCGAGTGGTGTGGGCTGCGGCCGATCGGTTGAGCGGTGCTTGCCGTTATCTCGGTATTGCGTGATTATATCCATACGAGTATATAGATCAAGATGAAGCCGCTACGATTTCAGGGAGAACTCGCTGAAGCAGCTACGAGATTTTCCAGCGGAGGCCAGGCACGACGCGGGCTATCAGCTGGACAAGGTGCAACGCGGGCGGCGGCCGGACGATTCCAAGGCGATGCCTTCCATCGGCAAAGGCGTCGAGGAAATCCGAATATGGGACGATGTTGGAACCTATCGAGTCATTTATACGGCCAGGATGCCCGATGCGGTCTATGTGCTACATGCGTTCCAGAAGAAAACGCAGACCACGGCTCTGCACGATATCCGGCTTGCGAAGAAGCGATTCCTCGAACTGACGAAGGTGGGTAAATGACGAAACCGCAAACCTTTGCCAGCGTGTGGGACGCGATCGCCGACACGCCTGACGAGGCCGCCAATCTTCGGGCTCGGGCCGAGCTGATGCAGCAGATCGCCGCCATCATCAAAGCCGAGGGCTGGAAGCAAACCGATGCCGCGGCCCATTGCGGCGTCACCCAGCCTCGGATCAATGATCTGTTGCGCGGGCGCGTGTCCCGATTCTCGCTGGACGCACTTGTGCGGATCGCCACGTCGCTTGGCCGGCGCGTGCGCGTCGAGATCGAGGCGGCATAAACCTGGCAAGGACGACCGCGAGCGGAAGGCCGGGACGCACCCGATCGCCTCCGGCCGGCGCCTCAGCTTCCGAGCATCATCGTCCTGACCTTCAAGAGATGCGCCCGGATGGCGCGCCCCGCCGCTTCGGCATCGCGGTCGAGCACGGCCAGCGCGATCTTGCGATGATCGCTCTGGTATTCCTGCCAGCGCGCCGCATCCGTATGCCCTTGCTTCAGCTTGAGCCAAGGGCGCTCGTGCCGGATGGCGATGACCGCATCGAAGACGCCGATCGCCAGACGGTTATGCGTGGCGGCGACGAGCCGCTTGTGAAAGGAGCGGTCCCAATGCTCCCATTCTTCCATCCCGCTCGCCTCATCGCCGTTATCGACGCACTCCATGATGGCTCGAAGGTCACGCTCCGAGCCGTTCAGCGTCATCGCATCGGCGAGACCGGGCTCGAAGGCGATGCGAAATTCCAGAAGCTCCGCCGGGCTCGTGTCGAGGAGCGGCAGGCTGATCGAGCCGCGCGAGGCGTCGGCGGAGGCGCTGACCACCGTGCCATGCCCCACCTTGCGGACGATCTTGCCGACCCTGTGAAGCTCGGCGAGGGCCGCGCGCACGACGCTGCGGGAGGCCCCGAACTGGAGGGCGAGCTCGCGCTCCGTGGCGAGCCTTTCGCCCGGCCTGATGCGGCCCTGGTCGATCTGTCGCTCGAGCATGGCGTGCAATTGGTCGACCTGCCGCCGGGCCCGAGCGCGCTGGCTGCGTGAGGGGAGAATTGTACCGGCCGATGCTTCCATAGGATCTTGCCGTCCCTTGCCGAGTTTCAGCGCATCTGAGCGAAGCTGGACCAATATGGCAGATTGCGACATGACGCAATGCGGGGTGCCGGCCGCAAGAGAAATGCCCACCGTTCGATGCCGAGGCACGAGAGCGAACATGACGTTTTCCGCGTCGGTGACGATCGCTGCGGGTCGCGCGCTTTGTGCTTGCCGGGATAACCAATCTATGCCAATTCTGGACCAACCAAAACCAGGGGATGGGCCCGGTCGGCAGGTGAGGATGGCGCCTTTGCGGAGCGTTCCGGCAAGTCGAGCATCGCCCATGCCGCGGGTCGCGATGACCGACGCCGATCCCGCGCCGCCGCTTTCGATCGGAAAGGTCGGCGGCGAACCGACGGCCGACGAGGGCGAAATCGCCGTCGTCTGCCGCGAGCTCGCAAAGCGTTTCGCCGGCGGCTCCGTCGTCGCGCTCGACGGCGTGTCGCTCACCATAAGATCGAACGAGTTCTTCACCCTGCTCGGCCCCTCCGGATGCGGCAAGACGACCTTGCTGCGCCTCATCGCCGGCTTCGAGACCCAGGATGCCGGCTCGATCCTCGTGCATGGGCAAAAGCTCGACGGGCTTCCCCCTTTCCGGCGGCCGGTCAACACGGTGTTTCAGAGCTACGCCGTATTCCCGCATATGTCGGTCGAGGAGAACATCGCCTTCGGCTTGCAGATGCAGCGCCGGCCGCGCTCCGAGATCGCGGCGCGCGTCAAGGAGATGCTGGCGCTGGTGCGCCTCGAGGGCCTGGAGCGGCGCAAGCCCGCGCAGCTTTCAGGGGGCCAGCAGCAGCGAGTCGCGCTGGCGCGCGCGCTCGCCACGGAGCCGCGCGTGCTGCTCCTCGACGAGCCGCTCTCGGCGCTCGATCAGAAGCTGCGTGCCGGCATGCAGCTCGAGCTCAAGCGGCTGCAAAGCGAAGTCGGCATCACCTTCGTCTTCGTGACCCATGACCAGCATGAGGCGCTGACGATGTCGGACCGCATCGCCGTGATGAACGGCGGCAGGATCCTGCAGGTCGGGACGCCGGAGGACGTCTACGAAAGGCCGGTCGCGCGCTTCGTCGCCGATTTCATCGGCGACACCAATCTCATCGAGGCGCGTCGCGTGGCCCCGAGGCGCTTTCGCATCGCCTCGGGCGTCGAGATCGACGCCGATGAACCGGGCCCCGACGGCGACGCGGTCATTCTCGCGGTCAGGCCCGAGCGCACCGTGCTCGGCGCGCCCGGACAAGGCCCGCTCGCCGGCACGATCGCCCAGATCGTCTATGAGGGAACGGACACGACCTACCATGTGGCGCTCGCCTCGGGTGCCCGCTTTCGCGCCTGCGAGCAGAATCGCGTCGGCGCCCGCCCGCGCTTCCACAAGGGCGAGGCGGTGAGCGTCAGCTTGCCGGCGAATGCCGTGCGGGTGCTCGTCGAATGAGCGCGTCGCGGCGTAGGGCGGGGCTTCTCGCCCCTTCGATGGCCGTGATCGGCGTGCTGCTGGTCCTGCCGCTCTGTCTCATGGCCTTCGTGTCGACGCTCGAGCGTGGCCCCGACGGCGGCGTCATCTGGAGCCGGCATACGCTCGACGCCTATGTGCAATTCCTGTTCGAGCGGGATCTCATGGACCATCTCGCGCTCAACACCGACTATCTCCAGATATTCGCGCGCTCGATCGGGCTCGCCGCGACCACCGCCGCGCTCACCCTCGCGATCGCCTTCCCCATCGCCTTGTGGATGGCGTTCCAGCCGCCGAGCCGGCGCACCTTGCTGCTGTTCGTCGTGACCGTGCCGTTCTGGACGAACCTTCTGGTGCGCAACTACTCCTGGATCTTGCTCTTGCGAAACGGCGGCGTCATCGATCGGTTGCTGCAGGGCGCGGGGCTCACCCATGAGCCTTTGAACGTCCTCTATTCGCCGCTCGCGACCGGCATAGGCCTCGTCTATTCCTTCCTGCCCTTCATGATCCTGCCGATCTATGTGAGCCTCGAGAAGCTCGACCGGCGCCTGATCGAGGCCGCCTTCGATCTCGGGGCCGACCGCTGGCGCGCGCTCACCCGCATCATCCTGCCGCTATCGGCAGCCGGGCATCGTGGGCGGGCTCATTCTCGTCTTCGTGCCTTGCCTCGGGGCCTTCGTCACGCCCGCCCTTCTCGGGGGCGGCAAGTCGCTGATGATCGGCAGCCTCATCCAGCAGCAATTCGGCCAATCGCGGAACTGGCCTTTCGGCGCTGCCCTCGCTTTCGTCCTCCTGGCGCTCATCCTTTGTGCCCTCCTGCTGCATGCGTCGCGCTATCGGCGCGCCGCCGGGCGGCTCGCATGACGAGCGCGGGCGAGCTGTGGCGCTTTCCCGGCACGCGTCCTGCCGCCTTCGCGGTGCTCGCCTATCTCTACCTGCCGATCGCCGTGCTCATCGTCTTGTCCTTCAACGCCAGCAATTCGTCGCTCGCGCGCTGGGAGGGCTTCTCGACGCATTGGTATGCGGCGGCGGCGGCCGACGAGAACATGGTCCACGCGATCGAGATCTCGCTCAGCGTCGCCTGCGTCGCGACCTGCATCGGCACCATCGTCGCGACCTTGGCGGCGCTCGCGACCTCACGCACGCGCTTTCGCGGCCAGGTCGTGGTCGAGGCGCTGCTCGGGCTTCCGCTCATCGTTCCGGATATCGTGGCGGCGATCGCCATTTTGCTCTTCTTCGTGATGGTGGGCATCAGGCTCGGGCTCACGAGCCTCGTGCTGGCGCACACGGTGTTCACCATCCCGATCGCCTATCTGCCGATCCGGGCGCGCCTCGAGGGCCTCGACCCTTCGCTCGCGGAAGCGGCGGCCGATCTCTACGCCAACTCCTGGCAGAGCCTGCGTCGCGTCATCCTGCCGCTGATCTGGCCTGGCATCGTTTCCGGCGCGATGCTCGCCTTCATCGGCTCGCTCGGCGATGTCGTCGTGAGCTACTTCGTCTCCGGGCCGGGTTCGACGACCTTGCCGGTTTACGTCTTCAGCATGGTGCGCATGGGCGTCACGCCGACCGTGAATGCCGTCTCGACCTTGCTGATCGCCGCCTCCGCCTCGCTCTTGACCTTGTCCTACCTGCTCGGCCGCCGCTTCAACTGACGGCCCGGCGCAACAAAAGGAGCCTGCCTCATGAGACCCATCGCATCACGCCTCCTGCTTGCCGCCTGCCTCGCGCTTCTGCCCGGCTACATCCCCTGCGCCCATGCGCAATCGAAGGAGCTCCTGCTCTTCAACTGGTCGAACTACATGCCGCCCGACCTGCTCAAGCGCTTCGAGGCCGAGACCGGGATCAAGGTGACGCTCGACACCTATGATTCGAACGAGACGATGCTCGCGAAGCTGCAGGCGGGCGGCGCCGGCTACGACGTCGTCGTGCCGACCGGGCCGACCGTGCAGGTCATGATCCGAGACGGCCTGCTGATGAAGGTGGACGCGCAGCAGATGACGAATTTCAAGAATGTGCGCGCGCCCTTCGACAAGCCGGCGTTCGACCCCGAGCGAGCCTATACGGTGCCCTATATGTGGGGTTCGACCGGCATCGCCTATGACACGGCGAAGGTTCCGGGCGGCAAGATCGAGGAGAGCTGGAAGGAGCTCTTCGAGCCGCGGTCGCAATTCGCCGGCCAGATCGGCATGCTCAAGGACGAGAACGATGTCCTGGGAGCGGCCGCCTTCTACCTCGGCTACGACTATTGCTTCGACAAGCCGGAGGAGGGCCAGAAGGTCCTCGAGCTCCTCGAAAAACAGAAGCCCGCCGTCAAGGTCTATAATTCGGAAGGCACGGTCGATCGCGTCGGCGGCGGCGATGTCGCCATGGAGCTGATGTGGAACGGCTCCTTCCATCGCGCGCACAAGAAGCTCGCGACGGTCGCTTATATCTATCCGCGCGAGGGACTAGCACTTTGGGGCGACAACCTCGCGATCCCCAAAGGGGCCAAGAACATCGACAACGCCAAGCTCTTCCTCAACTGGATGATGGAGCCGAAGAACGCGGCGGAAGCCACCAATTTCCTCGGCTACAACAATGCGATCAAAGGTTCCGAGCAATTCCTCGATGCGTCGCTGCGCGACGATCCGGCGGTGAACACGCCCGAGGAGGACGCCGCGCGTTTCAGGCCGGTGCGCGACTGCCCGAAGCCCTCGCTCGATCTCAAGGACAGGATCTGGACGCGGTTGCTGCGTTGAGCTCCTGAGGAGCTTGCGCGAGGCCACTTCGACCGCCTTGCCGCAGCGAGGAGCGTGAGCCTTCCCGCCGGTCGCGCGAGGCGCGGGCGCGGGAAGGCCGCCGGCGGCCGGCGGTTCTCGGAACGCGCCGGGCAGGGGGATCGCGGGAAGAGCAAGGCTCGCCCAACGACAGCGGCGGATGTGCATTCATGACGACCGAGGATTATCCCGACAGCCACTACTTGCGCACGCTGCGCGAACGGCGCGACTACGCACCGCTCGCCGGCGATCTCGATGCCGAGACGCTCGTCATCGGCGGGGGCCTTGCCGGATGCGCCACCGCGCTCGATCTCGCCGAGCACGGCCACAAGGTCGCGCTGGTCGAGGCGAGGCGCGTCGGATGGGGAGCCTCCGGCCGCAACGGCGGCTTCGTGTCGGATGGCTTCCCGGGGGGCTATCCGGCGCTCGTCGAGCGCGTGGGTCTCGAGCAGGCGCGCGAGCTGCACAAGCTTGCACGCATGGGCAATTTGCTGCTGCGCGAGCGCATCGCGCGCTACCATATCGCCTGCGGACCCGTTCAGGACGGTGCGCTGCGCTGCAACATGGCGGGCCAGCGCAAGAGCCTCGCCGAGTTCTGCGAGTTCATGGCGAGGAATTTCGACACGCATTACACCCATTGGTCGCAGGCGCGCTTGCGCGAGGCCTTGACGACCGACCGGTATGGCGACGCGCTATTCAACCCGCACAGCTATGCGGTGCAGCCGCTCGACGTGACCTGCGGGCTGGCGCGCGCCTTGGCCGAACGGGGTGGGCAGGTTTTCGAACGCACCGAGGTGATCGCGCTCGCGAAACACGGCGATCGCCTGGAGGCGCGCACCAGGGCCGGCCGCATCCGGGCCGATCGCATCGTGATCGCTTGCGGGGGTTACGTCGATCGCTTGCACAAGACCATTTCCGCCGCCACGGTGCCGATCGCGACCTTCGTCATGGTGACCGAGCCCTTGGGCGAAACGTTGAAGAAGGCGATCCGCGTGCCTTACGCGATTTCGGACATCAAGGTCGCGACCAACTATTACAGGCCGCTCGCCGATACGCGCCTGCTTTGGGGCGGCCGCGTGCTTGCCTGGGAGCGGCCGCCCGCCGAGCTCGCGCGCGGCTTGAAGCGCGACATGGTGTCGTTCTATCCCGATCTTGCCGGAGCGCGCATCGAAGTGGCCTGGGGCGGCATGATGCCGTTCACCCGGCACAAATTGCCCGTCATCGGCGAGATCGAGCCCGGCATCTGGTATGCGACCGGATTTGGCGGCCTCGGCCTCGCGCTCACGACCACGGCCGGCCGGCTGATCAGCGGCGCGATCCGCCAGAACGACGAAGCCTGGCGCCTGTTCGCGCAATTCGGGCTTCCCTATGCGGGCGGCAAGCTCGGGAAAATCCCGGCCCAGCTCGTCTATTGGCGCCATCAGCTCGCGGCGAAATTCGGTTTTTCGCTCGACCCGTGAACGCGTGACCAGGCAGCATGGCGGCGCGGATCATTCGCCTTGCGGTGCTCTGAGCTATTGCTCACCGGTCGAGCATATGATCTCATGGCGAGATGCCGGTGACGGTGAAATCTGCTGCGGCGCGCGGGCCCCCTGACGCGCCTCGAGAAACGGGCGCCGCCTTGGCTTCGATCATGTCGAGCTACGAGCTGATCATCTTCGATTGCGACGGCGTGCTGGTCGACAGCGAGATGCTCAGCTGCCGGTGCCTGATGGATGTGCTGCGACGCCACGGGATCGAGGTCGATCTCGACGTTGTTTTCGAGAGATTTCTCGGCAGAAGCGTGAGGGCAGTCACGGATTATTATCGCGCGCGGGGACGCAGGATGCCGCGGGATTTCGCCCATGAGCTGCGAGATCTCGTTCGCCGATCCTTCGCCGGTGCCTTGAAGCCGATCCCGGGCGTCGCGAAACTCCTGCGAGGCCTCGACGTCCCCTTCTGCGTCGCCTCCTCGAGCGATCTCGAGCGCGTCGAATTCTCCCTGGAGCTCACCGGGCTCGCCGCACCCTTCGCCGGAAGGATGTACAGCGCCCAGATGGTCCGGCGAGGCAAGCCGGCGCCCGATCTCTTCCGGCATGCGGCGAAAAGCATGGGGGTCGCGCCTCGCGACGTGCTCGTGGTCGAGGATAGCGTGAGCGGCGTGCAGGCCGGCAAGGCGGCCGGCATGGCGGTGTGGGGCTTCGTCGGAGGCAGCCACTATGCGCAGCGTGACGGGCGAGCCTTGCTGATGGCGGCCGGCGCGGATCTTGTCCTCGATCGCATGGGCGATTTCCTCTATCATTGGAGAGGCGCGGAGCATGGCGTCTTCGGATAGCGAAAAGTCGCGCCTCGACGATGCCGCGCGCGCCGGCTGGCTCTACTTCATCGCCGGGCACACGCAAGACGAGATCGCGAAAAGCCTCAAGGTGTCGCGGGCGACCGCCCAGCGCCTCGTGTCCCTTTGCCTCTCCGAGCGGCTGATCACATTCAGGCTCGAGCATCCGATCACCTTGTGCATGGAACTTGCGGCGCGGCTGAAGGACGCCTTCGGGCTGCGGCATTGCGATGTCGCGCCGAGCGATCCGTACTCGCCGACCGCCGTCGCCGGGGTGGCGGAGCGCGCCGCCAGCCTCCTCGAAGCGACGTTGCGCAGCGAGAAGCCGGTGATCGTCGGCATCGGCACCGGCCGCGCCATGCGGGCAGCGGTCGAACAGGTCCCGCCGATGGACTGCCCGAACCATCAGCTCGTCTCGCTCGTCGGCAATATCTCGACTGACGGCTCGGCGAGCTTCTTCGACACGGTGGCGCGATTAGCCGACCTTACCAAGGCGCGCCACTATCCGATGCCCTTGCCGGTTCTCATCTCGACGCAAGCCGAACGCGATCAGTTGTTGAAGATCAATCCCATCACCAAGGTGCGCGCCATCGCCGCAAAAGCGGATTTGCGTCTCGTCGGCATCGGCCAGATGGACCGCAACGCACAAGTCTATGTGGACGGATTCATCAACCGCGAGGAACTTCTGGAGCTGATGCGCCTCGGCGCGGCCGGCGAGCTCACCGGATGGGCCTATGACGCGAAGGGTCGCATCATCGATGGGGGCACCAACCGGCGGCTCACGAGCGTGCCCCATCCGGTTCCCGCGAAGGCGCTCACGGTCGGGGCCGCCATGGGGTCGGCGAAGGTTGCCGCGATCCGCGCGGCCTTGGACGGGCGCCTCATCAATGGCCTGATCACGGACGAGACGACCGCGAAGGCACTTCTCGGGAGCTGACCGCGCCGCCCTTCCTCGACCCCATTGCGGGCGAAGGGACGGGCGAGCTGGAACCGGCCCGACGCCGATGGTTCGCTCGCCCGGTCCTGCTCGACATCGGATCGCCGTGCTTACCGTCCGAAGCAATGAAAAGCCCGATCGCGGAGCCCGCCATGGGTCGGCGACAGACTTGACAAGCATCGACCCCAGTGTGAGCATATGATCATCATAAGAGCATATGCTCAGCAATCATCATAGGGAGGAGACCGTGAAGCACCTCGTTCGAGCCCTCCTCGGCGCGGCTTCCCTGATGGCCGCGGCCCCATGCTTTGCCGAAACGACGCTGACGATCGCCACCGTGAACAATAGCGACATGATCCGCATGCAGGGGCTGACGAGCGATTTCACGAGCAAGAACCCCGACATCGCGGTGAAATGGGTGACGCTCGAAGAGAATGTGCTGCGCCAGCGCGTCACCACCGACATCGCCACCAAGGGCGGCCAGTTCGACATCCTGACCATCGGCACCTACGAGGTCCCGATCTGGGCGAAGCAGAACTGGCTTATTCCGCTCGACCATCTCGGCGCCGAATTCGACGTGTCGGATTTGCTGCCGAAAATCCGCGACGCGGTCACGGTCGGGGGCAAGCTCTACGCCGCGCCCTTCTACGGCGAGAGCTCGATGATGATGTATCGGACCGATCTCTTCCAGAAGGCGGGGCTCACCATGCCCGAGCAGCCGACATGGGATTTCGTCGTCGACGCGGCGAAGAAGCTCACCGACAAATCCGCCGACGTCTACGGCATTTGCCTGCGCGGCAAGGCCGGCTGGGGCGAGAACATGGCTTTCCTCACAGCGATGGCGAATTCCTTCGGGGCGCGCTGGTTCGACGAGAAATGGGAGCCGCAGTTCAACACTCCCGAATGGAAGAAGACGCTGACCACCTATGTCGATCTGATGAAGGCTGCCGGACCTCCCGGCGCGAGCTCGAACGGCTTCAACGAGAATCTGGCGCTGTTCAACGCCGGCAAATGTGCCATGTGGATCGACGCCACGGTCGCGGCCTCCTTCGTGACGAACCCCAAGGATTCCAATGTCGCCGACAAGGTCGGCTTCGCCTTGGCGCCGAACACTGGCCTTGGCAAGAACGCCAATTGGCTGTGGGCCTGGAACCTCGCGATCCCGGCCGGATCGAAGAAGGTCGACGCCGCGGAGAAGTTCATCGCCTGGGCGACCGGGAAGGGCTACACCGAGCTCGTCGCGTCGAAGGAGGGCTGGTCCAATGTGCCGCCGGGCACGCGCAGCTCGCTCTACCAGAACCCGGACTACCTCAAGGCCGCGCCCTTCGCGAAGCTGACGCTCGCGTCGATCAATTCGGCCGACCCGAACCATCCGACGCTGAAGCCGGTGCCGTATGTGGGCGTGCAATACGCCGCGATCCCCGAATTCCAAGGTCTCGGCACGACGGTTGGCCAGGATTTCTCGGCTGCGCTTTCGGGCTCGATGACGGTCGATGCGGCGCTCGCGGCCGCTCAATCCTCGACCGAGCGCGAAATGAAGCGCGCCGGATATCTCAAATGACGTCGGCCGCGCTGTAGCGAGCGCGGAATCCTTTTGGTGTCTTGCGTTGGAGTTCGCGGAGCCTCCAGTCTCGGCGTCGGGCCATGAGGCTCGAGCTCTGAGCCTCGCGCTCTGAGCCTCGGGCCTGCCCAGCCTCCAGCCGCGACCCGCGAGGCTCGCGAGAGCCGCCCCTGAAGCTTCGAGAGATATCGCCTCGGAGGAACCTATGGCCACGGAGCAGACGCGCGGACTTGGCCGCATCCTGATCACGCCGGCCGTGGCGCTCCTCTTCGTCTGGATGATCGTCCCGCTGGTGATGACGATCTATTTTTCGACCCTGAACTACAATCTCCTCAACCCCGGAACGGAGAGCTTCATCGGCCTCGAGAACTACACCTATTTCCTCACCGACCCGGCCTTTCTCGCCTCCCTCCAGAACACGCTGGTGCTGGTCGGCTCGGTGCTCGCCATCACCGTCGTCGTCGGCACGCTCGTGGCGCTGCTTCTCGATCAGGCGGTGATCGGGCGCAGCATCGTCAGGCTGATGGTCATCGCGCCCTTCTTCGTGATGCCGACGGTGAGCGCGCTTGTCTGGAAGAACCTCCTGATGCATCCGGTCTCGGGCCTTTTCGCCTGGATCGCGACCTCGTTCGGGCTTCGCCCGATCGATTGGTTCGCCGAGGCGCCTTTGCTGGCGATCATCCTGATCGTCTCCTGGCAATGGCTGCCCTTCGCTACCCTCATCCTGTTGACGGCGCTGCAATCCCTCGACGAGGAGCAGAAGGAGGCCGCGGAAATGGATGGCGCTGGCGCGTTCTCCTCCTTCTTTCACATCACGCTGCCGCATCTTGCTCGTCCGATCACGGTCGTGATCCTGATCGAGACGATCTTTCTCTTGACCGTGTTCGCCGAAATCTACGTGACGACGGGGGGCGGGCCCGGCCTGCAGACCACCAACATCGCCTTCCTCATCTACTCCCAGGCCCTCATCCAATTCGATGTCGGCACGGCCTCCGCCGGGGGCCTCGTGGCGGTGGTGCTCGCCAACATCGTGGCCTTCTTCCTCGTGCGCGTCGTCGGCAAGAATCTGGAGGCCTGAGGCGATGGCAAGGAAAACCACCCCGACGCGCATCCTCATCAGCACGATCGCCGCCTGGGTCGTCGGCTTCCTGATTTTCTTCCCCATCCTGTGGATGGTGCTCACCAGCTTCAAGACGGAACTCGAGGCGTTTTCGACCCCGCCCTCCTTCCTGTTCTTCCATTGGACGACGGAGAACTACGCGGCCGTGCAGGGCAGGAGCGACTATGTGCATCACGCGCTGAACTCGATCCTGATCGCCGGCGGATCGACGCTGATCGCCATGCTCATCGCGGTGCCGGCGGCTTGGTCGATGGCCTTTGCCCCGTCGCCGCGCACGCGCGACATCCTTTTGTGGATGCTCTCGACCAAGATGATGCCGCCCGTCGGCGTGCTCGTGCCGATCTATCTCATCTACCGCAACTTCGGCCTTCTCGATTCGCGCGCCGGCCTGATCGCGGTCTTGTGCCTCGGCAACCTGCCCATCGTCGTGTGGATGCTGTTCACCTATTTCAAGGAGATCCCGAAGGACATCCTCGAGGCCGCCCGCATGGACGGGGCGACCATCGGCAAGGAGCTTGCCTATGTGCTCACCCCGATGGCCGTGCCGGGCATCGCCTCGACGCTTCTCCTCAACTTCATTCTGGCGTGGAACGAGGCGTTCTGGACCTTGAACCTTTCGACCTCGGAGGCAGCGCCGCTGACGGTGTTCATCGCCTCCTATTCGAGCCCGGAGGGCCTCTTTTGGGCCAAGCTCTCCGCCGCCTCCACGCTCGCCATCGGTCCTATCCTCATTTTGGGATGGTTCAGCCAAAGACAGCTCGTCCGCGGCCTCACCTTCGGCGCGGTCAAGTAGATCGCGCTTCAACAAGGCGGTTCAGTCATGGGCAGGATCACACTCGAGGGCGTGCGCAAGTCCTTCGCCGCGCATCTCATCATCAAGGGCGCCGATCTCGACATCGAGGACGGGTCCTTCGTCGTCTTCGTCGGCCCTTCGGGCTGCGGCAAGACCACGCTGCTTCGGCTGATCGCCGGGCTCGAGGACGTGAGCGAGGGCCGCATCCTGATCGACGGCGCCAATGTGGTCGGCGTGCCGCCGGCGAAGCGCGGCCTCTCGATGGTGTTCCAGTCCTACGCGCTCTACCCGCACATGAGCGTGCGCGGCAACATCGCGTTCGGGCTCAAGATGGCGGGGCTGCCGCGCGCCGAGATCGAGCGCAAGGTGGAGGCGGCGGCCGCCACCTTGAACCTCACCCCCTATCTCGACCGCAAGCCGCGCGAGCTCTCCGGCGGCCAACGTCAGCGCGTCGCGATCGGCAGGGCGATCGTGCGCGAGCCGAAGGCCTTCCTCTTCGACGAGCCCTTGTCGAATCTGGATGCGGCGCTCAGGGTGCAGATGCGGCTCGAGGTGACGCGCTTGCAGCGGCAGCTCGGCACCACGGCGGTTTATGTCACGCATGACCAGGTCGAGGCCATGACCATGGCCGACCGCATCGTGGTGCTGAATGCGGGGGGCATCGAGCAATACGGCTCGCCGCTCGAGCTCTATGAACGGCCGGCGAACGTCTTCGTCGCCGGCTTCATCGGTTCGCCGCGCATGAATTTCATCGGCGATGAAGCCGCGAAGCGCCACGGCGCCGCGACCATCGGCGTGCGGCCGGAGCACATCAAGGCCAGCCGCGACGGGGAGGGCTGGGAAGGGGAGGTCACCGTCGCCGAGCATCTCGGTAGCGACACCTTCCTCCATGTCGAGGTGCCGCAGGTCGGAAATCTCACGGCCCGCTGCATCGGCGAGCTCGACCTTTCGGCGGGCGATCGGGCGCGCCTGCTTCCCGACCCGGCCCATATTCATCGCTTCGACGAGAGCGGAAAGGCGATCCATGGGTGAAGTGCGCGCAACCCTCTCCGCTCATCCCCGCGAAGGCGGGGGATCAGCTCCTCTTGGGATCGTGCTGCAGGTCTGGATTTCCGCTTTCGCGGAAATGAGCGGGGTGTGGCTCAACCCCCACCCCCGCCAAGGCGGTGGGATGAGCCACCATCCCCTCATCTGAAAGAAGAACCATGTATCTCGATATGTTCAAGCTCGCCGGACGCTCCGCGCTGGTCACGGGCGGAGGTCGCGGCATCGGCCTTGCCTGCGTCGAGGCTCTCGCCGAAGCCGGCGCCAAGGTGGTCATCGCCGATCACGACGAGAAGACGGCCGAGGAAGGCCGCGTCGCCTTGCGCCAAAAAGGTTACGATCCCGAGGTCGTGATCATGGACGTGACGAATTCGGTGCGCGTGACCGAAATCGCCGACGAGATGGCTTCGCGGCACGGGAAGATCGATATTCTGGTCAACAACGCCGGCATCGCGCGCAGCGAGACGCCCGCCGAGACGGTCACCGACGAGCATTGGCTGAATGTGCTCGACGTCAATCTCAACGGCACCTTCTGGTGCTGCCGCGCCTTCGGCGCCCATATGCTCAAGGCCAAATCCGGAGCCATCGTCAACATCGGCTCGATGTCGGGCTTCATCGTCAACAAGCCTCAGGCGCAAAGCTACTACAACGCCTCGAAGGCCGCGGTGCACCATTTGACGAAATCGCTTGCCGCCGAATGGGGCAGGCGGGGCGTGCGCGTCAATGCCGTCGCCCCGACCTATATCGCGACGCCGCTCAACGCCTTCGTCAAGTCCAACCCCGCCATGTATGACGCCTGGATCGGCGGCACGCCGATGGGCCGCCTCGGCGAGGTCGAGGAGATCGCCTCGGTCGTCCTGTTTCTCGCCTCGGACGCGGCGAGCCTCATGACGGGCAGCGTCGTTCTCGTCGACGGAGGCTATACCTGTTGGTGAGTTGATCTCGCCGAAAGTTGACTTCCGCGCGCAATCGGCCCGAATGCGCCCATGGGGCAAGCTTTCATCGGCGTCGATGTCGGCACGACGAGCGCGCGCGCCGGCCTTTTCGATTCGAGCGGCGCGCTCCTGGCCACGGCGCGCCATCCGCTCGCGCTTTGGCGCGAAGCCGGCGACATCGTGGAGCAGTCCTCGACCGACATCTGGAGGGCTTGCGTCAACGCCATCCGGGCCGCGATGGCGAGCGCGGGTGTTGCGCCCTCATCGGTCGGCGGCATCGGCTTCGACGCCACCTGCTCGCTCGTGGTGCTCGATCGTGCTGGCGAGCCGCTCACCGTCAGCCCTTCCGGGGAGGCGCGGCGCAACGTCATCGTCTGGATGGACCATCGCGCCATCGCCGAGGCACGCCGGATCAACGAGATCGGCGATGACGTGCTTCGCTATGTCGGTGGCGTGATCTCGCCGGAAATGCAGACGCCGAAAATCCTCTGGCTGAAGGAGCATCTGCCGGCGACCTATCACGCCGCAGGGCATTTCTTCGATCTCGCCGATTTCCTCTCGTTTCGCGCGACCGGAAGCCCGGCCCGCTCCATGTGCACGCTCACCTGCAAATGGACCTATCTGGCGCATGAGAAGCGCTGGAGCGCGAGCTATTTCGAGCACATCGGCTTGGGGGAGCTGCTCGCCGATGATTGCGCGAAAATCGGAGCCGAGATCGTCGAGCCGGGCGCGCCGCTCGGGCGCGGGTTGACGGGGGAGGCCGCGCATGAGCTCGACCTTCTCCCCGGCACGCCGGTCGCCGCATCGTTGATCGACGCCCACGCGGGCGGCATCGGCACGCTCGGCGGCCGCGGCTCCGAGGGAGAAACGGTCGCCATGACGGATCGTCTCGCCTACATCATGGGAACCTCCGCTTGCATCATGGCGACGACGGCGGAGCCGCGCTTCGTGCCGGGCGTCTGGGGCCCGTATTTCTCGGGCATGATCCCCGGGCTTTGGCTGAACGAAGGCGGCCAGTCCGCGGCGGGCGCGGGAATCGACCATCTCATGCGGTCACATCCCGCGTATCAAAGGGCCGAAGCGGCGGCGCAGGCCGCCGGCGAAAGCCTCCTCGATTTTCTCGAACGGTGCGCCGTCGCGCGCTTCGGCGATCCTGCCGAGGCCGCGCTCCTCGCGCGCGACATCCATGTGCTGCCGGAATTCCTCGGCAACCGTTCGCCTCATGCCGATCCCGAGGCGCGCGCCATGATCATGGGCCTCAACCTCGACGACGACATCGAGTGCCTCGAGCGCCTTTTCGTCGCCGGCCTCTGCGGCCTCGCCTATGGGCTCGCCGACGTCGTCGACGCCATGCGCGCTCGAGGGATTGCGTGCGGCATGATGGTGATCAGCGGCGGCGCGAGCCGAAGCGCGCTGGTTCGCCAGATCATGGCCGACACGACCGGGCTCACCGTGGCCCTGCCCAAGACCTCCGAGCCGGTGCTGCTCGGTGCCGCCATGTTGGGAGCGGTCGCCGGCAAGGCCTATGCGGACATCCCCGAGGCGATGCAAGCGATGTCCGGCATCGGCCAATTGACCGCGCCGACGAGCCCGAGAATGGCAGGTTTCCACAAGGTCAAGCGCCGGGTCTATGCGCGCATGCGTGAGCTCGATCGCGAGAGCCGGGCCGCGATGGGGGGCGTCGAGGCGAGGTTTTGACGCTGCCGCTGGATGGCGGGGCTCGCGCCTGCAATGCTCTCCGGGGTTCGTACGCCGGCTTGCGTAACGCGGGCCGCGGATATTGAGTTGCATGCGAGCTTCCGATCGGCGATTGGCTGGACCGGGTGATTTTTTCGAATTCGTGGGCGGATTTGGCGAAGCCGAGGCCGCGACCGAATCGATCCAGATGGAGACCTCCTCGACATGACGACGATGCCCACCGTCATCATCAGGGTGCCACGTTCCGGCGACGCGCTGCATCGCGGCACGCTCAGCATCGGCGATTGGATGATGCCCTGCGTGGTGGGGGAAGGGGTCTCGTCGATGCCTCGCGCAAGCGGGAGGGGGATCGATCCACGCCGATCGGCGTCTTCCCCCTGCGCTACGGCCTGTTCGATCCCGTCGCCATGCCGGAGTTCCCGCGTGATCTCTCCTTCCCCTTCGTGCCCGCCGCCGAGGGAATGATCTGGGAGGAGGAGGGGCCGGATTACAACCGCCT
>CAVQNF010000030.1:0-176698 GCA_963713805.1 uncultured Alphaproteobacteria bacterium | reverse complement strand
GGCCATGCGCGAGATCATGGGCCCGAGCGCGACGCGGATCCGCGCTCGCTTGGCGCCTTCGCCTTCCATCGCCGCGATCGTCGCCTCGATGACGCCGGTGAGCGCGCCCTTCCAGCCGGCATGCGCCGCCCCGACCACGCGCGCGTCTTCGTCGGCGAACAGGATCGGGCCGCAATCGGCCGAGGACACCGCGATGGCGAGCCCCGGCACGCGCGTCACCAGCGCATCGGCCTTCGGGCGCGCTCCCTCGCTCCAAGGCTTGTCGATCAAAGGCCTGTCGATCACGATCACATCCGGCGAATGGACCTGAAAGACGGTCGCGAAGCTCTCGCGCGCAACCCCCAGAGCGGCCGCCATGCGTGCCCTGTTCTCGATGACGCGCTCACGCTCGTCGCCCGAGCCGAGGCCGCCGTTCAGCGAGGCGTACACGCCTTCCGAAACCCCTCCCTGACGGGTGAAGAATCCGTGCGCGACGCCGGCAAGCCGGGATAGGCTGGACGAGGTGAGGATCATGAGATGGCGCCTCAGCTCGCGTCCTTGCTCATATGGGCGAACCAGGTGAGGAGGTAGGCGGCCGCGGAGGCGACCGTCAAGACGGCGATAGCCGCCATCATCCAATCTCGCGCCTCGCCGAGATCGAACCGGAATGCGTTGGCGGCGAGCACGAGGCCGGCGAAACCGATCTGGGCGGCGGTGTTGACCTTGCTGACGGCCAGCGGCTTGATGGCGAGCGGACGCCCGATCAGCCAGGCGACGACGACGCCGACCAGGATCATCACGTCGCGCGACACCACCGTGATCGCCAGCCACCCCGGCAAGGTGCCGATCACGGCGAGCGTCACATAGATGGACATCAGAAGCGCCTTGTCGGCCAGCGGGTCGATATAGGCGCCGAGCTCCGTGCGCAGCGAAAAGCGCTTGGCGATGTAGCCGTCCACCGCGTCCGACACGCCCGCGACGACGAAGCAGATGACGGCCGCGAGCCAGCGGCCTTGCGTGATCATGACGATCAGGAAAGGCACGAGCAGGAGGCGCCCGATGGTTATGAAGTTCGGCAGGTTGATCATGACGAGGTCGGGTTTGGACGTGGGGGACGCTCGCCCGATTCGCTGCGATGCGACCAATTTCATCGTCGAGGCGCCCCTCATCGGCCGGATCGGTGCGCGCGACCGCCGTGTTCCGGGCTTCGATCCGTGCCGGCGATCGGATCTGGCGCGAGCGTGTTCCGCACGAAATGCGAACACCCTTTGCCCTGCGGCCGTGCTCAAGCTATCGGGTAGTTGCGCAATCTTGCCGGGGAAAATGCTTCCTTCGGCCGGAGCCGGGTGCGTTGTCTTCTTGTCTTCGGCCGTCGCCGGCCACATCTCCCTTCGATAGAAGCTTCAAGGTCGAATGAGCGGAGGTCTTCATGTTCTCCTTTCGCAAGAAGGCAGCGATGCCGTCGGCGGCCGATGCGCTGCCCGGTCGGGCCGAGCCCATTCCGACGGCTCGACGGCATTTCGTCAATGGTCACGATCTCGCGCCGCCCTACCCTGAGGGCTGCGAGCAGGTGCTCTTCGGCATGGGCTGTTTTTGGGGCGCCGAGAAGGCGTTCTGGAGCGTTCCGGGCGTATGGGTCACCGCCGTCGGCTATTCCGGCGGCTCGACGCCCAACCCCACCTATGAGGAGGTGTGCACCGGCATGACCGGGCAGAACGAGGTCGTGCTCGTCGTTTATGACCCCGCGAAACTCTCCTTCGACGAGCTTTTGCGCATCTTCTGGGAGGGCCATGACCCGACGCAGGGCATGCGCCAAGGCAATGACGTCGGCACGCAATATCGTTCCGCGATCTATTGCACGACGCCCGGGCAGATCGCCGCCGCCGAGGCGTCGCGCAAGAACTACGAGGAGCGGCTTTCGGCGGCGGGCTACGGCATGGTCACGACGGAGATCGCCAAGGAAGGCCCCTTTTATTTCGCCGAGGACTATCACCAGCAATATCTTGCGAGGAACCCCCATGGCTATTGCGGCCATGGCGGTACCGGCGTCGCCTGCCCGATCGGAACCGGCGTCACGAGCTGAGCGGCAGAGGCTCAAATCGGGCACCCGTTTTCGGCTGTTGCACGCGCGCCACGCACGGCCTTTAAGCATCGTTGCGCTGGCCATCCACGACTGACAAAGGCGCGGTTCAAAACGGGGGGATGGCGGGACTGATCCTCGGAGCAAGTCCGAGGACGGCCAGGACGGCAAGGAGGGGCAAAGCGCCAGAAACGGCACATCCGCGGTCTTTGCCGAGCGTTCTATGCCGGCATCACCGCACCCGAGATGCCGCCGAAGGCGCCAGGCTCGAGCTCGAGCCATAAAAGCCTTTCCGGATCGACGGGGCCGGGAAGGGCGAGGCGCCCTTTCGGCACCTGCGTGAAGCCCGAACGGCGATAATACGGTTCGTCGCCGACCAGGATCACCCGGCGATCGCCCTTCTCGCGGGCCGCCTCGAGCGATGCCGCGATCAGGTCGAAGCCGATGCCTCTGCTCGTGAAAGCAGGCTCGACCGCGATCGGGCCGAGCACGAGCCCCGGCGCGCCTCCCATGGTCACCGGCGAGAGGCGAATCGAGCCGACGAGATAGGTTCCGACATGGGCGGTGAAGCACAGGTCGGGCCGCGCCGCCGCTCCTTCGCGCAGGCGAAAGGCGGTGCGTGCAAATCGGCCCGGCCCGAAGGCGCGCTCATGCAGGCGTTCGATGGCTTCCGCGTCGGATGGGTCTTCGCGGGAAATGACGAGAGGCAGACTGGTCATGGGGTGAGCATCGGATGGGAGGGCCGCGGGCGTTCATTCGCCTGCGCGCGAGACCCTTTAGAGCATGATGCGCAAAAATGGGAACTATTTTTGCGGGTGAGATCATGCGTCAAAACAATGGATTACGGCCATGCCGCTGAATTCGTCCGAGCGCATTCGGCTCGCTGTGTGGGGACGTGCCGACTTAAAACGGTGCCCCCTTATGGGCGTGTTCCCACATTTTTTTGCCGCGAAAGAATGATTATATGTTCTCCGCGGGGACTGGTCAGGGGCGCGAACAGGTGAGCCATGCTGGCCTTCCTCATCTCTCTCATCTGGGGAACCTCCTATCGGTGGCGGCCCGACATCGATGTGAGCGACCCTTTCGTTCTTTCCACCCTCTTCGCCGATGGGGCCCACTGAAAGCCGGTCCTTGCTCGCAAGACCTATGCGGTAACTCGAGCCGGGCCCTGAGAACCGGCCGATGGCGTCGGTCTTCCGCTTCGCGCGGGCCGTCGAGACCCTGATCTCCGGCTTGCAACGCTTCTTTCCTTAGATATATTCTAAAGAAGGAGGCGCTTCATGAAATCCCTTTCCGCGCTGACGGAATCCGAGGTCCTTGCTTTGGCGATCGCCAACGAGGAAGAGGATTCGCGCATCTATCAGACCTTCGCCGAGAAGCTCCGCAAGACCTTCCCGGACTCGGCGACCGTGTTCGACGAGATGGCGGAGGAAGAGCGCACGCATCGCTCGACCCTCTACGACGCCTACCGGTCTCGATTCGGCGAGCATTTGCCCCCTATCAGGCGCGAGGACGTGCGCGGCTTCATGAAGCGCCGCAACGTCTGGATGCTGGAAAATCTCGGCCTCGAGCGCATGCGAAAGGAGGCCGAGGTCATGGAGCTGCAAGCCGCCAATTTCTACGACATGGCGGCGGCACAGACGCAGGACCTCGGCGTGCGCGAGCTGTTCGTGCATCTCGCCGAGGTCGAGCGCGGCCATGGCAACCGGGCCGCCGAAAGCGAGGACCGCAACCTCACCTTGCCGGCGCGCCAAAGGGAAGACGAGGCGAGCCGGCGCGTCTTCCTCCTGCAATATATCCAGCCGGGACTTGTCGGCCTGATGGACGGCTCGGTCTCGACGCTCGCCCCGCTCTTCGCGGCCGCCTTCGCCACGCGGGAGAATTGGCCGACCTTCCTCGTCGGCCTTGCCGCCGCGATCGGGGCCGGCATCAGCATGGGATTCGCGGAAGCCTTGTCCGACGACGGCAAGATCACCGGGCGCGGTTCACCGCTCATCCGAGGGATCGTCTGCGGCCTGATGACCACGGTCGGCGGCATCTTCCACACGATTCCCTTTCTCGTGCCGCAAACAGTGCCGAATGCCTTCGCGATCGCGACCACGATCGCGGCCGTGATCGTGCTCATCGAGCTCTCGGTGATCTCCTGGGTGCGGGCGCGCTATATGGACACGCCGCTGCTTCGGGCCGCCTTCCAGGTTGTCATCGGCGGCATCCTGGTGTTCGTTGCCGGCATCCTCATCGGGAGCGCCTGAGGGCGGGAGGGAGCAGTCCATGGCCTATTGGCTGGTGAAATCCGAGCCGGACGCCTTCTCCTTCGAGCATCAGCTCGAGAGGGGCGCGAAAGGCGAGCCCTGGACCGGCGTCCGCAACTTCACGGCGAAGCAGAATCTCAAGCTCATGAAGAAGGGCGAGCACGCCTTCTTCTATCATTCGAATGTCGGCAAGGAGATCGTCGGCATCGTCGAGGTCATCCGCGAGGCCTATCCCGATCCGACCGACGAGAGCGGGAGGTTCTCCGCGGTCGACGTGAAGGCGATGAAGCGCGTCCCGAAGCCCGTGACGCTCGTCGCCATCAAGGCGGATCCGCGCCTTTCCGAAATGGCGCTCGTGAAATATTCGCGCCTCTCGGTGCAGCCGGTGACGGAACGCGAATGGCGCCTCGTCTGCGAGATGGGCGGGGTGACGGATTGAGGCGCGAAGGCTGAGGCGCTCGCCTCGCTCCGCGCCTCAAAAGGGCGGTCGGCCACGGGCCGGCGTTGAGCGGAAAAAGGGGCGCACGCGGATCGTTAGCCACCTTCTTCTCCCGCTCGCGGGAGAAGGAGGGGGTGCGCACTGGTGTTTTTACCAGGGCGAGAAGCGGACCGGCATACCCCACATGGCCCTCGCCTGGTTCGCTCTTGTTGCGAAACTCGTCTCGCGCCTTGACCTCTCTAAAAGCGGTTGATAGCCCTAACCTAATTAGACGAATTTCAAAGTCGATTTTGGGCCTTCGCGCGAGCTCCCTCGGCCCAAGAGGATAGGGGCTATCCATGCCGAAGATTTCTCGCGCTTCGCGGCCGGGCCGCGCGTTCGCTTTCATGCCGGCGCGCTATTCCATCCCGGCGCGCTCTTCTATGCCCGCGCTTTTGGCCACCACCTCGCTCGCGGCGCTGCTTCTCGCCGCGCCCGCGAAGGCCGGGCAGACGATCACGAACCAGACCGTCGCGAGCGTCACGAACCCTGCCGGCAACGCCACCACCTCGATCGTGATCAACAACTCGACCGTCACCGGCGCCGTGACCAACGCGGGGACGATCACGCCGGGAAAACCGGGCGGCTTGTCCGGCTTCGCGACGGTGGCGATATCCGTGAGGAACAGCACGATCGGCGCGGGCATCGCCAATAGTGGCACGATCACCGCGAGTGGCGCGCAAAGCGCCATTGGCATTGTCGTCGTGCTTGCCTCGACGATCGGCGCGGCATCACCAACGCCGGCACGATCACGGGCTCGACGGCGGCGATCGATTTGACGCAAGAGACCGGCGGCTCGACGCTGATCAAGCAGCCTCACGAGGTCCGGCGCGCTCATCGATCAACGCCGGCACGATCTCGCTCGCGGGCAACGCTCAACGTCTCCCCGCAAGGCAATCTCTTCGGTTTCGGCACGAGCCACACCTTCAAGAACGTGTTCGTCGCGGACCCGCCGCTCTCCGGAAGCTTTGCGAGCGTCACCACGCCGATCTCGCTCTTCCAGGCGAGCGTCTCGCCTGATCCGACGACCGCGAATGCCCTCGACCTGACCGTCGGCCTTGAGCCAAACGGGCCTTGCCGCGAGCGCGCAGGACCTCACGCAGAACCTGCGGCTCGGCCTCGACGCGCCGCTGGTGCTCGAACAAGCCGTGCAGGACCGCCTCGTCGCGTCAGGCGGGCGTGCTCGGCGAGGACAGCTGGAGCGGCAATGGCGCCAAGGCCCCTGGCCTCGGCGCGCCGGCCATCGGCCACGCCAATCTCTGGGTGCGCGGCTTCGATCAGTTCGGCACGGCGACGGCTCCCGCCTCGAGCGCCGGCGTGGGCTATAACGTGAACCGCGCGGCGCCGCTCATCGGCGGCGTCGATTGGCGCCTCGACAACGGCTTCGTGCTCGGCGCCGCCGCGACCTATGTGGCGACCTCGGCCGCCTTCAAGGACGGCTCGCGCACCAATGTGAGCTCTTACCAGGGCGCCGCTTACGCCGGCTGGGCGGGCGGCCCCTGGTACGCGACCGGCACCGCGGTCGCGAGCTTCAACCAATTCGCCACGGCGCGTCTGCTCACGCCCTTCGGGCTTCCTGGCGCCGCCACCTCCTCGCCTTCGGGCCAGAGCTACGGCGCTTACGCCGAAGCCGGCTATCATTGGGTGCTTGCCGGCGGCCGGCGCGAACGTCAGCGTCACGCCCTATGCCGGCATCGGTTACGTCCACGCGACGATCGACAGCTTCAACGAGAACGGGGGCTTCGGGGCGCTCGCCGTGAACGGGGCGGACGGCAACTCCTTCCAGACGACGCTCGGCGTTCGCGCCACGACCCGCATCGTCATGGGCGACCATTCCGTGCTCGTACCGGAGATTCGTGTCGGCTGGAGCCACGAGTTCGGCGATGCCTCGCAATCGCTCTCGCGCCTCGCTCGTCGGCGTGCCGGGAAGCTCGCTCTCGGCGACAGGCATCGCCTTCGGCCGCGACTCCGCGCTCATCGGCGCGGGCCTCAGCCTGGAGCTTTCAGCCGACGCCAAGGTATTCGTCGACTATGACGGCAAGCTCAGCCAGCGCTTCCAGGAGCATTCGATCTCCGGCGGATTGCGGGTGAAGTTTTAGAATCGCGGCAGAGAGCAGGTGTGGATGACCGGGCCGACGCCCGGTCATGACGCGCCCGGGGTGGATCGAGCACGACTTGCCTTGACCGAGGCCCCTTGTCCCATACGTCATGGCCAGGCACCCCTGGAAGCTCGCGACACCCCATGGGGCGGCCGGGTGGGGGATCAGGATTCGCCAATGTGCGAAATTGCGCGATGGCCCCTCTCATTGGCTCCGGCATGAGCCTGGACTTTCGCCCGAAGGAAATCTTCCTCGATTACGATGGCAAGCGCAGACGACGGTTCGCCTCTCCCGCTCGACAGCCGGCGTCGCCCTCGCTAGAGCATGGTCGCCCGCAAGGGCTCCGTGCGAAGGACGAGGTAGCCCCGTCGGGCGGCATGACTGATGGCCGAGAGCTTCGGGCGAATGCTTCCATTCGGTCGCGGCGCCGTGGTGAAGGCTCAAGCACAGCGAGGCGTCGATGGTGGAAGGAACGAGGCGATGAACGTGACGGCCCCGCACGATCTGATGGCGACGATCCGCACGATCCCGAACTATCCGAAGCCCGGGATCATGTTTCGCGACATCACGACGCTGCTCGGCAATGCGCGCGCCTTTCGTCGCGCGGTGGACGAGCTGGTGCAATCCCTTCGCCGGCGCCAAGATCGACAAGGTGGCCGGCATCGAGGCGCGCGGCTTCATCCTCGGCGGCGCGGTGGCGCACCAGCTTTCGGCCGGCTTCGTGCCGATCCGCAAGAAGGGCAAGCTGCCGCACGACACGGTGCGCGTCGCCTATTCGCTGGAATACGGCCTCGACGAGATGGAGATCCACAAGGACGGCGTGGTGCCGGGCGAGAAGGTGATGCTCATCGACGACCTGGTCGCGACGGGGGGAACGGCGGAAGGGGCGGTGAAGCTCTTGAAGCAGATCGGCGCCGATGTGGTCGGCGCCTGCTTCATCATCGATTTGCCCGAGCTCGGCGGCGCGGAGAAGATCAGGAAGCTCGGAGTGCCGGTGCGCACGCTCATGGAGTTCGCCGGGCATTGAGTGAAGAGCGAGTAGCGAGTAGCGAGTAGCGACCCGCTCGCCAATCTATTCGCTACTCGCTACGCTCGCTACTCGCTTTCCCTACGCAGCCCAGTGAGGAAAGCGGCGAGATCATCGGTGCGATGATCGATGAAGCTCGCCGTTTCGCCGTCGCCTTCCCAGGCGTCGCGATGCTCAGCTCCGGCGCGCGGCGCGACGAGCACCGTGGTCATGCCGAGCCGATGCGGCACCTCGAGATTGCGTGGGATGTCCTCGAACATCGCGGCCTTCGCCGGTTCGATGCTGAAGTGCTCGAGAAAGCGCAGATAAGTGCGCTCATCGGGCTTGGGAATGAAGTCGCCCGCCGCGATGTCGAACACGCCCTCGAAGAGATGGTCGATCTTGAGATGCGCGGTGGTCTTCATCGCGTGCCCATGCGAGCCCGAGGTCAGGATGAAGCGGCGGCCGGGGAGCGCGGCGATCGCGGTCGCGAGCGCTTCATCGGCGGCGAGCGCCGAACGATCGATGTCATGGGCGAAGTCGAGGAATACCGCGGGATCGAGATCGTGCTCGATCATGAGGCCGCGCAAGGTCGTCCCGTAACGCTGATAATAATATTTCTGAAGCGCGCGCGCCGACATGCCGTCGATGCCGAAGAGGCCGGCGACGAAGGCCGTGATCCGTTGGTCGATCTGCGGCCAGATCGGGCTTCCGGCAGGGTAGAGCGTATTGTCGAGATCGAAAATCCAGCTCTCGACATGGGCGAAGCCGCCAGTTTCCCTCGAGCTCGCGGCGCCGCGCCGCGAAGGCCGAAGCGAAGCTGCCGCCTCGCGCGCCGGCTCGGTCGGAACGGGGTGTTCGGTCAAGGCGCCGCACCGTTGTGGTCCGCTTGCGCGATGCCGAAAGCCTCGCCGAATGCATAGGCCTCGCGGCGAAAGCTTGTGCGATCACCGATTTGATCGCCATGCGCGGCAAGACGCAATGCCATCGTGATTCTCCCCGATCCTGTCCGCGATTTCGGCTTTTCGATAGAAAAAAGCGCCGCAAGAGCAAAAAAGCGCCGCAAGGCGCCTCGTATCTCCGCTCATGTAGGGACGCCTATCTATGCGTTGACTTTTTGGATTCGCGCGGCATCCTCGTGATATTGCTTCAGCACACGCCGCCCTTCCTTGACGACGGCGTTCTCCTTCGCAGGTGAGCGAAGCTTGGTCGCGCGTTCCGTAGCGCGTTCCCGGACGAGCCGCGCAAATTCCAATTGCTGTTCGCAATTCATGGCCTCTCTCCCAACCTGTCGCGGCCAATCAACAATTTATATCCCCGCATTCCATAAGCCAACCCCGCGTACCGAGTAGCGGTTCGAGTTCGGTTACCTCATACCCGTGATCTTTGAAAACATCGCCCTATCAAGAGATGCTTTCGGCACGCCTTTTCAGGTGCATATCGAATCTCTCGATGGCGCAACGCCACAATGTGCTTTTGCCATGAGTTATCCCCGGCTTGCGAGCGACACGCCGAGAACGGCAAGCGCGAGCCCGATGATCTGCACGAGGTTCAGCCTTTCGCCGAACATCGCGTAGGCCATGAGCGAGGAGAGCGCCGGCACGAGGAAGAACAAGGACGATACCGCGGCGACCGCACCCTTGCGGATCATGTGAAGCAGCATGAGGATCGCGACGATCGACATGCCGAAGATCGACCAGGCGAGGCCGAGGAGCACCTGTGGGATCGGCTCGATGCGGCCATGTTCGAGCGCGAGCGCGAAGGGCAGAAGCACGAGACAGGCGCCGGCATATTGCAGGACGGTCCCGGCGCGCGCGTCGAGATCTCCGCCGAAACGCTTCTGGAAGAACGTGCCGAAGGTGAGGCTCACGGTCCCAAGCCCGCAGATCGCGGCCGGCAACGGCGGGATCGCGCCATCCCCCGCAAGGCCGAGCTTGGGCGAGATGGCGAGAAGCGCGCCGATCGCCGCCGTGGCGATGCCGCACCAGCGCTTCATGCTCACGCGCTCGCCGAGCAGCGGGCGCGCCAGGGCGGCCGCGAGAATCGGCTGCAAGCTCGCGATCAAGGCCGAGATGCCGGCGGGCAAACCGTGGTCGACCGACCAGAACACCGCGCCGAGATAGGTGCCGTGGATGAGCACGCCGGCGAGCATCGGCGTCGCGAGCGCGACGCCCCCGCGCGGCCAGCTCACGCCCGCGAGGCGGGCCACCACCGCCAGCACGCAACCGGCGATCGCAAAGCGCCAGAGGAGGAAGGTGAACGGCTCCGTGTGGCCGGCGACCAGCCGCGCCGTCACGAACCCCGTCGACCAGAGAAAGACGAAGGCCGGCGGGATCAGACGTTCGACGGAAACCCCGGCCATGAAGCTCGTGCCCTCGCACCCTGCGAAGCGCCACTCGCCAGCTCAAGAGCCCAAAGGCAAGCTTCTCCCTCGCATGTCTGCCCTGATCAAAGCCCGGCTGGATGGGTTCGATCGAGAATGCCGGCGTTGCGCCCCTCGGCCCTCTCTCGCGGTGCAGACGCGCGGACGAGCGCTTTCCGACGCTCCGCGTCCCGGGAACCGAGGGACTCGGCTCGAGCTCAAAAAAAACCCGCAACGGGGGGCCATTGCGGGTCAAGTCGCCACCACGGGGCGACCGGAGGGGGGATGGTCGCCAATACGCGGTGTCATTCTTCTACGTCGGAGAAAGCTCATTTGTTTCCGCGTGGCTAGCGCGATTTCGGGCCTCAGCCATGCGCGATCGCCGCAACCGGCAGCGATTGCCTTCGGCTTGACTCAAAGCCTCCGGTCGGTCCCTTTGGTGCGGCTGCCGGCTGGCCCGTGCCGGCTCGAAACCCTTCGCGAGGGATGCATGGCCGCGACTTCCGCCGGAGCCCCTGGCGCGATCTATCCCGATCTCGAGAACAGGAGCGTTCTCGTCACCGGCGGCGGCAGCGGGATCGGCGAGGCGATCGTGCGCGCTTTTGCCCGCCAGAAGGCGAAGGTCGGGTTCCTCGACATCAAGGAGGAGGCTTCGAAGAAGCTCGCCGGCGAATTGCAAGAGGGGGGCGCGAGCGTGCGCTTCGAGCCTTGCGATGTGACCGACATCGCGGCGCTGCGCGCGGGCATCCAGCGCCTGCGTCATGCGCACGGCCCGATCACCATCCTCGTGAACAACGCGGCCCATGACGAGCGCCACAACACCGAGGAGGTCACCGAGGCTTATTGGGATCAGCGCATCGCGGTCAATCTCAAGCATCAGTTCTTCGCGGCGCAAGCGGTGCTCGCGGACATGAAACAGAATGGCGGCGGCTCGATCGTCAATTTCGGCTCGACGTCCTGGATGGTCGGGCAGGGCGGCATGGCGGCCTATACGGCCTCGAAATCCGCGGTCCTTGGGCTCACGCGGTCGCTCGCGCGCGACTATGGCCCTTTCAACATCCGCGTGAACGCCATCGCGCCCGGCTGGATCATGACCCAGCGCCAACTCGAGCTTTGGCTCACGCCGGAGGCGGAGAAGGAGCTGATGCAGCGCCAATGCCTCAAGCGCAAGCTCTATCCGCCGGAGATCGCCAAGGTGGTCCTGTTCCTCGCTTCGGAGGAAGCCGGCGCCTGCACCAATCAGCATTATGTGGTCGACGGCGGCTGGGTGTAGGAGAGCGTCATGACCGCTCGTATCCGCAAGCTCCTGGTGACGCTCGACGAAACCCATCGCGAAGCGGGCCAGGAGATTTCACCGCCCACGCGGCGCGCCGTCGCTTGCGCCGTCATCGAGAACCCGTTCGCGGGCCGGCATGTGGCCGATCTTTCGCCGCTCATTGAGATCGGCGCCGAGCTCGGCGATGCTTTGACGAGGCATTGCCTTGCCGCGCTCGGCATCGAGGGCGCGAAGGCTGAAAGCTTCGGCAAGGCCGCGATCGTGGGCGAGAATGGCGAGCTCGAGCACGCCGCCGCCTTGTTGCACCCGAAGATGGGAGCGCCGGTTCGGGCGGCCCTCGGCAAGGGGCCGGCCCTGATCCCCTCGGCGAAGAAGATGGGCGGCATCGGCACGGCGATCGACGTGCCGCTGGGCCACAAGGACGCGGCCTTCGTGCGCTCGCATTTCGACGCCATCGAAGCGCGCGTGCCCGATGCGCCGCGCGCAAACGAGATCGTGGTCGCGATCGCGATCACCGATTCGGGCCGTCCGCTGGCGCGCATCGGCGGCCTCGCCAAGCATGAGATCAAGGGCGAGGACGGGCTGAGGTAGTCCATGGAATCGCCTCCCCTCACCGTCGATGATCTTCGCCCCGGCGAAGCCGCGGTCAGCATCGAGGCCGTGCCGCGGGCGAAGCTCTATTTCATCGGACGCATCTTCACACCCTGGCGCACGCGGCAGGAATGTCCGCGCAAGGGCGATCTCGCGGGACCCTCGTGCCGTGTCGAGATCGACGAGCCTTGGCATTCGGCGCTTCTCGGCATCGAGCGCCACGAACGCTTGCAGCTTCTCTACTGGATGCACCTCGCCCGGCGTGACCTCGTGCTCCAGAACCCGCGCCGGGGAGAGGCGATCCACGGAACCTTCGCGCTGCGCTCGCCGGTGCGGCCGAACCCGATCGCCTCCTCGATCGTGGCGCTGGAGCGCGTCGAGGGCGCGAACCTCTTCGTGCGCGGCCTCGATTGCGTCGACGGCACCCCGCTCATCGATATCAAGCCCGAGCACTGTCCCCGCGCCTGACCACCTCGCGTTGTCGCGAGCTATCCGATCGAGGCGGGCCGGCCCTTCCATCCCAAGGGCTTGTCGCTTAATCCATCGAACGAGTAGGGGGCCGCCTTCAAGATCACGCTCCAAGAGGAAATCCATGCCCATCGGCTTCCAGATACATCCGGCTCCGGCCCGGCCCGCGCCCGAGCTCATCGAGCAATTTCGCGACGTGGTGACCGCGCATCTCAGCGACAACATGAGCCGGATGTGCGGCACCGTCGGATTGCGGCGCTATAATCCTCGCGGCAAGCTCGTCGGCACGGCGCTTGCGGTGAGGACGCGCCTCGGCGACAACCTCATGATCCACAAGGCCTTGAACCATGCCGAGCCCGGTGACGTGCTCGTCGTCGATGGCGGTGGCGACATCAGCCAGGCGCTGGTCGGCGAGCTCATGATGCTCTATGCGCGCAGCCGCGGCATCGTCGGCTTCGTCATCGACGGGGCGATCCGCGATGTCGCGGCCTTCGCCAATTCGGATTTCCCCTGCTACGCGCGCGGCGAAACGCATAAAGGCCCCTATAAGGAGGGGCCGGGCGAAATCCATGTGCCGGTCACGATCGGCGGGCTCGTCATCCACCCCGGCGACATCGTGGTCGGCGACGAGGACGGGGTCGTTGCCCTTTCGCCAGCGATCGCGCCCGAAGTTCTTGCCGCGGCCCGCAAACAAGCCGAGCGCGAGGAGAAGGCGAAGGCCGATATCGCGGCCGGGCGCTATGACCGGTCCTGGGTCGACAAGGCCCTGCGCGAAAAGGGCGTGCTCAAGGCGTGAACCTCTGCTCGCTTGCCCTCCCCAGCGGCAAACACGATTGCGTGAGCTTCCCCTCGCTCGATTGCGCTGATACCGTCTCGCGGGTCACATTCGCCGGCAGGCCGATGCGAATCGCGGCGAAAAAACAAGACGAAGGGGCTGGAAATGAAGATCCTGCAGACGATCAACAAGGTGCCGGGCGGGCTGATGGTCGTGCCGATGTTCATCGGCATGGTGATCAACACGTTCTTCCCCCATCTCCTGAAGATCGGCGGTTTCACCGAGGCCTTGAGCGGCGCCGGCTATCCGACCATTCTCGGCATGTATCTCTTCACCGTCGGCACCAAAATGACTTTGAACACCGCACCGCGCATGCTCAAGCGCGGTTTCGGTATCTTGTTCGTCAAAGTGGGGGTCGCGACCCTATTTGCTCTCCTCGTCGCCAAGCTCTTCGGCGGCGAGATTTGGGGCTTGAGCACTCTCGCGATTCTCGTGGCGATGAGCGACACCAATGGCGGCTTGTTCATGGCACTCACGAGCGCCATGGGGGACAAGGAGGATGCCGGGACCTATGTGCCGCAAAGCATCGAAACCGGGCCCTTCCTTACCATGGTTATCCTGGTCGGAGCCGGCCTCGCGGATATCCCCTGGTGGTCGATGGTTGCGGTCATCGCGCCGATCGCTGCCGGCGCCGTCCTCGGCAATCTCGATGACGATATCCGGGAGTTCTTCGGCTCACGCGAGCCGCTCATCGTCCCCTTCATGGGATTCACGCTCGGGCAGACCATCAATCTCGGCAACGTCGTGCAGGGCGGCATCGCCGGCATCGGGCTTGGCCTCTTCGTCCTCGTGGTGACGGGCTTCGTCTGCATCGTGGCCGACAAGCTTCTCGGCGGTCGGGGGATCGCCGGCGCCGCAGCCTCGAGCACCGCAGGGAATTCCACGGCTGTGCCGAAAGCAGTCGCGCTCGCCGACCCGACCTATGCGGCGATCGCGCCCATCGCGACCGTGCAAGTCACGGCCTCCTTCGTCGTCACCGCGCTCCTCACCCCGATGCTGACGGCTTGGATGTATCGCAGGGTTCACGGAAAGGCAGCGGCAGCGGGCACACAGGCCGAGGAGCTCGCGACGACGAGGCCCGCGACCGAGCCGGCGTAGCTACTTACTAGACTGATGGTGGGCGCGCGAGACATGCTGATCCGCGCGTCCATCCTTTTGGCGCTTGTCACGATCTTGTTCGTTGCGCCGACAAAAGAGAGTGCGGCGCAGGGAGCTTTGAAGTATGTTTTCGCGCAACTGGCTGAGCGCGACGTACCGACCCCGCGCGACCCATTGGGAACCGAAGCGGATTACAACCATATCCTTTCACGATGGCAGGCGATCAATCGGGCGTTCAGTGGCCAAGCCTCCGGTCTCCTGCACGGGCATTTTGCGGGCCTGCCGTACAAAAACACCTATACTTATGAAGAGTATAAACAGCTCATAGCCCCCAAGCCACCACCACAATCATGGAACGAAGCTGAGGACCAATATACGAGGGACCTTGAACCTTCCCATTTGCGGAATTGGATCGCGACCGATCCCTCATTCCAGGCACAGGCGGCACATATCCTTCACTATCTTCACCGCGCGAGTCCTCTCGACGAAGCCGGAACGTCCCTTCAGACAGTTGGCGAGGCCGCTATCGGCGACGCGGATATGGCGTTCGCTTCCGGAAAGATCGACGAGGCCAACTTCGACTATAGCATCGCGAGAGCGTCAGCCGAGTGGTTGAGCAGATCGGGGCCGATGAACCTCGAAACCGATAACTACGAATCAAGATGGTGGGCCGCACGCCCATCGATCAGGGACGATCCTGCTACCCTGACACTTACTGCTTCATACCCCTTTATACCGATCAACGGTGTTTCTCGGGCTTTATACCAAGCGTTCACCGGCATCGATCTAATAACGGGCGAACCGCTTTCCAGCCATGATCAGGGCCTCGCGGTGTTCGCCATCGCGCTTATGGCTTTTCACGGTAACGACATGGTTCACGCTATTGAAATCGCGAGGAGGTTTATCTCGGTCTCAAAGAACTCGGAGGCGGCCAAAGAAGTCATCGTCTCTGCGGCATTTTTCACCAAGATCATTACCGTCCCTAGGGCCAGATTCTTTATCGTGCTACGCGTATCTCCGCCTCCACAACAGCCGCTAGAAGAATTACTCGGCTCTTCTATCGAAATGTTGATGAAAGCTGAATTGGGGCCATTACAGCGCGCACAGGCCTTTGGGGCTGATTATTCCCACCTGGTCTTTAACCAAGGATTGCATCCTGAATCCTTCCAGCTAAAAAATGAATTTGTATTCAACGTTTGGCTCAATCAATATTCCATTATACCTCATGACTTAGGTATGGCTTTCGTCGGGGTTGGCGCCACCCAGTCCGTTGACCCGATAAATCCGACCATCGATATTTATCAGAGCGCGGACGGTCGACGCGTTTATCGGGAATCGAACTACCAAGGGCCAGTCCTCACCAAATATACGGCACCAAGCCTCGAGGTTTTTGCTCCCGCTTCGAGCGGAAGAACGGCACCCTTGAGCGTTGCCCGCTTCGGCTCGGAATTTTAACCCTTGGTAAAAGACCACACCGCTCTTCGTTGGAGAGATCGATGAAGAGTTAGGCCGGTCCCCTCACCTTTTGTTCCCGTAAACCGGCGTGAGCCATTTGCGGTATTTCTCGACATTGCCCTTGGCGATGTCGAAATAGAGGTCCTGGATGTTCCTCGTGAGCGGGCCGACCTTGCCGTCACCCACGGCATAATGGTCGATCGAGACGATCGGCTGCACCTCATGTCCGCTGCCGCAAAAGAACGCCTCGTCAGCGATGTAGAGTTCGGTGCGGTCGATCTCGCGTTCGATCACGGGCGCGCGCAGCTCGTCGCGGAACAGCTCGATCAGCGTCGTTCGCGTGATGCTTTCGAGAATGTCCGAGGTGACGGGCGGCGTGATGACGAAGCCGTCGCGCACCATCATGAAGCAGGAGCCAGGGCTTTCGGCCACCTCGCCGCGATCGTTCAGCAGGATCGGCGTGCCGAAGCCGTTGAGCTTCGCCTCGACCGTCGCGAGCCGTGAATTGTGGTAATTGGCCGCGGCCTTGAGGCGCGAAGGCGAGGCATTGTCCGAATTGCGCCGCCAGGTGCTCACGCAGCTCTTCATGCCGGAAGAGATCGAAGGAGCGTGCGGGCGGCTGAAGGCGAGCACGAAGACGCGCGTCGAGATGTCTTCCGGCTTCCAGGAATAGGGCTCGCCTTCGTCGAAATAGACGACGGGCCGGAAATGCACGCCGTCCTTGAAGCCGAGCTTGCGCAGAAGCTCGACAAAGCCGTTCGTGAGCTCACCGTCGCTGAACGGGATCGAGAGCCGCAGGATCTTCGCGGATTGGCGAAGCCGCTTCAGATGCTCCTGATTCTTGAAGATGTAGAGTTCTTCGTCCTTCTCGCTCCAATAGGCCCGCATGCCTTCGAAGATGCTCGCCGCGCGCAGCACCGCTTCGGAGGAGACGTGAATCGTCGCCTTCGACCAGGGGATGATCTTGCCGTCCATCCAGACGTAATCGGCCTTGTCCGCGCTCGCCATGGCTTTAGGTTCCTCCTTGCGCTTTCGGTCCGGTTTGACCGAAAACACCTCGGCTTGTCCATGCGCAAATCGAGTGGCTCCTCTTCCAGTTTCGGGCGTGAGCCCAACGCGCATTTCTTGCATGCGCGTGTTCCTAAGCGACTTTTCCTCGCAACGAACCCACTCGCGTGAATATAAGGCAAACCATGACAATCACTCTTACCTCCGAACAAGAGGCGGGTCACGCTGTCGACGCGGCGACCCCTTCGTCGAGGCGGCCGCGAGCTTGTCGACAAGCGCATTGCCGAAATCGCGCTTGAAGAAGACGACCTTGCATGGGCCAAGCCTTATGTGGATGAAGGGCTCGCGCGCTCGAACGTGGCGACGTGATCACGCTTGAGGAACATAGGCTTCGCAAGCTGCGCGTCTCGCATCCTTTCGATGGGTGGGCGTTGAATTTATCATCATTTGATGACAAATTCGTGCCTCGCGATGGAGGTCGGCAGATGCGCACAACCCTTGCCTTGGACGATGAACTCGTTGCCAAGGCTCAAGCGTTCACTGGCTTGAAGGAGAAGTCGAGCCTGGTCCGTGAGGCGCTCAAGGCCCTTATCGAGCGGGAGAGCGCGCGGCGATTGGCGCGTTTGGGCGGGAGCCAGCCTGGACTGAAGGCGCCGCCACGGCGGCGGTCAAGCGCGGCGTGATCCTGGCCGATACATCTGTCTGGGTCGACCATCTGCGGGTGAGCGACAAAGCACTCGTCACGCTACTGGACGCTGGGATGGTTCTGGTGCACCCTTTCGTCATTGGCGAACTTGCTTTGGGCAGTTTGCGGCAGCGCGAAACCGTGCTGAGGGCTTTGGCGGGCCTACCCCATGTCGGTGCCGTGACAGATGCGGAGGCCCTTCATTTCATCGAGCGTCATGCGTTGTTCGGGCGCGGGATCGGATATATCGACGCTCATCTGCTTGCTGCGGTGCGACTGGCGGCAGGAACAGAACTGTGGACGCACGACAAGAAACTGCACAGCATCGCAGTTCAATTAGGATTGGCGATCACGCTCCCTCGGACCCGCAGATTATAGGGCTATTGCGTAGCGCCTCCTTCTCTCAAACCTAAATGTGTTCTGAGGCCGTCCTTACAATGTCGGCCGGGGGGTCACCCCCGCGGATTCAAGGCATCGTTCAGCGCATCGCCGAGGAGGTTGAAGCCGATCACCACGGTGACGATGGCAAGGCCCGGCGAAACCGCCATCCAGGGCGCGTCGAGGAGAAACTGCCGCGCCGCGTCGAGCATGCTGCCCCAGGAAGGCGCGGGCGGAAGCTGGCCGAGCCCGAGGAAAGCGAGGCTGGCTTCGGCGAGCACGGCGATCGCGGTCGTCAGCGTCGCTTGCACGACGATCGGCGGCACGACATTCGGCAGCACATGGGCGAAGAGAATCTTCGGATGGGATACGCCTTGCGAGACGACCGCACTGATGTAGTCCTCCTCGCGCACGGCGAGCGTCTCGCCGCGCGTCAGGCGCACGAAGATCGGGATCGCCGAGACGCCGATCGCGATCATGGTGTTCTCGAGGCTCGGGCCGAGAAACGCCGCGAGCGCGATGGCGAGCACGAGGAACGGGCAGGCAAGCACGGCATCGGCGCAGCGCGAGATCAGCATGTCGGTCACGCCGCCGAAATAGCCGGCAAGGAGGCCGAGCGGGACGCCGGCCAGCATCGCGATGACGACCGAGATGAAGCCGGCGGCGAGCGAGGCGCGTGCGCCGAAGATCACCCGCGAAAGGATGTCGCGTCCGAGATCGTCGGTGCCGAAGGGATGCGCGAGATCGGGCGGCATGCGGATCGCGCCCCAGTCCGACGCGATCGGGTCATAGGGCGCGACGAGCGGGGCGAAGACGGCAAGGATCACGAAGAAGGCGACGATCGTTCCTCCGATGATGGCGCCGGGCTCGCGCGCAAGCCGCGCCATCGCGCTCGCTCGAGCCGGCGAAGCTTTCGCCGCGAAAACGGATCCGATGCCGTTCACCGGCGCATTCTCGGGCTCAGCGCCGCGTAGGCGAGATCGGCGAAAAGGCTCATCAGGAGGAAGAAGGCCGCGGCGCACATCACCACGACCTGCACCACCGCATAGTCGCGCCCGAACACGCCATCGACGATCATCTTGCCGAAGCCCGGTATGCCGAAGACCTGCTCGGTGAGGACGGCGCCCGAGAGAAGCTGGCCGAACTGCAAGGTGCCGAGCGTGACCACCGGGATCAGCCCGTTGCGCAAGGCGTGTCGCAGCACGACGGTTCTCTCCTTCAAGCCCTTCGCGCGTGCCGTGCGAATGAAATCCTGGCCGAGCACGGAGAGCATCGAGCTTCGCGTATGGCGCATGAGGATGGCGGCGGCCGCGGTGCCGAGCACGAGGCTCGGCATGAGCATGGCGCTGAGATTGCCGAGGGGATCGGCGAAGAACTCCACATAGCCGCCCGAAGGCAGCCAGCCGAGCCTCACCGAAAACAGCAGGATGAGCATGATGCCGAGCCAGAAGCTCGGGATCGAGAGGCCCGCGAGGCCGGCGACACTCACCGCATGGTCGAAGACGGAGCCGCGCCGCAAGGCCGCGAGCACGCCTGCCGGTATGCCGATGATGACGGCGATCAGCATGGAAAGAGAGGCGAGCTCGAGGGTCACCGGGAGCTTCTCGGCGACCATGTCCCGGATCGGCAATCGGGTGCGCACCGAGGTGCCGAAATCTCCCGCGACGAAGGCGCGAAGCCAGCTCGCATACTGCACCGGAATCGGCCGATCGAACTGATATTTGTGCCGGAGATAGGCGATGACCTCGGGGTTTCGCTCCTCGCCCGCGAGCGCGACCGCCGGATCGCCCGGAAGGAGCTTCTGCAGGCCGAAGACCAGCATGGAAACGAGGAGTAGCGTCGGAACGGCGACCGCGAGCCGCCCGGCGAGGAAGCGGGTCATTGGGAGGGGCGAGTAGCGAGTGGCGAATAGCGAGTGGAAAGGGGTGAGCAGTGAGGAGTGAAAAGTGAGAAGTGAAAAGGGGTGTGAGACGTAAGTTCAGCAGCAATCATTTGAGAAAATCCACTCTATTCACTACTCACTACTCGCCACTCGCCATTCACCATTCACTCTTCACCCCCTTATTGAACCGGCCTCACATCGCGCAGGCGCAAGAGCCCGTCCGGCAAAACCGTGATGCCGTCGACCTTGGCGCTCGCCGCGAAGAACCAGTTCGGGTGGTAGAGCGGGAGTCGAGGAGAGGTCGGTCAAGTAGATTCCGGTCGCCTTCTCGTAAAGCGCCTTGCGCTTCGCGACATCGCCTTCGGCGCGGGCGGCGTCGAGCACGGCCTCGAGGCCCTTGTTGCAATATTTGTTGACGTTCTGGCCGCCCTCGCAACTGAAAAACGAATACAGTGTCGGATCGGGGTCGCCACGGCCGCTCCAATTGGCGATATACATCTCGAAATTGCCGTTGAGGTAACGCTCGATCGCGGTCGAGGTCTCGAGCGGCAACAGCTTCACCTCGAAGCCTGCCTCCTTGGCCATGGATTGCACGATCTGGGCGACGCGCGCGTCGGCGAGCGAATTCTCGAAAGTGAGCTCCACCGGCACCGTGCTCATCCCCGCCTGCGCGATCAGGGCCTTGGCCGCGGCGATGTCGCGCTTGGGAATCGGAAAGCCTGCGGCGTGGAACGGATCGGAAGGCGGGATCATCTGATTGTCGGGCGTGTATTCGCCATTGAAGGCGACACGGTTGATGACGTCGCGGTCGATCGACAATTCGAAGGCCTTGCGCAACCGGGCATCCTTGCCGAGCGGGGTGTTCGCCTTCTCGCCGGCCCCGACATTGACGATGAGGTGCGAGACGGCGAGCCCCTGCGCGGCATGCAGCTTCAGCTTGGGATCGTCGCGTATCGTCTTCAGATCGGTCGGCGCGACGCGCTCGGCGATCTCGAGGTCGCCAGCGCGCACGCGCGATAGCCGTACCGTCGAATCGGGAACGTAGAAATACGCGACCTCGTCATAGCCGTAGCGGTCCTTGTCCCAATAGCCTTGATATTTGGCGAGCCGGATCACGTCGCGCGCCTTGCGCTCGACGAACGCATAGGGGCCGGCGCAAACCGGATGAGCCGCGAAGTCCTCCTTCATGCCGGCCTTCGGCGACACCATCATGCCGGCGCGGTCGCTCAGCACCGAGAGCAGGGGGGCGAAGGGCGCCTTGAGATCGAAGCGCACCTTGTCGGGCGCCAGGACCTCGACGCCCGCGACCAAAGAAAGCTCCGCCTTGCGCCGCGAATCCTTCATCGTGAGCATGCGCTCGATGTTGAACTTCACGGCTGCCGCATCGAAGGGCTCGCCGTCCTGGAAGGTCACGCCATGGCGCAGCGTGAAGGTGATCGCCTTCTGGTCGGCGCGCCACTCCCAGCTCTCGGCAAGCTGCGGAACGATGGTGAGGTCCTTCGCGATGTCGACGAGCTTGTCGCACATCGCAGCGAAAACGAAACGCCCCGTGTAGGTGCCGCTCGTGGCCGGGTCGAGCGCGTCGGGGTCATCCTGGATGGCGACGCGCAAGCTCGCGGCCTCGGCGCTTCCGACGAACACGCCGGAGGCGAGAAGGCCTGTGGTCAGCATCGTGCCCAGCAGCGCGACGGCGATGAGGAAAGTGGGATGATTTCGCATGAACGAGCGCTTCACGAACGACCCTTCCCGCAGGAGATTTTGGCGCATGAGAGGGAGCACGATGCATAGATGGCGAAGTTTGTAAATCTGCTCGAAATCCAGGAAGAGCACCTTGGGCCTCGGCAGCATGAGCATTCCCTGTCGAGCCGCGCGGCTCACGTTTTTGAGATCGGCACAGGGTTTGGTTGAGCGGCGGGCGAAGGCGTGACAGGAGAAGAGCTCGAAAGGCCGGTCGCGGTCCTTGCTCTCGATATCGAGGAGAATCGGAACGTGGGGTATTTGCGTGACTTCATGAAGCCCGGCCGCTCGGTGGCCCTCGCCGAACGCGGCATGGTCGCGACCTCGCACCCCCTGGCGACGCTCGCCGCGCTCGACATGCTGCGCGCCGGCGGCAACGCGATGGACGCCGCGCTCACCGCGGTCGCCATGCAATCGGTCGTCGATCCGCATATGACAGGCATCGGCGGGGACTGCTTCTGCCTTTATGCGCCGGGCGGCGCGGCGCCGCTCGCCTTGAACGGCTCCGGGCGCTCTCCCGCGGGAGCGAAAGTCGAGTGGTATCTCGAGCGCGGCCACACCGCCATTCCGGATCTCACCCCGCATGCGGTGACGATCCCGGGCGCGGTCGATGCCTGGTGCCGGCTTGCGGCGGACCATGGCACGAAATCCCTCGACGAAGTGCTGGCGCCCGCGATCCGGGCGGCCGAGGAAGGCTTCCTGGTGACGCCGCGCGTGGCACGCGATTGGGAGCGCCACGCCGGCCGTGTGGCCGCTCACGAGCCGGCCGCCAAGGTTTATCTGCCGGGCGGAAATCCTCCGACCGTCGGCGACAAGATGCACCACCCTGCCCTCGCACGCACGCTGAGGCGCGTCGCGCGCGAGGGGCGCGCCGCCTTTTACGAAGGCGAAGTCGCCGAGGAACTCGCCTCCTGTCTCGCCGCTCTCGGCGGTTTCCACACGGTCGAGGATTTCGCCGCTCATGCGTCGAACTCCTGCGACCCGATCTCGGCGAGCTATCGCGGCCACGAGCTCTTCGAATGTCCGCCCAACGGGCAAGGCCTTGCGGCGCTCTTGATCCTGCGCATCCTCGAAGGCTTCGACCTCGCCGACGCCTCGCTCAGCGAGGCGGATCGCATCCATCTGCACGCGGAAGCGACGAAGGCGGCCTATAGCGTGCGCGACGCGCTCGTCGCCGATCCCGATCACCATCCGTTCGACATCGCGGCGCTTCTCGGCGGGGCTTCGATCGCGCGCCTGCGAGCCCCGATCAGGCTCGACAAGGCGCAGGCCGCGACCGCCTGGGACGGCCCGGAGCATCGCGACACCGTCTATCTCTGCGTGGTGGACAAGGATCGCAACGCGGTATCCTTCATCAACTCCCTCTTCGCGGCCTTCGGCAGCGGCATTTATGCACCCAAATCCGGCGTGCTCCTGCAGAACCGCGGCACGGGCTTTCGCGTGAAGCGAGGCCACCCCAACGCCATCGCGCCCCGCAAGCGCCCGCTGCACACCATCATTCCGGGCATGCTCTGCCGCGACGGGCGCGCCGTGATGCCTTTCGGCGTGATGGGCGGACAATTCCAGGCGGCGGGCCATGCCCATATCCTGTCGCAGATGCTCGATCGCGGCGATGACCCGCAACAGGCTTCGGACCGTCCGCGAACTTTCAACGTCGATGGCGCCTTGTCGCTCGAGACGACGATCGAGCCTTCCGTGCGCGAGGACCTCGCGAGGCGCGGCCATCGCACCGCATGGGCGCCCGACCCGCTCGGCGGCTGCCAGGCCATCTTCATCGACGAAGCGCGTGGCGTCCTTCTCGGCGGATCGGACCACCGCAAGGATGGCATGGCGCTGGGCTATTGAGGGCGAGGCACGCTCTCGCGAGGGTATCGGCGATAGGAAAAGCCCCATGAGCTCAATGTCATGCCGCGGATATTCGGCGCGTGTGGATTTCGATGACGCGGACAATATTTTCGTCGGAAAAATCGCCGGCATCCGGGATGGTGTGGGGTTCCATTCCGACAGTGTTGAGGGGTTGCGTGCCGCGTTCCGCGAGGCAGTCGACGATTATCTCGCGACCTGCGCTAAAATAGGCAAGAGCCCGCAGAGCGTCCGCCGATAGATTGGCACGAAACTTATCACTCCCATTCCCCTCTTAACCCACTCCATGAATGTCCCTCTCGCCTCGATCCGCGAGTTGACGCTCGCTCTTCCGGAAGGGGCCGAGCGCGAGCATGCGGTCGTCGATCTGTCCTTTTTCGTGCGCGTGGGCGAAATTTTGTGCATCGTCGGCGAATCCGGCTCCGGCAAGTCGGTCTGCGCCCAGGCGCTGATGGGCCTCTTGCCGAAGTCGATCCGGCCGGTGCGGGGCCGGATGCTCTTCGAGGGGAAGGATCTCTCAGGCTTCGGCCCCTCCGAATGGCGCGACCTGCGCGGGCGGCGCATCGCCATGATCTTCCAGGAGCCGATGAGCGCGCTCAATCCGGCCATGCGCGTCGGCGAGCAGATCGCCGAGATGTTCGAGGCGCACGATCTCCTCACCCCCGCCGAGCGCCGCGAGCGCGTAGGCGAGCTCGCGCGCGAGGTCGAATTGCCGGAGCCGGACAGCATCGTGCGTGCCTTTCCGCATCAGCTCTCCGGCGGGCAGCGCCAGCGCGTCATGATCGCCATGGCGCTCGCCCTCGAGCCGGCGCTCCTCATCGCCGACGAGCCGACGACCGCGCTCGACGTGACGACGCAGGCGCAGATCTTGCGGCTCATTCGCGATCTGCAACGCCGGCGCGGCATGGGCGTCGTCTTCATCACCCATGATTTCGGCATCGTCAGCGACATCGCCGACCGCGTCGTCGTCCTGGAGAAGGGCAGGGTGGTCGAGGAGGGCTCCGCAAGGCGCGTGCTCAATGAGCCGCGCGACTCTTACACGCGCGCCCTGCTCGCTGCGGTGCCTGCGTCGACGCCGCCCGATCGCGCGCCGCGTGACGACGAGCCTGTCGTGTGCGAAGTCGAGGGGCTCACGAAGACCTATGCGAGCCGCACCGGCCTCTTTATGGGCAGACGCGTCGTCAACGCGGTGCGCGATGTGAGCTTCACCATCCGACGAGGAGAGACGCTCGGCCTCGTCGGCGAATCCGGTTCGGGAAAATCGACCGTCGCCCGCCTGGTCGCCCGGCTTCTCGATCCCGACGCGGGCCGCGTTCGGATCGGCGGCACGGACCTCGCGCAATTGCGGGGGCGGAAGCTGCGGGAAGGCCGGCGCCGTGTCCAGATGGTGTTCCAGGACCCGTTCGCCTCGCTCAATCCGCGCCGGCGCGTCGGCGCGAGCATCGCGGACGGTCCGGTCGCGAGCGGCGTTCCACGCAAGCTCGCCCTCGAAAAGGCGAAACGGCTTCTCGAGCTCGTCGGCCTCGATGCGCGCGCGGCGGATCGGTTTCCACATGAATTCTCGGGCGGCCAGCGCCAGCGCATCGGCGTCGCCCGAGCGCTCGCGCTCGAACCCTCGCTGCTCGTCGCCGACGAGCCGGTCTCGGCACTCGACGTTTCGGTGCAGAAGCAGGTGCTCGAGCTCCTGGAAGAGCTCAAGCAGCGCCTCGACCTCGCGATGCTCTTCATCACCCATGACCTGCATGTGGCGGCGTCGGTTTGCGACCGGATCGCCGTGATGTCGCAAGGCGAGATCGTGGAGCTGAAGAGCGCCGCCGAATTATTCGCGCATCCCGAGCACAGCTACACCAAGGCGCTGCTCGCCGCCGTTCCAGGCCGCGCCCGCTCATAGGCGGCGATCGCCGTCATCAGGTCGAGATGGCCGCCGCCGCCGTTCTTGAACAAGGTGATCTCCTCCTGCGACCGGCGGCCCGGGTGCTCGCCGCGCGCGAGCTCGAAGAGATCGGCGCGGATGCTGCCTTCACGGATCACGCCCGAGGCGAGAGGGATCGCGAGGTCGCCGGTCACCTCGAGCGTGAAACGCCGTGTGTCGACGAAGAGGCTCGCGCGCCGGACGGTTTCGTCGTCGGTTTCGCGCATCGCCGGCGTGAAGGAGCCGACGAGATCGACATGGGTGCCCGCGGAGAGCCTCGCGCCTTCGAGAAGCGGGGTCGTCGCGGCGGTCGCCATCGAGATGATAGCGGCGCGCGGCACGGCGCTCGCAAGATCGTCCGCGACTTCGGCATGCACGCCTTGTCCGATGAGCTTCGCGGCCAAAGCCTTGGCCTTGCCGGGCGTGCGGTTCCAGATGCGCACCTCGCCGATCGTGGGGCGAACCGCGCATAGCGCCTGGATCTGCGCCATCGCCTGCGCGCCCGCGCCGATCATCAGCAGGCGATCGGCATCGGTTCGTGCAAGATAGGATGCACCGAGCGCGGAGTCCGCCGCGGTCTTGCGCAGGGTGAATTCGGCGCTCTCGATCGTGGCGAGCGGGCGTCCGTCCTTGCCGTCGAAGAGCACATAGACCGTGGCGTTGGTCGCGCGTCCGTCGCTGTTGCCCGGAAAGACCGTCACGAGCTTCGCGCCGCAATAGCCGCCGAAACGCCAGGCCGACCAGATCAGAAGATGGTTCGACGCCAGGGGCTGTTCGCGGGATTGGCTGAGCAGCAGGCGTTCGACGACATCGACGCCGGTCCTGTGCCCGGCGCGCAGCGCCTCGATCAGCGTCGACCAATCGAGCCATTTGCCAATGGCATCGTCCTGGAGCAGGATCATGTGAAGACGCCCGAGATCATGGGGAAGCGCATGGTTCCGACGGGGAGTCGCAAAGCTATTTTACGCCGCATGCGCGGCCCTCCAAACGGCCCGATGACGGCGCCGCTCCATGTTGCCATCGCCATGTTCGAGTCTCCTTGCGTGGTCCGGTGAAGGATGGCGCGGTGCATCCGCCATGGCAGGAGCTTCACCTTACGCGGCAAGTTCGAAAGGGCGAAATGAACGCCAATCGCTTGGGAAAAAACTGATCGGGATGGAGTGAAAGCAAACGGAGGCAGAGATGATCGACTATCGAGACAATGAGCATATCAAGACGCTCGCCAAGGATCTCTCCGAGAAGAGGATCGATCGACGGGAATTCGTGCGCTTCGCGACCCTTCTCGGCCTCTCGGCGACCGCCGCCTATGGGCTTGCCGGGAAGATCAGCGGGGAAGCTTTCGCGCCGGCGGCGCGCGCTCAAGCCATGCCCAAGGGCGGGACGATCCGCATGGGCAATCGCATCAAGGAAATCAAGAATCCGCATGCCTATTCCTGGGGCGGCTATGATTCCAACATGTCGCGCCAAGTGGTCGAATACCTCACCTTCACCGACGACAAGGGCATCACCCATCCCTATCTCTCGGAAGGCTGGACGGCGTCCCCCGATCTCAAGACCTGGACCTTCAAGCTGCGTCCCGGCGTCAAATGGTCGAATGGCGAGGCGCTGACGACCGATCATGTGATCTGGAACCTCAAGCGAGTGCTCGACCCCGAGGTCGGTTCCTCGATGATAGGCTTGATGTCGGGCTACATGCTCAAGGACGATCCGACCCAAAAGGACGCCAAGGGCAATCCGAAGCAAGTGCTTTGGGACGCCAACGCCATCGAGAAGGTCGATGCCTCGACCTTCCGCTTCAACTGCAAGGTCGCGCAGGTGGCGGTGCCCGAGCACCTCTTCCATTACGTGATGGCGATCCTGCATCCCGACGACAAGGGCGTGTTCCAGATCGGCTCGAAGGGCACAGGTGCTTTCGAGCTCGTCGAATTCGAGGTGGGCAAGAAGGCGACGTTCAAGGCCAAGAAGGGCTATTGGGACGGCGACGCCAATGTCGACATGATCGAGATGAGCGACACGGGCGACGATCCGACGGCGGCGATCTCGGCTCTTGCCTCGAAGCAGCTTCACGGCCTGATGTTCGCCGATCCGCTGCAATATGATGCGCTTTCCGCCTTGCCGCACCTGCAGCTCTATTCGGTGCCGACCGGCGAGACGGTGGTGATGCGCATGAAGGTGACGGAGAAGCCTTTCACCGATGCGCGCGTTCGGCAGGCCATGCGCTATGCCATCGACCAAAAGCCGATCCTGCAAGTGGCCCTGCATGGGCTCGGCCGGGAGGGACAGCACCATCATACCTCTCCGGCGCACCCCGAATATGCCGAGCTGCCGCCCTTCACGCGCGATGTGGCGAAGGCCAAGCAGCTCCTTGCCGAAGCGGGCTTTGCCAATGGGCTCGACACCGAGATCTTCGTGCCGACCGACCTCCCCTGGGGCCAGGTTCGAGGTGGAATCCGCGGTCGAGCAATGGAAGGACGCCGGCATCCGGGTGAAGATCAACCTCATGCCCGGCGCCTCCTATTGGGATGTGTGGACCAAGGTGCCGTTCGGTTCCACGATCTGGTACCACCGTCCGCTCGCCATCATGACCTACGGGCTCGCCTATCGTACTGGCGCGCCCTGGAACGAAGCGGCCTATTCCAACAAGGATTTCGACGAGCTCCTGGCGCAGGCGGAAGGCACGCTCGACGTCGGCAAGCGACGCGAGATCATGGCGAAGCTCGAGAAGATTCTCCAAGATGACGGGCCGCTCGTGCAGCCCCTCTTCCGCGATACCTTCACCTTCATGGACAAGCGCGTGAAGGGCTTCTCGATGCATCCGACGAATTATTTCTTCGGATGGAAGGTCGCGCTTGCCGAGGCGTGATCTCTTGATGGGGCGGCCGCGGAGGGCCGGGCGGCGCGTGACGCCGCCCGGAGCGACCGGAGCGGCGCGATGATCGCATTCGTCGGCAAGCGCCTCCTCGGCCTCCTCGGCACCTTGCTCGTCGCCTCGTTCCTCGTCTTCGCGGTGACGGAATTCTCGCCGGGCAATGTGGCGAGGAAGACGCTCGGCCCCTTCGCGGCGCAGGAGAGCGTCGATCTCCTTTATCAAAAGCTGCACCTCAACGACCCGCTCCCGTTGCGCTACGCGCGCTGGCTCGGCGTGCTCACGGGGGTGATCGCCGACCCGTTGCAGGATCCGGCGCTCAAGCTCGACTTCAAGGATCCGCGGGGCGATCGATATTTCGGCAATTTCGGCTATTCCACCCTCTACAAGCTGCCGGTCAACGACGTGATCTGGAATCGGCTCGGCAACACGGCGGTGCTCGCCGGCATCTCCTTCGCGCTCATCGTGCCGCTGTCGCTCCTTTTCGGGGTGCTCGCCGGCATGCGCGAAGGCAGCCTGCTCGATCGGGTGATCTCGATCTTCGGCATCGTCGCGACCTCGGTCCCCGAATTCGCCTCGGGCGTCTTCCTGGTCGCGATCTTCGTCGTCGCCTTGCGGCTCCTGCCGGGCACGAGCCCGCTGACGACGGGAGGAGGAGGGTGGTCGATCGCTTCCCAATTCGTGCTGCCCGTCACCGTGCTCGTGCTCTACGATTTAGGCTACGTCGTGCGCATGGTGCGCGGCTCGACCGCCGAGGTGATGAACAAGGCGTATATTCGCACCGCCGTCCTCAAAGGCCTGTCGTTCAAGACGGTCGTGTGGCGCCACGCCGTGCGCAACGCCATGATCGCGCCCTTCACGGTGCTGCTCTTGCAGATCAATTTCCTGATCTCGGGCGTCGTCGTCACCGAGATGGTGTTTGCCTATCCGGGCTTCGGCCGCATGCTGCTCGAGGCTTCGCTCTTCGGCGATATCGCGCTCATCGAGGCGGCAACGCTCGTGGCCCTCGCCATTGCGACGACGACCCAGCTGTTGAGCGATGTCGGCTACGCGCTGCTCAACCCGCAGATCAGGGTCGGCTGATGACGCAGGCTGAGGCACCTCCCACCATGGTATCGCTCGAGCGCGACGACGCGCCGGCACGACCCGAGCTCATGCAGGACGCGGTCGCGGCCTCGATGACGTCGCTCGCCGCGCCCACGGCACCCGGTGCGCCGGTTGCCGCCATCGACCGGAAGCCGCCAAGCCTGCTACGCCGCCTGCCGACCTCGACCATCGCCATGGTCGGGCTCGGCCTCATCTCGATCTGGGTCGTGCTCGCCCTCCTCGCGTCGATCCTGCCGCTCGACGATCCCAACCGCCAGGACATCCTCTCGCTCGCCAACCCGGTGCCCTCCGCCAAGCATTGGCTCGGCGTCGACATCAAGGGGCGCGACATCCTCTCGCGCCTCATCTTCGGCGCGCGCACGGTGCTCACCGTCGCACCTTTCGCGGCGATCTGCGCCTATCTCATCGGCATGCCGCTCGGGCTCCTGGCGGGATATTACGGCGGCAAGGTCGATCTCGTCGTGAGCCGGTTTTCCGACATCATCCTCGCCTTCCCGATCATCATCCTCTACGTGATCCTGATTTCGCAGATCGGCCCTTCCTTCTGGAATATCGTGCTCGCCGTGATCTTGACGGCGGGGCCCGGAATCGGCCGCATCGTGCGCGGGCTCACGCTCGAGCAGCGGCATCTCGACTATGTGGCGGCCGCGCAACTCCGCAAGGAAAGCCCCTTCTACGTGATGGTCGTCGAGCTTTTGCCGAATTGCCGCGGTCCTTTGATCACCGATTTTTGCCTGCGCGTCGGCTACACCATCATCACCATCGGCATACTCGGCTTCCTCGGCCTCGGCCTGCCGCCGCCCGATCCCGATTGGGGCACGATGGTGAAGGAAGGCACGACGCTCATATCGGTGCATCCGCACATGTCGCTTTTCCCCGCCATGGCGATCGTCTCGCTCGTGCTCGGCTTCAACCTGGTCGCCGACGGCGTGCGTGAATTGTCCTTGGCCGATTGAGGATCGCATGACCGCTCCTCTCCTTCGCGTCGAGAATTTGAGAGTGGAGTACCGCTCCTCCGCGGGCAGCGTCACCGCGATCCCCGATCTCACTTTCGAGGTCGCGCCGGGAGAAAGTCTCGGCGTGGTCGGCGAATCGGGATGCGGGAAATCGACGCTGCTCATGGCCATCATGGGCCATCTCGGCCCAAGCGGCGCCGCGACCGCGGGCCGCGTGCTCTTCGAGGGAAGGGACATCCTGAAGGCCTCACCGGCGCAGCTTCGGGCGACGCGCAGCGGCGGCATCGCGATGGTCTATCAGGACCCGAACGCAGCGCTCAATCCGACGCTGAAGATCGGGCGCCAGCTCGTCGAGGTGCCGATGCTGCGCCCGAACGTGTCGCTCACCGGAGGCAAGAAGCCTCGCCGAGGGCATGCTCGCCGATGTGCATCTGCCCGACACGGCGAGCGTGATGGAGCGCTTCCCCCATCAACTTTCCGGCGGCCAGAAGCAGCGTGTGGTCATCGCGATGGCGCTCTTGGCCAACCCGCGCCTGCTCCTGCTCGACGAGCCGACCACCGGGCTCGACGTGACGGTGGAAGCGGCGGTGCTCGATCTCGTCGACGAGCTGCGCGAGAAATACGGCACCTCGCTCATCTACATCACACATAACGTGGGCGTGGTCGCCAAGGTCTGCGATCGCGTCGGCGTCATGTATCTCGGCGATCTCGTGGAGGAGGCGCCCGTCGAGGCGCTTTTCGCCGCGCCGCGTCACCCCTACACGCGCCGCCTCATGGCGTGCGTGCCCCGACTCGACGGCGACAAGCACACGACGTCCTTCATGCCGATCCCCGGCCAGCCCTCATCGCTGCGCGACCGGCCGTGCGGCTGCCCCTTCTCGCCCCGCTGCGTCGGCTTCGAGCCGGGGCTGTGCGACAATCCCGTGCCGGTCGAGGAAATCGGGCCTGGGCATCGCGTTCGCTGCTTCCGCCATCGCGAATCGGAGATGTTCGAGACGGCGGCGCAGGAGATCGTCGCGCCGGCCGAGCCGAGCGCCGAGGTGGTGCTCAGGGCGCAAGCCCTTTCCAAGGTCTACCGGCTCGGCAGCTCCTTCTTCGGCGCGAAGCGTGGCGCCGAGCTCAGTGCCAACGAGGACCTCAATTTCGAGGCGAAGAAGAGCGAGATCATCGCCATCGTGGGGGAATCGGGCTCGGGAAAATCGACTTTCGCGCGCATTCTCGCCGGGTTGCAGGACGCGACGAGCGGCAAGCTCGTGGTGCTCGGCTCGGACCTCGCGAACACCACCGCCGAGAGCCGCAGCAGCGATCAGCTCTCGGCGGTGCAGATGGTGTTTCAGAACCCGGACGCGACGCTCAATCCCTCGCATAGCGCGGGGTTCCCGATCGCCCGCGCGCTCAAGAAATTCGGCATCACCAAAGGCGGGAAGGAGACGCAGTCGCGGGTCGCCGAGCTTTTCGAGATGGTGCGCCTTGCGCCGAGCCTGATGCGCGTGCGCCCCGCGCGCCTCTCCGGAGGCCAGAAGCAGCGCGTCGCCATCGCGCGTGCCTTCGCGGCGCGGCCCGACATCCTCGTCGCCGACGAGCCGGTCTCGGCGCTCGACGTTTCGGTGCAGGCGGCGATCGTGAATTTCCTCCTGCAGATCCAGAAGACCAAGGGCACGACCATCGTCTTCATCAGCCATGATCTCGCGCTCGTGCGCCATCTCGCCGATCAGGTGATCGTCATGTATCTCGGCAAGGTCATGGAGAGCGGGCCGGTGACGGCGCTGTTCGCCCCGCCCTTCCACCCCTATACCGAGGCGCTGCTCTCGGCCGTGCCGGTCCCCGATCCGACCGCCGAGCAGCGCCATGTCCGCCTCTCGGGCGAGACGCCGAGCCCGATCAATGTGCCGAAAGGCTGTCGCTTCGCCTCGCGCTGCCCGCGCAAGGTGGGCGCCATCTGCGACGACGTGCCTCCGCCGGCTCGAAAGGTTGAGAGCGGCCATATGATCCTCTGCCATATTCCTCTTGACGAGCTCGCGGCGGTGGCGCCGATCTTCCAGGTGAAGCCGTTGGCGGACGCGCCCGCATGACCTCCCGGGACCCGCCCTATGATCCGCGGCAAAGCCGCATCAGGCAGATGGGCCGCCCGGCCTCGGGCGTGTTGAAGCCGGAATGGCCGGGCGCTCCGCTCGGCCTCGACATCAAGGCACGCATTGCCCAGATCGACACGCGCGCGCTCGAGCGCTATCGCCTCGGCCGGTTGCGGGCCGAGCTGGTCGCGGCCGATGTCGCGGGTGCGTTGCTCGCCGACCCGATGAACATCCGCTACGCGACCGGGACGCGGAACATGGCGGTGTGGACGATGCACGCGCCCGGCCGCTACGCCTTCGTGGCGACGGATGGTCCGGTCGTGCTCTTCGAGTTCGGCGCCACGAAGCACGTGAGCGCGGGCTCGAGCGTGGTCGATGAGACACGCAATTCGATTCCCTGGTTTTATTTCCTCGCCGGCTCGCGCGTCGCCGAGAAGGCCGAGCTTTGGGCGAAGGAAGTGGTCGATCTCGTCATCCGCCACGGCGGCAAGAACCGTCGCCTCGCGGTTGACCGCTGCGAGCCTTGGGGCGCCGCGCTCCTTGCGCGCGAGGGCATCGAGATCGTCGACGCCCAGGTCCCGATCGAGAAGGCCCGTACCGTCAAATCCGCCGAGGAGATCGCCTGCTTGCGGCTCGCGATGGACGTGTGCGACATCGCGATCTCGCGCATGCGCGCGAGCCTCGTTCCTGGCATCACCGAGAACCAGCTTTGGGCCATCCTGCACGACACCAACATCGCCCATGACGGGGAATGGATCGAATGCCGGCTGCTCGCCTCCGGTGAACGCACCAATCCCTGGTTCCAGGAAAGCGGCAACCGGATCATCGAGCCCGGCGACATCGTCGGCTTCGACAGCGACATGGTCGGCCCGTTCGGCTATCTCGCCGATGTGTCGCGCACGCTCGTCTGCCCCGGCCGCAAGCCGACGCCGGAGCAGCGCAAGCTCTACGAGCTCGCCCAGGAACAGGTGCTCTTCAACATCGAGCTGATCCGCCCCGGCCTCACCTTCCGCGAGTTCGGCGAGAGATGCTGGCCGGTGCCGGAGGCATTCGTGCCCAACCGCTACATGATGATGGTGCACGGCGTGGGCCTCGTCGACGAATGGCCGAGCCTCGCCTACGCACAGGACTTCGCGGCCTGGGGCTATGACGGCATGTTCGAGGAGAACATGGTGGTGTCGGTCGAGAGCTACATGGGAGAGGTCGGCCATAAGGAGGGCGTCAAGCTCGAGCAGCAGGTGCTGATCACGAAGGACGGCGCGGTGCCCATGTCGAATGCGCCTTTCGTGGATGCGATCGAGGTGTAGGTTCTGGCTCAAGACCCTTCCGATCGGGCGCGTCACGACGCTCGATCAGCCGATCGTCGCCGGCGAGGGCCGGGTGTGTTTCGACGACGCGATCTGGCTCGCCAAGGGGTCGGACTTGCCGGCCGGCGCAAGGGTCAAGGTCGTCGACGCGGCCAGGAAGGTCTTGAGCATCGAAGCGGCGGGACAATGCTCTCTCCCCACCTTCAGAAGCGGCACTTGCGAGAGAGAAGCTCCCCCATTTTCGCCGCTGGCCACATAGGGATTTTTAGGGGCAGCCGCGAAACTCCAAAGATGCGTTATTAGCTCTCGCCGCATCATACGCCGTCCGTTTTGGCGCTGAAATGAGACCTGCCCGCGCACAGCTAAATTCGATTAGAGCAATGCTCACCGGAAAAATAAGACCAAAGGCCTGTCCTCCGTTGTCATGCGCTCCCGTTGATGCTAATTCGGACGCTGGGCGGGTGCTTCCGACGACAATTGTCGACCGAGTCTCAGATCGCCCCGGAGGACTGATATTGGGAACGCTCGATCGCGTGTCGCGCTCATTTCGCTCGGTATCGGCCGCCATTTTGACTTCGCTGGGCAGAAAACGGGAATCACTGAAGCTTCGCGGCTCTCTTCTTCACGCTTCCTCGCTTCTCGCGCTCGGGGTCCTCACTCCTCTTAGCAGCGCCTCTTCGGCGGCCGATCTGCGGTCCCCCCGGGCACTTCCTGATTTGGCCCAAACCGTATCTGTTTTCGCCGGATACGAGTTTCGGGCCGGTGTGCTCGGCTCCACCTGGGGTCCGGAGAAAGGTGAGCTGAATATCAATGGCGAAGTGATATTTCCCAAATTTCTGCACGCGGCTGGTTGGGCGGATACCCTCATTCCCCGCCTCCAGCTGGGCGGCATGGGCAACCTTGTCGGCGGGACGAGCTATCTCTATGCCGGGCCGATCTGGACGGCGACTTATGATCGCATCTTTGCCGATTTTTCGTTGGGCGGTGCTATCCACAACGGAGATACAGGCGGCAATCCGGACCTCAATCGAAACAAGATCGGCGGCTGCCGGGTCATCTATCACGTCGGCACCGACATCGGTTACCAAATCTCCCGCGAATGGAGCGCAATGCTGACATTCGACCACATTTCGAACGGCAGCGGGACCTTGTCGAGCTGCGGTTCGAATGAAGGCGTGACCGTCATCGGCATTCGGCTCGGCTATGCGTTCTGATCGGCTTCGCCGTAGAAGATAGGAGGGGAACGGCTACAAACCGCCACAGTATTTATATAGTTCCTTGTCAAGCTCAAATACTGTGCGTGATTTGACGAGAACAGTCATCTCGAAAAATGTACTATTAGGGCTATTGTCGATATCGCTCATCTTTGGAAAATTTGCACCTTGGCCCTCTAGACAGTGCTGCATATATCGATTGGGTACATTTGGAACGGGTATCGTTTTACAAAGCTGGTAATGAAACGACATATTCTTGCCGTCGAACATGGTCGAACCGGCTCCGCCCAATCCGTCGCATCCCCTCACGGCCGGCATGTAGCCCCCTCGCTTCAGGCGAGATAGGGGATGCGAGTTATCATAGGCGCGTTCCCTGGCGATAGCGGAATCGGCACTGGCGAATAAGCTGGTAGCCACGACTAGTATGGTGATGCTCGTGGTGAAGGGGACTTTTTTCACAACGGACCTGCTACGGCTTGCCGATCTGGTCTAACCGCTAAATGCGGATCCGACATTGGAATACCGCGACCTTCGAGCCCCGCCAATATGCGACGGCGCCCGCGTTAGCATGGCTGATATCGAGCTGGCAAATCTCTCGTTTTGTTAGCGCCAGTCGGAGAGGTTTAAGCCCGGCGCTCAGAAATCCTTCGCGAGGCGCAGCCCGTCGTAGACCGCCGCGTGGATGTTGCGCGAAGAGACAGCGTCCCCGATACGATAGAGCGCGAAGCGCCCTTCAGGGTTGCGCGAGAGCTCTTGCGGGCGGTTTGCGATCAGCGCCGCGTGATCGATCTCGCCCAGATTGCGCGACAGCGGCTTGAGCGCGAAATAGGTCTCGTCATTCGGCAAGGTGCCGTGCTCGATCACGATCTGGTCGGCGCGGCGTTCCTCGGGACGACGGCTATAGTCGTTGAAGAGATGCGCCACGAGCTGATTGCCCTCGCGCGACACCCGCTCGAGGCGAAGATTCAAGGTGATCTTGGCGTCGGCGGCCGAGATGGCCTTGAAATACGCCGGGTAATTCGTGCCGCCGACTTCGGGCGCGAGCACCCGCTCGGGCGTGACGATCTCGAGCCTCGAGCCCGCGCCGACCATGAACTCGGCGGTCGTCATGCCCGGATGGGCGCCGTTATCGTCGTAGAGCACGACGGTTTCGGCGGGCTTCACGCCTCCTGAGAGAATGTCCCAGCTCGTGGTCACCAATTCCTCCCCGCCGTCGAGGAAGGAGGTGTTCGGGACGCCGCCGGTCGCGATCACCACGATGTCCGGCTCTTCGGCCAGGACGTGGCTCTCGTCGGCCAAGAGATTGAAGCGCAATTCGACATCTCGCTTGGCGCATTGCTGGAGGCGCCAATCGATGATCCCCATGATTTCGCGCCGGCGCTTGAGCTGCGCCGTCAAGCGGACCTGGCCGCCCGCCTCGCTCGCCGCCTCGAACACCACCACGCGATGTCCGCGCGCGCCGGCGACGCGCGCCGCCTCGAGCCCTGCCGGACCCGCGCCGACCACCACGACCTTCTTCCTCTTGCCGGACGAGGGAGCGACCTCATGCGGCATGGTCGCCTCGCGTCCCGTGGCCGCGTTGTGGATGCACAAGGCCTCGCCGCCGAAGTAGATGCGGTCGATGCAATAGCCCATGCCGACGCAGGGACGGATTTCCTGCTCGCGACCCTTCGATGATCTTCAGCGCGATATGCGGGTCGGCGATATGGGCGCGCGTCATGCCGACCATGTCGAGCTTGCCGCTCGCGATCGCGTGACGCGCCGTCGCCACGTCCTGGATGCGCGCGGCGTGGAACACGGGGAGCTTGGCCTCGCTCCTCACCTCGCCGGCAAAGTCGAGATGCGGCGCCGAGCGCGCGCCCATCCCCGGGATCACATGCGAGAGCGCCTCATCGGTGTCGATATGCCCGCGGATGACGTTGAGGAAATCGACCTTTCCGGTCTGCGCGAGCCGGCGCGCGATCGCGACACCCTCGTCGCGCGAAAGGCCACGATCCCAGTCCTCGTCGCAGACGAGCCGACAGCCGATGATGAAATCCGGCCCGACGCGCTCGCGCACGGCATCGAGCACCTCGAGCGAAAAGCGGATTCGGTTCTCGATCGAGCCGCCGTAATCGTCATCGCGGCGGTTGGTGGCCGGCGACCAGAACTGGTCGAGCAGGTGGCCGTACATCTCGAACTCGAGCCCGTCGAGGCGCGCCGCCTTGCAGCGCTCCGCCGCATCCGCATAGGCGCGGCGGATGCGAGCAAGGTCGAAATCCTCGGCCGCCTTGGGGAAGGCGCGATGCGCGGGTTCGCGGATGGGTGAGGGGGCAAGGACCGGAAGCCAATCCTCCTTGCTCCAGCTCGTGCGCCGCCCGAGATGGGTCACCTGGATCATCACCGCGGCCCCATGCGCGTGCACATCGTCGCTCAGCTCTTCGAGCCAAGGCACCACCTCGTCGCGGTAGAGCACGATATTGCCGAAAGCCGGCGGGCTGTCGGGCGCGACGATCGAGGAGCCGCCGATCATGGTGAGCGCGATGCCGCCCTTCGCCTTCTCGCGGTGATAGAGGCGATAACGGGCCTTCGGCATTCCGTCCTCGGTATAGGCCGGTTCATGCGCCGTCGACATGATGCGATTGCGCAAGGTCAGGTGCTTGAGCCGGAAAGGCGTGATCAGCGGGTCGGACGCGGTCATCGGTCAAGCCGCTCGAGCGAGGGCGGTCGCCGCGAAGCGAGGATAGACCTCGGCGATCTCGCCGCGGATCCGGCCGCGGATCAAGGCGAGCGTCTCGGGATCGGGCGACGGCGTTTGCGGCACGTTTGGGGAATGGTCGAAGGCAAAGCCCGTATTGTCGAGCACCTCCTCCACCTGATGGCCCGGATGCACGCTTTTCAGCCGAAAGCGGTTTTGGGTGCGGTCGTAATCGAAGAGCGCGAGATTGGTCAAAAGCGCATGCGGCCCGCCCGGCCGGTAGATGCCTTCCTCGCTCCTGCCCGGCGCGCTGATGAAATCCACCTTCTCCACGAGGACGCGCCGCGTGTGCTCCTCGCGGAACAGGATCACCCGGGGCACCAGGAAATAGAGATAGGCCGAGCCGAAGGAGCCCGGCCAGCGCATGTCGGTCTTCGGATACGAGCCGGTGCCGACGAGGTTGACATTGCCCTCGCCGTCGATCTGCCCTCCGCCGAGAAAGAAGGCGTCGATGCGGCCCTGCGCGGCGCAATCGAAGAGCTCGACGCCGCCGTTGGTGAAGAAGTTGTTGCGGGTCGACCCGAGCACGGATGCGCGTAGTTCGCCGCGCGAGCGGGCGCGCGCCAGGAGCACGGCGGCGCCTGGGATGGGGGAGGCCGCGCCGACAGCGACATGCCGGCAGCCGGCGAGAAGCCCGGCGATCACGAAGATCAGCAATTCCTGGCGCGTATGCGACATCTCGTCGGTCACGGCATCATGCTCATTCGGCTGCCATCGCGGGCTCCTCGAGCCAGCCTGCCAGGAACTCGGCAAAGCCCTCGTCCGTCTTGGCGAGCCTCGCATAGCGACGAAGGAAAGCTTCGTCCTCGCCATAGCGGCCCCAGAGGCCGAGCGGCCACGAGCCCGCTCTCGCCAGAGCAACGCCGGAGACGTAGAGCGCCGGAATGACGCCCGCCGCGAGGCGTTCGTCCTCGAAGAGGCTCGTCTCGCTGACCTCCTCGACCGTCACGAAGCATTGCTTCGAGGCATGCGCCATCGTCATCAGCTCGCGATGGCGCCCGATGAAGACATTGCCCTGCCGATCGGCGAGCGGCGCATGAAACAGCGCGACGTCGGGCCTGATCGCGGCCAGCGCCACGATGCGGTCGCCGGCAGCGAAGGGGTTCTCGATGACCTTCCAATCCGCGCGGCGCGCGAGGAGGTCGCTGCCCAGAATGCCGCGCAGCGGCATGAAGGGGAGCCCTTTTTCGGCGGCCTGCAGGCCTGCATGGATCGCGGGACAGGTCGCGTCCTTGAGCACGATCGTGCCGCGGCGCACCGCATCGACGAAGCGCGGCGCCGGTCCGAATTCGCCGAGCGTCACGGCGGAGGTCTCGAGCGTGTCGATCGCCCCCGCACCGATCAGCAATTCGGTCTGCAAGCCGCCGACCGGAACGCAAACGAGATGGAGATGCCTGGCGCGGCGCCGGATGAGGGCGCGCGTCGCCGCCATGGCAGGGCCGGAATAGTCGGCGGGAATCGCGAGCTTCGCCCCATCCGGAATGGCGGCGGCAAGCGCGTCGAGGTTGGACATGAGATGCTCGCTCATGGCGATCCTCCTGGTGCGTGATCCTGCTCCCGCACGTGGTGGTGTTTACCACGGATGTGCCAGCCGCTACGCGGAAAAATATGCGGCATAAGGGCGATATTCTCGCCGTCGCGCGGGAGGGCGTTGCGGCCGTTTGCGGGTGGATCGTTAGAACAGAAAATGCTATGGTATGAAAAAATCATACTCCTAGCCAGGTTTTTGGTTATTCAAGGAGCCGATGCGATGTCGAACGTCGAAAAGCGAACCTTCAGCCTACCAGTCGAGCACACGGCCTTTATAGACGCCCTTGTGTCGTCTGGGGCTTATGCGTCAGGGAGCGAAGTGGTCCGCGCTGGTCTCCGCGCCTTGCAAGAACGGGATGCCGCGGTCGAGCGCTGGCTGCGCGAGGAAGTCGCCCCGGTCTATGATGCCATGAAGGCCGATCCGGCACGTGGCATTCCGGCCGAGCAGGTCTTTGCCGAGCTGAAAGCGCGACATGCCGCGAGATTGAAGGACAGGGCGTGAAGCGCTGTTCGGTTATCTTTTCACCTGAAGCGCGTAATGATCTTGTCGAACTCTATGAATGGGTCGCTACGGCTGCTGGTGCTCGCGTGGCTATGGCCTACGTCGAACGCCTGGAAGCCTATTGCCTCGGGTTCGACCTAGCGGCGGCGCGAGGCCATCAGCGTGACGATCTTCGCCCCGGTCTCCGTATTGCGGGATTCGAGCGGCGGATCACGGTCGCATTCGAGGTGGATGAAGCGAGGTCACAATTCTGCGCCTCTTTGCCAGGGGCCGTGATTGGGAAGGAAGCTTCGGTTGATCCCTGGCTACGCTCGCATCTTCGCAATTCATGCCCTGCAGCGGCATCTTGATCCCCGTTTGAACAATACTGGAGAATTAGGCCATGTTCGCAAACGCTGTCGAAAAGCTTCCTGACCTCAATGGAAATCGCGGCTCTTGAGGAGGGGAAGGTCGGGCTCGCGTGGGCCCGGATTGTCCGTCTTCTGCGCGAGGAATTCGGGCTCGGACAAATGCCCTAGCTCTTCGCTCAAATCGATGAAATCTTCCGCGAGGACATGGATCACGAGGCCGGCGCGCTGCATCCGTCCGCGCACCGCGAGAAAGCGCGCGGTCATGACGGTGAAACGGTGCCTGGCGAAGACCTTCGGCCAGACGATGACATTGGCGATATCGGTCTCGTCCTCGAGCGTCATGAAGACGACGCCCTTGGCGGTTCCCGGCATTTGCCGCATGAGCACGAGGCCGGCGACCGTGACTCGCCCATCCTGCGGCAAACCCTCCGCGCGATGCTCGCTGTTGCGCAAGGCGCCGAGCCGCGTGAGACGCTCCCGGAAGAAGCTCACCGGGTGCTCCTTCAGCGACAGGCCCGTCGTCACGTAATCCTCGACCACATGCTCGCACAGCGGCATGGGCGGCAGCGCGACACGCGGCTCCTGGAAAAGCTCGTCGTCCATCTGCGCGGCGAAAAGGGGAAGCGGCCGGCCGGCATCGGCTTTTCCGCGTCCCAGAGCCCTTGCCTCTTTGAGGCGATCTCGCCGGGGCCTTCCCGGCGCGGCTCGACGCCTTGCCTTCCGGCGAAGCGGAATCCGTGTCGTCCGTCCATGTCCTCATGGCCTTGTCGATGCCGAGCGTGCCGAGGCGTCTTGCCGCCCAGAGCGCTTCTCGCCGGTCGAGCCCGAGCGAGCGGAAGGCGTCGGCTTCGGCAAGGCGCTCGATGGTGAAGCGGGAGACGCCGCCGAGCGCGCCGAGCCTCTCGATGCTGGCGTAGCCGTTGCCGCGTGCGGCGACGAGGCCTTCGATCTCGTTTTCGCGCAAGCCCTGAATCTGGCGAAAGCCGAGGCGCACGGCGAATCGGTGCCGTGCCGGTTCCGAGGCCTGTTCGAGCGTGCAGTCCCATTCGCTGAAATTTACATCGACCGGCCTCACTTCGACGTCGTGCCGGCAGGCATCGCGCACCAATTGGGCCGGCTGGTAGAAGCCCATCGGCTGGCTGTTGAGAATGGCGGCGCAGAAGACTTCCGGATAATGGCATTTGATCCAGGCGGAGACATAGACGAGCAGCGCGAAGCTCGCCGCATGGCTTTCGGGAAAGCCATATTCGCCGAAGCCCTCGATCTGGCTGAAGCAGCCTTGCGCGAATTTCGGATCATATCCGCGCCGCGTCATCCCGGTGATGAATTTCTCGCGGAAGAGATGGACGGTGCCGTTATGGCGAAAGGTCGCCATGGCGCGCCGCAGGCCGTCCGCCTCGTCGGGCGTGAACTTGGCGGCGGTGATGGCGATCTGCATCGCCTGTTCCTGGAAGAGCGGCACGCCGAGCGTTCTCTTCAGGACGTTCTTAAGCTCGTCGGCATCGCCTTGCCCCGGAGCGGGCGAGGGATAATGCGCCTTCTCGCTGCCCTCGCGCCGGCGCAGGTAAGGATGCACCATGTCGCCTTGGATGGGGCCCGGACGGACGATCGCGACCTCGATGACGAGATCGTAGAATTCCCTCGGCTTGAGACGCGGCAGCATCGACATCTGCGCCCGGCTCTCGACCTGGAAGACGCCGACGGAATCGGCGTGCGACAGCATGTCGTAGACCTTGGAATCGCCCTGCGGAATGGCGGCGAGCGAGATGTCGGAAAGACCATATTGGCCCTTGAGGAAGTCGAGACCGCGCCTGAGGCAGCTCAGCATGCCGAGCGCGAGCACATCGACCTTCATCAGGCCGAGCGTGTCGATGTCGTCCTTGTCCCATTCGATGAAGGTGCGATCCTCCATGGCGGCATTGCCGATCGGCACCGTCTCGTCGAGCCTTTCGCGCGTGAGCACGAAGCCTCCGACGTGCTGAGAGAGATGCCGGGGAAAGCCGATGAGCTCATGGGCGAGCTCCACGGCCTGCCGGATGGCGGGATTTCCGGGATCGAGCCCGATCTGGCGAATGTGATCTTGTGCGATGCCCTCGTCGTTGCTGCCCCAGACGGTCTTGGCGAGGGCGGCTGTCACATCGGGCGTCAATCCCAGCACCTTGCCGACTTCGCGGATGGCCCGGCGCGAGCGGTAATGGATGACGGTCGCGCAAATGGCCGCGCGGTCGCGCCCATAACGATCGTAGATGTGCTGGATGACCTCCTCGCGCCGCTCATGCTCGAAATCGACATCGATGTCGGGCGGCTCGCCGCGGTTCTCCGAAATGAAACGGGCGAAGAGGAGGTTGATCTCCTTGGGATTGACCTCGGTGATGCCGAGGCAATAGCAGACCGCGCTATTGGCCGCCGAGCCTCGCCCCTGGCAGAGGATGCCCTCTTCGCGCGCGAAGGCCACCACCTCATGGACGGTGAGGAAGTAGCGCTCGAATCCGAGCTTGGCGATGAGGGCGAGCTCCTCGGCGAGCGCCTTGCGAATCTCCTCCGGGACGCCGAAGGGATATTTGTCCTTGGGGTAGCGTTTTTGCGCGCCTTCGAAGGTCAAATCCGCAAGATGCTCCCTTGCCGTCTTGCCCGGCGGCACGGGCTCGTCCGGATATTCGTATTTGAGCTCGCCTGGCGAGAAGCGGCAGGCCTCTGCGATGCGCAGGCTGCGTGCGAGTGCCTCCTCGAAGCCGACGAAGAGCCGCGCCATCTCGCCGGGCGGCTTGAGATGACGCTCGGCATTGACCGTCAGGCGAAAGCCGGCCTCGGCGAGGGTGCATTTCTCGCGGATGCAGGTGAGGATGTCGAGAAGCGGCCGGCGCTCGGGCGCGTGGTAATAGACGTCGTTGACGGCGACGAGTGGGGCGCCCAGGCTTTCGCCGAGCTCGGCGAGAAGGCCGAGACGGCGCGGTTCGTCGCCGCGATGGCGATGGACCCCCGCGAGAAAGACGCATCCCGGGACCTGGCGCGCCAGGAGGGCGAGCCGTTCGGTGAAATTCAAATCCGGCTCGTCCGGCGGCAAGGCGATGAGCATCTGGCCCTCGCTCGCGGCGAGCACCGCCTCGAAGCCGATCAGGCATTCGCCTTTGTTCGCCGCGAGATTGCCCTTCGTCAGAAGGCGGCAGAGCCGGCCATACGCCGCCCGATCGGTCGGATAGGCGAGGGTTTCGAAACCGTCTTGCGTCACGAGCCGGGTGCCGACGAGAAGCTTGACGGCGTTTCGTTTCTTCGCTTCGCCGAAGGCACGCACCACGCCGGCGAAGCTGTTGCGGTCGGCGATGCCGATGGCGGCAAGGCCGAGCGCCTCCGCGGTCGCCACCATCTCTTGCGGATGGGAGGCGCCGCGCAGGAAGGAGAAATTCGTGGTGGCGGCAAGCTCCGCATAGGCGGTCACGACACGCACTCGATTGGCACGCCCTCGCTCGAGCTTGCGGAGAGGCGTGGCTGCGCGGAATGCGTTCTCCTTCTCACGCCGGGTTTCCTCCTCATGCGAAGAAGCCGTGCACGAACCAGCGCGGTGAGGACGTCTCACGCCCGTAGAGGCCTTCCCGATAGATCCAGAAGCGGCGACCGGCCTCATTCTCCACGAGATAATAGTCGCGCGTCGGCTGCGGCTCGCGTTGACGCCACCATTCGGCAGCGATGCGCTCCGGCCCTTGCGCGAGCGTTATTCCATGCATCTCGCCGCGCCAGCGGAAGCGCCGGGGCGCGCCCTCCGGGAGAAGCGCCACGACTTCCGCGGGTTCGGCGCGCCGCAGGAGGAGAGGGGGGCGCAGGCGCGCGCTCTCGGGCCGCGGCCAGGCGGGAGCCGCATCGATCGCGGCGCGGCAGGTCTCTACCTGGCAAGCCTCGGCCTTCTCGGGCAGATGGCTCGCCACCGGCTCGAGCTGCCGCACGCTGCGCGGGCCAAGCCGTTGCCGCAACCCGTCGATGAGCGCGGCGCGGCGCGCCGCCCGGTCGGCGTCATCGCCGATCCCGGCAAGCCCGCACTGTCGCTGGTCCATGCGTTCGGCAACCGTGATGTCGAGGCTCACCGCGTCGAAGCCGAAGCCGGCGTCGATCGCGTTAGGCTCGCTCGAGAGGCGAGGAGATCCTCGCCCCTTGCCGGGGCGCATTTTCTTCGCGCGAGCCGGCATGGGCTTTTCTTGGATGGCGCCCAGGCGCTCGAGCTTGAGCGCGATAAGGCGAGCCACATGGGCAAAATCACGCGTCGGCATGGCAAGCCCGATATCGAGGCTCGAGACCTCGCCATCGATGCGATAGAGCGTGAGCCGCAGACAGCGTGCTCCCACCCCATCGCGCCGAAGGGCGAAACCGAGACCCTTCATGAGACGCCCCGCAAGCGCGATGATCGCGTCCGGCATGAGGATCGGTTCGATGAGACGAATGATCTTGCGATAGACGGGCGGCGGCGAGATGAAGACGAGCGGTTCGGGCACGCGTCCGAGCGCCTGATCGAGGCGTTTCAGGAGCTCCTTTTCGAAGCGCGCGGCCAAGGGCGCGCGCGGCGCGTCGATCAGCGCGCCGACGCGCTTGAAGCCGAGGCGCCGCAGCGTTCTTCGGGTCGCGGGCTCAAGACGCAAGGCCGCGATGGGCAAATCGGCGAGAGCCTCGACGGCAAGAGTCTGGACGGCAAGAGCCTCGGTTGCCTTGCTTTCGGTTGCCTCGTTTTCGGATGCCTGGATGTCGCTTGGAGGCAGGATGATGCGCGAGGAGGGATGGAAATGGGAAAGGGCCCAGGCCATTCCCGGCGTATCGGCGACGGCAAGGCGCGGCGAAAGCCCGAAGCGCTCGAATCCAAATTGCTCGAGCCGATGCGAAAGATCGGCGATGAGCTTTTCTTCTCCGCCGAAGAGATGGGCCGCGCCCGAGATGTCGAGGAAGAAGCCGTCCGCGCCGCTCTCCTCGTCGAAGGGTGAGACGGCGGGGGCGTAGCGCGTTGCCCAGAGCGTCAGATGCCCGAGGGCGACGGCATCGCTTTCAGGGTCGGCAGCTTCGGCCTGCAGGAATTGAGCCTTCGCGCGCGCATCGCCCAAGCCGTCTCCCACCCTGATCTTCAGGGCTTCCGCCGCCTCGTTGGCGGCGGTGATGCGCGGACCGCCCGCCGCCTCGGCGGTGAGCACGAAGGGACGCTCAGGATCGATCGGCCGCTCGCGCGCCAAAGGGTTGCAGGCCTTGGGATTGTTGCGCGCTTGCGCCACGAGGAAACGCAAGATCGGCCATCGGGGCAGCCAGGCTGAAACGATACGCGACATGATCCCACTCCACCAACCACTCTCCCAACCGCCCGTTGCGACAGCGTTCGAGCGTCAATCGCCAGCGCCAATGCGCGGGAAGGCCGAAACGGTCACGCGCGGCCTTGGCGGTGCCGATGCGCCAGCGCGTTGCCGCAGCGCTCGATCCCATCCCTGCCGCCGCCCTGAGCAGGATGAGGGGAACCCCCGAGCTTCCCGCCGCGAGGTGCAGTCTTCGGCTCGTCTTGAGATCGAGCTCTTGGCCGATCGCGCCGGCGACGGCGGCGGGCACGGCCGAACGCAGCGCCTCCTCCAGGGCCCAAAGAGCCTGCACCTCGTCCTCGGTCTCGACCAGGATCAGGCGGGACGGATCGAGGCCGAGCTCGTCGAGGCCGTGCCCGTGGGGGTGGCCATAAGCGGCAAGACCGCGCGCCGAGATGACGAAGAGCACCGGCCCCTCTTTCGGCATGCGTCCGAGGAGCGCCGCGGCAAAACCGAAGGCCGCCGGCAAATCGCCCTCGGTTTCGGGGACGACCTCGTGCAGCGCCCCGCCCGCCAGCCCGCCTCGCGGCAGATGCGCATCGAGCGCGGGAAGGTCGAAGGAGAAGGCGCATTTTCCGGCCGAGGGATTTTCGAGCCTCGGCAGAAGCCGGCGCAAGCCGTCCACGATCTCGGTACGGCGTCGCTCCGGCGCGAGGCTCGAGGCAACGGATGGTTTCATGACGCAACAAGCCCGTCCAATCGTCCACAAGCAGCACCATGACCGGCCGGCCCGGCTCTCCACGCTTCACCGTGCACCGGACAGGCGTGGGTGATCGGACTGATCCTTCGAACAATCCGAGTAAGGTCATGACGATGAGGGACAAAGCGCTTTGGCGGTGCCCTCTGTTTTATAGCTTAGAACAAAATGAGAACATTGCAAGGGCAAAAACGTTCGCGTCTTACCGGCGGACGTCCAGTTCCGTTCCGGTTCGCAGACGTTCCAAATAGGCTCGATAGGCAAAGCTGCGGTCGCGCTTCTTTCCCGTCATTTCCACGAGGATACCGATCCCGGCCAGCATTTCGATGGCGCGGGTTGCGGTCGGTTTGCTCGTATCGAGCAGCTTCATCGCCGACGCGACGGTCACAATCGGACAACGCGGAAGTCGCTCGAACAATCGAAGAGCTGAGACGGATGCCGACTCGACGCCGAGCAGCCGCGTGCGATCCGTGCCGACGAGGTTGAACAATTCGCGCGCGGACGCGACGGCTTCATCGCAGATCGTGGCGACGCCATCGAGAAAGAAATCGATCCAGCCTTCCCAATCGCCTTCCAGCCGCACAAGATCGAGGCGCCGGTAGTACTCTTGGCGGTGACGCTTGAAGAAAAGGCTGAGATAGAGGAGCGGAGCCTTCAAGAGTCCCCAATGCTCCAGCAGGAGGGCAATCATCAGGCGTCCGATCCGCCCATTGCCGTCGAGATAGGGGTGAATGGTTTCGAACTGCGCGTGCAAGAGGCCGGTCCGAACGAGTTTCGGCAGCCGGTCGTCGGCATGAATGTATTTCTCGAATGCGCTGAGAAGCGGTGCGAGTTTGCTGGAAGGCGGCGGAACATAAATCGCGTTCCCTGGTCGGCTTCCGCCAATCCAGTTTTGGCTGCGCCGTATTTCTCCAGGTTGCTTGCTGGCGCCGCGCACGCCACGCATCAACCGCTTATGCGCTTCGTTCAAGAGCCGCACCGAGAGCGGCAGGCCACGCTTCGAAACGAGCTGGTGACGTGCGTAGGCGAGGGCGTCGAGGTAGTTCGTAACCTCCTCGACATCCGCGTTGAATTGTGGGTGTTCCTCAGCTTCGAATGCGAGAAGGTCCACGAGCGATGCTTGCGTGCCTTCGATCTGAGACGATACCACAGCCTCCTTGCGCACGAAGGCGTAGATGAACCAATCGAGCGAAGGCACCATCTCGCCCGCCAAGTCGAGCCTTCGGAGCGCCTGCTCGGCTTCGTGGAGGCGATGTTCGAGTTTGGCGTCGATGACCAGAGCTGGCCGCGCGGGCGGCAGATCGAAGGGAATGAAGGCATCGACCTTCTCGCCGCCGACGGTCACGCGTTCATATCGGCCTGCTCTGCGCTTTGGCATTTGGCGGCTCGCCCCGGGGATGCTCGTTCCAATGGCGGCTCGCAATGAACGTGCACGTTCCCTGCCGAGCCAGCTAAGAACGAAGTCTTTACTAGCAGGGGTCGTTAGTCAAGAGATCGTTCTTAGCAGAGGAGGCTGCGGGGAATGATCGGGGTGGCTCAAACCTCTTCGCTCATCCCCGCGAAGGCGGGCGAGGCTGCGATTATGGTGATAGTGCCCTTAATTCCAATGCCTCGCTTCATCAAAGGTCCGCTGATTCGCCTCGCCCGTTCAGCCGGAAACAGCCTTGTCGCGCGCGGCCGTGGCGAGCGCGGCCGACCTCAGCTCGAAGGAAGGGCGCTCGACGTCTTCCGGGGTGATCACGGCCCCACTGCCGAAGAGCTTTCTCGCCGCCATGTGATCGGCGGGAGAATTGACGGATTCGACCCCGGCGAGCTTGCCAGCCACGAAGCAGAACACCGAGAACTGGCCGTCCTTCGCGCCATCGCGCCGCACCGTTTGCTCATGGGGGGTCGAAAGCCCGGCGATCTGAAGCTTCCACCTGCCTTGGTCGCTCCAGAACCAGGGCACGCTCGCGTAAGGCTTCGGCCGTCCGGCGAGCCGCGCCGCGACCGAGCGCGCCTGATCGATGGCGTTCTGCACCGATTCGAGCCGCAGCTTCGTCCCGCCAGCGAATCGCGACGGATGGCTGGCGCAATCCCCAATCGCCGAGATCGACGGATCGTTCGTGAGGAGATGCTCGTCGACGACGATCCCATTGGCCACCTCCAATCCGGCCTCAGTGGCAAGCTCCGTATTCGGCACGACACCGATGCCGATCAGCACGAGATCGGCCGCAATCTCGCGTCCGCTCCCCGTCACCACATGGGTGACGCGGTTCTCCGTGCCGAGGATGGCGGTGACGCTCTCCTCGAAGATGAAGGCGGTGCCCGCTTCGTGATGCATGCGAAGGAAGGCCGACGCCGTCTCGGCCGAGGCGGTGCGCGGCATCGGCCTCGTCGCGGTCTCGATGACGGTCACATCATTGCCCAGGGCTCGCGCGACGCTTGCGCATTCGAGGCCAATGAAGCCAGCCCCGACGATGACGAGCCTGCGGGCGCCGTGGAGCCCTTCTTTCAGAGCGTCGGCATCGGGCCGGGAGCGAAGCTGGAGGACGCCGCCGAGCCCCGCGCCTTCAACCTCGAGCCTGCGGTTGCGCGCCCCGGTGGCGAGCACGAGATGATCATAGGCGAGCGCTTCGCCCGATCCGAGCACGGCCTTGCGCGCCGCCCTGTCGAGATAGGCGACACGCTCGCCCCGCCGCAAGGTGACACGGTTGAGATCGAAGAACGCTTCCGGCCGCAGGCGCAGATTGCCGAAATCCGCTTCCCCCTTGAGATAAGCCTTGGAAAGCGGCGGTCTCTGGTAGGGGAGGTCCGCTTCATCGCCGATGAGCGTCACGCTGCCGGCGAAGCCCTCCTCGCGAAGCGACATCGCGAGCTGGAGCCCGGCCTGGCCGGCACCGACCACGACGATGCTTTCCCCGCGGTTCTCGACCGGGCCTGGCCGCGGGTGCGCTTCATCAGTCCCGAGCATCGAAGCCTTTCCGAACAGGGGCCGACGGCGCTTCTTGTGCCGCCCAGGCGGGAACCTATGACGGGCGCATCCCTTTGGCGAGCCGTTTTCTTGTCGCGAACCGTCTCCTTTTGCGAGCCGTGTTCTCTTTGCGAACTTGTGTCTCTTGCCGATCCGATCGCCTTAGGGTGCCGACCAGCTCCCTGCGCCTGGTCCCGTGTCGCCGCGCCTGTTCGGGAAAATTCCGGCTCGTCGGCCTTGCCCGGCCCGGCCTATTTGCATACCTAAGCATACACATCGGACTTTCGCGCGCTGCTGCACGGCAAAGTGACGGTGCTTTTCCGGCAAAATACGGTAAGCGTCAGCCGGGATGGCTTTGCCGATTCGCTGCGGCGAAGAGCTATGGAAATTTCGGATCGAACCCCGCTCATCGGAAATGGTTTTTCGGACCGCTTCATTCGATGTTGGCGCACAGGCCTCGAGATCACCCGTTGGCCGGGTGGCGGGGGCGAGCGCCATCGAGAAAAAGGTGCTCGACACAAGCGCGAAATACGACGTGCTGATCGTCGGCGGCGGCAATGCGGCGCTCTGCGCGGCGATCAGCGCGCGCCAGGCGGGCGCTCGCGTTCTCATCCTCGAGGCCGCCCCCAAATTCTATCGTGGCGGCAATACGCGCCACACACGCAACATGCGTTGTGCGCATGATGCCGCGACCGAGATCCTCACCGGGCCCTACACCGAGGAGGAATTCCTCGACGACCTCTTGCGCGTGACCGAGGGGGAGACGGACGAGGCGCTGGCCCGTCACATGATCCACGAATCCAAGGAAATTCTCGGCTGGCTCGTCGAGCAGGGCGTCCGCTGGCAGCCCTCGCTCGGCGGGACGCTCAGCCTCGGTCGCACCAATTCGTTCTTTCTCGGCGGAGGGCGCGCCATGCTGAACGCGCTCTACCGGACCGCCGAAAACCTCGGCGTCGAGATCGCCTACGACAGCGAGGTCGTCGATCTTGCGATCGAGGGCGGCATGTTCCTTTCGGCGACCGTGGCGCGCGGCGGTGACCGCTTGGTCCTGCGCGCGGCGACGCTCATTGCCGCCGCCGGCGGCTTCGAGGCGAATATCGAATGGATGAAGGAATATTGGGGCGAGCGGGCCGACAATTTCCTCATCCGCGGCACGCCTTACAATCGCGGCTCGCTTCTCAAGCTTCTGCTCGCCAAGGGCGTGGGCGAGGTCGGCGATCCGACGCAGTGCCACGCGGTGGCGATCGATGCGCGCGCACCGAAGTTCGACGGCGGCATCATCACGCGGCTCGACTGCGTCATTTTCGGCATCGTGGTGAACAAGGAGGCGCGCCGCTTCTACGACGAGGGCGAGGACATCTGGCCGAAGCGCTACGCGATCTGGGGCCGTCTCGTCGCCGGCCAAAGGGATCAGATCGCCTATATCGTCTTCGATGCGTCCTCGCGTCACCTGTTCATGCCGTCGCTCTATCCCCCGCTCGAAGCGCAAACGCCCCGCGAGCTTGCGAGGAAGCTCGAGCTCGACGCCGATGTCTTCGAACGGACGATCGCCGATTTCAACGCGGCCGTCCGGCCGGGAAAATTCGATCACACCATCCTCGACGATTGCCGCACCGAGGGGCTCGTTCCGCCGAAGTCCCATTGGGCGCGCCGCATCGAGAGCGCTCCCTTCTACGCCTATCCGGTGCGCCCCGGCATCACCTTCACCTATCTCGGAACACGCGTGAACAAGGAAGCGCGCATGCTGATGCGAGACGGAAAGCCGGCGGCCAACATGTTCGCGGCGGGCGAGATCATGGCCGGCAATGTGCTTGGGCGCGGCTATGCGGCCGGCATCGGCATGACGATCGGCAGCGTCTTCGGGCGCATCGCGGGGCTGGAGGCCGCCGCCCATGCTCGCAACTGATCGACACGCGACCGAGGATCTCGCCGAGGCGGACCGCCTCATGACGATCTGCAACTCCTGCCGCTATTGCGAAGGGCTTTGCGCGGTGTTTCCGGCGATGGAAATGCGTCGCGGCTTCTCGGATGGCGACCTCAACTATCTCGCCAATCTCTGCCACGGCTGCGGCGCCTGCTATCATGATTGCCAGTTCTCGCCGCCCCATGAATTCAACGTCAATGTGCCGAGGAACCTCGCGCGCGTCCGGGCGAAATCCTACGAGAGCTATGCGTGGCCGCGCGCGCTCTCGGGCCTGTTCGCGCGCAACGGGCTCGCGATCGGCATCGCTGTCGCTTTGAGCGTCGCGGCCTTTCTCATCGGTTTCGCGGCCTTCGACGATCGCGCGGTCGTCCTCGGTCTCCATGAGGGCGCGGGCGCCTTCTACGAATTGATGCCGCATGGCGCCATGGCGCTTCTGTTCGGCGTCGCCTTTCTCTACGCCCTCCTTGCGCTCACGATGGGCGGGCTACGCTTCTGGCGCGATGTTGAAGAAAGCCCCCCGGCGCGGACGGATCGAGCGTCCCTTCGCCAGGCGGTCAAGGACGTCTTCGCGCTGCGCTATCTCGACGGCGGGGGAATCGGCTGCATGAACGAGGATGAGCGCCCGACGGACCGGCGCCGCCTCTACCACCACCTGACCTTCTACGGCTTTCTCGCCTGCTTTGCCGCCACCTCGGTCGCCACGCTCTATCACTACCTTCTCGGCCGCGAAGCCCCCTATCCGATCTACGACCTGCCGGTGGTGCTGGGCACCCTCGGCGGCGTCGGCCTCGTGATCGGCCCCGCCGGTCTCCTCTTCGCGAAATGGAGGCAAGAGCCCGCGACCGCCGATGCGGAACGCTTCGGCATGGACGCGGCCTTCATCGCGATGCTGTTTCTCGCGGGCGCCACGGGCCTCGTGCTGCTCGTGCTGCGCGACACGAGCCTCATGGGCCTGCTCCTCGCGCTCCATCTCGGCGTCGTCTTCGCGCTCTTCATCACCATGCCCTATGGCAAGTTCGTGCACGGCATCTATCGTTTCCTGGCGCTCCTGCGCTATGCGAAGGAAAGACGCGAGTTGCCGCACGCGAGCTGAGCATCATGGAGCTGGTCGAAACGATGCAAAATATCGATGATGTCTGGCGCCTCGTCGAGGCGAAGGAAGAAGCCTTCGTCGAGCTCAGCGATCGGGTCTGGGGCACGCCCGAGCTGAATTATCAGGAACGCCGCTCGGCGGCTTCCCATGCCGCCATGCTGAAGCGTCAAGGCTTCAAGGCGACCACTGGAATCGCCGGCCTGCCGACCGCGATGGTCGGCGAGGCTGGCAAAGGCGGTCCGGTCATCGCGATTCTCGGCGAATATGATGCGCTTCCCGGCCTCAGCCAGGAGGCCGGCGTTGCCGAGCGGCGGCCGCTCGCGCAAGGCGGCAACGGCCATGGCTGCGGGCACAACATGCTGGGCTCGGCCTCGCTGCTCGCCGCGACCGCGGTCAAGGATTGGCTTGCCGCATCGGGCCTCGACGGACGCGTGCGCTACTTATGGCTGTCCGGCCGAAGAAGGCGGCTCGGGCAAGGGCTTCATGGTGCGCGCCGGCGCCTTCGACGATGTCGATGTCGCGATCTGCTGGCACCCTTCCGCCTTCACTGGCGTCAACCGGCCGTTTTCGCTCGCCTGCGTCGAGATGGATTTCAGTTTCCACGGCCGCTCCTCGCATGCCGCGGGCGCGCCGCACCTCGGGCGAAGCGCGCTCGACGCGGTCGAGCTCATGAACGTCGGCGTGAACTACATGCGCGAGCACATGCCCTCGACGGCGCGTATCCACTACGCCCTGATCGATGCGGGCGGCATCGCGCCCAATGTGGTGCAATCGAAGGCGGTGGTGCGCTACCTCATCCGCGCCCAGACGCTCGGCGAGATGTGGGCACTGGTCGAGCGCGTGAAGAAGGTCGGCGAAGGCGCGGCCTTGATGACCGAGACGCGGATGAGCGCGACCCAGCTCAGCGGGGACGCCAATCTGGTCGGCAATGCGCCGCTCGAGGAAGCGATGCATGCGAACATGATGCGCCTCGGGCCGCCGCGCTTCGAGGCCGCCGACAAGGCTTTCGCCGCCGAAATCCAGAAGACCTTGCGCCGCGAGGACATACTCGCGGCCTATGGACGGTTCGGCCTCAAGCCCCGGGACGGCGAGGCGCTGAGCGAGGAGATTTACCCGCTCGGAAGCGGCGTCGACACATCGGTCGGATCGACCGATGTGGGCACGGTGAGCTGGGTCGTGCCGACGGTGCAATGTCGCGTCGCCTGCTACGCCATCGGCACGCCCGGCCATTCATGGCAACTCGTGGCGCAAGGGCTCGCGGGAGCGGCGCATAAGGGCCTGGCCTACGCCGCCAAGGTCATGGCGGGCACGGCAATCGACGTGCTCAAGGACGCCGGGTTGCGGGCGCGCGCCAAGGCGGACCATCAGGCGTTCCGGGCGGAGAACCCCTTCGCCAACCCGATCGCGGACGATCTTTCGCCCCCTCTCGACATGGCGGCGCATTGAATTAAGCTTTGCGCATCTCCCGCAGGGCGAGGCGCAGGTTGCCGCCATGCCGGCGAAGCCGCGCCTGCGCGTCCTCGCGTCGGGCGCCAAGCGCGATAAGGGCGGCGAGCTTCACCTCGCCTTCGGCCTCGCCGAGAGCCCGTTTTGCCTGCGCGGCGTCGCAGCCGGCGATCTTCGCCACCATGTCCTCGCTGCGCCTGCGCAGCTTGGCGTTGGTGACGCGAAAATCGACCATCATTCCCTTGTAGACGCGGCCGAGCCGCACCATCATCGCGGTCGAGAACAGGTTGAGCACGACCTTCTGCGCCGTGCCAGCCTTCATCCGGGTCGAACCGCCGATCACCTCCTCGCCGGTCTCGACCAGGATGGGGTGCTCGCTCGCCGCGAGAAGCGGTGCGCCGGCGTTGTTGGCGACGCCGATGGTGAGCGCGCCACGGCGTCTGCTCTCGGCGATCGCGGCGACCGTGTAGGGCGTGGTGCCGCTCGCGGCAACCCCGATCACCACGTCGCAGGCTCCGATATCGAGACCCTGCACGCGTAAGATTGCGTCCTTCTCGGAATCCTCCGCCCCTTCGATCGCGCACCACATGGCTTTCTCGCTTCCCGCGATGGCAAAGCCGATGCGGGTTTGCGGCCAATCGAAGGTCGGCGGCAATTCCACGCCGTCCTGCACCGCGACGCGGGCGGAGGTGCCGGCGCCCGCATAGATCAAGCGCCCGCCGCCACGCTCGAGGAGCGAGGCTGCCGCCTCGACCGCCCCGGCCAGCGCCGGCAAGGCCGCGCCGACGGCCGCGACAGCCGCGAGCTGGCCTTCGTGGAGCGCCTTCAACACTTCGAGCGTCGACCATTCGTCGATACCGGCGAAGCGGCGGCTCAGGCTTTCGGTGCCGGTGGTCACCATCGTCTCCGATGATCGGGAACTTCGCGTCGGCGAGATTAAGTCCGGCGCGGGCATCTGTTATATGTGGTGCGTTCTTCTCGATGGGAAATCGCAATGTCCGTTAACCTGCGATGCGCCGCGCTCATTGCGCTCGGGACGCTGATGGTCGCTTCGGGATCGGCCGGAAGGGTGTTCGCCGGGCAGTCGCTGGGTGCCCCGTTGCAGCTTGCCATCGATTCTTCGCCGGCGGGGCTCGATCCGCATATCGTCACGGCTTTCAACAGCGTCGCGGTGGTCGGCGGCACCATCTACGAGGGGCTCACCGAGATCGACAAGGATCTCAAGGTGAGGCCGGCCCTGGCCGAGGCCTGGACGGTGTCGCCCGACGGCCTGAACTATGTTCTCAAGCTGCGCGGCGGAGTGATGTTCCACGACGGCAGCCCGATGACGGCCGAGGACGTCGCATCGAGCCTGCGGCGCGTCAAGTCGAAGGAGATCGGCTCGCCCCTCGCGAGCCGGCTCGTCGCCGTGAACGAGATCGCGGCGCTCGACCCGTCGACCGTCGAGCTGAAGCTCACCGAACCTTCGGCGCCGCTGCTTGCCGCGCTCGCCGGGATCGCCATCGTGCCGCGCTCGATGGAAGCCGACAAGGACGCGCTGCAAAGACATCCGATCGGCACCGGACCTTTCAAGTTCGACGCCTGGCAACCGAACGGCTTCGTGCTCCTCACCCGAAACGAGCATTATCGCGACGCCGGAAAGCCGAAGCTCGACGGCTTGAAGTTCAACATCGTCCCGGAAGCGGCGACGCGCGCCGTCGGGCTCGCGAGTGGGCAATATGCGCTCTTGCCCCAGGTCGACGCCGCGACCGCGCTCCAGCTCCAAGGCAAGCCCGGTATCAAGCTTGCGCAAACGCTCGAGCTCTCCGACACGGTGATCGGGCTCAATGTCTCGCGTCCGCCTTTCGACGATCCGAAGGTGCGCGAAGCGGTGAACTACGCGCTCGACCGGCAGGCGATCATCGATGCGGCCCTCTTCGGCGCCGGCGTGCCGGCAGGGCCGCTCTCGCCCGCGCTCACGCAATGGGCGAAGCCGGTCGCGGATTTCCCCTGCTACCGTCACGATCCGCAAAAGGCGCGGTCGCTCCTGAAGGAGGCGGGCTTCACTGAAGGCGCGAAGTTGGTCCTGCGCGTGCTCGCCTCGCGCCAGGACATCAAGGACATCGCCCAGGTCGTGCAGGCCGAACTCGCCGAGGTCGGCATCGATGTCGAGCTTGCGAACGAAGAGACCGGCCAGTTCGTGCAGGATTGGCGAAACGGTAATTTCGACCTCTTCGCCTCCGCCAATGCCGGGGGCGCCGATCCCGACGAATTCCTCTATCGCACCTTTCACACGAGCGGCTCGACGAACGTCTTCAAATATTCGGACGCGATGGTCGATCGCGATCTCGACGAGGCGCGCCGCCTTTCCGATCCCGGCGAGCGCAAGGCCATCTACGACCGACTGCAGGCGAGGCTCGCCTGCTCGGGTCCTGTCGCCTCGATCGCCTACGCCACCTTGTTCAGTGCCGCCCGTCTCGAGCTCAAAGGCTACGAGATCATGGCGAATCGCTCGCTCGTCTCGCTTCGCGATGCTTCGCTCGCGCCTTGAGCCGCGGTGCGATCCGCTCCATTCGCCGCCGCGCGGGACTGCGCCGCGCAGGGACCGGTGGGCAATTCCGGAAGAAGCGCGAAGGGGTGACATGTGCTTGCCGCTCCCGAGGCCTCTCGAGCTGATCGCGTCGGCTCGATGCTGAGGCGTCTTCTTCTGCCGCGACTCGTCGACCTCGTCATGGTGGTGATCGGCGTGTCGCTCATCGTCTTCCTCATGATTCGGCTGATCCCCGGCGACGCGGTCGCCATCATGCTCGGCGCCAATAGCGAGGTGACGCCGCAGGCGCTCTCCGAATTGCGCGCCAGGATCGGCCTCGACCAGCCTTTCTTCGCCCAGTATCTGCATTGGGCCTCGGCCGCCATGCACGGAGACTTCGGCACCTCGCTTTGGACCGGCCGCCCGGTCGCCGAGGAGATCCTCGCCAATATCTGGCCGACGCTCGAGCTCACCTTCCTCGCCCTGGCAATGGGCGCGGGGCTCGCTGTGCCGCTCGGCTGCCTGATGGCGAGGTATCGCGGGCGAAGAACCGATATCGCGCTGCGGCTCGGCACGGTCGTCGGCCTCACCATCCCTTCCTTCTGGCTCGGCATCGTGCTCATCCTCGCCGTCTCGCGCCTGATGCCCGGCCACGCCTCGCTCGGCTATGTGCCGTTCGCCGAAGACCCGCTCGGCAATCTCGCGCGCATGCTGATGCCTTCCCTCACCCTGGCGCTGCCGATCCTCGCGAGCCTCTCGCGCCTCATCCGTTCCGCCATGCTGGACAGTCTCGGCCAGGACTATATCCGCACCGCGCGCGCCAAGGGCGCGCCCGAGCGGGTCGTCATCTACAAGCACGCCTTGCGCAACGCGCTGATACCCTTCGTCACCCATCTCGGCATCTCGGCCGGCTATCTCCTCGGCGGCGCCATCGTGGTCGAGGAGGTGTTCGCCATTCCAGGCCTCGGCCGGCTGATCCTGGGTGCCGTTACCGAGCGGAACTACCCGCTGGTGCAGGCGACCATCTTGATGGTGACGGTCGGCTTCGTCGTCCTGAACTTCGCGATCGACCTGATCTACGGCCTGATCGATCCGCGGCTGAGGCGCTGAATCGTTGAAGCTCTTCCACGACCGTGTCCTCGCGCTCGGCGCCCTCCTGGTCGCGGGGGAGATCGCGCTCGCGCTCGGCGCGCCCTGGATCGCGCCCTATGATCCCTTGGCGCAAAGCATCGTCGCGCGGCTCAGAGGCCCGAGCCTCGCGCATTTTCTCGGCACCGATCAGCTCGGCCGCGACGTCCTCGCGCGTATTCTCTTCGGCACCCGCGCCTCCCTCATGGACTGCATGCTGGCCGTCGGCGTCGCGCTCGCCGTCGGCGGCACGATCGGCGTTGCGGCGGCCTTCCTTCGCGGCTGGTTCGAGCGCCTCGCCATGCGCGTCATCGACGTGCTTTTCGCCTTTCCCGTGATGCTGCTCGCGATCGGCATCATTGCCATGCTCGGTCCTCGAACGGCGAGTGCCACCATCGCCATCGCGGTCGTCTACACGCCGCTTTTCGCCAGGCTCTTGCGCGGGCCTGCCTTGGTGATCTGCGAGGCCGAATATGTCGCCGCGGCGCGCGCCATCGGCGCCTCCGCACCGGCGATCCTCATCCGGCATGTCTTGCCCAACCTCGCCTCCGTGATCCTGGTGCAGGCGAGCCTGTCGCTGTCTTCGGCGATCCTCGTCGAGGCCTCCCTCTCCTTCCTCGGACTTGGGACACAACCGCCCTCGCCCTCGCTCGGCCTGATGTTATCGGAGGGGCGCAATTTCCTCATGCTGTCGCCCTGGAGCGCGATCTTCGCGGGCTTCGCCATTCTCCTTGTCGCCTTCGGCTTCAACCTCCTCGGCGATGCGCTGCGTGACAGGCTCGACCCGCGGTTGGCGAGGGTTTAGTTACTAGCAATTCGGGAATAGCGTATCGTCGCCGCATTAGCATGGTGAGTAAGAGTGGTCGTGGTAAAACGAACTTCCTTGCCTGACGGAGCCAAAGACAAAACGGAGTCCGGCAAGGGGCTGCGTACTCGCGCGACGGGTAAAAAGGTCGACCAATCTGCCCTCATCAAAAGGGCGATTAAGCGTTATCCTAAGACGTTGGCAGGCCTTGCAAAATGAAGCAGTGTGATTGGCGCTCTCTAACGTTGTAGAGACGATTAAACCCTGCCGTCGTCCGCACGGGCCGGTCGCGACCAGGGACGCGCCGAGGCATCGCGAAGCAGGAACTCCCTCATTTCGTCGGTGAAGCTCATCGTCACATCGATGTCGTCCCAGCCGTTGAGGAGCTTGGTCTTGAGGAAGGAATCGATCGAGAACCCGTAGGTTCTTTCGTCGCAGGTGATCCGCTGCGGCTCGAGATCGACCTTGATCGTGCTGCCCGGGGATTCCTGCAAATGAGCGAGGAGCGCCTCGGCGTCACTCTCCGCCACGCGCGCGGGGAGAAGGCCGTTCATCACGCAATTCGATGAGAAGATGTCGCCGAAGCTCGGCGCGATGACGCAGCGAATGCCGAAATCCGCGAGCGCATAGACGGCGCCTTCGCGCGAGGAGCCGCCGCCGAAATTGCGCCTCGCCACGAGGATCGCGGCGCCCTTGTAGCGCGGGTCGTCGAGCGGCAGCGCGCTCTTCCCCTTGCCGTCCGCGCCGAAGCGCAGATCATGCAGCAGGAAGCCGCCATAGCCCTCCGCGCGCGGCCGCTTGAGGAAGCGCGCCGGCACGAGCTGATCCGTATCGACATTGGCGAGCGGGAGCGGGCAGGCGAGAGCCTCGAGCGTGGTGAAGGGGGTCATTGGCGGCCGTCGCGCTGCGGCATCAAATTCTCCCTTTCAGGAACTCACGCGCATCGGTGAGATGGCCGGCGACCGCGGCGGCCGCCGCCATGGCAGGCGACATCAAATGCGTGCGCGCCCTTGGCCCCTGCCGGCCCTTGAAATTGCGGTTCGTCGTCGAGGCGCAGCGCTCGCCGGGCGGCACGAGATCGCCATTGATGCCGACGCACATCGAGCAGCCGGAATCGGCGAACTCGAGCCCCGCCTCGCGGAAGATGCGGTCGAGCCCCTCTTCCTCGGCCTGGCGCTTGACGGCGCTCGATCCCGGCGAGACGAGGCCCGGCACCTTGGCGCGCCGGCCCGCGAGCACGGAAGCGGCGGCGCGCAGATCCTCGATGCGGCCATTGGTGCAAGAGCCGATGAAGACACGGTCGACCGCGATCGTGCTGAGCTTGGCGCCAGGCGTGAGGCCCATATAGGCGATGGCATCGCCGATCGCGGCGGCACGCGCCGGATCGGCGAGCGTGGAAGGGTCGGGCACGCTGGCGTCGATCGGCAAGGCTTGCTCGGGGCTCGTGCCCCAGGTGACGATCGGCACGATCTCGCCGCCGTCGAGCGTAATCTCGCGATCGAATGTGGCATCCGCGTCGCTCGCGAGCTTGTCCCAATCGGTGACGGCGCGCTCGAACATCTCGCCCTTCGGCGCGAAAGGGCGGTCCTTGAGCCAGGCATGGGTCGTCGCGTCCGGCGCCACGAGACCGTTGCGCGCGCCGGCCTCGATCGAGAGATTGCAGAGCGTCATGCGCCCTTCCATCGAGAGCGCGCGCACGGCCGAGCCCGCATATTCGATCGCATGGCCTTGCGCGCCATCCGCGCCCACGCGGGCGATGAAGGTGAGCGCGATGTCCTTCGCCGTGGCGCCCGGCAGGGTCATGCCCTCGACCCGCACGCGCATGCGCTTCGGCTTTTTTTGCCAAATGGCCTGGGTCATCAGCACATGCGCGACCTCGGACGCGCCGATGCCGAACGCATAGGCGCCGAAGGCGCCATGTGTCGAGGTATGGCTGTCACCGCACACGATGGTCAATCCGGGCAAGGTCAAGCCTTGCTCGGGGATGGCGACATGCACGATGCCCTGGCGCGGATCGTCGAGGCCGATATGGGCGATGCCGTGCGCGGCGGCGTTCCGCGCCAGAAGATCGACCATGCGTGCGATTTCGGGGTTCGCGATCGGCTGGGCGCGCGCCCGCGTCGGCACGTAATGGTCGGCGATGGCGAAGGAGAGGTCGGGCCGCGCGATCGGCCGGCCCCGCTTTCGCACCTGCTCGAAGGCGTGGAAGGAGCCTTCATGCAAGAGGTGCCGGTCGATGAAGAGCAGGCAGTCGCCGCCTTCACGCGCCACGACCACATGGCTTTCCCACAGCTTGTCGATGATGGTCAGGGACCCTGAGCGCATCTCCTCAATCCATCTTGACGAAGCAAGTTGTCTTATAGAGTATACATCTAAAGGTTCTAGCTTCAAGCGCGGCGTCAAGGCAACGATGGCAGGCATCGAGCCGTCCAAGGCCCGGCAAGTCTATCTCCTGCTGCGGGATCGCATCACCGGCGGGATGACGGCGGGTTCTTCCTTGCCGCCGGAGCAGGCGCTCGCCGCGGAGCACGCCGTATCGCGCATCACCGTGAGGCGCGCGCTTGCCGAGCTCGAGCGGGAGGGGCTCGTGCTGCGCCGGCGGGGCGCGGGCACTTTCGTGCGCATGCGGCATACGCCGAACCCCGTGGTCGCCGATCTTTCCGACATGCTCGCCAATATCGAGGCGATGGGCCGCACGACGCAGGTGCGCCTCATTTCCTTCGGCTATCGGCGGGCGCTCGCCCATGTGGCGACCGCCCTCAATTTGCCGGCAGGCGAGAGCGTGCAGCATTCGATCCGCGTGCGCCTGATCGATGGGCAGCCGATGTCCTATCTCACGACGCATGTGCCGGCGCGCATCGGCATGACCTATTCGGAGGAGGAGCTCGCTTCGCGGCCCCTCCTTTCCCTGATCGAGCGATCTGGAATCGTCGTGGCGCGCGCCACCCAGGAGATCGGCGCCGTGCTCGCTTCTCCGGATGTGGCGCAGGCGCTCGAGGTGGAAGTCGGCTCGGCGCTCGTCGCGCTCACGCGCGTCATCTTCGATGAGAACGGGCGGGGCATCGAGCATCTCTTCGCGCTCTATCGCCCCGATCGCTACGCGCTGCGCATGGATCTCGTGCGCGCCGAGGGCGCGAACGGCAAGCGCTGGGTGCCCGCCAACGACGCGAGCGCGGCGCCACAAGGCCAAGTTCACAATCAACGCCGATCGAAGCGAAACGGGAGAACGAAATGACGCATGGCCTCGAGTTGGGATGGACCCGCCGCCGGCTGCTCGCGACGGGCTCCGCCGCGGCGGTCGCGCTCGCGGCGCCCTCCTACGTGAAGGCGCAAGCCGCGCCGATCAAGATCGGTGTCCTGCAGCCGCTCACCGGCGCGCTCGCCTTCGATGGGCAGCAGGGGCTGATGGGCTCGGAGGCCGCGATCAAGGGGATCAACGACGCTGGCGGCATCAAATCGCTCGGCGGCGCCAAGCTCGAGATGGCGCAGGGCGATGCCCGTTCGACGCCCGAAGGCGGCACCGCCGAGGTCGAGCGCCTCAACAACGAGGGGGTGGTCGCCATCGTTGGTGGATTTGCGAGCCCGATCTGCCTCGCTGCGACCCAGGCCGCCGCCCGCTACGACCTTCCCTATATCGTCGATGTCGGCGTGACGGACGCGATCGTTCAGCGGGGCTTGAAGAACACCTTCCGCTTCGCGCCCGGTTTCGGCGTCGTCTCGCACACGGCGCTCGACAATCTCGTGAAGCTCAATGACGCGGCCGGCAAGCCGGCGAAGACCGTGATCCTCGTGCATGAGGACGGGCTCTTCGGCTCGGGGCTCGCCAAGCTGCTCCAGGCCGAGCTGCCGAACCGCGGCTTCGAGATCCTCGACACCATCGCGCATCCGACGCCCGCGCGCGACATGTCGAATGTGGCGCTGCAGATCAAGGCGAAGAACCCCGATCTTCTCATCCCCTCGAGCTATTATGGCGAATTCGTCCTGCTGGCGCGCACCATGCAGCAACAGCGCATCAAGCCGAAGGGCATCTACTCCATCCTCAACGGAGCGGCTTCGAACTTCCGCTTCCTCAAGGAATTCCCGGAAGCCGCCCAATATGTGATGGACTGCAACCATTGGTGGGATCCTCGGAAGGAGGCGGCTCAAACGCTGCGGAAACAGGTGGAGGCGCAAGGCAAGTTCTTCACCTACAACACGGCGCTCAACTATTCCTGCGTGCTCCTCCTGGCGGACGCCATCGAGCGGGCCCAATCCACCGATCGGGCCAAGATCACCGAGGCGCTCGCCTCATCGAGCTTCTCCGGCCACATCATGCCCTACGGGCCAACCCGCTTCGCGGACGGCCAGAACCAGGGCGCCGCGCCCGTCAATCTCCAGGTCCAGGCCAACGACATCAAGGTGATCTTCCCCGACGCCTTCGCTGATGCGAAGCCGGTCTTCCCCGTCCCGGCGTGAAGGCGAGACAGGAAGGATAAGATGCCCGGATCGCGCCTGCGTCCTTCACCGATCGAAAGCGGGCGGATCGGCGCGCGGCGCGAAGACGGTCGGAAGGGCTTCGCGGGTGCGATTTTGCGCGCCATGGACCGCCCCTGATGCTCGCCCCCGACATCCTCCTCGCCGCGGTGCTGAACGGGCTGATGACCGGAGCGGTCTATGCGCTGGTCGCGGTGGGGCTGACGCTCGTCTATGGCGTGCTGCATATCATCAACTTCGCCCATGGGGCGATCCTATCGGCCGCCCTGTTCGCCGCCTATTTCGCCTGGATCGCCGGCATCGATCCTTATGTCGCGCTCATCGGCCTTGCCCCGCTGTTCTTCGCCGCGGGCTACGCGGCGCAGCGCTTCGTCATCTCGCCGGCGAGCCATGGCGAGGACCAGAACGTTCTCCTCGTCACTCTCGGCCTGTCGATCGTGATCGAGAATGCGCTGCTCACCGCCTTCCACTCCGACACGCGCTCGATCGATGTTCCTTACGGCTTCCTGAGCGTCGATCTCGGCCTCGTCTTCCTGCCGCTGCCGCGTGTCGTCGCCTTCGTGGTCGCCTGTCTCGTTTCGGCGGCGCTGTGGCTCGTGCTGCGCCACACCGACACCGGCAAAGCCATCCGCGCCGTGTCCAAGGAGCGCTATGGCGCGACGCTCATGGGCATCGATGTCGCCCATGTCTATGCAGTCACCTTCGGCATCGGCGCGGCTTGCCTTGCGATCGCCGCCTGCCTCCTCCTGCCGAGCTATTACGTCAATCCCCGCGTCGGCGAGGCCTATGTGCTCGTCGCCTTCACCGTCGTGGTGTTCGGCGGCATGGGCTCCGTGCCGGGTGCGCTGATCGGCGGCCTCGTCATCGGCGTCATCGAGAGCCTGACGGGCCTCTTCTTCGGCGAGAGCCTGGGTCAACTCGGCATCTTCGTGCTCTTCATCGTCATGCTTCTCTTGCGCCCGACCGGCCTCTTCGGAGCCCGCGCGTGAGCGCGACGCGCGCCTATGCGCCGATCCTCGCCGTGCTCGCGCTTGGCGCTATCTTGCCGCTCGCGACCTCGTCCAACATCCTGCTGAACGGCATGGTCGTCACCCTGATCGTGGCGCTCGCCGGTCATGGCTGGAATCTCCTTGGCGGCTATGGGGGCCAATTCTCCTTCGGTCATGCGGCCTTCTTCGGCACTGGCGCCTATGCCTGCGCGCTGTTGCAGCAGCGCTTTGGCCTCAATGCCTGGGCCGCCTTCGCCGCCGCCATCGCGATTGGAGCCGCGGTCGGCGGCATCATCGGCTTTCTCAGCTTCCGCTCGGGACTGCGCGGCTCTTATTTCGCCTTGGTCACGCTCGCCTTCGCGGAGGTCTTCCGCATCGTCGTCAACGCCTCCTCTTTCTTCAACGGAGCGGCCGGCGTCCTGCTCAAGCTCGATACGCGGCCGGGCAATCTCCAATTCGCGAGCCGCGCGGCCTATTGCGAGGTCGCGGTGGCGCTCGTCGGCATCGCCCTCATCACCACGCGCGCCATCGAACGCTCGCGGCTTGGCGCTTATCTCGTCGCCATCCGCGAGAATGAGAATGCCGCGAGAGCGCTCGGCGTGGACACGCTCAAGGTGAAGCTTCAGGCCATCACCCTCTCGGCTGCGTTCACGGCGGCCGCCGGCGCCTTCTATGTGCAGTATTTCCTCCTCATCAATCCAGAGCTCGGATTTAGCGCCTCGGTCTCGATCGAAGCGCTGCTCGCTCCGATCATCGGCGGCCTCGGCACCGTGTTCGGTCCGCTCGTCGGCGCGATCGCGCTGCATGAGCTCGGCGAGCTGACGCGATGGCTGCTCGGCGGGTTTCCGGGCGCGGACATGGCGCTGTTCGGCATTTTCCTGATTCTCATCATCGCCTTCGCGCCTGGCGGAATCTTGAGCCTCGCACAAGGCTTGGGGCGGCGCGCTCCCGGACAGCCGGTCGAGGTTGCGCCGTGACTCCCGTCCTTAAGGTGCAAGGCCTCACCAAGCGCTTCGGCGGGCTCACCGCCGTCGACGATGTGTCCCTGTCGGTCGAGGCTGGTGGCATCACCGGGCTCATTGGCCCGAACGGAGCCGGCAAGACGACGCTCTTCTCGCTGATTTCGGGCTTCGAGCGGCCGAGCCTCGGCCACATCATGTTCCGCGGAGAAGAAATTTCGGATCTTTCGCCGCACCGCAGGGCCGGGCTCGGTATTGCGCGCACCTTTCAGATCGTGCAGCCCTTCGCCAGGTTGAGCGTCGCCGAGAACATCGCGGTCGGCGCGCATCTGCGGCATGGCTCGCGCGCCGAGGCGATCGTGAAGGCGCGCGACATCGCCGCAAGGCTCGGCCTTGAGCCGATGCTCGACAAGCCCGCGGCTTCGCTCACCGTCGCCGGCCGCAAGCGCCTCGAGCTTGCCCGCGCGCTCGCGACCGAGCCCGTGCTTCTCCTGCTCGACGAGGTGCTCGCCGGCCTCAACCCTTCCGAGATGCGCGACATCATCCCCGTGATCCGCGCGATCCGCGACGATGGCGTCACCGTGATCATGGTCGAGCATGTGATGCAGGCCGTGATGCATCTCTGCGAGCGCGTCGTCGTGCTGAATCAGGGTCGCATGATCGCCGATGGATCGCCGCGCGAGGTCACGCGCGATCAACGGGTCGTCGAGGCCTATCTCGGACAAGGCGCGGCGCTGCGGTTGGAGGCGGCGCATGGCTGACGCCGCGCTCCTCGAGATTGAGGGCCTCGTCGCCGGCTATGGCGCGGCCGATGTCTTGCGCGGCATCGATATCGGTGTCGCGGCGGGCGAGACGGTCGCGATGCTGGGCTCGAACGGTGTCGGCAAGACGACGCTCAACAATGTGCTGAGCGGCATTCTTCGGCCGCGCGCCGGCAGCATTCGCTTCGACGGCCGCTCGCTCGAACGAGCCGCGCCCGCCGAGATCGTCGAGCTTGGCCTCGTCCATGTGCCGGAAGGGCGGCGCATCTTTCCGGACCTGAGCGTCGACGAGAACCTCGTTCTCGGCAGCTATCGGCGCGCCAAGGCGAACCGGACGCGCAATCGCGAGCGCGTCATGACGATCTTTCCGCGGCTTGCGGAGCGCTGCCGGCAGCGGGCCGGCACGCTGTCGGGTGGCGAGCAGCAGATGCTCGCCATCGGGCGCGGGCTGATGGCCGAGCCGCGCTTCCTCATCCTCGATGAGCCATCGCTTGGCCTCTCGCCGCTTCTCGTCGAGGAGATGTTCACGCTCATCCGGCGCCTCGGCGCCGACGGCCTTACCATCTTCCTCGTCGAGCAGAATGTCGTGCAGTCGCTCGCGGTCGCCGCCTATGCGCATGTGCTCGAGAACGGCCGCATCGTGCTCTCCGGCAAGGGCGAGGAGCTGATGGGCGATCCGCGGCTGCAGAAAACCTATCTTGGGATGTAATCGCGATGAGGATCACAAGGGACGCAATCGCCGGCGCTGAAACCTGCGGCGCCGTCAATGCGGCAAGAAACGCGATCGATAGCGGTGAGCTCGACCGCCTCCCGATCGGGCTCGCCAAGGAGGACCGATGACCATCGATTTCAAGCATCGCCTGTCGCGAGGAGGCATCGTCGTCGCGCCCGGCGTCTATGATGCGCTCACCGCCTCGCTCGCCATGCGCTCGGGCTTCGAGGCGGTGTATCTTTCCGGCGCCGCCATCGCCTATACGCGGCTCGGCGCGCCGGACATCGGCCTTGTCTCGATGGCGGAAGTCGCCGAGACGCTGAGCCTCGTGCGCGAGCGCATCGAGGCGCCGATCATCGTCGACGGTGATACCGGCTACGGCAACGCGCTCAATGTCGCGCGCACGGTGCGCGCCTTCGAGCAGGCCGGCGCGTCGGCGATTCAGCTCGAGGACCAGAGCTTTCCGAAGCGCTGCGGCCATCTCTCCGACAAGACGCTGATTCCGGCGAGTGAGATGGCGGGCAAGCTCCGGGCCGCCGTCGACGCGCGGCGCAGCGACAAGACGCTGATCATCGCGCGCACCGACGCCGTCGCAAGCGAAGGCTTCGAGGCGGCGGTCGAGCGCGCGCGGCTCTACGCCGACTCCGGCGCCGATGTGCTTTTTGTCGAGGCGCCGAGGACGCGCGAGCAGCTCGCCGCCGTCAAGACCGCGCTCGGCAACCGTTTGCCGCTCATGGCCAATATGGTCGAGGGTGGGCAGACGCCGGTCCTCTCGGCGCAAGAGCTGGAAGGGCTCGGCTTTCGCCTCGTCATTTTCCCCGGCGGCATCGTGCGCGCCATCGCCCGCACGGCGCAGGCCTTCTATGAAGTGCTGGCGCGCGACGGTGTGACCGACGCCTTCCGCGACCGGATGTTCGATTTCGAGGCGCTGAACGATCTCCTCGGCACCAAGGCCATGCTGGAGCGCGGCCGTTCCTATGAAGGCGCGCCGGCCTCGACTGCTTGCTCCCCGGGTGAAGGCGAAGGCATGACCGTGATCGATCCCGTCACGCTCGCCGTGCTCAAGGGGCGCCTCGAGCAGATCGCCGATGAGATGGACGCGACGCTCTATCGCTCGGCCTTCAACCCGATCATCGCCGAGGCGCGCGACGCTTGCCACGGCCTTTATCACGCCGAGACAGGCGCGACCTTGGTGCAAGGCGCGAAGGGCCTGCCGATCTTCGTCGGCGCCATGGCCTTCGCGGTGAAGGCCGTCATCGACAAGGTCGCAAGGGACGGCGGCTTGGGGGAAGGCGGCTTGGAGGAGGGCGACACCTTTCTCTTCAACGATCCTTATGAAGGAGGCACCCATCTCAATGATTTCCGCCTCGTGCGGCCGATCTGGCGACAGGGCAAGGTCTTCGCCTGGCTCGCTTCCGTCGGCCATTGGCTCGACATCGGCGGCAATGTGCCGGGCGGCTTCAACGCTTCGGCGACCGAGAGCTTCCAGGAGGGTGTGCGCATTCCGCCCGTGAAGCTCATCGCGAAGGGGCGGATGAACGAGGACATTCTCGCGATCCTCGCGGCCAACAGCCGCGTGCCGCAATCGAATTATGGGGACCTCAACGGGCAGATCAACGCGCTTGATCTCGGCGAGCGGCGCGTCCACGCCCTCCTCGACGATTACGGCGAGGAGACCGTGACGGCGGCGCTCGACACCTTCGGCCAACGCGCCGAGGCGCTCATGCGCGAGAATATCAGGGCGCTTGCCCGACGGCACCTATTCCTTCGAGGATTACCTCGACAATGACGGGGTGAGCGATGCGAGGCTCACCATCGCGCTCGATCTCACGATAAGCGGCGACAGGATGACGCTCGATTTCTCGCGCTCCTCGCCGCCCTGCGCCGGGCCGCTCAACATCGCGCGCTCGACGGCGGTCGCCTGTTGCTACGTGGCGCTCAAGCATATCTTCACCGATGTCCCCGCCAATTCCGGCTGCCTCGTGCCGATCGATTTCGTGATCCCCGACACGACGCTGCTTGGCGTGTCGGCCCCGAAACCGGTGGGCGGCTACACCGAGACGATTCTACGGATGATCGGCGTCGTCTTCGGCGCGATCGCCAAGGCTGATCCCAAGCTCGCGACCGCGGCGTTCTTCGGCACCATCAACGCGCTCTCGCTCGCGGGATACCGCGCGGACGGGACGCGCTGGGTGATGTCGATGTTCTTCGGCGGTGGGCTCGGCGGCAATCCAAAGGGCGATGGCCTCAATCATGGCAACAACGCCATATCGACGGCGACCATGCCGCCGCTCGAGATCCTCGAGGCCGCGTACCCGGTGATGTTCACGCAATGGGCGCTGCGGCCAGACAGCGGCGGTCCTGGCCGGCATCGCGGCGGGCTCGGCGCGATTTACGAGATCGAGGCCCTCGACGAGAACGGGGCTGAGGTGTTCCTGCTCGGCGAGCGCGGGCGCTTTGCGCCCTTCGGCGTCGCGGGCGGCGGTGAGGCGGCGCTCAATCGCTTCCTCTGGGAAACGGACGAAGGCGAAGCGACGGCGCCGCTCGTCTCCAAGGTGACGGGGGTTCGCATTCGCAAGGGGCAGAAGGTGCGTCTCGAAACGCCGGGCGGTGGCGGTTGGGGCGACCCTGCCGAGCGCGACAAGGCACGGATCGAGCGCGACATCCGCGAAGGCTATGTCGGGGCAAAGGGCGCGCGTGAGGCGCGTGCCGCTGCCGTCACCTCCAAACGAGGCAAGGCGGCGTGAGCGCGTCCGGCACGAGCGTTTCCCGCGCGGCGAGCATCGTCGGCGTCGATGTCGGGGGCACCTTCACCGATCTCTTCTTCTATGACGAGGCCAAGCGCGAGTTCCGTACCAGCCAAGGTCGTGTCCCATCGCGGCGATGAGGCCTCGGGCTTCCTCTCGGGGCTCGCCGCTCTCGGGCCGCTTGCGAACTTCGGGGCGATCGTCCACGGCACCACGATCGGCACCAATGCGCTCCTCGAACGCAAGGGCGCGCGCATCGGCCTGATCACCACCAAGGGTTTCCGCGACGTGCTCGAGATGCGCCGCCGCGATCGTCCCGCATACCTGGGGGCTTTGGGGCGAGTTCGTGCCGGTGGTCGAGCGCTCGATGCGCCTCGAGGTCGCCGAGCGCGTCTTGGCCGACGGCACGCTGCGCGCCGCCGTCGACCCTGAAGAGGCGAGAGCGGCCGCGCGCGCGCTCATCGAAAAAGGCGCCGAGGCCGTCGCGATCGTCTTCATCAACGCCTTCGCCAACTCCGGAGAACGAGCGCCGCGCGGCTGAGGCCGTGCGGTCGATCTGGCCCAATGAGCATGTCGCGACCTCGAGCGAGATCCTGCCGGAGATCCGCGAATTCGAGCGCAGCTCGACGACGGCGCTCAACGCCTATCTGCAGCCCGTCGTCGGCTCCTATCTGGGCAAGCTCGAGGCTGCCTTGTCGAAGGGCGGCTTCAAGGGTGATTTCCACATCGTGCAGTCGAACGGCGGCGTGATGGCCACCTCGACCGCGCGGCGCCTGCCCGTGCGCACCGCGCTCTCGGGGCCGGCGGCCGGCGTCATCGCGGCGGGCGCGATCGCGCGCGCGGCTGGCCGGTTGAACGTGATCACCGGCGATCTCGGCGGCACCTCCTTCGACGTGTCGCTGATCGCGGATGGCCACACCGCGCTCTCGGCGCAGACCACCATCGATTTTGGCCTCGTCATCCGCACGCCCATGATCGAGATCACGACGATCGGGGCGGGCGGCGGCTCGATCGCCAGCGTCGATAAGGGTGGCCTCCTCCAAGTGGGGCCGGAAAGCGCGGGCTCTCTTCCGGGGCCGGCCTGCTACGGTGGCGGCAACACGCGCCCGACGCTGACCGATGCCAATGTCGTGCTCGGCCGCATCAATGCGGAACGCCCGATCGGCGACAAGCTCGCGCGTCTCGACGTCGAGGCAGCGACGGAGGCCATCCTCGCGCATGTCGGGCGTCCCCTGGGGCTCGACGCGCCGCGCGCGGCGGAAGCGATCGTCAAGATCGCGAATGCCCGCATGGCCGGCGCCATCCGCCTCGTCTCGATCGAGCGCGGGCATGATCCTTCGAAGTTCACCTTCATGCCCTTCGGCGGCGGCGGCGCCTTGCATGCGGGCGCGCTGATGCGCGAGGTCGGGCTCGAATCGGTGCTCGTGCCGCGCTTTCCCGGCATCACCAGCGCGCTCGGTTGCGTCATCGCCGATCTGCGCCACGATCAGGTGCTGACCGTCAATCTCGGGCTCGACGGGCTCGACGGCGCGCTCCTCAATCGCCACCTCGCCGAGACCGGCCGCGAGGCGCGCGCCGTCGTGGCGAATGCGGGCGTCGCCGTCTCGCGCGTCGACACGGCCTTCGATCTCGACATGCATTACATCGGCCAAACACACACCGTGCAGGTGCGGCTGCCGGCGGAGCTCGACGGCGAGGCGACGCGGGTCGACGAGGCCGCGGTACGCGCCGCCTTCGAGGCCGCCTATCGCACCCAGTTCAGCCGGCTCTTGCCGGGCGTTCCCATTCGCATCGTGACGCTGCGCACGGCCGCCATCGGCCGCCGGCCGCATTTCGATCTCAAGGCGCTCGCGCCGATGCCGGGTGGTGAAGACGCGAGACGCGGCACGCGCCGCGTCTGGTTCGACAATGATTGGCGCGAAACCGCGATCTTCTCGCGGCTCGATCTTGCGATCGGAGCGAAGGTCTCAGGGCCTGCCATTCTCGAGCAGCCGGACGCGACCACGATCGTCGATCCGGGGCTCGTCGGCGAGGTCGACCCTTATGGCAATCTCATCGTGACGCGGAGCGCGAGGTGAGCGTCAAGATTCCCCTATCCCGCACGGCTCTTTTGATCTGCGATCTGCAGAATGATTTCATCGATCCCAAAGGCGCCTATGGCCGCGCCGGGCTCACCGCGGCCGAGATCGCGGCCGTGCCGGGGCGCGTGAAGCCCTTCGCCGAGCTCGTGAGGGCGAAGGGCGGCTTCATCGTCTCGACCCATTTCACCCTCGTTCCCGGCAAGGGCGGCGAGCCTCTCATCTCGCCTCACCTCAAGGCGCTCCGGCCTTTCCTCACCAAAGGGGATTTTGAGCCGGGCGCCTGGGGACATGCGACGGTCGACATGCTCCAGCCGACCGATTTCGCGGTTGAGAAAGTAGCTTATTCGGCCTTCTACATGAGCCGGCTCGAATGGGTGCTGCGCAAGGCGGATATTCAGAAGCTCTACGTCTGCGGCATCGTCACCAATGGTGGCGTCGCCTCGACGGTGCGCGACGCGCATGTGCGCGATTTCGACATCACGGTCCTTGCCGACGGCTGCGCCGCCTTCTCGCGCGAGACGCATGAGACGGCGCTCGCCGCGCTGCGCCCGCTCTGCCCCGTGATCACGATCGCCGAGGCCAGCGCCGAGATCAGCGCCGCATGAGCGTGCTTGACGTCGCCGGCGTCGCCTTTGCGAGCGAAGTGCCGGTCCTGATCGTGGGCGCGGGCGCCGCCGGCCTTTGCGCGGCGCTCGCCGCGCATGAAGCGGGCGCTGAATGCGTTCGTCGTCGAGCGCGACGCGGTGCCGCGCGGCTCGACGGCGCTGTCGGCCGGGCTGATCCCGGCGGCGGGCACGCGCTTTCCAGCGCGAGCGGGGCATCGCGGATGACGCTGACGCTGTTCGCCGCCGATATTTTGCGCAAGGCCAGGAACGAGCCGGCGCCCGAGATCGTCGATCTCGTCGCGCGTGGCGCTGCTCCGCTCGTCGAATGGCTCGCCGACGCCTATGGCCTGCATTTCTCGGTGGTGGACGATTTCGACTACCCCGGCCACTCGGCGCGCCGCATGCATGGATTGCCATCGCGGTCCGGCGCCGAGCTCGTCGATCGCTTGCGCGATGCCGTGGAGAACGCAGGCATCCCGATAGTGACGAACGCAACCGTCACCACGCTTTTCGCCGAGGCCGATCTTCGAGTGCGGGGCGTCGCGGTGTCACGGCCGGACGGTTCGAGCGATGCCATCGGTTGCCGAAGCCCTGGTGCTTGCTTGCAGCGGCTTTGGCGGAAATCCCGAGCTCATGCGTCAGCCACATTCCCGAAATGTCCGAGGCCATTTATTTCGGCCATGCGGGAAATCGCGGCGACGCTATTCTTTGGGGCGAGAGGCTCGGCGCGAAGCTCGCCTTCATGTCGGGCTATCAGGGGCATGGCTCGGTGGCGCATCCGCACGGTATCCTCATCACCTGGGCGGTGATCACCGAGGGCGGCTTTCAGGTCGACGCGCAAGGACGCCGCTTCGCCAATGAGGCGACCGGTTATTCCGAGCAGGCCGCAAGCCGTTCTGGTGAAGGCGCAAGGCACGGCGTTCGACATCTTCGATGAGCGCATCGCCGGCGTTGCGCGACAGTTCGAGGATTTTCGCAAGGCTGAAGCCGCAGGTGCCGTGATCTCGGCCGCGACAGATCGTCGAGCTTGCGACCCGTCTCAACCTGCCGGCTTCCGAGCTCGCGAAGACTTTCGATCAGGTCTCGGCGATGAAGCGCGGCCTGACCCGAAGATCCGCTCGGCCGAAGCTTTTCGGGATCGCCTGACCTTACCGCGCCTTTCAAGGCCGTGAAGGTCACGGGTGCTCTCTTCCATACGCAAGGCGGCCTGGTGGTGAACCATGACGCCCGCGTCCTAAAGATCGATGGCTCGACTTTCCCGAATTTGCTGGCCGCGGGAGGAGCGGCCGCCGGCGTCTCGGGCTCGACCGCCGCCGGCTATCTTTCGGGCAACGGCCTCTTGACCGCGACCGTCCTGGGGCGAAAGGCCGGAGAGCACGCCGCGGTTTTGTTAGCGGCTTGAACGATGGATTTACGGGAAGCGGCCGCGGCTCAACGCTTTCACCTAATCGCGCGCGAAGATCCTGCGGAGCGAGCGGATGTTGCTGATCAAGATCATGGCGGGCAGGCGCAACGCATGGAACGGATAATGCGCCGGCGGCAAGGTCGCGATCGGCAGAGTCGTCGTGGCGCAAGGCCGCGCATACGTTCGGCGGCGAGCTTGCCCATCAGTGTCTGCAGCGCGACGCCGCGTCCGTTGCAGCCATAGGCGGCGTGCAGACCGGGCTCGAGCGTCACGAGGCGCGGCAGATGGTCGAAGGTGAGCGCGAGCTTGCCGCCCCAGCGCGTACGGAAACTCCACTTCGCGAGCGCCGGGTAAGCTGCGCGCATGGCGCGCGAATGCGGTCGAAGAGATCCGGTCGCTCGCGTTCCGTGAAGCTGCCGCGTCCCCCGATGATGAAGCGGCCTTCGTCGTCACGCCGGAAATAGACGCCGAGCTGCATCAGGTCCGAGACGGGCAGGCGCGCCGGCAAGATCGCGCGGTCGAGATCGGGCGGCAACGGATCGGTCGCGAGCTGGTAGCTCGCGACCGGGATCATCGCGGTCTTCAAGGCGGGATAAAGGTCGCCCAGATAGGCGTTGGTGGCGAGCAGCACCTCCTTGGCGGTGACGCTGCCCTTCGCCGTCTCGAGACGCCAGTGGCTACCCTCGCGCAAGAGACGTTTCACGCGCGAATTGCCGAAGAGCCTCGCGCCCGAGGCGATCGCGGCACGCGCGAGGCCGCGGGCGTAGCTGAAGGGCTGCACCATGCCGGAGCGCAGGTCGAGCATGCCGCCGCGATAGTAATCGGTGCCCGTGAGCTCGGCCATGCGACCCTTGTCGAGCCGCTCGACCTTCTCGCCGCGCGCCGCGAGCTCGCCTGCCCGCCGTTCGATCGCGGCGTTGACCTTCGGCGAATAGGCGGCCTGGATCCAGCCGTCACGATGCGCCTCGCATTGGATCTGGAAGCGCTCGATCAGCGCAAACACGAGATCGGCCGTGCGGGCGCTGAAACGGTGCAGCGCCTCGCCCCGCTCGCGGCCGAACTTCGCGATCATTTCGCTCCGGATCGAGCTTGAGCCCGGCGATGACCTGGCCGCCATTGCGCCCGGAAGCGCCGAAGCCCGGCTCCTCGGCCTCGAGCAGCACGGGCTCCATCCCGCCTTCCGCGAGATGCAGCGCCGCGGAGAGCCCGCAAAAGCCCCCGCCGATGATGACGGCCTCGGTGGCGATGTCCTCCCGCAACTCGGCGAAGCTTGGTCGAGGCGCGGCCGTCTCGTTCCACAAACCGAAGGGGCTCGGCCTTGCCGCTTCGGCGAAACTCATCTCGTTCAAGGGCGACCTCGCGAAGCCTTCGGCCTTCGGCTCTCCGACCTTCGGTGAAAAATCGGCGGAAGGGTCCAAGCGACAATTTCTGCAGAGTGGCGCCCTCGCGCGCGCCGCGTCAAGGCTCTGCCACCGGATCGGAACCGGATCGGGACATATGCGACCGTCATCAGAACGCCGAATGCGGCCATTGCGGCTCAACCCGCGCGGCCGGCCTCTCCATCGGTTTCGCTGCGCCTGAGCAGGTAATCGAGGCCGCCCACGCGGTACCAGCGATATCCATAGGGCTCGAGAACCACGACGTGGCGGCCATTCTCGCCTGCACGGCTATGATCCTCGCTCAGCACGTTGACCAGCGAGATTGCCGTTGTCGTCGCCGACGCCCACGGCGAATGTGCATTTCGCAAGGCTTGCCTTCGAAATTATGGACGAACACGACCGAGTTGTTGCGCCAATCGTAGCGGATCACGAGCACCGCCGGGTTGCGCGTCGGGACGACGGCAAAGTCCCCCCAACCGATCTCGGGCATTTCCTTGCGCATGCGGATGATGCGCTCCATCCAATTCAACATCGAGTTCGGATCGCGGCGCTGGATGGCGGCGTTGACGTGCGGATACCCGTAGGAGCCCTCTCTCGATGACCGGGACGATCGGGTTGTCGCTCTTCGTGAAGCCACCATGCGGCTCGGCCGACCATTGCATCGGCGTGCGAGCGGCGACCCGCTCCGGCAAATCGAGATCATCACCCATGCCGATCTCGTCGCCATAACGGACGACCGGCGTTCCCGGAAGCGTGAACATCAAGCTGTAGGCGAGTTCCAGGCGCCGGCGATCGCCGTCGAGCATGGGCGCGAGACGCCGCCTGATGCCACGATCGTAAAGCTGCATCCGTTTGTCCGGGCCGAAGGCGTCGAACACGCGTCTGGCGCTGTTCCCGCGTCAGGCGGCCCAAGTCGAGCTCGTCGTGGTTGCGCAGGAACATGCCCCATTGCGCGGTCGCCGGGCGCGGCTTCGTCGCCTTCAAGGCTTTGATCAGCGGGCGCGTATCGGCCGAGGCCAAGGCATAGAACAGGTTCTGATTGACCTGGAAATTGAACATCATCTGCACGCGATCACCCGTGCTGCCGAAATAGTTCAGATCCGTTCGCGGCATCACATTGGCCTCCGCGAGGATGATGGAATCCGCCCTGCCGCCATTGCAGGAACTCGCGAAGCTCGCGCAAGCATCTCATACTGCTCGACGGGCCGCTTGATGTCGGGTCCCTTGGCGGACGATCACGAACGGCACCGCATCCATGCGGAAGCCCGAAACGCCGAGCTGGATCCAAAAGCCCATGATCTTGAGGATTTCCGCCTGGACCTGCGGGTTCGACGTATCGAGGTCCGGCTGGAAATCGTAAAAGCGATGAAAATACCAGGCTCGCGCTTCCCGATCGAAAGACCAGGTCGATTTCTGCACGCCCGGAAAGACCATTCCCTTGGCTGCGTCCGCCGGTTTCTTGTCGGACCAGACGTACCAGTCGCGATAGGGCGAATTGCGATCGCGTCGCGCCGAAAGGAACCAGGGATGCTGGTCGGAGGTGTGATTGACGACGAGATCGATGATGACGCGAATGCCGCGCTGCTTCGCGCCATGGGTGAACTCGACAAAGTCGCCGAGCGACCCATAGGCTGGATTGACGCCGTAGTGATCGGCGACATCGTAGCCGTCGTCCCTGCCCGGGGAGGGCTGGAAGGGCATCAGCCAGATCGCGGTGACGCCAAGCCCTTGCAGGTAATCGAGGCGCCGCATGAGACCCGGCGAAGTCGCCGACGCCGTCCCCATTGGCATCCATGAAAGTGGCCACCGACAGGCAGTAGACGATCGCGTTCTTGTACCAGAGGTCGTTGATCATCTCACTCTCGGCCGTCGTGCTCGGCTCCGCACTCACCGAGGGTTCGAGGAAAGGACGATCACCGGAGCATCGGCGCGGCGCAAAAGCAGGTGAGCGAAGCCTGTCCCTCGAAGCGCGCGCCCAGCGTCGGGCCCAGTGGATCGATTCCGACAAATGGGAAGCATTTGTCGGGGCCGGACCACTAGGTTCCAGGAATGGGCGGAAGCTCCTCCCTTTCCCGATCCTCGGGCTTGTCGTCGGGCCCTTGCCCAGGCTCCTCGCCCCGGGCGGCCGCAGCGGACTCAGGCTTGGTGCTGCTTGCTTGGCTTTCGCTCTCGGTCGTGGCGTCGAGGCCCTTGGGTTTCAGGAGCTTCGGCTTCAGGCCCTTCCAGAATCGCCCGGGACGATCCGTCGTGCGATGATAATAATGGATGCGCTCGTCGTCCTTCCCCCACCAAGCGTCGCGCTCGGCGTCAAAGCCGCTCTCCCCATGGCTTTTCGCGCGGGTTTCCGCCTGCCTGTCGCAATCGGCCGGCGTGGCACATTGCGCCACGAGCCTGAATTCCAAGGGGCGGCCGATCATGTCGTCGCCGGCAGGCCAGACCACCTCGGTCAGATAATAAAGCGCCACTGTCAGATCCATTCGAGCGAGACGACGTGAAGATCAGGGCCGGAACCGCGCGCGCTGGGATGCTTCGTCCGGAACGCACGGTGCACCTGGGTGCTCCGATGCGCCTCAGCCGCAGCGGGTGGCCGTCTTCTTTTCGCTGTCGCCCATATCGTTGGATTTCGTCACGCTCACCTTCTTGCAGCGAATCCCAAGACCTTCGCCGACCCTCTTCTTGACCACCTTCTTGGTCCCGTAAGGCGTCTCCTTCTTCTTCACCGAGACATCCTCGTCGTCGGCCTGTGCGATCCGAAGATGCGTGCCCGGCCAAACGGCTTGCGCGTTGGCGATGCTGCCGACAGCGAGCGGAAGACCGACAGCGAACGACATGGCGATCGCGGCGAGTTTCATTGAAGCCTCCTTCGAACAGGTTGAGGCAGAACTGCGCTTGCGCGGCTTTGGTTCCCCCCGAGGTCGTGTCGCGACAGCACCGTGGCGAGGCGCCGTAACCGGATTTGGTTATGGTTACGCAAAGCTTGAGCTCTTGCTTACGAACATGCCGCGTCGTTTTCTTTGCTACTCGCAAATTCCCGTGGATCTTCCCATCTTCTCTCAAAAGTTGGGCTCAGTGGGGCTGCGGGTCACGCGATTGCGGCGCGGACACCTGAGAAAAAAGGTGAGATGGAGCAGAAGGTGGCATTGCTCGAGGGAGATATTCTTCCGAACCAGCTCGCTCAGCACGACCTCGCGGCGCTGCGCGCGGCGGTCTTGAACTTGGAACGTGAGAGCTTCGCGATGCGCCTCGCGAAGCTCGCCGGCAAGTGGACGAGCCTGGTCGATCGCTTCCTTCCGCGAACCATCGCCGATGCGGCGTCGCTCGCCACCGAAGCAGCTTTGCGCGCCTCGCTGAGGGTCGCGCTGAACTTGAGCTTTTCTCGTTGGCGAGACGAAAGCGGACGTTGGCACAAGGCCTTTGCGACGATCGCCGGCGCGACGGGCGGCGCGTTGGGCCTGCCCGCCCTCGTTGCCGAGCTGCCGATTTCAACCAGCCTGTTGCTGCATGCGATCGCCGATATCGCGCGGGCCGAGGGTGAAGATTTGTCGAATCCGGAGGCTGCCTTGGCCTGTGTCGAGGTGCTGGCGCTCGGCGGCCCGACAGGTTCGGGCAGAGCCAGCGACAGCTACTATGCCGTCAAGACCACTCTTGCACATTCCCTGAGCAGCCTCGGTCGCTATTTTGCCGAGCGTGGGTTTGTCGAGGAGAGCGCTCCCGTGCTCATGCGCGTCGTTTCGGCCGTCGCGCAACGCTTCGGCGTGACGGTCTCGCAGAAGCTTGCGGCACAGACGGTGCCGGTGTTGGGCGCGTTCGCCGGGGCCGCCATCAATGCGGCCTTCATGTCGCATTTCCAATCCATGGCGCGAGGCCATTTCGTCATTCGCCGGCTCCAGCGCGTCTACGGCGAGGACCTGGTCATGGCGAATTACACGCGCATCAAGCTCGCGGAAGGGCTTTGAGGGAACCATCGTTTTTTGATTCATCCGGGACGGGCGCGGGCCAGGAGGCCGATGACATCGGCCAGAATGCGTCCGGCGGTGAGCGCGCCCAAGTCCGATACGTCGCGCGCCGGCATGAACTCGACGAGGTCGAAGGCAGCGATCCGCGCTCGTTGCGTGACGCCCGCGATCAGCTCGAAGGCGTGCCAAAAGCCCAAGCCCCCGGGCGCGCGACCGATGACGGCCGGCATGATCGAAGGATCGAGAACATCGCAATCGAAGGTGACCAGCACATTCGCGTCCTGGGGGATGAGCTCGAGAACCCGGCCGATGCCTTTTGCATGGACTTCGCGCGCCGAGACGAAAGTGACACCGCGTGCCAAGGCTTCCTCGTAATCGGCGGGACGCGCCGAGCCGACGGCCCTCTGGCCGACCTCGATGATGCGTTCGACAAAATCGAGCTCGGAGGCTCGCCGCATGGTGCTCGACAATCCGAGGCGTTCGCCATCGACCTCGTCGCGAAAGTCGATGTGGGCGTCGAGCTGCAGGATGGTGAAGCGCCCGCGTCCTTCGAACGCTTGAAACATCGGGATCGGCACGGAATCATCTCCGCCGATCACCACGGGCGTCGCGCCGCGATCGAGCATGGTGGAGACCGCCGCCCGGATGTTCCGCCGGTTCGCGGCCGCATCTTCCGCGTCGACCGCCAAGTCTCCGCAATCGACCGCGTGCACGGGAGACGCGCCGAGCAGCGGACCCTCCAGGTCAAAATCATGATGGGACAGCATCGCCGAATAGCGCGCCATGGCGGAACGGATGGCGGCGGGCGCGTCGGCGCAATAGGCGCCGACGCTCGCATAGGGCGTCGCGCATCCCACTCCCAGGATCGCTATGCCGCCATTGAGCGATTCGAGGTCGGGACAGGACGGAAGCCCGAGGAAAGTGCCGGTGTCGCCGCTGCCGAACATGGTTCCGATATCTTGTTTCTTCTGGGGCATGGCCGTGCTCCTGGTTTCGACGCCACGGATTTTTCAAGCTCGGGCGGCCAAACGCAATGGCTGCCAGAAAGACGCCGCTCGACCGCGCCGGTAACGACAAGCGGGCGAGGCGGCGGCGTCTTCGGCGGCCTGGTCGTTGAACGCCAGGCCGGCCGACTTTCCGCCATCCTCGGATCAAGGCCAAGCCGCCGGCCCGCCCGCCGCTCTCGGATTCGTGTCGGATCGAGGGTGTGCGGGGCCTCTTGCTCAGGGAACCTTGAGCCCGCCGCGCCGTTTAGGAGATGGTCGTCCGCAGAGCTCCACGTCATGCAGACCCGGGTCCTCACTCCCATCGTTTTGACGACGACGGCTTCGTTGGTCGCGTTCTGGCTCGGTATGTGGGTCGCCCACGGCGGCTCGCAGGCCAAGGTCGGGCCCGGAGGCGAGGAGCAGGGTATTACCCATCCCAAATCTGTCCGGGTGATCTTGCCGGGCACGCTCGACGGGCAATCGATCCCGGGGCACGCTAGCGGCTTGCCCGATCGGCGACGGGACCTGTCGCCGGTCTACCCGACCTCGCCCGGAAATCGCCAGGACAAGTCTTTTTCCGATATCGCCACCGAAACCGCCGCGAGCGCGCAAGCGCGGGACGAGGGAGCGCGCCCGACTCCGCCTGAAACAACGGCGTTGTCCGAGAGCCCTGCGGGACCGGGTGGGCGAGACGGCGAATTCATCGGGGATGCCGAAGACACCCGAGCGCTTCGCGACGCGCGGGTCCGTGACGCGCAGACGAGCTACGCGCCATGGCCGAGACGCCCAAGAGCGACCTACGCCCGTCGTGAGCGCTATTTCCTGGCGCATAGAGCACGTCCGGCGAACCCCCTTGCCCTGTTCGCGAGATTGCTGTCCCGCTGAGCGCGCAAAATACGCCCGTCTTCCGGGATGGCGCGGGGTCGAGCTCAAATCACCTCGCACGGCCTGCTATCCCTGCTCGGTCGCCGCTACTCGCTTCGGCCGCCTGGACCAACGCGTCGCGCCTGCCATTCGCCGAGGCAGTGCCCCGCGGCCGATTGTGCCGTCCATCGACCCGCGCCCGAAATCGCATCGAGGCGTCCGGTGCCGGACACGGTGCCCTCTCCACGATGCACTCTGACAGTGACTCCGCCGCCCGAGGTGACGCGCCCCTGAGACGCCGGCGACATCGCCCGAAAGCACCCGCCCGTCGATCACCATAAGCTGAAACCGGAAGGACCGATCGCAATTGCCCGCACGCGTGGTGGCGGTCACGCTCCACCCGCCGTCGAAAATCCATTGCCGCTCTCGAGGCTTGTGCCGGGATGAACGACAAACCGAGGAGCACGACATGAAGGGCGGTGCGAAGGTGCATGCCTGCGGCCAACCGAGATCGGGTTTTCGAAATCGCTTCGCACCGATATGGCCCGATCAATGTGGCAAAACCTGTGGCTCGACCAGCCGCTCGCCGAGGCAAAAAAGGTCCGCCGAGATTCGCCTCTCTTCCTCGGGCGTGCCATGCTGAGCGCATGGCGAGGGCAGTTACATCGCGCAGGCCCGCTTCTTCGGCGCGCCTCTCGGGTGCCCCGCTTCCGGCCTTCGTCGCGCCCCAGCTCGCCCTTGCGGTGAAGCACCCGCCACGCGGCGAGCAATGGGTCCACGAGCTCAAGCTCGACGGCTACCGTATCCACGCACGAATAGAGGGCAAGGAGGTTCGGCTGCTGACGCGCACGGGTCTCGATTGGACGGAGCGCTATGGGATGACGAAGGAGGCTCTTCGAAGCCTCGCGGCGAAGCGCGCCTATCTCGACGGCGAGCTGTGTGCGGTCGGTCCCGGACGGGTTGACGTCCTTTGCGGCGATGCAAGCAGCCACGGACAGTCGTCGTGCAGCCGGCCTCGTCTATTTTGCGTTCGATCTGATCCATCTCGATGGTCGAGACTTGCGTGCCGAGACGCTCGTCGAGCGCAAATCCAGGCTCGCGGCCCTGATCGAAGGCGCCGATCCCGCGATCCGCTACAACGAGCATCTTAAGGGCGAGGGCGAACACATTTTTCGCGAGGCTTGCAAGCTCAATGTGGAAGGCATCGTTTCGAAGCGCGCCGATGCTGCCTATGTGCCCGGCAATCGGGGCATCTGGATGAAATGCAAATGCCTCAATCGCGAAGAATTCGTCGTCGTCGGCTGGACCGATCCCAAAGGGACGCGGCCTTATCTCGGCTCGCTGCTGCTCGGCTATTACACGCCGGACGGCCGCCTGCTCTATGCGGGCCGGGCAGGGAGCGGAATGACCGATCGCGAGCTCGCGAGCCTGCACGCGCGGCTGCGGATGCTCGCGGCGAAGCGCATGCCGCTTGCCGAGGCACCGCCCAAGGAGAACCGCTTCGGTGCGCCGCTCGAGCTCAAGCGCGTTCATTGGGTGCGCCCTGAGCTCGTCGCCGAGGTGACCTATCTCACCTGGACGCAAGAGGGGCTGCTGCGTGCCGTGGTCTATCAGGGGCTGAGGGAGGACAAGCGGGCTCTCGACGTGCGCCGCGGATAGCGAGGCCCGGGCGCGAACCGATCCTTGTTGCGGGTCACAACCGGGAAAGCCTCGCTCGATGGATCGCGCACCAAGCCCAATAATTTTTCATCGCGGCCCGGCGCCTCTGACGATCCGGCGAACGCCTTCGAGCGCGCACGCTCCCTCTCCCTTGATTTACGAGATGGCGCAAGCAATGATCGGGTTCTCGCTTGCGAGGTCTCCGTAGAAACCGAGCTCGCCCGTTGAGCTCGCCGAAGGAGCCCGTATGTTGCAAGACGAGGTGCAAGAAGGCTGAAATTCCGCGGGAGCAAACTCCGATGGATGCCGATCGGCAGGCCGTTGCGACGACCGGCTCGAACCATGAGCCGGAGGAAGGAGCGACGGCCGGCGGCAATGATCTTCTGATCGTGCGGGGCGTATCGAAGCAATTCGGTGGCACCCAGGCGCTCATCGACGTCGGCATGCGATCTGAACGCGGGCGAAATCCTGGCGCTCCTCGGCGAGAACGGAGCGGGCAAATCGACGCTGATCAAGATTCTCGCCGGGGTCTACGCGCTCGACGACGGCAGCGTGACCTTTCGCGGGGCCGACGTCACGGCTTCGCTGAGAAGGCTGCCGATCGCCTTCATCCATCAGGATCTCGGCCTGATCGAATGGATGACGGTCGCCGAGAACATCTGTCTCACGCTCGGCTTTCCGCGACGGCTTGGCCTCGTCGATTGGGAGGCGGCGCGTCGGCGCGCGTCGGCGGCGCTCGAAATGGTGGGCGCCGAGATCGATCCGGACCTCAGGATCCAGGATCTCAGCCGAACCGAGAAGTCGCTTGTCGCGATCGCGCGGGCGCTCGCCGCCGAGGCCGAGATCCTGGTGCTCGACGAGCCGACCGCGAGCCTGCCGGCAGATGAGGTGGCGCGGCTGTTCGATGCCTTGCGCCGGCTGCGGGCGCGCGGCGTCGGCATGATCTATGTGTCGCATCGGCTGGACGAGGTGTTCGAGATCGCCGACCGGATGGTGGTGCTGCGCGACGGGCGCGTCGCGGGCGAGCGCCATGGTGGCGCGAGACCACGCCCGACCAGGCGATCATGCTGATCGTCGGGCGCGAGCCGTCGCAGGTCTTCCGCCGCCCCGCCGAGCGCCGCGGCTCGCCGCGTCTCGTGCTCGATCGGGTCGTGGTCGACGCGGTCGGCCCGGTCGATTGCGAAATTCACGCCGGCGAGATCGTCGGTTTTGTCGGCCTGCGCGGCGCGGGTCAGGAAAGCGTCGGCCGGGCGCTCTTCGGCGTCTTGCCGACCACGGGCGGGCGCATTCTGCTCGACGGCAAGAGGATGGCCGCGACCTCGCCGCGCGAGGCGATGAGCCACGGCGTCAACCTGGTCTGCGCCGATCGGGCCGGCGAATCGATCATGACGAATTTGACGGTCCGCGAGAACCTCTTCCTCAACCCGGTGGCCGCGGGACTGAGCTTTTTTTCCGTGCTCGGTCCGGGGCGCGAGAACCAGAGCCTCGCTGGAGCTCGGCCAGCGGGTCGGCCTGCGGCCGAACGATCCGAACCTCCCGATCGAGCTCTTGTCGGGCGGCAATCAGCAGAAGGTGGTGGTCGGGCGCTGGCTGCATCTCGCAGGGAAGCTCTACGTCTTCGAGGACCCGACCGCCGGCGTCGACGTCGGCGCCAAGGCGGAGATCTACCGCCTGTTCGACGTGGCGCTGCGGGCCGGTGCCGCTATCGTGATCGTGTCGACCGATTTCGAGGAGGTCGCCAAGGTCTGCCATCGCGCCTTGGTGTTCGATCGAGGCCGGGTCGTCGCCGAGCTCGCGCGCGGCTGATCTCTCCGTCGAAAATCTGCTCGCCGCCGCTTCCGCCAGTATCGGCCATTCGGCGAAGCGTGGCCCGCAGCGCTTTCATCCACCCGGCACCGGACCTTCATGCAGTCCATTAAATCCAACGCGCTCGAGCCGACCCGATCGGAGCTCGCGGCGCTGACGCGCTGGCGGGCGATCGGACGGCTGGCGCCGGTCTACGGCCTGCCGATCCTGACGGTGCTCCTGATCATCTTCTTCTCGATCCTCCTGCCGTCCACCTTCCCGACCTATCTCAACTTCCGCTCGATCCTCAGCGACAAGGCGATCATCGCGCTGCTTTCGCTGGCCGCGACCTTGCCGATGATGGCGGGCCGCATCGACCTCACCGTCGGCTTCGGCATCGTCATGTGGCACATCCTGGCGATGAGCCTCCTGGTCAAGTACGGGGTCCCGTGGCCGCTCGCCATCGTGATCGTGGTCGCTTGCGGGGCGCTGGTCGGCCTGATCAACGGCCTGCTCGTCGAAGTGGCGCAGGTCGACAGCTTCATCGCCACGCTCGGCACCGGCACCATCCTCTACGCGCTCGCCCTTTGGCACACCGACGGGCGCCAGATCATCGGCGTCCTGCCGCAGGGCTTCATCGCCATCAACACGCTCTCGATCGCCGGCATCCCGATCCCGGCCGTCTACGCCATCGTGCTCGCGGTCGTGCTCTGGATCGTGAGCGAACGCCTGCCGATCGGCCGCCACATCTATGCGATCGGCGCGAACGAGAAGGCGGCCGCGCTCAACGGCATTCCGGTCAGAGCCTATATGATCGGCGTCTTCGTCGCCTCGGGCGTGATCGCCGGGCTTGCCGGCTGCGTGCTCGCCGCGAAGCTCAGGATCGGCCAAGCGAATGTCGGGCTCGACTATCTGCTGCCCGCCCTCGTCGGCGCATTCCTCGGCTCGACGACCATCAAGCCCGGGCAGGGTCAATGTCTGGGGCACGATTTTCGGCGTCTTGATTCTCGCCGTCGGCATTTCCGGCATCCAGCAGCTCGGCGGCGCCTTCTTCGTCGAACCCCTGTTCAACGGCACGACGCTTGGTCATCTCGATCGTGCTCGCGGCGTTCGCGCAGCGCCGGCGCAGCGCGTCGCGCGACCGACGCGCATCGTGAAGGAGCCGAGCTAGAGCATGATGCCGAGCCTGCGGACGCCATCATACTCGAAGTCGCGTCGGGGAACGGCTTCGCCGTGGCTCGCCCGCTTGCCGATTTCGGCGGCCGCAGCGGCCGTCGCTGAAGCGCCGGAACACCCGGCCTGACGAGCCGTCGGGGCTCGCCAGCATCCGAAGGGAGGTATCAGGATGTCGAAACTTCGTTTGGTCGGCCAAGGCTCTGATGGCTTGCGCCGCGATCGTCGCGCTACCCATCGTTGCTGCGCTCGAGCGGCCGACGATGCCTATATGCAAATGGCGAAGGAGTATATCGCCCAGGCATCGGCGCCCGTCACGACCTGGACCGGCCCGACGACCGGCCCGAAGGCGCAAGGCAAGAAGCTCGTCATCTATGTCTCCGCCGATCAGAAGAACGGTGGCGCGAGCGGCGTCGGCGACGGTGCCCAGGAAGCCGCCAAGGCGATCGGCTGGGATTTTCGCATCCTCGATGGACAGGGCTCGGTTCCGGCGCGCTCGTCCGCGCCTTGACGCAAGCCATCGCCCTGAAGCCGGACGGCATCATTCTCGGCACGATCGATGCCGCCGAGCAGGCGCCGATCGTCGAGCAGGCGGTCGCGGCAGGTATCAAGGTCGTCGGCTGGCATGCGGGGCCGGGTCCCGGCAAGATCGACGCCGTGCCCGGCGTCTTCACCAATATCACGACCGACCCGAACGAGGTCGCCAAGGCTTCAGGCCTCTACGCCGTGGTCGATTCCGGGAGGCACCGCCGGCGTGATCCTGTTCACCGACTCGATCTACGCCATCGCCACGGCCAAGACGAATGCCGAGAAGGCGGCGGTCGAAGGCTGCAAGGGATGCAAGGTGCTGTCGATCGAGGATACGCCGATCGGCGATCTCTCCAACCGCATGGGCCAGCTCACCACCTCGCTGCTGGCCAAATACGGCAAGGCCTGGACCTATTCGATCGGCGTCAACGACCTCTACTTCGATTTCGCCGCACCTTCGCTTGTCTCAGCCGGTGTCGACCCGGCGACCGGCTATCCGCGGCAGATCGCGGCGGGAGATGGATCGGTGCCGGCCTTCCAGCGCATCCGGCAGAAGCAATATCAGCTCGCGACAGTGGCCGAGCCGCTGCATCTGCACGGCTGGCAATGCATCGACGAGATGAACAGCGCGCTCGGCCGGTCAGCCGCCGAGCGGTTACGTGGCGCATGTTCATCTGTTCATCAACGCCAACATCGACAAGGACGGCGGCGCGCAGAACATCTTCGACCCGGGCAATGGCTACAAGGACGAGTACAAGAAGATCTGGGGCGTGAAATAGCCGCGCGGGCTCCGGTCAGCGCGCGGGGCTTGGGAGCGTGATGGCTCCGTTTCGGCCATCATGCTCCATGCTATTTCTTGAGCGCGATGTTTCGGCGAAACTCTTTTCCGTTCTCCCGATCACGCTCAGCCCGTGTATTCCATGATGTAGAGACCGGCGCCGCTCCAATCCGTGCAATAGGCGACGCCGTTCTTGTCGACGAACACATCGGCCGAATGCAGCACCACCGGCCGGTTGGGGCGCGGGTCGACGAGCTTCTTCGGCGGCGGCGGCACGCAGGCCCCGACCTCCACCGGGCGCAAATGGTCGCTGATGTCGTAGACCCGCACGCCGGCATTCTGATAGGTGGCGAAGATCAGCGTCGAGCTCTGGAAGCTGCCGGGCCGGTTCTCGTGGATGTTGTGCGGGCCGAAATGGCCGCCGACCTCGATGTAGTCCGTGTCGTCGGGTAGCGGGAAGGTGGCGACGCTGATCGGATTTGCCTTCACCTGATTGTCGAATACCCAGATCGGCTTGAAGCCGTCCTCCATCTCGTCGAGCACCGCTCTCGTCGAGCACGATGAGGAGGTCGCGATCGGGCAAAGGCAGGCAGTTGTGCGTTCCTCCGCCGAAGGGCGGCGCCCAATTCCTGTGCACGATCTGCTTTCGGATTTTCCTTGTCCGGCGACATCGACGACCACGAGGCAGGCGTCGCGCCAGGCGCAATAGGCGATGTCGTCGTGAACCACGGCATGGTGCAGGCCGTAGCGGCCGCGCTGCAAGGGCCAATGGCCGCTCTTCGCCCGCGGCGAGATTCATTCCCGGCAAGCCAATAGCGGCCGACGATGCGCGGCTTCGTCGGATCCTGCATGTCGATGGTGATGAGAATGTAGTCGCTGAACCCCTCCATCATCGCCGAGGCGTAAGCCCAGCGACCGCCGACATACCAGATGCGGTGGAGCCCCGTGCCGTCGACGGGCATGAAGCCGATCTGCCGCGGCTCGGCCGGCTTCGAGATGTCGAACACGGCCATGCCGGCCGACCAGTTGCGCTCGCTCTCGGCCCTCGTCGTGACCGTGGGTGCCGGACTTCGGCTTGTAGTAGTTGCGCTCGTCCGCCATTTCCGGCTGCGAGAACATGTCCCTGCCCATGGACCAGGAGCAGGAGGTCGTCATGCACCTGAAGGTGCAGGCTCCAGGTGTTGGGCGGGTTCTGGATATAGTTGACCGTCTTCGGCTTCGTCGGGTCGCGCACGTCGATGACCGAAAAGCCCTTCGAGCACACATGGCCGATATAGGCGTAGCCGTTGCGCACCATGATCTGCTGGCCGTCGGAGCGGCCCGCCTGGTCGCAATGGCCGATGAGGCTGCATGTTGCGTCGCGTAGCTCGGCTTGATGAGATGCTTGTCGGCCATGAGCGTCGGATCCTTACGGAGACGGGCCGTTGCGGCGCCAAAAGCGTGTGGCGCCCGGCCCGGGAGCTAGAAAAGGCGCAGCCTCTCAGCCCTTGTATTCGACGATGTAGAGTCCGGCGCTGAAGTCGGTGACGTAGCAGAGCGCGTTCTTGTCGACGAAGACATCGGCCGAGTGGAGCACGATCGGCCGGTTCGGCCGAGGATCGACCCAGTTCTTCGGCGGCGGCGGCACGAAGGCCGCCACTTCCTTCGGCCTGAACTGGTCGCGGATGTCGTAAACCCGCAAGCCCGCGTTCTGATAGGTCGCGAAGATGAGCTCCGAGCTGACGAAGCTGCCGGGCCGGTTCTCATGGATGTTGTGAGGGCCGAAATGGCCGCCGACCTTCAGGTAATCCTTGTCGGAGGGCGCCGGGAAGGTCGCGACGCTGATCGGATTCGATTTCACCTGATTGTCGAACACCCAGATCGGCTTGAAGCCATCCTCCTGATTGTCGAGCACGGTCTCGTCGACGACGATCAGGAGATTACGGTCGGGCAGCGGCAGCGCGTTGTGCGTGCCGCCGCCGAAGGGCGGCGCCCAGACCTTGTGCACGATTGGTTTCGGGATTGGCCTTGTCCTTCACGTCGACGACGACGAGGCATGCGTCGCGCCAGCTGCAATAGGCCGTGTCGTCATGGACGATCGCATGGTGGAGGCCGAAGCGGCCGTTCTTCGTCGGCCAGTTCGCTTTCTCACCCGCCGCGGTGTTCATGCCCGGGAGCCAATATTTGCCGACGAGCCTGCGGCTTTTTCGGATCCTGCATGTCGATGGTGATCAAGATGTAGTCGGAGAAGCCGTCGAGGAGCGCCGAGGCGTAGGCGTAGCGTCCCCCGACATACCAGAGCCGGTGCAGACCCCGTGCCCTCGACCGGCATGAAGCCGATCTGCTTAGGATCATCGGGCCTCGAGATGTCGTAGACCGCCAAGCCCGGCCGACCAGTCGCGCTTCGCGGCCTTCGCCTGCGCGTGCTGATCGACCGAGCCTTTGTAGTATTGCTTCTCGTCGGCGAGATCAGGCTGCGCGAACATGTCCTTGTTGTGGATGACGAGGAGCAGATCGTCGAAGGCCTGAAGGTGAAGCGTCCATGTGTTCGGCGGAGCGGCGACGTATTTCACCACCTTCGGTTTTTTCGGATCGCGAACGTCGACGACCGCTGAAGCCCTTCGAGAAGATGTGCCCGATATAGGCATAGCCGCGATGCACCATGATCTGCACGCCGTCGCTTCGGCCGCCCTGATCGCAATAGCCGACGAGCCGCATGTTGCCGGTCTTGTGATCGGGCTTCGGAAGATTATTGCCGGCCATTTCGTTTCCTCAATTTCGCCTGTTCATGCGGCGCTGCACGGGCGTTCTCGAGCGAGTCGGAACGGAACGACCCCGCCTCGAATTGATCCTCGATCCTAGCAGGATTTTTGCCGCAAGGCGAGGCCATCATCAAGCACGGGGAAAGACGGCGACCGGAGAACGGGCCCGCGGCCTCGAGCGGGTGGATTTGGAGGCAGCGGCGCGTCATCTTCAAGACGAGCCAGGATTGATCGAAGGCCGACCGCCTCGTCGGATCATGCCGGGCGGCAAGGGAGGAGGAGAGCATGGAGCTTGGTCTCGAAGGTAAGCTTGCCCTCGTCACCGGCAGCACCGCGGGTATCGGCCTCGCCATCGCCACCACATTGGCAAAGGAGAGGGCGCGCGTCATCGTGAACGGCCGATCGCAGCCGGCGGTGGATCAGGTCGTGGCAGAGCTTCGCTCGACCACGCGCGGCGACGTGCGCGGCTTTGCCGGCGACCTCGGCCGCGCCGCTGTCGCGGACGAACTCGCGCATACCTATCCCGATGTCGAGATTCTCGTGAACAACCTCGGCATCTTCGAGCCGAAGCCCTTCGAGGACATCTCCGATGCCGAATGGGTGCGATTCTTCGAGGTGAACGTGTTGAGCGGCGTGCGTCTCTCAAGGCTTTTCCTGCCCGCGATGAAACGCGCCGATTGGGGCCGCATCATCTTCATCTCGAGCGAAAGCGCGGTTCAGATCCCGGCCGAGATGATCCATTACGGGGTGACGAAGACCGCGCAGCTCGCCGTCTCGCGTGGCCTTGCCGAAGCGGTTGCCGGAACGGGCATCACCGTCAATTGCGTCCTGCCGGGCCCGACGAAATCGCGCGGCGTCGGCGACTTCGTCGAAAGCCTGGCGAAATCCGGCGGCAAATCCTTCGAGGAGTTCGAGAAGGAGTTTTTCGAGAAGGTGCGCCCGACCTCGCTGCTCAAGCGCTTCGCGTCGCCCCAGGAGATCGCGTCCCTCGTCGCTTATGTCGCGAGCCCGCTCGCCTCGGCCACGACCGGCGCGGCGCTGCGCGCGGATGGCGGGGTCATCAAGAGCGCATTTTGAAGGCGAGCGAACCAGGCCGAAGCCGCGCCGTTCCCGACGCCATTTTCTCTCGCGATCCATTCCACGCGTTCTTCAGCGTCGAACGATGAGGCTCTTGTCCCCTATCACGCAATGTGCCCAAGCCATTGTCGGAGCGGCGAAACTTCACCTTTTAATAACATTTGTTACGTTATGAGGGCCGCATCGGGGGGTAGCGGGAGCTGAAGATATGGGCCCTTCGACATACCGGGTGCAGTTTGTCGACGACAAGGGGGAATTCGCATTCACGAGCCCGCGCGATCGCGAAGGTGCGCTCGCCGAGGCTTGCAGCATTCGTCTTCGCTTCATGGTTCAGGCCATCGTCGACGACATCACAGGCGATGTGGTCATGACCGCCGACGAGATTCGCGCCGAGGCTCAGCGTCGGGAGCAGTCCTCGCGCTATCTCAGCGGTTGATGGCCCCGGCCTCCACCTGTTTTTGCAAGATCAGGGCCGACTTGTGCGCGGCTCGGCGGGACCGATGGTCATGCCCGAGGGCTCGTCGACACGGCCGGCTTTCTTGGCGGGTGATCGAGTCTGCCTAAGGCACGCCTTCGCCAAGCGAGGCCAGGCTCGCGGCTCGCGTGTAAGGGGGAATGAAGCGGCCGTTGACAATCGGTCGCGGGGGCGGCGAACGAGGAAGACGGGCCTAATTCGGTGACGCCTGACATATACACCAATTACATCTGATATCCCGATCGAGGAGGACAGTACCATTCACATAATGCGGGGTCGAAGCCCAATAAATGGTGCAAATATAAGCCGTCACCGAATTACCTAGGCTCGATCGGCGAGCGCGCGGAGTCCTGCTCTTATTACCTTGGTGAACCGCACTCCATCCTTCGCTTCCATTCGAGCGGAACCAATCGTTTCGCGGCTCATGGGTCGGCGGGGTCACCCGCGAGACGGTGAGCGGGGATGGAGGAACCGCCATGACAAGGCAATGGAAGGTGCAAGTCGGGCTCATCATGCCGAGCGCCTGCGCCAGTGCGCTTTGCGGCTGCCAATCGACGCAGCACGGTCAGGCAGAGCTTGCCCGAATTTGCGCCGACCCCGCGACCCGAACCTCGACACCCGCCAACCTCTACGACGACGAGTGCCGTGTGCCCTAACCGGTGTCTGCGCGGCGCCTCAGCCGAATTTATTTCCGCCACGCACCGGAGCAGGATTGATCAGCCGCTTCATCAGGAGGGGGGCGATTGCAAAAAAAATGCCCCGCCATTGCGGGCGGGGCCAGGATTCACGGCTCGCGAGTAGGGGGTAATGAAGCGGCCGTGATGGGGCGGAGCCATAACCCGGCAAAGCCGGTTTGACAATCGGTCGCGGGGGCGGCGAACGAGGAAGACGGGTGCAGTGCCGCCCGAGCTTATCGCGAGAATCCGAAGAGTTCGTTCGATCGCTGCCTTGCGGCCCTCGCGACGGCCGCGCCGGGGTGCTCACCGCGCGCGTCACGCCGCTTTAATTCGCCGACGCCTAATTTAATTCGGTGACGCCTTACATATACACCAATTCCATCTGATATCCCGATCGAGGAGGACGCAGATCGCATAATGCGGGTTGAAGCCCAATAAATGGTGCAAATATAAGGCGTCACCGAATAGCCAGATTGCGAAGATCATCCTGACGGGTTGATCATGCGTGGGCCGGGTAGAGCTACGCAAGATCGATCCTCCAATTGACTTAAGGTGACTGAGGAGATGGAAACCCTTAAGGCAAGAGATCACGAGGCAAGAGATCACTAGGCAAGAGATCACTGCCGGGCCATGACGCCATGCCCAACGATCAAGAGACTAAAAATCGGCGAGGGGAATTTCCTCGAATTTTGAAAGCCCAGGGCCGGAGGAAGCGAACCGGCGCGGCCAGCAGCTGGAGTGATCGAAATGGACCGGCGGCAATTCATGGCGTCCTGCTTGGCGGTCGTGGTAGCTTCTCCGGAAGCCAACGCCCGTGAATTGAGACGCGAGGACTATTTTCTCCATCCCGTGCAGGATGGGAAGGTGACGTATTTGGCGACGAATCTCGCGGCTGTCCCGGCCGCGTTCCGCCGCCAACTGGTCGATTATCCTACCGAGGAAGCGCCGGGCACGATCGTCGTCCATACCCTCGACCACTGGCTCCACTTCACCCTTGAAGGAGGAAAGGCTGTTCGGTTTGGCTGTGCCGTGGGTCGTGACGGTGCTCGCTGGGAGGGGCATGCCAAGGTGGGCAGGAAAGCCGTTTGGCCAGCCTGGCACCCGACCGCAAGCATGCGCAAGCGCAATCCGTTGCTACCCGTGCGGATGGCAGGCGGGCCCAAAAACCCTCTCGGCGCGAGAGCCCTCTATCTCTACCGAGATCGACAAGACACGCTTTACCGAATCCACGGCACGAATGAGCCCTGGTCGATTGGAAAGCGGGCCTCGAGCGGCTGCCTGAGGATGCTGAACGAGGACATCATGCATCTATACTCCCTCGCTCCGATCGGGACCCCGGTCGTGGTTGCGCTCTAGTGATCACGCGCAAGGGCTTCGAGCATATGATGCGGGCCGCGGGCAAGGCAGTGGCTCGCACGAACTCGTGAGGTTGCCGCATCGACCGAACCGCCGATCGTCCTGCATCTCGGCAAGTCCGAACTCGGCGCCCTCGATCTTTGGATTGCGGAACAGCCCGAGCCGAAGCCCAGTCGCAGCGAGGCGGTTCACATGCTGATCAATCAAGCCTTGGCGTCGCCTCGTCCGCCACCCCGCTGAACGGTTATCAGTGATTCGCAACGCCGCGTTCGCACGAAAGCTACGTCCGTCCTCGTGGAGTTGTTCGAGAACTTTCCCGGCTGCTTTAGGCGGGATCGACGACCGCGCCTTTCACTCAAGGTTCGGGACGGTATTTGAATTTGCAATGAAAACCATCGGAGCCCACCATGCTGAGTCGAGTAGCGAGCCGATTCATCAAATCGCGAGGCTTACGGAGGTCCCTCAAGAAGGTCCGTGAGGAAATCGGCGTCGCGCGCAAGCATCGACGCGGGGTCCGGTTGGCGAAACGCTATCAGTCCGCGCGCGGATTGAAAGTCAATGTCGGCTGCGGTCCGAACCCGAAGATCGGGTGGTTGAACATCGATCTTTCGGACACCGCCGATGTCACGCTCGACATGCGCGAGCCGATACCGTTGCCTGATGGCTCGTGCGTGATCATCTATTCCGAACATTTTTTCGAGCATTTGGATTATCCCGGAGATGCGATGAGGTTTTTGAGCGAGTGCCATCGCCTGCTCGAGGCGGGTGGAAAATTCAGCGCCGGCGTGCCAGATACCGAGTGGCCCATAGTTTCGTACGCAAATAAGGAAAATGAATACTTCGAGTTTGTGAAAAATTCAGGTTTTCATCCGTCGTGGTGCCAAACCCGAATGGATAATATCAATTTTCATTTCCGCCAGGGCGAGGAGCACCGCTACGCATATGACTATGAGACATTCGAGCTGATACTTATTCAGGCGGGCTTCACGGACGTTCGCAGGCGCAAGTTCGATCCCGAGATGGATTCACCGCGCCGCGAGAGGGGCACGTTATACATCGATGCAGCAACGCCCTCATCGCGACCATCCACAAGTTGAGCCATGGATTTTTCACGCCTTTCGTGCGCGCGAATGAGGGCTCGTGATGTTAAGGTTCCTCTTCGGTCTTACCATTGCGGTAATGACCCTGCCCGAGGAACTCGAGGTCGAGGCTTGAGGATCTCGAGCTTGGTGGCCGGCGATCCAGCCGTCCAGGAAAGCAATATTGCGGGCGCGCTCCTCCGCGGTCATGTTTCGCGCCGCGGCGGCAACTTTTGCTTCGAGGTCGGCGAGCTCTTCGTATGTCATCGGTCGCTTCCTGTGGGCTGCCCCCTGGAGGAGATCGAATCACTTGAGTTTCATGCCTATCATGCTCGGCCTTTTCACACTTTTAAAGAGTGTGGCGTTCCGCGTAAATCAGGACGCCGCTGTTCTGCGTGGGCCGGCTCAAGATGCAGATGCCACCGGGCTTTGCGCGGGTCACTTCCGACGCCTATCCTTCACGACAACTCTCGCAGGCATTTCGGTCAATGCGCGTCTGCGATCACGGCGGACGCTTGCGGGTTCCGTCGAGGCCTGCAACGCTTTATCGATCGCGGAGCGCGCCATGCCTTTGGCATCCGAAGCGCCTTGGGCGATCCGGCCCGCATGAGGTTGTTCGACGGCAAGATACCCCTCGGCTTTCAGGTGCTCTGCGAGCAACTTCTCGATCAGCGATGACAGTGATCGAGCGTCGTCCTTCGCGGCCTTCTCGGCGAGCGTCCTTAATGATGGGGTCATGCGGACCATCACATGAGCGGTGCGAATTTCGTTTGCCATGCGTTCGTATAGCACGTCGCGGGATTACTTCAGCCGGTCGGCGATCCTGTCGAGGCCGGCTTTTGCGCAAGCTTCATCTTTGTCGCCGCCGGGGGCACCCGCGGCGCCGATGGCGCCCACGACCTCGTCGCCGATCTTGATCGGCAGGCCGCCGCCCAGGAGCAGCACGCCGGGCAGATGCCCGAGCTGCGCCCCCTGCGGATTGGCGAGCAAGCGTTCGGCGATGGCGGCGCTCGGTGCCTTGAACGAGGCCGAAGTGTAGGCCTTGCTCGTGGCGCTATCGATCGTGTGGATGCCCGCGTTGTCGCCGCGCAGCACCGCTTGGCGCGCGCCGCTCGCGTCGACCACCACGGCGCTCTCGAAATAGCCCTGGCTCGCGCATTGCGCCACCGCCGCGCCCACCGCTTCGAGCGCGAGCTGCGCCGAGAACTCGATGCATAGCGAGCAGCCCTTGCGCAAAGGCCGGCACCGACGCGACTGCGATTGATATCAGCGCCGCGCCCGCCAGGGGCCCATGTTTCAAGTTCATGTTCATGATCTCCTTCGTTTTCAGGGCTCCGCCAGGGCCGGGCGCCCTCCATTCAAGCCATCATAGTGTCGCGCCGAAAGGAGGGGAACTCCGTTGCAGCCCTCTGCTGTATCAGCAAGCGGCGAGTGCCATCGCGAGCGGCCGAGCTGCAAATGAACACGAGCGGGATTGGATGGAGCGCGCATTGACTCGCCTCGCCGACAGCATACGCTAGCATCGCCATTTGCAGCATTGATACGAGGCTTCGAGTCACCAGGCGCCAGCCCATGCCGTGTCCGGCGCGGTCGAGGTGCTGAATGTTTCGATCATCGCGACGTTCTCGAGGATATTTGACGCGTGACCCCGTATTGCGTCCGGATGCTCGATAGCCTGCCCGATGATCCCTCGTCGCCGGCAACCGCGGATGCTGGCAAATTGGCGCGCTCGAAGGTGGCCCTGCGGGGTATCTCGTAATGGCGCCGCTCTTGATCATCACTCGGCGTGAGATGGACGATCTCGCGCGCAGGATGACGAGCGCTCTCCATCGGGCGCTTCGGAGGCATGACTTGACGCAGGCTCCCCTTTGACCGGCGTGCGCAGCGTGTTCGGGATTGATGTCGGCGGCACCTTCACTGATTTCGTCGCTTACGATCCGAATACGAGGAAGGTCGAGGTGTGGAAGGAGTTGTCGACGCCTGAAGATCCGGTGACCGGCATTGTTGCCGGGCTTGCTGGCCGCGACAATCAGGTGGCCAATCTGCGCATCGGCACGACGGTTGCAACGAATGCCATATTGGAGCGCACAGGCGCTGTTGTCGCTTATGTGACAACCAAGGGCTTTCGCGACATTCCCTTCATTCAGCGCGGCAACCGCAAGGCTCACTACGACATGAGCTGGGTGAAACCGAAGCCGCTGATCAAGCGCCGGCACTGCTTCGAGCTCAACGAACGCATGGATGCCTATGGACAAGTGGTGACGCCGCTCGATGAAGAGGAAGTATTGCGGCTTGCGAGGGAGATTGCGGCGATCCCGGAGATCGAAGCCATCGCCGTGTGTCTCCTGTTCTCCTATCTCAATCCCGCGCACGAGTTGCGCGTCAGAGAAATTCTCGCGCGTCAGCTTCCCGATAAGCCCTTGTCGATTTCCTACGTCGTGTTGCCGAAGTGGAAGGAATACGAACGTGCCTCGACCACCATCGCGGATGCCTATCTCAAGCCGGTGATCAGCCGACAGCTGAGGGCGATGCGCGGGCGGTTGAACGAGGCGCAGGTGAGGGCACCGGCAGTGATCATCAAGTCGAATGGTGGCGAGATGACGCTCGAGGCGGCTGCCGAGGCCCCCGTCCAGATGCTGCTCTCGGGACCTACCGGCGGGGTGATCGCCAGCCGCTTCGTTGCGGAGCATCTCGGCATCGATCGTCTCGTCACCATCGACATGGGCGGCACATCCACGGATGTTTCCACCGTGATCGGTGGAAAGGAAAGCTTCACCACCGCCTTCGAAATTGAATGGGGAGTGCCCATCCAGGTGCCGATGATCGACATCCGTACCATTGGCGCCGGCGGCGGGTCGATCGCCTGGATCGATAAGGGCGGCATGCTGCAGGTCGGCCCGCACAGCGCGGGCGCGAGGCCCGGGCCGGCCTGTTACGGCAACGGCGGCCGTGAGGCCACGGTGACCGACGCCAATCTCATGCTTGGCCGTATCAATCCCGAAAACTTTCTTGGCGGGCGCATGAAGCTCGACTTGGCGGCGGCGCGCGCCGCCGTCGCCAGGGTGGCTGCCCCGCTCGGCCAGTCCGTCGAGGACACGGCCCTCGCCATCGCCCGGATCGTCGACAACAACATGGTCGGCGCGTTGCGCTCGGTGCTGGTCGAACGCGGTCTTGATCCGAGGGACTTCACCCTGTGCGCCTTCGGCGGCGCGACGCCGCTCCACGCGAGCGCGCTGATGCGCGAGATGGGAATTCCGCGCGCCATCGTGCCCATCCATCCTGCCCAGTTCTCGGCCTACGGATTCATCATGACCAATCCGCGGGTCGACCGGCAACGCACGACGCAGCTCATATCCACACGGTTTGATGCCGAACGCGCCAACCGGATCATGGACGAGCTCGAACGCGAATGCCTCGCCGAACTCAAGGCGCAAGGCTACGAGCAGGGCATCGAGATCCATCATGCGCTCGAGATGCGCTATCTCGGACAGAACTACGAACTCGAGTTGCCGCTGACCACCGAACGCTTCGCGGCGGCGACGACGGCGAAGCTGTGGTCTTTGTTTCATGAAACCCACAACGCCCGATTCGGCTTTGCCACGCGAGGCGAGATCATCGAAATCGTCAATTTCATGGTGACGGCCGTGGCGCCGACGGCGAAGCCGGAACTTAACGAAATCCGCGGCGGCGAGGGCGCATCGGAGCCGAAGGAGTTGCGCTCCGTCTGGTTCATCGGCGGCCCGCAAACGATCCCTGTCTTCGAACGTGCGGACCTACGGGCCGGCCAGATCGTAGAGGGGCCGGCCCTCATCGAGGAGGAGGCCTCGGTCACCGTGCTCGAGGGCGGACACCGGCTCAGAATCCATCCCCACGGACACTTGCTGATCGATGCGAGGGAGTAGAACTCCATGCGCTTCTCGGATAACGGCTTTTACATCGAGAAATATTTGAAGTGCGCCAATTGCGGCATGTTGGTTTATGGGCAGGGGATTGAGAGGGAACTCTCCGGCAAATCCCATCTCTACTGTTCGGAATGGTGCGTGGAGTGGGCCCGGCTGCGCGCCGCTCATGATGGCTATTTCCGTCTACCCATCGTGCAGCCGAAATCGAAGGTCGAAGCGACGCGGCGCCCAAAGCCATCGTCCGCATCGCCTCCCGATATGGTGATGATGAAGATTTTCGATTCAACCATGGTGTCGATCTGCAGGGAGATGGGCATCCTGCTGATGAAGACGTCCTACTCGACGATCTTCAATGAAGGCCTCGACTTCACCTGCGCGCTGGCGGACACGAAGGGTGACATGATCGCTTGTGCGGAATTCTGCCCGACAATGATCGGCGGCATGCCGCTGCTCATCAAGACATGCGCTCAGGAAATTCCCTTCGAGACGCTCGCAGAGGGCGACATCATCCTTCACAACGATCCCTATCGCGGCGGCCTGCACTGTCCGGAACACACGTTCTTCAAGCCCTTCTTTGTTGACGGTGAGCTCATGGGCTTTGCGGTCTGTATCGGGCATATCGCTGAGATTGGCGGCATGGTGCCCGGCGCCTTCTGCGGCGAGGCGACGGAAATCTTCCACGAAGGCTTGAGAATTCCGCCGATCAAGATCCAGAAAGCAGGACAAGACGTTGAAGAAGTCTGGAAACTGCTCCTCGCGAATTGCCGCACACCGCGACAAAACTACGGCGACCTGCGTGCGATGATCGGCAGCGTCAATCTGGGCGTCAGCCGCGTCACGGAGATCGTGAACAAATATGGCAAGGCGGTATTCGCTCAAACCTGCGAAGATCTGATGGACTACGCGGAGCGCCGCATGCGCGCCGAACTTGCCGCCTTTACCGACGGCAAATACGGCTTCTCGGATGTCGTCGAGAACGACGGGATCGAACGCAAACCCTATACGGTCGCCATCGATATGTATGTGCAGGGCGACGAGATTGTCGCCGACTATGACCGCAGCTCGCCACAGGCCAAAGGGCCGATCAATGCAACGCTCGGCGTCGCCACCGGCGCCGTCTACAACGGCCTGTTGCATATCACCGATCCCTCTATCCCGAAGAACTCGGGTGCCTTCCGGCCGATCCGCGTCGTTTCGCCGCCGGGCCGTATCACCAATGTCGATTATCCGGGCCCGCTGGTCGCCGGTAACACCGAGACGCATCCGCGACTCGCCAACATTACGATCGGTGCCATGGGCGCCTGCGTCCCCGAGCGGGTCATGGCGTCGGAAAGCTGCACGGGGACGAATTTCGTGTTCGGCGGCAATCATCCCGTTTTTGATGAATACTTCGCCTGTTACGACATCATGTCCGGCGGCTGGGGCGGACGCTATGGACATGACGGTAACGACTGCGTCATCGCGATCAACGGCAACTGCCGCTTCAACCCGACGGAGGTGTTCGAAACGCGGTTTCCGTTCCGTGTGGAAGACTGCGAAATGGTGCAGGACTCAGGGGGCGCTGGCCGCTGGCGGGGCGGTCTTGGCTACAAGCGAACATTGTTGGCCACAGCTGTCCACATCACCGGCAGTCAGTGCAGCGATCGTCACGAGGTCAAGCCCTGGCCGATCTTTGGCGGCGAGCCCGGCGGCAACGGAAGCACGCTCATCCGCAAGGCGGGTTCAACCGAATGGAAAACAGTTCGCGAGCTGTACGGCAAGATCTCGTCGAGCAAATATGCCAACATCAGCATCGAACCAGGCGACCGGATCATGCTGACCACGCCAGGTGGCGGTGGTTACGGCGATCCAGCGGCGCGCGATCGAGGCGCCGTCGCCGAGGACGTGAGGGAAGGCTATATCTCCAGCGCCGCCGCGCTGAGATGCTATGGATTCCGGGAGGACCGGATAAAAGGGATTTGATTCATTCCTTCAGCGGGGCGGGATGATGACCGCACCTGTTCCATGCCGCCGGCTGCTTGGAAAACCTGAAAGCGTATCACGGCAGCTCTGCTGGTCCCGATGTCAGCGGATCACACGGGCGTCGCGTGCCATCGCTCCATAGGCGATTAAGCTGACGAAAAACCCGACGATCCACGAGATGTCCGCGCCGCCGAGCAATTGCGCGATTGCTCCTACGAAGACAGGCGAGTGCATCGTCAGAACCGCGGCGGTCATCCCCAAAAGCAAGCTTGACCAGCCGATCGGATTGACGCCGTTCTTGTACCAATAAGCCCTCTGTTGGCCGCTCGTATCGTGGATCGCGGAAGCATCGAAGCGCCAGCGGCGCTTGAATCCGTCCGCGACCCACACGCCGGCATAGGGTCCGGCCCATACGACGAGGAAGGAAAGGAAGTTGTTCAAGCTCGACAGAAAATCCGCGACGAAAATCACGTAGATGACAAGACAGGTCGCGATCAAGGAATCGAGCAACGTCGCCCAATGCCGATGTATGGGAATGCCCATCGCCTGGATGGCTAGTCCCGAAGAATAGTAGGTCGGAGCGTTGTTGGATATCGCTCCGCCGATCGCCGCTACGATATAGCAGATGAATAGCCAGGTCGGCAGGAAGGGTTCCATCGCTCCAACAGGGTCCGCCATGTCGCCGAGCGTGCCCATCATGACGCCGATGATCGATAACGCCAGGGAGGGTATTATGGCCGCCGCCGTGACATGACCCACGATCTTGCCGTTAGAGATGTCCGGCGACAAATAACGCACCCAGTCCGGAGCATTGTAAACGTAGGAAATCGCTCCCGAGGCCACGATGCCGGCGGCGGTTAGGATCGTGGCAGCGATCGAAACCGCGGTCGTCAGCTCTACGGACGCGGGACGGGAGAAGTTAACGTGGGGAATGATCCAAAAGCCGATCAGCAGCAGGATCAGTCCAATGAAGAACGCAAAGAATTGTTGGAGGTATACCAACGTTGCGTGTCCTAGAACGGCAATTCCCGCTCCCAGAGCCAATTGCAGGACGATCGCGGCCAGCCGAAGGGTCGTGTCGGAGTCTGTTCCAGCCTAATACCTTGAAGAGCGCGGAAAAGGCGAATACGCCGTAGATCGTGTTCACCGCTTCAAATCCAACGGAAACGATCCAGGCAAGGAATGCGTTGGGAAAATTACCGCGCACGCCAAACGATGCGCGGCTAAACGTCGTCACCGGCATTCCAGACCGCGCCGCGCCTATGCTGCAGATGCCGACGTACAGATAGGCGAAGCTTCCGATGACCATAGCGCTGACCGCTTGCCAGAAGCTCAGCCCCGCGACGATGCCGAGCGCGCCAAAGGTGACGAATATCAGGTTCGCGTTGGTGCCGAACCAGAGTTGGTAGACTTGGCCGAGCCTCATTCGGCGCCACGTGGTGGGGATTTCTTCGAAGCCGCGTAGCTCCAGACCCAACACAGGATTGCCGTGATCTATCTCCTCCTTATCGAAGGTATCCGCGCCTGTAAGAATTCGGCCGCTCATGAATAGTCACCCCGCTTGGTGCAGCGCAAAAAGGGAGTGTGACAGTTCGGCAATGATGGTCGCTGACGATTTCTGAATTGCCCCTGTTAAAAAGTGTGTGTTGCGAAGCGCGGTCAGCGGAATGAACGAAATTTAGCGGCCGTCGAACGCGTGATCCGGCAAGGTCTAGAGCAGGCTAGTTCCGCTTTCGATGGCTCGTCGAAGAGGCCGCCCCTGAAATGAATGGCGGTCATAAGAAAAGCGGTCGATCTCCGAAGCGCTGAAGCTCGTCGGTCATAATTTATCCCCTTACGTGCAACGTGCGGTGATCGCCTCGGCCGAAGGGGGTGCCATTCGGGCCTTGAAGTCCAGAACGGCCTGACAGGAACCTTCGCGGAGTGAACAAAAAATAGGCGGCCGATACCTCCGACAGGGCAGATATGTCCGGCAACCGCGATTCCCGTGGGTTTTATCGCGGCAGGCGAGCTCTTTTTTATCCCGTGCCGCCGCGCCCATTGCCGGTTTGAACACGTCCCAAGGTAGGTTAGGGTCGGCTGCCATTCGATATTGCGGTCGATGGGGCAAAGGGATGCTCGCTCGCCTACATGTCACGCCTTGATTGGGACGACCTGAGGTTCGTTTTGGCGCTGGCTGAAGCGCGTTCCTATGCGGCTGCAGGCAGGCTTTTGAAGGTCACGCACGTGACCGTCATGCGCCGCGTGACGGCGCTGGAAGCGAGCCTCGCCGCCAAGCTGTTCGAGCGATCCAACGACGGCTTCGCCCTGACCGGAGCCGGAGAGGAGATCGCCTCCTACGCGGAGCAAGTCAGGGAGGGCATACGTTCCCTGGAACGAAGGCTCGCCGGGTTCGACAACAAGCCGGCAGTCGTGCGTCTCACAACGACCGATACCTTGATGCACGGATTTGTCGCACAAGCCCTGGCTCGGTTTGCGTCGCTCCATCCTGAGATGCGCTGCGACGTTTCGACCACAAGTCACTTCCTCAACCTCAGCAGGGGCGAGGCGGACATCGCGCTTCGTCCATCCGACTTCCCGCCCGACAGCCTCATCGGGCGCCTCGTCGCCGACGTTGCCTACGCCATATATGCGGCCCCGGCGCTCGCAAGCACAGTTACCGACGGCAAGAGACTTGAGTTTGGGACGGTGTCGGACACCGAACTACCATGGATCGGAATGTCGGAGAATTCTAAAGCACCTTCATGCGGCGAAGTGGCAGGCGGAAAACATCCGCCCGACCAACATCAAGGTGCGCTTCGACTCTCTGCTCGACGTGAAAGTCGCTACCGCGGCGGGGCTGGGATACGCGCTGCTGCCCTGCTTTCTCGCGGATGACGATTCCAGTCTTGCAAGGGTCAGTGCCGTCATACCGGAACTGAATACCCAGCTCTGGCTGCTTTGTCATCGAGACATCAAGGCGTTGCCTCGGATTCGTATCTTGTCGGATTTTCTTGTGAGCGCTTTCAAGGCCTCCCGGCATAAATTCAATCCCTCGGTGCCGTGAGCCGATAGCGTGTTCTCTTGTCGGGCGAGCTTAATTTCGAGGCCAGCCAGCAACCGCGCCCTCACAGGGTTCCTCTCCGCGCACCCATGATGTCGGCGACTTCGATGCGCCTGTGTCAAGTGTGAGTCGTCGAACAGCCCCTGATCAGTTTTGACTTCGCCTGAACCCGTAATGTGCCTTGCGCGGACGCCATGTAGCGGGGACACATGTAGGCCCTTCCACCGATATTCGGAACGAGAGCCATGGCAAGAACTGAAAATCCGACCTCTTTCGAACTCGGAACGACCCTGCTGCGCGTCAGCCTTGGAGTCATGTTCCTCGCGCATGGTATCGTGCTGAAACTGATGACCTACGGTCTTCCCGGCACCGCGGCGTTCTTCGAGGGCGTCCATCTCCCGGGTTGGCTTGCATACGTCACATTCGCTGGCGAGACCGTCGGTGGAATTCTTCTCGTGCTTGGCGTGCAGGCCCGTTGGGTAGCGCTTGCGCTATCGCCAATTCTCGTTGGCGCGGTCTACACGGTTCATTTCCCCAACGGTTGGGTCTTCACCGCGCAGAACGGTGGCTGGGAATATCCGGCATACTTGTTTGTGCTTTGCATCGCTCAGTCGCTTCTGGGAGACGGCGCCTACGCGTTGAGCCCATCCAGGAGCTTGGGAGCATCCGGTCCTGAAATATCGCGATCGGCCGCCCGCTGACGCGGGCCAGGTCGAACTACCGCTGCAATCAAGAGACGACGGATGACCTGGACGACCAAGCTGATGGTGAACGGTGTTTGGAAGAGCGATGTGCCGGGTACGCCAGAATTGGACGAACTGCTCGAGCGGCACCGGTCCGATTTCCGAGGCATGGTATCCGCCTCGGGAAACGCCGGTTTTCCAGCGGAGAAGGCCCGCTACCGGTTATATGTTTCCTACGCGTGTCCCTTCGCCCACCGGGTGATCCTCGCGCACGTCCTCAAGTCGCTCCACAAGGTGATCGGATTGTCCTTTGTCCGTCCTCGCTGGAACGGACCCGATGGATGGTGCATCGAGCATGCTCCGGTTCACGGCTCGGCGACCTCGGCCCCGAAAGAGGAGTTCATCTACCTTCACCAGCTCTATGCGAAATCCTCAGCCGACTACACGGGACGCGTAACCATTCCGGTGCTTTGGGATGAAGCGACCGGCAGGATCGTCAACAACGAGTCGCTCGACATCATACGCATGCTGAACACGGCCTTTGACGAGGTCGGTGCCGATCGATCGATTGATCTGTATCCGGCCGACCTGCGCGATCAGATTGACGGGCTGCAGCCGAAGATCGTTCACGACGTTGCAGGTTGTATTTACGAGATCGGAGCCGCCGATGCGCAGGCGGAATACGACATGTTGATCGGGCGATTGTTCGCGGCGCTCGAACTCCCTGGAGCTGCACCTCTCGCATCAGTCACCTTTCCTGCACGGTCGCGCGCCGACGTTGAACGATATCTTGCTCTTTCCGCCACTCGTGAGGTTCGACTGCGTCTATCACCCGTTATTCAGGCTAGGCCGCAGGCGGCTGGCCGATTATGCCAACCTTTCCGCCTGGATGTTGCGCATGCTCGCCGTTGACGGCATCGCGGATACCGTCCGGCTGCGTGAGGTTATGAAGCACTACTACGACGGATGGGCCCCGCGAAACGACCGGATCGTGCCTGAGCTGCCACAGCACCTGTCGCCATTCGACAAAAAATCCGCAGGGATCGAGCGCTCGCTGGCCGTGGGCGTTTGAATTCCGTCATGAACCGACAGACCCGCAAGTCCCGTCGGACGCCGACCCTTGGAAACAACGTGCAAGAGGATGATCAGAGATGAAAGCGAAAAGGCCGGAAGACGTCGACTATGAATTGGCGCGTGCATTCAACCGGGGAGACTTGGAGGGCTGCTGCGCCCTCTACGAAGATGGCGCCAGCGTGGTTCGGCTCAGCCAGGAAGGCGGCACGATTGCCAAGGGCAGCGATGGCATTCGCGAGGTGATGGCGGGATATGTCGGGCTCAATCCGCGCATGGACATCAAGGTCCATCATGTCACCGAGTCCGGTGAAATCGCGCTGTTGCGCTCCCAATGGCTGATTAACGGGACGGGGAAAGATGGCAAGCCGATTGTGCTTGCGCATAACGGCATCGAAGTCGTTCGGAGGCAAGCGGATGGCAGTTGGAAGTTCCTCATCGACCACCCATTCGGAGCCGACACGGTTTGGCAAATCGATTGGACGGACCTGATGAAGATCGGCGGCGTCTGAATGAGATGAGAGATTGAACACAATGGCGGCTGTTCTCGTCACCGGGGGTCTGGGATTTACAGGCCGGCATATCGTGCGGCTGCTGGCGGATAGCGGCCATCTGGTCGTCTCCTACAACAGGGATTACGCGGAAAGTGAGCTGCCCTCGGTGCGCGCGGTGCAGGGAGAGCTCTACGACATTCCGCGTCTGCTGAGCGTGATCGGCGAGCACAAGGTCACGTCGATCGTGCACACGGCGGCCATGAGCCACCCGACGCTTTCGCTCGATTTCCCGATCGCGACTTTCGCGGCGAACGTGGAAGGTACAGTCGCCATCTACGAAGCTGCCAGGCTCTCGGGAGTACAGCGCATCGTCAACTTCTCGTCGGAGACTGTTTATGGCCGCATTGACGGAGCCGTATCCGAGAAATCGCCCGTAAATCCATCGACACCCTATGCAGTGACGAAAGTGACGACCGAACTGCTCGGTGATGTGTACCGCCGGCGGTTCGGCATCGACGTGGTATCGTTGAGGATCGCGGAGGTCTATGGTCCCGGCAACAAAATGCCGGAAATTCTGACCGATATGCTGCGTGCCCTCAGCAAGACCAATCGTTTCGAGCTCGATCACGGCTCTGACCATTACTTCAACTTCATCTTCACCGAAGACGTCGCGCGAGCTGCCTTGGCGGCCGTTCAGGCGTCAGGTCCCTTCTCGGGTAGTGTTTTCAACATATCCAGCGACGAATATTGGCGACTGGCGGATGTCGTCGAGCTCATCAAGGACTGTGTATTTCCAGGTTGCAGCATTAGCGTCGGCGCCGGGCTGATGCCTGATTTGGATCTTCAAGGTCCATTCGACGTGACCGCCGCTCGACAAGAACTCGGCTTCAGCCCGTCTTACGGTCTCAAGATGGGGTTACAGAGCTATGCGACGCACCTGAAATCAAATCCGTTTTGATGTTTGGGGTTCGATTTTGATGTGAATTGTTGGAAACGAGCTTTTAGTCGTTTCAGATATCGATGTGGAGACCTCGAGCCCGGCGGAGACCGCGGCCACGATTCCAGGACGGTCGGCGCACGACAGGGAGCGAATGTCCTCGTTCGTCGACATCGTCGCGGTCCTCGATTGCCTTGATCGGGTGCTACCGGATCGTGCTACGGGATCCGTTGGCTGAAGGTTTCAAGGCCGTGCAGCGCCGCGGACGATTCGAGCCAATGCAGGAAGCTGTCCGCAAGGCTGCGCGCGACGGCAACATCGATCGTTGGCGCTTCGTCGACTTTCCAAAGGGTTACCCCGATGTGGGCGATCGACGTGACGGCGACGCTGCCGACAGGGAATGTCTGGGCCGCGAGGTCGAGCTGCACTCCCTTTTCCATTGTCGGATGAAGCATGGGTCCGGACAGGCGCAGCACGCCGAGGGCATTCGATTGCTCGATGACGCTGGCCAACCCCTCCAGTTCGGCGGAGAGCTGCGCGAAAAAGTTTCCATCCTCGTCCTGCTCCCGGATTGCGAGCCACTTGCCGCGACCGATGCCGAGCATTGCCGTGCCTCGAGCGGAAACCCATCGGGGTTCGTCGGGAGGATCGAACCCGAATTTTCGCTTCACCGCGGCGGCGAACTCAGGCCCCTTATCCTTGCGCCGCATCACCGTCGCAATCGTCGAGCTGAAGTCGCTCGGTCGCGATCACGCCGCTGCCGGTTCCCGCCGGGCGCAGCCGTTCGAAAGCACTTCTGGTCTGGAGATCAAGCACGTAAACGGCCCCCTTCTGGATCGACGAAAACCGGTGGGACGACCTCGACCTCGACATCACCCGATCGGATGGGATCGTAGGCCCGGATGCGCTCGCCGATCCGTTCCGGTCCACGGGCAAGAAGCCCGAGACCGATCCAGCAGCCGGCTGAAGGGCTGAAAGCCGTCGAACGTCATGTAGCCTTCATCTTGGTCAGGCGAGACCGATTTGCCCTTGGCAAAAAAATGCGAGCCGTTCCTCAGACGTTTTGTCGGGTCAACCGGTCTGAGACCGACGAGCGTCGGGCGCGCCGGGTCGACCAGCGCCGGTCGCTGCGCCATGGCGCGCCCGATGAAATCCTTCTTGGTCGACATCATGCGGCCGAGCCCGAGATCTCGCGCGACGGTCTGCCCGTTCAGTTCGGCGCCGGCGGCATGGCCCTTTTCGATCCGCAGCACCGACAGCGCTTCGGTGCCATAGGGTGCGACCCCGAATGGCTCGCCGGCCGACATCAGCGAACGCAGCAACGCTTCACCGTAATTCGCGGGAACGGCGATCTCATAGGCAAGCTCACCGGAAAACGATATCCGGAACAGCCGCAAGGGCATCTTGCCGATGCGGAATTCCGCGCAGGCAAGGTAGGGGAAGGATTGATCGGACACGTCGGCAATACCGGCGAGGAGAGCCTGAAGCAACTCTCTCGAACGTGGTCCCGCAACGGCATATTGAGCCCATTGCTCCGTCACCGAAACCATCTGAACGTCCAGATCGGGCCACAGCACCTGATGGCAGAACTCGAGATGCTGCATGACCCTGCCCGCATTGGCCGTGGTCGTCGACATCAGATACTGCCCTTCGCCGATGCGAGCCGTCGTGCCGTCATCCATGACGAACCCGTCCTCACGCAGCATGACGCCGTAACGGACTTTGCCGACGGGCAGGGTCGAGAAGGTGTTGATGTAAACGCGGTCCAGGAAACCTCCGGCGTCCGCGCCCATGACGGCGATCTTTCCGAGAGTTCGATACGTCGCAGACCCCGACGCTCGAACGCACGGCCGTCACCTCGCGGACGACGCTCTGCAACCAGTCGGTCTCACCAGGCCGGGTGAACCATTGCGCGCGCAGCCATTGTCCCGCTTCGACGAACGTCGCACCGTTGGCCTCAGCCCATGCATGGCCCGACGTCAGGCGCGTGGGCTTGAAATGCCTTCCTTCATGCAGGCCCGCAAAGGCGCCGATCGCGACCGGCACATAGGGCGGACGCGCACGTGTCGCCCCGGTCTCGGCAATGTTCCGCCCGGTAAGCTCGGCCATGACGGCAAGACCGTTGACGTTCGAGGTCTTGCCCTGGTCGGTGGCCATTCCGAGCGTGGTATAGCGCTTGAGATGTTCTGCGGACTGAAATCCCTCGCGCGCAGCCAGCTCCACATCATCGAGCGTGACGTCGTTTTGCAGATCCACGAACGCTTTGCTGCGGCCTCCTGCTACTCGCCAGAGCGGTCGAACCGCAGATTGCTCGTCAGTGGTATTGAAGCGATGCGGTCCATCTGCGATCCGGCCGGCCCGCAAGGCAGCGTCAGCTCCCGCACGCATGCCGTCGCACAATGCTTGGGCGAGCGTCCACCTTGCCGCGGCCGCGCCGACGGTTTCCATACCTTTCGGCAAGTCGGCGCCGACGAAAGCCGCCTTGTCCGCGGACCATTCTGCCTTTCCGCCAAGATGGGTGGCGATGGCCATATTCGCAGTCCAGCCGCCCGATATGGCAAGAGCATCGACCTTGATCGTGTGCCTGCGAGCGTCACGTTCGATAACTTCAATCGCTGTCAGTCGATGGCGACCGCGCGTGTCGATCACGCGTGATCCCCGATATATGGCGACGTCGGCGACCAGTGCTTCGACTTGCGGCGCGACGTTCGATCGCGCCTCGATCAGCGCCTCGATCGTCACGCCGGCACGCTGAAGATCGCGGGCCGTTCGCCATCCGTCGTCGCATGCCGTAAACACGGCGACTCTGCGGCCAGGAGCTACGGCGAAACGGTTGACGTAGGTTCGCATCGCAGAAGCCAGCATCACGCCGGGCCGGTCGTTGCCGGCGAACACGATCGGCCTCTCGATCGCACCGGCCGCGAGCACGGTTTCGCCAGCGACGATTTTCCAGAGCCGTTGACGCGGCGTGAAGGCGGGCGGCTCGGGAAAATGATCTGCCACGCGCTCGATCGCGCCATATTCGCCGTCGTAGGCGCCGAACACCGTGGTCCGGCGCAGGATACGGACATTCGGCAGGCTGTTGAGCTCGGTCTGTGCCTGCCGCGCCCATGCCGCGCCGGAGATTCCGTCGATCTCATGCGTTTCAGAGAGCAGCCGCCCGCCTAGCATGAAGTCCTCTTCGACGAGAATGACCCGCATGCCGGCCCGTCCGGCCCAAAGCGCCGCGGCGAGACCGGCCGGACCCGCGCCGATCACGAGCAGATCGCAAAACGCATACGCCTTTTCGTAGCTGTCCGGATCGGCTTTGCCGCTCAAGCGGCCCAGTCCCGCCGCTCGCCTGATCGCGGGCTCGTACAATTTTTCCCAAAACGACGCCGGCCACATGAAGGTCTTGTAGTAGAAACCGGCGACCAGCAGCGGCGATGCCATCTGGTTCAAGGCGCCGGCGTCGAATTTCAATGACGGCCAGCGGTTTTGGCTCGTAGCCTCAAGGCCATCGTAAAGTTCGACCGTCGTCGCCTTGGTGTTCGGCTCCCGCCGCGCGCCGGAACGCAGCTCTACCAACGCGTTGGGTTCCTCCGGGCCGGCGGTGAATATTCCGCGTGGCCGGTGGTATTTGAACGAACGGCCGACGACCGTCACGCCATTTGCCATCAGCGCGGAAGCCAGTGTGTCCCCGGCGAGCCCCTCGAAACGGCGGCCGTCGAACCGGAAGCCCAAGGGCGTCGAGCGGTCGACGAGTCCGCCCTGCAGTCGTTGCGGAGCGCTCATGAATTGGCGTCCTTTGCGAAATGCGCATTCGCAATGGCATGGGTGAGGGTGTCGCGGGTCACGACGATCCAGCCGTGGCAGCCGGAGAGATGGTACCAGAGCTCGCGATGTGCTCCTGCCGGATTGGTGCGGAGATAGACGTAATCGTGCATGGCGACATCGGACGCATCGAGAGGGGGCCGCTCGACGGTCGCGTCTCCGAGGTAGCTGAACTCGGAGGAATCTCTTGGGCCGCAATACGGACATGGAATGCGCATGCGTGCCTCAGTGCAGGTTCGGCTGGGCGCCCTGGCCCTTTTCGTCGATGATGTGGCCCGAGCGGAATCGGTCCAGCGTGAATGAAGCCGCGGCGGGATGCGGCTCGCCGCGAGCCAGCAGATGCGCAAAGGCAAAGCCTGATCCCGGCGTTGCCTTGAATCCCCCGTAGCACCAGCCGGCATTGAGATAGAGGCCCTCGAGCGGCGTGCGGTCGATGATCGGCGATCCGTCCATCGACATGTCCATGATGCCGCCCCAACTCCTCAGAATGCGGGCCCGTCCGATTGCGGGCATCAGCGCCACGCCGCCCTCGCAAACGTCCTCGACGGTCGGCAAGTTGCCGCGCTGCGCGTATGAATTGTAGCCGTCGAGGTCGCCGCCGAAGACAAGCCCTCCTTTATCGGATTGGCTGATGTAGAAATGGCCGGCTCCGAATGTGATGACCCCGGGTATGACCGGCTTCAGTCCCTCCGAGACGAACGCCTGCAGGACGTGGCTCTCGATCGGCAGCCTCAGGCCGGCCATCGCGGCCAGCCGCGAACTGTTTCCGGCGACCGCGATTGCGACCTTGTCCGCGTAAATGTTGCCGCGCGTTGTCGTGACACCGGCTACGCGGCCAGCGGATCTCATGATCCCGATGACCTCGCAGTTTTGGACAATGTCGACGCCTCGGTCGCTTGCGGCGCGCGCGTAACCCCACGCGACTGCGTCGTGGCGGACCGTGCCGCCGCGCCGCTGAAGCAGGCCGCCCTGTATGGGAAACCGCGCCGCCTCGAAATTCAGAAAGGGATAGAGTCTTCGTACCGCTTCGGCGTCGATCAGTTCGGCATCGACGCCATGGATGCGCATGGCATTGCCCCGCCGGGCATAGGCGTCGCGCTGCGCATCGGAGTGATAGAGGTTGAGCACCCCGCGCTGGCTGACCATGGTGTTGTAGTTGAGGTCCCGCTCAAGTCCTTCCCACAAACGCAGCGACAATTCGTAAAGGGGAATATTTCCCGGCAGCAGGTAGTTCGACCGGATGATCGTGGTATTGCGTCCGACGTTTCCGCCGCCGAGCCATCCTTTCTCGAGAACGGCGACGTTCTTCATTCCGTGCTCGTTCGCGAGATAAAATGCCGTTGCGAGGCCGTGTCCACCGCCGCCGACGATGACCACGTCGTATCTGTTCCTCGGCGTGGCGTCACGCCACTGCGGCCTCCAGCTCCGATGGCCCGAGAAGGCATTTGCGACAAGCGAAGTCAGTGAATAACGCATGGCGAAAGTCCAGCTGTCTCGAACTCAGCTTGGCCCAAAATGAAGAGTCGGTATATGCTGGATGCGACATGCGGTCGCTCATTGGCGACACCATGAAAGCGTGATGGATTTCGGATGGCCGGCGCCAGGCATTTCGGCTTTCTCCTCATCGATGGATTCGCCCTGATGTCGTTTGCATCGGCCATAGAGCCGCTACGGGCTGCAAACGTTCTATCCGCAAAGCGCCTCTACGAGTGGTCTCACATCTCGACCGGAAGCGCCGAAATCGTGGCGTCGAACGGATTGGCGGTCGCCGCCGACTACACCATCGCCGACAAGGTCATCTATGACACCGTGCTGGTGTGCGCGGGCGGGGACCCAAGCTCGTTTGACGATCCGAAGACGCTCGCGTGGCTGCGGCGGCTTGGACGCTTCGGTTGCGAGATAGGAGGAGTGTCGGGCGGTCCTTTCCTCCTGGCTCGGGCCGGCCTTTTGCGAGGCGTGCAATCCACCATCCACTGGGAGCATGTACCCGCCTTCGCCGAGGCGTTTCCGGATGTCGACCTCACGCAGACGCTTTTCGAGATCGACGGTGGCCGCCTTACCTGCGGCGGTGGCGTCGCGGCGCTCGATATGATGCACGCCATCATCCGACGTGACCACGGCCAGGCCCTGGCAGGAAGGGTCAGCGACTGGTTTCTGCAAACAGCAGTAAGAATGGGCGATAGCACCCAGCGCATTTCCCTTCGCGAGCGGATCGGAACGAGCAACAGAAGCCTGATCGCCGCGGTTGCGGCGATGGAGCGGCAGATCGGCACTCCGGCTTCGCGGAAGGATCTTGCGAGGACCGCCGGAGTATCGGTCAGACATCTCGAAAGGCTTTTCGCGGAACATCTCGATGTCACCATCCACCAGCATTACGTATCGCTCCGGCTCGTTCGGGCCCGGACGCTGCTGAGACAGACAAGCTTGCCGTTGGCGCAGGTCGGCATCGAATGCGGCTTTGCCGATGCGAGCCATTTTGCGAGGGTGTACCGCAAAAGGTATGGCTTATCTCCGTCAGCCGATCGCGCGACCGGCAAGCGCTTCGGGCGCCGCGGCAAGTGATATTCGACGGCGTTAGGGAAACCGGCCGCGGCCGAGCGCGAGACCACGCTCTTCGCCACGCGGACGGTCTTCGATGCCGACGCGATTTGCATAAATTTCGTGAAAGGAAACAATGTTTCCTATGATTGACAATTATGGTGGCGGCTGTCTACAAAGCTCCCGGGTCCACAATGGGAGGTTCACGTGTGCGGGATCGTCGGACTTTTTCTGAAGGAGCATGACCTCCGACCGCAGCTGGGAAGTCTGCTCGGCCAAATGTTGCAGGTCATGACCGATCGCGGACCCGACAGCGCGGGTTTTGCGGTCTATGGCGAGGGCGCCGCGGATCATTTCAAGCTCACCGTTCGCGGCACCGACCTCGCTTGCCTGTCGGAAGATATCTCCGAGGCGCTGGGTGTCCCCGTCGGCCAGACATTGCGCGACACCCACGTCGTGCTGTCCTTTCCGGAACAGGTGACCGACAAGGCGCGAGAATGGCTTTCGGAGCACCGGCCCGACCTTGCGGTCATAGGCGGGGGCCGCAGGATCGAACTCTACAAAGAGGTGGGCTTGCCGGCCGACGTCATCAAGAGGTTCGGTCTGCCCGGGATGTCGGGAACCCATGGCGTCGGTCACACGCGAATGGCGACCGAATCCGCCGTCACGACAGCGGGCGCTCATCCGTTTTCGACCGGGGCTGACCAATGCCTCGTGCACAATGGATCGCTATCCAATCACCGCAGCGTCAGGCGCAACCTCGAGCGGGAGGGCCTGACATTCGCGACCGACAACGATAGCGAGGTTGCCGCCGGATTCCTCACCTGGCGGATGAGGGGCGGGGACAGCCTGGAAAGAGCGCTTGAAGACAGCCTCGAAGCGCTGGACGGCTTCTACACTTTCGTGGTCGGCACCGAGAATGGCTTCGCGGTTCTGCGCGACCCTATTTCATGCAAGCCTGCCGTGATGGCCGAGACCGATCGATATGTGGCGTTCGGTACCGAATATCGAGCGCTCGCGGGCCTGCCAGGAATCGAAAATGCCCGCATCTTCGAGCCCGAACCCGCCAAGGTCTACGCATGGGAGCATCGCTGATGCCCTTCGTGGATCTCGCCGTATCTGCGGTCCGTGATCTCAACAGGGCGCTTCACGGACTGCCGCGAAACACCAACGAAACCCATTGGACGGTCCAGAATCCGGCAGGCCAGCATTCGATCGCGGTCGGTATCGATGCGCCGATCGAGGTCAGCATCGAAGGACATGTCGGCTACTATTGCGCCGGCATGAACAAGGACGCTGAAATCACCATCAGTGGAAACGCCGGGGTAGGGCTCGCTGAAAACATGATGTCCGGTGTCGTTCGGCTCGCCGGCGATGCAAGCCAGGCTGCGGGCGCCACCGGTCGCGGCGAACTCCTGATCATCGAAGGCAATGCGTCGGCCCGATGCGGGATATCGATGAAGGGCATCGATATCGTGGTGAAGGGTTCGATCGGTCCGATGAGTGCTTTCATGGCCCAGACCGGCAATCTTGTCGTTCTCGGCGACGCCGGCGAAGCGCTTGGAGACTCGATCTACGAAGCGAGGCTCTTCGTGCGAGGCGAGGTCAAGAGCCTCGGCGCGGATTGCGAGGAGAAGCCGCTCGGCAGCGAAGAGCGTGCCATCCTTTCGGCTCTGCTGGATCGCGCGGGCGTGGACGTTCCCGCCGAGTCGTTTCGACTGTTTGGATCGGCGCGCCGACTCTACCATTTCCACACCGACAACGCCTATTGATCGGAGAAAAAATGAGCGAGAGTGCTCCGCGAACTCCTCCGCGATTTTCCGCCACCTTCGACCCGCATGCGATTGCGCAAATACAACGTGCGGCGGCGACCGGCATCTATGACATCCGCGGCGGCGGGGCAAAACGTGCTCTGCCGCATTTCGACGATCTGCTGTTCCTCGGAGCGTCAGTGTCGAGGTACCCGCTCGAGGGATATCGCGAGAAGTGCGGCACGGACGTTGTCTTGGGAAGCCGATTCGCAAGCAAGCCGATCACGATCAAGACGCCGGTGACGATAGCCGGAATGAGTTTTGGAGCGTTGTCCGGCCCTGCGAAGGAGGCATTGGGTCGCGGAGCGAGTGCTGTCGGCACGTCGACGACAACGGGCGACGGCGGCATGACGGTGGAGGAACGCAGCCACTCCAAGATCCTCGTCTATCAGTACCTTCCCTCACGCTATGGCATGAATCCGGACGACCTGCGCAAGGCCGACGCGATCGAGGTGGTCGTGGGGCAAGGAGCGAAGCCGGGTGGCGGGGGAATGTTGCTGGGTCAGAAGATCAGCGCGCGCGTGGCGGCGATGCGCTGCTTGCCTGAAGGCATCGATCAGCGCTCGGCTTGCCGGCATCCCGACTGGACCGGCCCCGACGATCTGGAGATCAAGATTGGCGAGCTTCGCGAGATAACGGACTGGGAAAAGCCCATCTATGTGAAGGTCGGAGGGTCGCGGCCTTATTACGACACGGCGCTTGCCGCAAAGGCCGGCGCCGACGTCGTCGTCGTCGACGGCATGCAAGGCGGCACCGCCGCCACGCAGGAAGTGTTCATCGAGAACGTCGGCATCCCGACGCTTGCATGCATACCGCAAGCCGTGCAGGCGCTTCAGGAGCTTGGTCTGCATCGCAAAGTTCAGCTGATTGTGTCGGGTGGCATCCGCACCGGGGCGGACGTCGCAAAGGCGCTGGCACTTGGCGCCGACGCAGTCTCCATCGGCACCGCGGCCCTTATCGCGCTTGGAGACAACGACCCCGCCCTGGAAGACGAATATCGAAAGCTCGGCACGACGGCGGGCGCGTATGACGACTGGCAGGATGGCCTGGATCCCGCGGGCATCACCACGCAGGATCCGGACCTGGTCTCCCGCCTGGATCCGGTCAAGGCGGGCCGCCGTCTCGCAAACTACCTGTCGGTGTTGACACTGGAGGCGCAGACGATCGCCCGCGCCTGCGGCAAGAGCCACGTCCACAATCTGGAGCCGGAGGATCTGGTCGCGCTGACGATCGAGGCGGCCGCGATGGCGCGCGTACCGCTCGCTGGCACGGATTGGATTCCGGGGGGCGCGGGGGCGTCATTCTAGTCGAATGGAATGCAGGCTCCATCGTCATGATCGAAGAAGTGGCACGGTAACTGGTTTCATCTGGGCGGTACGCACATGGCAAACGATCTCGTCGAGACTGCTAAAGAACACGCCATAAAATATTTCCTGATCTCGTACACGGACCTGTTCGGCAGTCAGCGTGCGAAACTGGTTCCGGCGTCGGCGATCGGAGAGATGTCGAAAAACGGCGCTGGCTTCGCAGGCTTTGCGACATGGCTGGATATGACGCCGGCGGATCCCGATCTCTTCGCCGTTCCCGATCCGGAAAGCCTGATCCAACTCCCCTGGAAACGGGAAGTGGGCTGGCTCGCGGCGGACCTCTTCATGAACGGCAAGCCCGTTGAACAAGCGCCCCGCAATCTGCTGAAGGCGCAGTTGAAAAAAGCCGAGGCGGATGGCCTGGAAATGAAAACCGGCGTCGAGTGCGAGTTTTTCCTCATCTCGGCGGACGGCACGTCGGTCGCCGATCGCGCCGATACCCAGGTGAAGCCGTGTTATGACCAGCAGGCGCTGATGCGCCGTTACGATGTCATCACCGAGATATGCGACGCGATGGCTGAACTCGGTTGGCGCCCTTACCAGAACGATCACGAAGATGCCAACGGCCAGTTCGAGATGAATTGGCATTACGCAAGCGCGCTGGTAACCGCGGATCGCCACTCGTTCTTCAAGTATATGACGAAAACGATCGCCGAAAAGCACGGCTTGCGCGCGACCTTCATGCCCAAGCCATTCGCCAATCTGACCGGGAACGGCTGCCACATGCACGTCTCGCTGTGGAAGGGAGATAAAAATGCATTCGCGGACCCCGCAAGCGAGCAGGGTCTTTCCTCCACCGGGTTGGCCTTCATCGGAGGCTTGATGCATTCGGCCGACGCGATCGCCGCGATACTCAATCCCACTGTCAACAGTTACAAAAGGATCAATGCGCCTCGAACCGTATCGGGTGCGACGTGGTCACCGAATTCCGTCACCTGGACTGGAAACAACCGCACCCACATGATCCGCGTGCCCGAGGGAGATCGTCTCGAGCTTCGTTTGGCCGATGGCGCCGCGAATCCTTACCTGATGCCGGCCGCGGTCCTGGCCGCCGGACTCGACGGCATCTCGAACAAGCGAGATCCGGGCAAGCGGCTCGACATCAACATGTACACGGATGGCCATACGGTCGAGGTCAAGAAGAAACTCCCTCTCAATCTTCTGGACGCGCTGCGTGCGCTCGAGGCATCCGAGGTCATGAAGAACGCTCTCGGCAACATGGTTCCTTCCTATTTGAAATTGAAACACGAGGAATGGAATAGCTTCGCCAGGCATCTCACCGATTGGGAGCGTCAGACGACACTGGATTGCTGAAGGGGCGCGACACGCCTCCCATTGCGGCGGACGCCGGATTTTCTTGCCGCTTTTTCTCCACGAGCCCGATCGCCGAGCCTGTTGCGGTGGGCTGCCGGTTGAACGGGTCCAGCTGCCATCCACCCGCGCGCAGGCGACGGCAAGGATGGTGCAAACTCATCATCCGGCGATTTGCACTCACAAAGGTCCAAGTGCGATATTCTTGTGCGTCGAAGCCCGTTTCGGGCCGGCCGAAAGGGCGATAAAGATGCAAAACCTGAAACCGGCGCGGACCTAAAAGGGCGAGGTATGGTTAGCCGAACGGCGAAGAAAGGGCGTCGAGAGTCGAAACCGGCAAACCCGCGTCGCAGGACGAAACGCGAGGCGCAGGATTTGTTGACCGGTTCGCTGGCGCCTGCCGATTTGCGCGCGCGAAGCGTCGAGGAAGAGATCGGCACCGAGGTACGGCGGCTGCGCAAAGGCCTTGATCTGACGGTCGCCGAGTTGGGCGCGGCGGCGGGCATTTCGGCCGGCATGCTGTCGAAAATCGAGAATGGGTCCATTTCGCCGTCGCTGTCGACGATCACTGCCCTGGCGAAAGCACTCAATGTTTCGATCAGCAGCCTGTTTGCTGAATCCGATGAGCGGCGCGATTGCTCATTCGTAAAAGCGGGGCAGGGCGTTCGCATCGAACGGCGGGGCACCAAAGCCGGCCATCTCTATGATCTGCTCGGCCATTCCCTTGCCGGCGACATCGGCGTCGAGCCCTTTCTCATCACGCTCAAAAAGGACGCGCTTCCCTATACCAATTTCCGGCATGTCGGGCGTGGAGTTCATCTACATGCTGTCGGGAAAAGTTCGTTATCGTCACGCCGACCGCACCTATCTGCTTGAGCCCGGCGATGCGCTGTTCTTCGACGCGGCGGCGCGCCACGGTCCGGAAGAGCTGATCAAGGCGCCGATGGAATATCTGTCGATCATTATCTATCCGCGGCGTTAGCCATCAGCGCTTGCGCGTCACCTCCGAACTTCAACCACGCGGGCAGGGGCGACGCCCGGCGATCGTAGCGCAGCTCGCAGCAGAAGCGTTTTTCTTCTCAGGATATTCAATTGACACTTGCGAAAAATTTTCTGATCATCCGCGAGCTTCGATAAGCAGGAGTCATTTGCCTTGAGGGGCCTCAACCGCCCGGTCGCGGGGAATCCCGTTCTTCAGCGGGAGCATCCAGCCGCAGTCGGATGTTCGGGCGCGCCGGCCAGGATGAGGCAGCATCTGGTTTGGCCCCCGGTCTGTCGCGGCGGTCACTCGCGGACCACTTGATCAACCCCTCGCGCAAGCCATCAATAAAATCAGAGGCCCCGTGGATCTCATTCTCAAAAATGCGCGCCTCGTCGGAACGGAGGACAACCTCACCGACATCGGTATCGACCAGGGCAAGATTGTCACGCTATCTCCCGCGCTCTCGACCGAAGGCGAGACCATCGACCTCGGCGGGCGGCTGGTTTCTCCCGGATTCATCGAGACCCACATCCATCTGGACAAGTCCTGCATTCTCGACCGCTGCAAGTACGGATCGGGGCGATCTGGAGGAGGCGATCGGAGAGGGCGCCAAGGCCAAGCTGGCCTTCACGCCGGAGGATGTGCATGCGCGTGCGAAGCGCACGCTGGAGAAGGCCATCCTTCAGGGGACGACCGTTATGCGCACCCACCTGGAAGTGGACCCCGGCGTCGGACTGCGCAGCCTTGAAGGCGTGATGCCGTTGATCAAGGAATATGCCTGGGCCATCGACCTCGATATCTGCGTGTTTCCGCAGGAGGGATTGCTCAACAATCCCGGCACCGACGAACTGATGATGGAGGCGCTCAAGCGCGGTTGCCGTGTGGTCGGCGGCGCGCCTTACACCGACAGCAATCCGCCCGGGCAGATCGATCGCGTGTTCGAGATGGCGCGCGAATTCGATATCGACATCGACATGCATCTCGATTTCGGTCCCACCGCCGAGAATATGGACCTTGAGCATGTCTGCCGCCGTACCGACGAGCACAAATACGGTGGCCGCGTCGCGATCGGCCATGTCACCAAGGCAGCCAGCCTTTCCATGCCCGCCTTCGAGGCCATGGCCAAGCGGCTGGCGGATTCCGGGGTGGCGCTCACGGTTCTGCCGTCCACCGACCTGTTTCTGATGGGACGCAACCATGGGCATGATCACAATGTGCCGCGCGGCGTCGTGCCCGCTCACAAGCTGCTGCATCATGGCGTCAATTGCACATTGTCGAGCAACAACATCCTCAATCCGTTTACGCCATTCGGCGACTGTTCACCGCTTCGCATGGCCAATCTTTATGCCAACATCTGCCAGGTCGGTAAGCAGTCGGACATGAAGGCGTGCTTCGACATGGTCACGCGACGGCCGGCGCATCTCATGCGCCTCAAGGACTATGGCGTCGCTGTCGGTAAATCCGCCGATCTGATCGTGCTGGACGCGACCGAACCGGCCATGGCGGTGGCGGAGCTGGCGCCGGTTCTGTATGCCTTCAAGCGCGGTCGTCGGACGGTATCGCGTCAGCCCGCCAAACTGCACAGGCCGCAATGATACCGAACGATCCGCTCCACGCATTCACCCGTCACACCCACGTCGCGTTCGACGGCAGCGGCGTGGGCCCGCTCGCCGGGCTCACGATGGCGGTCAAGGACGTCTATGAAATCGCCGGGCATCGCACCGGCAACGGCAATCCGGTCTGGCTCGAGACGCATCCTGCGGCCGAGCAGACGGCGTCGAGCGTGCAGCGCCTGCTCGACGCCGGCGCGCGCATGGTCGGAAAAACCCATACCGACGAGCTCGCCTACAGTCTTAACGGCGAAAACATGCACTATGGCACGCCGACAAATCCGAAAGCGCCGGGTCGCATCCCCGGCGGCTCGTCGAGCGGTTCGGCGGCGGCGGTCTCCGGCGGCCTGGTGGATTTTGCGCTGGGGACGGATTGCGGCGGTTCGGTGCGGCTGCCTTCCAGCTATTGCGGCATCTACGGCATTCGAACCAGCCATGGCTTGATTCCGGCGGACGGGATCATTCCGCTCGCGGCGAGCTTCGATACGGTCGGCTGGTTTGCGCGGACGGCAAAGTTGATGCGGCAGGTCGGCGACATCCTCCTGCCGCCGTCGCCGCCATCGGCGCCGAAATCGCTGCTGATCGCCGCCGACGCGTTTGCCGGGGTCGATCCGGCAGTTGCCAGCGCCCTGCAGCACGGCGTCGCCAAAGTGAAGGCTGCCTTTCCGACGGTGCGCGCGGTCAACGTCTACATCGGAGATCCCTCGGAATGGTCTGCGCTGTTTCGCGTTCTCCAGGGTGACGAAATTCGGGAATTTCATTCGGATTGGATCGATCGCCACAAGCCTGCCTTCGGGCCAGGTATCCGTGAGCGGTTCCAGTGGACGCGAACCATCGATCCAAACGACGTCGCACAGGCAAAGCCCAGGCGCGAGATGGTCGCGCAGCATATGGCTCGGTTGCTTGGCGGCGATGCGTTGCTCTGCCTGCCGACGGCCCCCGGCATTGCGCCAAGGCTGAATACGGCGGCGCAGGAGCTTGAAGCATTTCGCGCGCGCGCCTTTGCACTTTTATCGATCGCCGGTCTGGCACGGCTGCCGCAGATCAATCTGCCGGTAGGGACCCTCGACGGCTGCCCGATCGGACTCTCGCTCATCGGTCCGCGCGGTTTCGATCGCGGTCTGCTGGAATGGACCGCGGGCCATTTTGCATGATGTGGGGGATTTGATCTTATGGCGGGCCCTTTCACCATCATCCGTAATGGCCGCCTCGTCGACCTGCGCCGGCGCGAGGCCGCTCCGGCCGACATTTTGATCGAAGGCGATAAAATCTTGTCGGTCGGCCGCCCCGGCACGGAGGCTCCGCCGGATGCGCGCGTCGTCGACGCCGCGGATCGGGCCATGATGCCGGGCCTGGTCAACGGTCACGTGCACGGCCACGGAACGCTTGCCAAGGGCCTGGTTGGCGACCGCTGGCCGCTCGAACTGTTCCTCAATGCGATGCCCGGGATGACCGGCAATCGCACTCTCGAGGACAAGTACCTCAATGGTCTGGTGGCGGCGGTCGAGATGATCCGCAAGGGCTGCACGACCTGTTATGACTTGTTCTTCGAGTTTCCCATGCCGAGCCGCGGCGGGTTGGCGGCCCTGGGCCGCGCCTATCAGGACGCCGGCATCCGTGCCGTGATTGCGCCAATGCTCGCCGACAAGACCTTGTATCAGGCCTACCCGAATCTGATCGACAACATTCCCGAGCCGCTGCGGGCGAAGGTGATGGCATTCCAGCTCGCGCCCTATGAAGCGAGCGCCGATGCCCTGGAAGAGATCTATGAAGATTGGCCGTTCGATCGCGACATGATCCGTCCGGCAATCGCGCCGACCATCCCCTTGCATTGCAGCGACGAATTTCTCGTTCGCTGCCGCGACCTCGCCCGCGCCTTCGACTTGCCGTTGCAGACCCATCTCGCCGAGACGAAAGCGCAAGCTCTCATCGGCTTGCGAAAATACGGCCGCACGCTGACCGCCCATATCGAGGGGCTGGGAATGCTCGGTCCTCATTTTTCCGCGGCGCATGCGATCTGGCTCGACCATGACGATCTCGGACGCCTGGCGGACAATGGCGCGTCGATCGTACATGCCCCCGTGAGCAACATGCGGTTCGGGTCGGGGCTGGCGCATCTGCGACCGGCATTGGACCGCGGCATCAATATCGGCATTGCGACCGATGCCGCCAACAGTTCCGACCAGCTCAATATGTTCGAATCGACGCGGCTCGCCGCTTTGATTTCGCGTGTCCAGACTCCCGACTTCGAGGAGTGGCTGGGCGCCGACGAAGTCCTGCACATGGCGACCGTCGGTAGTGCCCGCGCCATGGGCCTTGGCGGCAAAATCGGAGAGATCGCGCAAGGCTTCAAGGCCGACATCGTGTTCCTCGATCTCGGCCACATCAACTACGTGCCGTGCCACGACATGATCACCCAGATCGTGTTTACCGAAAATGGCGGGGCCGTCGACAGTGTGATGATCGGCGGGCGCATGGTGCTTGATCGCGGCCGGCTGACGACGATCGATGAAACGAAACTTCGCCGTGACGCCGCCAATGCCGCCGAGCGGTTGTTCGCCGCCAATGCGCCGATGCGCTCTTTCGCAAAAGATCTGCAATCGATCGTCGGCCATTTTTGTCACAACCTGGCGTGTGAACCTTATCACGTCCACCGACTGGGATCGCCCCGCGAGTCCTGAGCCGCCGCGGTTGAATGGTTGCCCGACCGTTCGCTCTTGACTGATAAAAAACCCCAAGTTAGCGTTCCTAAGAGGAATTTTTTTTTATTCGCAGTTGAGTGCCGGACAGCTGCGTCCAACCAGAGGAATGGTGCTCATGAACGACGCAAAGCTCTACGATCCTTCAATTTCTCGGCGAGGTGATCGGTTGGCGGCACGGATGCGCCGCAATGCTCGGCCTTTGTGCGGTGGCCATGTCGTCCGGACTTGGCGAAGTCCGCCGATGCTTATCTGCCGATCGTCATGCCGATCACGGGCTTTATGTCGGTCGAAGGCGGCAGCCAGCGTAATGGCGCGGTGATGGCGCTGGAGCACCCGCCGGGCGGCAAGACGGTCGACTACCCGGTCTTCGATACCGGCACCTCGGCCACCGGCGCCGCCACCGCTCTCGACAAAGCCCTGAGCAACGGCAAACCGATCGCCGCGGCGGTGTCGGTGTTCGGCACGGAGATGGTGGCGATGATGCCGGTGGCGGCCGAGTACAAGGTTCCGCTGCTCACCATTTCCGGCCTCGCCAGGATCACCGAGAGCGACAACCCCTATATTTTCCGCTTCCTGCCCAATGACCGCGAGATCAAGGTTGCGCACGCGCGTTACGTGGTCGAAAAATTGCACAAGACCAAGATCGCGCTGATCAGCGACACGACGGCCTACGGGCAGGGCGGCTTTGCCTTGCTCAAGGAGGACTTCACCAAGCTCGGTGTCAAGCCGGTCTATGAGGATTCCTCGATCGCGCCGGACACCAAGGATATGTCGCCACTTCTCTCCAAGGTGAAGGCATCGGGCGCGGACGCCATCGTCGTGCATTCGGTCGCCGCACCCATGGCGCTGATCGTCAAGCAGGCAAAGGCGGCAGGCATCACGCTGCCGATCATCAATAGTTCGTCGATTGTCGAACCCACTGCGACAGCGTTGTTCGAGCCGGCCGAGCTCAAGGGGGTTTGCGCGGAAACGCCGTCGGCGCCGGAAACCCGTGCGACGCCTAAAATCAAGGAATGGGCCGATGCTTACAAAGCGCGGTTCGGTCTTGAGCCCGACGGCCTTGCACTCGGCCAATATGATGGTGCGATGATGGTGCTGACGCTGATCGCCAAGGGCGCCAAGACTCCCGAGGACTTGCGCGCGGCCTTGCAGAAGGAGACCTATGAAGGCGTCGCCATGACCTACAAGTCCAACGGCAAGGGCGATCTTTCGCACGATGCCGACATCGTTTGCTGGGATGGTACGAGCCGCATTCCCAAGGTCGTCGAGCATTATACGGGCCCGGAGATGGTCCTGAAATGAAAGCGTCGGCAGCCCGGCCGTGATTACGCTTCTGCAGCTGGTAATCAACGGCCTGGCACTCGGTGCAGCCTACGCGCTGGTCGCACTCGGTTTTGTCTTCATCGTGAATGCGACCGGCGCGGTTAACTTTGCCCATGGCGACCTGGTGATGGCCGGCGGCTACGTTGCTGTCGGTCTGGGCTCGATGGCGAATATCCCCACCATCGTCTTCCTGCCGCTCGTCGCCGTCATGATGTTCGTGCTCGGCGTCGCGCTGGCGCTCGTCGCGTATTTTCCCCTGATCAACCGGCCCCCATCGACCGTGTTCATCAGCACGTTGTTGTGCGGCATCATTCTGCAAAATGCGTTTGTCGTGCTGTTCGGCCCGCAGGCGCATGCGGCGCTGCCGCTTGTGAAAAGCGGCGTCTGGCATGCCGGCGAGATCGAGATCAGCATCCAGGCGATGGCTACGATGGTGGTCGCCGCAATCCTGATCGCCTCACAGTATCTGCTCTTCACGCGTACCCAGCTCGGACGCCGGCTTCGCGCAACGGCTGAAGACCGCCAGATGGCCCAGGCCGTCGGCATCTCGGCATTCGCGCTCCTCGCGGCGACATTTGGCCTTGGCACGGCGCTTGCCGGCATCGCCGGCGCGCTGCTCGCCAATCAGTTTTTTGTCTATCCGACCGGTGGGATCCCGCTCAGCGTCTACGCCTACATCGCCGTCGTCATCGGCGGATGGGGCAGCATCGCCGGCGCCGTGATCGGTGCCATGATCATTTCGCTGTTTCAGGTCGTGGTGTCGGCCTATGTGTCGTATGCGGCGGCGACGGGTCTGCTCTACGTTACCCTTCTGCTCATCTTCTTTGTCCGCCCGCAAGGCATCTTTGGCGAGCGCGTGCAGCGCCGCGCCTGATGGGGACGACGGTTTTTGCTGTCCTGGCTTCTCTCCGGCGTTCGGCTCCCGCTCGTTCTTGCAGCGGCCGCATTGGTAACCTACGCGCTGTTTTTCGCTTCCCCCTACGACATGCGTATCCTGACGCTGTGCGGTATCTATGCGCTGCTCGTGCTCGGCTTCCAGTTCGTTTTTGGTCATGCCGGCGCGGTGTCGCTGGCGCAGGCGACCTTCTACGGAATCGGCGGATACATCACCGGCATCGTCGCCACGCATTTCGGCGCGGGTTTTCTGGTGACCTTCCCGCTGTCGATCGCGGGTCCGGTGCTGCTCGCCGTCGTCGTCGCCGTACCTGTGCTCAAGCTTGAAGAGCACTATTTCTCGCTGGCGACGCTGGGCATTGGACTGGTCGTGCTCCTGCTCGCCATCCAGTGGAGCGACATCACCGGCGGCACCAATGGTCTGCCCGGCATTCCCTCAATTGATTTGGCAGGCCTCATTTTGTCGGACCGGCGATCGGTCTTGTATTTCGTCTGGGGTCTGGTCCTGGTCGGCTGCCTGATCTCCTATCAAGTGACGCGAGGCCTCTATGGCCAGGCCTTCCATCTCATGCGCGAGGATAGGGTCGCGGCGTCCGCGCTCGGGTTGAACATCGCCCATCTTCGGTTCGCCGCCTTTATTCTCAGCGCCGCCTATGGCGGCGCTGCCGGCGCGCTCATGGCGCATGTCATCCATGTCGTCTCGCCCGAGAATCTCGACCTCGCCCTGATGGTGACTTGTCTCACCATGACTGTCATTGGCGGCCGTACCCGCATTGCCGGCGCGATCTTGGGAGCGATCTTGATCGTCCACTTGCGCGAATGGTTTCGCGTCTTGGAAAATTACTACATGATCGCCTATGGGCTCGCGGCGCTGTTGGTCCTTATCCTCGCGCCTTATGGTCTTGTCGGAGCGCTCGAGCGGTTGTGCGTGGCGCTTTTCGGGCGTCGGGCTGGCCCGAAACCGCCTTCAGTATCGGAGCGCGCGCCGCAGGCGGCTCCCACTGACCACGATGGCCAAATTCTCGCTACCCACGACGTGACACTCGGATTTGGCGGCTTGCGGGCCCTTGATGGTGTCAGCTTCAGTTTGCGGGAAGGTGAGATTGTCGGCCTCATCGGCCCAAATGGTTCCGGTAAGACGACGCTGCTCAACGTCGTTTCCGGCCTTTATGCCTGCGAAAAAGGCCGAGTGACCTTTCGCGGTCACGACATCACCAGGACGCCGGCCCACGTCATTTCACGACGCGGCATCGCGCGCACGTTTCAGCATATTCATTTGGTCGATGAGCTCAGCGCGCTGGACAACATCGCGGTGGCGCGCGCCGGCATCGATGGCGCTGGACTGTTCAAGGCGATTTCGGCGATAGGCCACGACCGCCAGCTGGAACGGGCGCGCCGGATCGCCATGGCCGCGGCCGAACGGCTGGGCGTGGCCGATGTCGTCATGGAGCCTTGCGGACGGCTGCCGTACGGCACGCGTCGGCGCGTTGAGGTCGCCCGCGCCATCGCGTCCGGGCCGGCGTTGGTCCTGCTTGATGAGCCAGCCGCCGGCCTCAATGAACGAGAGCAACTCGATCTCGCCGAGCGGATCAAGGCCATTGCCGCCGATGGAATCACCGTGGTCGTCGTCGAGCACAACCTCGTGTTCCTCGCGGCGCTGGCCGAACGCCTGATCTGTCTCGATCGCGGCAAAGTGATAGCAGACGGATTACCTGACGTCGTGCGGCGAGATCCCGCGGTGATCGAGGCTTACCTGGGATTGGGTGCGTCCGAACCTCTCCGGGTCGCAGTCGGCATGCCATGAGCGGGTTGCTCGAAATCGACAAACTGTGCGTCTGGTACGGGCCTGTGTTTGCGCTCAAGGAAGCCACGCTTTCGGTGGGCAGCGGCGAGGCGGTGGCGCTGATCGGGGCCAACGGCGCCGGCAAATCGACCTTGTTCAAATCCATCGTCGGTTTCCTGCGCCCGAAGAGCGGAGGCCTGCAATTTCTTGGCCGCGACGTCACAGATTTGCGCACGGAACAGCGAATCCGCCTGGGTCTCGGCTATTCGCCGGAAGGCCGGCGCGTCTTTCCGGGTCTCACGGTACGCGAAAATCTCGAGGTCGCGGTCTTCGCGGGCAAGGCTGAGCGTGCGCGCCGGGTCGAGCGCGCCTTCAGCCTGTTCCCGCAATTGGCCACGCGGCAGGAAGCCCTCGGGTGGCAGCTATCCGGCGGCCAGCAGCAGATGCTCGCGATCGGCCGTGCACTGATGGGCCAGCCGCGCCTGCTGCTGCTCGACGAGCCGTCGCTCGGACTGTCGCCCAAGCTGGCGGATGAGGTGCTTGCCGGGATCAGGGGTATCGTCAGCGATGGCACGTCGGTCTTGCTGGCCGAACAGAATGTGGGCAAGGCGCTCGCCTGCTGTGATCGCGCCTATGTGCTCGAAGTCGGCAAGATCGTGCTGGCCGGCACCGCTTCGACCTTGCGCGACACCGAGGAAGTCAAGCGGGCGTTTCTCGGTGGTTAGAAAGGCTGGCTCGGATTGCCCCGTTCGACGATGGAGACGAGGATGTACGATACCAAACATATGCGTCGGGTCCTCGAACTCGCGCAACGGGGCATGGACTGCGGCCATGGTGGCCCGTTTGGCGCGGTCATCGTCAGACAAGGCGAAATTGTCGGCGAAGCTCACAACGAAGTTCTTTCCAGCAACGATCCGACCGCTCACGCCGAACTGCTGGCGGTCCGTCGGGCCAGCGCCCGGCTCAAGACTTTCAACCTCTCGGGCTGTGAGCTCTATACCAATGGCGCGCCGTGTTGCATGTGCATGTCGAGCATGCTGTGGGCGCGGCTTGATCGGGCCTACTACGTCTTGTCGATGGATGATTCGCGCGACATCGGTCTCGGCGACGAGCCATTCTACGAAGAACTCGCGCGTCCGCTCAATAGCCGGAAAATCATTCCGATGGAGCAAAACAGGGAATTGGCCCGCGACGCGCGCGCCGTATACGAAGCGTGGGTTGTCAAACCAGGAAAGGGGACATTCTAGCCTGATGAGCGCCATTGCGGGTCTGGCGTGATATGAAAGGACGCGCCAACTGAGGCCGCCTTGCGTAATTGTTGAGTAGGGAATCGAGATGGCTCGATACAGGCTGCATTGCAACGGCGCCTCCGGGAACGCCTACAAGGTCGCGCTCTATCTGAATTGCGCCGACCTCGATTGGGAGCCGGTCGGGATTGATTTTGCTGGCGGCCAAACACGGGACGCGAATTGGCGAGCTGACACCAACGTGATGGGCGAGGTGCCCGTGCTGGAGGTGGCGGACAAGCGAATGTCCCAATCGGGCGCGATATTGATGTGGCTGGCAGAAACCGTGGGTAAGTTCGCCCCGACTAATGACGAGCGCTTCGAGGCTCTGCGCTGGCTTCTCTTCGATAATCACAAATTTACCAACAACTACGCGATGCATCGATTTCAAAATTGTCTAACCCCTCATGCTGTCGATCCCGCTGTTCTGGCTTTCTTGAGGTCCCGCGTCGAAAGCACATTCTCGATCGCCGATAAACACCTCACGGATCATCCCTTCGTGTTGGGAGAGACGCCGACCATCGTCGATTTCTCAATGGCGGGCTACGTCTATTACCCTGCCGCCGAGACCGGCTTCGACATTGCGGCACAGTTTCCCGCTATCGATGCTTGGCGGCGACGTATTGCTGCACTGCCGGGTTGGAAGCCGCCGTATGAGCTCATGCCGGTTGGCATTTCACCTCAAGTACGGGCGTCTTAAAGAGGGGAATGGCGCGCCAAAAGTCCGCGATCGCGTTAGGCGCTGCCCGACTCTTCGACGTAGCTCTGCAAGAGGTTTTGACGGGTTGCCGACAATATTTCCTCTGGCATGCCCAAGCCTATTGCCGGTGAGTTCGGGTCTCGTCAGGTGAACGGCTTTGGGTGGTGGTTAGCAGGCCTTTGCGCGCGCCCAGGAGCGGCGACCGGTTTGCGCCCATTGTGGCCGATCCCGCCCAATGTGGCGGTTCTCGAAAGCGGACGCCATGCAGGCGAGGTGCTTTTGACGGCCATGAGCGGAAAGCCGATGTTGGTCAGGGTCCCGGTGTCGCGCAAAATTTGGCTGGAGACAAGGGTTTCCGGCGCGCCGGATCATGACCTGTGGTTGGCATGGCGCCGCCTGGTATCAAAGTCAGCGTAGTGGTTAATTGCCTGCACAGGTGTTGGTGCGCCATCCCCGGGTTGCGCGGCCGCTATCGTGAGGGGGGTGAGTTTTCCACCCTGGCGACATGGATGCTTGATGCCGACAATGTTTCATTCCACACCCATCACGATGAGGGATGATGTACGGGATCATCGCTGGATATGGAGGCGGGGCTTGCCTGCCTCCCTTGTCCTGCATCTGCTCATCGCCGCCCTTCTGATCTTTGGACTGCCGGAATCGCTCCCGCAGCCGCAGGAGGACCAGGCGATATCGGTGGAGCTCGTGCCGCCGCCTGAACCATCGAGGAACGGCAAAGGTGAAGCCCTTCCTGTCCTGAAGCCCGTCTTCCAATTCGGTGAGAAGGACGCCGGCCCTCAGGTGTCGCCAGATGGCAACAGCGCGAATGATGGTTCAGCGGCGCCGACGGCGCCGCGCGATCTGGATAAACGGGACCCTGCGCAGCCACCGGCTGTGACGACGGTCAGGGCAACAGACGAAGCCCAGCCGCCCAGGGTGCTGGAAACACCGGCGCCCAGGCCAGAGGACGCCGCCAAAGCGCAAAGGGCCTCGAAGCTTCGGGAAGCGAAGACATTATTCTCGCAAAGAGCAACCGGTAATCCGACAGCGACAATCGCGATGGGGTATGTCCCACGCGGCGTGCGGGCCGCGCGGCTCTGTGCTACGGAGCTGGGCGAGCAGTTGCGCCATGCCTCACCCTCCCATTTTCCGGAGATCCTGCCTTTCGACCCGCTGAAAGAAGGCACGGTCATCGAAAACCGCAGCGCGGCCTTCCGTTCCAATTGGGAGTGGTACGATCTGAGCTATCGTTGCGAGGTCGACACGGACGCGACGAAAGTCGTGGGCTTCGCCTTCGATGTCGGAAATCCGCTCGCTCCCGGCGAGTGGAGGCGCCGCGGGCTGCCCTCCCAATAGGCGCCGAAGATGTTTCCTGCATCCTACATCGGACTCGCATTGTCTCGAGTTACGGAACGTGGGGATCGCGCGAAGGTGACGCCGCACCCATCAGGCTGCGGCTTGGCCTGGAGCCGCCGAACCGATGAGATCGGCAGTTTCGAGCTTCGGCCGAAACGCCGCTTTGGACCGCGGTCGGGGCGGCGGGGTCTTACACCTCGTGCGCCAAGCTGCGCGCCAACAGTCGCGCGTCGCCCTCGCGCCTTTGATCACGACCGCGGCCGCGCCGATTGCCACGTGAATCCTTGCCCTGTCTTTTTCCAGCCACGTTAGGGTTCATGCACGCTCGCCCCTGAGCATTGTCTTGGCGGACCTCCCCTGGCGCTACCGGCTGTCGCGCCGGTCGCGCCAATCGTACCAGGCCATCGCGTAAGGCACGAACCATGGATTGCCCGAGTATAGCGGCGCGCTCGGGAAAGACCGTTCTGCGAACACCGTCCTGCCCTCCGGCAACCCGAGAATTCGCTGCGCTGCCTTTCTGCCGAGATAGGTCCCCATCGGCACTCCGGCAAAGCAGTAGCCTCCGGCGTAGTGGATGCCGGCTTCGGTCCCGAGATGAGGAAAGAGATCGAAGCTGGCCGCGCAGCGTCCAGTCCAGGCATGGCTCAGCTTCATCACGCCGATTTCCGGGATGATGCGGGACGCTCGCGCACGCAGCTCCAGCGCCTTCGCCCGCGGACCGGTGAAGCGGCTGCCGGTGCGGCCGCCGAACAGGATCCGCGTGCCGTCGGGCGAGCGGCGCATGAAATCGATGTTGTGCACATAATCGAGATACGTCCGGTCGCTCGGCAGGAGGCGGCTCATGATTTCCGGCGCGATCGGCTCGGTCGCGATCATATAGGCATCGAACGGGATGACGCGCCGCCGCAGCCATGGGAGGAGGGGACCGGTATATCCATTGGTCGCGAGGAGGACATCCCGCGCCTTGATGGCGCCTCGCGAGGACGCCAGCACAAACCCGTTCGCCGTCTCGGCGCGGCCGAGCCGCTCGACGGGCGTATGGCCGATCAGCGTCACCCCTGCCGCCCTCGCCCGCTCGAGGAGGCCGCGCTGGTAGAGGCCGGGATGGATCGCGCCGAGATCCGGAATGACCGCTCCGCCGCAGAACCGGTCGGTCGCGATCTCCTCATGCACCGATGCTCGGGGCACCATGGCGAATTCTTCGCCGAGATATTTTCGTCTGAGCTCGAGCTCGGCTGCGAGAGCCTCGTGTTGCCGGGGCGAACGCGTCATGATGAAACGCCCGCAACGCTTGAAGGCGGCGTCGATCTCATCGGTCTGGAGGCGCTCCACGACCGAATCGAAGGCCGCCTGCATCTCGCGATACACGGCGATCGCATGTTCGGTGCCGTGGCGGCGCTGCAAGTCGCCAAAGCCGTGTTTGAGGGTGCGTCCGAGATAGCCGGCGTTGCGCGAGCTGGCGCCTTGCCCGAGATCGCCGGCGTCGAACACGGCAACGCTGCGCCCCGCCCGCGCCAAGACCAGCGCGGCGTTCAGCCCGGTGATGCCGGCGCCGACGATCGCCACGTCGATCGACGCCGGCACGGGCGGTGGCGGAAGGTCGAGCGGCGGCGCCGCCTCCCACCAATACGGCGTCTCCTTGAAGCCGGGTGCGAAGGCGGTTACGTCGTGCGTCATGAGCGCGCCGGCGTGCCGCGCGACGCGCGGTCAGCCTTGAGCCAGCGGATCAGCTCTTCGCGGCGCGCCTCGAGCAGGCTTGCGCCGTCACGCCGCGACCAGTCGTAGACGCCGCGCCCGCTCGGCAGGCCGCGATGCCCGCCCGCGACGAGCTGGTCGAGCACCGGCGGTGGCTGCGGCGCGGAATCGAGGCTGGGCTGGAGGAAGCGGGCGAAGGCAACCATTGTGTCGAGGCCGCCGACATCGGCGGATTCGAGCGGCCCCGTCACACCGAGGCGACGGCCGATCGAGTTGCGCACCACGGCATCGATCGCCTCGGCGGAGGCGACGCCCGCCGCCCACAGGGCCCACGCCTCGCGCAGCGCCGCGAACTGGATGCGGTTGCCGATGAAGCCCGGCACCTCCTTGTCGATCACCACCGGCTCCTTGCCGACCGCCCGCAGGATCTCGCACGTCCGGGCCACCACGGCCGACGACGTCTCTGGACCGCCGCAGACCTCGACCAGCGGGATGAGTTGCGGTGGGTACCAGAAATGGGCCGCCACGACCCGGTCGCGCGCGCGGACCTCGCCAACGAGCTCGCTGACCAAATGGCCGCTCGAGGAAGCGAGCACGGCATCGGGGCCGCAGATCGTGTCGAGCCGACCGAAGATTGCGCGCTTCAGCGCCATGTCCTCGGGTACCGCCTCGATAACGAGATCGGCGCCGACCGCTGCCTCGAGCCGCGTCGTCGTCGTGACCCGCGTGAGCGCCGCCGCGCGTTGCGCTTCGCTGACCAGCCCATGGGCCACGAACATCGCCAGGCTCGTTCCAATTTTCGCGAGCGCGGCGTCGAAACTCGCGGCGTTGCGCCCGATCAGCGTCACGCGCCAGCCAGCCCCTGCGAACACCTCGGCGATGCCGTGGCCGATGATGCCATTGCCGATCACCGCTATCGATTGTCCGGCCATCGTGATCTCCTCACGCACCCCGCGCCCATCGCACGCTTCGCGAAATGGGTGCGGGCGATGACCCCGGCGAGGACAATAGCACCGCCGACCACCGCGCGCGTCCCCGGATTCTTACTGAAAGCGAGCCACGCCCGGATCGGCGCCGCAATGACCTTCGAGCATCGTGATCTCTTCGGCATCGGCGGCCGGGATGGGGCGGACCCCGGCGGTGAACATGAGGAAGCCTGGCCCATCTGGGCGACCCCGAACAGCGCCAACAGTGCGATGTCGCCCGGCGTCACGTTTCTCCGTTTTCAAGCGCGGCATGAAGGGGGTATACCAGCACTGTTCCGAAAAACACCTGTAACAGCGGCGGGGTGGGAGAGCACCATGGCACATGTTTCTTACACTGAGCTGCGTAGCAAGCTCGCCTCCTACATGGAAAAGGTATGCGACGATCACGCGCCTCTCTTTGTCACTCGCCAGAACGCTCGCACTGTGGTCCTCCTCGCGGAGGAGGAGGAGTACGAGGGCCTGATGGAGACTGTTCATCTCCTAAAGAGCCCCGCTAATGCTGCGCGCCTCTTGCGCTCTTTTAAGGGGGCGGATGACGGCAAACTGGCCGAGCATGAACTGATCGAGCCAGCGGGGGTGGATTTGGCATCCGCATGATCACTGCCTGGACGGAAGAAGCTTGGGAAGAATATGTTCAACGGCAAAAAGAGGACGAGAGGGTCCTCGATACTATCAATCGCCTCGTCAAAGACATTAAACGCAATCCATTTAAGGGGCTCGGGAACCGGAGTCCTCCCTTCAAGGCTGGTGGTCGCGCATCACGCGAACACCGCCTGTCTTCCTCTCAGGAAAGGGCGAGAACCAGCAACTCGATATCGCCCAATGTCGATATCATTATTGATTGTTTTTTCGAACTCTCGGGCGAGGGCTCCGAAGGGAAAGCGCCGGCCTGTCGGCACCCGCCCGAGATCTAGCGGCCTGCTTTGTCAAGGTTATAGTCGTCCCATATCCTTGCGAACGAAACGTGAATCATGCTCTGTTGATCGCAACTTTCAGAGCTGATTCGCAAAAATGACCCTCGCCTATCTCGAGAAGCTGAACGCCCAGCAGCGAAAAGCAGTGGAGCATGGCTTGTGCGGCGAGGTCCTGCCGCTGCTGGTCATCGCCGGTGCCGGCTCAGGCAAGACCGACACGCTCGCTCACCGCGTCGCGCATCTGCTCGCGAATGGTGTCGACCCAAGCCGTGTGTTGCTGCTGACCTTTTCACGCCGCGCCGCGGCGGAGATGATCGGGCGCGTCGAGCGTGTTGCTCGCCGCGTGATGGGGGCCGCGGCCGAAGCGATGACGGCGTCACTTGAATGGGCCGGTACATTCCACGGAATCGGCGCGCGCTTGCTGCGCGAACACGCGGGTGCGATCGGCCTCAATCCCAGTTTCACCATCCATGACCGGCAGGATTCGGCCGACCTCATGAATCTTGTCCGAAACGATCTCGGCTTTTCCGGCACGGACGAGCAATTCCCTCTGAAGGGAACCTGTCTCTCGATCTATTCGCGTTGCGTGAATTCGCAAACGCCAATCGAGGAGGTCATTCCAGCCCACTTCCCGTGGTGCTCGGCTTGGGGGGAGGAGCTCAAGGAGTTGTTTCAAGGCTATGTCGAGACGAAGCAGCGCCAGAACGTGCTCGATTATGACGACCTTCTGCTCTACTGGGCGCAGATGATGACCGATCGTAGCATGAGTAGCGAAATTGGAGCCCGCTTCGATCATGTGCTCGTGGATGAATACCAGGACACGAATCGCATTCAGGCCTCGATCCTGTCGTGCTTGAAGCCCGACGGCAAAGGCCTGACTGTCGTCGGCGACGATGCGCAGGCAATCTATTCCTTCCGCGCGGCCACCGTCCGAAACATCCTGGATTTTCCCGGCCAATTCACGCCGGCGGCCACCGTCGTCACGCTTGACCAGAATTACCGTTCGACGCAAGCGATCCTCGGCGCGGCCAATGGCGTGATCGAGCTCGCAGCAGAGCGATTCACCAAGAATCTCTGGACGGACCGCGCCAAGGGAGAACGGCCAAGTCTCGTGACGGTACCCGACGAGACGCATCAGGCGCGCTACATCGTCGAACGTGTTCTCGAGGGTCGCGAAGGCGGGTTGATGTTGAAACAACAGGCCGTGCTCTTCCGGGCTTCCCATCACAGCGGGCCGCTCGAAGTGGAACTGACCCGGCGTAACATCCCGTTCCGGAAATACGGCGGCCTCAAATTCCTCGACGCTTCGCACGTCAAGGATCTGTTGGCATTGCTGCGCTTCGCGGAGAACCCGCGCGACCGGGTCGCCGGCTATCGCCTGATGCTGCTGTTGCCGGGCGTTGGACCAAAATCGGCGCAGGGCGTGCTGGACCAGATGGCCGCGAGCGCTCAGCCTATCGACGCGCTCACCGAAACCGAGCCGCCACGACGCTGCGGCGCGCGCTGGCACGATTTCATCGACATCATCGTAAGCCTCGGCGCACGACAAACGCCATGGCCCGCCGAGATCGCCCAGGCGCGTGAATGGTACGAGCCGCTCCTCGAGCGCGATCTATGAGGATGCGGTCACGCGACGCGAGGACCTCGTCCAGCTCGAGCAAATCGCCAGCAGCTATCCGTCGCGCGAGCGTTTCTTGACCGAGCTCACGCTCGATCCGCCAGATGCGACCAGCAATGAGGCGGGCGCACCGCTGCTTGATGAGGACTATCTTATTCTCTCGACCATCCACTCCGCCAAGGGCCAGGAGTGGAAATCCGTTTACGTCCTGAACGCCGTTGACGGGTGCATTCCCTCGGACCTCGCGACGAGGAGTGCAACCGAGCTCGCGGAGGAACGGCGCCTTCTTTATGTTGCGATGACCCGGGCAAAAGATGAGCTTCATCTCATCACGCCGCAGCGTTTCTATACCCATGGCCAGCACCCTCAGGGCGATCGCCACGTCTTTGCCTCGCGCACGCGCTTCGTTCCGAGGACGTTGCTACATCTGTTCGAGCGCAGAAGCTGGCCGCTTGCGGTGCAAGGCGCCGCGGCGCGCGCACCTGTGCAAGAGCTGCGCGTCGATGTTGCAGCCCGAATGCGCGCCATGTGGCGATAGGCACAAGACCGGCACATCAAGGTCATGGATGGGACCCACTCGGCAAGAGTGCTGCTGCCGCCATGAGCGTTGGATCAAATGGAATGGCCATCCGGGAGCGACAGCCGCCGACGGGGCCCGGTTAGGCGAGACTCGGCGCCCAAACGCGGGACACTTTGAGCTCACTGCGCGGTCACACCGAGGCGATCAAGCAGAGCGGCCGTCGGACAGCCGTCGGTTAAGAATCCAAGCTTGGCTTGGACGTCTCGTATCGAATCCCTGAGATCGAAATCGAAACGTCCCTGGAAATCATGAACATCGTAGCCGAGCGCGGCCAGTTTCTGCTGCAAGCCTATTCTTTCGGCTAGGGTCAGCTGGCGGTCTGTCGGCGGCCAGGACGCGCGAATTGGCCCTTCACCACGCATTCGGTTCGCCAGTTGGCCTGCCGCCAGGGCATACACGTCCGAATTATTGTAACGCTTGATGGCAATGAAGTTTTCGGTGACCAGAAAGGCCGGCCCCGACGCGCAGCTCGGAAAGAAGAGGATCGCGTCCCCGGTCGGCGGGTAAGCGCCGCCATCGGCGCGCATGACCCCGAGATTGGCCCATTCCTGGAACGAAGCGCGGCTGCGGCGATAGTCGAAATTCGATGGCACCACGACCTCGAAGCCCCAGGGCAGCCCGGGTTTCCAGCCCGCCTTGTTGAGGTAATTGGCCATCGAGGCAAGTACATCGGGAACGCTCGTCCAGATATTCGGCTGGCCATTGCCGGAAAAAGCGACGGCAAATTTAATGTAGGTCGAGGGCATGAATTGCGGCTGGCCCATTGCGCCCGCCCATGAACCGAGCATCTGGTCGCGCGAGAGATGGCCGTCCTGCAAAATCTTCAACGCTGCGATGAGTTCATCGCGGAAAAAGGGGTCACGATAGTGGGCCTGCGCGAATGTCGACAGTGATCTGATGACGTCCCAGCGGATCGGTTCGACGCCGAATGACGTCTCGATGCCCCAAATGGCCAAGATGAGCCAACGGTCGACGCCGAATCTCTGCTCGACCGAGTCGAGGATGGCGGATTGCTGAGTGGCTTGGCGGAGGCCCGCGTCGATGCGTGCCTGGGAAGCCATGGTTTCGATGTATGTTCCAACCGGTTTGCCGTACTCCGGCTGATTGCGCGTCAGCGCGATGACGCGCGGGTCGGGAGTGACGCCGGCGAAGGCCTGATCAAAGGTTGAGCGTGTCACGCCTTTGCGTTCGGCCTCGGGCCATAATTCCTGCAGGAAGGCTTCGAAGTTCGCACTGTTGGCCGTGGAGCTGGGCTGCGCCGCTGCGCTCCAAATCCCGGGATCGTAAACCACCTGACATGACAAGGACCGCCCCGAGCCATAGCGATCGCAGCGCCCGCTTCAGGGAAGTCGTGGAGATCGTCAAATGAGGTACCCGGGAAGCCTGGAGCGGTAGCGGCGGGCGAAATCGTGACGGCCAACGATGCGGCCCATCGCGGCGACCCGGGCAGGTTCGACCAGCCGGGCGTCACTTCTCTCGTGAGAGAAAGTCGCGCGTGCCGCTCGAGATCGTTGAGGCCGACGCTTTGAGCACGGCGCTTGGATGAGTTCATTCCAGCGCTCCTTGGTCCGCCTTTGAACACCTGAGTTCGTGGCACGAAGGTGATCCCTCCTTGATGTCCTTTCTTCACAGTCTACGCCGATCCTCTTAAAATGCCTCGCGACGGGTTCGCAGCGGACCCTCTTCGCCGTCGGCCTAAGCTTCCGCCATGAGGGTGGATATGCCAAAGGCGTATCCCATGTTCCGAAGGACGGACGGAGGACTGACACGTGACACAACTTTCAGATCTCGGTGTGCTCGGCCTTGCGGTCATGGGCGCCAATCTGGCCAGGAACGCCGCGCGCAAGGGCTTCGGCGTCGCGCTCTACAACCGGCACGGCGGTCGCACCGATGAGCTCGTCACGCAGTTCGGTCACGAGGGACGCTTTACGCCCACCAAGGACCTCAAGATGTTCGTGGGAGCATTGGCCAAGCCGCGCGTGATCATCATCATGGTGAAAGCCGGCAAGCCGGTCGATGACGTGATCGATGAACTTCTGCCCTATCTCGAGGCCGACGACATCGTGATCGACGGCGGCAACTCGCTTTTCACCGACACCGACCGCCGTTTCACTTCCCTGAAGGAAAAGAAGATCCGCTTCATCGGCATGGGCGTGTCGGGGGGCGAGGAGGGTGCGCTCGAAGGGCCGAGCATGATGCCCGGCGGCGAAAAGGATGCGTATGCGCGCATCGAGCCCATGGTGACCAAGATGGCGGCCCAGGTCGACGGCACGCCATGCTGCACTTACATCGGCATCGGCGGAGCGGGGCATTTCGTGAAGATGGTGCATAACGGCATTGAATATGCCGATATGCAATTGATCACCGAGGCCTACGACCTGTTCAAGACGGTCTACGGCCTCGACGCCTCGGCGATCGCAAAAATCTTCGAGCAATGGAATACCGGCCACCTCGATTCCTACCTGATCGAGATCACGGCGGCCGTCTTGAAAAAGCGCGACGAGAAGACCGGCGGGGCGCTGATCGACGTTATCATCGACGAGGCCGAGCAGAAGGGCACGGGTCGCTGGACGGCGCGCAACGCGCTCGATCTCGGCGTGCCCCTGACCGGCATCACCGAAGCCGTCTACGCCCGCGCCCTCTCGGGCCAACGTTCACTGCGCATCGAGGCCGAGAAGAGGATACCCCACAATCAGACGCCGGTCCGCAAGCCCGAGCAGGCCGATATCGATGCGATTCGCGACGCGCTCTTCGCCTCCAAGATCGTCGCCTATGCTCAAGGCTTCGAGCAGATGACGGCCGCCTCGAAAGAATATGGCTGGGATCTGCGCCTCGGCGAGGTTGCCACGATCTGGCGCGGCGGCTGCATTATTCGCGCCCGCTTCCTCGACCGGATCGTAGAGGCCTACAAGGCCGACGGGGCGATTCCCAGCCTTCTGCTGCAGGATTATTTCCGGGACGCCGTGCAGCAAGCCGAGAAGTCTTGGCGCCACGTCGTCGCGCTGGCGGTCGCGCATGGCGTGGCCGTGCCGGCTTTCTCGTCCTCGCTCAGCTATTACGACGGGCTGCGCCGCTCACGTGGACCTGCCAATCTGATCCAGGGTCTGCGCGACTACTTTGGTGCCCACACCTACCGGCGTTTAGATGCCGAAGGCTCGTTCCATACGCGTTGGAGCCAGGACGGGAAGGAAGTGGCGGTGAAGTAGCGGGCGTCGTCGCGCGCGGGGCAACCCGATTCGGCCGCCGCGCTCGGCATGACGCCGATACTTGAGATTGCGCTACGGGTCTCGGTGCCCTTGAAGAAGCCCTCAACGGCTGCGGAAAGAATTTCGTCAAGGATAAAATTTCAGTCCAAAAACCAAGCGGCCACGTTCATGGAGAAAAGGTTCCCCGGAGGGCCAATGCCGAACGCGGACTCGATGAAAATCCGATAGCTGGAGGCGCGCCGCGTGTTTGCGCAGATGAGCGCTGCGACGGCCGCGAGGAGGAGGTTGAGGCCGCCTGACGCCGGCAAATTCGCGTTCGCGAATTCACGGATCTGCGCGTCGGTGAGCGGCGGCTCCTCTTCGTAGAGCCAATCGTGCATCTCCCAAAAGCGGGCAGTGGGTCCGTTTGAAATTCAGGCATCTTGACGGCGCGTGTTGCTAGCTATCCTTAGGCCAATGGACGCGCTCACACTCTTCGGTCTGTTTGCCGTCACGGCCATGTTGGTATGCTACGCCTTGGAAGATCGAAGCCCGTGGTTCATCCTGGCCTTTGCTGGGGCATGTGTCCTCGGAGCAGCTTACGGATTCCTGCAAGGCGCTTGGCCCTTTGGTCTGATCGAGGCCATATGGGCCGCAATCGCAGCTCGGCGCTGGCGAACAAGGATGATCGATGCCCAAGCACCCTAAACGCCCCCGCGATCCCGCCGCTGCCGCGCGATCACAAGCCGCAGACGCCGGCAACAGGGGCTGAGATAGTCGCCGTAGACGACGACGCTGATCACACCGCTGGATTTGTTGCCGCCGCGCACATGGTCGCGCGCCGGATCGATGGGACGCTGGAGCACAAGTTGGGCAGTAGGGGGAGCGCTCGCGATTGCCATCGTTTGTTATGCGAGCTCAATAGTAGCGCGGGATCGGCCCGTTTTGCGGCGTGGTGTTCTCGCCAAGGTCCAGAACGATCTCATCCACATAGCACCATCCCCAACCCTCCGGTGGATCGTAGCCTTCGATGACCGGATGACCGGTCTTGCGAAAATGCTCGGTGGCATGACGGTGCGGCGAGCTATCGCAGCAGCCGACATGACCGCAGGTGCGGCAGAGGCGCAGATGAACCCAAGATGAGTTGATCTTCAAACACTCCTCGCAGCCGAGTGCGCTCGGCGTCACATGACGAATGCCTACGGCATGCACGCATCTGTCCGACATCAGGGCCTCCCGATCTGCGCGGGCGCGGCGGCCTCGGTGCCGGTTTGCGCGAGATAAGTATGAAGCGCAGCGACCACCTGGGCGCCTTCGCCGACGGCGGCAGCTACGCGCTTGACGGAACCGGAGCGCACGTCACCAATGGCGAACACGCCGGTGCGACTCGTTTCAAGCGGATGATGCCCCTCTCCGCAATCACCCCCCGTGCGCACAAAGCCCTTCCCGTCCAATGCCACGTTGCACTGGGCGAGCCAGTCCGTGTTCGGATCCGCGCCGATGAACAAAAACAGGTGGCGGATAGAGCGAGTCGTTTCTTCCCCGCTCGCGCCGTTGCGCCAGCGCAGGTTTTCGAGATTGCCAGCATTTCCTTCCAGCGCCGTGATTTCGGTCTTCGTCAGCACCTCAATGTTCGGTTGTGCCTTGATGCGCTGCACGAGGTATTGCGACATGCTCGCCTCCAGACTTTCGCCGCGCGCCAGCAGCCACACTTTCTTCGCGTGGCTCGCCAGATAGACGGCCGCCTGTCCTGCCGAATTGCCAGCACCCACGAGGGCAACCTCCTGGCCGCCGCAAAGGCGCGCCTCGATCGGCGAGACCCAGTAATGCACGGATGATCCTTCGAACGGAGCGAGATTCGTCAGGTCGAGGCGCCGATAACGCGCGCCGCTCGCCACGACGACGGTACGCGCCTGCACTTTCTCGTCGTCGCCGATACGCAACACATAGCGTCTGGCGTTCCGTTCGACGCGGTCGCCCAATAGATTTGCTTGGTCCGGTATCGCCATTTCCGCACCGAACTTCTGCGCCTGATTATAGGCTCGCGCCATCAGCGCCATCCCCGAAATACCCGTGGGGAATCCAAGGTAGTTCTCGATGCGCGAGGAGGCACCGGCTTGTCCTCCGAACGCACGGCAATCGAGCACGATCACCGATAATCCCTCCGATGCCGCATACACGGCAGCGGCCAATCCCGCCGGTCCTGCCCCCACGATTGCCACATCATAGACCTTCGTCGCATCGATCGGCCGGACCAGGCCGATGCAGCGGGCAAGTTCGTTCTCACTGGGATTGCGCAGCAATTTGCCATTTGGACACAGCACGATGGGTAGATGATGCAAGTCAACATGAAAGCGGTCGATCAAGGTCTTCGCGCAAGAGTCGCTATCGGAATCGAGCACGCGATGCGGCTGGCCGTTACGCGCGAGAAAGCCCTGCAGGCGCAATACGTCCGCATGATCGGCTTGTCCGATGATGACCGGCCCGCTTGCCCCGCTTTCCAGCAAACCCACCCGGCGCAAGATCAATGCTCGCATGATGCGCTCACCAAGCTCAGCCTCCTGCACCATCAGATCTCGCAACCTTTCCGAACGAATGACGAGACCTTCGACCGGCTCAAGGGCCTCGGCATCCACGAGCGACGGACGGGCGGAGAGCTGCGCCAGCTCGCCCACGAATTGCGCCTGGCCGTGGGTGACGATCGTTTCGCGCAGGTCGAGCCCGCGCCCCTGCGTGACTTGCACCTTGCCTGAAAGAACAACGATCAGCCCTGGCGCCACCTCTCCCGCCTTTACGATGAGCTCGCCCGAGGCATAGGATTTGTTTTCGCCGAAGCGCATCAAGCGATCGATGTCCTCCGGCTCAAGCGTGGGAAACATCTGGGCTTGCCGGGCCGCGAGGATCGGCTGCGGAGATCGTGACATATTCACCTTCAATTGCCGATGCCTATTCAAGCAAACAAGAGGAGGGCGAGCGGTCCGCGCCGCGAAGCGAGCGGGCCGTCGCCGCCTCGGGGAAGAGAGCGATTTGTATCGGCTGGTTGCGCTCGCTTCCTTCAGCTCGAATACTATGCTCGCCGAGAGGTTCGGCGAATACTCCTCCGGCGAACATCGCGGTCCGATCTCTATCCTCTCCTGCCGCTCGGGAGATGCGATCACGCGTGTTGAGGCCGAAGCCGAGAGCGTAAAGCAACCCGTACCCACGTCCTTTTCGCAAAACGCAATGCCGAACAGAAATGGCGAGTTGACGCCTATTTGGTATTTATGTCCGGCCGTGGCAACAGCTAGAAGAGCAACCAGTATACCCATATCCATGCTCGGAATCGCCGAAGCTCCGGCGAAATACGAATATGAGGTCGAACGGGTCCGACAGCCCGGTTGGCGCCGAGGACGAAGGACGACCGGAATGGTGCCGGAACCGGTGGTGAACGGAGCGGCCAGTGGCGGAAGGCGACGTCGCCCAAGGCGCTGGGCGGCGCCGCCTGCCTCCCAGTTGCGGTTCCTCGTTCTCTACGAGCGCAAAAGGCGCCAGGCCAAGTCAAAGCGCTCGTGACGCAGCCGCGCGCGGTTCAGTTTAGCTTGGCGTCCAGGGTGATCTCGGCCTTCAGGACCTTGGAAACCGGGCAGTTCTTCTCGGCATCACGTGCCAATTCGATGAACTTGGCTTCGTCGAGGTTCGGCACCTTGCCGCGCAGCATGAGAGCCGAGCGGCTGATGCGGAAGCCTTTCCCTTCAGGCTCTAGCGTGACCGCCGCCTCGGTCACGAGCTCGGTCGGGGTAAGGCCGGCGGCCTGAAGCCCGAATGCGAGCGCCATGGTGAAGCAGCCGGCATGTGCCGCGGCGATCAGCTCTTCCGGATTGGTACCCTTCTCGTTTTCGAAGCGTGTCCTGAAGGAATAAGGTGTATCCGCCAGCACGCCGGACTCGCTCGAAAGATTTCCGCTGCCGGCTCGACCTGTGCCGCGCCAAACCGCTTTCGCCTTACGGATCATGAAAGCCTCCTGTCTCTAGATCGCACGATAATGAGCGCTAAACAGTATTGACCGCAACAGCGGCCGCGGGGCGCTGGCAGAGCACTTATGAAGGCAGCTGTTTGCCGGCCTGCTCCCGGACGATGTACTCGGCGTACCAGTCGGGCCAGTCCGCATCTCGCTGGCCGGTCCGCTTCTCGTGCTCGCCATGCGCGGCCTCCGCACGGCGGAGCGCTCTCGCAAGCTCAGTCGGCGAGGTGAATGTCGTGTCGTCCGCGTCCACGCGTCCGGGCAATCGCACGGTGACCTCCTGGAACAGCCAGCCGTTGCCGTCCGGATCGCTGAACGAGGCGTACGAGCGGTAGCTGCGATGCTCGGAATCCGGACCGCTGACCCGGAGCCGCCCGAACAGGTAGGGCTCGTCCGTGCCAGCGTGCACGCCGCCGGCGTCGTGGAACACCTCGCTGATCTCGACGCCGCGACCGACGAGCTCGTCGCGGGCGGTCCCGATGTCGGAGACGATCAGGTACAGTCCCTGGGCGGAGCCGGGCGCCGCCGCGGTGACGTTCTTGCCGAAGATGACCGAGCACCCGGAGCCAGGCGGCGTGAACTGGACCACGCGGAAGTCGTCTTCCGCGGCGAAGTCGGCATCGAGCCTCCAACCCAATCCGCCGTAAAAGCGCTTGGCGCGATCGACGTCCGAAACAGGGATGACGACGACCTCGAGCTTCATGTCGACGGTCCGCGCTCTCGGGGTCTCGGTTGCAGTTTCCCTGCGCAGTTGAGTATTGCTCATGTCTAGCTCCTCGGGTTTGGGTACCTTGAGATTGGCGACACGCTTCCAAGCGTGGAAAAGCTCATCTCTTACTTCCTCTCACGCAAAACGATTCCGCACTGATATCCAAGGTTTGGACAGAAGAGATCAGATCGACGATTTCATTCGTGGTCACAACGGCACTGGCGTAGTTCGGGATATTGACGTCGAGAGCGGCGTGCATCTCCTCATCCAAATCATCCGCCGTGCGCGAAGACATGACCGGAGCGAATACCTAACCAATGTTGGTCGGGCAAAAAATGTAGTCCGGTTCACCGGCGCCCCCGGCGAGAACATTGGCGCGAGTTTGGCTCCGCGCACCGCTGTAGCTCGTTCCCAGCTATTGTTGAATTTTCAGTGCCGGTCCATTGTCAGTGACACGTGAGCGTCGATATCGGCTCCGGCGCGCGCTCTGAGAGACGGAACTCAGCCGCGACTAAAGGGAGGACTGAAAATGGCGTACGGGATCATGCATTTCTTTCCCGGGGGTACGAAGGAGCAATACGAAGCATCAATCGCCGCCGTGCATCCGAGCAAAAAAACCCTGCCAAAAGGCCAAATCTTCCACGTTGCGGGACCGTCGGCTGGTGGCTGGACGATTGTAGCGATCCACGATTCCCAGGAAAGTTGGGAACATTTTCGCGATGAAATCCTGATGCCTCAAATGAAAAAGGGGATCAATGGCGGGTTCGCTGCGCCACCACAGGAAACCGCCTTTGGGGTTCACAACCTGCAGAAATAGCCTCACGTCGCGTTCTTCCGTTCCGGCCTGCAAGCCTGTCCGCTTGCGGCAATGATCGCGCGTTCCACAGGAGTAGCGCAGAAGATGTTCCACAGGTTGTCTGTGCCGCGAGGTATGTTGTATCGATCAGCGAGCTGAAGTTGGGGTGTCCGTCTGGATGTGACGCTGGCGTGCCTTCTGCAACCTGACAGAATAGAGCGCCCGGCAAACCGCGTGGGAGCCGCGGATGTGTTGTCTTGGCCGAGATTTGCACACCAGCCGCGCCGACCAGCGCCGAGTCGTCAACCTCACCCGCGCGGCGAAGCGCCTACTTATTTACCCTTCACGTGCCCGTTCGCGTGCCCTATCGTTAAGGGCATGAAGGGGACGCGCTCCGACCGAGGGATGGAGCGCCTTGCGTGGATCTTTGGCGCTTTGATCGCGCTCGCCTTGTTCGGTATCATCGCGCTGACTTTCGGCATGTAAGGCGCCCCGTTTATGTGGGCTCACGAAAAAGCGGGCACGCGGGGTACCTGCGATGGGCCACCCGGGAGCTCAGGAAAGCAGGATAGGACCTAGGCGTTGGGCAGTCCCGTGGAAGCCCGTCTTTTCCAATTCAAGCCAAATCATCGCGGTCGACCTAGCCATAGAGGACACAGGAAAATGGGATGGCATGTTCGATATATCGACAATGCTTTGAAGCACGATATGCTGTCGCGCGAATGGTCGACCGAAGACGAGGCCTTGGAGGAAGCCTGGAACTTGGCGCAGAGGGATAACCAAGTGACCGCGATCGAAGGGCCGGACGAAGCGATCGTCACATTGGATGAAATTCTTGTATGGTTCGAAAAACGAGCATCGCCCAAAAAGCGCTCTAAGAAAGCAAGACCCGGGACTTGAGGAAGTCGCAAAGCAGCCCTCGACGGGATGGGCCGCCTGGCTTGGTCCCGCCCGGTTGATGATTTTCCGCCTGCCGGAGTGCGGGAACGTTGCCGGAGGCAGTGATTTGGAAAAACCCATGGTCCCATCAAGTCGCGGATCACCATGACATGACCGACGAATTCATAACGGAGAGCCGGACCGCCGAGGCCATTGTGGTGCGGCATGTGGCTCATGGCCATCGTTACGCTTTCCACGTCAGCGAAGAGCCCCATCGAAGCTTGTTGTGTGTCGGTCCGGTGCCGACAAGCGGGAAGGCATCTTTGCCCCGTTCCGCGTTCCAGACAGCGGCGCGCGCCTTTGCCGAACGCGAGGCCAGGAAGGCGAGAATGATCGATTGAGAGCGCAAATGGAGCACCAATCGCGCGCTCGGCTATTTTTACGCCGGCGTGGGTTAGCGCAGGCTTCAGGCCCATCTCTCACCACGCCGGAAGACGGTCCCAACGCGACGCCGGCGATGGCCACATGCGGGATACCGGGAGAAGACGCCGCTTGGGCTCGGGCCGTCTGTCGCTGTGCATAGGCGGGCGAGTGCCATTTCAGATCAGCGGGTGCCTCCGAGCAATCCAAGACACTGGAGAGATCGAGAATGAAGAACGATCCGCGTTTTCAACCGGCCGACGCGTCAAAATCTCCGCGATTCGCTGATATATCGACATTTTTTCGATTACCGAAGCATCCCATCAGTGGGGAGCTTGATATCGCACTGGTCGGTGTACCCTTCGATCTGGGGGTCAATCACCGTTCAGGCGCGCGCCAGGGTCCGGGGGCAGTGAGGGAGGCATCCCGAGGTATTCGCCGCGTCCATCCCTCGAGCAGCATCGCACCATTTGCGCTTTGCAACGTCGCCGATGTTGGCGATTGCCCCGTCAATGCGTTGGACATGTTCGCCAGCATCGCTCTCATCCAGGAATACTTCGAAAAGCTTGACGCAGCCGGTGCCGTGCCTTTGTCCATTGGCGGTGACCACACCATTCCATTGCCGATTTTGCGGGCCATCGCCAAAGACGGGCCAGTGGCTGTGGTCCAATTCGATTCGCATGCCGATACCTTGGACGAATTGCTGGGGAGCAAGATCAATCACGCGACTACGTTCCGGCGAGGCGTCGAAGAGGGACTCATCGATCCCAAACACACAATCCAGATCGGGCTGCGGGGTAGCCGCTTTGGCTTCGATGATATCGCTTACGGCGAGGGCGTGGGCATGCGGATAATCACGATGGAAGATTATGAGGAGATGGGTCGCGCCGCTGTCATCGCTGAGATCGACCGCACAACTGGCGACAAGCCGACGTACGTAAGCTTCGACATCGACGGCCTCGACGCCGCCTATGCCATGGGAACGGGCGTTCCGGAGGTCGGCGGATTCAACGTCCGGGATGCGCAAATGATGATCCGCTCTTTGAGAGGCAAGCACTTGGTCGGCGCTGACATTTGCGAGGTTGCTCCCATGTTCGATCCGACGGGTCAAACACAGCTCAACGCCGCCAATTTAATGTTTGAACTGCTCTGCGTTTTAGCTGAACTCGAGAGCGAGCCGTGGGGCGCGTACGCCCTAGCAATATAGGCCGCGCCGATGACCACGGGGTCGCGCCTCCTCTGGACGCGGCATTTCTCACGAGGCGAGTTCAGGGGTCCGATAAAGGCTGTGCCCGTTGACGATGATCTCGACGTCCTGGAGATAGGGCCGCAGTCGTTGCACGTCGATCTCGACGCCGAGACCGGGTCGATCCGGAGCCGCGACTTCGCCCGCGCGGTCGGCGTCAAATGATTGGCCGTGATGTCGAAGGCCAAGCGCTTGGGAGCAAAGGGATACTCGCAGAGTCGATCGCGTTCGAGCCCGGCATAAGGCTGGAGCGACGCGCTGAGCGCGAGGTGTGAGGTGAAGGTATGGTTCACGAAGGTGACACCGCGGGCGGCGGCAAAGTCGGCGACCGCCTTTGCCGGACCAATCCCGCCGATGCGTCCGCAATCGATTTGGATAAACCCGACGCCACCATAGGCGATCAGATGCTCCGCCATCGCGGAATTGTGGGCGGCCTCGCCTCCGGCGAGCTTGACCTTCGAGCTGCGCTGGGCGAGCGCCGCATAGGCTGAAAACGCACCGGAAGCGAAGGGTTCCTCAAGCCATAGGGCGTCAGCCGCCTCCAGGTCCGGCAGCCGCGCCGCCGCCGCCTCAACGTCCTCGCGCCAGATCTGACCGACATCGACGAGCAGGGTGGCGTCGCCGAGCCCCTCGCGCGCCGCCTGGAATTGCTCCCGATCGGCATCGGCATCCGTGCGACCAATCGGGCCCCAGCCGAACTTGACCGCGAGGAACCCTTCAGCTCGCGCCGCGCGCGCGCGTTCCAATGTTTGCTGCGGTGTGTCGCCAAAGAGCTGCGATGCATAGGCTCGCTTCGCGAACGAGCGCCGATAGCCGAGAAGGCGCCAAACCGGCTCGGACGTTTTTTTGCCGAGCAAGTCCCACAATGCCATCTCGACGCCTGAAAAGGTGTGGGGCGCCTGCAGGAGGTCCATGCTGTCATAAGCAACGCGCGCGCCGATGCGCGCGATGTCAGCCGGGCTGGCCAGGGTTTCGCCCAGCACCGAAGCGCTGACGGGGCGACAAACGCCATGCGACATCGGACACACAAAAGCGGCGATCGAGACGAGCGGCGAGGCCTCGCACTCGCCCCACCCAACATGTCCTCCTCCGGCCACTCGCACCAGCAGCGCATCTTGGCTGCCATCCGCCTCAGTCGTTATTTGCGGCATTGCGAGATAAAAGAAATCGACGGCCTCAATCTTCATGTCGCCCGGCTCCCAGCTCGCGGCGCCCATGCAGGGTGGCGCCTTCCCGGATCCTTGCCTGACTGCCGGCGGATAGGCTTTTCGGTGGCAGTATGCAAATCTCTTTGAACGGCGTACGAAATCGGGCAGAACTGAGCTTGTGCACAGCATAAAGATCACCTCCATTGTCGCCGCCCCGTTATTTGGCGACAGCCCGAAGGGCGGCTGGTCGGTTGAAATCAAGCCCGAGGATTCCGTCCACACCCTGATCGCGGTGCACACCGACACCGGCGTCACGGGCCATGGCAGCGTCTTTACCAACGGCCGGCTGGTGCAGGCAGCCATCGAGGTGTTGCGTCCGCTCTTCGAAGGGGAGAACGCCCTCGAGCCCGAGCGCGTCACTGAGAAGCTCAACCAGAACAGCTTCTGGATGGGGCGCGGCGGCACGCTGACACACGCGATTAGCGGCATCGATATCGCGCTTTGGGACATCTTGGGAAAGGTGACGGGTCAGCCGGTCGGCCGGCTGCTCGGCGGCATCTATCGGCGCCGCGTGCAGCCCTACTGCTCGCTGCTGATGGAAGAGCCCGCGCGCATGGCCGACACGGTGCTCGCCTTCCATGCGCGCGGCTTTCGTGCCTTCAAGATCGGCTGGGGGCCCTTCGGGCGTGGTATGGACGCGAAGCTCGACGAGGCGATCGTGCGCGCTGCGCGCGAGGCGATCGGGGCCGACGCCAAGCTCTTCGTCGATGCGGGGGCGAGCGATGCCTATTGGCCGCACGGGCTCAAATGGGCACTGCGAACCGCACAAATGCTCAAGGATTACGAAGTTGGCTGGTTCGAGGAAGCATTGCGTCCGGACGCCCTCGAGGATTTCTGCGAACTGCGTCGCGCGAGCCCGGTGCCGATCGCCGGAGGCGAGGTGTTGACCCGCCGCCAGGCCTTCTTGCCCTGGATCGCGCGCGGCGCGCTCGACATCGTGCAGCCCGACGTCACCAAGGTGGGCGGCATCAGCGAGCAGCGCCGCATTGCTTGGCTCGCCGATGAGTTCGGCGTCAAATACGTGGGCCACGGCTGGAACACCGCGCTCGGTCTCGCGGCCGATCTGCAGCTCGCCGCCGCGATGCCCTTGACCGACCTTGTCGAGTTCATCGGCGGCAGCCCCTATGTCGACGACATCACCGCCGAACCCTTCATCCTGGACAGCGAAGGTTATCTCGCTATCCCGGATGCGCCAGGCCTCGGCGTGACGCTGGATAGGGAAAAGCTTGCCCGCTACACGCCCGAGCCGAGCCGCCTGTTTCCCACCTGACGCATGGCGTGAAGCGTTGCGCCGTGGAAAGACGATTGGCCATGTCCGGAAATACTGTGCTTCCAACTGGCCGGATGATCGCCCGCAGGAACTCATGACGCGCGACCCATCTTACCCGCCAAATCGAGCCGTGCTACCGTTCCCTTTGCAAGGCCTCATTTGGCAACGTCCTGGCGAATACGGGCACTCAACAGGGCACGACAATAAAATAGGGAGAGAACATCATGCGCAGATTGGATCCGTTGATCTTTGCTCTCGGCTTTGTCGGCTCACTGGTTGCGCTGCCAGCATTGGCGCAGCAGCAAACCTTCTTCAACGAGTCTCAGCCGATGTTCGACAATTGCGGTGATCCCTCGTTGGCAAAGGCGCAAAAGGACGGCATCACGCTCGGTTTTTCGGTCAACCCACCCGAGGCTTGGCTCGACGAGCAGACCAAGCAGGCCAAGGGCATCGATTGGGACATCAACAAAGCGGCGCTGGACTGGATGGGAGTCAAGAACATCAAGCTGGAATGGATGCCCTGGGAATCGCAGGTTCCCGCGCTCCTCTCGAAGCGCACCGATGTCATCGCCGGCAACATCCATCACACGGCGGAACGCGACAAGGTGATCAGCTTCAGCGGCCCCGCCTACTGGTACGGCCCGGTGATCATCGTCGCCAAAGGCAACCCGCTCGGCGTCAAGTCCTACGACGATCTCAAGGACAAACAGGTCGGTGACATCTCGGGCTCCGCGGCCGATTTCTACCTGCGCAAGATCGGCGCCACCCCGACCTCCTTCAAGACGGAGATCGACGAGTTGCAGAGCCTCAACCAGGGCCGCCTCCAAGCCGTGCTCGAGGACGACCTGGTCTATCTCGAGTTCGCCAAGACCAATCAGAATCACAACCTCGAGCCGTTGTGGAATATCCCGGCACCCGCCGACATCATCAACGGCGGCGGCTATGGCATGGCCCGCTTCGCCATGCGCAAGGAGGATTGCACGCTGCGCTCCGCCTACACGCAGGCTCTGGCGGAAATGCGCGCCAACGGCCATGTCAGCGCGATCCTCAAGAACTATGGGCTCAGCGACCGCAACCTGGTCATGTACAAGCTCAATCCCTGAACCGGGCGGATCACCGACAGTCGCGTCAGCTGCGGCAGCTTTGAGCCTCGGCTGAATCTCCGCAATGGAAATTTTCAACCTCGAGATCGCGCTTCGTAATTTTGGACCGCTGCTCGCCGGGTTGATGCTCACGGTCGAGCTGACGATCGTCGTCATTGCGATAAGCCTTGTCTTCGCGCTGCTCGTCGCGCTTGGCGCCATGTCGCGCTTCCGCCCGTTGCGCTGGCTGGTCAACGTCTATGTCGAGGCGATCCGCGGCACGCCCCTGCTGCTCCAACTTATTTACGTCTACTATGTGCTGCCCGAGATCGGCATTCGCCTCAACAGCTTCACCGCCGGCGTCATCGCTCTGACCCTCAACTATTCCGCCTATCTCTCTGAGGTCTACCGGGGTGGCATCCAGGCGATCGCGCGCAGCCAACACGATGCGGCCGCGGCGCTCGGCATGACGCGGATGCTCGCCATGCGGCGGATCATCCTGCCGCAGGCGATCCGCATCGTTATTCCGACGCTCGGCAACTACTTCATCGGGCTGTTCAAGGACACCGCGCTCTGCTCGGTCGTCAGCATCCAGGAGGTCGTCTTCACCGCCCAGATCCTGGCTGCGCGCAACTTCCAATATTTTACTCTCTATACCGTTGTTGGGTTCATGTATTTCGCCGTGAGTTTCCCCGCGGCGCGCTTCGTCGCCTATCTCGAGCGGGTCACCAAAAGCGGCTACCGCCGGAGACGCTCGTGAGCGACGCAACCTTTGCCCCTCGACAGCCGATGATCGAGATCGAGGGACTGCATAAGCATTTTGGTGACAACCATGTGTTGCGCGGCATCGATCTCGTGGTGACCGCGGGCGAGGTCGTCTGCATCATCGGCCCGTCGGGCAGTGGCAAATCGACGCTTCTGCGCTGCATCAACCACCTCGAAATTGCCGATCAGGGACGCATCCGCATCGCCGGGCAACTGGCCTACAGCACAGAGCGTAAGGGGGTTTTGCGACCGCAATCCAATCGCGCGATCTCCGCCGTGCGCGCTCAGGTCGGCATGGTGTTCCAGCAGTTCAATCTGTTCCCTCACCTCACCGTGATGGGCAACGTGATCGAAGCGCCGGTGCATGTCCTGGGCAAGCCGAAAGAGCTGGCGCGGCAACGTGGCCGAGCATTATTGGCGCAGGTCGGCCTTTCCGATAAGGAAGATGCCTACCCCGAAGAACTGTCGGGTGGTCAGCAGCAGCGTGTCGCCATTGCGCGCGCCTTGGCGATGGAGCCCAAGGCCATGCTGTTGGACGAGGTGACAAGCGCCCTCGATCCCGAACTCGTTTCGGAGGTGCTTACGACCATGCGCGATCTTGCTGCGCAGGGCATGACGATGCTGGTGGTCACGCACGAGATGAACTTCGCCCGCCAGGTCAGCTCGCGTGTCATTTTCATGGACCAAGGATCGATTGTCGAGGAGGACGCCCCGGCGCGCATATTCGGCGCGCCGCGCGAGCAGCGAACACGCGATTTCTTGCGGACTGTTCTGGATCGCTGAGACGGCCGGACCGACATGCACGACCGAGATGGGCGCCGCGAGCCGCGGCTTGGAGTATTCCCAAGCTCGCGGCTTAGGAAAATGGCAACGCTTATTTATTAATGCTTCTACGATGGACGATGATCCGCCAGAGCCGCCGCCGGATGATGCCAAAGCTCAGGCTGCCCATTATCGAGCTCGGGCTTTTGAGGTGCGCAAGCGAGCTGTCGAGGTCAGTTGGACGGGTCTGAAGGCGAGCTTCCTGCAGATCGCCGGGACTTATGACGTATTGGCGCGGCAAGTCGAGGCGTCCTCAGCCGAGCCCCTCGAAGGTGAGCCCCTCGCCCCACCGATCGAGGCCGCGCAGCCTGATACTTCCCATGAGCCAAAGTCCTAAACCGGCCGAGACGTCGTGACTGCCTCAAGGAATTTTTTGAATTGGGCGGACACGGCTCGGATGAAGTTCGGCACCGGTCGGTAAGGCGCCTGACCGGCCTTCGTCGCCTACGCTCCCGAAGGGGAAGCCCGGGCACATCAAAGATGCGGGACCTGGCCGTGCGGACTCGGGCGCCAGGCTCGCCTTGCGCTCAATCATTAGCTTCCGGCGGCAGGAAATTGACTTCATGACGGGCCGAGATCGCCACCACCTCATTGGGGTCCGCGACGTCATGGATATTGTCGAACAGCGCCTCCAGCATGCGGGATGGCGACACCCAGAACAGAGCGCGCGCTGACTTGTCCGACTTGTTGAAATAGCCGTGGGAGATGCCGCGCGGGAGGCGCACCAGATCCCCGGCAGCGGCCTTATGCCATCTGCCGTCGAGCTTCAGGTCGAGCACCCCCTCCTGCACCAAAATGAATTCGTCCTGGGTCGGATGGATGTGGACCGGCACGAACTGGCCAGGTGCACTGTTCGTCTCGAACGCGAATGTCGATTCGCAGATGGCCTTTGGAAAATACACCTGCCCTAGGATGTTCCAACTCTTGCCGGCATAGCCAGAGCCTTTCTGCGTAATGCCTTTCTCCAAATCGGCCATCAGATCCTCCATGCGTTGAGAGCGCGTTGTCGCGACTGCATTTCCCTAGCAGTTCGCCGACGAGCTTGGTTTGGTTAACACATCACCGGACAATTTTGGCTGCCGATTGATGGTGTTGCAATACACGTCATCTATGATTCGATGCGGCAGGAAGATCGTGAAGGCAACTCGCCCGAAAAGGACCTGATCGTGAAACTGACCGTTTTGAAAATTTTCAAATTTCTCGTGTCGCTCATTCAGGACCGGGCATGGCGGGCCGCGATCAGATACGGGCACACCGGCGCGCTCATCCCCGTCATGATGATTGCCACCACCGCGAGGCGGCAGACACTCACCAAAACACAGTGGTGCCAGAGCCATGAGCGCTGCCAAAACTGAGGAAGCCCCGCAGGCAACGGCTTCGTCCCGCTCTTACAGAAAATGTGCGGCCGAATGCACCCGGTTGGCGCTGGTTGCGCCAAGCCAATGGGCAAGAGAAAGGTTCGGCGCTGCTGCAAGGAGCTGGTTGATGCTGGCTAAGCTGAGGGACGGCCTGATCTGTCCGAAAAATATCGGCCGTTCTACAGGCCAGACAGGCAAGAAACCCAGCGTCAGCGCGTAGGTGGCGTTGGATCACGACGCACCAGAGTTGATGCCCCGACCGACACGTTTTTGAAGCTCGGCATTGGCTCCAGCTGTCGCCGAGATATGCGCAACGATCTCTCGGACGCCAGCACAAGTGGTCATGCAGGCCAAGTGTGCGACCGAAGGCTCCTTGAGGCCCCTTGGCGACTTCGGCGGCACGAGCCACGTCAAACGATCATGTTGCCTCGATAGGCTCATCGCATCACACTATCCGTATGACACCCCCTTTATCGAGCGACTTCGCTCTTCATGCGCGCCCGAATCTTTTCGAGATCGATCTCGGTGCGATTGCGCAATTCACGCGGCGCATCCGAGAGCATGTGGGAGAGGAAGTCACGATCTGCGCGGCGTTGAAGTGCAACGGCTACGGCTTCGGCCTTTTGCGGGTTGCGCGCACCGTATTGACGGTTGGGGCCGATATGCTGTCGATGGTCGATCCCGCCAACGCCATTGAATTGCGACGGGCAGGGGTGACCGCGCCCATTCTCGTCTATCCTGGCTCTCTCGCGACCCAACAGTCGGTGAGCGACGCCGAGGAGTTCGATTTCATTCCGACTTTGATCGATCTCGGCTCCGCCGCGGTCTATTCGCGCCACGCCACGCGCCCTTTGCGAGTCGCCGTCAAGGTCGATATCGGGCAGGAGCGGCTGGGCTTTCCGGCGGAAGAAGCGGCAGAAGCAATCGCCGCCATCGCTCGCCTGCCCAATCTCGAAATCCACATCGTCAACGCACATCCCAATGTGCCCTCGCCACCCTCGCTCGATTACCTTGATTGGCAGCTCGGCCGCTTCGAGGCGATGTGGAGGCAGCTCCAGGCGAAACGGCTTGACGTGCCGATCCGAATGATCGCCAGCAGCAAGATTTTGTCGCTGACACGAAAAGCCTGCCTCAATGCGGTCGACCCGGGACAGATGTTCTTCGGGCCGTTCCGTGCCGAGGGGGACGTACCCTGGCCGGCCACTCGGCAGGCATTCGCAAAGCTGACGAGCCGTCTCATCCATGTCCGCACTCTCGAGCGACGCGAATTTCTGGCGCAGGCGCCGTTTCAAACGCGCCCCGGGATTCGCCTCGGCGTCATTCCGATCGGGTCGGCCGATGGCATGGCGCAGCTTCATTGCGGCGAGGTCTTGGTGCACGGCCGCCGGGCAAAGCTTCTCGGCAACCCTTCCCTCGAACATACGCGCCTCGACCTCTCAGATATCCCGGAGGCCAAGATCGGCGACGAGGTGGTGATCATCGGCGAACAAGGCGGCGACAGAATCACGCCTGACGCCGTCGTTGCGCATCAGCGCCATGCCAGGATCACCGATCTCGCCATGGCGGTCAGGCCGAGCGTTCCACGTAGATATATTGAGGCGGAGTCATCTCACGCGGACCAGCGCGACGGCTTCCTGAGCTGAATTCAGTGCCGCAAGCCGGCTGCCCAGTAGCCATGCTCGACGAGACGTAAAGTCTCGATGTTGTCCGACGGATCGGTCTCGAATTGAGCCCCGCTTTCGAGGCATTCGACGAAATGTGCGATGACGCCGTCGAAGCTCGCCTGATAGCCCTCGTCATTGTCGAATGCGATCTCGCGGGGGTCCGGCCCAAGGCGGTGCAGCACGTTCCGCTCGAAGACGGCGCTTGCCTTGGTGCCGATTATTTCGAGCCGATCGGACACTCGTGGCGGATAGCCTGGCGCCGCCATCGTGCCGGTGACCTCGATCGGCGCGCCGGCCGACGTCTCGAGAAATATCGAGGCCACCGTCTCGCCCGCGACATCCGGCAGAGTGCGGGCGGCGCGCGCCGTGACGACACGCAAGTCGCCGCAAAGGAAGCGCATGGCGTCGAGATGATGGATCAGCACTTCGGCCATCATCAGCCGTTTCTCGTGCTGCATGAAGGGCTGCCGCACGAAGGCTGGGCGTTTGCCGGCGGCATCCGGCAAAAAGCCGGAATTGACCATTGCGATGCGGCCGAGGACGATATCCCCCAGAAGGCCCGCGGCGATCCAGCTCTTGAGCTCGCGATACCAAGGCCGGAAGCGCCAATTCTCATGCACCATCAGCCGGATCTTGCCGTCAAGCCTCAGCACCAGTTCCTGCGCCTCCGCGAGGCGTCGGCGTGAGCGGCTTCTGGCACAGCACGTCGATACCTCGCTCGGCTGCTGCCTCGACCCATCCGGCATGGGTCTCGCGCGGCGAGGCCACGTCGAGGGCATGGATCGTTTCGCCCGCCAGCATGGCCTCGCGATCGGTATAGACCCTGGCGATGCCGAACTCCTGCGCCCGGTCCCGAGCCTTGCCTGAATCAGGGTCGCACACGGCGACGAGCTCGACCCGATCGCCGAGCTTCCGCCAAGCGGTGAGGTGGAACCAGCTGATCATGCCGGCGCCCGCGAGCGCCACCTTGAGGGGTGGGGCCCGTCTCGTCTGCGTCATGTCGCTGTCCTCGAAAGCCGCCCCGGAAAACCAAACAGACGCGCGGGGTTCGACCACATCACCATGCTGCGTTCCGCCTCGTCGATCAGCCAGCGCGCGGGCGCGCGCAAGGCCGCGTCATAGCTGAAACCTCGGGGAAAGTTGATGAAGGGCCAATCGGAACCCCAGATGCAGCCCTCGATGCCGAAGGCCGCGATCAGCGCCTCGGCGAACGGGTCGAGGTCGGCAAAGTCTTCCGGGCGGCGCGAGAGCCGGAACGGGGCCGAGAGCTTCACCGCGGCATTGCCTTCTCGTCCGAGCGCCAGCACCGCCGCGAAGCCTGGCTGCGACAGCCCCGCCGCAGGGTTCCGCACGCCGAAATGATCGACGAGCACCCTGATGCGGCTGCGACGCAGCGTTGCTGCGACCGCCTGCCACTGGGCATCGTCGGCAAAAACTTGCGCGAACCAGCCCAGCTCCTTGAGGCGCGCGAGGAAGCGCTCCGCCCGCGGTCCCTCGAGCGCGTCGGCGCGATGGCTCAAGAGGTTGAAGCGCACTCCCACCACACCTTGTTCCATGAACGCCGCGAGCTCGCTCTCGGGCGTCTCGGGATCGACGACGGCAATCGCCTTGAAGCGTCCCGGATGACGCGCCATGGCATCGAGCAAGGCGGAATTGTCGTAGCCATACCCGCTCGGCTGCACGAGCAGGGCGTGCGCGACACCATGCGCGTCGAGCACGGTGCCATAGTCTTCGCTTGTGCCAACCTCATGCGGCAGCGGTTTGTATCCGGGCCCGCCGGCAAAGGGAAAGCGGGCCGGATCGATGATGTGGGCGTGCGTATCGATTATCCCGTTGTCGCCCATCGAGCTCCTCTCTCATCATGGACTACGGTCGATGACCTGCGTCGTCGTCTGGTCGAAGAGATGGGCCGCGGCGAGGTCGATCTGAATCGTGGCGCGGTCGCCCGGACGGAGCTTCGTCTCACGTCCGCTTCGCGCAATCACTTCTTCGGAAACGCCTTCCAGCGACAGGACAAGCAGCGTCTCGGCACCGAGGGGCTCGACAGCGATCACGCTAGCTCCAGCCATGGCAACCAGGCGCTCGTCGCCCGGGCGCGGCGAGGTCTCGTAGAGATCTTCCGGGCGGATGCCCAGCAGAGCCTTGCCGTTGAGCCCGCTCAGACGTTCGGGCCGGCCAGCAATTGGCGGCCAGGGATATGCCGCCAAGACGAAGCCGGTAACCTTGGGCATCGCCATGGATGGTGACCGGGATGAGGTTCATCGGCGGATTGCCGAGAAACCTGGCAACGAAGGTATTGGACGGACTGCGATAGACCTCGAGCGGTTTCCCGATCTGCACGACCTCACCTTTGTCCATGATGCAGATGCGATGACCCATCGTCATGGCTTCGATCTGATCGTGGGTTACGTAGATCGCCGTGATGCCCATCTCACGCTGCTGGCGGATGAGCTCGTTGCGCGTGCTGACGCGCAGCGCTGCATCGAGATTGGACAACGGCTCGTCAAACAGAAACACCTTCGGTTCGCGCACGATGGCGCGGCCGAGCGCGACGCGCTGCCGCTGACCGCCGGAGAGGGCATGCGGCTTGCGCTTCAGAAAGGGAAGGAGCCCGAGTTTCGTCGGCCGCGCCCTGCACGCGGCGCTCGATCTCGTGTCGCGCAACGCCACGCCGGCGCAGACCGAAGGCGAGATTGTTGAAGACGTCCATATGCGGATAAAGCGCATAGGATTGGAAAACCATGGCGATGTCGCGATCCTTGGCCGGGACCTCGTTGATGATCTTTCCATCGACTGCCACCGTGCCCGAGGTGATCGGCTCGAGGCCGGCGATCATGCGCAGCACAGAGGATTTGCCGCAGCCGGAAGGCCCGAGTAGCACCATGAATTCGCCGTCGGCGACTGTCAGCGAAACGTCCTTGACGGCTAGCTCACCGCTGCCGTCGTAAAGCTTGTTGAGCGCCGTGATCGCAACCTTGCCCATCAGCGGACCGCTCCCGCGGTCATGCCCTTGATCATGGTCTCGGAGAAAAAGGCATAAAGCAGGATGATCGGACCGATGGCGATCATCAGCCCGGTCGCCACCATGCCGACATCGAGCTGGTGACTGCCCATGAAATGCATGATGCCAAGCGGCAAGGTGCGCTTGTCATCCTCGGTCAAAAGCACGACCGCGTACAGGAACTCATTCCACAAGATGATAAAGTTGAGCGTGACGGTGGTGAAAAGCGCCGGCGCACCGATCGGCAAGGTGATGCGCCAGAAGATCTCGAGATCGGAATATCCGTCGAGCCTCGCGGCATCGAAGAGGTCTTGCGGGATCTGCGCGAAGAAGCCCTCAAGGATATAGACGGTCATCGCCAGATGGCCGGCGACGTAGACGATGATGAGGCCGGTCAACGTGTTGTAGAGCCGGTATTCGAGAAGGATCTGGAACAGCGAGAGGATCAGCAACTGCGGCGGCAGGATCATGCCGGACAGGATGACGAAGCGCACCAGGCGATTGCCGCGAAAGCGATAGCGGGCGAGGCAATGCGCGACCATCGCGCCGAGGATCGTCAACAGCGCGACCGCGGTCACGACCACGATGGTGCTGTTCCAGAAATAGGTGCTGTAATTGGATTTCGTCCAGGCCTCGCCGAACTTCTCCCAATGGAGGGTGCTCGGCAGCGCGTAGGGGCTCGCGAAGATCTCAGGTGTGGTGCGCAGTGACATCACCGCCACCCACAGGAACGGTCCACCCGACACGACCGTGTAGATCACCATGAAAGCGAGGAGCGGCGAGCGTCGTAGATGAGGCAGGCCACTTGGCCGCGGGCGCCGTCATGGATTTCAGAACTCGAGCCTCTCGCGCTGGCGCAGCAGCTGCGTCAACGCGAAAATGAAGGCGAGAATAATGAGAAACCAGAGCACGGCGATCGCCGATGGGTAGCCGAGATCGAACGTGTTCCAATCGAAGGCGCGCTTGTAGACGTAGGTCGAGACCGTCTCGGTCGACCAAAGAGGCCCGCCACCGGTCATGATCCAGACGAGGTCGAAGATCATCATCTTGCCGATGAAGGAAAGCACGGTGAGGTTGACGATGGTCGGCCGCAGCATGGGGACGATGATGTGGATGAGCTTGGCGAACCAGCCGCAATTGTCGAGCTCGGCGGCACCCAGCACGTCGCTGGGCAACGCGTAGAGCGCGGCCAGAAAGATGATCATGTTGAAGCCGAGCCATTTCCAGATATGTGTCACCATGACCGACCACAGGGCGGTACGCGGATCGCCGAGCCAGGATTGCTCGAAGGCGCCGAGGCCGAGTGAGCGCAGGACGAGATTCGCGAGCCCCCAGTCATAGTCGTAGATCCACACCCAGATGATGCCGACCACGACATAGGACATCAGAACCGGTGTGAACCAGACGACGCGCAAGAGCCTGACGAAGGGAGCGCCGGAAAATAGCGCAAGCGCCAGGAGCAGTCCGCCGAGCACGTCGGCGACGGTCGCGACGATCGCGAAAATCGCCGTATTGCCGACCGCTTTCCAGAAGACCCAATCGTTGCCGAGGAGCTCCTTGAAATTGGCGAGGCCGACGAACTCCTCGATATTCTGCGGCTTGATGGTGTGGACGCTGTTCCAGAAAGTGCGCAGCACCGGGTAGACCGTGAACGCCGCGTAGATCAGCAGCGCCGGACCGAGCAGAACGGCGAGGGTCGCGGGCGAGGCCCGGCGTGCATCGGGCGCCGATGACACCGGCGCAGCGCCTCGGAAACCGCTCCGACAACCCGAACATGGTCATGCGTCAGCCCGTTCGCACCTGGCTTTGCTGCGCCATTTTCCCACCGGCGGAGCCTTCGGCCGAAGCGAACGGCGTCATTGCAAGGACCAAGCGCTTGGGTCCATCACTCCCGCATGGCGGGCGTTATCTGGCCGCGACATCTGCTAACCTTTGAAGCACGCGGCGTTCATCATCTTGATCGCCTGATCGACCGAGAGGAGACCGCCCGGGAAGGCGCTGTTCATCACCTGCGCAAAGCTGTCCTTGCACTCGCCTCGCGTCAGGTCGCGCGGACCGCCGATAAAGTAGTCGGCGCCCTTCTGCCGCTCCATCAGCTCGGTGAAATAGGCGGCATAAGGACCGCTGAACGACTTCACATCGGCCTTGATGCCGGTCTGCAGATAGACCGTCTCGATCCAGCGTTTGCCCATCTCCGGTGTCGACATGGCGTTGATGAACTCGGCGGCGACATCCTTGTGCTTGCTCGCCGCGTTGATGGCGAAGCTGGCGCCGACCGCGGAGGTCTTGCACTGGTTGCAGGCGCCGCCATCCATCGCCGGGAACTGCATGACGCCAAGCGGGAAGTCCTTGGCCTGGCCTCCCTTGTCCTCCGGCACGAAGGCGCGTCCGGTGTACCAGCTGCCCATCGGCAGCATCAGCGCGCCGGGCTTCGTGTAGAAATAGTAATGCGACTCGCCGAGCTTGAGCGTCATGAAGTTCTTCGGATAAGCGCCGGCATCGACGAGCTCCTTCGTCCATTTGAAGACGTCGACGACGCGCGGATCCTCGAAGGACAGCTATCCCGTCCACAACTTGCGGTAATCCTCCTTGCCGAGCTTGCGCAGCAAAGCTTCGCCGAGGATGTAGGCGCCGGGGAAGGGACGATCGCCCACGCCCTGAGCGATCGGCGTGATGCCGGCGGCTTTCGCCTTCTTCACCAGGTCGAGGAACTGCGACTGAGTGAACTGGGCGTTCGCGGGCAGTTCGACGCCGAGCTTCTTCAGCAAGTCCTTGTTGTAGTAGATCTCGTTGGTATAGGCCTCTTGCGGGACGCCATAGGTCTTGCCGTTGTGCACCCAGACCGCGCGTGCCCAAGGCTCGATGTTGTTCCAGTTGATCAGGTCGTCGAGCGGCGCCAGATATCCGGCTTCGACATACTCCGTCCAGTCGGGCTCGACATAGAGGACGTCGGGGCCTTGTCCCGCCGGCAACGCCGTCTTCAGAGCGGCGAGAAGGGGGTTCTTCTCATACCAGGTGATCTTGACGTGAACGCCCGGATGCGCCGCTTCGAGGTTCTTCGCCGCAAGCTCGCGGAACGCGACCTTGGCGTCCTCGTCGGCCTCATGGCTCCAAACATTGAGCGTCACATCCTCGGCGCGAGTGCTTGGCGAAGCGGCTAGCCCCGCCCCGATCACGAACAGCAGCGCTGCAAATCTCCATGCGATCATGTCCTGCTCCCGAATTCTCCTGGCGCTCTGCGGCGCCTCCATCATAGTGCGGGCGAGGCGGCACCTGACGCGGCGCCCGCCCGCAAGTCAGCAAAGGCCATGATCGAACGTTTCGGGTGTTATGGCAACAATGTTCGCCGCTGATCCTGACAATACTGGTGGGACCGTGGGTTCACCTTCGTCGCTGTCTTTTATTTGCTTTCAGGATTTGGCAATGAGCTTGGATCGGGCGCTAGAGCTAGTGGATAAAATCAGACGCTTGGTACCGTGCCGGCTTGGCCGCTATCGACCCAAGTCTGTCATCGGCCGGCTTCTGAGCCATTCCCGAAAGCAGACGTTCGTCGTGGTCGCGGTCTCGGCGGGACGCTAATGAGAGGGTTTCGCCAGACCGACTTTGATGGTCGCATCATCCGGAACATCAGTGGTGCCGGAAGGTGAGAACGTCGGAAATTCCCGAAGCTGCTTCGGCCTGAAGGCGACGATCTCCACGTCTTGCCCGAGGAGCACCATGGCATCCACGGGAACGGCTATGGGCCGGCTACCGAAGCCGAGAAACCCGCCAAAGTCGACCACAACCATGATCTGACCGTTTGCGCCGCGAACGACGCGGCGAACCCGGCCGAGAACATCCTGGCTCTCGACAGGACGGAGAACCTCTCTACCGAGAAGATCGCCGACTTCGAACCGGTTGCGGGAAGCGCATCGCGGCAGATTCCGCCAAGCCCATGCCAGGAGGAGGCGGCATGCCTCCCGGTGTATTGCTCTGCGCGTGCGCCGTGCCAGCAACCGCGAGCATACCGCAGACGAACAGGAGGCGGACCGACGCCATGGCGCTCAGAGCCCGGCGAACCATGAAAAGCCCGACGATTCCCAATATCCGCCCGGATATTTGTTGGTCACCTCGATGGCCGTGACCCATTTCGGGTTCTTGTAGCCGAGCTTGACCGCAGTCCGCACACGCATCGGATATCCAAACGGATCGGCGAGTGTGTCGCCACCGGTACTCGAGTGCCAACAAGGTCTGCGGATGCAGCGCCGACGCCATGTCGATACTGCTCGGATAGTCGTCTGCCGTCTTGAAGGCGACGTACTTGGCCCGGAGGTCCGCGCCGACACGTTCGAGGAAGAGGCGCAGCGGGACGCCGGTCCAACCACCAATATAGCTCCATCCCTCGACGCAGATATGCTTGATGACGATCGAGGTCTGCGGCAGCGCCTGAAGATCCGACAACGTCCAGGCCCGCTTGTCGGCGACCAGTCCCGACACCTCAAGGCGCCATGTCGTCCCATTCACGGGTTTGACGTCCATCACGTCGTAATAGGCGTTGAACTTCGGCGGCCGCAGAATCATTGAAGGCGGGTAGGTCGGCGCCAGCTTGTTCGGATCGAACAGCAGCGCCTGTACGCCGTCATTGAAGCGGGATATCGCAAGCAGAGCGGATTTCGACGGCTTCCGGACGCCGGACGTCGCAGCCGGTCAGCATGGCGAGGGCGCCGAGCGAAAGCCCACCGCGGATCAGGCCGCGCCGTTCGATGGAGCGGATCAGCGGCTTATGGTCGTCGAGGACCGCCGCATCTGGAAGAAAGTCCGGGCGAAAGGGGGATTTCATGCCACCTGGCCTTCCTTGGCGCGGCCACGTGGCTTCAGCCGGGGGCCACCGGTAACCATCGCCCATAGCGTCTTCGGCACGAGCAGCGCCAGCGCCACATGCACGATCAGAAAACCGACAATCACCACCATCCCGGCGAAATGCAGCACGCGCGCGGTCTGAAAGCCGCCGAGCAACGAGACCAGGCCGGAGAACTGTACGGGCTTCCAGATGGCGATGCCGGTAATCACCTGGGAAATGCCGGCAAGAATGACGATGATGTAGAGCAGCTTCTGCACCGCGTTGTAAACGGTGATGTCCTCATGCGCGATCTTGAAGTGCAGAGTCTCGATCACGGTCTGGACCACCTCGGTCGGACGGATCGGCAGCAGCTTCTCCCGGAAGCGTCCGCTGGCGAAGCCATAAATCAAGTAGATCAGCCCGTTGATGACGAGGAACCACATGCCTGCGAAGTGCCAGTTGAGGCTCCAGGGTGCCCAATCGCCAAGCCGCCAGAAAGAACCGAAATGGAAGCCGCGGATGATGACGTCGTCATCGTAGATGCCCCAACCCGACGTGATCATGACCAACATGACGACGGCGTTGACCCAGTGCATGATCCTGACCGCCGACGGGTGCAGGCGACGCCCCGTAGGCATCGATGATGTCTCGACGATAGACGGTTCGGTTTTCACGTGAGCCATTGACACGACTTATTGGCATCAAAGACACCTGACCGGTGGTCTTTGCTCGCCGTCGGTGCTGAGCGGCTGGGGGAGTTTTACCACCCTTTTAAGATCGATCAATCTAAGATGGAGAGCCGATTGCAGGACCGATATCGGCCTTGGTGCTCTCATTCGGTTGCAGCGGAACGCAATGCGTGCGATCGGCTTATTCTGCTCTTCGCTATTCAACACACCTAACGTGCTGAGGCAGATTTGAAGCGCTCGCACATTTACGAAGGGTGCACCGATACCGCGGCGCCAACTTTCCCCGTCAAGCTTGGCTCGAGTGTATCGGCGTCGGTTGATCCGCTCGTGTTTCCGTGATCAGCCGTACTCCGACGTCGAATGTGAAGTAAGACCAGACCCAGCCGAGCATGACCCAAAGCCGATTGCGTACGCCGACCAGGAAGAAGACGTGCACGGCGCCCCAAAGCCACCATGCCGTCGCGCCGGTGACCTTCACCCATCCAAAATCCGCAACCGCGCTCCTGCGGCCGATCGTGGCTAGGCTGCCTTGGTGGCGATAGCGGAACGGCGGCGGCGGTTGGCGACCGCTCAGCCGGGCTCGCAAAACCGAGGCTACGTAGGCGCCGCCCTGCTTCGCCGCGGGCGCAAGCCCGGGAACAGGCTGGCCATCCCAAGCGAGCGAAAGCGCGGTATCGCCGATCGCAAAGATATCGGCGAGTCCCGGAACCGAAAGATCGGGGCCGACCTTGACGCGGCCGGCGCGGTCCGCCTCGGTTCCGAGCCACGTCGAGGCGGGCGACGCAACCACCCCGGCCGCCCACAAAACGGTGCCGGCCTCAACTCGTTCGCCATTCACGACGACGCCATCCCCGTCGATCAGCTCTACCCGGCTATCGGTGTGCACCTCGACGCCAAGGGCCTCCAACGAGCTGCGCGCGAACGCCGATAGCCGTTCGTCGAATTGCGGTAACACCCGCGACCCGGCCTGCACCAACAGAATGCGGGCGGATGCGGGGTCGAAATTGCGAAAATCTTTGGCTATCCCGTTATGCGCAAGTTCGGCGATCGCTCCGGCCATCTCGACACCGGTCGGTCCGGCGCCGCAGATAAGGAATGTCAGCAGTTTCCGTTGTAGCGCAGGGTCTTCGGTTGCTTCGGCTTTTTCAAAAGAGTTGAGAATGCGACTGCGAATACTGGTCGCGTCCGCGACCGATTTCAGCCCCGGCGCGTAGGCTGCCCATTCTTCGCGACCGAAGTATCCGTGTGTCGCACCGGTCGCGAGCACGAGGGTGTCGTAAACAATTGGGCGACCATCAGCGATCACCCGGCGCGCAGCAGCGTCCACAGCGGTGACGGTGCCGCGCAACACTCGCATTCGAGCATTATCGCGGAACGCGGCGCGCACCGGCGTGGTGATATCGGCCGGCGAAAGGGCAGCCGTCGCGACCTGATACAGCAACGGTTGGAACAGATGATAGTTCTCCCGATCTATCAACGTGATGCGCACCGGTTCATGGCGTAGCCCCGCCGCGCACGCCATGCCCCCAAATCCTGCGCCCACGATGACGATATGCGGCATTTCGGGATGCAGGCGCACAGCGCGACGCGCCCAACAGCCGATCAGATGGTCGAGCGAATAGCGACCGGCTCCCGATACCCCGAGCAAAGCCAAAAGCAAGGGCTCATAGATCGTCATGCCGTGGCTCGACCCGGCCATCGCCATACCGGATCCCGCCACAAACAAAAGGATCGCCACTACAGGCGTACCCAAGCCTGAAGCGAGCAAGAGTTCAACGATAATACGCAACCACGACGGCAGCATGCCGTCTTGCATGACCGGCAGCATGGTATGGGATGGGACGGGCGCGGCGAGGGCGGCGGCCAACCAGAGCCTTATTGCGAGCACATAGAGCGGGCCGATCGCACGGTTGACCCAATCCCCAGCGGCGATCGCGAGCCCTGCCAACGGCAGTGGACTATGCTTCATCCCGTTGCTCAGCAGGCGATCGAGCGACAGCGAAACTGGACCGTGCACGACGTACCAGCCAAACAATGCTGCCCAGAACAGATGCTCGTCTTGCGCTGCGCCTGAGAACTGCGCCTGCAAGGTCAGCGCGAGCATCAGCAGCGCAACCGGCCTGACCAAAAGCCCCACGGCCATCAGCACCGGTCCAATCACCTGCACAATGATCATCGGCCACGCCGTAGGGAGATCGGCAGCACCAATGCCGGGGAACATTGCCGGGGCAAAGAAAGCTTTTGCGAGAGCGAGGCGAACCAGAAGGTCTACGACCGGGGCCGCCGCTCGCGCGGCTGCCCCGCTGAGGTCTAGCACCGTCGCGAGCTGCGCCCGCAATCGCTCGTCCTGGGCGAACGTCTTCAGCTTCATATTCCGCACTGGTTTTGACCGCGCCCGCTTCTTGCCAATAGCCTATACCGTTATCGTCGTTCCAAATAGCTGCGCCCGACGATGCCTTCTTCGGTTAGCAAATCTATGAGTATGAGTGGCCATTCGGTGATAGTAGGCAATCCTCGCGACAACCGGCCGCTTCAATTTGAGGACGACGGGCGCGCGGTGATGTCTCTAACGGTCAAGGAAGCGTGCGGCATGGGGTGCACCAACGGTTCGATCCTTTTTGATAAGGCGTCATTTCAGCCCGGCCGACGACAATGTAAACTCACTAATGAGTTGTTAGGATTCACGCGTCTGGTGATTGAGCTTGCAGACCTGCCCGGTCACCCAGCTCGCCTGGCCGACTTGCGCCCATATTGGTCACTCAGCCGCACTAGCTCGCTTCTCCAAAGCAGACAGTTTGGTGCAGGGAGTGGATGTCTGGCTCAACACGCCGCGACGACCGTGGGAGGCATGCGGAACCAGCGGCATGAATGAAGGTGCTCGTCAACGGCGGCATCAACCTGTCGGAATTGGACGGCTGGTGGGCGGAAGCATACGCGCCGGAAGTAGGTTGGGCGTTGGGGGATGGTCAGGAACATGATGACGACCCCGCCTGGGACGCGGCTGAAGCCGAGACGCTCTACGACCTGTTCGAGCGCGAGGTGATTCCCGAGTTCTATACCCGCGACGGGCGCGACATCCCGGGCGCCTGGGTGGCACGGATGCGGGAAAGCATGGCGCGGTTGACACCGCGGTTTTCCAGCAACCGCGCGGTGCGTGAATACACCAAACAGCACTACCTCCCGGCTGCCTCGGCCTACCGTGAGCGCGCTGGCGACAAGGGAGCACTCGGCGTGCAGGTGGTCGATTGGCGGCACGGTCTCGACCAAAAATGGAGCGCCCTACGCTTCGGCGAAGTGACGGTCGAGACACGCGGCGAGCAGCACGTTTTATTCAGGTCTGTCTCAATGACCTCGATCCGAAGGCGGTGCGGGTAGAACTTTATGCCGAAGGCGTCGTGGGTGGTGCTCCGCTGCGGCAGGAGATGACGCACGTTCGCAAGCTGGCCGGCGCATCGGGCGGTGATGTTTACACAGCTTCTGTGTCTGCGGAGCGCCCATCAGCGGACTATACGGCGCGAGTGATACCCCACTGCGACGGCGTCTTGATCCCCCTAGAAGACGCACGAGTTGTGTGGCAGCGGTGATCTGCGCGGCGCAGGTGAAGAAGCCGGAGAAGGCGACGGCAATCACCTGCGTGTTTCTGGATATCGGCGGTGTCCTGCTAACCAACGGGTGGGATCATCATGCCCGCGAACGGCCCCCGATGAACTTCAAGCTTGATTTGACCATTCGTCCAAATCGCAGAAGGCTTGGGGATTCGCAGCATTTACACGGGCTACACGTCCAGCTGCACGAAACTGGCTTCGTTGAGATTGCAGAATGATCAAGGAGCCAGCCATGAAATCAGCTGACCCCTGCATCCTGACGATCAATGGCGGCTCGTCGAGCATCAAGTTCGCGATGTTCGAGGTCGGTGACGCACGCCAACGGATTCTGGAAGGCGAGCTTGAACGGATTGGACTGCCGGAAGCCACCTTGCGAGTGAAAGCCTCGAGCCAGGCAGACAGTTTTTCGCGGCTAGTGACGGCACCTGATCATACGGTGGCGGTGGGCGCTCTGATGGATTGGATCGAGGAACGCCGCGGTGGTGCTTTGACCGCGGTCGGGCACCGGGTGGTGCATGGCGGGCCGAAGTACGGCCAGCCGCAGCGGATCACCGCGGAAATGATTGAGGAGCTGCACCAGCTCAGTCCGTTCGATCCGGAGCATCTGCCGCTCGAGATCGAGTTGATAGAGGCATTCCGCCAACGCCATCCGACAATACCTCAAGTGGCGTGCTTCGACACTGCGTTTCACCGCACCATGCCACGGGTCGCCACTCTGCTGCCAATTCCGCGACGCTACGAGGCGGCGGGCGTTCGCCGTTATGGCTTCCACGGCTTGTCTTATGAATTCCTGATGGAGGAACTCGCACGTCTCGGCGACCCGGCGGCAGCGAAGGGTCGCGTGATCCTTGCCCATCTCGGCAACGGCGCGAGTCTTGCCGCCGTGCGCGACGGCAAGAGCATCGACACCAGCATGGGCTTCACCCCAACGGCGGGATTGGTCATGGGCAGTCGCTCGGGGGATTTGGATCCGGGACTGGTCTCCTATCTGGCGCGCACCGAGCACATGAGCGCGACGCAATTTCAGGAAATGGTGAACCATGCGTCCGGGCTGCTCGGCGTGTCGGAGACCAGTTCCGACATGCGTGACTTGCTCGACCGGGAAACGCGGGACGTGCGGGCGGCTGAAGCGGTCGCGCTGTTTTGCTATCAGGCCAAGAAATGGATCGGCGCATTCGCAGCGGCGCTGGGCGGACTGGACACGCTGGTGTTCGCTGGTGGCATCGGCGAAAACGCGCCGCCTGTCCGGGAGCGGATCTGCGACGGACTGGGCTTTCTAGGCATCGAACTCAACCAGCAGCGCAATGCGAAGAATGCACCGCTGATTTCGCCGGATTCCGGTCCGGTCAAGGTGCGGATCATCCGCACCGACGAGGAACTCATGATCGCAAGATCCACCACCCGCGTCCTCGATCGGGGCTCAATTCGGGAAACCTAGACCATGAAAACCAGCACGCTCACGCCGGAACTGCTTCGGAAGATTAGATGCCTACTGGCGCGCCGCCAACTACCTGTCGGTCGGCCAGATTTATCTTTACGACAACCCGCTGCTGACGCGGCCGCTGACGCTCGCGGACATCAAGCACATGCTGCTGGGACACTGGGGCACGACGCCCGGGCAGAATTTCATCTACGTGCACCTGAACCGGGTCATCAAAAAATACGACCTCGACATGATCTACATCTCCGGCCCCGGGCACGGCGGTCCGGCCGTGGTCGGCAACACCTATCTCGAAGGCACCTACAGCGAGATCTATCCCAACATCAGCCAGGACGAGGCCGGACTTCAAGCAGGCTCTTCATGCAGTTTTCGTTTCCCGGAGGAATTCCCAGCCACGCGTCGCCGGAGTGCCCGGGTTCGATCCACGAAGGCGGCGAACTGGGCTACTCGCTGAGCCACTGCCTTCGGCGCGGTGTTCGACAATCCCGATCTGATCGTCGCCTGCGTGGTCGGCGACGGCGAAGCGGAGACGGGTCCGCTCGCCACCGCCTGGCATTCCAACAAGTTCCTCAATCCGGCGACCGACGGCGCGGTGCTGCCGATCCTGCATCTCAACGGCTACAAGATCGCCAATCCCGACCATTCTCGCGCGCATCTCCCGCGAGGAACTGGAACAGTTGCTGCGCGGCTACGGCTGGACGCCCTACTTCGTCGAGGGCCACGAGCCGGCGCCGATGCATGAGGCGATGGCCGCGACGCTCGACACGGTCGTCGAGGCAGATCAAGAAGATTCAGGAGGACGCCCGCGTCCACGGCAATGCTCGCGCGTCCGCGCTGGCCGATGATCGTGCTCGATTCGCCCAAGGGCTGGACGGGTCCGAAGATGGTCGACGGCCTGCAGATCGAAGGCACCTTCCGCTCGCATCAGGTGCCGCTGTCGGACCCGGCCACCCATCCCGAGCACCTCAAGCTGCTGGAAGACTGGCTGAGGAGCTATCGGCCGGAGGAGCTCTTCGACGAACGGGGCCGCCTGAAGCCGGAACTGGCCGAGCTGGCGCCCAAGGGCGAGCGGCGCATGGGCGCGAATCCCCACGCCAACGGCGGCATGCTGCTCCGCGATCTGCGGATGCCCGATTTCCGCGACTACGCGGTCGACGTGCCGTCGCCCGGAGCGCCCGGCATCGGCGACACGCACGTGCTCGGGCGTTTCCTGCGCGACGTGATGAAGCTGAACAGCGACGCAGCGGAATTTCCGCGTCTTCGGCCCGGACGAGACGCTCTCCAACGGCCTGGAAGCCGTGTTCGAAGTGACCAAACGCCAATGGGACGCCGCGACCGTGCCAGAACGACGAGTTTCTCGCGCCCACCGGGCGCGTGATGGAAATGCTCAGCGAGCACCAATGCGAGGGCTGGCTCGAAGGCTACCTGCTCACCGGGCGGCACGGACTGTTCAATTGCTACGAGGCGTTCATCCACATCGTCGATTCGATGTTCAACCAGCACGCCAAGTGGCTGAAGGTCACCGCGCACCTGCCCTGGCGGCGCAAGATCGCCTCGCTGAACTACCTGCTGACCTCGCATGTCTGGCGCCAGGATCACAACGGCTTCACGCACCAGGATCCCGGCTTCATCGACCACGTCGTCAACAAGAAGGCCGAGATCGTGCGCGTCTATCTTCCGCCGGACGCCAACTGCCTGCTGTCGGTGATGGATCACTGCCTGCGCAGCCGCCATTACGTCAACGTCGTGATCGCGGGCAAGCACCCGGCGCCGCAGTGGCTGACGATGGACGCCGCCGTCAAGCATTGCACCGAAGGCATCGGCATCTGGCAGTGGGCCAGCAACGATCAGGACGCTGAGCCCGATGTGGTCATGGCCTGCTGCGGCGATGTGCCGACGCTGGAGACGCTCGCCGCCGTCTCCATCCTGCGCGAGCATCTGCCCGACCTGAAGATCCGCGTGGTCAACGTCGTCGATCTGATGAAGCTGCAGCCGCAATACCGAGCATCCGCACGGGCTGAGCGACACCGATTTCGACTCGCTCTTCACCAAGGACAAGCCGATCATCTTCGCCTTTCACGGCTACCCGTGGCTGATCCATCGGCTGACCTACCGCCGCACCAACCACGACAACCTCCACGTCCGCGGCTACAAGGAAGAGGGCACGATCACCACGCCCTTCGACATGACCGTGCTGAACGATCTGGATCGCTTCCACCTCGTGATGGACGTCATCGACCGCCTGCCGCAGACCGGCAGCAAGGGCATCTACCTGAAGCAGCAGCTCAGCGACAAGCTCATCGAGCACAAGCAGTATATCGCCAAGCACGGCCAAGACATGCCGGAGATCCGGAACTGGAAATGGGCCAATCCAACGTGAAGGCGCGCGGAGTTGCCTTTCCTCTGCGCGGTTGATTCACATCAAGGCACGAAGGGCCCGCTCCTGCTGAGTTTCCGCAGAGACGTGGCCAACCACCGAATGGCCAAGTCGGCGACGATCCAAGCCCGCAACGCGTCCAAGGAGAATGTGATGAAGGCGCTTGTTTATCGTGGGCCTGGCCTGAAGGCGATCGAAGATCGTCCCAAGCCAGAGATCAAGGCGCCCGGGGACGCGATCGCGAAGATGGTGAAAACGACCATCTGCGGGACCGACCTACACATCCTGAAGGGCGATGTTGCGACCTGTGTTCCGGGCCGCATCCTCGGCCACGAAGGCGTCGGCATCGTCGATTGCGTGGGTGTCGGCGTCACCGCCTTTCGCCCCGGCGATAGGGTGCTGATCTCCTGCATTCCATCCTGCGGCAAGTGCGAGTACTGCCGGCGCGGCATGTATTCCCACTGCACGATGGGCGGTTGGATTTCTGGGTAACGAGATCGACGGAACCCAGGCGGAATATGTGCGTACGCCGCATGCCGACACCAGTCTCTATCCTATTCCCGAAGGGGCTGACGAAGAGGCCCTGGTGATGCTGAGCGACGTCCTCCCCACCGGCTTTGAATGCGGCGTGCTCAACGGCAAGGTGGAGCCGGGTTCGACGGTGGCCATCGTCGGGGCTGGGCCGATCGGCCTCGCCGCATTGCTGACCGCGCAGTTCTATTCGCCGGCCGAGATCATCATGATCGATCTGGACGACAACCGACTGGGGCTCGCCCGGCAATTCGGCGCGACCCAGACGATCAATAGCGCGGACGGAACGGCGTCCAAGACGGTCAAGACCCTGACTGGCGGCCGCGGCGTCGATACCGCGATAGAGGCCGTCGGCGTGCCTGCCACCTTCCTGCTCTGCCAGGAGCTGGTGGGTCCGGGCGGCATTATTGCTAACATTGGCGTGCACGGCGTCAAGGTCGACTTGCATCTGGAGTTGCTGTGGTCGCAGAATATCGCGATCACGACCCGGCTGGTCGACACCGTTACGACCCCTATGCTTTTGAAAACCTTGCAATCGAAGAAGATCGACCCTGCCCGACTGATCACGCATCGGTTCACTTTGGACCAGATACTCGACGCCTACGATACGTTCGAACACGCTGCGCAGACACATGCGCTGAAGGTTATCATAGCCGCCTAGATTCTCCACGACCTGATCCTCGCGTCGCGAAAGGGCTGAATTTGCTCGGACCAGAAGCTGTGAAGGTCCCATTCCTCGGTGCGGTTGCCTCGGTGCGCGGCAGCGTCGTGGATATCCGGTTCGATCAGCATCTGCCGCCCATTTATTCGGTCCTGCGTACCGGAGCGAAAAAGGAGATCGTCATCGAAGTGCTGTCGCAGCTCGATGCGCGTCACGTGCGCGGGATCGCGCTGACGCCCACGCAAGGTCTCGCGCGCGGCATGGTGGTAGAGAACACAGGCGGACCGTTGATTGCGCCGGTGGGCAAAGCGGTTCTCTCGCGGATGTTCGACGTGTTCGGCAACCCCATAGACCGCGAAGCAGCATTGTCCCATGTCCAATGGCGTTCGGTGCATCAGGCTCCGCCATCGCTAGCGCGGCGTTCCACCAAGTCGGAAGTCTTTGAGACTGGGATCAAAGTCATCGATGTCCTGGTGCCGCTGGAGCGCGGCGGCAAGGCGGGGCTATTCGGCGGGGCTGGCGTCGGCAAGACGGTGCTGCTGACCGAAATGATCCACAACATGATCGGTCACCATGAGGGCGTAAGCATTTTTTGCGGCATTGGCGAACGCTGTCGTGAAGGCGAAGAGCTTTACGATGCGATGAAGGAAGCCGGCGTACTCGCCGAACATGGTCATGGTGTTCGGTCAGATGAACGAGCCGCCGGGCGCCCGCTTTCGTGTGGGGCATGCGGCTCTGACGATGGCCGAGTATTTCCGCGACGACGAGCACCACGATGTACTGCTGCTCGTCGACAACATTTTTCGCTTCATCCAAGCCGGCATGGAGGTATCCGGCTTGATGGGTCAGATGCCGTCGCGGCTGGGCTATCAGCCCACGCATGGGCACGGAGCTGTCGGGTTTGGAAGAGCGCATTGCTAACACCGATACCGGTGCCATCACCTCCATCCAGGCGGTGTATGTGCCGGCGGACGATTTCACCGATCCAGCGGCGGTGCATACGTTCTCGCATCTCTCCGCCTCGATCGTGCTCTCACGCAAGCGGGCAAGCGAAGGGCTCTTCCCGGCCATCGACCCGCTGCAATCAAGCTCCAAGATGGCCACGCCGATCATCGTCGGCGAACGGCATTACGCGCTGGCGCAGGAAATCCGGCGCACGCTCGCGCAATATGCCGAACTCAAGGACATTATCGCGATGCTCGGCCTGGAGCAGCTTTCACCGGAGGACCGCAACGTGGTCGTCCGCGCCCGCCGGTTGGAGCGTTTTCTCACCCAGCCCTTTTTCACGACCGAGCAGTTTACCGGCCTCAAAGGCAAGCTCGTCAGCCTCGAGGACGCGCTGGATGGCTGCGAGCGCATTCTGCAGCGATGAGTTTAAAGACTACCCGGAAAGTGCCCTCTACATGATCGGGGCGATTGGCGAAGCGAAGGGAACAGCGAAACCCGATCCGTCCACTATGCCCGCCAAACCGAGGTCAAACACCGCAGCTGAGCCCGACTCGAAGCCTGCCGCTGAGTTGCGACCCAAAGCCACATCGGAGCCGCGGCCGAATGCCGGTGCGAAGCCTTTGCCGAAGCTCGACCATATCGGCGGCACCAATGAATCTTAAGGTCCTCCTGCCGTCCCAAATCTTCGCTGAGAAAGCCGGCGTATCGCGCATCGTCGCGGAGACGCGAGAGGGTTCGTTCGGACTCCTGCCGCACCGATTGGACTGCGTCGCAGCGTTGGCGCCCGGAATTCTGACCTATGAAACAGAAATTGACGGCGAAGTTTTTGTGGCCGTGGATGAAGGGGTGCTCGTGAAGACCGGCCTGGACGTGCTCGTATCCGTGCGCCGGGCGCTGGGCGGAACGGACCTCGGCCAATTGCGCGAGGCAGTGGAGCGGGAGTTTCTGACCCTGGACGAGCACGAGCAAATTGTTCGCTCGGCGTTGGCGAAAATGGAAGGTGAACTCATCCGCCGCATGGCAAGCTTTCACAATGTCTGACGAACCCCAAAGCGGGCTGTCGCAGCCGAAGCCGTCGCTGAGCCAGGAGGTTGGCGCGAAGGCGGCGCGCAAGCTCAGGGCGCGGCGCAACTCCGCGCAAGGCGTGTGGTTCGGTTTGGGGATGATGGGACTGATCGGCTGGTCGGTGGCGATTCCAACACTGCTCGGCGCGGCGCTCGGTATCTGGTTGGACCAACATTATCCGGGCAGGCACGCCTGGACGCTGGCGTTGTTGGTGGCTGGGCTCACGATCGGCTGTTTCAACGCGTGGCATTGGGTAGCCAAGGAAGACAAGGAGATGCGGAACGAACGGGAGAATGGAAAATGAGTGAGCTCTTATCTCTGGCACCGGCATTGGCGGCGGGCCTATTGCTCGGCGCGCTTTTCTTCGGCGGCCTTTGGTGGACGGTTATCAGGGGCGTTTCGTGGCCGCGGCCGGCGCTTTGGTTCTTTGGCAGCATGATGTTGCGGATGAGCGTCACCCTGGTGGGATTTTATTTTGTCGGACGCGAGAATTGGGAGCGATGGCTGCTGTGTCTGCTTGGCTTTTTCCTGGCACGCCTCGTCGTGAAGTGGCTGACACGCCCGCCGGTTCAAAACCATAACTCGCGGGCACCGGAGCCCGGTTATGCGCCTTAGTCCCGATGAGATGATCTTTTGGCAGCAGGGTTTTATCAAACTCAACGGCACGATTGTATTCACGTGGGCACTGATGCTCGTGCTGGTCGTCGGTTCGAAGCTCATTACGCGCAGGCTTTCGATGGATCTGGACCGATCCCGTTGGCAGAACCTCCTGGAAATCGTCGTCACCGGCATCGAGAAGCAAATCGAAGATGTCGGCCTTCGGCACCCGGAGAAGTATATCGGCTTTCTGGGTACGCTCTTTCTGTTCGTCGCGCTGGCCAGCCTCTGCACCGTCATTCCGGGCTATCAGCCACCGACAGGGTCGCTCTCGACCACCGCGGCGCTGGCGCTGTGCGTATGGGTAGCAGTGCCGTTTTTCGGCATCGAGGAACAGGGGCTGCGCGGCTACCTCAAATCCTACGTCGAACCGACGGTCATCATGCTGCCGTTCAACATCATCAGCGAATTGTCGCGCACGCTGGCCCTGGCGGTCCGCCTGTTTGGCAACATGATGAGCGGGACGATGATCCTCGCCATTTTGCTGACCATCACGCCCTTCATCTTCCCGATCGTCATGAGTGTACTCGGTCTGCTTACCGGCATGGTGCAGGCCTACATCTTCAGCATCCTCGCCGCGGTTTACATCGCCGCCGCTACGCGGGACCGCAAGTCCAAACCGATGCAGGACGTCACAGCATAAACAACGACAACAAGAGGAGTCATCATGGATAGCGTGACGCTCATTGCCATTGCTTCAATCGTCGCTGCCGGCCTGACGATTGCCCTGGGGAGTGTCGGACCTGCGCTCGGCGAAGGACGGGCGGTCGCCACGGCCTTGAGCTCGCTGGCGCAGCAGCCCGATGCCGCAACGACGATCACACGCACCTTGTTTGTCGGCCTGGCGATGATCGAGTCCATCGCGATCTACTGCTTCGTCGTCTCGATGATTCTCATTTTCGCGAACCCGTTCTGGAATCACGTCATCGCCCAGACTTCTGGAAAATAGTTCATGCTCATCGATTGGTTCACTGTCGGTGCGCAGGCGCTCAACTTCATCATCCTGGTGTGGTTGCTGAAGCGCTTTCTCTACAAGCCGATCCTCAACGCCATCGACGCGCGGGAGAAGCGGATCGCTGCGGAACTCGCGGACGCTGACGCGAAAGAGGCCAAAGCGCAAAAGGAGCGCGATGAGTTCCAGCACAAGAACGAGGAGTTCGATCGGCAGCGCGCCGCACTCTTGAGCAAGGCGACGGACGAGGCAAAAGCCGAACGTCAGCGGCTCCTCGGCGATGCGCGAAAGGCGGCAGATGGCCTGAGCGCCAAACTGCAGGAGACGCTGCGAAGCGAAGCCGACAACCTAAATCAAGCTATCCGTCGCCGGACCCAACAGGAAGTATTCGCCATTGCGCGAAAAGCGCTCACGGATCTTGCCACGACAAGTCTGGAAGAACGCATGGGCGAGGTGTTCACACGGCGCTTGCGCTCCATGGATGACAAGGCGAAGAACGCTCTTGGGGAGGCCCTCACGACAGCAGCTGAGCCCGCACTCGTGCGCAGCGCGTTTGACCTGCCTGCGACGCAGCGCGCGACGATACAAAATGCGCTTAACGAGACCTTCTCGGCTGAAATCCGCACCCGGTTCGAGACCGCGCCGGACCTGGTCAGCGGAATTGAACTCACCGCGAATGGACAAAAACTAGCTTGGAGCATTGCGGATTACCTAGCGTCGCTGGAACGGGGCGTCAGCGAGCTTCTAAATAGGAAGGACAAATCTGACGCCAAAGCCGAGGCCGCGCCTAAAACGAAAGCCGAATCGAAGCCTGAAGCAAGGACAGAGGCAAAGCCCAAACCTAAAGTCGCACGGAAGACTGTGGCCAAAAGCGAGCTCAAACCTGAGGAACCCAAGCCCGAAACGAAGCGCCGATGATCACTAAACCCGAAAGCTTGCAGAGTGTCTTCGATGGCGCGTTTGCTGAAATAGGCCAGGTGCGGGAAGCATGCACGCCGCAGCTGGCGCCGCGGGAGGTAGGCACGATCGCCAGCATCGCCACCGGCATCGCCAAGGTTTCCGGGCTTCCCACTGTGGGCTTTGAGGAGCTGGTAAAGTTTCCCGGCGATGTGCTCGGCATGGCGTTCAACGTGGATGAGGACGAGATCGGCGTCGTACTGCTGGGCGACTACTGGCATCTGAACGCGGGCGACGAAGTCGAGCGCACGGGCCGGGTGATGGATGTGGCCGTGGGCGAGGGATTGCTGGGCCGCGTCATCGACCCGCTTGGCCGGCCGCTCGACGGCAACGGGCCGGTGGCCGCCAGCGATCGCCTGCCCATCGAACGCACGGCGCCGCACATCATGGATCGCGCGGCCGTCACCGTGCCGCTTCAGACCGGGCTCAAAGTGATCGATGCGCTGATTCCGGTCGGGCGCGGGCAACGCGAGCTGATTCTCGGCGACCGCCAAACCGGCAAGACCGCCATTGCCATCGACACCATCCTCAACCAGCGCGACCAAAATGTGCTGTGCGTTTATTGCGCCATCGGTCAACGCGCGTCCGCTGTCGCGAAGGCGGTGGCAACCCTGGGGGAAAAGGGCGCGATGGATTACACCGTCGTCGTCGTGACCGAGGGCAACGACCCACCGGGCCTCGCCTATATCGCGCCTTACGCCGCGACTAGTATCGCCGAGCGTTTCATGGGGCAAGGCCGTGACGTGCTGGTTGTGTACGACGATCTGACGCATCATGCGCGCGCCTATCGCGAGCTGTCTTTGCTGCTGCGCCGCCCGCCCGGCCGCGAGGCGTTTCCCGGCGACATCTTTTACATTCACGCGCGGCTGCTCGAACGTGCGACGCACTTGCGCAAGAACTCGGCGGCGGCTCCATCACCGCGCTGCCCATCATCGAAACCGAAGCGCAGGACATTTCCGCCTACATTCCGACCAACCTGATTTCCATCACGGATGGGCAGATCTATCTCTCGCCATCCCTGTTCGAATTG
>CAVQNF010000029.1:0-65791 GCA_963713805.1 uncultured Alphaproteobacteria bacterium | reverse complement strand
AAGCGGCATCAGCGGCGGCGCCGATCGATCAGCTCGATATTGAGGCGCACCACCTCGCCGGGATAGGTGACCTCGCCCAGGTAGAGCACCACGTCGTTCGCATCGGTGACGATGCAGCGCGCCTCCGCGGTGGGCGCGCTGATCGCGATCTCGAGATGCCGGGCGGCTTCGACATCGGCCGTGCTGATCGACAAGGTCTGATGCGCGTGGGCGATCGGCACGCCCTTCATCTCCGCCAGCACAGCCAGAGCCGGTCGGCTGGCGAAGCGCTTCGGGGCGCGCGCGTAGATCTCCTTGGCGACATGCACGCGCGCCAAGGCGTAGGGCTCGCTGCCGCGCTTCTGGACGCTGCGAAGATAGGCATAGGCGGGCGCGGGCACGCCCTCGCCCTCGCCGATCAGCGGCACGGGCACGTCCGTGACGGGGAGGAGCTCGAGGACGTTCTCGCGTATCGGCGCGATCAGGCTCTCCCAATCGGTCGCGAGGTGCAGCCAACGTTTGTTTTCGAGCGACCTGGTGACGAAGGTGCCGCGCCCCTGATGCGACTTCAGCAAGCCCTCGCTCTGCAACAGCTCGATCGATTGGCGCACCGTCACGCGCGCCACGCCGAATTCGCGTTCCAATTGCTCGAGCGTGGCGATCTTGTCGCCGACGAGCCAGAAGCCGTCCTGGATTCGCCGCCTCAGGACGGAGGCAACCTGCAAGTAGCGCGGCAGGCGGCTGTTGGCATCTTGCCGGCCGATGGCTTTCCTTGCTCTGCTCGCCATTCCTCGCCCCTGCTTGTTCCCGACCTTCCGAACGCCTTGTTATCAAGCCATCGCCACCGCTCGCTCGAACGGAGCCCGTGCCTCACATAAAGCCACCAGGCTGGCAAGCTCCATGAGGGACCAGTAGGGCCGCACCGTCAACCTCGAGAGGCCAGGGCATCGGCACAAAGCCACCTCTTTTCTTGGCCACCTCTTTTCTTGTTTCGCCTCGCATTGTATGCTTGTCCTAATAATAATACCACTTCGATCCGGGGTTGCCCCGTGCCGGCTCGGTGTGAGAGCGCGGCACGGTCCCATGGGAGCGCTCGCCAATGGCCAAGATGATCAACCTCAACGCCGACATCGCGGAAGGGTGGGGCGCCTATGACATCGGCAATGACGCCGAGCTGATGAAGATCATCAAATCGGCGAGCGTGGCTTGCGGCTTTCACGCCGGCGATCCCAACACCATGCACCGGCTCTGCATGCTGGCGAAAGAGGAGGGTGTCAGCATCGGCGTCCATCCCGGCTTCAACGATCTTTGGGGCTTCGGGCGCCGGCGCATCCACATGAAGCCGAGCGATCTCGAATATATGGTCGCCTATCAGATCGGCGCGCTTCAGGGGATGGCCTGCTATGCCGGCCTCAAGGTCACGCATCTCAAGCCGCATGGCGCCTTGAACAACATGGCGGCGGAGGACGAGGATTACGCCATGGCCATCGGCCGGGCCATCAAGACCGTCGACAAGGACATCATCTACGTCGCGCTCTACGGCTCGCAGATGCAGAAGGCCGCCGAGAAGCTCGGGCTGCGTCTCGCGCGCGAAGGCTTCGTCGATCGCAAATACGATGACGACGGCAATCTCGCGTCGCGCGCCATTCCCGGAACCGTCCTCAAGGACCCGCAGGCGGCGATCGAAAATACCTTGCGCATGGTGCAGGAGAACGAGGTCGTCGCCATGTCGGGCAAGCGCGTGAAGGTGAATATCGACACCTTCTGCGTCCATGGGGACGAGGCCACCGGCGTCGCGGTCGCGGGAGCGGTTCGCAAGGCGCTCGAAGCCGCGGGCGTCAAGGTGGTGCCGCTCACGGAAATGAAGCTTTAGGACGCTACGCACATGAACGCCGCGAAGCCGACGCTTGCCGTCATCGGAGGCACAGGAGCCCTCGGCTCGGGCCTGGCGCAGAGTTTCGCGGCCGCGGGCTTTGCCGTCGTGATCGGGTCGAGGACCGCGGAGAAGGGCCAGGAATTCGCGCGCGGTTTCGCGCGGCTGCGGGCTCGACCCAACCGACAGGCGCCTCCAACGAGGCCGCCGCGAAGGCCGGCGACATCGTTTTCATCACCGTGCCCTGGGCGACGCAGCCGCAGATCATCGACGCCATCAGGCCGCATGTCGAAGGCAAGCTCGTCGTCGACACCACCGTGCCGCTCGTGCCGCCGAAGGTCGCTCGCGTGCAATTGCCGCCGGAGGATTCCGCCGCGGTCGCGACGCAAAAACGGCTCGGACCCGGCGCGCGCGTCGTGGCCGGATTCCACAACATCGCGGCGCACAAGCTGAAGAGCGGCGCCGCCGTCGATTGCGACGTGCTGATTTTCGGCGACGACCCGAAGGACCGGGAGACCGTGATCGGCCTTGCGCGCGCAATCGGAATGAGGGCGCTTCACGCCGGGCCGCTCGCCAATTCGACCGCGGCGGAGGCGCTCACCTCGGTGCTCATCGGCATCAATCGGGCCTATAAGGTGGACGGAGCGGGTATCCGCATCACCGGGGTCGTCGAAGCGTGACCTCGGTCGGCTCTCGGGCGGGACGCACCGGCCGCGGCTGCGGCGCGGCGAACCGCGCCGATAGCCGTCGTTTCGCTCCGTCCCGAACGAGCGCCAGGACAAGGTGTCGAAGCTTGCCGGTCACGATCACCGCCCTCGAAGACATTCCCCTGGTCAGGCCGGGCGACGATCTCGCGGCCTTGCTGATCGAGGCGCTGGAACGCGCCGGCCTCGCTCCCCATGCGTTCGACATCCTCGTCATCGCCCAGAAAATCGTGTCGAAGGCGCAAGGACGGTTTGTCGAGCTCGCGACGCTCCAGCCTTCGCAACGTGCCATCGAGCTTGCCGAAACGACCGGAAAGGACCCGCGCCTCGTCGAGGCCATCTTGCGGCAATCGGCCGAAGTCGTCCGCGTCAAGCGAGGCGTCATCATCGTCGAGACCCATGACGGCCTCGTCATGGCGAATGCCGGCATCGACCAATCGAATCTCGCGGCCGCCGATCACGGCAAGCGCGTGCTCTTGCTCCCGCAAGATGCGCAATCGCAGCGCCGAAGAGCTCAAGGCCCGGCTCGATGCGCATTTCGGTGCCCGGTCGGCGTCATCATATCGGATAGCGTCGGACGGGCCTTCAGGCTCGGCACTCTCGGACTTGCGATCGGCGCGGCGGGCGTGCCCTCGCTGTGGGACCGGCGCGGCGAAGCCGATCTTTCCGGGCGGCGGCTCGAGGCGACGGAGGTCGGCTTTGCCGATGCGGTCGCGGCGGCGGCCGTTCTCGTCATGGGCGAGGCGGCGGAAGGGCGTCCGGCGGCGCTGGTGCGAGGTCTCGAATGGAAGGCGAAGGCCAGGCCGGCATCGGCGCTCGTTCGCCCGAAAAGCGAGGACATGTTCCGATGAGAGCGGCGGCAGCAAGAGCCCGACGAGTGCCGGAGAGGGCCTGGCGCGTCGTCGGCGCGACCTATGTGGCGCTTTCCGGCGGGGTCGGCGGCGCCAAGCTCTCGCTTGGTCTTTCGCATCTCCTCGGATCGCGGCTCACCATCATCGTCAACACGGGGGATGATTTCGAGCATCTCGGCCTTCATGTCTCTCCCGATATCGACACGACGCTCTACACCCTCGCCGGGCTCGTGAACGAAGAGACCGGCTGGGGGCGTCGCGACGAGACGCTGGAGCTTCATGCGAGCGATCGAGGCGACTCGCAGGGCCTACATGGTTCAGGCTCGGCGACGGCGATCTCGCCATGCATGTGGATCGCAGCCGCAGGCTGCTCGTTGGTGAGACGCTGACGCAGATTTGCGCGGATTTCCGCGTCTGCCTCGGCGTCGAGCCGCCAAAGTGCTTGCCGATGAGCGACGATACGGTGCGAACGCTCGTCGAGACGGATGCCGGCACACTGGCCTTCCAGGAATATTTCGTGCGCCAGCAGTGCCGCCCGCGCGTTCGCGGCATCCGTTTCGCAGGCGCGAGCGCGGCGCGCGCCCAACGCTTGGCATTGGAAGCGCTGGCGGCGCCGACGCTCGCCGGCGTCATCATCTGCCCGTCGAACCCCTATCTCAGCGTCGATCCGATCCTTGCGGTGCCGGGCATCGCCGAGGCGCTTCGGACATGCCAAGCGCCGGTGATCGCCGTCACACCGATCATCGCGCGGCAAGGCCGTCAAGGGGCCGACCGCGAAGATCATGGAGGAGCTCGGCCTTTCGGCCGATGTGTCGACCGTCGCGCGGCATTATTCGGGGTTGATCGACGGCTTCGTTCTCGATCGAGGAGGATGCGCGGCGCGCCTCCGATGCTCGCGCTGCCGACGCTCGTCACCAAGACGATGATGAAGACGCTCGACGACAAGATCGCCTTCGCGGCGGCCTGCATCTCCTTGTGCGAGAAGCTTCGCGCGTCGCGCGGCGTAGATGAGCGGGCGGGAGCTCAAGATGCGTAGCGCGCGCGCCGAGCCGGTGTGGGCGATCGTGCCGGTCAAGGTGCTCGCGCGCGCCAAGACGCGGCTCGCGCCCGTGCTCTCGGCGTCCGCGCGCCGCGGCTCGTCCTCACCATGTTCGAGGACGTGCTCGAGCATCTTGCGCGGCGCGCCGGCCATCGGCCCCATCCTCGTCGTGACGGCGGACCCGACGATGCCACGCTCGGTGAACGCAAGGGAGCGACGATCCTGCGCGAGGGACGGTCATCGGGGTTGAATGCCGCCTGCGGCGAGGAGCGCGCCATGCGCTGCCGCGCAAGGCGCCAACGGGTGCTCTTCATTCCAGCCGACGTGCCGCTCGCGACGGCAGCGGAAATCGGACGGATCGTGAGCGGAGCCTCGGCTCCGGGACCGCGATCGCCCGGTCATCGTTCCGGCGCGCGCTTGGTGGGGGCACCAATGCGCTCGTGCTTTCGCCTCCCGATGCGCTTTCGCCGAGCTTTCGGCGAAGACAGCTTTGCTCGCCATTGCCGGCAAGCCCTCGAGCGCGGCCTCGAACCGCGCAAGTGCTGCGGCTTGCGTGGCCTCAGTCGTGATATCGACGAGCCGTCCGATCTCGCGGCGCTCTTCGAAGCGAAGCGCGGATCGTCACGCTACGCCTTTCTGCACGCGGCGCTTCGCAATCTCGAGACGGTGCGCGAGACATCGCCACGGACCTTATGATGGAGACGGGCCGGGAGCGTCGATGGGAGTGAGCGAGCGCATGACGAGCTTCATCGAACCCGGCAAGGTGCTCGAGGCGATCGAGAACGGCGAAAGTCCGATCGCGAGGAAGCGCTCGCGCTCGCGGGCTGCGAGGCAAATCGACCGCATGGCGGCGATCGCGCGAAGCCTTTGCCTCGCAGGGACATGGCGACCAGATCTCGTTCTCGAAGAAAGGTCTTCATCCCGCTGACGCAACTCTGCGCCGATGTCTGTCATTACTGCACCTTCGCCCATGCGCCGCGACGCGGAGAAGCCGCCTATCTGTCTGCCCAAGACGGTGCTCGACGATCGCGCGACAAGGGATGGCGCATGGGGTCAAGGAGGCCCTGTTCACGCTCGGCGACAAGCCCGAGCGTCGCTACGCGACGGCGCGCCAGGCGCTGGCTTTGCTCGGTCACGAAACGACGCTCGACTATCTCGAAGCCTCGGCGGCTCTCGTCCTCGAAGGAGACGGGATTGCTGCCTCATCTCAACCCCGGCCTCATGGACGAGGATTGGACGCGGCGATTGCGCGCGCGTATCGGCATCGCAAGGCATCATGCTGGAAACGGCCTCCGAGCGGCTCTCGCGGCGTGGCGGCCCTCATTTCGGCTCGCCCGACAAGCATTCCCTCGGCACGGCTCGCCGCGATCGACGCCGCCGGTCGCGCCGGCGTGCCCTTCACCACCGGCATCCTGATCGGCATCGGCGAGACGCGGTTCGAGCGCATCGAGGCGCTCCTCGCCATCCGCGATCTCCACGAGCGCCACGGGCACATCCAGGAAGTGATCATCCAGAATTTCCGCGCCAAGCCCGGCACGCGCATGGCCGACGCGCCCGAACCCTCGCTCGAGGAACAGGTCTGGACGATCGCGGCCGCCCGCCTCATCTTCGGGCCGAAGATGAACATCCAGACGCCGCCCAATCTTCGGCCGGACGGCCTCGGCTCAACTCGTCGCGTCGGGCATCAACGATTGGGGCGGGGTTTCGCCGGTGACGCCGGACCACGTCAATCCCGAAGCGCCCTGGCCGCATCTCGCAGGCGCTCGAGCAGGCAACCGAGAGGGCAGGGCGCATTCTCGTGGAGCGCCTCGCGATCTATCCCGGCTTTCGTCGACGAGCCGGGGCGGTGGATCGCGCCAGAATTGCAAACGCCGGTGTTGCGTCTCGCAGACGGGCGCGGCCTCGCGCGCGAGGATCGCTGGTCGCCGGGCGGCCTCGAGCCTTTGCCGAAGCCGGCGATCAGCCCGCTTGCGGTCCGAAGATGCGCGAGCCTCTTCTCGCGTGGCGGCAAGCCTCGGTCGGATCGCGGACGGTTCGTGCCCGGCGAGGCCGAGATCGAAGCCTTGTTCGACGCCCGCGGCGCGGATTTCGCTGCCGTCTGCCGCGCCGCCGACCGCTTGCGCCGGGCACGTGCCGGCGATCGCGTGACCTATGTCGTCAATCGCAACATCAACTACACGAACATCTGCACATACGGATGCAAGTTCTGCGCCTTCTCCAAGGGGAGGCACAATCTCGGGCACCGCGACCAGCCTTACGACCTGCGTCTCGACGAGATCGCCGGGCGGGTGAGGAGGCGTGGGCGCGCGGCGCGACCGAGGTCTGCCTGCAAGGCGGCATTCGCCCCGGCTACACCGGCGACACCTATCTCTCGATCGTCGAGGCCGTGAAATCCGCCGCGCCTTCGATCCATGTGCACGCCTTCTCGCCGCTCGAAGTCTGGCATGGGGCGCAGACGCTGCGGCTCCCCTTGCGCGACTACCTTACGCGCCTCAAGGCCGCCGGGCTCGCCAGCCTGCCGGGCACGGCGGCCGAAATCCTCGATGACGAGGTGCGCGCCATCCTCTGCCCGGACAAGATCACGACCGCCGCAATGGTTCGACGTGATGGAAGCCGCCCATGATGTCGGGCCTCAAGAGCACCGCCACCATCATGTTCGGCCATGTCGATGGCTACCGGCATTGGGCGCGCCATCTGCTGCGCGTGCGCGAGCAGCAGGCGAGGACGGGCGGCTTCACCGAGTTCGTTCCCTTGCCCTTCGTCCACATGGAAGCTCCGATCTATCTCAAGGGCCGATCACGCAAGGGTCCGACCTTCCGCGAAGCCGTGCTGATGCACGCGGTCGCGCGCCTCGTGCTCGATCCCCTGATCGCGAACATCCAGACATCCTGGGTGAAGATGGGGCCCGAAGGGGCCGTGCTTTGCCTGTCGGCGGGCGCCAATGATTTCGGCGGGGTGCTGATGAACGAATCGATCACGCGCGCGGCCGGCGCCGCGCATGGGCAGGAGATCGGCGCGCGCGACATCGCAGGCACCTGATCGGCGCCGCCGGACGCAGGCCGCGCCAACGCACCACCGACTACGGCGAGCCGACGCCCGAGCGCGTTCTCACGGCCTTTGCCGGCGTCGCCGCTCGAACCGGTCGCAACCGATGGCGAGCGCCGGCGCCGGCACGGGAGACACCGGCTCGCCGGCTTATCCTTAGCGATTGATCCGACGGCAGATCCGTCGGATATTGGTACTAAGAATAGGATGATGGGTCTCATTGACCATCGTATGCGACCGCAGGTGGGCCGAGAATGTCCCTGAGCCCCTTCGATTTTCCGACGCGCGTCGAGGACGTCTCGGTGCGCCGGCAGGCGCTGCAGCTTCTCGGCGAGAAGCGCGTGCGCCTGCCGACCTTCTCGGAGATCGCTGCGCCGCAGACGGCGCCGGTGGCGATTCGCGCCGGCCTGATCGACGTCGCGCCCGACACGCCCAATCCCTACAATCTCTACCGGGTGAACTGGTTCAACGACCTGCGTCGCAAGGGGCAGGTCTCGGTGCCGCTGTGCGTCGAGTTGCCGGAGGCGTTGACGGGCGTGCCGGCGCGCATCGTCGTGGCGCTCGGCACGCTCTTTCCGATGATCCGCGCGCATAAGGTGCTCGCCGCCTACGCCTGCCTTGCGCCGCGGCTTGGTGAGCGGCCGCTTCGATCCGACGAAACAGCGCGCCGTGTGGCCCTCGACCGGCAATTATTGTCGCGGAGGCGTCGCCATCTCGCGCATGCTCGGTTGCCGCGCCGTCGCCGTGCTTCCCGCCGGCATGAGCCAGGAGCGCTTCGACTGGCTGGCGAAATGGGTGAGCGCGCCGCAGGACATCATCCGCACGCCGGGCAGCGAAGCGAATGTCAAGGAAATCTACGACCGTTGCGCCGAGCTCGCGCGCGACCCGGCAAACGACATCGTCAACCAGTTCAGCGAATTCGGCAATTATCTTGGCCATTGGCGTTGCACCGGGCCGGCGCTCGGCACGATCTTCGAATCCCTCGCCGCGGGCTCGAACGGCTTGCAGCTCGCAGGCTTCATCTCCGCGAGCGGCTCTGCCGGCACGCTCGCCGCGGGCGACTACCTCAAGGAGAAATACGGCGCCAGGATCGCCGTGGTCGAAGCCGCGGAGTGCCCGACCTTGCTGAACAACGGCTATGGCGAGCACAACATCCAGGGGATCGGCGACAAGCACGTCCCGTTGATCCACAACGTCATGAACACCGACGTGGTGATCGGCGTCTCCGACAAGGCGACGGACGGCCTCAATGCCGTGTTCAACACCGAGATCGGCAAGGCCTATCTTGCGCGTCGGCTCGGTCTTTCCGAGGAGATGATGGCGAAGCTCTCGATGTTCGGGCTGTCGAGCATCGCCAATGTGCTCGGCGCGATCAAATTCGCCAAGCGCTTTCGGCTGGGCTCCGACAGCGTGGTGATGACGGTCGCGACCGACGGCGCCGAGCTCTACGCCAGCGAGGTGCGGCGCTATCTGGAGCGACGCCACAATTCCGGAGAGCTCACCGGCGAGACGGCGGCCGAGCTCGTCGGCGAGCATCTGTCGGGGGCCGATACCGAGAACATGCTCGAGGCGACGCATCAGGAGCGCGAGCGGATCTTCAACCTCGGCTACTTCACCTGGGTCGAGCAGCAAGGCGTCGCGCTCGCCGATTTCGACCGGCGCAAAGCATCAGGCGTTCTGGCACCGCCTGCAGGATCTCGTGCCTCAATGGGATGAGATGATCACGGCCTTCAACCGCGACAGCGGCATGGACGACGCGCGCGACCGCAAGCGAGCCTGAAGCGGAGACAACGTTCGAACATGAGCATCGAGCCGCTCGTCAAATCCTACTCGGCGCTGCGTCGCGAGACGCTGACGCGCGATCGGGGCTTGCGCGAAAAGGTCATGACGCTCGAGGAGGCGGCGAAGCTCGTCCACGACGGCGATCATGTCGCCATCGGCGGCTGCACCGTGTCGCGCACGCCGCTCGCCATGATCTGGGCGCTGATCCGGGCCCGCAAGCGCGAGCTCGTGATCTCGCGCTCGATCACCTCGACGGAGGGCGACCTGTTCTTCGCCTCGGGCGTTTCGAAGCACGTCATCACGAGCTGGTTCACGCAAGGCATCGTCTGGGGCGTCTCCAAGGTCATGCGGCACCACACGGAGAACAAGCTCGCCCGATTCGAGGAGTGGAGCCACATGTCGATCGGCTTGCGCTACCGCGCGGGCGCGATGGGCATTCCCTTCATGCCGTCGCGAACGATGCTCGGCTCGGATGTCGGCAAGAGGGTGGGCGACGAGATCAAGGAAATGCAGTGCCCGTTCACCGGCGAGAAGATCGTCCTCCTGCCGGCGCTGAACCCGGATGTGGCGCTCATCCATGTGCAGCGTTGCGACGCTTACGGCAACGCCCAGCTCGACGGGCTGCAGTTCATGGACATCGACATGGCGATGGCGGCGAACGAGGGTCATCCTCACGACCGAGCGCATCGTCAGCAACGACCAGATCCGCCGCACTCCCGACCGCACCCGCATTCCCTTCTTCACGGTCGACGCGGTGGTCGAGGCGCCCTTCGGTTGCGCGCCGCACGAATGCTACGGACTTTACGAGCCCTTCTTCTCGCATCTCGACCACTACGCCAAGGTCAGTTCGCAAGATCCGGTGAAGGGGCCGCAGCAATATCTCGAGGAGTTCTACTACGAACCGAAGAGCTGGCCGGACTATCTGTCGAAGCTCGGCATGGATGCCGTGCTCGACGCCAGCCGCCGCGGACGGAGCGTCCATAATGACTAGGCACACGAAACCCGACATCGACCTTCACGACCTCGGAGCTCTTGGCCGTGATGGCGTCGCGGCTCATGACCAACGGCCAGATCGTCTTTGCCGGCATCGGCGTTCCCGTTGCTCGCCGCGACGCTCGCCCAGCGCCTCTTCGCGCCGCAGCTCACGATCCTTTTCGAGGGCGGCACCATCGGCCCCTTCATCGTGCCGGGCGAGCTGCCCCCGTCCACCAACGAGCAGCGCTGCACCCGGCGCTCGAACATGGTGCTGCCCATCACCGACGTGCTGCTCCTGCTGCAGCGCGGCTATGTCGACATCGGCTTCATGGGCGGGGCGCAGATCGATCGCTTCGGCAATCTCAACTCCTCCTTCATCGGCGAGGCCGAGAACCCGAAGATCCGCCTGCCCGGCACGGGAGGCGGCAACGACATCTCTTCGCTCACCAACATGATCGTCGCCATGAAGCACGAAAAGCGACGCTTCGTGGCGGATGTCGATTTCGTCACCTCGCCGGGCTGGCTGAAGGGCGGCCGGTCGCGCGAGGCTGCCGGGCTGCCGCAAGGCGGCATGTGGCGCGTCGTCACCGACCTTGCGATCATGGGCTTCGACGAAGACACGCGGCAGATGAAGGTGCTCGGCATGCACCATGGCGTGACGCGCGAGCAGGTGCAGGAGAACACCGGCTTCGAGCTCAGCTTCGACGACAAAATGGAGACGACGGCGCCCCCGCGCGCCGACGAGCTCGAGGTGCTGCGCGAGCTCGACCCGCAAGCCCTTTACACCGCCTGACGCGCCGCGGCTCGTCTTCGCTCAATCATTTCCAGGACACTGCGCATGACCAAGAAGAAGCACACCGAATTCGGCATCGCGATGCGGAATTTCACCAAATACCCCGAGATGCCGAGCGCGCAGGGTCTGATCGACTACGGCGTCAAGATGGAGGAGCTCGGATATGAATCGATCTGGGCCTGGGATCATCTTCTTCTGGGTGTCGATCCCAATTTCCCGATCCACGAAGCCTTGACCATCCTGACGGCGGTCGCCGCGCGCACCTCGAAGATCAAGATCGGCACCGGCATCCTCGTCATGCCGATGCGCAATCCGATCGTGCTCGCCAAGGAGCTGGCGACGATCGATCACATCTCGAACGGGCGCCTGATCGTGGGCGCGGCCGTGGGCTGGTACAAGCGCGAGTTCGACAGTCTCGGCGTCGATTTCACCAAGCGCGGCAAGATCATGGAGCAGAGCCTCGAGATCATCAACCGGCTGTGGACCGAGGACAAGGTGGACGGCGAATACCCGCCCTACAATCTGCGCGGCGCGGTGCTTCATCCCAAGCCCGTGCAGAAGCCGCGTCCGCCCATCCTGATCGGCGGCTACGTGGACGCGGTCCTCAAACGTGCGGCCACCAAGGGAGACGGCTGGCTCACCTATTATTATACGGCCGACAGCTTCGCCAAGACCTGGGCGAAGGTGCGAGGCTTCGCCGAGGAAGCCGGCCGCGACCCCGACGAGCTGATCTCGACGAACCAGCTCCCCATCTGCATCGGGCCGCGCGCGCAAGATCGAAGCCTCGATGACGCATTGGCTGCAGACCGAATGGGACTACGCGTCCTGGTCCGAATCGACGATGCACAGCGCCATCATGGGGAGCGTCGAGGAATGCGTCGAGCAGCTCGAGGCGCATATCGAGACCGGCGTCGATCGCATCATCTTCGTGCCTTACAAATACGAGGCCGAACAGGTTCGACGCCGTCGCCACCGAGATCATCCCGCGCCTGAAAAAGAAGATGCGCTAGAGGTGACGCGGGGCGCGTCGGGTCGGCGCCGCGTGAAGTCGGTCGTCTGCGCGCCAAGCTCTCGTCCGCTCGGTCGCCGGCGTAAGCTTTTGAAATAGGAACGCGCTCATCACGGCGGGCCGCCACACGGTTGGGTCAAGCCGGCTGGGCCGTGTTGGCTCAAAAGCTGCGCGTCGACCTTTGGGGTTACAGACACCCCATGGCGGTCGAGTCGCTCCCTTCGCGGGAGCGTGGATCGAAACGCCAGAGAGGTGAGGATCAGCCGAAGGCCTGACCGCCGCCCCCTCCGCGGGGCGCGGATCGAAACCGTCGAAGCCCGCCCCCCCAAACGCCCCCGATGCCGCTCCTCACGAAATCGTGATCTGTGGGATCAGCCGCTGGAAAGTGCCGAAGGTCGCGCTACCTCTCCAGTTGGGCCGAAGCGTCGAGGGATCACCGTAAGTTTACCGCGCCCCGGCTTGACTTCGCGCCCCGCGCTCACTCACTCGCGGGAGGCGCCTGCCGCCGCGCAAGGCTGCCGAAAATCATCCCATGGAGGTTGTCGATGGTTCGTTTCAAGCGCTTTTCGCGTTTCGCCGCCGCGACGTTTTTCGGTGCGCTCGCCGGCTTGGGGACGTCCTCGGCCTTCGCGCAGAACGCCGAGGTCGTGCGCGTGCGCGGCGAGGTGGTCTCGTTCGACGGCCAGGCGACGCTCGTCGTCAAGTCCCGCCAGGGCACGGATGTGACCGTGCATCTCGGCGACCCCTTGCGCCTCGTCGGCGTGGTGAAGGCTTCGGTCTCGGACATCAAGCCCGGCGTGTTCATCGGCACCACGACGGTGCAGAAGGAGGGTTCCGCTTCGCGTTCGCTCGAGATCCACATCTTCCCCGAGTCGCTGCGCGGCACCGGCGAAGGCGACCGGCCCTGGGATCTCGTGCCCGGCTCGTCGATGACCAACGGCACGGCCGGGAACGCGGTCGACAGCGTCGACGGCAAGACCATCACGGTGAGCTATCAGGGTGGTTCGCGCACCGTCGTGATCCAGCCCGACACCGCCATCGTGACCTATGTGCCGGCCGACAAGAGCGAGATCAAGCCGGGCGCCAAGGTGTTCTCCATCACGCAGAAGGGTGGCGACGGCACCTTGACCGCGAGCGTGCTGAGCGTGGGCAAGGATGGCGTCGCACCCCCGATGTGAGGGCGGCGTCTCGTCTCGAGAAGCCGACCTCGCCGCGGGGTGAGGCCGCGTCGCCGGAGGATGATCCGCAAGAAAGGCGCGGCTGTTCCAGCGACGGCGTTATGCGCCGACGACGCGGAGCATCTATCATGGCGCGGCCATCCGCTCGGACGTAGCGGCCGCATCGGGTAGGTCGTATCAATCGGGGGATGCTTCCGGCTCGGCGCGCTTCGGCGTCCTGCGCTCCGGCGTCCTGGGCGGAGCCGGGTTGAGCCGGCTCTCGATCAGCCCGACGATGCCGCGCGGCATGAAGATGATGAAGATCACGAGAAGCGCGCCGTAGATCGTGTTGGCGGCGCCGACGAAATTCGTGCCGATCGAGATGCGCAGGATCTCCGGAAGCGCGATGGTGAACAAGCCCGCCGACGGTCGGTCCGAAGGCCGAATACATGCCGCCGGCGATCGCCGCGAAGACGATCTGCAAGCGAGACGCCGATGCCCGACAGGGTGTCGGGATTCACATACATGAAATATTGCGAGAGCAGCGCGCCGCCGAAGGCGGTGAGCGCGGCGCTCGCCACGCGTGATCCGCAGCTTCTCGCGCATCACGTCGATGCCGATCGCGGCGGCGGCGCCTTCATCCTCGGCGATCGCCTCGAGCGCGGCGCGGCCCTTGCCGATGTCGACGGCGTGCCAGACGAGGATGCCGAACACCCAGGCGACGAGCGCGATGGCGTAGAAATACGGCTTCTCCGGAAACTGCAGCGCGTACCAGGAATGCCCGACCGCCTTCGGCGTCATGCCGAGCGAGCCGCCCGTGATGTCGCGCGCCGCGACGATGGTCAAAAGCGCGACCTGGCTGAGCGCCAGCGTGACGAGCGCGAAGTAATGGCCGACGACGCGCAAGCGAAAGCAGGGGTAGCCGATGATGAGTGCCAGGAGCACGGCGAGCGCCACGCCGATCGGGATGCCGAGCCAGGGCGTCACGCCGGCATAGTTCCACAGCAAGGGCGAGACATAGGCGCCGATGCCGAGAAAGGCGCCATGGCCGAGCGACACGAGGCCGAATTTCCCCATCAGCGACCAGGCCGTGTAGACGAAGCCCCAGAGCAGGATCTGGATCGCGATATGGAGCACGTAGTCGCGAGTGACGAGCGGCACCAGCGCGAGCGCGAAAGTGGCGACGAGGAGCGGCAGAGAGCCGGCGTGTCACCTCGCCCGTCATCTCGCCGAGAAGTCCCTGCGGCCGAATGAACATCAGGACGATGAAGAAGACGAAGGCCAGCACATAGGAGATCTCGATCGAGAAGTAGTAGCCGCCGACCGCGATGATCTGGCTCATCACGAAGGCGGCGACGAAGCCGCCGATCATGTTGCCGAGCCCGCCGAGCACGCAGATCATGAAGGTGATGGGCCCGAAGCTCAGCCCGATGAAGGGGTGCACGTCATATTGCAGGACGAGAAGGCAGGCGGCGAGGCCGGCGAGCGCCGCCGCCGACCGCGGAGGTGATGAGATAGATGCGGCGCTGATCGACCCCCATCAAGCCCATGATCTCGCGGTCCTGCGCGATGGCGCGCATGGCGATGCCGAGATAGGTGCGCGACAGGAAGAGATAGAGCGCGACCGCGCCGATGAGGGCCGTGCCGAAGGCAAGCAGGCGCGAGTAGCTGATGAAGATGTCGCCGAGCTCGATGATCGGCAGCCGCAGCCCGATGTTGCGGAAGTCGGTGCCGAACATCAGGGTCGCCAGGCTCTGCAGGAAGAACAGCATGCCGCCGGTCGCGAGAAGCTGGTTGATCGGGGCCGAGCCGAGGATCGGCTGGATGACGAGGAGATGCAGGAGGAGGCCGAGCAGGGCGACGCCGAGGATGGCGGCGAGCGAGGCGAGAATGAGCGGCCAGCCGAAGAAGCCGTGCAGCCAGAAGATCATGTACATGCCGCACATGACGAGCTCGGCATAGCAGATCCAGACGACGTCGATGACGCCGAAGATCAGGTTGAGGCCGAGCGCGAGGAGGGCCAGCACGCCGCCGAGCAGGACGCCGTTGATGATGGCTTCGAGGAGGTAGATGTCCATCGGCCTCACAATCCCATATAGGCTTGCCGGATCATCGCATCGTTCTTGAGCTCGGCCGAGCTTCCCGAAAGCCTGATGCGGCCGACCTCGATGAGATAGGCGCGGTCGACGACATCGAGCACCTGCTGGACGTTTTGCTCGACGATGAGCACCGTGAGGCCCTCTGCGCGGATGCGGCGAACGAGATCGAAGACCTGCTCGACGACGAGCGGGGCGAGGCCCGCCGAAGGCTCGTCCATGAGCAGCATCTTCGGCTTCGACATGAGCGCGCGACCGATGGCGACCATCTGCTGCTCGCCGCCCGAGAGCGTGCCGGCGAGCTGGCGGCGACGCTCGAAAAGGCGCGGGAACAGCGCGTAGACCCATTCGCTGCGTTCCGCATAATGTCGACGGGCGGCCGGCAGGAAGGCGCCGATGCGCAGGTTCTCCTCGACGGTGAGCTTGGGGAAGAGCCGCCGATGCTCGGGAACATGGGCGATGCCGGCCTCGACGATGCGATGCGCGGGCAGCCGCGTGAGCGAGCGCCCTTCGAAGGAAAGCTCGCCCGAAGAGGCGCGCAGCATGCCGGAAATGACGCGCATCAGCGTCGACTTGCCGGCGCCGTTCGGCCCGACGACGCCGATCGCCTCGCCGGCCTCGACCTCGAGCGAAACGTCGAAGAGCGCGCGAAACGAGCCATAGGCGGCGCTGATGTTGCGCAGGTTCAGCATTCAGCCTTCACCCGAAACGATCGCCCGGCTCGATCGCCGGCCATGCTTCAGCCGCGCCCATGGCCGAGATAGACCTCGGTGACGCGCGCGTCGCGCGCCGCGGCCTCGGGCAGGCCTTCGAAGATCTTCTCGCCATGGTCGAGCACGATGACGCGGTCGACGATCGCGCATCAGCAACCCCATGATGTGCTCGACCCAGATGATCGTGATCCCGAGCCGGCTGCGGATCGTCTCGAGCATCAAGGCGGCGTGCTCCATCTCGGCATGATCGAGGCCGCCGAGGCTCTCGTCGGCGAGCAGAAGCCGTGGTGCGGTGGCGAGCGCGCGCGCCAGCTCGAGCTTCTTGAGGGACGCCGCGCCCAGGCCTTCGGTGCCCCCGCTCGCGCCCTGCAAGCCGACCGTCTCGAGCGCGGCCTCGGCGCGCCGCCGCGCTTCGCCCTTCGTGATCCTGCCGGACTGCCCGTAATGGGCGGCGAGCATCACGTTCTCGACCAGGGAAAGCCTGCGGAAAGGGCGCGGAATCTGGAAGGTGCGTGCGAGCCCCATGCGGCAGACCTTGTGCGCCGGCAACCCACCGATCTCCTTGCCCTCGAACCGGATGGAGCCGGCGCTCGGGCGCATGGCTCCCGCGATCAGGTTGAAGGTCGTGCTCTTTCCCGAGCCGTTCGGCCCGATGAGGCCGAGAATCTCGCCTTGCCGCAAGTTGAACGACACCTGCGTGACCGCGGGGAACTCACCGAAGCGCTTGCTGAGCCCGGCGACCTCGAGCATCAGCTTCTGTCCGCGCGGGCGCGGCCGTGCGCGCTATTGCATCGCGAAGGATGAGCCGCCGCGCCGCGAGGTCCACTCCACGGCATCGCGGCAAGGCTTGGTCGGGCCAAGGCTCAGTTCATCGCGTAGGGCGATGCGGCCGGCAGCGGCATCACCGGAGGCATGTTCTGAATGGCGGTCGGCCATACGACCTTGATCTGCCCCTTGACGTATTGCATCACCACGGGTGTCGAACGTTCGTTCTGCCCTGAGAGCTGCGTGCCGGGCGGGAAGAACTTGACGCCGTAACCCTGGATGGTCCCGCCGACCGGGATGTCGACGTCGAGCGCCGCCTTGCGGATCGCTTCGGCGTCGGTGCCGCCATATTTCTCGATGGCGACCGGGAGCACGCTTTGCAAAAGGATCCAGGTCTGGTTGAAGCCCATCGAGACATGGGGCGGCACGTCATTGGCGCCGGTCTTCGCCTTGTAGCGCTCGACCATGATCTTGATGAGGTCGCCGAGACCGGGCGCGAGCTTCGCGGCGTCGAGATGCTGCGCCGGCACCGGATCGATGTCGCAGAAATTGTCGATGTCGGTTCCGAACGTGGCCGTCAGCTTGTCGAGCTGGCTGTAACCGGCACCGTTGCCGATCAGCATCTTGAATCGCAAGCCCGCTTCGCGGGCCTGGCGCAAGAAGAGCGTGATGTCGGGATTGTAGCCGGCGTGGAAGATGACGTCGGCTCGCGCGCGCTTCAGCTTGGTGACGAGCGAGGAAAGATCGGGCGCGTTCGCCGAATAGGCTTCCTTGAGCACGATCGGGATGCCGGCTTGCTTCGCATATTGCTCGTCCGCCGCGGCCACCCCCGTGCCGTAGGGGCCATCCTCATAGATGATCGCGACCTTGAGGTCCTTCGGGTCGACGCCGAGATCGGGCTTGGCGTGCTCGGTCAAAAACCCGATCCCCGCCTGCCCATATTGATCGGAGTGAATCTGCGCCCGGAACACGTAGTTGAGGTTCCTGTCCTTGAAGACGGAAGTGGCGACGGCGGTGGTGATCCACAGGATCTTCTTCTGCTCCTCGACCTTGCTGGCGAGAGGCACGGCCGCGGCGCTCGAATAGACGCCGACGATGGCGTCGACATGTTCCTGGTTGATGAGCCTTTCGCCTTCGTTGATCGCGATGTCGGGCTTGCTTTGCGAATCGGCCTCGACCGCCTCGACCTTGTATTTGCCGAGCACGCCGCCTCGCTCATTGGTGAGGTCGATGGCGATCTGCGCCCCGATCTGCGAGGCGACCGAACCCGCCGCCGCGAAGGGGCCGGAAAGATCATAGAGCAGGCCGATTCGGATCGGCTTGTCCTGGGCGAGCGCGGGCAGCGCGGTGGCGAAACCGAAAATGGCGATGCCTGAAAGCCCGAAGGTGCGGATCAGGCGCGACAAAGCTTTCATGCGTCCTCCCGAATGTCGCCGGCTCTTCCGGCCAGCCACTTATGCGCCACAAGCAGAGCATGATCCCGTCGCAAAGCAGGACATGATCCACGAAGAGCGCGCCTTCAGTGTTCGTCAAGCCCGGCCCGCTGTCAACGAGAGGCCTGAAAGCTGACGCCTACCGGCGCGTGTTTTGGCGAAAGAGCGTCTCGTTTCGAAGTGTCGGATCGCGAAGACGAAAGGGCGCACAAGGCGAAAGACACGGCCCGCGTATCGCGTTCGTGAGGACGGGGAAGCGCGAGAGCTTGCGAGTAGCGAGGGGTCGCGCGGCGACGCAAAAATGGCGCGCGGTTCGCGAGGGCGGAGAGCTTCGAAGCTTCGCGTTGATGGCTACAGGAGGGGACTTCTCTCATCGTATCGAATACGCCGGGGCGGCAAGCAAGCTCGAACATGAGATTCGCTATCGGTCCAATAATGCTCTAGAGATCGGCGCGACGCCATGAAGCAATGCGGGGACGGCACGGGGTTTTCGTCTTAAATTCAAGTTCCCGTTTTTCGCGGGATCATGCTTTAGACCATTCGCTCGATACTTGACTCTGTCCTGAGGATTGCGCGTGCCCGAGGGGGCTTGTGTAAGCGCCGCCCCAATTCATGAGGAGCAGGTGATTCATGAGGAGCAGGTCGTGGCAAACAGAACGGAATTGATGATCGAGCTGCTGCGCGGTTTCGGCAAGCTGATCTTTCGCGCATCGGCGAGAGCGTGGACCTTGACGGCGGCGGTCGCGGCCGATTCGCGCGGCACCCTCAATCTCGCGCGTTCTCGAAGGCGCGAGGAGAAGGATGAGGGGAACAAGTATCGCGCAGGTCCCGACGACATGCCGACCGACAGGGAAAAGCGCGACACGCCACTTCAATTCGGCGCGTAGCCGGGAGGTGGTGCCGTGGTCTCGGAGAGTGCCGCGGGAGACGCCGCACTCGTTCGATGCTGCGTCCACTTCAGTTCATGCGTCAGCGGCTGTTTCGCGGTAAGATTGTATAGTGTCCCCGATGCGATACAGGGTTGAATAAAGTAATATAGTCAGCTCAATACGTCATCGTGCAATAATCACCTTCAAAAATCAGAAGATGCCGAGGAAAATACAGGAAAATTTCCGACGGTGCGTTTCTCGTGACAAGTAATATCCTCGACGAAGACATCCTTAGTTGCGGATCTTCGACGCACCAATATTGACCTTCGAGCCCCATGACGGCATTGTCCGCCAAATCCAGGAGATCGCTAGTAACCGCGGCGTAAGGGGGCCCGCTGGAGGCTGAAATGATCCTCGCGAAATCTTCAATTCAAAGCATCGATCTCGATGAACTCGAGCGCAAGTTGCGCAACTTCGTCGATCCTTCGTGCCCGAATGTTTCGCCGCCTCCCGCGAACAGCCAGTCCGCCGCAAAGCCCAGGGCGGAGGCCCCTCGGGTCGTTGCCGAGAACACGGCCTTGCCAGGCCATCGCGGCCAGGTCGCTGCGGCCCCTCCGCCTCCCCCGCAAGCTCGACCCGCGCCGGTTTCCGGTTCGCAGGTCTCCGGCTCGGTGAAGACCACCGATCTCGACGATGTCGAGCGGCAATTGCGCGAGGTCGCGACTTCGGTTTTGCGCAAACCTGCCGCGCCCGCCCGTAAGGGTCATGATTCCCTGGCCGAGCTTGCCCAGGTCGTCCGCCGGGACAGGCAACCCGGCGTTGCCGGCCGCGCGCGCCACGACACAGCGCCAAGCGCATCTGCGCCGAGCGCGCCGGCGTCGAGCGCATCTGCGTCGAACGGATCGGTCAAGCCGATCGGCCGACAGGGCCCGACCGGCCGTTCGCATCAGGAAATTGCCGACGCCTATCAAGGCCGCTTTGAATCGAAGGCCGCGAAAGCTCGGGCGGTCGCGGCCGAACCTTCTCGCGGAGCGGGCGTGGCCGACGCGGCCGCAAGGCAAAAGCAACGAGCCGATCTTCCTTCCCTTCCCGGTTCCGCGGATCCCGTCATCAGGCGCTTCGACGTCGAGGCTCGGTCTTTCCTGGCCGGAGCGGCCGCACGCCTGGATGTGATCGAACGCGTGGCCGCCCAGCCGGATGCAGCCGCCGTGGGCGCGCCTCCCGCGCGAAGCGTGTTCTTGCGCTGCGCTCGCTCGCTCGCTTTGCCGCTCCTCCTCCTCGCTCTCGGAACGGGAACCGCACTCGTGATGTTGAGGCCGGTGGACGACGGTCCAGTCGGCGAAGGGCCGGTCGGCAAAGGACTGATCGGCAAAGGACTGGTCGGCAAGACGAGTGAGGCACAAGCCGCACATCACGGAAGCGGCGGTGAGGCGCCTGCCGCCGCCATCTCCGCTCCGACGCCCGCGGCCACGCCCGACACGGCGAGCCGAACGGTCGCGCAAAACGAGCCGGCGCCCGAGCCTGTCGTCGCGCCCGCCGCCCTGCCTGCGGCCGCCTCGCCATCGGCCGACGCGGCGCCCCCGGCTGTCGCGCCAGCAGCCGTGCCGCCGGTCGCCGTCACATCGCCGACCGTTTCGCCTTCGCCTGCCGCGCCACCAGCTCCCGCCGCGCCGCCTGCTTCGGTCGCATCGTTGGCTCCGGCCGCGCCGCCAGCTCCCGCCGCGTCGCCTGCTTCCGGAGCACCACCGCCTTCCACCCCATGGTCGGCTTTGGCGGCGCGACCGGTTTCCACTGCGCCATTGGCTTCCACCGCGCCGTCACCTTCCGGTGCGCCGCCGGCCGCCGCCGTGTCGAGTGATGACGCGCCGACGCAAGCGCCTCCGTCGTCGAGCTCGGAGGCAGGTCCGGTCTCCCCGAGCGCGCCGCCCGCCAGCAAGGTCGAGGGGGCCTCGGCCGCGGACGCGCATGTGGGGAGCGCTCCCGGCCTGGATCGGATTCGACCGCCGGTGTCTGCCGAACCTGCCCATTCGCCGACGGCGCCCGAGCAAGCGGACCAGGCCACCACCCAGGTGGCAGATGACGTCGCCGCGCCTGCCGCCAATTCATCATCGGCTCGGCCTCAACCGAGGCAGGCCCCCCCGTCAACCGGTTCAGCCGTCGCAACCTTCTCCCCATCGGCGCTGCCTTCTTCGCTACCGCCCTCTTCGGCCTCGTCACCTTCGGAGATGAACGTATCGAACCCGCCAACGCAGTCGGCCGGCGAGCACCCCGCGGCGAATCCTCCACCGTCCACAGTCCAGCCCGCGGCGAATGTTCCGCCACCGAGCCCGCCACGGCTCATCGCGTCCGGCGGCACGGCCGGAGCGAGCGGCCAGCCGGATGCTTCCGCTCCCTCGGCGACCGTGGCAGGAACGAGCCCCACCGCTGACGCGCCGGCTCCGGCAAACCCGCCGCCGGTCGCCAAGAACGGCGCTGCGCCGACGGCCGCCAAGCCCGTCCTGACGCGGCCCGCGAAGCCGTCCGCAATCATTGCCGCAAGTCATTCGTTGGCAACGCGTCCGACGAGGCCGCTCGGCCCGACGACCGAGGCCAAGTTGGACGCCAGGTTCGATCCCAAGCCCGAGATCAAAGCCGAGGCGAAGCCCGAGCTGAAGACGCTCGCCCCGCCGGCGGCCGAGGCCAAGCCTGCCGCCGCGAGCTCGGTGGGCGCTCCCTTGATGATCATGCCGTCCGGGATCGCGGCTTCCGGCGAGGAGGCGAGCGTGGCTTCGGCGGAATCCGCGGAGCCGGCCGAGACGCCGGCGACGGCCGACAAGGGGGTCGACAACCGACCTACATCCACAAGCGGCCCCTCGTACTCGATCCGTCTCGCGTCGAGCCTTTCCGAGAGCGACGCGCACGCGACCTTGTCGCAATTGCAGAGGCAATTCCCCGGCGCGCTTCAATCCGGCTCCGTAAGCCGGGACAATCTCGGCAGCATCGGCGTGTTCTATCGCGTTCGGATTGGGCCCCTCTCGCGCGAATCGGCGGAGAAGGTCTGTTCAAGGTTGCGAGCGGCGGGCCGAAAATGCTTTTTGACGCACGGGTAAAAAAATAGCACGGGCTCGCAGGCACATTTCGCACTTCGTGGCGGCACGTCGCGTCGGGAGGAGTCGCGTCGGGAGGAGTCGCGTCGAGGGGACATGCCGCGACATTTGCGCCTTTCATGGCGGCAAGCGCCGCAGCTTGCTCTTCCAGACGAAGGGTTACGGGGCGCGGGAGGCCACGTAAGCGGCGATCGCAATCATGTCGTCCGGCGTCAGCTTCGCCACGACCTGCTTCATGACATCGACGCCCGCGCCGGCGCGCGTGCCGGATTGGATATCGTGGAGCTGCCGAACGATGTAGCTCGTGGACCTGCCGGCGATCGGCGGAACCGTTTCGAACCCTTTCAGGTCGGGAGCGTGGCAACTGCTGCAAGGCAGCGTCTTGCCGTCATCCCCCGTGGTCACCAGCTTTTCGCCTCGCTCGATGCTGCCCATCGGAACATAGGCAACGAAACCGGACCTCGGGTCACGCAGTTCTGTCCTCTCCAGATCCTCCGGTATCTCGACGATGCGCCTGCCGAGGGGCTCCATGGCTGGCCCCGGGGTCGGAGCCCATAAGGACCCGAAAATGACCTCGGTCTTCGGCACCGTCTCGGTCTCGACGACACGAATCCAGGGCCGATATGTCAGCTCGGAAAAATACGCGGCAGCGGATCGGACTTCCTCGTCCGTCGCGGCCATGGCGGTGGCGAGCATCCGGATTTGCGGGCCCGCCGAAGGCACCGAGCTTCGCCTGTGCCCCGATTTGAACTCGGCCATCTGCTCCACGATATAGGCGGCGGGCAGGCCGGCGAGAGTCGCGTTTTCCGGGCGGCCTTGCCCGTTCGGAAGGTGGCACATGCCGCAGGCCCTGACCTCGGGAGGCCTGCCGTGCTTCACCACTTCCGGCATCGGGGGGTGGTCATTCGGAAACCAGTCATAGGCGTTGAAGAGATCGAACAGCTGCGTGCGGGTGAAGGACGCGTTGCTCCCCGGGAGGGTTCGCTGCGTCCCGTCATCGGGCGGCGGTTTCACGCTCGGATCGAGAAACGGATAGGCGAAGGCGAATTCGCCTTGTGCCTCCTGCGCCGCGGAAGGAGAAAGAGCCCCGATGGCCGCGACGGCGAGAAATGCGAGGAGGCTTGCAGCCGCAAGGCCGTGTCGCGTGAACGATCGATGCGGACCCGGCGTCGGATCGGAGATTCCAGAACGCGATCCTCTGCGCGGCATCTGCTCGGCTCCATGGCGGTTAGTTCCAAGGGAGCGTTACTTTATCGATGGCTTCGACGCCAGGGCATGGCGCGCCGGCTTGGCGCCGGCCGTCGCGGCCGGATCTCAGGGACGCCTTGAAGGGCTGCGGCCATACGCATGTCCGGCTCGGGTCGAGTTTTGCGGGCAAGGCTCGACCCGAGCCATCCTTCCGGCGAAGCCTCACGTCGAGGCGAGCGCAAAGGTAACGAGAAGACGCTTCACGCGTTCTGCTCGCAGCTTTCCGGATGTTTGCCCGCCCTCTGCGGCATGATCAGGATGCAAGCCAAGATGATGGCAGCGAGCGTGGCCGAGGCAGAGTAGCGGCTCAGATCGAGCCCCCCTTGATTGATGGGCTTGTCGAGCAGGTCGCCCAAGGTCGCTCCCAAGGGCCGAGTGATGATAAAGGCGCTCCAGAACAGGAAGGTGCGTGAGATGCTCGTGTGGAAATAGGCAAGCATGATGAGCACCAGGGCCGCGGCAAACACAAGCGCGCCACCCTCGTAGCCGAGCCCGTTTGTGTCGGCCATCCAATCGCCGAGCGCGGTGCCCAGCGTCTGCGAAAACAGGATCGCCGTCCAATAGAAGCTTTCGACCTTCGGCGACGTGATCTTATCGACCGAAACCGAGCCGACGGACCAGTGCCACACGGCAAGTGACACGATCAGAAGCGCGAACAGGAGGGACGCTCCGCCGGGATAACCGATGCCGAGGGAGCGGTCCGCGAAATCCGCCATCGTGGTCCCTGCGGTCGTGGTGGCGACGATCACGGACCAATAGAGGAGGGGATGGAAAGAGTTCGCGCGGACCTGGGCCACGACGGTGACCACGAACAGCGCGATGAAGATCACGCTACCGATGGCGTAGCCGAGGCCCATGGACATCGAGACGGCATCTCCGCCCGTCTCGCCTAACGTCGTCGCGATGATCTTGATGATCCAAAATGCCAGAACGACTTCGGGCACCTTGTTCGATCGAATAGCTGGAATGGGGTTCATCAGTGGCTCAGTCCCTGTTTGAGAAGCAGCACAGGTCCCTGAGCGTTTCCTCGAAAGGCTATTTTCAGTCGGGATTTTTTCCTTCTTTGGCATTCTCCAGGACGCGCCCCGTCATCGCGTCGACCCCCACCTCCTGGACGACCTTTCCGGCCTTGATATCGAACGAATAGCGCAATCCCGATCCGCCGGCCTCCCGTTCCAGTTCCTCATCGGTGATCCTTCCGGGATGAGCCTTCAGGGCGATCTTGCGCGCCTGTTCGATGGCAACCTTGGCGTCCTTCGCGAGTTCCTGGCCGGTGAAGGCAGTCGCGGGAACCGTGGCAAGCAAGGCCAAGCCTGCCGATCCGAAAAGGATGATCCGCCATTCCGCAAATCTCGTGCGCATCGATGTTCTCCATATGCGCCCCAAGTCGTTGAAGCTCACCCATATGTCGTTCAACTGACCACAATGTGATTTCAAAGGGGCAATGGATCGGGCCCTCGCGGGGGAGCCGCGCTAACAACGGGCAGCGGCAAGGCGTCCGCCGTTCGTCTGACAAGCCGAGGCCGGGGCGGCGCGCGCCCGAGCGGCCTTAAGAGGTATAAACGCGCGTCGCGATGTACATGGACAGCATGCCAAGTAGAAATCCGCCGAAAACATGGAGAAGCGGATAGCCGGGAGTGCTGCCCTTGAAGACGTAGCCAACCGCGAAAATCAGGGCCCACACGATGAGAACGCCGATCACATATGAGGTGAGGGATTTCATCAGTTTCACTCTGTTGACTTGAACATGACGGGAATGCCGCGGAAGCGCAACGATCGGATTATTAAGTATTTAACGGAGTCGATTACTTGATGTCGACCAGGGCGACGCGGTCGACGCCGCTTTCCGCCAAGACGATGTTGCCGTCGTGCGTGGTCATCATGTTGCGGACGACACCGCCACCCGAAGGGATGACCCAGGTCTGGAATTCTCCGCTCGCAGGGTCGAAGCGCACGAGCGTATTCGGCCGCACGCCCGCTTCGCTGTACCACACCGCGCCCTTGGCAATGGCGATGCCATAGGGCTGCGATCGCGAGCCGCCGGGGGAGGGATATTCGCTCACCTTGCCGGTCGCCGGATCGAAGCGGCCGAGATAACCGCGGGCAAAATCCGTGTACCAGATGATGTCATCGGGGGCGATCGCGATGCGGCGCGGGCGGCTCGCGGCATTGGGCAGGAGGTATTCGCGAATCGTCAAGGTCGCGGGATCGATGCTGGCAAGCTTGTTGGCGCCGAACTCGCAGAAATACGGAATTCCCTTCGACGTGATCGCCATCCCGTAAGGACTGGAGTTCGGGGTGGGAGAATTCACGAGCTTGATCTCTCCCGTGCCGGGATCGAGCCGGCCGATCATATTGGCGCTCTGCACGGTGAACCACAGCGTGCCGGCCAGGTCGAAAAGCGGGGTGTGCGGATCGCGCGCCTGCGGGTTCGGCAATTTGTACTCGGTGAATTTTCCCGTGGCCACGTCGAGCTTTCCGATATAGCCGGCGAAATTCGCCGTGTACCAGATGTTGCCGTCGCGATCGGCGACGAGGCCGTGCGGCCCCGAGTTCGGCGTGTCGGGATGATATTGCGTGATGCGCCCGCTCTCCGGGTCGATATGCCCGAGCGCGTTGTCCATTTGCCCGGTGTACCAGATCGTGCCGTCGAGCACGGCGAGAGGGTCATGCGGATGGGAGCCTGGCGTGGGCAGCGCCCATTCCTTGAAGGTTATGTGCGCCGGCCCCGGCGTGGTGCTTCCTCGCGGCGCCGGCTTCTCGGGAAAATTCTGTGCAAGATAGGTGGCGAGACTTGGCAAAGCGTCGTCGGGCACCGGCGCTCCGACGTTCTTCATCATGTGGAGCACCGTCTGCCAATCCTGTACGCTGTAGCCGGCCCTGAAGACGCGATCGAGCCCGTGACAGCCGGCGCAAGCGGTCTGCACGAGGTCCCTGGCCGCCCCTTCCGGCAAATTCGTCTGGCTGCGCGCGGGCTCGATCGAGACGAGAAGAAGCGCCATCAGCAGGAGGCGAAGCGATCGCCTTTGCGGGACGAAGGCGCGCGGATCCCTCATCATGATGGCCCGGAAGCATCTCGAAAGGCCGGGAAGCCCGCGATGCGTGCTTTTCGAGGGAGGTCCTGAGAGCTTTTGCATGTGACGCTCTACGACTTGAGGCTTACCTACGACGTATAGTTGGCGGCATCGAACCTTCTCTCGATTGTCATTCACCCGATATAATGGCGGAATTACTGGATTGCTCGCTGTTTTTTTCTCGGTGATCTGACGTCGGATTCGGAGTTCAGCATGCGCGCGTTGCCGACGCTCAATGGCTTGATTGGCGCGATCACGGTCATTGTCTGGGCCCTGCTTCTGACCGGGACAAGAATCCACACGGCGAAAGACAATACGATCGACGAATTGCACCGTGATGTTCCAAGCGCCTCCCGGCCTCAGCCGCGGAAAGCGCTTTCGAAGCTCGCCGAAGCCACTCCCGCCCGATCGGCGCCGGCCCCGCAGGACGGCGACGCCTCAATCGCGCCTCACCAGGTCGCGCCCGTTTTCCGGGCAGCTCCCAAGCCCGAAGCCTATGCGGACACGGGGGCACTCGCCGAGGCTCCGCAAAGCACGGGAACTCTCCGGGAACTTCGGCCACCCGACGAGCGAGGCTCGGACGAGCGGGGTCCCGTAACCTCTTCGCCAGGCGACGTTGCTTCGGCCGTACCGTCGACGCCTCTTTCGCCGTCTCCCGGCTCCGAGAACCCAGGCACGGCTTCGCGCGCCCCGGCACTCCAGGCCGAAGCCGCGGCGAACTTGCCCTCGGTCTTGGATCCACCGGGGCGCTCGCCGAGCCGTCCGGAACCTTCGCACGGACTCGAGGCCGCTCGGCAGGAAGCCGTATCGACTTCGGTCGTTGCGTCGACACCGCCGGTCGCACCGCCCGCGTCGCCCATGCCGTCGAGGCTCGAGCCTTTGGAAAACAACGCTTCGCCTCGATTCGACGCCTCTGCGAATGCGCTTTTGGTGCTGCCATCACCGATGTTCTCGCCGAGCCGTCCGGAACCTTCCCGCGAAGCTGAGGGCGATGCGGAGAAGCCGGCGCCGGACGCGGTGGACGCCGCGACGGCGGCGAATACCGAGCCGCAGCGGCCGGTCGCGCCTTCCCCCGGCGAAACGGTAGTTTCATCCGAGGCGCGACGATTCTCATGCGGCGCCGACACACTTCACCCCGGCGCCGTCAGTGCTGCCATCCGAACCTGCCGCGGGCGAGCGTGCGGCCGAAGGCAACAAGAGAAGCGCAAGGGCGTATTTCGAGGGCTTGGCCGGGCCGGCCGCGAGAGGCGCGCGAACGCATGCAGCACGGCTCTCGCCGCCGCTACCGCGCAGGGAGCTCGACGCTTGCAGGGCGGAGACATCCTCTTGTGGAAAGCCGAAGGGAGGCACGAACCGTGGCCGCCAGGCGAAAGCGAATTCCAGCGAGCCCCGCTCCTTCGCGCGATCCGCCGATGCCCAAGGCTCGCGACGGGCGGCCGCTCCGGGGTCGTCGACGCGCGGCGCCGCCAAGCCCGACGCTACGCTCGCGAGCCTGAACGGATCGCAAGGGGCGCCATGGCGTCTCGCGCTCAGGCGACGCTGCCCCTCCATCATCGCGAGCTCGGAAGAATATGACGATGATCTGGTCCGGCTGTGCCGGCTTCCGGGAGCGCTTTGAGCCGATGATGTGCGAGATGCGTGGCCGAGGGGTCACCTTATTTGTGAGGATTTCACCATGGTTTGCGTAAGCTCGATGAGAGGCGCCGGGCGAGCGGTGGCGAGCCTCGCGATCATTGCCGTCTTGGGGTTGGGCGGCCTTGCTTTTGCCAGAAGCGGTGGCGCGGGCGCCGGGGCTGCGAGGGGCGGGCGGGAGCGGTGGCGTTGGAGCCGGAGCCGGAGGGCGGCGTGGGCGTCGGTGCCGGAGGTGGCGTGGGTGTTGGCGCCGGAGGGGGTGGCGTGGGCGTCGGCGCTGGAGGCGGCGTGGGCGTTGGCGCCGGAGGGGGTGGCGTGGGCGTTGGGGCCGGAGGCGGCGTGGGGGCGCAAGGGGGTGGCGGGTGGGCCGGAGGCGGCGTGGGCGTCGGGGCCGGAGGGGGAGGGGTCGGCGCGAGCGCGGGGGCCGGCGTGGGTGGTGCTGGGGCAGGCGCGGGCGTCGGGGTCGGCGCGAGCGGTGGCGGGGTCGGGGCGAGCGCCGGCGCCGGCGTCGGGGTTGGTGGCGCAGGCGCGGGCGCCGGGGTCGGGGTCGGCGCGAGCGGTGGCGGGGTGGGCGCGAGCGCGGGCGCCGGCGTCGGCGTTGGCGGTTCAGGCGCGAGTGCCGGCGTCGGAGCCGCGGTCGGCGGTAGTGCCGTCGGTGGGACGGGCGTCGGGGTCGGTGCCGCCGGTGCGGGCGTGGGGGCAGGGGTCGGCACGAGCGCCGGCGGCGTGGCTGGCGCGAGCACGGGAGTGGGCTTGGCCTCCGGAGGCCTCGCCGCAACGCCCGGTACGGGTGTCGGCGTGAGCGGGGTTTCGGCTCTCGGCATATCCGTCCCCGGTGCATCCGCTCCCGCTGCGCCCGCTCCCGGCATATCCGCCCAGTCGGTCCGGCAAGGGTTGCTCGGTTCGCAAAAAGCGCAGTGGCGACAGGTGCTCAAGCTCACCTGTCCTTACATCAGGGCGAACCCCCGCGCCTTCGATCCCGATCTCGTTCGCTTGTGCTGGCTCGTGGCGCGACTGCATTGACCTTGGCGTCGCATCGCCGGCCGGTTGCGTCTCGCGGACAGTGGAACTCGGTGCTTCTGCGCTCTTTGCGATCAGACGCATCCAAGACATCGAGAAGCTGGCATTGCCCGCGACCGATGCCGGATCCCGCCAGCCTGGCGAAGCGTCGTCTGCGTCCGATCGGCGACACGCCCTTGCTTCCATGAGCGAGCGCGGGCTACAAAAAGGCGCTAAAAAAAGGCCGCTCGAAAGCGGCCTATAGTCCAGGGAGGAAACGCCCAAGATGGGCATGCGATGACGAGATGACGAATCACCGCATGACCAAGTTTAAGGCGTGACGTTTGCGGTGCAATGACTGATGAGGCCGGCGCGATTACAAAACGCGCCGGTGTGATTTTCTTGCACCAGGTTCCTTCGACTTCTGGCGCCGGCGGTCGCGGCAAGGTTCAGGAAAGCACGAATCCACGTCGGTGGCCCGCTCGCCTTTCCCTCCCGCCTGCCTCCCATCCACAGCGCGAAATCCGACTGACGCCGCCCTTCGAGCGCGCAGGGGACTGGATTTGGCAACTCAGAGCAAGCCGTTCTTCTTGAGAATGTCGGCGGCGTTGTTCTTGTCGATGCGCATCGTCGGCAAGGTGATCACCGGATCGAGCTTCTCGCCGTTCAGCAGCTTCACGGCTTGGCGCAGTCCCTCGGCGCCGGGCGTCGCGAAAAGGAAGGTCGCGGTGAGCTCGCCCTTGTTTTGCGAATGATGCGGGAAGTGGCCCGACACTGAGCCTCCTCATCTGCCTTCTCCGACTTGCCGACGACTTTCGCCTTGCGATGCATGGCATGGCGGCTACGCCCATCTGTACCCGATGAAGGCCAAAATGGCCAAGCTTGATCGAGCTTCTATGCTTGGCTGGAAGCAACGCCGAAGATGTGGCGAAGCTCTCTTTCGCAAAGCGCGCCCGGCGTGGCTTTTCGATCCCTCGGCGCTCGCCGACGAGGTGATCGAACAGCGGTTATTTGCCGGAATGCACGAAAGCGCAGGGGGGCCTTGAGAGGCTTCTCGAACGCGTCCAGAGGATTTCGTCTCTCATAAGCCCAGCGGTCACGATCGGCGAACCATCAGGCTGGAACGAACTCCGGCCGCCTCAGGCGGCGTGCGAGCGGGATCGCCACCTCGATGGCAATGAGGCCGCGCCATGGCCGACACTTGGATCGGGGGGAACGTTTCGGGCAGAACTCACCTGCGGCGCATCAGGTACCGGCGTCGTGTCGCTCCGCTTCAGCTTGCCCCGATTTGAGCAGCGATCTCCTCTTTGATCCACGTACGGAAGGCCAGCACATTGGGGTGGTTTTGCCGACTGCTGACGCAGACGAAGTAATAGGCGCGACCCGAGGGCAAAGCGAGGTCGAAGGGTTTCACAAGCCGCCCCGTGCGGAGCTCGTCATAGGCCAGAACGTCGTGAGCGAGGAGCACTCCCGCACCTTCGACCGTGGCGTCCAGCGCATGATCGGCGCTGTTGAAACGCAGCCCGCGGCTGACATCGACGCCGTCCACGCCGGCAGCCTTGAACCAATCGGCCCATGTCGGCATCGCCGCGCGATGAGCGAACGTGTCGTCATGGATCAAGGGCACGCGCTTGAGCGCCTCGGGCGAAGTGAAGGGCCCGGCGGTTTCGATGAGCTTAGGGCTGCAAACCGGCACGAAGGACATCTCGATCAGCCTCTCGATCACGAGCTCCGGCTCGGCCACGGCATTGACGGGAAGGAAGCGCAAGGCGACATCGACCCCGTCCGTCGTGAAATTGGCATTGCTGATCGTCGAGGAAACGCGGGGATCGATCTGCGGGTAAGCGCTCGAGAAACGATAGAGCCGGGGCGCCAGCCACTTCGCAGTGAAACCCGGCGCCGTGCTGATCACCAGGACGCGAGTGTCGCTCGCGCCGCTCAGGCCATCCACCGCCTCTCGAATTCGGGTGAATCCTGTCTGCAGGCCGGGATAGAGCTGCTTGCCCGCCGGTGTCAGCGCAACCGATCGCACGTGGCGTTCGAAGAGCTTGAGGCCGAGCAACTCCTCGAGCCCGCGAATCTGATGGCTCAGTGCGCCTGCCGTCACATGCAATTCTTGCGCGGCCTTGGTGAGGCTGAGGTGTCGCGCGGCAGCCTCGAAGCTGCGCAAGGCGTTGAGCGGCGGCATTGGCCTATGCATGAGAAAAACTCAACTACAACTTGAGAGAAGATCCTTTGTCACGCCCCTAGCACAAGGTCAATGGTAACTTCATATGGAAACGACGGGTGAGCATTGCTCAACTGCGAACCCAATAGCCAAGTTGCGGAGAAGTCCGATGACCTATGCAGCGCATCACAAGGATTTCGCTCCCTACATCGACGTCGCGACCGGCCAGAAAAGCGTCGTCACGAAGAAGCCCGGTGTTCTGCGGCGCATCATCGACGCCATCTATCGATGGCCCCAGAGGCAGGTCGATCGGGAGATCGCTGGCTTCATCGAGCAGTCGGGCGGGCGCTTCACCGACGATCTCGAACGCCGGATCGAGCGACGCCTGTCACCGGGGAGCTGGAACGCCTCCGATTGGGGGCGGGATAGTCCAGAATAGGCGATCGAATACGCCGGAATCGAGCCCGGAAGCTGCGCGGGATGCGTCGCCGGCGCGCCGTTCATGGGCCACGCAGCGGCTGGCGACACTGCGGCAATCAGGCCGCCGGCGGCGCAGGCTGCATGGTCGAGCGCATCGCCGGGAACTGATCGGCGGTCAGGGTCTCCTGCGCGAGCAGCAGGCGCGCGCCTTCGGCGAGGTCCGCGTGGCGTGCGCGCAGCACGTCGGTTGCCCGGCCGAAGGCTTTCGCCACGAGGTCACGCACGGCGACGTCGATCTCGCGTTCGGTCGTGTTGGAGGCATTCACGTGGGTGTCCGTGGTGCCAGCCAGGAAGGGCTGGGGCGGTGGCGCATAGGTGCGCTGCCCGACCGTCTCATTCATGCCGTAACGCGTGACCATTTCCATCGCGATCTGTGTCGCGCGCTGCAGGTCGTCGGAGGCGCCGGTCGAAACTTCGCCCTCGAAGATGAGTGCTTCCGCGGCGCGCCCACCCATCAGCACGGCGATGCGGTTCTCGAGCTCGTGACGCGCCAGCAGGAAGCGATCCTCGGTCGGCCGCTGCATGGTGTAGCCGAGCGCGCCGACGCCCCGCGGAATGATCGAGACCTTGTGGACCGGATCGACGCCCGGGAGGGTCGCGGCGACGAGCGCGTGGCCCATCTCGTGATGGGCCACACGATTGCGTTCCGCCGGGCCGAGAACGCGGCTCTTCTTTTCGAGCCCCGCGACGATCCGTTCGATGGCCGCGGTGAAATCGTCGAACGTCACCGCGTCACCCTTGCGCCGCGTCGCCAGGATGGCGGCCTCGTTGACCAAATTGGCGAGATCGGCGCCGGTGAAGCCGGGGGTCAAAGCGGCGATCTGATCGAGATCGACGCCATTTGCGACACGTATTTTGGCAACATGGACCTTCAGGATTTCCAGCCGCCCCGAACGGTCCGGCCGGTCGACCAGCACCTGGCGGTCGAAGCGCCCGGGACGCAGCAATGCGGGATCGAGCACCTCGGGGCGGTTCGTGGCGGCAAGCAGGATCACGCCGGTGCTCGGATCGAAGCCGTCGAGCTCGGCGAGCAGCTGGTTCAGCGTCTGCTCCTTCTCATCGAAGCCGCCGTAGGCCCCGGGCATGCGGCTTCGCCCAAGCGCGTCCAGCTCGTCGATGAAGATGATGCAGGGCGCCGCTTTCCGGGCCTGTTCGAACAGGTCGCGCACGCGCGCCGCGCCGACGCCGACGAACATCTCGACGAATTCGGGGCCCGAGATCGAGAAATACGGCACGCCCGCCTCGCCGGCGACCGCGCGCGCCAGCAGCGTCTTTCCGGTTCCCGGCGGCCCGATGAGCAGCACGCCTTTGGGAATGTGCGCGCCCAAACGGCCGAAGGATTTCGGATCGCGCAGGAAGGCGACGACCTCCTGCAGCTCGAATTTTGCTTCGTCGACGCCGGCGACATCGCGGAACGTGACCTTGGTGTCGGTCTCGACATAGACCTTGGCGCGCGATTTTCCGATCGACATCAGGCCGCCGAACCCCTGGCGTTCCGCCATGCGCCGGATGCCGTAAAACCAGATCAGGTAGAAGACGAAGATCGGCACGACCCAAGAAAAAATCGCTGAGAGAAAGCTGCTCGATGGCGCGCCCGTGATGGTGACGCCGTGTTGCCTCAGCTTGTCGGCGAGCCCCGGATCGACGCGGACGGTGTAGAACAGCTTCCGCCCGTCGGGGAACGGCTCCTTCAGCGTGCCCTGGATGGTTTCGCTGCCGACGAGGACTTCCGAGATCTTGTTATCCGCCAGAAGCTGCTCGAATTGACTGTACGGGATGGTCTCGACCTGAGTAAAACGCAGCCACACGTACTGGACCAGCATCACGCCCAGGAATGCCGCAAAGACGTACCAGGTCGCGAACTGGTGCTTGCGCTCCTCGGGCTCCTTCGGTGGTTTCTTCGCCTTCGGCTCCGTCGCCTTGTCGCGATCGTCGCCAAAGCCGAGAAAATTCAGGAATCGCCAACCAGGCGCCGGTTCCGATGGCTTTGTCGGCTTGTCGAGCATGTGGATCTCCTGCGAGGAGCGTAAGCTTGGTTACTTCCGGATACTCGCCAGCGGGCGCTCGAATTGACCCGTGACCAGCGTATTTTCACATTCTCCATCGATCATGAACTACCAATGTCTTTTCCGGGTCAAGAATGGTCAATGCCGGGCTGAGGACGAATGGGACCGGCTCGCAGGTCGTAAACCGGTGAGCGGGGGTGGAACCATTCATTCAACCTCGCCCACCTCACTCATCCGCAAGCGTCCGGCGCTGGCGCATCCAACATGACGAAGCTTGGATTTCAGCTCGCCGTTCCTTCGCGTTCCTCCAAGCCAGCGGCGATCGCGTCCTCGGCTCGCTCGAGCCATATGAAGGCGAGCCTGTTTCGAGCGTCCTCGGGAATATCGTCGAAGTCGCGACGGTTGCGCGCGGGCAGCATCACGCGGGACAATCCGGCGGCCGCGGCCGCGACCACCTTCTCCTTGATGCCGCCGACCGGAAGCACGAGCCCTCTGAGGCTGATCTCGCCCGTCATCGCGGTGTCGCTGCGAACGGTGCGTCCGGTCAGCAAGGAGGCCAGCGCCATGAACATCGCAACGCCCGCGCTCGGCCCATCCTTGGGAATAGCGCCCGCCGGGATGTGGAGATGGATATCCGTCTTGTCGAAGGACGCCGCGTCGATTCCGAGCGAAGTCGCGCAATTCTTGACGAGGCTCAATGCCGCCTGCGCGCTCTCCTTCATGACGTCCCCGAGCTGCCCGGTGAGGAGGAATCTGCCTTTTCCTGGTGAGCGCGTCGCTTCGATGAAGAGGATGTCGCCGCCCACCGGTGTCCACGCAAGGCCGGTCGCCACGCCCGGCACGCTGGTGCGCATCGCGACCTCGTTCTCGAAGCGTGGCGCCCCGAGGATCGTGGTGAGATCGTCGAGCCCGATCTTGACGCTCGCGACATCGCCCTCAGCGATCCTGACGGCGGCATGGCGCAAGAGGCGGCCGATCTCCCGCTCCAGGTTTCGCACGCCCGCTTCGCGCGTATAGCCGCCGATGACGGCGCTCAGCACGTCGTCGCCGAATTCGACCTGATCCGGCTTGAGGCCGTTTGCTTCGAGCTGCCGGTTGACGAGGTAGCGTCGCGCGATCTGAAGCTTCTCTCCTTGCGTGTAGCCGGCGAGGCTGATGATCTCCATGCGGTCGCGCAGCGCTCCTGGAATGGCATCGAGCATGTTGGCCGTCGTGATGAACACGACCCGCGACAGGTCGAAGGGCACCGCGAGATAGTTGTCGCGGAAGGTGCTGTTCTGCTCGGGATCGAGCACTTCGAGCATGGCCGCCGCGGGATCGCCCTGGATGCCTGAGCCCATCTTGTCGATCTCGTCGAGCATCATCACGCAGTTGCGTGAGCCTGCCCTGCGGATGGCCTGGATGATATTGCCCGGGAGCGCGCCGATATAGGTGCGGCGATGGCCGCGGATTTCCGCCTCGTCATGCACGCCACCCAAGCTTACGCGCACGAATTTGCGGTCCATGGCGCGCGCGATCGACTGTCCCAGAGAGGTCTTGCCGACGCCGGGTGGTCCGACGAAGCACAAGATCGGCGCCTTGCCGCTCGGCGCGAGCTTGCGCACGGCGAGGAACTCGATGATGCGCTGCTTGATCTTCGTAAGGCCGAAATGGTCCTGATCGAGAATGCGGCGCGCCTCGGCGATGTCGATCAGCTTCTCGGGCGGCAACGCCCACGGAAGCTCGATCAGCCAATCGAGATAAGCGCGGATCATCCCGTATTCGGCGGCGCCCTCCGGCATGCGCTCGAGCCGGCGGACCTCCTTGCGCGCGGCCTGCTCGACTTCGGCCGGCATGTTGGCCTTGGCGATCGCGGCATTCAGCTCGGCGATCTCCTGCGCCTTGCCGGCTTCGCCCTCGCCGAGCTGGCGCTGGATCGTCGCCAGTTGCTCGCGCAGCAGCGCCTCGCGCTGACGTTCGTCGAGCGCGGCCTTCGTCTGCTGCCCGATCTCGCGTGACAGGCGCAGCACCTCGATCCGATGGGCCAAGAGACGCGACAATTTGTCGAGGCGCGGCACGATGTCGACTGTCTCCAGCAGCTCCTGCTTCTCGTCCGGGCTGATATCCAGATAGGCCGCGACCAGGTCGGCAAGAGCCGAAGGAGTGGGCGCTCCCTGGACCGCGGCGACGAGTTCCTGGGGCACCTGCGGCAAGAGCTGCAAGGTCTCCATCGCCTGGTGCTGGAGATTGAGGAAGCGCGCCTCGATGTCCGGGCTCAGTGCTTTCGGTTCCTCGATCCTGACGATCCGGGCGATGAAATGGGGCTGCTCCTTGATGAACTCGACCACCCGAAAGCGCTGCTCCCCCTGGGCGATCAAGTGATGCGAACCGTCCGGCCCGGTCACGTAGCGCAGGACATTGGCGATGGTGCCGGTGCGGTGGAGGTCGATTCCAGACGGATCCTCCGCCTGCGTATCGCGCTGCATCAGGAAGCCGACCTGCCGGCTTTGCCGCACCGCCTCCTGGGCCGCCGCGACCGAGCGCGGCCGCGCGACCGTGATCGGCAGCACCACGCCGGGAAAAAGCACCATGCCGCGGACCGGCACGATGATCAATTCGTCACTGACGGGCGCGCCAGGTGAGCTGCCGCCCTCCGTGCCCGCCTCTGACCGCCGACCCTGAAGCGAGGATTCGTCTTCTGACATTGCCTCAACGTCCCTTCGACGCCTTGCGCAACCTGATGATCAGGCAGCCATTCTCCGAGGCCGTCTTGATCTTCGAGTACAGGCCCGCGGGGATCGGCACGCGACGATGAAAGATCCCCTGCGGCAGCTCGAGCCTGTGGATCGTCGCGTCATTCAGTTCCGCGGGAAGCTTTCGCTCTCCGAAAATGACGAGAGAACCGCTTTCGATCGTGGTCGTGATCGCCGCGGGATCGACTCCCGGCAGGGCGGTGAAGACGATCACCTCCGTCGGCGTCTCCAAAACATCGACCGGGGGTTCCCAGGAAGGACGGCGCTGTTCCAGTCGATTCGGCCGAAACACATGCTTGTGCAACTGCTCGGCGCGTGCGAGCATCTCCAAGGCTTCCGACCACATCCAGCTGCGCGGATCCGAAGTTCTCATAAGATCACCGATCTCTCCCGCCAGAGCCACATATAGGATGGCAACCACAGGCTGGCGATGAGTGCCCGGGCCATCCCGAACAGGCTATCGAGCGCAGACCATCTCGACATGTTTTCATTTCGAGCTCCCGCAGGTCCTCCAGCATGAAGGCGTGGTGACGGGCGTTCGCGTCCGGATAAGTATCGGTCAGGCCGAACCCGACGAGAACCGGCCGGCCGAGCCGGTTTCGCGCAGGCGATCGCCGTCTCGAGCGCCGGGTTGAAATCGGCGCGCTGGGCTTGTTGCATCCAGGAGAGAACGTACTCGCCATTCGTCTCCCGAGCGTCGTTGAGCTCTTTCAAGCGCGCGGGTTCGATCATCGGAAGGAAAATGAGGCCCGCTTCACAAAGTTATGCGGTCGAGCGCGAGGCGCGCAAGCTCGCAAAGAAGGCTCGGCAAAGCGACGAAGGCTTGGGTGCGCCGCCGACGCCGTCAATCAGGCAGGCCGGCCTTGCGAAGTCCCTCGACATAGCGCTCGAGGATGGCCTTGTCGCGATACGGGGGGCGCTCGCGCCATACGCTGATCTTGAATCCGGGATGGAGGCGCAAGACTTCACGCGCCGCGACTTCAGCCTCGCGCATCATTCCGAGATGGGCAAAATTCGCCGCGAGCATTCGTTGGCCTTCGGACGGGTCGTGCATGCGCTTGACCGTCGCGATCACGTCCTCCGACTGCCCCAGCGTGTCGTAGGCGTCCGCCAGATACCAGAGGTACCAGTCGGGATAGTGGGGATTGAGCCGCATCGCCTTCTGCATGAGCTCGACCGACCGCTGCGGCTGTTCGACATAGGCGAGGGCATCGGCGTATTCGGCGATGATGTCGCTGTCGTTTGGATTGAGCGACAGAGCCTGCTCGTATTCGGCAATCGCCTCGTCGTGTTGCCGGCGATAGAGCTTGGCGTAGCCGAGCTCGGCGAAGCCGCGCGCGTCGAGGCGGTCGAATTCCTTCGCGCGACGCGCGAACACGATGGCCGATTCGAGTGATTTCTGGGGCTTCGGGGACCAGGCATAGCGCCAGTCGAGATTATGCGTTCGCGACAGCGCGCTGTGCGCGCGACTGTATTCGGGCGCATATTCGAGGGCTTCCTCGAACAGCCGGCGAGCATGCCAATTTCGCCGCCTTGGTGAACTTGAGGATCAAATGCTGGCCGCGCAACACCAGCCCGTAGGCGCGCATGTCGCGCGGATAAGGCGATTGTTGCCGCCGCTCCGCAAGGTCGATCTGGACCGACAGTCGCGCAGCGACGGCGCCGGCGATCTCATCCTGCACGTCGAAAAGTTCATCGAGCTCGAGCTTGAACCGGTCGGACCAGAGCACGCTTTCCGTTGCCGCGTCGATCAGCTCGAAGGCGATGCGAAGGCGCTCCTCGGCCCGGCGGAGACTTCCGCCGAGGATGTAGCGGACGCCCAATTGCCGTTGGACGACCTCGGCCGGATTCGTGTTCAGATTGAAGAGAAAGGCCGAGTGCCGCGCGATCACCATCAGATTGCGAAACCGGCTGAGGCTCGCGATGATGTCTTCCGCAATGCCCTCGCACAGATGATCGTTGCGGGGATCGCCGGAGAGATTGGTGACCGCCAGCACCGCGATCGACGGATTGCGGACGGGCTCGCTCAGCGGCGCTTCGCGAGGCCGCACGGCCGTTCGCGTCGGCGTCGCGCCCGATTGCTCGACCGCGTAGATGTCGATGGGTTCGGAAATGATTTTTCAGGCGCGGCTGACCCACCGAACGCAACAACAGCCCTGGCGGCGGCCTGAATCGCCGAGCGAAATGCGCCGGTCACGAGGATGCCGCCGGGATCGGCCATGGCCTGGAGGCGCGCCGCGACATTGATGCAATGGCCGTAGGCGACGGCTTCGTGAAACGTCACGTCGCCGACATTGAGCCCGATGCGGAACTGGATCGGCTCGCCGTCGCCCCAAACCGACTGGTCGCGAAATTCGGTCTGGATCTGAACCGCGAATTGCAGCGCCCTGTCGGCGCTGTCGAACAGCGCCAGAATTCCATCGCCCGCGACGTTGGCGATCTGGCCGCCGTAGTCGCTGATCAGGCCCCGAAAAAGCTGGATCGATCGAGAGACTTGATCGACGCTGCCGCCCTTCGTCCTGCTCCATGCGTCTGCTGAACTCGACCACGTCGGCGATCAGCACGGCGGCGCGCTTTACCTGCCGATCGGCTCGACGCCAGCAGGAGTCATTGGTTTCGTGGATGTCATGGCCTCGCCGCCAGAAGGACAATCCGCAAGCCGATATTACCTGAATTTGTGGCGCGCGTAACCACGTCGAGAAGGTACTCTTAATTTTGCGCCCCTATATTGCGGTTTGCTTCACGAAGGAGGAAAATTCCAAGGTGACGCGCCAGCGACCGCTCCGCGGGGGAACGACGGCCTGTAGACCAAAGTTCGAGCACGAATTCCGGCTGCGACCGGCAAGGCTCGGCGATTACGTCTTTGCCCTCTCGCTTTATCTCGAAGGCGCGGAGAGGCATTTGTCGAAGATCGGCCAATGGAACCGGCCCCGGATCGTCGTCGAAGTTCCGGCAGGGCTACAAGCGGGCGCCGGCGCAGATCATTTGCGTCGGAGACAAGCCGATCGGCTGGATTCAGGTCGCCGACTTCGTCGACCATATGCACCTGCGGCAGCTTCATCTCATTCGCGGAATGTGCGCGGACAGGGAATCGGCACGCAGCTCATCAAGGAGCTGCTTCAGCGCGCGGACGCGCTGGGCAAATCCGTGACGCTCGACGTCATGCACGGCAACCCGGCGCGGCTTCTCTATCTGCGGCTCGGCTTCCGCCAGATCAGCCAGGACGCGGCCAAGCGCCAGATGATCTGGCGCCCGCCACGAGGGTGATGCGCGGCGAGCCGGCGAGCGAGCGGCGCGCTGGACTCCCGCTGCGCGACGCTCAACGGTTGCGAAGGTTCGCGCCGCTCAGATTCGCGCCGCTCAGGTTTGCGCCGCTGACATTAGCGCCACTGACATTGGCGCCGCTGAGGTTCGCCCCGCTTCGGATGCCCAAGTTCGCGCCGCTCCGATCCGCCATGTCGGCGCCGCGGAGCGCCGCCGCGAGCAGGATCTGCTCCAACGGCCCGGCCTCGGTGTCGAGTCGAAGCGAGAAGTCGCCCTTTTCGTATTCCCAGTAGACGAAGATCTTGACATCCGGCTTGAGAATTCCCACTCTCTCGCAGCTACGCCGGCTCTGCATAGCGTCGACTGATCGCCGCTAGTTAAGTCGATTGGCCGTCCCGCCATGAACTACAAAAATTGACGGTCTAGGCAAGCTGTAATACGTACCCTCAAAGCTAAATGCGTATATTCTCGCAAGGTGGACCTGTCCGCCTGCGTTATTTGATTGGTGACCGCCATGCTGTCTATGGCGTCTTCAGACAATGGTTAGGTTATTGCCGGCAACATAAGATCAACGATTGCTAAGCATGGTCGGTGAGTACTCCGGCATACGTTGCCTAAATGTCATATTCGCTCTAGCGAGACCGCCGATAGCATTACTGTGTGGTTACTTTATCTCGTTGCGGGCACCGGAGATGTGTTAGTGCCTGTAAGAGGAAATATATACTGGCGCCGCAAGTTGACGCTGAAGAAAATTATTTCTACCTATAACAGTAGCGTTGAAGCATCGTAGTTGTAACGTTAAATCACTCAATACCCGTCCGTACAATCTTTATACTCGATGGCGTCAACAAGTGTCTCGGTCATGTTTGCCTCCCTTTCATGACGCCGAGCGAATTATGGGACAAGTCCCGCCGCGATCGCCCGTTCGCGGTAAGTCATCTTCGGCAGTCTCTCCTTCAGTTCAGGCGTGATCGTGCGCGCCGAATGCGTGTGGCTGCGCGCGTCCGGCGGCCGCAAGCCGCGGGCCGACGGTCACGCTCCCGATCTCGCGCCAGACGAAGCTCTCGACCATCGCCCGCCGATAGCGTCCGCCGCTCATCATCTGGTCCGTTGCGATGAGAGCCTCGGCCACGTCGAGATAGGAGAAATTGTCGGCCTTGAGCCGCTTCCAGGTCTCCGCCAGCGCATAGCCCACATAGTCGCGGGCGTCGGCGAGCGCGGCGCGCAAGCCCTCGTATTGGCTGGCGAAGGCGGCGTCGAAGGCCGGCTGAACGATCGTCGCGAGCTCCGGTTCGTCCCGGACCCGCCGCGTCGCTTCCGCGATGTCGCGCGGGATCAATCCGCGCTCGACGAGCAGTTCCTGGTAGATGTCGACGCCGATGTCGAAGATCGCGCCGGTCAGCGGCTGCGACAGCGTGTGCTCGTCGTCCCAGCCGGCGGCGAATTCCGAGAGCTTGATGTCGTTGCTCGCGAGCCTGATCTGATCATGCGGCGACAATTCGGCGAAACGGTCGAGCTCGTTGAAGACGTAAAGATTGCCATGCGTCTCTTCGAGCAGATGCGCGATCAGGGACTCGAAGTGGAGCGCCGCGATGAGGGCCGTCGTGTCGGCGGCCGATTCCTGAAAGCCGTAATATTCGCCTCTTTGCGCCGAGGGCGACGGCACGCCGATCGTCGAATAGATGATGAGATGACCGAGCTCATGGGCCATCACGTCGAAGTTGAGCGCGTAGGGAACGGGCGCGCCGTCGGGTTGAGGATGCGAGCCGATTTCCATGAAGCCGTAACCGGCATAGGCGTTGTGGAGAGCGGGCAGAATGACGATCTCGAGCTGCCGGTAGTCGCGCGCGAAATGCCACTCGATGCGTGCGGCCGAAATAGCGCTCCCAGATGTCGAGCACGAAACGCACCGTGCCGAAGACATGCGCCTCCTCGAATTCCGGCGTGCCCTCGGGGACGCGATCGAAATGGCCCTCCTCGTCCGGGCATACCGGTCGATAGGTCGGCCCGCGGTAAGGCGGCAGATGGAGGCTGCGGCGTTCCGAGCGGGCCGGGATTGACGCCATAAGGGAAGCGCTTGTCGATCGGATTGATCAGCACGCATCCGATCGTCGGAAGGTCCTGGCCCGATCGAGCCCGGCGGGCTGGAAACGCTGATCGTTTCAGGAGGCCATTCGGGATGCACGTAGGGCGGCTTCGGGAAAAGCCTGAACCTCACGCCGCCCGCGCAGCATTGCTGGTCCACGTTCCCCTCCGATAAGCGAGCAGAGACTATTTGGTTACTTACAGTCAAGGCGATTTTGAGCGTTCGTTCAAATAGAGCCATTCCCGATATACTGCGGCATCGAAAGCAGAGACATCTTCGAAGCCGATCCGGCTGGCGAAATCATCGAGGTCGTCGGGCATCGGCGAGCCGAGCCGTTTTTCGAAATACCAAAGCCGCAAGGTCGTGCTCAGGAGAGCCTGTCGGCGCGCCGGCGCCATCCGGTTCGATCCCGCGCGACGACGCGCCTCCTCCTTCTTCAGCGCCCGTTCCGCGAGCCGCGCATAGGCGCCGCTGAGCCGCAATTCATCGAGCAGGGCGGATTCGATCGATCGTCCGAAACGTTCGGCGCAACGCCTCGAGGCGCGCCTCATCCTCGATCAGCCTCTCCATGGAAGGCGGATCGAGATCATTCGCCGACATCCAGCGATCGAGATCGGCCCTGGTGTAGAGGCCGAGCTTGCTCGCGAAGCTTTGTCAACGTCGCTCGCGCCTCGTCACGCGAGAGCTCGGCCGGCCGCGCGGCGCCGTTCGCCGCGACCATTCGCAAAAGCGCCCGGGTTTCAACCCGCCCGTAGGCGTCAGGCCCTTCGATCCGCAGTTCGTCGAGGATGCGCTGCGCCGAAGGCGACGAAACCGCTCGCGGCGTCGGCGGACCGGGCGACGAATTGATCCCATAAATACGTCCATTCGAAATGAAATGACGGGACGCATGGGCTCGTCCGCCGCACGCGCTTCCTGCATCGCCGCGAGCATCGCCAAGGCGTCCAATCGCTTTCGATCCACGCGCCCCTCTGGCAGCCAGTCTCGCAAGCGCCGCCAGCTCGGCCTCGGCGACGCCGTTCGAAGCCGCGGCCGCCAGCAACTCCGGCCAGTTGCGCTCGCCGAAGAAAAGCGACTTGGCGAGGTTTTCGAGCGACCGCCGGGAATCCGGCTCGAGGACGCCCTTCGTCTGCGCGAGAGCCAGCGTCTCGCGGATATTGACCATCGGTTCCGAGGCAGCGAGGTAGCCGATCTCGGCTGGGCCATGCAGCGACGGCCACTTCATCGTCGTCTTCGAGAACGCCGTCGCGGAACGCCTCGAAAATTCGCCCGACGCCGCGCATGCCGAAGCTGTGCAGTTCCGCCGCGCGCAGCGCGCCCATGCTGGCGCTGCCGAAGACGGGCACGCCCTCGGAGATCGCCCAAAGAATTTCCTTGTGCCAGACCGAAGGAGCGCCCGAGAAATAGCCGTCGATGATGCCGATCGCGCGCGGCCGGCTTCGAGCGGCGCGATAGACGTCGCCCTGGGAAACCGGAGGCAGGCAGATGAAGTCCCCGGCGGCAGCCACCTCCTCGGGCTCGAGCGTCGGGCCGACGAAGACGATCGATGTCATGAGCGTCGCACCTGCGCGGCACGCGCCCGCGGTCCGGGCCAGTATTGCGAATGGTGATGATCCGACCCTTCGAGACCCGGAACGACGACGCGCACCACCGGGATGCCGAACTCCGGCTGCGTCAGATCGACGGCGATCGCCTGCTTCAGGCCGATCGATCGAAGCCTGTCGAGAAGCCAGGCAACTTCGGCCGCCGGGGTCTCGCACGTCATGCTTGCGGCCGATCTGAAGTCTCGCGCGCGCTCGGTCGATCGCATCAAGGCGCGCGCCTCGGCGTTCCGACTGCCGAGAACCGCGGGATCATAGTCGACCGGCTCGATGTCCTCGCGCGAGCCGATGATGTAGGTCGTGCGCACCTGCGCCGCTTCCAGGATCGCACGCCGAAGCGCGGTCGCGCGGGCGGGATGACAGGCGGCGCCGACGCCGATATGGCCCGTCTCGCCGCGCGATCGACGATCAGGCATTGGAACGCGCAGACGCCCACGTCGGTCGTGATATCCCAGACGCCGACGTCGAGCCGCGCCCGCGCCAGGAGATCGAGGATCGCAAGCGATTTGGCGTCGTCGATCGATGCGAGATCGAGACGACGGCGCGTCTTGTTCGGCGGGCGGGCTTCGATGCCAGAGACTGGTCGCGTCGCGCTCGATGATTTCGCAGATGGCGTGGCTGACCGCCTCCAGGAAGTGATTGCCTGAAGCCAGGCCATTGGTGCTCATCGAAAAGCAGCCGGTCATCGGCGGCCCGCGCATCCTCGAATTGGCGTGGACGATTTCGAACGGCAGCCAGATCGCGCTGCCATCCATCAAGTTGCGTCCCTCGACCCAGAGGATCGGCAGGTGCGGGTCGAATTGTGTTCCCGGCGGGGCGCGCGGCAAGGCATCGATATCGACGACCGGCTGACCGCCGTCGAGATCCGCGAAGCTGGCAAACCGGAGCGGAAGGCGAATATTTTCGGCGTGCCAGGTCTCGGCGGCTTCCATCAACGCGGAGGCTTGCGCGGAAGCCAGGTCGATGCCTTTGCCGTTGAATACCGCACTCGACCGAGCGTTGGGGCGGCACACCATCACGACGGCTATGCCGGTGCGATCCAAGCCTGTGAGGTTGGCGACACGTGTGATGCCGAACGCCGCGGCAAATCTCTTGACGCGCGAGATCGTCTCTTGGGGAGGCACAGGTCGATCATCATCGAGACTGTAGGACTTGGTTGTCACGCCAACCTCGTCAGGCCCGCGAATTGCCAAACGATCGAGCCGCCCCGGAGTGGGCCAGCCACTCTCTCGGTCGGAACTTAAAAGGTAATTCAGCTTTCTGCCAGCGACGAACGCGAGGAGGTTTGGTGCCTGTCTCATATTCTCGCCCGATCGGATTCAGCTTAACCAATAACGCGGTCCCGGTCCTCCGCGGCCGGCTCGATCGGCTGGGTTTGCGAGCTTGCATTTGTCAATCGAAAGGCATCCGCACCCGATGCATTGAGTAAGCCCCGCCCTGAGGCGCTGGAGCTGAGCGATTCGATCGTCGATCCGTTTCGTCCACTCGCCTGAGAGGCGCGCCCAGTCCCGTCGCGTAGGGATGCGATCGGGTGGAAGCTTGGCAAGTTCAGCGCCGATTTCGTCAAGTGTCAGCCCGATCCTTTGCGCGAACACGATAAACGCGATGCGGCGCAGCACCGAACGCGGATACTGGCGATGCCCAGATCCCGCCCGCTCCGACGAAATGAGGCCCCGTTCCTCGTAGAACCGAAGAGCGGATGACGCCACTCCGCTGCGCCGCGACACGTCGCCGATAATGAGCACAGGCTCCATGACGAAAGGAAAGCACAATCCTGACTTGACTTCAAGTTAACTTGAACTTGTATCTAGAGCGCTCATCCGAACGGAGGAGGGCCGACCCATGCCAACTGAAACCGATCTGAAGCACCTTCGCGTGGCCGTGACGGGTGGAACTTCCGGCCTCGGACTTGCACTCGTTCGTCTGCTGGTCGCTCGGGGCGCCAGCGTCGCCTTCCTCGCCCGGACCAGCAGAACCGTTCAGTTGATCGCCGATGAGACGGGCGCCTGTGGAATTGTCGCCGACGTTGGGCGCAAGGACGATATCTACCCGGCTGCGATGCAGATCACGGGTAACCTCGGCGGTCTCGACATACTCATCAACAATGCGTCGAGCCTCGGGCCGATACCACTGGTATCGCTTGCCGATACGCATTGCGAGGAATTTGAGCAGGCGCTCGCGGTAAACCTGCTGGGGCCGTTCCGATTGACCAAAGCCCTGATCGGCGCCCTTGCCGCCTCCGCGCGGAAGGGGTCTGGGGCGGTCGTTGTCAATGTTTCAAGCGACGCGGCCGTCAGACCCTATTCCGAATGGGGTGCGTATGGCACCAGCAAGGCAGCTCTTCGACACCTGACGGCAATCTGGGCCGAGGAGGGCCGAGCCGACGGCATCGGTTTCCTCTCTATTGATCCAGGCGATATGGATACGCCGCTGCACGCACTGGCGGTTCCCGAAGCCGATCCGTCGACGTTACGGCGGCCCGAGGAGTCCGCTGCGGAAATCATAGAGACGATGATCTCCGCGTTGCCCGCACGCGCCACCCGTCGCAGGGGAGGGCGTCCATGATTGCCGCGGTCCGACCCGAGCGGCGATCAGCGAAGCTGGTCGTCGTCGACGTCCATGGCGGGATGCGCCACTTGCCGCGCGCCGAACTCGCCTCGCTATTCAGGTCAGGCGACGTGGTGATTGCAAACGACGCGGCGACGCTGCCTGCGAGCCTGACCGGTACACATTGCGCAAGCGGCCAGCCAATTGAGGTCCGGCTTGCGGCATGGGTGTCGGTCGGCGACCCGGCACGGTTCGCGGCCATTGCGTTCGGCTCGGGCAATCATCGCACGCGTACCGAGGACCGGCCACCTCCGCCGGCATTTGCAGCGGGCGACCGCCTCGCGCTCGGGCCGCTCCTTGCGGTCGTCGATCCTCCTGTCGACCACCCACGCCTTTTCAGATTGCGGTTCTTAGGTGGTCGCGCGATCATCCTTGCCGGGCTCGCGCGACATGGCCACCCGATCCAATACGCGCATGTCCCCGAGCCTGTGAACTTGTGGGATGTCTGGACGGGGATAGCCGCCGATCCGATTGCGTTCGAGCCGCCTTCGGCCGGATTCGCGCTCGACTGGCGCACGCTTGCAGTCTGGCGGCAACGAGGGATCGGTTTCGCCACACTCACGCACGCTGCCGGTATCTCATCGACCGGCGATGCCGTTCTTGACCTGCAACTCCCCTTCGACGAGCCCTATCGCATCCCTGAGAGCACTGCAGCGGCAATCAGGCACGCAAAGTCGAAACATGGGCGCGTCGTGGCCATCGGTACGAGTGTGGTCCGTGCACTAGAGTTTGCGGCAAAGGCCGCTGACGGCCTGCAAGCCGGAGATGGTGTTGCAAAAGGACGCATCGGACGTGAGACGCCCCTTCGTGTCGTGGACACGATCCTGACCGGTGTGCATGAGCCAGGGGAAAGTCACTTCGAACTGCTCCGGGCCTTCGCAGACAATAAGGTGCTGGACCAGATCTTCGCGACGCTTGTCGAGCACGGCTATCGCACTCACGAATTTGGCGATTTCATGCTGATCGAAGGGCCTCCTCGCACCTCACGACTCGAGAGCAGACCAGCCGGAAAGCGTATCTCCCTACGTGGTGCTGAGCTCCAGGCGACGTAAAGCGCGAGCTGACAGGGTTTGGCGCTTATCGATCCGGCGCATGGAGGCGGATACTCTTCGAAGGCGAGGACATCGCGATAGCGCGCGGTGCGATGTCGGGCGATCGCCTCGGGTCGGCGCCGGCGCCTCGACCTGGCCAGGCGAATGTCGCCGCGGTGGAAAGTGCGTCACCGCCCGGCGATCACATCCAGATCAGCCCGAGGATCTGTTCGCGCGTCCCGACGAATTCGGCGCTGGCCTTGATGGCGCGGATGCTGTCGCGATCGCCCGAAGCACGAGAAAAACCAACCTTGACCTGTTTGAGGATGCGGCCCGGCCGCGACGACATGACGATCACATCGGTGCCGAGATAGACCGCCTCCTCGACGCTGTGCGTGATGAAGACCACAGTCATCTGGGTGCGGCGCCAAACGGCGTGCAGTTCCTCCTGCATTTTTTCGCGCGTCAAAGCGTCGAGTGCACCGAAGGGCTCGTCCATCAAGAGGACCTTCGGTTCGTTGACGAGCGCCCGCACGATGGCGAGACGCTGCTGCATGCCCCCCGAAAGCTGGTAAGGGTAGTGGTTGCGGAAATCCCACAATCCGACGAGGCGCAAGAAATGCTCGACCCGGTCACGCCGGGTTGGGCCGTCGATGCCTCGCACCATCGGACCGAATTCGGCGTTCTGCGTCACGCTCATCCAGGGAAAAAGCGCTGGCTGTTGGAACACGACGCCACGGTCCGGGCCAGGGCCGACGATCGTTTGGCCGGCCAAGGTGACGCTGCCGGATGTGGGCGCGATGAACCCGGCGAGCGTCTGGAGGAGGGTCGTCTTGCCGCAACCCGACGGACCGACGACGCAGATGAAATCGCCGGCCCCGAAGGCCAGATCGATGGCATCAAGCGCGTGCACCCGCCCTTCCTTCGAGGGGTACTCGACGCTGAGTTTCGTGAATTCAACGAAGGGTTCAGTCACGTGCCCGACAATGCTGTTTTCCGATCTCCCAGCGCAGAAAAGCACCCTTGCCCCTTGCGGCCGGGCAAGCGCGAGGGGCAAGTCGTCATATTGCGATGGTTCGGCCTTCTTGCTTGACGCCTCGCCTTCTGTCTCCCGCCTCGCCCTATGCCTTGGCTGCTTGCGCCAGGAAGGTCGTGTTGATCGCCTTCTGGAACACGTCGATCCCGGGAGCCGAGCGGATGCTCTTCTGTGCCACGAGGAAGTCGGCGGTGCTCTTGAGCACGGTGGCAAATTTGCCGGGCGTGCCGGGCTGGCCAAGCCAGTCCGCGGAGAGCTGGCGCTCGAAGGTGACGAAGTCGTACTCGTCCATGTCGCGCTTGGCGACCTCGGGCGTGACGCCGGCCTGCTTGGCGACGATCGCAACAGCGTCGGCGGGCTTGGTCTTGAACATGGTGAGGGCATTGCCATAGGCGCGCAGGAAGCCGGTCACGGCGTCCGGATACTCCTTGCCGAACTCGGTTCGGCAGACGATGAGATCGGCGATGACGTAGCCCAGCTCGTCCAATTTCTTGGAGGTCGGAAAGTAGTCGCCGCCTGCCTCGAGCATTTTCGCTTTTGCCGGGCTCCAGTAATAGCCGGCGTCGATGTCGCCGCGTGCCCAGGCCGCCACTGCGGCATCGGGCTTGAGGTCGAGAACGGTCACGTTTTTCTCCGTGAGGCCATTTGTCTTCAGGAAGCCGAGCACTCGGAAATGCGAGGTCGACCCGAAGGCGGTCGCTATTTTCTTACCCTTGAAGTCGGCGACACTCTTGATGTTCGCCGCCTTGCGCACGACCATGTCCTCGGCGGGTCCGATATTGTCGACGATCCCGATGAGCTGATACGGCAGGTTCTGGCTGATGCCCGCCGCGGTCGGCGAGGAGCCGATGGCCAGCCCGATATCAATGGACTTGGCGGCGATCGCAGTATTGATTTCGGCGCCGCTACCGACTTCGCTCCAATTGATCTGGCCCCCCGCCATCTTCTCGAACCAACCCTCGCCCTTGGCGATCATCGTCGGTTTCGTTTCGACGAAGAAGGCTACGTTGATCTTGTCAGGCGCCTTGCCGGCGGCCAGCAGCGCTCGCGTCGGCAGACCGGCCGTCAAGGCGGCGCCGCCGAAGGCGACAGTCGTCATGAAGACGCGTCGGTCCAATGCTCCGGATCTACTATACCTCGCCATAGTTCTCTCCTCTTGTGTTGAGAGCTTGATCGCTCGTTTCCCGGAGAATCCGCCGGAGCCGGATCAATTTAGTCCCTACCCGACCAATGCACAATTCGGTGCTCGATCGCGAGCAGCAATCGATCGAGCAGCAAGCCTGCGATGCCGATCGCAAGGATCCCCACGAAGACATAATCCGATCGAAGGAAGCGTCCAGCGTCGAGGATCATCCAGCCGAGCCCGGTGCTGCCGGCGATAATCTCCGCGGCAATGAGCGTGGCGTAGACAACGCCGATGGCGAGCCGCGCACCGGTGAAGATTTCGTGCAGGGCGGATGGGAAGACCACGTAGCGGAAGACCTGCCATTCCGACGCGCCGAGCGAGCGCGCCGCCTGCAGCCGTTGAAGCGAGACGCTCTTGACGCCGTCCCTGGCGGCGATCGCCGATACCGGCAGCGCGGTTAAAAAAAGAAGGATGATTTGCGCCGTCTCCTCGATGCCGAACCAGACGACCAGCAACACGAGATAAGCGAGCTGTGGCAGCGGGCGCAAAAACTCGATGAGCGGACTGAAAAACGCTTCGATCCGGCGGTTGTATCCCATGGCAAGGCCGAGCAGCGTGCCGACGAGCGCGCCCGTAATGAAGCCGGCCAGCACGCGCTCGAGGCTCAGCCCTGCATGCTCCCAAATCGTACGGCTCCGATAGCCGTTCTCGAGCAAATCGATCAGGCCGTCCCAGAGCAGCGCCGGCCCGGGTAGGAAGAGCTCGTCGACCAATCCGCCCTCGGTGACCAAGACCCATAAAAGCACCAGAATTCCGAAGCTTATGAGAGTGATCCTGCGATCGCCGAGCCGGTGCCATGCGGCGGCAATGAGCGACGGCGATGGCGAGGACCTAGCCGCGAAAGGGGCGGCTGGCTCGCCGGATGGGACGAACGGGGTGCTCATTGCCGCTAGTCCACTCCGCGCCAGTGGACGATCGCGCCGTCGAGTCTGAGAAGCAGCTTGCTGAGCGCCATCCCGAGCACGCCGAGCACAAGAATCCCGACGATGATGATGTCGTTACGCAGGAAGCGGCTTGCCGAGAAGATCATCCAGCCGAGCCCGTTCGTGGCCGCCATCAGCTCAGCCGCGACGACCGTCGAGAAGGCGGCAGCGAGTGCGATGCGTGCGCCGGTAAAAATAAGTGGCAAGGCTGACGGAAAGACCACGTGGCGAAAGATCTGCCACTCGCCGGCGCCGAGCGAGCGCGCCGCCTGAATGCGCTGCAGCTTGGTCGTGGATACCCCCGCCATCGCGCTCGAGGCCACGATCGGGAAGGCGGTGAGGTAGAGCAGTGCGATCTTCGAGGCGTCACCGGTGCCGAGCCAGAGGATCAAGAGGATGAGATAGGAAAGTGGCGGCAGCGGCCGCATGAACTGGATAATGTAGTTGCAAGCCGCCCGGGTTTTCGCGCTGTACCCCATGGCGAGACCCAGCGGGATGCCGCTGAGGCAAGCCAGGACAAAGCCCGCGCCGCAGCGCCACAGCGTCGACGCGCTGTTCTGCCACAAGGTGGTCTCGCGGTAGCCGTTCCGGATGATGTCGATGAAGGCGGCGAGAACGTCGCGCGGCCCGGGCAGCAGCATTTCGGGAACGAGAGACAGCGCGTTGACGAGATACCAGCCGAGGAAGACAAGCGCCACAGAGAGGGCACCGAGCCAGCGACCGTCCCGCCACATCCGAGCCGCACCGAGTACCCCCGCAACGGACGCCTCTCCCCGAACCGCTCCCGCCATCCGGCTTTTCTGCGGGCGCTCGTCCGACAAACCTTGTCCTCCGTGGTCACCGGCGAATGATGTCGATCAATTTAGACGGAATGTTCGAGCAGGGTAAGTGGTCTCGTGCCCCGCCTTGTCGGGCTCAATCCTCCGGCACGGTGAAGACGGCGCATGGCGATGCGATGCCGCGCAGCGCATGCGTTCCGAGCGGGATCAGCGGCATGCTCCGGTCTCGGCGGCGAATGTGCCCGAGACAAGGACGGTCTTGCCGAGCGGCCGGCATAGCCCTTCCAGCCGGCTGACCAGATTGACGGCAGGGCCGATCGCCGTGAAATCCAGCCGATCGGCGGCGCCGATATTGCCCCACAACATCTCGCCGAGATGCAGCGCGGCGCCGAAGCGCAGAGGCGGCAGCCCCTGCTGACGTCGCGCCTCGTCGAGACTGCGCCATGCCGACCCGCGCGGCGGAGACCGCGCGCAACGCGGCGTCGCATGCCTCGCGCGGCGCGCCGCCGACGACCGGGAAGATCGCCAGCACGCCGTCGCCGATGAATTTCAGCACTTCGCCGCCGAAGGCGTGGACCGGGCCGGCGATGCGGTCGAACCAGGCGTCGAGCGCCGCAGATGACCGCCGAAGGGGGATTGCTCTCGGACAAGGCCGTGAAGCCGCGCAGATCGGCAAAGAGCAGCGCTGCCTGGATGGTCTCGCCGATATCGCGCCGCAACGGACCCGCCAGCACCCGCGCCGCGCTGCGCCGGCCGAGATAGGCCTCGAGAGCCGCCGTCAGCGTGGCGCGCGCCGCGAGGACGGCGAGCGGCGCCGCGGCGAAGCGCGCGGCCTGGCGCAGCTCGTCGGCCTCGTCGGGCGTGAACGGACGCGGCCCGATCCAGCCGAGCAAGGGTCGCATCCGGCCTCGGACCCGACGGCGTCCTCATGCGACGAGCCCGCCGCGAGTCCAGCGAGCCAGCGTCGGCCCGCATCGCCGGGCGGGCTTGCCGCTCCCGCGGCGGCGAGCTCCCCGCCACGAATCCGAAGGCCTCGATCACCTCGCCGCTTTCGGCCCGCCACAGCCAGGTGCGCCGGGCGATCAGCGGATGCGGCACGCGCCAGTGTCAGGGCGCCGCCGACGAGCGGCAGGCCATCCTCGACCAGACGCGCGCCGAGCTCCGCCAGCAGCCGGTCGGCGCCCGGCGTCTCGCCGGCCGCATCGACGAGCCAGGAGAGCGTCGAAGAGAGCTGCATGGATCGATCATGGGGTTGACGCCGCTTGCCTTGTCACGAGTTATTCCCGCAAGCACGCGGCTCCAGGCGCTGCTTTCCGCGCGGCCGCAATCAAGGAGACTCCGATGACTGAACCGCTCGTGGTCCGGCGCGAGACCCAGATCGCAGCCCCGCCCGCCACCGTCTTCGCCTTCCTGACCGATCCGGAAAAGATCCTGAGCTGGATGGGCACCGAGGCGAAGACCGAGATGCATCCGGGCGGACTCTATCTCCTCAAAGGCATCGGCGGCCGCGTGGCGCGCGGAGCGTTCCGCGAAGTCGTGCCGGTCCATCGGCTCGCCTACAGCTTCGGTTGGGAAGGGAGTGAAGAGGTGCCGCCGGGATCGGGCCTGATCGAGATCGACCTGATCGACCAGGACGGCGGCACCTTGATGCGCATGACCCATAGCGGTCTTCCCAACGCGGCGCAGTGTGCCAGACACGCCAAGGGTTGGGCGCATTACCTCGGCAGACTGGCGATGGCGGCCGCGGGCCGAGATCCCGGCGTCGATCGTGGCCTCGGTGCCGCATGACGCTTAGCGAGACACGCCTCGCGTCAACTGCGCGTCGTGCGCGCATCGCTTGTTGAGCTGCGGGGGAACTCCTTGTTGCGGCCGCTGGATACTTGCCCGGAGACGGTCAACTTGGCCTTGTCAATGTAGACGCTCCGGTTTGGCGAGGCTATTATTAAGCATCGGTGCAGGTCGGAGCAGTTTCGCGAGAGGGAGGCATTCGTGAACGCTCGGCGTCTGGCCCTTGGTCTCATGGTTGTTCTCGGTGTCCTGCTCAACGGCGCGCCGGCCATGGCCGATGTGATCGACGGCGATTGGTGCCACGACGATGGTCGCCATTTCTCCATCCAAGGCCCGACCATCATCACGCCCGCGGGCAAGCCGATGCAAGGTCAATATACCCGCCACACCTTTCGCTACCTGGCTCCCGCCGATGAGGCATGGGCAGGCCAGGAAATTTCGATGCAGCTTCTCAACGAGCTGACGCTGCATCTGCACATCGGGTCGGACGGCGCCATCCAGATTTGGCGGCGATGCAAGCCGACGACGAGCTGAGGCGCGCTTGTTCCTAGCCGATCCCGTCCGGCGGGCGGCGCGACGGCGCGGGGCGACTCCTTCACCCGAACCCGCGCGCCTCGTTGACAATCACGGCGCCGAGCCCGCCGTCTCCCGCGCCAGCTTGATGCGCGCCTTCAGCGCGTCGACGCCGATGGCGCCCAGGACGACGTCCTTGCCGATCACATAGCTCGGCGTGCCGGAGAAGCCGAGGGCGGAAGCGAGCTTCATGTTCTCGGCGATCGTGGCGGCGACCTCGTCGCTCGTCATGTCCTTTTCGAGCCGCGCCATGTCGAAGCCCTGGTCTTTCGCCGCGTCGAGCGCCTTCTGCTCGGTCGCGGGGCCCGGGGCGCCGAGCAGCTCCTGATGGAAGGCAAGATATTTCGCCGGGTCCTGCATGCGCGCCGCGATCGCGACGCGCGCAGCCTCGGTCGAGCCAGGACCGAGGATCGGAAACTCCTTCAGCACCACCTTGAGGCGCGGCTCGTCGCGCAGGAGCGCGAGCGTGTCCGCGAGCGCGCGTTTGCAGAAGCCGCAATTGTAGTCGAAGAACTCAACCAGCGTCACGTCGCCTTGCGGGTCGCCGAGCGTGACCTGATGCGGCGAGGCAAAGAGCTCCGCGGCGTTGCCGCGGATCGCGGCGCGATCCGGGCCGGGCTTGGCGGCCGCGCCCGCCGAAGTCGGGGCGCTCGAGCGATGCTTGATCAGCTCGGCCAGAATCTGGCCGACCGCCTCGGGATGTTTGATGAAGTAGTCCCTCACGATCGCGCCCACCTCGTCCGGATGGGCGGCCAGATAGTCCCTGACGATCGCCTCGGTCGCCGCGCGGCTGTCTTGCGCGGAGGCGCTCGGAGGCGCGAGGACCGAAACGAGGACGGCGGCGACGAACGGAAACACGGATCGCATGACTGACCTCCTATCGCGGGTGGAGCAGGCCGCCGCCGGGCCCGAATCCGGCGCCTCCCGGACCCGGGAATCCCGGACCTCGCGGCGGGCCGAATTCGCCCGGGGCAGGCGGAAACGCACCTGGACCCAGGAAGGGCACGCATGCGCCCGCCCGGTTGCGGATCGTGCCCCGCGGGCAGGGCGCTGGAACGCAAATTCCGCGCGGGTTGCGCGTCAATCCGGGCGGGCAGAGCGGGCGCGCGAGCGGCGCGCAGACGCCTTTGATTGTGCGCGTCATGCCGGGCGGACAGGGCGACGGGGCGATCGGCGCGCAGGAGCCGTCCGGGGCTCTCGTTTGCCCGCGTGGGCAGTGCGGCGGGGCGACCGGCGCGCAAACGCCATTTCGCATGCGCTCCCGGCCGGGCGGACAGGGCGGCGCGCCGACCGGCGCGCAGCGTCCCTTGCGCGTCAGCGCTTCGCCGGCCGGACAGGGGGGCGGCGCGACGACCGGCGGGGGAACGACGACCGGCGGCGGGGCGGGGCGCTCGCACGCTCCCTGCACATTGCGGAACTCGCCTGGACCGCAGGGCGGCCGGCCGGCGAGGCATGAGCGTCCGTCGGCGCTGACGAAGCGCCGGTTGCAGCAGCTCCCGTCCGGCATCCTGGCGTAGCCGGCAGCGCACGCCGGAAGGCTCTGGATTTGCGCCGGGCACGCGGCGCGATTGGACGGATCGACCGGCTGCGAGCAGCAGACCCCGGTCGTCGTCACGTTGGCGGGCGCGCAGCACGCGCCGCTCGCGGTCGGGATGTGGCCCGCGGCGCAGCAGAGATGGCCGATCGGAATGCGCAGGATCGGCACGCACGCTTTCTTGGATGGCGATCCCGGCGCCTGCCCCGGCGGGCAGCAAACCCCGGTCGAGGTGACGTTGCTCGCGAGGCAGCACGAGCCGCCGGCTTTGATGTAGCCGCTGGGGCACGGGCATTGCGCGGTCACGGGTCCACCGGGCGGGCAAGCGGGCGGCTTCGGCGGCTCGCATTGGCCGTTGACGACCAAGCCAGCGCAGCAGGCCGGCGCATTGCCGGAGCCGGTGTAGACGTGGCTCGAATCGCAGCAGAAATTGCTCGGTCCGATCGCCGTCTGCCCGGCCGGGCAAGCCGAGTTCGAACATTCGGCGTTGGCCGCGAGCGTTGCGACCGGACAGCAGCGGCCGCCGATCTGGACATCGGGCCGCGGGCAGCTTGGCCCGCAGCTCCCGGCCGGGATGCGGCGCACTTCGTCCGGCTGGCACGAGCCCGGCGGAGGCGGCGGCGGATGGCGGACTTTCGGCGGAATGAGCGGCGGCCCAGTTCGGGTCGGAGGCGCCACCAGACCGGGCGGAGGCGGCGGGCCGCCGGCGGGAGGCGCGGCCGGCAGCTCGAGGCCGGCGTGCGAAGCCGCCTCGCAGACCTTCGGGATGGCGATATCGCCCATATGCCCGCGCGCCGCGTCGTCGGGAGGCCCGTCAGCATAGCTGACGAAATAGCTCTCGACCGGCGGCGCGTTGCGCGGCCGGTCCTGCCAGGCGCCGACGCCCTGAAGGCCGCTGACCGGCAGAGGCCCCGATCGGGCGAGCCGCGCCGCGAGGGTCGCGTCGGCGGATTCGCGCAAATCTTCGCCCGACATCCAGACGAAGCCGCCGCACGAACCCGCGATGATGTCGCCGTTGCGGTCATAGTTGTAGCCGACCTCGACGCCCCCGTTGCCGTTGCGATAGTCGTGCGGGAAGCCGAGCGCGTATTCGTCCGGCTGCTCCTGCCAGACGCGCCGGCCGGCGGCTTTTCCGACGATCGCATAGCGCAGGACGCGACCGATCGCCGACTGAGACAACGCCTCGAGATCGAACGCGCCGGTTGGCGCCGGCCGCTCTGCGAGCAGCATCCTGCCCTGAGCGTCGAACGCGATCTTGGAGATTTCGGTCGGGCCTGCCGCGGGAGGCACCGCGAGCTCGATGACGGCGTCGTCGCCGAAGGCGCCGTCCGGCGTGAGGCCGACGGACCAGACCTGCAAGCTGTCGGCGACCGCGTAGAAGAGGCGGCCGTCATGGACGGCAAGGCCAAAGACGCGCCGCTCGGGGGACGCGAGATTCCAGGTCGCCGGATCGCCGCTGTCGAACCGCGGGCTTGTGACGTCGATCGGCTGCTGCGCGGCCCAGGGAACGGCCGCCAGCTCCTGCGCGGCGCGTCCGGCCACGCCGTGATCGTAGGAACCGAGATCGGCGCCGTTCAGGCCCACGCGATGGACGAGGCCGGTCTCGCGATCGGCGACGAACAGCGACTTCGATTGCGGATCGAAAGCGAGCCCGCCGAGGGCAGCCCCGGAATTCGGCCTGTTCCCGGTCGTCACGTCGGCGAACAGGCTGACGCGCGCGCTCGCCCCGTCGATCTTCCAGATCGAGCCGGGGCCGCCCCGCGGTCCCCAGAGGCCCGGCATGAAGGCGGCGTTCGGGGCGCCTCTCCTGACGTGGAGGACGCGTCCATTGGGGCCGGGGGCGACGATCGGCAGCCCATAGGAGGAGCTCGCCGCCACGTAGATGTTCGGGGGCGACGCGTCGTCGAGCGCGACGCCGAACGCCTGCCCGATCTCCGAGGCTGGGACTGTGAACGGCTTCGGGGCGCCGACGAGTTGCGCCGCCGCCCGCCCGCCCATGTGGCGAAGATCGACGATCCTCAGCGAGGGTCCGCTCGCGTCGATGAAGGTCAGCGCTGCCGGATCGTCTCCGGGCGCAATCTGCGGGGGCGGCGGCGCGCCGGCGAAGCCGGTGACGGCTGCCTCGCCCGGCGCGATGACGGTGATCGGCGATTGTTGCGCCTTCAGTTGCGCCGCCGGAAAGGCCAGAAACGCGAGGGCGACGGCGGCGGCGGCGAGCGAGGCCCGCGGGCCGCGGCCTTGCCCTCGCCGATCCAGATCCTGAATGTCCGCCCGCCCCTCCATCTGCGCCTACTGCGTCGTTTGCACGGGGTAGCATGTCCCATTGGCCAGATCCGCCTGCGTTCCCGGCGGACAGCAGGTTCCGCAGGCGGTGACCTCGGCGGGGCTGCAGCAGACGCCGTTCGGCGTCCTCACTTCGTTGTTCGCGCAAGGTGCCACGCATTTGCCGCCGACGTTGACCTGACCGTTGAAACAGGGGATTCCCGTCAGCGGAATCGGGCAGTGGGAGCCGGTCGGATTGATGGTCGACTTGACCGGAGGCACTGCGGCCAAGCCGGTGTTTTTGCAAAGGCAGACTTGAGAGAGAGGCCCGGATTGCGCGGCGGCATGCGTGTCCTTCGGGCACTCACAGGAATAGGTCCACGCGCAATAGTATTCGTGCTGCGACTGACACGGCCACGGGTCGCTCCCGAGGAGCGCGTAGTCGGGTTGCTCCGTGACCTGCATGGGGCTCGGGCAGAAGCAGTATTGTTGCGGCGAGCAATATTGGCTGTGGCCGTCCCATCCCGTGCGCAAATCGGTGACGATGGTACCGTTCGACGTGGCGTCGACTCGGGTGTCCGCCGGAATGTTGTTGTCGCCGACAATCGCGCCGCAATCGACGGCGACCGGCTGCGGCGGCGTGCAGCCGCAGCCGCCGAAGCCGAGATCCTGCTGCAATCCGCAGATCGCATCCGCAAGACACGAGCCTGCCTGGCTGCTCAACTGACCGACGCCCTGCTCGAGGTCGCAGGCGCATTGCGCGACGCTGACCACGGCGCCCGCGCCGAGGCTCGAGACGTCGCTGATCAGGTCCGCGCCGATGCCGGCCGCCTGAAGCCAACTTTTGATCGCATCAATATCGCCCAGCGCCGGTATTCAACTGGCCGCAAAAATTGTCGACCGAGCCCTGGCCCTGGCTCGACGCGACGCCGCCGAGCGCCGCCCCGATGCCGGCGGCCGCGACGCAACCGGCGCCCCCCTCCGCGCAGGCCGCGCCACAGGCGCCCGAGGAGAGCGAGGAGACGGTATTTTCGATGGCGTTCAGGACGTCGTTGAAGTTGCAACCGTCGGCGCGGGCGATTCCGGGCGCGGCGATAGCGGACAGCACGACCAGTGCCGCATACAATGCGGTTGGGAGTACGAGCCCCGCAACTCGGCCCACGATCGCTCCCCCTGTCTCGACGCGAAATCGTTTCGCCGATCATTCGCCGGGCATCGCGCGTCGATTACTGCGCGATTAGTATATCTCCACAGGGCTTCGGTCAAACGCGGACATGATGTGATGAATGATGTGATGGCGGGCTTCGGAGCGAAAGTCTAGGCGCGCCTTGAAAGACTACGTTCGCCGGTCTTCACACGACAAAAGGCAAGTCCGATCGGCCAACCCTTCCACGAGAGTGGGATGAGATCGAGAATCCCCTCTGCAATGGAACACGACAGCTGCCCCCGGATGTATTAAGGTAACCAACCGATTAACGTTCACGCGATTGCGAGACCGACATGAAGGCACATGTTTGGCTTTTGGGGATTGTGCTGGCTGCGGGCGCGGTGAGCGGCTGCACGCGGGTCCTCCAATCGGGCCTGCCCGATCCGAAGCTCACCGAGCGCGACAAGCAGATGATGGCGCTTGCCGAGTCCGACGAATGGCGCATCCCCGACATCCGCAACAAGGTCCGATATTCGACCAATGAAAGGCCAGGCACGATCATTGTCGATACCGGCAGCCGACATCTCTATTACGTTCTGCCCCACGGCGAAGCGATCGAATATCGGATCGCGACCGGCGCCGAGGCCTATGGCTGGACCGGCCGGGCATTGGTCGGGCAGATGAAGGAATGGCCGACCTGGATGCCGACCGCCTCGATCATGGAGCGCTGGCCGCAGTTCAAGGTCTATCTTACCCACGGTCCGCTTCAAGGCCGGTGGGACAATCCGCTCGGCGCCCGCGCGCTCTATCTCTTTCAGGGCAATCACGACACGCTCTATCGCATCCACGGCACCAACGAGCCCGCCGAGATCGGCCAAGCCGTGTCCTCCGGTTGCATCCGCATGCGCAACTTCGACGCGATTGATCTCTACAATCGCGTGCATATCGGCACTCCGGTCGTGGTGATCTAAAGACCCTGACTCGTCATTGCAGGTTGTCAAAGTTGAGAGCCGCGCCAAGCGAGGACGAAGGGCCCCAACTGCGCCTTGAAATGGAATTGGCACGGCTCGACGTCCGACCGACTGCGCGTCATGGTCCCGAAATGACGCAGGCACCTGCGGCCAGGTAGTCCTTGCCGCCGGCGACGAACGACACTTTCTGTCTTGACCAATCAAGATTGATCGTTTGACTGACTGACCTCCTGAACGCCGAGCGCGTCCGGGCATTTGAAAATGCGCCACAGAGACCGGCCCGCCATGACACGGGACGCCTTCTAGCGGATTGGCGGCCCGTATTGCAGCCCACCTTTGGACCACAGCTTGTTGAGGCCGCGCGGTATCTTCAGCGGCGACAAGGAGCCGACATTGCGCTCATAGACCTCGCCGTAATTGCCGATCTGCTTCACGACGTTGACCGCCCAGGTGTTGGAAAGGCCCAGCCCCTCGCCGAACTTCCCCTCGACGCCCAGCATCCGCTTCACCTCGGGGTTCGCCGATTTCATCATGTCGTCGACATTCTTGGAATCGACCCCTGCCTCCTCCGCATCGACCATCAGGAAATGCACCCATCTCACGATCGTCGCCCATTGGGAATCGCCCTTGCGGACGGCGAAGGCGAGGGGCTCTTTTGAAATGATCTCCGGGAGGATGAGGTGCTCGTCGGGATTCGGCAGCTTCAAGCGGAATGAAGCGAGACCTGAGGCGTCCGTCGTATAAGCGTCGCAACGGCCGGCCGCATAGGCCTGCACCGTCTCGTCATTGCTCTTGAAGGCGACGCCCTCATATTTGAGGTTATGGGCGCGGAAATAGTCCGCTAGATTCAATTCCGTCGTGCTGCCCTGTGCCACGCAGATCGATGCGCCGTCGAGCTCGAGGGCCGACTGGACCTTCATGGATTTGCGGACCATGAAGCCTTGGCCGTCATAGTAGTAGACGGCCTCGAAATCGAGGCCTTGAATGGTGTCGCGCGACAAGGTCCAGGTGGCGCTGCGGATCAGCACGTCCACGGCGCCCGATTTCAGAGCCTCGAAACGGCTCGCGGCGTCGAGCGGCACGAATTTCACCTTCGTGCCATCGGCGAATATGGCAGCCGCGATCGCGCGGCAGTAATCGACCTCCAAACCGGCCCATTTGCCGTCGGCATCGGGGAGCGCGAAGCCGCCGAGGCCGACATTCACGCCGCAGATGAGCTGCCCCCGCGACTTCACCTGATCGAGCGTCTGTGCGTTGGCGCCGTGTGAGGCCGCAAAGGCGAGCCCCGCGAGGAATAGACTGATGAGGCGCTTCATGATCCCTGTAGTTCTCCAATGCATTTGCGGTATTCGGGCGGGCGCCTCTGCGCGAAAAGGGTGGCATCGAGGCGGTCGGCAATCGCAAGCTGGTCGAGGGGTTTCTCGATCGGCTCGTTCAGCCGGCCACCGTCCTAGGGAAAAGCTGCGACATTTGCAGGACTTGCGAGGCGATCTTCGCATCCCGCGGAGCGGCCTCCGAGCCGCTCGACGCCTTCGCCACTCGCTTGAAAACGCGCGCATGGATCCGGTTCTGGTCGCGTCAGCATCATGAGGTCAGCGCGAGCTGCAACATTGTCTGGCGCCCGCCTTACGCTACTTCGCCAAACTGGTCGAGACGTTCGACCACCATGAGGTCTCCTTCGTCTCGGTGACGCAGTCCTTCAACAGATCATTTTGACGATGCCCTTCACCCGCAGCGAGTCAGGCGTCCATTTCGATGCATTGGCGTTGTAGTCTGCGTAAGCCTGTGCCAGCTCATGGAAGCGTTCACGAAGGTAGACGGTCAAGCCGACTGCGATGCTCGAAGATGCGCTTCACGATCTCACCCATCGTGGTGAAATCGTCCTCGATCCTTTCCTCGGCTCGGGTTCAACGCTGGTTGCCGCGGAGAAATCCGGTCGTATCTGCCGTGGCGTCGAGCTTGATCCCCTCTACATCGATGTGATCATCCGCCGATTCGAAGCAACCACTGGAAGATCTGCAACGCTCGGGGACAGCGGCGAGACCTTCGCGGAGCTCATAAACAGGCGCCTTGGCGAGGTCTAGCGTCGACCCTGCATCCGATCATCTTTGTGCTTCCTGCGCCATCTCCAGTAAAGCCCTTTCATGCGAAGCATCTTCGCCTCTCGCCTTCCGTTTTTTTCTCGGCATGGAGGCCTGCGCGAGCGCGCATGGGTGGTCGCTGAAATCCGTGTCCACTCCCGCCGCGAGGAGAGCCGCAAAGAATTCAGTGCTCGGCTATCGCGCGGCGGAGCGCCGTCGAAGCCGCCGACATTAGGTGAAACGATCCCGATGCCCAGATGCTTGCTATCCACAATATTCGTCCTCTCATTCACGCCGGCCTTCGCCGCCGCGCTGATCGCTGTGCCGGACGCTTCGCCTTCCGTTGTGGTGCCCCAACGACCATGCGCCATGCGATCCGCCGGCATTCAAGAATGCCGACCGTCGCTGCTCTGTGCTATTGACCCTGCGTGTTCATCCGCATTTGGCAGCTTGCCGAAGAGAAGCGCCAGCAGCTCGTCGAACGACGCAACTTGGCGAAAGGCGCTGCACCTCACATTCGGTAGAACGGCCGTTCCGAGGACGCAATGTCCTTGATGTTCTCGACCCGTGAGTTGGTGGTATGAACTTTCAGGATGGTGCCTTCACCCCTTAGGACTCGAAGCCCCGCCTCAGGCTCCGTCGGAGCCTCGACGAAGACCATCTTGGTGATGGTCTCCTTGACGATCACTCGATACTCCATGGTCAGCTCCTCGTCAGCGCTGAGGATCGCCCAATTCGGTGGAAGCCGCGTAACGCCATAAGGCGGTCGAACTCGAGCCGTTGTAAATTGGCATTTTTCCTCAAATGAAATTTCCATCGGGACGGGCCAGCAGGTGGCCGCCCGGCCGGCGACCGGCTGCCCTCAACGCGGGAGCTCGCGCGCAGGCTCGGAGTCAGCCCAGTGACCGTGTCCCGGGCGCTGGCCATCCTCGTCTCCGAGGGGGTCGTGGTCACCCGGCCGGGCGAGGGCAGCTTCGTCGCCGACCGGCCGCGTCGCCCGCGGTGACCGGCAGGCGGACGACCTTGGCTGGCAGACGCTGGCCCTCGGGGAGCGGCGCACCAGCGCCCGCGGCGTTCTGGTCTCGCTGGAGGAGCCGCCGAGCGAGGACATCCCGCTGGCGAGCGGGTACCCGCATCCCTCCCTGCTCCCGATCCGGGCCCTGGCCGCCGCCATGGCCCGGGCCGGGCGGCGGCCTGATGCCTGGCAGCGGCCCCCGGTGGCGGGCCTCGACGGGCTGCGAGCCTGGTTCGCGCGCAGCCTGGGCGGCCAGGTCGACGCGGCGGACGTGATTGTCACTCCCGGCGCGCAGGGTGCCCTGACCGCGGCGTTCCGGGCCCTGCTCCCGCCGGGGGGCGTGCTGCTCGTCGAGTCGCCCACCTACCCGGGAGCGCTCGCGGTCGCCGCGGCCGCGGGCATCCGGACCGTCCCGGTGCCCGTGGACGGGGACGGGATCAGGCCCGACGCCCTGGCCCAGGCCTTCGCGGCGACCGGCGCCCGGGCGGTCTACTGCCAGCCAGCCTTCCAGAACCCCACCGGCGTGGTCCTGTCCGCCGAGCGGCGCCTCCAGGTCCTGGCCGCGGCCGCCGCGGCCGGGGCCTTCGTGGTCGAGGACGATTACGGGCGCTGGCTGGCCCACGAGCGGCCCGCGCCGCCGCCGCTGATCACCCAGGACCGGGACGGCCGGGTGGTTCACCTCACGTCGCTGACCAAGCCGGCGTCGCCGTCGCTTCGCGTGGGCGCGCTTATCGCCCGCGGCCCGGTCGCCGAGCGGCTGCGCGCCGTCCGGGTGGTCGACGACTTCTTCGTCAGCCGGCCCCTGCAAGAGACCGCGCTGGAACTGGTCAGCTCGCCCGCGTGGCCCCGGCACGTGGCGAATCTGGCCCGGGCCCTCACCGCCCGGCGGACCGCGCTCGCGCTGGGCCTGCGGCAGCGCATCCCGCAGCTCGCGATCCCGGTGCTGCCCCGGGGCGGCGCGACATTGTGGGTGCGCCTGCCCGGCGACGTCGCCGACGACCAGCTCGCGAGCCGGGCCAGCCTGCACGGGACCGTGATCAGCCCGGGCCGCAACTTCTACCCCGCCGAGCCGCCCGGGCCGTTCATCCGGCTCAGCTTCGCCGCCGCGGCCCGCGCCGAGGACCTGTACGAGGGCGTCCGCCGCCTGGCCCTGGCGCTGCCCGGTGCCGAGGTCGGCGGAGGCTGATCGGCCGCCGGGGTGCGAGCGCGGCCCCGGTGAAGCAGGAACCCGCCGGGGTGCCGCGTGAGCGGCACGGCTGGAGACCCCCGCGGCTTACCCGGGGGAGGACGTCACGAAGTCGATCAGTTCCTCGACCCGGCCGAGGAACTCCGGTTCCAGGTCCGTGAAGGACGTCACCGAGCGCAGGATGCGCTGCCAGGCGGCCGGCGGTGTCCGCGGGCCAGCCGATCGCGGCCAGCACGCCCTCCTTCCACGGCGAGCCGGGCGGCACCCGCGGCCAGCCGGGATGCCGAGCACCGACGGCTTGACCGCCGCCCAGACGTCGATGAACGGGTGCCCGACGATCAGCACGTGCGGTGACCGCACCTGCGCGGCGATCCTGGTCTCCTTCGACCCGTCCACCAGATGGTCGACCAGGACGCCGAGCCTGCGCGCCGGGCCGCGGAGCGAAGTCGGCGACGATCGCGGGCAGGTCGTCGATGCCGCCCGAGGTACTCCACGACGACGCCGACGTCGCGCAGGTCGTCGCCCCAGATCTTCTCGACCAGCTCGGCGTCGTGGCGGCCCTCGACGTAGATCCGGCTGGCCCGCGCGACCTTGGCCCGGCTCGGCGGGGCCGCGATCGATCCCGACGCGGTCCGTCCCGCCGGCCGGCCCCCGGTCGGCGCGTCCCGGCCGGCCGCTGGCGCCGGCCGGACCAGCATGACCGGCTGGCCCTCCAGGCAGGAAGGCGCCCGGCCGGAGCGGGAACACCCGCCGCCTGCCGCGGCCGTCCTCCAGCGTCGACCGCGTCCTTCTCGCACCAGACCACCGCGCCGCAGAACTCGCCGGCCGCGTCCTCGACGACCAGCCCGCGTTCGGCCGTCACCCGCGGAATCTGGCCCCGTCCCGGACGACGCCTGCCCTCCGCGAGCACGTCAGGGCCGTACCGCTTGCTCCGCACCGGGCTGTCCTCCTCGTGGGCTGGCGGGCGGCCAAGAGCCACCGCGATGTACCGTAACGGGCCCGCAGCCGGTGATGCCCGGCGCCACGCGGGAGGCGTGGTAGCCGAAAACAATACTTCTCTGTATCGTTTGGGATGTGACCGGGACCCATAACGCGCGAGAGCGGCTGATCGCGGCGGCCGAGGGATTGCTGGCGCGGTCCGGCCCTCGCGCGGTATCGATGGACGCCGCCGCGGCGGCGGCCGGGGCCGGGAAGATGTCGGCTTACCGTCACTTCGCGAGCCGGGACGACCTGATGGCAGCCGCCCTCGAACATCATCATCCGCGGCACCTGCATTGGCTCGTCGGCCAGGGCGGGGACGCGGGTTACGGGCGGGCCGCTCGCAGCGGCCGGGCGGGATCCTCGGCCGACGAGCCGGCCGGGCGGATCTTGGCCGCGTTCGACCGGCTCGAGTCGGCTGCGGGAAGCGAGCCGTTCCGCGGCTGCCCGTTCGTCGACGCCGCGCTGGGCGCGCCGGGAACCGGCGACCGGGCCGGGGCGATCGCCCGGCAGCACAAGCAGGAGGTAGCCAGGTCGCTGGCCGCTCTGGCCGCGCAGGCCGGGCTGGCCGAGCCGGAGGAACTCGGAGCGGCCGTGGCGCTCATCATCGACGGCGCCGCCGTCCAGGCTGCGCTCGCCCCCGACCGGGCCAGCCGCCAGCGGATCGTGCGGCGCGGCCGTCGGGCCGCGGAGGCTCTCCTCGCCTCGGCACGGCCATGACCGGTACCCTGGCGGATCCGGACCGGGCCGTGCGCCTGGCCATCTACCGCGGGTTCGCCGGCCAGGGCCGGCCGCCGTCCGTGGCTGAACTGGCCGCGCGGGCCGGCCTCGCCGATACCGCGGTACGGGCCTCGTTGCGGCACCTCCATGAAGCCCATGCGATCGTGCTGACCCCGGCCGGCGATGCGGTGCGGATCGCCCATCCCTTCTCGGCCTGCCCGATGGGCTTCATGGTCAGCGCCGAGGGCCGGGGTCCGTGCGGCTACGCGGGGGACCGCATGTGGTGGGGCGGGTGCGCCTGGGACTCGTTCGGCATCGGCGCCGCGCTCGGCGAGCCGGTGGTGATCCGAACGCACTGCCCCGGGTGCGGTCGCGACCTGACGGTACGGGCCGGCCCGGTTCAGCCCCCCGAGCCGGACCTGGCCGTGCGCATCCCGTGCCCGGCCAGCCGCTGGTGGGACGACGTGGTGAGCACGTGCGCCAACATCCGGCTGTTCTGCGACGGGTCCCACGTCG
>CAVQNF010000028.1:0-24380 GCA_963713805.1 uncultured Alphaproteobacteria bacterium | reverse complement strand
ATCGGCTTGAGCCGACATCGGCACGACGCTCATCAGCCTTTTCTGGCGCGGTGACACGGCGAAGGTGAGCGCTACCCGCTCAACGCCGCTTTCAAGACGGGGCCGGCCTTCGAGAAGTCGATCCTGCCGGCGTGGCGTTCCCTCAGCACCGCCATGACCTTGCCCATGTCCTTGATGCTCGCGGCGCCCGTGGCGGCGATCGCCTCCTTGATCGCGGCGGCGACCTCGCTCTCGCCGAGCTGTTGCGGCAGGAAGGATGAGATCACCGCGATCTCGGCTCGCTCTTGCGCGGCGAGCTCGGGGCGAGCGCCCTTCTCGTAGAGGGCGGCCGATTCCTGCCGCTGCTTGATCATCTTTTGCAGCAGCGTCACGATCTCGTCCTCGGTCGCCTGCCCCTTGCCGGCGCCGCGCGCCTCGATGTCGCGATCCTTCACGGCCGAATTGATGAGCCGAACGGCGGAGAGCCGCGGCTTGTCGCCGGACTTCATCGCCTCCTTCATCGCGGCGTTGAACCTTTCTCTCAGCAACATCTCGAGCATCCTCCATGGCGGGTGCGCCGCGCATCGCACGAAGCGCGGAATTAGGAACTCGCACGGCAAACCGTCAAGGCCTGTGCTCGATCAGGACATAGGGGAAGGCAGCACGCCCGGTCCCTCCGTCCTGCAGCGAAGCTCCGGCGATTTGACGCTTGAGCCCGCCGAGCTTACTCACGGCGGCGAGACCCGCATCCCCTCTGGAAGACGGCCATGCCCGGTTCGACGCCGACCTTTAGCCCTCTGGCAGCCGCGCGCGCGCCTGGCGCTGCGCCGCAGCGATGGAGCGAGCCTCGCGTCACGGCCTTGCTCGTCCTCGCCGATGGCATGGTGATCGAGGGCTCGGGAGTTGGCGCGACGGGCGAGGCTTCCGGCGAAATCTGCTTCAACACGGCCATGACCGGCTATGAGGAGATCCTGACCGACCCCTCCTATGCGGGGCAGATCGTCACCTTCACCTTCCCGCATATCGGCAATGTCGGGGTGAATGACGAGGATATCGAGACGGTCAACATGGCGTCCGCCTCGGGCGTGCGCGGCGTGGTGCTCGCCGAGACGATCACCGAGCCGTCGAATTGGCGGGCCGGGCGCGGCTTCGACGAATGGCTCGTGGCGCGTGGCATCGTCGGCATCAGCGGCGTCGATACGCGCGCGCTCACGGCTCTCATCCGCGACAAAGGCATGGCGAATGCCGTGATCGCGCATCACCAAGATGGCGTCTTCGACCTCGACGCGCTCGCCGCCAAGGCCAAGGCTTTGCCCTCGATGACCGGGCTCGACCTCGTCCCGCTCGTCGCTTCCTTCCAGCGCCACGCCTGGGAGGAGACGGAATGGGCCTGGCCGAACGGATATGGCCATCAGACCGAGCCGCGTTTCCACGTGGTCGCCATCGACTATGGCGTGAAGCGCAATATCCTGAGGCTGCTCGCGGCTCGGGGCTGCAAGGTCACGGTCGTGCCCCCGACGATGAAGGCCGAGGATTTGCTGGCGCTGCGGCCGGACGGGGTCTTTCTTGCCAACGGGCCTGGCGATCCCGCGGCCACCGGCGAATATGCCGTGCCGGTGATCAAGCGCTTGATCGACGAGCGCGTGCCGACCTTCGGCATTTGCCTCGGTCATCAGATCATGGCGCTCGCAATCGGCGGCAAGACGACGAAGATGAGCCAGGGCCACCACGGCGCCAATCACCCGGTGAAGGAGATGGCCACCGGAAAGGTCGAGATCGTCTCGATGAACCACGGCTTTGCGGTCGATGCGGCCTCCTTGCCGGAAAGCGCGGTGCCGACCCATATGTCGCTCTTCGATGGCTCGAATTGCGGGTTGATGCTCAAGGACCGCCCCGCCTTCTCGGTGCAGCACCACCCCGAGGCTTCCCCCGGCCCGCGCGACAGCCATTATCTTTTCGATCGCTTCGTCGCCCTCATGGAAGCCGAGCGCGACAAGAAGCGCGCCGCCTGAGCGCGCCGGAGGGCACGCGATGTCGAGCTCAGGGGACATGCGGATGGAGACCGCCACCTTCGAAGATGACGGGCGCGTGCCGAACAGCTGTTTTCCCGCGATCCTCTATCGCGGCGCGATCGAGCCCGACGAAGTCGATCCGGCGCTCGCCTTCGAACGGCGCTTCGCCGAGAACGACTGGAAGAACAGCTGGCGCTGGAACATCTTCACCTTCCATCATTATCATTCGACCTCCCATGAGGTGCTCGGCATCGCGGTCGGCCATGCCACCTTGCGGCTCGGCGGCCGCCGCGGCCGCGACTTCACGGTCGCGGCGGGCGATGTGGTCGCGCTTCCCGCCGGCACCGGCCACAAGCGCATCGCATCGAGCCGGGATTTCCTGGTCGTGGGCGCCTATCCCGAAGGCCGCGACCGGGATCTGATCAAGCCTTACGCGACGCCGGCCGCCGTCCATGATGCCGCCCTTCAACGCATCGCCGCGCTCCCTTGCCCGAGTTTCGATCCGGTCGAGGGAAGAGGCGGTGCCCTCACGCGCCTATGGAAGCGCTGACCTCGGCGAGGGCGCCGGTGCGTGCCGCGACGACCTTGGTCGCACCCCTTCTCCCATGTGGCGGCACGCTTCCATGAAGCCCCCCGAGAGCTGGCGCGACTTCTGGGAAGGCGAGACGCCGATCTATGTCAACGAGCGCCACAAGCTCCTGCATTATCGGATAGTCGCTCGCGACATCCTGCAAGTGCTGGCCGAGCTGCCGGAGGCGGGCTCGCGCGCCGGCCGGCCCGATGGCGACGGTGGCGCGCCGCCTGCCTTCCGGCCGGTCGTGCTCGACCATGGTTGCGGCGAGGCCCTGTCGGCCGCGGACATCGCGGCCCGTTGCGAGCGCCTCTACCTCTGCGAAGCGGCCGCGAGCGTGCGCGCGAAGCTCGTCGACCGCTTCGCCGCCCTCGATAACGTCACCGTCATCAATCCCGTCGGTGTCGCCGACATCCCCGAAGCCTCGCTCGATCTCGTGGTCGCGAATTCGCTCGTGCAATATCTGACGAAGCCGGAATTCGCCTCCTTGCTGCGGCTCTGGCGGCATGGCTTGAAGCCGCAAGGCCGCCTGCTTTTGGCTGACGTTCCGGCGAGAGGGGGCTCGCCCGTGACGGATGCGGTGGCCCTGCTGCGTTTTGGTTGGCGCGGCGGCTTCCTCGGAGCCGCGCTCGCGGGTCTCGCACGCACCGCGCTTTCCGACTACCGCAAGCTGCGCACCGAGCTCGGCTTCGCGAGCTATGACGAGAGCGAGGTGCTCGCCATCCTCGCCGAAGCGGGCTTCACGGCGCGACGGCGCCATCCCAACATCGGCCACAACCAGGCCCGCATGGCTTTTCTGGCGTCGCCCGAACCATAGAGGCTGCATCGCGGCGCGGTGCCGGCCGTCTCGCACAAGCGGCCCGCATGAACCTTTCCCGCCGTTCCCGCGACCAATCCGTGCCTGGCCGAATGAGGGCCTCGCATCAACAAGGAGAGGTATCATGCGCATCATCAGCATCAAATCCGCGCTCGTCGCCGCGGCGCTTGCCGCCGGCGCGCTCACGGCGACCTCGATCGCCGCCACGACGCCCGCCGAGGCCCATGGTTTCGGTGGCGGACACGGCTTCGGCTGGGGTCACGGCTTCGGCCATGGGCATGGCTTCGGCCATGGTTTCGGCCGCTGGCACGGACCCGTTTTCGGCGTCTATGGCGGGGACGACTACGGCGATTGCGTGATCCGCCGCTATGTCGACGAGGACGGCGACGTGATCGTCCGCAAGGTCTGCTACTGAATGAGCCGTGCTTTCATCGCGGAAAGCCTCATCGCCACATGTTCGAGAAGCGCCGAGCGTCGCGGGTGACGCGCGGCGTTTCGCTGCCTCGTGATGACAAGGCGCATGCTCGCGGTCGAGCTATGGCTGTCGTTCCTTTACGGCAGCTACAACGGCGCGATGGTCGTGGCGCTCACGGAGGTCGTGCCCTCTCATGTGCGTGCCGCCGGCTTCTCGCTCGCCTATTCGCTGGCGACGACGCTCGGCGGCTCGTCGCTCTTCATCTCCACCTGGCTGATCGAGAAGACCCATGACAAGGCGGCGCCCGGGATGTGGATGACCTTCGCCGCCGTCTGCGGCCTCGTCGCGACCCTTGCGATCTACCAGCGCAAGACGCCGCTGGCGATCGAGGCGACGGCGACCGCGTAGGAAGGCACCGACTTGCGAAGGCGCGAAGGGGCAAGCCGGAGATGACCCGCGAAATGGAACTATTTTTGCGATAGGACCATGAACGACGGACAGGGTGTTTGCGCCCAGTCGATCATGCCGTTCTCGCGGCTCAGCCGGCGCGCTGCATGAAGCTGTCGAGCACCATCTTGCGGCCCGCCTTGTCGAAATCGACGGTGAGCTTGTTGCCGTCGATCGCGGCGACGATCCCCGGCCCGAATTTCTGATGGAAGACGCGCTCGCCTGTGGCAAAGCCCGCCCCTTCGGCGATCGAAGAGGCGACGACCTCGCCCTCGATGAGGCGGCCGCTTTGCCAGGAGGATGCCGCACCGCGCCCGCGCGCGCCCATGCCTCGCGCTTCGCGTTCGGCGTCCATGCGCTGCTGTGCTTGGGCCCGTTTCCAGCCGGGCGTCGCATAAGGCGATTCGGCGAAGACCGGCATCTTGTCGAAGCGTGAGGGACCGTAGCCTCCCGAGCCATATCGGGCTTCGCTCCCGGCGACTTCGGCATGCGCTTGCGGCAATTCATCGATGAAGCGCGACGGCACGGTCGATTGCCAAAGCCCATGCAGGCGACGGTTGGTGGCGAAGTAGATTTTCGCGTTGCGCCGCGCGCGCGTGATGCCGACATAGGCGAGGCGGCGTTCCTCCTCGAGCCCGGCGCGGCCGTTCTCATCGAGCGCGCGCTGATTGGGGAACAGGCCGTCCTCCCAGCCGGGCAGGAACACCGTGTCGAATTCGAGGCCCTTCGCGCCGTGCAATGTCATGAGCGAAACCCGATCCTCGTTCTCGCCATCGCTGGCTTCCATGACCAGCGAGACATGCTCGAGGAAGGCGCGCATGTCCGGGAACTCCTCCATCGAGCGGACGAGCTCCTTGAGGTTGTCGAGACGGCCGGCGGCCTCGGCCGAGCGATCGGCCTTCCACATATCGGTATAGCCGGATTCCTCGAGAATCTGCGCCGCGACCTCGGTGTGCGGAGCCCCCCGCTCGAGCCGTTCGGCCCAGCCCGAGATGGCGATCAGAAGGTCGCGCAGCGAGACGCGGGGTTTCGGCTTCAGCTCCTCCGACTGCGCCAGCGCCTCGGCGGCACGCAACAAAGGCACCCGCGCGGCACGTGCATGGTTGTGCAAGAGCGAGAGCGTCGCCTCGGCAAGTCCGCGCTTCGGCGTGTTGATGATGCGCTCGAAGGCGAGATCGTCCGCCGGTTGCGACACGATGCGGAAATAGGCGAGCGCGTCGCGTATCTCCATGCGTTCGTAGAAGCGTGGGCCGCCGATGACGCGATAGGGCAGGCCGAGGTTCACGAAGCGATCCTCGAACTCGCGCATCTGCGCCGAAATGCGCACCAGCACCGCCATCTCGGAGAGCGAATGACCCTTGGATTGCAGCGCCTCGATCTCGTCGCCGATCAGCCGCGCTTCCTCCTGCGAATCCCAGGCACCGGTCACCGTGACCATGGCGCCGGCCTCCGCCTCGGTGCGCAGGGTCTTGCCGAGCCGCCCCTGGTTATGGGCGATCAGCCCCGAGGCCGCGCCGAGAATATGGCCGGTCGAGCGATAATTCTGCTCGAGGCGGATGACCTTGGCGCCCGGAAAATCATGCTCGAAGCGCAGGATGTTGTCGACTTCCGCGCCTCTCCAGCCATAGATCGATTGGTCGTCGTCGCCGACGCAGCAGACATTCCGGCGGCCCTGCGCCACGAGGCGCAGCCAGAGATACTGCGCCACATTGGTGTCCTGGTACTCGTCGACGAGGATGAAGCGAAAGCGCTCGTGATAAAGCGAGAGCACGTCCGGATGCGCGCGGAAGATCGCGATGGCATGCAAGAGGAGGTCGCCGAAATCGGCAGCGTTGAGAGTGGCGAGTCGCTCCTGGTAGGCGACGTAGAGCTTCACCCCCTTGCCGTTGCCGAAGGACATGCCCTCGCCCGGCGGCACCTTGTCGGGGGTGAGGCCGCGGTTCTTCCAATTGTCGACGAGATGCGCGAATTGCCGGGCGGGCCAGCGCTTCTCGTCGATGTTCTCAGCCGCGATCACCTGTTTCATCAGGCGGATCTGGTCGTCGGTATCGAGAATGGTGAAATCCGAACGAAGGCCGACCAGTTCGGCGTGCCGGCGCAGCATCTTGGTCGCGATCGAGTGGAAAGTGCCGAGCCACGGCATGCCTTCGGCGACCTCGCCGAGCAGGAGCCCCACCCTGAGCCTCATCTCGCGCGCCGCCTTGTTGGTGAAGGTGACCGCGAGGATCTGCGAAGGATAGGCGCGCGCCGTCGCGATGATATGGGCGATGCGCGTCGTCAGCACCCGCGTCTTGCCGGTGCCGGCGCCCGAGAGCACGAGCACCGGCCCGTCCAGGGTCTCCACGGCCTCGCGCTGTTCGGCGTTCAGCCCTTCGAGATAGCGGAGCCGGCTTGCGCTTGCCGCCATGGCGCGCGCCGCGAGGCCCCCCGCATTCGCGGGGGTGGCTTCGTCGGCGGGCGGCAAAGGCTCTGAAATGGCGAATCGCCTCCGCTGGTCGCGCATGGCCCTACATAAGACGTTCCACGGCCGTTCGCCATGCGGCGAACAGGGTCACCCGCCGTTTGGGCGATATCAGCCCGGGATGTATCGGCGAGCCCAGGCGGCGAAGGTCCGCGCCAAAGCCACGGTGCGCCGCTGCTCGCCCCCTTGAATATACCAGGGGCCACCAGAGGAGGCGAGCGAGACGGCAAGAATATCCTTCGTCGCGAGCGCCTGTCCATTCGGGCCGACGAGCGTCACGACGCCGTCGAGATAATCATTGTCGCTCAACTGGAAGACGTTGATGTCCCCGACATAGGTCGCAAGCGAGATGCTGCGCAAAAGAACGACGATCCGCTCGCCGGGCCGCAGGCTGCCGGCGAACTCTGCCTGAAGCGCTCCGGTGAGCTCGGCTTGCAGCGCTTCGGCATAGCCGCCGAGGCCTTGCGCAAGAAGCGGCCGCACGTCGACGCTGATGCCGCCTACGGGTCTCACAATCCGATGGGCGGCGGGGGCGCGCGCCTCGGCCGTGCCGATCGCGAACAATGCGACGAGGCCGAGCGCGGCAGAGGCGAACAGGCGGCGCGGGAGGGTGGCGGCCAGGGTGGCGGCTAAGATCGCGCCGAAATTCGGATGCGAGCGGGTCGGCATCGCTTCGGTGGGCATCCTCATGGGAAAGGCTCCTCGACATGGGACACATCCGTGCCGCTCAGGCGAAGATCGACGCCGTCATGGGGAGCGGCGCTCGGATGCGCGTCCATGGCTCCCGAGATAAGAAGAGGCCTTGCGGCGGACAAGCGCCCGAGCGCGCCAGAGGCAGCGGCGTGCGTGACATTTTCGTGAGCATCGGGCGGAGCGAGGCGAGCGAGCGTCGCTTCGGCGAAAGGTGCGTCCGACGCGATCAGCCGCACCTTTGCCTCGAGTGCCGTCCGAAGCGGTTCGGCTCCCGGGAAATCCTCGTCCGTCCAGAAGCGCTTGCGCTTGTCGAAATAGCCGATGGTGTCGAGGAAGGCCGCCGCGAAATAATACATGTCGCCGAGCGGCTCCGCGGCCGCCGTCGGGGCGATCTCGCCATCCGCGCCGATCGAATGCGCCAATGACCAGTCGAGCATGCGCCGGATCTCGGCACGCGCCGCCTCGCGCTGGTCCTCGCGCATATGCGGCCATCCCAGGCTGAAGAGCTCGGCTACGTCGTAATCATTGTGGTTCGTCATTCCGTCGCTGTCGAGCCAGCCCTGCGGATAGGGTCGATCCTTGATGGCGAGGAGCGTATCGATCAGCTCGGGCCAATGGCCGATCCGTCCCTTGGTGTAGCGCGCCATGTGGAAGGTGACGGAGAGATCGCTCGTCTTGATCAGGCGTCCATGGTCCCTGTACCACTCGCCGAAGAAGCCCGTCTCCGGATCCTGCCAAAGCTCCAGGAAGGCGCTGAAGGCCGTCCTGAATTCCGGCTTCGCGAAATAGCCGGCGACACCGCCGCGCAGCACGAGGCGCGAGAGCACGCCCGTCGCGGCGTTCAGCTCCTTGCGGCGGTCCACGCCCTCCTGTTCCGGATCGGAGAGGACGATCCTGTCGAGATAGGCGACGAGCGAAGCCGGCGTGGCGACGCGACCGAGGAAGCGCGGCGGGAGCTTGCCGCGCCAGCCGCCCGGATCGAGAAGCTGGTCGCCGGAATCGCCGAGCTTCAGGAACCACTCGCCGTCGCAGGGCCCATAGCTGCCCTCCGCATCCTGCGGCAGGACATTGGCATCCCCGCCATGGGGCGAGACGGCATCGAGGAGCGCGCCCTTCAATCGCTCGAGCGTCGCGCGGGCGGCGGCGACGTCGGTCGTCGAATTGATCCGCCAGCGCAATTCATTGAGCGTCTGGCGTGCGCAAGTGACGCCCCGGCCTCGGCGCTCGGCCGTGAGCAGCACGGAATTGGCCTTGCCGATGACCGGCCTTGCCTGCGCGGCGAAGGCGGCGATCTCAGGATGGCTTTCGTGGAGGATGCGGCGAGGTTCGAAAAACGGCGGCAGCTCCGCCGCGATGGCGGGTGCCGCGATGCAGATGAGGATGGCCGCTGCAAGGAGCCGGCCCTCGAGGCGCTTTCGCAAAATGAGGCTACCCGTCCCCCTCGAGATGAGGTCGAACCCGAATCTGCCAGCCCACCCGGAGAGCATCTAGCCTTGCGGGCCGGCATTTGACAACTGCGCGGAGGGAATCCGACGCTCGAAACGACGCCCGTGACGCGCGATCGCGCGGAACGCGACGCCTTTCGGTGCGATTTCGAGGAGCCGGCGCGGGGCGAAGCAGCGGCCCGTTCAGTTCTCGAAGCGCTTGCCGACCTTGTCCACATTCTCCTTGGTCACGAGCTGCGCGCGCGTGTCGAGGTTGGCCGCCGACACGCCCCTGTCGATCTGCAGGTAAAGCTGCATCACCGGCCAGAAGCCCTGCAGGAACGGTTGCTGGCCGAGCGCGCCGGTGAGCGCGCCCGTCCTGATCTGTTCCCGCTGTTTCGGCCCCAGGTCGAAGCCGAAGGCGCAGATCTGCCCGTTCTTCTTGAGCTGCGAGATCGCATCGCCGAGCGCGGGCGTGGTGAAGCCGTTCGCGGTGAAGGCGCCGACCACGTCCTTGCGGCTTTCGATGAGGGAGGTGATCGAGCCGACGATGTTGTTGGCGTCGACGTCGATGCCGATGTTGTTTTGTCCCGCGTCCACCTTGAAGTCCTTGAGGCGGCCTGCCGCGTTCAGCGCCTTCACCACCGCCTGAAAAGCCGCGGTGATGCGGTTGTTCACCTCGACATTGCCGAGCGTGGTGGTGTTCGGGAAGATGATCGATCCGCCCTTGACGTTGTTCTTCGTCAGGCAGGCGGCGAGCGCCTCGCCGCCGATCGCGGCGGCCGAGGCATCCTGCCCGGTATGCGAGATCGAGGAGCGGTCGAGGAGCTTCGGATCATAGGAGTTCGTGGTCGCGATCGGGATGCCCTTCTCGGTGAGCTTCTTGACGATGTCGTCATAGGCGCCGGACTGCGGCGTGGTCATGATCACGCCGTCGATCGTCGGGTCGTTGATGATCTGATTGAGGATCTGGATCTCGCGCGGAATGTCGTCGACGGGAGCTTCGGAGCCCAGCATCACGAGGTTGATGCCGAAGGCGTCGGCCGCCACCTTGGCGCCCACATAGGTCGGGTCGAAGAAGCCGTTGCCGGCCGTGTGGGTGACGATGGCGAAGGTGAGCTTGCCGTCGTTCGAATGGAAATTCTTGGTGGCCGGGCTTTCCTTGGCGGCCTCGTCGAAGGAGTAGCCGCCGACGGCCTTTCCCAGGGCGCCGGTCTGGGCTTGCGCGCCACCGCAGAGGAGCGACAAGGCGCCCGTGGCGAGCGCGATGGTCGACAGAAGCTTAAGCATCGGCATTCCTCCTCATCTCGTCGGTTTCCCGCCCGCCGGCCCCGTCGGGCTTTGCTTTCGCGAGGTTAGGACAGGGAAAACGGCTCCACAACCGCGGGGTCCTCGATCAGACGAGATCAGGGCCGATGGGGACCGTCGCCGGACGGGCGGGATGCGGCATTGGCCACCGTGCGATCAATGCCGGGTTCTCAATTCCACGTCTCGTCTCGTATGTGTTTGAGCGCGGTGGAGCTATCGCAAGGAGAATGGAGCGGAAAAGCGGCTGGAGCCACGCCGCTTTAAGCCTTGTCGCCCTTGCGTCAGACCGATTTCCGCACGAGCGCCGCGCCGGCCGCGAGCGCCGCGAGCTTGGCATAGGCGACGCGCGAGGGCATCGGCGCCATGCCGCAGTTGGTGCAGGGGAAGAGTCTTTCGGGCGGGACATGCGCCAGGGCGCGGCGAATGGTGTCGGCGACCTCTTCGGCACTCTCGATCTCGTTCGATGCCACGTCGATCGCGCCCACGAGCACGTCCTTGCCTTTCAGCAAGGCGAGCAATTCGATCGGCACGCGTGAATTGCGGCATTCGAGGGAGACCTGATCGATCGAGCTGCGGGCGATGACCGGAAAAATCTCCTCATATTGACGCCATTGCGAGCCGAGCGTCGCCTTCCAATCGATATTCGCCTTGATGCCGTAGCCGTAGCAGATATGGACCGCCGTCTTGCAGGAAAGCCCTTGCGCGGCGCGCTCGAGCGCGGCGATGCCCCAATCGGCGACCTCGCGCATGTAGACGTTGAAGGCCGGTTCATCGAACTGCACCACGTCGACACCGAGCGCTTCGAGCTCATGGGCTTCTTCGTTCAGCGCCGCCGCGAAGGCGAAGGCGAGCTTTGCACGGTCGCGATAATGCTCGTCGGCGATCGTGTCGACGATGGTCATCGGCCCCGGAAGCGTGAACTTGAGCTTGCGCCGCGTATGCGCACGCGCTGCGCTTGCTTCCGCCGTGTGCACGGAAGCTTTCCTGCGGATCGCCGCGGTGACCGTCGGCACCTCCGCCTTGTAGCGGTCCGCGCGGATGCCGATCACGGTCTTGCGGGCAAAATCGATGCCGTCGAGATTGGCAAGGAAGCCGTGCACGAAATGCGTGCGCGCCTGCTCGCCGTCGCTCACGATATCGATGCCGGCATCCTCCTGGAGCTTCACGGCGAGCACCGTCGCGTCGAGCTTTCCCTGCTCGAGCGCCTGTCCTTCGAGCTTCCAGGCCGGCCAGAGGCGCTCTTGCTCGGCGAGCCAGATCGGCTTTGGAAGGCTGCCGGCAACCGTCGTCTCGAACATGGGGGATGCTCCTTCAGTGAGGCAGGCTCGCGAAGTGGCGTTCGCGAGGCCAAGTGCGTTTGGCGATCATGCACGGGATCGGGCCGCTCGCGAAATCACATGGGCTCGACGAGATGTGGAGGGTCGGGCGTCATGGACCGGCGAACGCATTGGTCATGACGGACAGGTGGTGGCATCGCGATGGGCCGGGCGATGGACATGGGGCCGCTCGTCAGCTCGTTGGAATACGAGGCGGCGCCGGCTGCGGGTCAGATAGGGCGACCGATGGTGGGCGTGCAAACCCGGCACGAGGCGTGGAAACAAGAAGCTGGCGTGCCATCAATGCCGCCTGCGGCCAATTCGACGGTCGTCCCCCAAGGGCTGATCCAGTCTCGGGACACCACATTGCCCCGGGAACGGCGATGTTCTAAAGGGTGGCGCGTTCTTGCGAGGCGGTCTTCCAATAGGGGCTTCGCGAGGACGCCATCGGGCCGGGAGCGGCGTTGCCAGCCGTTAAAGCCTCGCTTCGATCGAGGCTCGGCGAGAGGCCGGGCCTTGATGTTCAGGGATGGCGGAGTAGCTCAGTTGGTTAGAGCAGCGAAATCATAATCCGCGTGTCGGGGGTTCAAGTCCCTCCTCCGCTACCACCGATCAATCATCCAGTCTCGGAAGTGAGACCTGCCTGGCTTCGGCTTACACGATCATGCCGCCCGAAAGGGCGGATACGGTTTTCAATTCGGCCAACAAGCCGAGAGCTGAGGCCCCAAGTGATACCCGGGAGGGCAAACGATGGCCCCTCCGCGGGGGCCGACGACGGCTCGAGGAGGAGCGCCGGGCGGCCCATAATACGCTGGAGGCGCGTACCAGCCAGCGCCATTGCGGCGGCAGCCTCCATAGGGACCGCGGTGCCAGCCAAGCCCGCATCCGCCCGCAATCAATGTGACCGCCGTGTCGCTGTTACGCTCTCCGCGTGGCCCAAGCCCTCCACCAGGAAAATCCTGGGCCATCGCCGAATGCGCCGGCGGTGCCAGAAGGAAACCCAGCAACAAACAAAGCTTTTTCATCTGTCGTGCTCCTTTTCTCCAATTCGCACGGTCGGGGATCAGTGGCCGCAAGGAATACGACATGCGGGTGACGATCGGCATATGTGTCGACGTGATCGTCCAGCAACATCCGCCAAGCATACGGTTTGCAACCTGGTAAGACTAGCCGTGTTCGAATATGAATAGTCGTGACACCGGAGGTTCTGGCGATATTGTCCCAAGGAGAAGTATATCAAAAATTTCGTATCGCACTACACTACAACATGATCTTCAAAAAAGGACCCCATTTCTCGGACGGGATCATGGGCTAAAACAAAGAGATGGCCCTCGCTGATTTTATCTAAACGCATCCCGCTCCAAACGGCGTGTTGGGACCTCCTCGCGTGCGGTCGGATTGGCCGGCCAGCGGCTCCCGTTCAATCCACAACGGCGGCAAACCGCTTCGGGTCCACCTGCTTCACGATGGCCGAGGCCTCGCCGGGATCGCGGCCGGTGATCAAGGCGGCGACGATCTGCCCTTGCGCGGGCGAGGTCTGGATGCCGTAGCCGCCTTGCCCGACGCTCCAGAAGAAGCCCTCGACCGCCCCGTCCCAGCCGATCGCGAGGCTGCGATCGGGCGTGAACGTCCGCAAGCCCGCCCAGCTATGCTCCACGCGCTTGACCTCGATGTCGAGCGCCTGTTGCATCCGGTCGACCGCGACCGCGATGTCGAGCTCCTCGGGCCGCACGTCATGGGGCGGCATATCCGTCTCCTCGGCGGGCGAGACGAGGAGCTTGGTGCGGGCCTCGGGCTTGGCGTACCAGCTCGTCACCGCATCGGTCACCGCGGGCCAATCCCCGACCTTCCAAGGCGCCGGATCGATGATGAGCGCGGTGCGCCGCTTCGGTTGCAAACCGAGCGGCGCGACGCCCGCGAGCGCCGCGACCTCATCGCCCCAGGCGCCGGCCGCGTCGACCACGACCGGCGCGCCGAAGAGATCGCCGCCGGTGACCTCCACCTCCCATCGCCCGGCGCGCCGCTCGATGCGCCCGGCGCGGCTGCGCAGCGCGAGCACCCCGCCCGAGGCGCGAAGCTGGCGCAGGAAGCCCTGGAGCAGGGCGGCGACATCCATCTCGAAGGTGTCGTCCTCGATCGCCGCTGCCGCGGCATAGCCCGGCCGCAGCGCCGGAATGCGCGCCTTGAGCTCGGCGGCCGAGAGCTCGCGCATGTCGCGGCCCTGCGCGAGCATCTTGCGGAAATCCGGCTCTTGGGCGGCGGTCGCGAGCGTCACTACCGGCCGCCGGCTCATGAGCGGCGTCTCGCTGAACCCGGGGGGCGGCGCCTCGAAGAATTGGCGCGACAGCGCCGTCATCGCTCGCACGTCCGGCGGCCCGTAGTTGAGAATCCACAGTGCCGTCGAGCGCCCCGTCGTGTGATAGCCTGGGGCGTCCTCGGCCTCGACCAGCGCCACGCGCCGTCCCGCCAGGGCGAGATGCGCGGCCGCCGTCGCCCCGGCGATGCCGGCGCCGATCACCACCACGTCGAATGCATGCATTGTCATGGACCGCAGCGTATCCCGCGCCCCGCCGGGCTTTGCAAGCCTTCTCGCGAGCGCCCGGGATGCCGCGGTTTCCATGGCCTCGGAGGGCAAAGCGTCAGGATAAATAAATCACCGAATGCCGATAGAAAGGCGGCAAACAATTTCTCCTGCCGATCCTTCGGTAAGCGCAGCGCGGCTTCGCGAAGCTATCGGACGGTGCTGCAAAATATTCGCCTACAGCGGCGAACTTTCTCACCCCACCAATCGAGGTCATCGAGATGAGTCAGGAGATACTCTGGAGAAAAAGGTGAGTTCTTTTGTGAGAGACATCTCTTCCGGCTAAACAAATAGCTGCGCAAAAAACGCCATGAACTGTGACGGAATCGCGGTAGACTTGCGTCAAAATTTGAAGTTTACTAAGATCGTGTGAAGAAGAGAGAGCGTGGGCATATGAGTGTTATGGCTACGTTTAACAAGTTCGGCGTCATCCCCGTTTTTCGCGGCCTCGACGGCACGCTGGCCGTGCAAAAAGAGGTCGCATTCCCATCCGAGGAAGATGCCAAGCGCGCCGGTCAGGTGTTCGCGGAGGTGCTGGGCGGAGCCGTCGCCTTCCGCCGCATGAACGATCCTGAGACCGGCACGGTCGGCAACGGCTTCATCATCGGCCGCTACGGGGTCATGGCGGAAAAGCCGGCGTCCTGAGGAAGGACTTGACCGGGTCAAGCGCGTCGGCTGTCGGGGCCACCGCGCGCGCGAGACTCTGTGCCGCCCGACGCAGCACCCGCGTGAACGGCGGCCGAGAAAAGGCGCGGACGGTTTTGCTCACGCGGCCAAGTCGCAAGACGGTCGCAAGACGAACGGCGCACACCCCGCAGCCCAGCACTCTGACCAACGGACCGGATCAACAGCTCGCCTCCGCGCCGTGAAAAAACTCATGAGGCGTGAAGGCCATCACCCGGGTTCATCGCTGCTCTCGGCGGTGACGGGCGAGGCGCCGGCACGGGGTCGTCAGCCGAGATAGGCTCGCTGCACCTTCTCGTCGTCGATCAGCTCGGGGCCGCGGCCCGAGAGCACGACACGACCGCTTTCCAGCACATAGGCTCGATCGGCGATGCTGAGCGCCAGCAGCGCGTTCTGCTCCACCAGAAGGATGGTGACGCCCTGTTGGTTGATCGTGCGGATGGTCTCGAACACATGCTCGACCATCACGGGGGACAGCCCCATGCTGGGCTCGTCCATCAGCAGCACGCGCGGCCGCGCCATCAACGCGCGGGCGGTCGCGACCATCTGCTGTTCGCCGCCGGAGAGCGTCCCCGCCACCTGCTTCAATCGCTCGTGCAGGCGCGGAAACAGCTCGAGCACGCGCGCCTTGTCCTCGGCGACGGCGCGACGGTCGCGGCGCGCGAACGCCCCCATCTGCAAGTTTTCATCGACCGTGAGGCGAGCGAAGATGCGCCGGCCCTCCGGCACCTGCATCACGCCGAGGGACGCGATGTCGTGCGGGGCGATGTGCGCCAGGCTCTCGCCACCCAATCGGATCTCGCCGGCGCGCGGATGAAGGATGCCGCTCACCGCCTTCAACGTGGTGGTCTTGCCGGCGCCATTGGCACCGATCAAGGTCACGATCTGCTTTTCTTCCACGGCGAGCGAGACACCCTTCAGCGCCTCGATGTTGTCGTAGTAGACGTGGATGTCGTCGATTTCGAGCAACGCCATTGCGCCTCGCTATACGGTTGTGCCTCGTTATCCTGTGCCGGAGCTCATGACGGTGCGCCGGCCGGACTCGAAGGCTCGGCGAGACGCTCGACCTGATGCTGTCGCGCCGTCGCCGAAGCCGCCGACGAGGTGCCGAGATAGGCCTCGATCACCTTCGGGTCGTGCTGCACCTCGGCGGGCGTGCCCTCCGAGATCTTGAGGCCGTGGTCGAGCACGGTCACGACATCCGACATGTTCATGACCACGCGCATCTGATGCTCGATGAGGATGATGGTGGTGCCGAACTCGTCGCGCACCCGGCGGATGAAGGCGATCATGTCCGAGGTCTCGCGTGGGTTCATGCCCGCCGTCGGCTCGTCCAGCATCAGCAGCTTCGGCCTTGTGGCGAGCGCGCGGCCGATCTCGAGCCGCCGCTGCTCGCCATAGGCGAGATTGCGCGCCAGCACGTCTCCCCGGCCACGCAGCCCCACGAACTGTAAAAGCCTCACCGCCTCCTCATGCGCCGCGGCCTCGTCGCGTTGGGTGTGCGGCGTATTGAAGAGCGCCCCCCACCAGTGCGAGCGCAAATGCAGATGCATGCCGACCAGGAGGTTCTCGATCGCCGTGATGTTGCGGAAGAGCCGGATGTTCTGATAGGTGCGGCTGATGCCCGCGGCGGCAACGCGATCGGGCGTGAGCCCGTCCATCCGTTCGCCCACGAACCAGATCTGCCCCGCGCTCGGCTGGATGTTCTGCATGATGCAGTTGAAGACCGTGGTCTTCCCGGCGCCGTTCGGCCCGATGATGCTGTGGATCGATTGCTCGCGCACCTCGAGATCGAGATCGCCCACCGCGACCAATCCTCCGAAGCGCATGGTGAGCTTGTTGGTGCTGAGGATGGAAGCGGGGGCCGACACCACGGTCTCCTATTCGCCCGACGGCGCTTCCAGCGCCGCCACCGTCGCGATCGAAGGGGCAGGCTCGAGCTCGGGGTCGGCGCCTTCAGCCGCTGCCCGCAGCTCGCGCCGGCGCGTCGCCGAGGGCCATAGCCCTTCCGGCCGGATGCGCATCATCACGATCAGCGCTACGCCGTAAAGAAGATAGCGATACTCGCCGAATTCGCGCAACAGCTCGGGGAGGCCCACGAGCGCGAGTGCCCCCACGATGACGCCCGGCAGGCTGCCCATTCCTCCGACGATGATGAGGGCGAGCACGTTGATCGAGACCAGGAGCTGAAAGCTGCTCGGGTAGACCGAGGTCAGCATCACCGCGAAGATCGATCCCCCGAGCCCCGCGAAAGCGGCGCCGAGGCCGTAGGCGAGAAGCTTGACCTTGACGAGGTTGATGCCGAGCGCCTGCGCCACGTCCTCGTCGTCGCGCACGGCCATCCAGGCGCGCCCGAGGCGCGAATTTTCCAGCCGCCAGGCGAAATAGGCGGCGATTCCCGCGCACACCAGGGTGAGGTAGAACAGCCTCGTGGGATCGCCGAGATCGAAGCTGCCGATGCTCGGCCTCGGGATCTGGAGAATTCCTTGCGCGCCCGCGAGCAGAGGCGCCGCCGCATCCGATTGCACGATCACCCGCACGATCTCGCCGAGTCCCAAGGTCGCGACCGCAAGGTAATCGCCGCGCACGCCGAGCACCGGAATTCCGAACATCACGCCCACGATCACGGACGCGAATACGGCGATCGGCATCGCCTGCCAATAATTGAGGCTGGGGAAGCTCGTATAGGAGGCAAGGGCGTGCGGGCTGTCCGCGGTGAGAATCGCCGTCGTATAAGCGCCCACCGCGAAGAAGGCGACGAAGCCGAGGTCGAGAAGGCCCGCGAGACCGATTTCCAGGTTGAGCCCCATCCCCATGAGAATGTAGAGCCCGACCAGCATGAGGACCTGGCCGATGTAGTTGCCGCCCACGAGCGGGAACACGACGACGAGCGCCAGCGCCAGCAGGATTTTCACGGCCGTGCCGAGGTTTCGAGCGGTCGCGATTTGCTCCGCCGCCGCCTCTCGGCTCGTGTACCATGTCCACAGCGCGCTCAATCCCGCCGCAACGACGAAGATGACCAGCGCTCCTTCGGGCGTCAGGCCATCGTAGGTGTAAATCAGGTCGTGCACGGGATCGAACCAGTCGGCGGTCGGCAACATGAGCTGGATCAGCTCTTGAAAAACACCGACGACGACCACGGCGACAAGGCCGACAGTTATGGGTTTGCGGATCACCGGCTCCAGATGGGTCAGGAAAGCGCCACAAGCGCCGAGCAGCGCGCCCGCGCCGACCAGAATTGCCGCTCCCACCGGAACATCGAATCCGAAGGTCAGCATCTCCTGCAGATCGGGCGAGAGGGCTATGAAGATCGGGCGCAGGTCGAAGGCGTCCATCGCCACGAGGAGAAACGCGAGGAGACCGCCCGCGACCGCGCCGGCGACGAGGCTGTGCACCACCACTTGGGCGAGCCCGTGCCGGCTCTCGCGGCGGGCGATGAAGAGGCCAGTCCCGAGCCCGAGAGTCACCAGCGCCGCCTGGCCGAGCGACAACATGCCGACGATGATCGCGCGGCCGTGGATCATCAGAAGAACGCCGACCGCCGCCAAATAAACGCCCACGATGCCGAAGACGAGCCCCGTCAGCACCGCCCGCCGCAGCGGCGAGGGCGGCGGCTTTTTCAAGCTCAGGACACGTCGGCTGGCTTCCACCATGGTCATGAGCTTCGTCTCACGCGCGCTTCTTCGCCATCCGCTCGCCCAGGATGCCGTGCGGACGGAAGATCAAAACCATGATGAGCAAGGTGAAGGCGATCAGATCGCGCAGCTGATAGGGCGCGGGAATGCCGATGCCGTCGAGGAACAAGGCCGGACCCACCGACTCGACGATGCCGAGAAAGAAGCCGCCGAGCATGGCGCCCGGCACGCTGCCGATGCCGCCGAGCACGGCGGCGCCAAAGGCCTTTATTCCCGGCGTGAACCCCATGTAGAAGTAAACCTGCTTGAACACGAAGGCGTAGAATACGCCGGCGATGCCGGCCATGGCGCCGCCGAGCGCAAAGGTGAACACCACCACCTTGTCGACGTTGATGCCCATCATCGAGGCCGTATCGACATCCTCCGAGACGGCGCGCATGGCGGTTCCCATTCGCGTCTTCTGAATGATGACGTAAAGGATGGCCATCGCGACGATGGCCAAAACGATCACGACGGCGTCGACGCGCGGAACCGAGTAGCCGAACACATTCACCGGGATCGTCTGCCATTTGGGATCTGGGTAGGAGCGGATGCTGGGTCCGAAAAGACCGCGAAAGGTCTGCTCCAGGAAAAACGACACGCCGATCGCGCAGATGAGTGGCGCCAGGCCGCGAACGTGCCGGAACGGCCGATAGGCGATGCGCTCCATCACCACGGCAATCGTCATCGACGTGAGGATCGCCACCAACAGGATCAAGGTCACCGCCTGCAGCGGGCTTTGGTTGAGAAAGCCCGACCGGTCGAACGATGTCGCCACGAAATATCCGGCAAAGGAGCCGGTCATCATCAGGTCGCCATGGGCGAAGTTGATGAGCCGCAGCACGCCGTAGACCATGGTGTAGCCGAGCGCGATCAGTGCGTAGACGCTGCCGATGGTGAGCCCGAACATCAGGAGGTCGAGCCACTGGGTCAGCGCGTAGCGCCCTTTGATCAAGGTTCCGATCGTGCCGCCGACCACCACCACCACGACGGCGATGCGCAAGCACCAAAGGATCACGTCGACGAAAGTGAAGCGCGCGAGGCTGCTGAGGCGGGGGATGAGCGGGCGGGGCGCCGCGACGTCGGCCATTCGATGAACCCTTAGAGGCAGACGCTGAAGCGCAATGCGGCGAAACGAAAGCGCTTCGGCCCGAGATTGCGCGGCAAGATCACGGAAGTCACAGCGGGCTTCGATGTCATCGCATTGCGACCCGCTCCAGAGGACACAAAAACAGCCGAAGTCTGGCGCCGCAGGGGCGGCGCCAGACCGGCAGCATGTAACGAAACGAGCGCTCAGGGCCAAATCTTCTTGGGGTTCACCCCGATCTTGAACGACTTCGGATCGGCACTGGTGAACTCATAGACTGCCGGATGGAACTTGCCGCACTCGCCGTATTTATCGCACTCGATCGGCCCGCTGATGCCGTCGAACGTGGTCGCGAAAACGGCGTCACGAAGGGCCTTCTTGCCGATGTAGGTCACGCCCTTGGCGTCGGTCTTGGCGACTTTCTCGACCGCCTTGAACGCCAGCTCCGCGCCGTCGTACCCATAAGCGTGGTAGCCTTCGATCGGCGCCTCGCCATAGGCCTTCTTGTATTTCTCCACGAAAGCCGGATAGCCCTTGCCCATCGCCTGCTCGGATAGATCGGGATAGGTGATCCGAAATCCCACGACCGAGTCCTTGGCGGCTTCGATCAAGTCCGCCGCCAACATGCCGGAGCTGCCGATCAAGGGAATCTTCTCCAGGCCGGGAGTGTCCTTCGCCTGACGCAGGATTTGCGCTCCCGCGGCGACGAAAATCGGGAAATAGAGCGCCTCGGGCTTCTCGCTGGCGATGCGGGTCAGCAACGGATGCATGTCGACGTCTTTCGGGTCGACTGCCTCCTGCGACAGGACCGTGCCACCCTTCGCCTTGAAGTTTTCCTCCGTCGCGAGAGCAAGCCCACGTGCATAGGGGCTGCCGTCGTGGACGGTCACGATCTTGTTCACCTTGAGGACGTCGTGGAAGTACTGCGCGTCCGATTCGCCCTGCTCGGCGTCGCTGTAGCAGGTGCGCACGAAGCCGTCATATTCGGGCTTGCGGGTCGTTGCGGTCAGCGCGGGCGCCGTCGGCGACGTGCCGATATCGGTAATGCCCGCCTTCCAAAGGATCGGAGCGCCCGGTGTCGCCTCGCTCGAGCACGCCGGCCCGATGACGATGACGAGGTTCGGAATGGCCGCCAGCTTCGTCGCCGCGGTCTGACCGCCCTCGGCATTGCAAGCGAGTCCTCGAAGTCGATCTTGATCGGATGGCCGGCCAGCATGCCGCCCTTGTCCTTGATGGCGATCTCGACCGCCCGCTTCTGGTCGGTGCCGAGCGCGCTATCGGCTCCCGAGAGCACGTAGTAGCTCCCGAGCTGGATCGGCGCACCCTTCGGGATCACGATGACGCCCAGAGAATCTGGTGACCGGCCCCTTCGTCTCATCAGCCCGGGCGGCGGTGGCGAGGCCAGCCACGACGCCCAACGCGACGCATCCCCAAGTCAATAGCGCTTTGTAAGTCCGCATGGCTCCCGCCTCCTCTGATGGCTTGCCGCCGTTTGTTTCTTGTGCGGATGCACACTCCCGCTGGGATGTGGCGGCGCCAATTCAATCCCTCGGTCGTCCTTCGGCTCCGATCAAACTCGCCCCACACCGACACACACTGCCGCGCGGCCCGCATCGAGCCGCGCCAACCGCTTCGGCCGAAACGATGTTAAACACGAGGCCAAGCCAGATCAATGGTGTTGCGGCGCCATCGAAGATGAAAAGGGGTAAGCCATTCTCCCACTCGGCGATGTCGCGGCAACACCATCGAACTCCGCTCAAAGCTTTCCGGCATAAGCGATGTTATGCTCCTTCAGCCGCTTGTTGCTCCCGAAAAAGGCGTGCTTCGACATATCCGGCGAGTATTGGCTCGCCGGCGGATGCCGGCCGAAAGCCTCGGCCAGCGCGCGGATGTGATGCGGCCCCGCGCCGCAGCAGACGCCCAGGTACCGCACCCCTATCGCATGGGCGGCCTTGCCGAACTCGGCGATCTCGAAGCGGTTGCAGGTGAAGGGATCGAGCGCCACCGGGAACGGATGATCGTCCGGGATGCAGTCGCAGGCCTTGTCGTTGAGCGACTGGAACGTCGGCTCCTTAGGCGTCGTTCGATACGGCACCGGCAGCGCCGCCACCTCGCAACTCACCGCTCGCCGGATCCGCTTGAGGAGCGGCAGCATGGTGCCGGGGACCTCGGGCGCAGTTGAGCCCCACGACATCGGCGCCGCCATCCTCGAGGCGCTTCATGGCGTCGACGGGGTCCCAGCCCTCGCGCGTCAGACCGTCGGTCAGGATCGCCATGGTGATGACCGCGGGCTGCTGCGCTTCCTTGATCGCCTGGAGCGCGATCAGCGCCTCGCCGCCGTGGGAATAGGTCTCGCCGACGATGAAATCGACGCCGGCATCGACGGCCCAGCCGATCTGCTCGTCGAACATCTTGCGCGACGCCTTGTGGGTCGCCTTGTCGTCGGGCGCGTAAGTGGTGGTGTTGCAGATGTTGCCCGCGAGCAGCGTGCCGGTTGCCTTCGCAACCTTCTTGGCGAGCTTGAGCGCGGTGCGGTTCATCGGCGCCAAATCCTTCTCGCGGCCGATCAGCCTGAGCTTCGCGCGATGGCCGTAGTAGGTGAAGGCCTCGACCACGTCGGAGCCGGCGCGCACGAACTCGGTGTGCAGCTGCTCGACCAGCTCGGGATGCTCGAGCACGACCTCCGGCACGAAGGCGCCCGCCTGCAGATAACCGCGCCGCTCGAACTCGAAGAGATAGCCCTCGGCGCAGATCACCGCGCCCTTCTCGAGCCGCTCGAGGAGGCCTTTGCGCTTCGCGGCGCGCGGCCGCGGCTTCGATTTGCCCTTGGCCCTCTGCGATGCCATGCCCCTCTGCGACGCCATGTCCCGTCCTTTCAGCTTCATCGCCCCGTTAGCGAAGTCAGTGCGAAGGCGAGCGGCACGACCAGGCTCTGCCGCCCGTCGAGCAGCGACAGGAAGATAATCGTGTTTGCGAAAGACAAGCAAGCCAAGGCTGGCGTTGGCGGGGGCGCGAATAGGAATGTTGACCCATCACCATCACCTTCGAATCAGTCGCCGAGCGCCGCTCGCAACGCGAACGTCATTGAGAACCGTGTCACCGGCGAGATCCTGACGACCCTGCTCCGTCGAAATCATAGACGCCAGCCGAGACCACAACGACCAGATCGAGGCTCGGCACGATGTCGAAGTACTGCCCGCCCCAGCCGTTTGCGCTGACCAAATCGATGTCGCGGCCATTGACCGAGGACCGGCCGAGCCACCGTAAATAACCGTAGGAAAACGTGCGCTTGACGATGCGCGTTCGTCATCTCCTTAATCCAGGTCGCGGAGACAACCCGTCACCGTGCCAAGAGCCATGATCAAGAACGAGCTGCCCGATCTTCGCGAGATCGCGTGGCCTCAGCCGGAGCCCCCAGGACGCGGCGGGATTGCCGCGTCCATTCGCCCCATTCCCAGTCCGTTATTCCGAGAGGGTCGAAGAGTGCCTCCTTGGCGAACTGGTCGAGCGGGCGGCCCGTGGCCTTTTGCAAGACGCCACCGACGACCTCGATGCTGCCATTATTATACTGCCACCGCGTACCGGCGGCGCCGCCATCGGCTGCTCCAGCACGAACCGATAAGGGTCCGTGGCGGCGTCCATCCGACGAGACGTGCTCAGATATGGTTCGAGCGGCCATTCCAGCCCGAACCTCATCGTCAGCAGATCGCGCAACGTGATGCCGTCCCTATCGGCTCCGCCGAGATCGGAGTAGCCAGGAAAGAACGAGAGGACCGGAGTGTCGACTGTCTTGATCAATCCGCGATCGAGCGCAATGCCGACCATAGCGCGACCACGCTCTTCGTGACCGATTGCACATCATGTTTCGTGCCGGCGTCGTGCGGCACGATCGGCAACGGCTCCTTCCAGTGCCGCTGCGGCCAGCGTCGATCCTCGCCCGTAAAATAAGCCTCGTGGACGAGCACGCCGTGGCGGACAATGACGACGCCGTTGCGGGGTCGCTCTCGCAATTGCTCGAGACGTGACCCAATGGCGCAGATCAGCGCCGGATCGAGGCGCTGCTGCCCGGGCGACGAAACCGGCCAGCCGTCCGCCATCGCCGCCGGCGCCGCGCAACTCGCCGGCGGCGCAGCTTTGGCAATGTCGGGGATTGGCGCGAGGCCGAACGCAAGCGCGCCCATCAATCCGATTGCTTCGTTGCGACATCGCGGCATCAGTCTCGTCACCTTGAAAGACGGTCAAGGGATGTCACCCGCGCGACATCACCTTCGGTGCGTTCATTTCGCCAAGTCGAATTCGGCATAGCCCCAGGATTTGCAAAGCTCCACGGTGTTGCCGGCGGCCGACGTATCGCCGACATTGCTCGAAGCCTCGAAGATTGCGGGCGCGCCCTCGACGTGCTGGATCGTGCCGTGACTGGTGCACCACCGCTCGAGTTCTGCGCGATCGCGGCCGCGAATTTGCGAAATCCGGAAAACGTGCCCGCGGCGGTCGGTCCGTTGACGAGGCCGCAATAATTCGTCGGCCTTCCCTTCGGGCCGACGAGCACGGGCATCCATTTGAATTGCGCAGCATCGGGCTCCTTGACAGCGCAACCGAGAAAGAGCGACGCAGGGCATCCTGCTCGGCCGCCGAAAGCGGGCGAACCTCGAGCCCAACCGGCTTATCGTCGCTCGTGCCGCATCCGCAAAGGATCAGGCACAACGCCATTGCCGCCAAACGCCTCATTTCCTCTCCTCGCTCAATCCCGTTCGCCGCCTCGACGCAAACCGGCGCGCAAGCGGCGTGAATCACCAATTGCGGCCGCAGCATAATTCCGGTGTGAAAAACAAGACAATCCCGTCGACGGTCAAACAAGCGTGATGCCTTCGCGCCCGGACCATTTGCGAAAGCTGCCTTGCTCATCCTAAG
>CAVQNF010000027.1:0-180895 GCA_963713805.1 uncultured Alphaproteobacteria bacterium | reverse complement strand
CGGAATAGCTATGTTGAGTGAGTTGGAATAGGAGGCGCGCATGGCCAGGAAACCCAGCTCGGCAAGGCCGGGCAAGCACGAAGCGTCGGGCTCGCCGCGCGATCGGGTGATCGACGCACTCATGGCGCTTTGCGCCGAAAAGCCCTTCGGCGACATCGGCCTCGCCGAGATCGCGGAGCGGGCCGGGGTGTCGCTCGCCGAGTTCCGCGACCTCTTCCCCTCGAAAGGTGCGATTCTCGGCGCCTTCACCAAGCGGATCGATCACATCGTGCTCGAAGGCACGACCGGCGAGCTCGCCGAGGAGCCGGCCCGCGAGCGCGTCCTCGACATCATGATGCGCCGTTTCGACGCCTTGCGCCCCCTATCGCGAGGCGTTGCGCTCGATCTCGCGCGACCTGCGGCGAGATCCACTCTCGCTTGCGGCCATGAACCAGGTCGGCGTTGAACTCGCAGCGCTTCATGCTGGCGGCGGCCGGCATCGACACCACCGATGCGCTCGGCCCGCTCAAGCTGCAAGGGCGTCGCGGCTTGCGCGCGCCTTCGAGACCTTCCTCGAGGATCGAGGAGGCCGACCTCGCCAAGACCATGGCGCGGCTCGACAAGGAGCTCGACAAGGGCGAGCGCCTCTGCGCCTTGCCGACGATGTGCACGCGCTGAGCGCCCTTTCCACGCTTTCTCAGGCCGCCTGCCGAGGCCGTCGGCGTTCCGCGACCGGATGCGCGAGCGCATGCGCGCCAGCGCGACCGCGACGACGAGGAGGGCGTCGAGGCGGCCTGATCGATCGCCGTCATTCGAGGCGCGCGGCCTCCCGCTCGATCTCGCGGTCCGCCTCGGTGCAGTGCTTCAGCGCGCGGCGTAGCGCGGCATCACGGCGGCATGATGCTTTCGCCGGGCGGGGCCGGTCGGACCCGAACATCTCGGGAGTCGAGCTCCTTCTGGATCGCCGATCTCGTCATGGTTTCGGCGAAGATGCGCGCCGGATCGCCGACCGCGATCCAGCCGCGCGGCACCGTCGCCCCGGCCGGCAGGACGGTCCGCGAGATCCACGATGGCGTTGATGCGCACTCGGCTGCACAGCCGATCCGCGCACCGTTGAAGACGGTGGCGCCCGTCGCGATCGAAGGCTTCGGCACTTCGACGATGCAGCCGGTAGGCAGGCGCGCGGCCGATCATCGCGATTTTCCACGATCGAGACGGGATGGCCCGCGAACGCCTCGGACGACGGCATATCCATCGATCACGCGATTCTCGCCGATCGTCACCTTGCCGCTCTCGGCCGTGATCACGGCGCGAAGCCGACCGAGCAATTTCGCCCGATCGTCGCGTCCGCGAATCAGCGTTCGGCGCGATGCACGTCGATGCGTGGATGGCAGCCTCGTTCGCGATGTTCCAGGTCGTCTCTCGTCCTTCGTCATGAACACCGCGCCTGGACCGCCTCTCGCCACAAGCTAGAAGGCGCCCGATCAGCTTCACATCGAAACGAGCGAGCGACACGCCCGATGGCGCGGCAATTCGTCTTCATGCGCCGCCTGGCCAAGGCCTATCCGAGCGGCAAGAAGGTGCTGGAGAACATCGACCTCTCCTCCTACCCGAGGCGAAGATCGGCATCCTCGGCGTCAACGGCTCCGCAGATCGAACGTCGATGCGCATCATGGCGGGCTAGGACAGAGTGGACGGCGAGGCTGGCTCGCCGAAGGCGCGCGCGCCGGATACCTGCGCAGGAGCCGATCTCGACGAGACGCTCGACGTGCGCGGCAACGTCATGCTCGGCATCGCGGCGAAGAAGGCGCTCGTCGATCGCTACAACGAATCGCCATCGACTACTCGGACGAGACGGCCGAAGGATGACCCGTCTCCAGACAGATCGACGCCAGACCCTCTCGATCTCGATGCCAGGTCGACAAGGCCATGGAGGCCTTGCCTGTCCGCGAACCATGCGCAGGTCTCGACGCTCTCCGGCGGTGAAGCGGCGCCGCGTCGCTCTCTGCCGCCTCTCTGGCAGCCCGAGCTCTTGCTCCTCGACGAGCCATTGAACCATCTGACGCGAAACCAGGCTTCGGCTCGAAGGGCATCCCGCGCCTATCCGGGCGCGGTGCTGCTGCATCACGCACGACCGCTACTTCCTCGACAATGTGACGGGCTCGATCCTCGAGCTCGATCGCGGCCGCGGCATCCCTATGAGCGCAACTACTCCGCCTCGGCTCGGGCGAAGCGAAGACGCCTGCAGCAGGAGGACGCGAAGAGAGGCGCGCGCGCGCGCTCGAGCGCGAGCGCGACTCGATCCAGGCCTGGCCCGGGCCCGCCAGGCGAAGAGCAAGGCGCGCATCCAGCGTTATGACGACCTCGTGGCGAAGCAGGCCGACAAGGGCATCGCGGACGGCGCAGATCGTCATCCAGGTCGCCGAGCGGCTCGGCAACAACGTCATCGACTTCGAGCATCTGGGAAGGGTTACGGCGATCGCCTGTTGATCGACGATCTTCCTTCAAGCTGCCGCCCGGCGGCATCGTCGGCGTGATCGGGCCGAACGGGCGGCAAGACCACGCTTCCGCATGATCACCAGGCAGGAGACGCGGAACGCGGGCACGATCGGTCGGAGAATTGGTTCGGCTCGGTTACGTGGACAGTCGCGCGACGCGTTGAACGACGGCAAGACGTGTGGGAGGAGGTCTCCGGCGGGCTCGACGAGCTCATGCTCGGTAAGCGCGAGGTCGAATTCCAGGGCCTATTGCTGGCCTTCAACTTCGAGGGCGGCGATCAGCAAAAGAAGGTCGGCCAGCTCTCGGGCGGCGAGCGCAACCGCGTGCATCTCGCCAAGATGCTCAAGAGCGGCGCCAATCTCCTGCTTCTCGACGAGCCGACGAACGATCTCGACGTTCGACACCTTGCGCGCGCGCTCGAGGAGGCGCTCGAGGACCTTCGCCGGCTGCGCCGTGATCATCTCGCACGACCGCTTCTTCCTCGACCGCATCGCCACCCACATCCTCGCCTTCGAAGGCGACAGCCATGTGGAGTGGTTCGAGGGCAATTTCGCCGATTACGAGGAGGACAAGATGCGCCGCTCGGCACGGACACCATCATTCCGCACCGGCTGAAATACAAGAAATTCGCGAGGTAGGATTTTTCCTTCTCTGCGGTCTTCACGACCCTCTTCGCGGGAGAAAATGATCCTGCGCGGCAAGGTCGGACAACGAAGGTCATTCACTGTCCTTCCACGGATTTATCACCGTCAGTCCAGCCGCCTCGAACGGCACCGTGTCGCGCGTCGCCACGATCAAGCCATGCGCCATCGCAACCGCGGCGATCTGGCCATCGGCCATGCCGATCGGCCGCCCCGCTGCTCGCGCACGGCTGATGACGGAAGCATACGCCGTGGCGGCCACTTCATCGAAGGCAAGCACTCGTTGGCCAAAAAGGGCCAGCGCTTGGCCGCCGAGCGATAATCCGAGCTCTGCCTTGCGTTTGCCGTCCGGCATCACGGCGATGCCCGATAGCAGCTCCGCCAAGCTGACCGCCGATGAATGCAATGTCTCCGATGCCTGAGCGTCGAGCCACGCCACGACTTTAGGATCCGGTGACAGACGCATCGTTTCCGAAACGACGTTCGTATCAACGAGGATCATTCAAAACTGACCGGCTTCGCGGGCGTGCGGTCCCGTTCGATATCAAGATCCACGCCGCCAAGAGGGCGAAACAGCGCAACGAGAGCGGAGCCGATCTTCAGCCGATCATCCGGCCGCGTGGCGGCATCGAGGATTGCCCGGACTTCCGCTTCCGTGCTCCGGCCATGCTCGGCGGCACGCATCCGCAAAGCCCTATCAGTCGCATCCGACAGATTTCGAACAGTGATCGCCGCCATTGATATCTATGATCTCCAATTGATGGCGATGATACATCAGTGAACCGCGATAGCAATTGCACTTAGGAGTTGCAAGTGGGCTGCGAGTGGGTTGCGGCGGTCAAATCGCCACAAATCGCGGCGAATGATAGCGGGCGAGACGGCCATCGTGGGCGGCCATGACGATCGACAGGTTTTCGGCCCAAGGAAAGATGACAGCGCAACTCATTTGGCGCGACCATTTTTCATCTCCGCGACGCTCGTCCGACATCGGCTCGAAGATCGCCTGCGCGGCACAAGTCGGCAGCCGAATCCCTGGAGGCCGAAATCAACGTCCGTCGAGAAGCACGGCGAACGAATCGCCAATCGCTCGGTCGAGAATGCCACGATAATCGGCATAGTCGGGCTCATGCGCAGACACGCGCCCAAATTTCATCATGGAGCTTTTCGCCTGGGTGAGCGGTGACAAAGCGATCGGTGCGGCGACCGGCGTGAGTTGCGCGCCACGTCCCACCTGGAGCGTCGTCAATATGCCGTACATCTCGCCCGTGATGGTCGGGCGGCTGAGAACCGCGAGCCGGTGCTGCCCATGCCGGTTCGTGACCAGATAAACATGGCCGGATTCATGCGGGACAGCCACATAGCCCTTCTGCGTGAAGGACGCATCGAGCCGTTCTGCTTCGTGGAAGACGAGACGCGACGATGCCTCGTCCCAGGCGATATCGGTACGGTAGGCAAAAACCGCTCCCGGCTCGCCAAAGGAAGGGCGAAGCGTCAGGTAGCTTCCTTCGATCCAATCAACCGCCGCGCGGGAATATGAACCGAGCTCGTCCGGCGCCAATCCTTTCGCATCAAGCTTTGTCGCGGGCTCGGCGTTCGCCGCTTTGCGCAGCCGCATTCCCAGAGCCTCCTCCAACCGGATCGTGGTCGCAAGGGTGAAGGGGCGTCGGCCGGAAAGAGCCTTTTCCAGGGTCGAAATGCTGATCTTCGCCTGATCCGCAAGCGCCAGGCGCGACATGCGCCGCCTCGCCAGCGCCTCGCATATGGTGGCGGCGATGACGCGGCTTTGTCTTTCTGACACATCGTTCTCAGGCGAAGACATTGCAATTCCTGCCGCCTTGATCCGCACAAATCCTCACATACCCCGCCTCACGTCGTCGTGGGTTGACGCGAAGGCGACGCGGATGTTTCAGTCGCACGACGATGTTGCACTCTCCGACCCTGACGGCCCGTTCCCGGCGGATCTGGAATCTGCCGAACCTCCTTACCTATGGGCGCGTCCTCGCCGTGCCCGCCGTCACGGCCCTGCTGTTCTGGCACACTGAGAACTGGATGCGCTGGCTCGCGCTCGCCATCTTCGCGGCGGCGGCCGTCACGGATTATTTCGACGGTTACCTCGCCAGGGCCTGGCAGCAGCAATCGACGCTCGGACGCATGCTCGATCCGATCGCCGACAAGCTGCTCGTGGCGGCGACCCTGCTCATGCTCGTTCATGCCGAAACGATCCAATCCTGGTCGATCTGGGCGGCGATCGTCATCCTGTGCCGGGAAATCCTGGTCTCGGGCCTGCGCGAGTTCCTCGCGGAGCTGCGCGTCAGCGTGCCCGTGACCGCGCTCGCCAAATGGAAGACCGACGGTGCAGCTCGTCGCCATCGGCTTCCTGATCGCGGGCCCCGCCGGGGAAGCCGTGCTCCCCGGCACCGTGGCCGATCGGCCTTTCGCTGTTGTGGATCGCGGCGGCGCTCACGATCTATACCGGATGGGACTACATGCGGGCCGGCATGAAGCACGTGATCGACGACGAGAGCAGGCGCGGAGAGCGGCGGGAAAATCGCCGTGAAGCTCTCCTATTTCGCCTGGGTGCGCGAAAGGGTCGGCAAGGCCGAGGAGGAGATCGAGCTGCCGCCCCATGTCGCGACGATCGGCGATCTCGTCGCCTGGCTGAAGGGGCGAGGCGAGGAATACGCTTACGCCTTCGAGCACGAGGGCGTGGTGCGCGCCGCCATCGACCGGCGCCATGTGCAGGCCCGAGGCGTCGATCGCGGGCGCGCGTGAGATCGCCTTCTTCCCGCCGATGACGGGAGGATGACGCTCTCCCGTCCCGAGATCGAGCGCTACGCTCGCCACCTCGTGCTGCGCGAGATCGGCGGCCCCGGCCAGGCGAAGCTCAACGCCGCGCGCGTGCTGGTCGTCGGCGCCGGCGGCCTCGGTTCCCCGCTCATCCAATACCTCGCGGCCGCGGGCGTCGGCACCGATCGGGCTCGTCGACGATGATGTCGTCTCGCTGTCCAACCTGCAGCGCCAGGTGATCCACGCAACCGGGAATATCGGGGAGCGAAAGACGAAAAGCGTGGCGCAAGCCATCGAGCGCCTCAATCCGCATGTGGGTTTCGAGCCGCATGCGCTGAGGCTGACGGCGGCGAATGCACGCTCGCTCGTCGAACGCTACGACGTCGTCGCCGACGGCTCGGATAATTTCGACACGCGTTATGCGGTCTCCGATGCCTGCTTTCACGAGGCGAGGCCGCTGGTCACGGCGGCGCTCGGCGTCTTCGATGGCTCGCTGACCACGATCCGAGCCCATGAGCGCCGCCCGGACGGCGCGAGGAACCCGACCTATCGATGCCTGTTTCCGGCGCCGCCTCCGCCGGGCGCCGTGCCGGCCTGCGCGGAGGCCGGCGTGCTCGGCGCGCTCGCCGGCGTCGTCGGCTCGCTCATGGCGGTCGAAGTGATCCGCGAGCTCACCGGCTTCGGCGAGGGGCTCGTGGGGCGCCTGCTGATGATCGACGCGCGCTCGATGCGTTTCGAGACGCTCGCTTACGATTGGGACGAGCACAACCCGTTGAACGGGGTGAATCGTGGGGAGTGAAGAGTGAGGGGTGAGGAGTGAGGAGGTTCACCGCGCGCAAGCGCGGCTCCTCAGGATGGGTCTTAACCCTCATGGTGAGGAGCGCGGCAACGCCGCGCGTCTCGATCCATGTGGCCCGTCGGATGGCTGACAATGATTCGATCCAACAGGCCGGTTGCGCTCTACTCGATGACCTCGTTAGCCAGGGCCAGCAGGGTTGGCGGCACGGTAACGCCGAGCGTCGTGGCGGTTTTGAGGTTGATCGTAAGCTCGAACCTTGTCGGCTGCATCACCGGCAGATCGGAAGGCTTTTCACCCTTGAGAACTCGGCCGGTATAGATACCCGCCCGGCGATAGGAGTCGGTCAGGCTGGTTCCGTAGCTGAGCAGACCGCCGAGAGCGACGTTTTCGCGCCACGCATAGGCTGTCGGAATCTTGAAGCGTGCGGCCAGTGCGACAATCTTTTCGCGCCGGCTGTCGAAGAACGATTCGCCCGCGACCGCAAGCCCCTCAGCGCGTAGTGTGCCCATTGCCTCGAAGGCCGCGTCCAGTTCATCGTCGGTGCTGGCTTTGAACACTTGCAGCGCGATCCCAATAGCCTTCGCCTCGCCGAGAACTTCATTCGCCTCGATTTCCGCGCTCGGATTGGAAGGATTTACCAGGTAAGCCATCTGCGAGGCCGTCGGCACCAATTGCTTCAGGAGTTCGATGCCTTTTGCCCCAAGGGTCGCGGTAAAAACACCCATGCCCGTGACGTTGCCGCCCGGCCGGCTGAGACTCGCGACAAGGCCGAGGCGAACAGGATCGGGGGCGGCGGAAAAGACGACCGGTATAGTCGTTGTCGCAGCCTTGGCTGCGAAGGCCGCGGGAGGACCACCCGCAGCCAAGATCGCGGACACGTGTTGGCTTACGAGCTCGGCAGCAAGCGTGGGCAACCGGTCATAGTGACCTTCGGCCCAACGGTATTCGATCGCTATATTTTGACCTGCCACATAGCCGGTCTCGGCCAGACCTTGGCGGAATGCAGAGGCAACCCCGGCAAATTCATCGGGGAATCTGCTGCTAAGAAATCCGATCACCGGCATGGCCGATTGTTGTGCGCGCGCGGAAAGCGGCCCCATGCCCACCGCGCCACCTGCAAGCTTCAAGAACTCACGCCGTTTCATTTCAAAAGCCCTCCAACCGGTCATGCGGATATCAGATTTGCGGTGCAAACGACACTGCCCTCATCCTGGGGAGTCCCGAGGAGTGAGGAGTGAGGAGTGAGGAGTGAGAGTGAGGAGTTAGGGGTGAGGGGTGAGGGGTGAGGAGTGAGGAGTGAGGATGATGAGCCGCGCCTCGTTCACTCTCCTCACTTCTCACTCTTCACTTCTCACTCTTCACTCAAACAAAAACCCCTCCGTGCGAAGCGCGGAGGGGTTTTGTCGAAGTGAAGCGAGGGGGCTCAGTTGTTCCGGTTGCCCATGATGGAGAGCAGGAACTGGAACAGGTTGATGAAATTCAGATAGAGCGTGAGCGCGCCCATGAGCGAGTATTTGGCCATCAACGTCCCGTCATGGGCCACCTGGTCGTAGCTGTCCTTGAGGCGCTGCGTGTCCCAGGCCGTGAGCCCCGCGAAGATCACGACGCCGAGGATGTTGAGCGCGAGCTGGAAGGCGCTCGACTGCACGAAGACGTTGATCAGCATCGCGACGATCAGGCCGATCAGGCCCATCGCCATGAACGAGCCCATCCCCGAGAGGCTCTCTGCGGGTGGTGTAGCCGTAAAGGCTCAAGCCGCCGAAAGCCGCCGCGGTCACGAAAAACACCTGCGCGATCGAGCCGATCTTGAACACCAGGAACCAGGTCGAGAGCGAAAGCCCCATGACCGCCGCGAAAGCCCAGAAGGTGCCGAGCAACGTCTGATAGCTCACCCGATCGAAGCGGAAGCTCATGAACATCACGAAGCCGAGCGGGGCCAGCATGATGAGCCACTTCAGCGGGCTGCACGTAAAGCGCGTAGGCGACACTCGGGTTCGACCTCGCCAGCATGAAGGCGCCGAGCGCCACCACCGCGGAGATCGCAAGACCGAGCGTCATGTGATTGTAGATGCCGAGCATATAGGCCCGCAAACCGGCGTCGTATTGAGCGGTGCCGACCCGCGAAACGCCTGCGCTCACGGGGAGCGTGCGTTGCCATCAAAGAACGACATGGGAAACCTCTTTTCTATCAAGGCCGGCGCGGCATCACGCGCAGGCTGACCTAATATGGCCGCAGAGCGCCCGATCCGCAAGGGCGGAGGGTCGCCCCTCCTCGGAGATGCGATCTCCAGCTCACCGAGCCGACAAGCGCCAAGGGCACGCGGCCATAGATCTGGCCCTGGCGGAGAACAAGGCTGGCGCTGACGCCTCAAACGTCGAGATTTGCGACGTCGAGCGCATTTTCCTGGATGAATTCGCGCCGCGGCTCGACGACGTCGCCCATCAGCTTGAGGAAGATCTCGTCGGCCTCATCGGTCTCCTTGACGCGCACCTGGAGAAGGGAGCGCACATTGCGGTCGAGCGTCGTCTCCCAGAGCTGCTCGGGGTTCATTTCGCCCAGGCCCTTATAGCGCTGGATCTGCACGCCCTTGCGGCCGAAATCGGTGATCGCGTCGAAAAGCGCGGTCGGGCCCGCAATCAGCATCTCCTCCCCCTTGCGGATCAAGAGGGCGGGTCGCTCGTAGGTCTCCTTCAGCCCGGCCGAATGCTCGTGCAGGCGGCGCGCCTCGCTCGAGCCGAGAAGCGCCGCGTCGAGCATCGCGGCCTGCTTCACGCCCGCGCAAGGTGCGCTCGAAAACGAAAGCCGCCGCATTCCACCCGTCCCGTCCAGCCGCGCTCGATGTCCTCCGCGATGGCGTCGAGGCGGCGCGCCACTTCCGCCGCGACTCGCGCCCCGCGCCGATCACCGAGCGGAAGCTCCGGATCGAGCGCGCCCGCGATCGCCGCCTGCTCGACCGCGGCGCGGTAATAGCGCGAATGCAGCGCCGCGAGCGTCTGGCGCACGAGACGCGCCTCATCGATCGTTCGCCGCAGATCGGCGCCGACGCGCTCCTCCCCGCTCGCGAGACGCAAAACCGCGCTCTCGCTGCCGCCCTCGATCAGGTAATCCTCGAAGGCCCGCTCATCCTTGAGGTAGATCTCGGACTTGCCGCGCATCGCCTTGTAGAGCGGCGGCTGGGCGATGAAGAGATGGCCGCGATCGATGAGCTCCTGCATGTGGCGGAAAAAGAAGGTCAGAAGCAGCGTGCGGATGTGGCTGCCGTCGACATCGGCATCCGTCATGATGATGATCTTGTGGTAGCGCAGCTTGTCGGCATTGAAGTCCTCGCTGCCGATGCCGGTGCCGAGCGCGGTGATCAGCGTGCCGATCTCCTGCGAGGAGAGCATCTTGTCGAAGCGGGCGCGCTCGACATTGAGGATCTTGCCGCGCAACGGCAGCACCGCCTGATACTCGCGCGCACGCCCCTGCTTCGCCGATCCACCGGCCGAATCGCCCTCGACCAGGAACAGCTCGGATTTCGCCGGATCGCGTTCCTGGCACTCGGCGAGCTTGCCGGGCAGGCCCGCGATGTCGAGCGCATCCTTGCGGCGGGTGAGCTCGCGCGCCTTGCGGGCGGCTTCGCGCGCGGCCGCCGCCTCGACCACCTTTCCACCACCTTGCGGGCCTCCGCGGGGTTCTCCTCGAACCAGACGCCGAGCGCCTCGCCGACGAGATTCTCGACCGATCGGACGAACTTCCGAGGAGACGAGCTTGTCCTTCGTCTGCGACGAGAATTTCGGGTCCGGCACCTTCACCGACAGCACGGCCGTGAGGCCCTTCGCGGCAATCATCGCCGATCAGCGTCACCTTCTCCTTCTTGGCGATGCTGGATCTCTCCGCGTAGCTCGTGACCTGTCGCGTCAGCGCGCCGCGAAAGCCCGCGAGATGCGTTCCGCCGTCGCGTTGCGGGATGTTGTTGGTGAAGCAGAGCACGTTCTCATGGTAGGAATCATTCCATTCGAGCGCGGCCTCGACGATGATGCCGTCCCTCTCGGCGCGGATGACGATGGGCTTCTCCGTGAGCGCCGTCTTGGCCCGGTCGAGATAGCGCGCGAAGGCCTCGACGCCCGCCCTCGTAGCGGAGCTCCTGGCGCTTGATCTCGGCATGGCGCTGGTCGGTCAGCACGATGCGCACGCCGGAATTGAGAAAGGCGAGCTCGCGCAGCCGATGCTCGAGGGTCGTGTAGTCGAACTCCAGCATGGTGAAGGTCTGCGAGGAGGGCGTGAAGGTCACTTCCGTGCCTCGCCGGCCCTTGGCATCCCCGACGACGACGAGCGGCGAGACCGGGTCGCCATGGCGAAACTCCATGGCGTGCTCCTTGCCGTCGCGCCAGATGCGCAGCTTCAGCAAGGCGGAGAGCGCGTTGACGACCGAAACACCGACGCCGTGCAGCCCCCCGGAAACCTTGTAGATGTCCTGGTTGAACTTTCCGCCGGCGTGCAGCTGGGTCATGATGACCTCGGCGGCCGACACGCCTTCCTCGGGATGGATGCCCGTCGGGAATGCCACGCCCATTGTCGGTGACCGTGCATGAGCCGTCCGCGTTGAGCGTGACCGTCACCTCGGTCGCGTGCCCGACAAGCGCCTCGTCGATCGCGTTGTCGACCACCTCATAAACCATGTGGTGCAGGCCCGAGCCATCGTCGGTGTCGCCGATATACATGCCGGGACGCTTGCGAACCGCATCCAAGCCTCTGAGAACCTTGATGGAATCGGCGTCGTACGCGATGCCCCCAAGGGGTTCGTCACCCGGGTCGCGGACAGGCTCGGCGGGCGGAGTGGGGGTGTCGTCCATCATGTTTCCGGGAGAAGGGCGTGACAGCGATGTCCCGCGGTGATTCGCGGGCTGGAACTTAGCCGTAAATATAGTGATTCCGCACGGCTTTTTGGAGGCCGAAACCCGAGATTCGCAACCGAATTCTCAAGGAAATTCCCGCTGCGCAGCGCGCTGCCCGAAACGCGGATCCAGCACCGTGAATCAAGGCGAAATCAACGATCGGGAAGGCCCGCCGCGTTGCCGCGGCGGGCCGGCAAGCAAGAGCCTTGCCGTTATCCGACGAGCGGGAGCACAACCGCGGGTTCGTGCTCAGCGCACGAGCTCGCGCATGGCTGCCTCGAGGCCTTCGAGCGTGAGCGGGAACATGCGGCCCGCGAACAGGCTGGCGATCATCCCGATCGAATGGGTGTAGCCCCATTGCGCCCGGGGGATCGGATTGAGCCAGATCGCGTGCGGATAGTTGCGCGTGAACCGCTCGAGCCAGGCTTGTCCGGGCTCCTCGTTCATATGCTCGACCGAGCCCCCCGGCATGGCGATCTCGTAGGGGGACATCGAGGCATCCCCAACGAAAATCACTTTGTAGTCATGCGGATAGGTATGAAGCACGTCGAAGGTCGAGGTACGATCCGTGTGCCGGCGCCGGTTCTGCTTCCACACATTCTCATAGAGGCAGTTGTGAAAGTAGAAATGCTCCATGTGCTTGAACTCGGTCTTGGCCGCCGAAAACAGCTCCTCGACGAGCTTGATGTGCCAATCCATCGAGCCCCCAATATCGAAGAACAGAAGCACCTTGACGGCATTGCGCCGCTCCGGACGCAGCCGGATGTCGAGATAGCCCTTCTCGGCCGTTCCCCGGATGGTCGTGTCGAGATCGAGCTCCTCAGCCGCGCCCGTCCTCGCGAATTTGCGCAGGCGGCGCAGCGCGATCTTGATGTTGCGCGTTCCGAGCTCGACCTCGCCGTCCAAATCCTTGAATTCGCGCTTGTCCCATACCTTGACGGCGCGGAAATTGCGGTTTCCCTCCTGACCGATGCGGATGCCTTCAGGATTGTAGCCATAGGCGCCGAAAGGCGAAGTCCCCGCGGTACCGATCCATTTGGAGCCGCCCTGGTGGCGGCCTTTCTGCTCACGCAAGCGCTCGCGCAAGGTCTCCATCAGCTTTTGCCAGCCGAGCGCCTCGAGCTTTTGCCGCTCTTCCTCGCTGAGATATTTCTCCGCGAGCTTCTTCAGCCAATCGGCGGGGATTTCCGCTCCGTCGAGCGCCTGCGAGAGGCTTTCCTGCCCTTTGAAGATCGCCCCGAAGACGCGATCGAATCTGTCGAGGTTGCGCTCGTCCTTCACGAGGCTCGTCCGCGCGAGATAGTAGAAATCCTCGACGGAAGTGCCGGCAAGGTCCCGGTCGAGCGCTTCCATCAAGGTCAGATATTCGCGCAAGGTGACCGGCACCTGCGCATCCTTGAGAGCCGTGAAAAAGGAAATGAACATGGCGTGCGAAGGCCCGATGCTACAGCGAACAAGCGAAGGATGAAATCTGCCGAGGAGGGGCGCGTGAGGAGGGCGCGCCGCCCTATGTGCCTCATGAGACGCAGCCGATGACCGCTTTCCTTCGTCGTCGCAAGGGTGGATCCTCGGTCATTCCTTCGGCTTCCCGGCCGCAGCTTCAGCCGTCTTTCGGAGGGGACTCGCCCAACAGGGCGCGTGCGACGATGACGCGCATGATCTCGTTCGTGCCTTCGAGAATCTGATGGACGCGAAGGTCGCGCACGATCTTCTCGATGCCGTAATCGGCAAGGTAGCCGTAGCCGCCGAGAAGCTGGAGCGCCTCGTTGGCAACCGCAAAGCCCGCATCGGTGCCGAAGCGCTTGGCCATGGCGCAAAGCCTGGTCGCATCGGCGGCCTCGGCATCGAGCGCCGCGGCCGCCCGCCACAGAAAGCTGCGGGCCGCCTCGAGCTCCGTCACCATGTCGGCGAGGCGAAATTGCAGCGCCTGGAACTCTTGCAGCCTTTTGCCGAAAGCCTTGCGCTCGGCCATATAGGCGAGCGCCTTGTCCAGCGCGCCTTGGGCACCGCCGATCGAGCACGCGGCAATGTTGACCCGGCCTCCGTCGAGCCCGGCCATGGCGATCTTGAAGCCCATACCCTCTTCGCCCAGCCGATTCTCGGCGGGCACACGGCAGTTCTCCAAAACCACCTGGCGGGTCGGCTGGGCGTTCCAGCCCATCTTGCGTTCATTCGCGCCGAAGGAGAGGCCGGGCGTGCCTTTCTCGACGATGAAGGTCGAGATGCCGGACGAGCCCTGCGCACCCGTGCGCGCCATCACCACGTAGATATCCGAGGCGCCGGCGCCCGAGATGAACTGCTTCACACCATCGAGCACATAGGCGCCGCCGTCGCGCCGGGCACGGGCCTTGAGCGCCGCCGCGTCCGAACCCGCGCCCGGCTCGGTGAGGCAGTAGCTCGACAGATGCTCCATGGTCACGAGGCGCGGCAGGAAGCGCTGGCGTTGTGCCGGTGAGCCGAAGCGATCGATCATCCAGGACGCCATGTTGTGGATCGAGATATAGGCGGCGATCGAGGGGCAGCCGGTCGCCAGCGCCTCGAAGATGAGTGCGGCATCGAGGCGCGAGAGCCCGGCGCCCCCGACGTCCTCGGCGATGTAGATGCCGCCCATGCCGAGCCCCGCGGCCTGACGCAGCACGTCGGTCGGAAAATGCTTCGTCTCGTCCCATTCCACGGCGTGCGGAGAAAGCTGCTCGCGCGCAAAATCACGAGCAAGCTCGGCAAGCGCGAGCTGTTCCTCGGCGAGGGCAAAGCCCGGCTGCGACTTCTGCGTCATCGTCGCGCCCGCTTTTTCGAGCATCGAAAGGCCCTGCGACTGTGAAGGGAGCTTCAGGATAATCTCTTGCGCCGGGTGCGCAATCGGGGAAGGCAGGAAGTTCCGTGCCGCTCGAAGCTTTGCGGACCCACGGCCCGGATCAGGGATTGCGGCTCGTCGCGAACGGGGTCTCGATCGTGGCCTGGACGACCGCGTCGGGCCCGAATTCATCGGCCGAGTCGACCGCCAAAAGCTGCGCCAGACGGTTGCGCGCCCGGTTGACGCGGCTTTTCACCGTGCCCACCGCACAATTGCAGATCGCGGCAACCTCTTCGTAGGACATGCCCGAGCCCCCGATCAGCACCAGCACCTCCCGCTGGCTGAGCGGAAGCTGCATGAGCGCCGCCCGAAAGTCCTGGAGATCCATGTGTCCGTTCTGGGCCGGCATGCTGGCGAGCCGCCCCGCCATCTGCCCGTCGGCATCCTCGATCTCCCGGCGCCGCTTGCGAAAATCCGAATAGAAGGCGTTGCGCAGGATGGTGAACAGCCAAGCGGAGAGATTCGTGCCTTCAACGAAGCTCGCGAGATTCGCCCACGCCTTCATCAGGGTTTCCTGCACCAGATCATCGGCGCGCTCGGGATTCCCGCAAAGCGAAAGCGCGAAGGCGCGCAAGCTCGGTATTGCCCTGACGAGATCATCCTTGAGCTTATCGCGCGCGGCCATCGCCCCCGCCCTGGCTCGCATTCAACTGCTCGAGCAACTCCACGAACCGCTGAGGCACCTCCTCGCGAAGCGTCGATGCATAGGCTTCGTGCAGGTAGAGTTCGACGAAGCGCCCCAGGGCCGGCCGTTCGCGCGATTTGCCGGTCCCCCGCTGCGTCACGGACGGGGCGGCTGCGGGAGGTGCCTCCCGCGGCTTTCCCCTTGCCGTGCCTTTCACTTGCCGCTCATCGCTCATTCGCAAACGACCTCCCCCCGCCACTGACCGCCCTGAAACCACTCGTGAGGATGCAACGTGCCGCGGCCTAAGCGGTTCCTCGGCATTGTGAGCGGGCGGAGATGAGGCGCAGGTGAGAGGACGAAGCAGGTTGCGCAAAAAGATGCGCCCTGTGACCGCGAAAAGCCGGTGCTATTGAGGCAATGGGAGGCTTCGCAATATTTCAGGCCGGACGGAGAAATCTTCGGCCGGATTTCTCGAAAAGGAGAAGCCGAGCCGAATGATTTTCATCCGACCCGGCTTCACTTGGCTTGCGTCGCGCGCGAGGCGCGCTGGAGAGATCGAGCGTCCGAGCTCGGATCAGTTCTCCTTGGTTTCGGTCTTCGGCGGCTCGCTCGCGGGCTCGGTCTTGGTGATCGCCTTGCCGCGCAAGAGATCGAGCGCCGCGAGAGCTGCGTATCCTTCGCAGGATCGGTCGCGACATAGGCCTGCGACGCCGACAGATCCTCGCCCTTGTCGTTCGACAGATGCCCGCGCAGGCTCGCCTCGCCCTTCGCCTCGTCCTTGCCCTTCAGCTCGTCGGGGATCGCCTCGAGCACCTTGATGTCGGGCTCGATGCCCTTCGCCTGGATCGAGCGGCCCGGCCGGCGTGTAGTAGCGCGCCGTGGTGAGCCGGATCGCGGCGTCGTTGCCGACCGGAATGATGGTCTGCACCGAGCCCTTGCCGAAGGAGCGCGTGCCGAGAAGCGTGGCGCGCTTGTGGTCCTGCAGGGCGCCGGCGACGATCTCCGAAGCCGAAGCCGAGCCGCCGTTGATCAGCACCACGAGCCGCTTGCCCTTGGTGACATCGCTATGGCGCGCATCCCAGCGCTTCGTGTCCTCAGGGTTGCGGCCGCGCGTCGAGACGATCTCGCCCTTGTCGAGGAAGGTGTCGCAGACGCCGATCGCCTGATCGAGCAGGCCGCCCGGATCGTTGCGAAGATCGAGCACATAGCCCTTCAGCTTGTCGTCGCCGATGTCCTTCTTCAGGCTGTCGAGAGCATTGCGCAGGTTTTCGGTCGTCTGCTCGTTGAACTGGGTGATCTGGATGTAGCCGACATCGTCCTCCGGCCGGAACTTCACGCTCTTGACCTGAATGATCTCGCGCGTGAGCTTCAGCTCGAGCGGGTCCTTGCGGTCCTTGCGCACGATGGTCAGCTTGACCGAGGTCTTGACCGCGCCGCGCATCTTGTCGACCGCCTGGTTCAAGGTGAGGCCTTGCACCGCATCGCCGTCGATCTGCGTGATGATGTCGCCGGACAGGATGCCGGCGCGCGCGGCCGGCGTGTCGGCGATCGGCGAGATGACCTTGATCAGCCCGTCTTCCATCGTGACCTCGATGCCGAGGCCGCCGAACTCGCCCTTGGTGTTGACCTGCATGTCGCGGAAGCTCTTCGCGTCCATGTAGCTCGAATGCGGATCGAGCGAGGTGAGCATGCCGTTGATGGCGGCTTCGACGAGCTTTCCGTCATCGGGCTTCTCGACGTAGTCGGAGCGAATCCGCTCGAACACGTCACCGAAGAGATTGAGCTGCCGATAGGTATCTCCGGCGGAGGCGGCTTGCGCCGGCTCGCTCGCGAGGAAGCGAGTTTCCAGGCCGAGCGTCGTAGCGCTCGCACCGAATATCGCGCCCAGGAGAAGAAGTGAGGACTTGCGCATCAGCCGCGAACCTTCCGTTGGTCAGTCTTGGCCCACCATGGGCCGGGGTTGATCGCCGAACCGTCCTTGCGGAACTCGACGTAGAGAACAGGCCCAGCCGAGCTGGTCTTGGCCACCTCAGTGGTCAACAAATTGCCTTCGCCCATTTCGCCGATGGGCTCGCCGGCGAGCACCGGTTGCCCCGTCGCCACGTCAATATGTCCCAAACCGGCAAGTACGATATGATAGCCGTTTCCGGCATTGATGATCAAGAGTTGTCCGTAACCCCGAAACGGCCCCGCATGGGCCACGATGCCCTCGCTGGGCGAGGACACCACCGCACCGGGGCGTGCGGTGATGGAAATGCCCTTGGCCTGTCCCATCACCTCATCGGGATCGCCGAAGTCTCGAAAGATCGAGCCCGCGACGGGTAGCGGCAGAAGGCCGCGCGCCTCCGCGAAGGCAATCTTCGGGGCGAGACGCGCCGGCTCCTTCAGGCTTGCCGCCGCGAAGGTGTTCTGGGTCGAGATCGCCAGCGCCTCGGCGGCCTTGCGATCCTCGGCGGCCCGCTTCTCGCTCTGCGCGATGTCGCTGTCGAGGCTCGCCAGGAAATCGCGCAGGTTCTTGGTCCGCTGGGCCAGCGCGGCCGCGTGCTTGGCGACCTCTCCGAGAGCCAATTCGTCGCTTGCGACGCTCGCCTGGCGGGTCTCGACGAGGGCCGCCAGCCGCGTGCGCTCGTCGCGCAGCTCGGCAAGGGACGCCTTCAATCCGTCCCGCTCCGCGGCGATCTCGTTGCGCACACGCATGAGATCGGCGAGATCGGCCGCAAGCGTTCGCGCCTCCTCTCGCAATTGCGGCAGGACGGCGCCGAGCGCCATCGAGGCGCGCACCGCGACCAGGATATCCTGGGCGCTGACGATCACGGCGGGCGGCGGCTTGCCGCCGATGCGCTGCAAGGCGGCGAGCACGTGACCGAGCAGCTCACGGCGCCCCTCGAGCGAAGCCTTGAGCGCCTGCTCCTGAGCAATCCCCTTGGCGAGACGCTCCTCGGCCTCGCTGGCGCGTTCCTCGAGCGCGCGCACCTTGTCGGCGGCGTCGACGAGATCGTGGCGCAGCTTTTCGCGATCGGCCTTCAGCGCGGCGATCTCGTCCTCGATCTTTTTGCGCTCGGCATCCGATTGTTGCATCGATTGCTCGAGCGCCTGCAATTCGCGCAAACGGTCCTCGCGCTGCTTGATCTTGGCATCGACCGGCGCCTGGGCACCGGCGGGCTCGTTCGCGGGCGGCGACACCGCAGGGCTCGAATTCTCGGCGGCGAAACCCGCAGCGGCGAAGGCCAAGACGGACAACACCCGTCGCCGCGGCAACTCCGGCCAGGAATACCGACCCGCGAAACCCTTTCCTCATGGATGAATCCGCGCCTGTCATGCGTCCCTTCGGGAAGCGACTCCCATGACGCATGATCCCGAAATCAGCTTCGACTTCGGACCACCATGCATCACGAAAGAGATCGATGCCTCCAGCCGATAAGATCTCCTTGCATGCCGTTCCCGGCGCGTGCTGCACAACCGCAGGGGCAAACCTCAGGCGACATCTCGAACATCCAGAGCACGATCCTATGGCAAAAAAGCGCCCGTTTACGCGAATCATCTTCAAGATGACCCTCACACCCGATGGTAGGGGTGGCCCAGCCGGATCGTCAGCGCCCGGTATATCTGCTCCAATAGCACAATTCTGACGAGCTGATGCGGCAAAGTCATGGCTCCGAAGGAGATCGCCTCCCGCGTTGCCTCCCGTGCCTCCGGTGCAAGGCCGTCGGCCCCCCCGATGAGAAAGGCCAAGCCTTTCGTCGTCGAGGCACGCTGCTTCGCGAGGCGTTCCGCAAATCCGACGCTCGTCAACGCGGAGCCGCGTTCATCGAGCGCGATGCGAACCGCTCCCTCGCTCTTGGCGGCCAAAGCGTCCCATTCCTGCCGCCGGCGCGTCACGTCGTCGCGCGCGCGGCTTTCGGCAAGCTCGATGACCGAGGGGCCGGAAAATCCGAGCTTGGGAGCAAGCTCGGCCGCGCGCGCCAAATAGCGCTCCGCCAATTCGCGCTCGGGCCCCGGCTTGCAGCCGGCCGACGGCGCAGATGAGGAGCTTCACGCCGCGTCCGAATCAGGCTCGGGCGCGTTCCGCGGCTTCGGAGGGACGGTCCTGGCCCCAGATCTTCTCGAGGTTGTAGAAGGCGCGGATTTCCGGCCGGAAGACATGCACGACCAGATCACCGGCGTCGATCAGCACCCAATCGCATAAGGGCAGGCCCTCGACGCTCACCGCCCCATGTCCCGCGTCCTTGAAGGCGCGAATCACGGCGTCGGCGATCGCGCCCACATGTCGTTGCGAACGACCGGAGGCTATGATCATCGCGTCGGCGATCGAGGTTTTGCCGATAAGGTCGATATCGACGACCGCTTCGGCCTTCATGTCGTCCAATACGGTAAGGGCGACGGGGAGGAGATCGACGGCCGGCGTCAACGCCTCGGCGGTGATCTCGGTGAGCGGGCGAACCGCTTCGCTTCTCGCTTGATGGAACAGCGCCAGATTCCTTTCTCTTTGGCGGACCCAAATCAACGATACCCTAGTGTGGCGCTTTAATCCTTTCTTTTCAATTGCCGTTTTGCGACGGACGGATGACTTGCGCCGAATGCCCCGGCTCTGGCGCATGGTCCCTGAAAATGGCCCGCCTTTTGGAAAGTCACGCGTCAAATCAACGGTTTGGCTCTCGGCTCATGAAGCTACGCGCCTTGTGCCCTGAGCGCGCTCGACGAGAGGCTCGACCTACGCCCATGGAGGTAAACCCAGGCGGGTGGCCTTCGTTCCGCGAGAGTCGCGGCCCCCGATTTGGGGATCCGGAAGCGCGCGAGCGCCCCCGCCGCGGGGGAATGCAAGGCCCGATGCGTCGCCCCCGGCCGGTCGATGACCGCCATCGGAACGAGAGCGGCGATGCGCCGCCAGCGGTGCCAGAGGTGGAAGCTGGCGAGATTGTCGCCCCCCATGATCCAGACGAAGCGAAGCGACGGAAGGCGAAAGGTGAGCGCCGCGATCGTGTCGACCGTCAAATCCGACCCGAGCGCTGCCTCGACGCCGGTCACCTCGAGGCGCGGGTGGGCCATGATCTTGCGGGTCGCCGCAAGTCGCGCCTCGAGCGAAGCAAGGCCATCGCGGTTCTTGAGCGGATTTCCCGGCGTCACGAGCAACCACAAGCGGTCGAGCGCGAGACGCCGCAAGGCCAGCAGCGCCACATGGCGATGGCCCTCATGAGGCGGATTGAAGCTGCCGCCGTAAAGGCCGATGCGCTGGCCGCAGCTATGCGCGGGAAACTTTGGGATCATGCCATGCCGGCGCGCCCGCACCTCTCGTCGGGCCTCGTGCTTCGCGCCTCGGAGGGATGGACGCATGCGCGGTTCGCCCTTCGCGGCAAAAGCGCGTAAGTCGGTGGCGCGCTTCGGCCGAATGCTCACGCCCGGATCTGCCCCGCTCCGCGGATGCGGTATTTGAACGAGGTGAGCTGCTCGACGCCGACCGGGCCCTCGCGCATGCATGCGCCCGGTCGCGATGCCGATCTCGGCACCGAAGCCGAACTCGCTGCCGTCGGCGAACTGGGTCGAGGCGTTATGCAGGACGATCGCCGAATCGACCTCCGACAGGAAGCGCTCGGCGGCCGTCCGATCTTCAGTCACGATGGCGTCGGTGTGGTGCGAGCCATGGCGCTCGATGTGCTCGATCGCCGCGTCGAGCCCCTCGACCACGCGGCACGCGATGATGGCGTCGAGATATTCCAACCCCCAATCCGCCTCGCTCGCGGCGGTGACGCGCGAATCGACCGCGAGCGTGGCCGCATCGCCGCGCACGGCGCAACCGGCATCGAGAAGCGCCGTCACCAGAGGCGCAAGATGGCTGCTCGCCACCGCATGATCGACGAGCAGCGTCTCGGCGGCGCCGCAGACACCCGTGCGACGCAGCTTGGCATTCAAGGTAATGCTTCTTGCCATGTCGAGGTCGGCGCCGGCGTGCACATAGACATGGCACACCCCTTCGAGATGGGCGAAGACGGGCACGCGGGCGTCTTTCTGGACGCGCTCGACGAGGCTCTTGCCGCCGCGCGGCACGATGACGTCGATCGTCCCGTCGAGGCCCGAGAGCATCGCTCCGACGGCGCCGCGATCGCGCGTCGGGACGAAGGAGATTGCCTGGCGCGGCAGCCCCGCCCGCTCGAGGCCCGCGACCAGAGCCGCGTGGATCGCCTCGGCGGAGCGGAAGCTCGCCGAGCCCGTGCGCAGGATCGAAGCGTTGCCCGCCTTGAGGCAAAGCGCGCTCGCGTCGGCGATCACGTTCGGTCGGCTTTCGAAGATCACGCCGACGACGCCGAGCGGCGTCGCCACACGCTCGATGACGAGGCCGTTCGGCCGCTCGAAGCGCGCGGTGACGCGACCGACCGGGTCGGGGAGCGCCGCGATCTCCTCGATCGCCCGGGCGATCGCGAGGACGCGGGTTTCGTCGAGACGCAAGCGGTCGAGGAAGGCGCCGGTCGCAGCTTCGTGCCTGGCTTGCGCCATGTCCTCGGTATTGGCGGCGAGGATCGCCGGCATCGTCTCGCGCACCGAAGCCGCCATGGCGAGGAGCGCTGCGTCCTTCTCCTGCGGCGTCGCGAGCGCCACTTTTCGCGCGGCGTCGCGCGCGTGCCGGCCGAGCGCCCCAAGGCCGGGGCGCAAATCGTTCTCGTCGCCTCGCGGGAGGGATCGATCGGTCACATGACGAATGCTGCTCGACATCTCGTACCCCCTTTGCAAGATCCTCGCTTCGCAACCTTCTCCGTCAGGCGACCTCCCGTTCGAGGCCGCCTGCGTCGGCCACCTTGCGCAAATGGTGAGCGGCGTCGCCGAACATCATCTCGATCGCCGTCATCCGCTTGAAATAGGCGCCGAGGCGATATTCCATGGTCATGCCGATTCCGCCATGCAATTGCACGGCCTGCTCGCCGATGAAACGACCGTTCCGGCCGATCGTCACCTTGGCGGCCGAGATCGCGGCGGAGCGTTGCGCGGGATCGCTCTCGCCCGACCATCATGGTCGCGTAGACCGCCATGCTGCGTGCCTGCTCGAGCGCGATGAACATATCGGCGGCACGGTGCTGCAGCGCCTGGAAGGCGCCGATCGGCCGGCCAAACTGCTTGCGCGTCTTGAGGTAGGCGACGGTCATGTCGCACATCGCACTCATGACGCCGACCGCCTCCGCACATAACGCCGCGATCGCCTCGTCGGCGACGCGCTCGATGAGCGGCATCGCGCGCCCCGCTTCTCCGATCATCGCGGCAGCGGGCACGGCAACATTGTCCAGCCTGATCTCGGCGCCGGGCGTGCCGTCGGCGAGCGCATAGGCGCGTCGCGAAACGCCCTTCGCCTTGGCCCTCGACGAGGAAGAGCGACACACCGTCGCGATCGTGGCGTTCGCCGGCCGTGCGCGCGCTCACGAAGAGAAGCTCGGCCTTGTCGCCGTGCGGCACCACGCTCTTCACGCCGTCGAGCACGAATCCCTCGCCCGTCTGGCGCGCCGTGAGCGCCACGTCGGAAAGGTCGTGACGCGCCTCGCGCTCGACATGGGCGAAGGCCGCGACGAGATCGCCCGCAGCGATGCGCTTCGCCAACTCCTTGCGCGCCGCCTCGGCGCAACCATGGCGCACGAGACCGCCGCAGATGACCACGGTCGAGAGATAAGGCTCGCGCACCAGGCCTTTGCCGAAGGCCTCCATGACGATCATCGTCTCGACCGCGCCCCATCCGAGGCCACCGTCCTCTTCCGCGAAGGGAAGCGCGAAAAGGCCGAGCTCCGCCGAACTGCTTCCAGCGCTCGCGGCTCCATGCCGGCGTCGAGGGCTCGCGCCCTCGGCTCGGCGCGGCGAGGCGCTCGACATTGTCGCGCAAGAGGCGCTGCTCATCGGAGAGATCGAAATCCATGACGCGTGCGTGCCCGAGAGAGTGCCGAAGCGGAAGGCGGCTTCCTAGAATGCCAAATTCAAAGTCCTAGGATCTGCTTGGCGATGATGTTGCGCTGGATCTCGTTCGAGCCGCCGTAGATCGTCACCTTGCGGGTGTTGAAATAGGTCGGCGCGGCGAGCCGCATCCATTCCGGCGCGATCTCGTCCTCGTTATGGCCGAGCGGCGCGTCGAGATTTTCACCGACGAGGCCATGCGGCCCGGCGGCCTGCAAGGTGAGCTCGGTGATCCGCTGCTGCAGCTCGGTGCCGCGTAGCTTGAGCACGGAGGAAGCCGGATCGGGCTTTCCCTTGCCGTTCTTATGCTCATTGGCGAGAACGCGCAATTGCGTGATCTCGAGCGCCTTCAGCTCGATCTCGAGATCGGCGAGCTTCTCGGCGAAGCTTTGATCCTCGATGAGCGGGCGCCCGCCTTGCTCCGACCTCCGCGGCCAGCCGCTTCAGCCGGCGCAGCCTTTCCTTCGTGGCGCCGATGCGCGCCGTGTTCACCCGCTCGTTCGACAACAGGAATTTGGCGCAATCCCAACCGCGATTCTCGACGCCGACCAGATTCTCGACCGGAACCTTCACCTCGTCGAAGAAGACCTCGTTGATCTCGCGTCCGCCGTCGACGGTGACGATCGGGCGCAAGGTCACGCCCGGCGATTTCATGTCGATGAGGAGGAAGGAGATGCCTTCTTGCGGCTTTGCGGCCTGCGGATCGGTGCGCACGAGGCAGAAGATCCAATCGGCATATTGGGCATAGGTCGTCCAGGTCTTCTGGCCGTTGACGATGTAATGGTCGCCGTCACGGCGCGCCGCCGTCTTCAGCGAAGCGAGATCCGAGCCCGAGCCCGGCTCGGAGAAACCCTGGCACCACCAGTCGTCGAGATTGGCGATGCGCGGCAGGAATTTCTTCTTCTGCGCCTCGCGTGCCGAAGGTGATGATCACCGGGCCCGACCATATAGACGCCGAAGGCGAGCGGCTCGGGCGCCGGATAACGCCTGCACCTCCTCGCGGAAGATGTGGCGCTTGATGATGCTCCAGCCCGTGACCGCCGAATTCCTTGGGCCAATCGACGGTCGCCCAGCCCTTCTTGTTCAGGATGCGCTGCCAGGCGACGATCTGCTCCTTCGAGGGGCGATGGCCAGCCGCCATCGAAGCATGCGTCTCCTTGTCGAGATTGGCGGCGATGAAGGAGCGGACCTCCTGCCGGAAGGCCTGTTCCTCGGGTGTGAAGCGCAAATCCATCGCATCCTCCCGGCCTTGCGCGCGCGCGTCGAGCATCGAGGCTCTTCGCCGCGCTCGATTCGACATAGAGCCGATCCGTCGAAGGATGGCAAACGCTTTCGTGAAGGGAGCGAGTAGGGAATAGGGAATGGTGAGAAGTGAGGAGTGAAACCGAATTGGGACGTATTCCCTTCACCCTTCACCTTCACCTTCACCTTCACCCTTCACCCTTCACCCTTCACCCTTCACCGGCCCTCGGCCGCACCGGCTTGAAGAGGCCGCTCCCCTTGGCGACGAGCTCGCCCGCTTTCGGTCCTCACCTCGCCTTCGCAGAAGACGACGGAACGGCCCGCGCGGATCACGCGGCCTTCGGCGAGAAGCACGCCGCGGCCCGGCGCGATGAAGCTCGTCTGCATGTCGAGCGTCATCACCGGCAGATCGACCAGGCGGCGTGCCGCCGATCCCATCGCGATGTCGAGGAGCGTGCAGGTGACGCCGCCATGCGCCATGCCGATATTGTTTTGATGCTCGGTGCGCGAGCACGAGCCGCAAGCAGCGTCCTGCCGTCGGCAGCGTCGAGCGGCTCGATGCCGCAATGGCTGGCGAAAGGAATTTCAGCTCCGAAGATCTGCATGAGGTCTCTCGATGATTTGGCGGCGCGCCGCCGAGAACTCGCCAGCTCGACGGCCCGGGGTTAGCTCAGGATCAAGGTGGCCCAGCCTTCGATGAGGTATCGTCGCTCGAGATGAAGCCCGTGGCGGCGAAAGGCCGAAAGCGCCGTGGCGACGTCGCGCTTCGAGCAAGCCGGAGACGACGAGCCTGCCTTTGGGCGACAAGCGCGCCGGCGAGAGCGGGCGAAAGACGCGCGAGCGGCCTTGCCAGGATGTTGGCGAGGATGAGATCGAAGCTCCAGGGTCGGGCGGCGAGCGGGTGGCGAAGACCGGGCGCGCAATAGAAGCGAAGGCGTGAGGCGACGCCGTTCTGGCGCGCGTTCTGCGCGCCACCTCGATGGCGACGGGGTCGATATCGCCGGCGACGATCCCGCTTCGCAGCACCTTCGCGGCAGCGATCGCGAGCACGCCCGTGCCCGTGCCGACATCCAGCACACGCGCCGGACGGCCTTGCCTGAGGATCGAATCGAGCGCCAAGAGGCAGCCTCTCGTGGTGCCGTGATGGCCGGTGCCGAAAGCGAGCGAGGCCTCGATCTCGATGCCGATGTCGTTGGCGAGCACCGAAAGATCGATCATGCGCGCCATGCACCAGGAAGCGTCCCGGCGCGGATGGGTTTCAAGCCCTTCGAGGCTCGCCGCGACCCAATCCTTGGCGTCGAGCGCCTCGAAGCGCATGGAGCTCGCGGCGGCTTTGCCGGCGACGAGCGCGACGAGGTCGCCGACCGCCTCCTCGTCGGGCTCTCTCGGCGAAATAAATCTCGACGAGCCAGCCTTCTCGCCGTGTCATCTCCTTGCTCGAAGGCGGCGACGGCCGAATTTTCCGGATCGAAGACCTCGCCGAGAGCTCTCGGTGAGCGCGCGCGCGCGAGCCTTGCGTCGTCGAAAGACGTAAGATCGTCGTGATTTTGTGAGGAATCAGGCCTTCGCGCATCGGTGGGGCTTAGCGGATGGCGGATCGAAGTGGCAAGGCTCGAGGCGAAGGCCAGCTGAAAGCCGCCCTTCCCAGCGGGCAAGCTCGCTCATAGCGTCGAATCGCGGTGGCAAAAGTCAGCGCCATTGAGGATGCGCGTTTAGCAGCCTTAGCTCGACGCTGGCGCTGCTGCGTCCTCGGCATGATGCCGGCTTCTCGGATCACCAGCTTTGGTTCGAGCGCGAGAATTCGTATGAGCATTCCAGCCGCCCCGGACGGAATGCGTTCACCACGCTCCCATTTACGCACCGTGCCGAGTGAGGCGCCCGTGACCTTGGCGAATTCTTCCTGCGTCAGACCTGCCTTCAATCTTGTCGCGCCAACGAAGCTGCGATCGACCTTGACGCGGTGCTCGCGGATGCCGGGGCTCGCTTTGCCCTTGGCGTATGACAAAGCATCACTTAGTCCAGCCATCAATCCCTCGAAATCCTTCCTGTTCATTGGTCTATCTCCCGTACTGGGCGCGGATGGCATCGGTGAGCGCTTTGGCGGCGTTGCGCTTCGCGCGGCAGATGAATCATTCACTCGTTCTGCCATGCCGACGGCTTATCCTGCGATTCGTGAAACACTCGTAGGATTTCGATCCGGTCGCGGACGACCCGATAAGGCAAGAGATAGGGAAGCCGCGCCACATGCAGCTCGTGGACACCAGCGGTGCTGTCGGAGGGGCGCCCGAGATAGGGATGATCGCTCAAGTTCGAGGCACTATGGATGATGCGTTGCACGATGCGGTTCGCCACATCCTTGCTCGCGAAGCTCTGGTAATAGGCAAAGATCGACAACAGATCGCGCTGGGCAAAGGAGAGCCAGACGATTTTCACTATCGCCCGCTCGGATCAACGAATGTTGGGCTTCGGCGGTGCGGTCTCACCCCGGGTCCCGAGCTGGTTCGCCCAGGCCACCATCTCCTCGTGCGAAATGAAGACGCCCTTATCGGCCTCCTTGATCGCCTCGTGCAGCTCCTTGGCGCGCCACGCATTCTTTTTGACGTAGTCGCCAAGCGCCTCGGTCGCCAGATAGGCTTTGGAGCGTTTGCTGGAACGGCTCAAATGCTCAAGTTGCTCCTTGAGCTCCTGCGGGACACGGACAGACAACACCGTGGAGGCCATGACATTTCGCTTCGTTGTTGACGTATGCATCACCTGTATACATCCCGCTCGTCAAGATCAAGGCTCTATCAATCGAGGCCGCTCGCCAATTGGTGTTTTTGCGGTCCCTTGAAGTCCGAACAGCGAGCTGATGCGGCAAAAGGGGGTTGAACCGGGAGTAGCTCATTTTGACCACAGAGTGCATGTGAGACTTCGGCCAAAGTCTCGGTGAGCGCGCCCGGGCCTTCGAGGTCATAGGTCCCGTGTCTGCATCGCAACACTACGTGCTGCGATGCGCACGGGACGACCGAGCTGAGTATTCGCGACTCCGGTGGGGTCGTCCCGGATGCGATGCAGCACATCGTGTTGCATCGCTGATCCGGGACCCACGGATCGCTGGCGGTTCAGCTTTCACCAAAACATTTCAGGTGCTGAAGCCGAGCGAGAGGCCTTGGCGAATTGTGGTATACCGTTCGACATCCTCTACCCCCGTATGGAGCCCCGCATGAGCCCAACCACAGGTCGCGGCCGAGAGCCTGTCGCGATGACGGGGAAGGCCGATAGCGAGCCAGCCAAAACCTGCCCGATCTGCGGCAAGCCTTCCGTCGCAGCCCCTTCCCCTTCTGCTCGAGACGCTGCGCCGATATCGACCTCGGGCGCTGGCTCAAGGGGATCTACGCCATCCCGGTCTCGGAAGACGAGGAGACCGAAGAGGGCGAGACGGGCCGGGACGAGCGGGACGAGGACGATTGAGCGCAGGGCGCGCTCCATCCTTCCGTTCCATCAAGAAAATCCAGCAACCGTCCCGTCACCTTCGCCGTTTACAAGCGTGCGCAACGTAGAACCTTCCTTGCCTCGCTTCTCGACCCTGACGAGATTCGCCCTCCTCTATGCGGCGCTCTATTCCGCCTTCGGGGTGGCGTCCCCTTTCCTGCCGGCCTTCCTCGGCAGTCGGGCCTCGATGCCGAGGAGGTCGCCGCTCTTGCTGGCGTCTGGGACGGCAATCAGGCTCGATCGCCGGGCCGCTCGCGGGCCGCCTCGCGGATCGGCACCGCGCCTGGAGCCGGCTGCTCGTCGGCTGCGCGGCCGGCGCGGGAGGATGCGCCCTCCTGTATCTGCCGGCGCAAGGGTTCTTGATGCTGCTGCCCGTCGCGCTGGCGCAAGCGTCGCTGCTCGGCGCCGCTCGCGCCGCTTTCGGACGCGCTCGCGCTCTCAGCCTCGACGAGCGCCGAGACGAAATCCGTCGGCACGAGACCTTTCCAATATGGCTGGGTGCGCGGCACGGGTCGGCGGCCTTCGTCGCCGGCTCGCTTCTCGCCGGGCGAAGCCGCGCGCCCATTCGGGCTTGTGGTGACCATTTGGCTCAACGCTCGTCTTGCTCGGCGCGGCGGCCCTTTGCGCGCTCCCGCTGCCGAACATCGCTCGACGATCTCCGGAAGCCGCCCGACAAGCTCGGCGGAGAGGCGTGCTCACGCTTCTGCGGCTTCCCGTATTTCGACGCCTGATGCTGACCGCCGCGCTGGTGCTGGGCAGCCACGCGATGCACGACAGCTTCGCGGTGATCAGCTGGAGTGCGGCCGGCATCGACACGGCGACCGCGAGCCTCATCTGGTCGGAATCGGTCGCCGCGGAAGTGATCATGTTCTTCCTCCTCGGGCCGGCCCTTCATCGACCGTCTCGGACCCGGACGGGCGGCCGCGCTCGCGGCGGGCGCCGGCATCTTGCGCTGGGCCGTGATGGCGACGAGCACGCAAATCATCGCACTCTCGCTCGTCGAGCCGCTGCACGGTTTCACCTTCGCGCTGCTGCATCTCGCCTGCATGCGCGTGATCGCCGAAACGGTGCCGAGCCATCTCGCGGCGACCGCCCAGGCTCTCTACGGCACGCTCGCCGCCGGCGCGGCAACCGCTCTGCTGACGCTTGGCTCGGGCTGGCTCTATGCACATTTCGGCATCGGCGGATTCTGGGCGATGGCGGCGCTATGCGCCGGCGCTCTGCCGATCGCGCTCGGCCTCGGACGATCCTGAGGGAGGATGCGGTCGGGAGGCCCTTGCCTCTCGCGCCTATGCCGCTCGATGCTTCGGCGCCGCGGATGGCGCATTCTCGTCGAACAGCTCGGCGAGCTTCTCGGTCATGACGCCGCCGAGTTCTTCGGCGTCGACGATGGTCACGGCGCGCCGGTAATAGCGGGTCACGTCATGGCCGATGCCGATGGCGATGAGCTCGACCGGGGAACGCGTCTCGATCTCCTCGATCACATAGCGCAAGTGCCGTTCGAGATAATTGCCGGGATTCACCGAGAGGGTCGGAATCGTCGACGGGAGCGCCGTCCGAGATCATCATCAGGATGCGGCGCTGCTCGGGGCGGTGCACCAGGCGCCGATGTGCCCAGTCGAGCGCTTCGCCGTCGATATTCTCCTTGAGCAGCCCCTCGCGCATCATCAATCCCGAAATTCTTGCGCGCACGCCGCCAAGGCGCGTCGGCCGATTTATAGATGATGTGGCGCAGATCGTTGAGGCGGCCGGGATTGGCGGGCTTGCCGGATTGCAGCCACGCCTCGCGCGACAAGCCGCCCTTCCAGGCGCGCGTGGTGAAGCCCAGGATTTCCACCTTGACGCCGCAGCGCTCGAGCGTGCGCGCCAGGATATCGGCGCAAGTCGCGGCGACAGTGATCGGCCGGCCGCGCATCGAACCCGAATTGTCGAGAAGCAGCGTCACCACCGTGTCGCGGAAATTCGTGTCCTTCTCCTGCTTGAAGGACAGCGGCTGGAACGGGTCGATGATGACGCGCGGCAGGCGCGCCGCGTCGAGCATGCCCTCTTCGAGGTCGAATTCCCAGGAGCGGTTCTGCTGCGCCAGAAGACGCCGCTGCAACCGATTGGCGAGACGCGCCACGACGCCCTGCAAGTTCTGCACCTGTTTGTCGAGATAGCCGCGCAGCCGGGTCAGCTCCTCGGGATCGCATAATTCCTCCGCCGCGATCATCTCGTCGATATTTGGTGAGATAGGCGCGATAGTCGGGCCCGCGACGCTCGTTGGCCCCCGATGAAGGTGGCCGCCAAGCCTCGGAGGCCTCCTCGGAATCGGCTTCGTCCGCCTCATCCGGCAATTCGCTCGAGGGAGCATCGGAATCCTCGCTCATGCCGTCCTCGAGCTCCTCCGCGGAAGCTTCGCTCGACTCCATCTCGGCCTGCTCGCGCGAAGATCCTTCCTCGCTTTCCTCGCCCTCCTGCTGCTTGTTCTCCTCCGATTGATCGTCCTCGCTCTCCTCGCTTTCCTCGCTCTCGAAATCGGCGGCTTCGGCCATGTCGAGATGGGCGAGAACGTCGCGCATGATGCGGGCGAAAGCGCGCTGGTCGTCGATCTTGCCGTCGAGCCGATCGAGCTCGCGCCGGCCTTGGCCTCGATCTCGGCGCGCCAAAGATCGACGAGCTTCTTGGCGGCGGGCGGGGGAGATTCGCCCGTCAGCCGCTCGCGCACCATGAGCGCGACCGCGTCTTCGAGCGGAGCGTCGGCCCGCTCGGTGATGTCCTCGTATTTGGCGCCACGATGATAGCGGTCCTGCAGCATGGCGGTGAGGTTCGAGGCGACGCCCTCCATGCGTTTGGCGCCGATCGCCTCGACCCTCGCCTGCTCGACCGAATCGAAAAGCGAGCGCGCCTCGGGGCCTTGCGGCGCGAGGCGCCGATGCACGGCGGGATCGTGACAGGCGAGCTTGAGCGCCATCGAATCGGCGTGGCCGCGCAGCACCGCCACATCCTCCGGCGAAGGCTTGCGCGGCGGCTCGGGAAGGCGCGCCTTCTCGGCGCCGAAGAGCGCCGGCTTGTCGGAGGCGTAGACGATCTCGATCTCGGGCCGTCTTGGCGAGCGCGCGCATGCAGCCCGCGACCGCCTGTTTCAAGGGCTCGGTCGGAGCTGCCCTCGCCGGGCCGGGCTTGCGGTTGGAGAGAATGGTCATGCCTTCAATATATCAGCCAAATGCTCGATGTCGCGCGCGGCAACATCGACCGGCACGGCGGGTTTTGCTTTCCCCGGTCCCGGGGCCGTGCTCGTCGGGACGCGCCACATGCGCGGTCCTCAACCCGCATTTCGCTGCCGCCGCGAGATCGGAGGAATGCGCCGCGACCATCATGCAGGCCGACGGCTCGAGATCGAGGGCGCGCGCGGAAGCGAGATAGGCTTGCGGGTTCGGCTTGTAGTCGCGCGCGATCTCGGCGCCGAGCACGGTATCGCAGGAGAAGCCGTTATGGCGCGCGAGGTCGACCATGATCGAGATATTGCCGTTCGACACCGGGGCGAGGCGGTATCTTGCATAGAGCCGCCTCATTCCTCCCGGCACGTCGGGCCAGGCGTCGAGCCGATGCCATATCCGGTTCAGCGCCTCGCGCGTCTCGGGAGGCAGCGCGTCGAGCTTGAAGCGCGGCAGGATGCGATCGAGGTTCTCGCGATGGAGATCGTCGAGGCGCACATAGGCCCGTCGCCCCGAGCGCACCTCTTCCATGGAGGGCTGGTATTCGGCCCGCCAGGCATCGGCGAAGGCCAGCCAATCGACGACATGGCCGAGCGGCGCGAGCATCGACTCCGCCTCCCGCGCGATCGAGGACCGCCAATCGACCAGCGTTCCAAAAACGTCGAAGAACAGAGCTGAGACCATCATCACGCTTCGTCAAAAAAGACCGTGGTGCACATGCAGTAAACTGGCGGACGGCCCGCCACGAAATTGCAGCCTGTGAGCCCGTCGAGACGTCGGTGACGATCTTCGTCGCCGGGCTCGGCCTCGATCGCGATCCTCGAAGCGTTCATGACAAGCCGGCTTGGCTTATGCCTCAGCTCAGCGCGACGTTGACCGCGCTTTCCTTCAGCTCCTGCCCGAAGCAGCGCTGGTAGAATTCGGCCACCAGCGAGCGCTCGAGCTCGTCGCATTTGTTGAGGAAGGTGACGCGGAAGGCGAAGCCGATATCGGAGAAGATCTCGGCGTTCTCCGCCCAGGTGATCACGGTGCGCGGGCTCATGACGGTCGACAGATCGCCGGCCACGAACGCGTTGCGGGTGAGATCGGCGACGCGCACCATCTTCGAGACGATATCGCGGCCTTGCTTGGTGCGATAATGGGGAGCCTTCGACAGCACGATCTCGGCTTCGCGATCGTGCGGCAGGTAGTTCAACGTGGTCACGATCGACCAACGGTCCATCTGCCCCTGGTTGATCTGTTGCGTGCCGTGATAGAGCCCTGACGTGTCGCCGAGGCCGACCGTGTTCGCGGTCGAGAAGAGGCGAAAGGCAGGGTGCGGCCTGATGACGCGCTTCTGATCGAGCAAGGTCAGCTTGCCCGAAACCTCGAGGACGCGCTGGATCACGAACATCACATCCGGGCGGCCCGCATCATACTCGTCGAAGCAGAGCGCGATGTTGTTCTGCAGCGCCCAAGGCAGCATGCCGTCCCTGAATTCGGTCACCTGCTTGCCGCCCTGCAGCACGATCGCGTCCTTGCCGACGAGGTCGACGCGCGACACGTGGCTGTCGAGGTTGACGCGCACGCAAGGCCAGTTGAGCCGCGCCGCCACCTGCTCGACATGGGTCGATTTCCCGGTGCCGTGATAGCCTGAGATCATCACGCGCCGGTTATGGGCAAAGCCCGCCAGGATCGCGAGCGTCGTGTCGCGATCGAAGACGTAATCCTGATCGAAATCGGGCACATGCTCGTCCGCCTTCGAATAGGCGGGGCATTCCATATCGGTATCCAGGCCGAACACCTGTCTCACCGAGACCTTCATGTCCGGGAGAGGCGCCGTCTCAACGCTCGCGTTCATTTCATCCTCGCTCGTGACCAGGATGGCCACCGCCGTTCCGCAAAAAGCACGCCAATCGCCCCATGCCCGGACCAACTCCGGGCATCCACGACCGACCTCTGCGAGCCAGGCACGCGGGGAAGACGTGGCAGCCGGACCGATCCCTCGAGGAAAGCTCGGGATCCGATCCGGCCGCATGGGCAACGAACCGACCTAGAGCATGCTCCGCAAAAATGGAAACGATTTCTGCGGATGATATCCACCGATCGCCATCGGCCGGATAACGCGCCGAACGCTCAGGCAAGACCTGCCGTTCGCAGGTAATTATAGGCGTTGATGATCTCGCGTAACTGGTCTTCATGTGATCTGTCGCCGCTGTTGGCGTCCGGGTGCAGGCGCTTCACCAGCTCCTTGTAACGCGCCTTGAGCGCCGCCCTGTCGACACCCGGCTCGAGGCCGAGCGTATCGAGCGCCTTGCGCGCCGCGTTTCCGAGGCGTGGCTCGGGGGCCTTCGCCGGGCCGCTCCCGTGCGAAAAGCCGCGTCTGCCGAAGAGGCCGAAAGCATCGTCGAGCGTCGGATCGGAAAAGGCTCCGTGCAGCTTCGCGTTTCCTTCGGCGGCCTGGCCGTTCACACCCATTCGCCAAGTCGGACGGTGACCGTAAAGATCCGCTTTCTGATAGGCGGCGACGGCATCGTCCGACATGTCCTTGAAGTAGTTGTAGCTCGCGTTATAGGCGCGCACATGGTCGAGACAGAAATGGAAATATTGCCCCTCCCGACCGCGCCCTTGCGGCGCGCGGTAAAGCCCCGCCAGACCGCATCCCGGATGGCCGCAGGCCGCATCCGAGCCGGCCGTGATGGCATCCTCGCACCGCGGGCGTGTGCGGACACGATCGAAAAGAGGCGAGTTCAAATCCATGGCTACCGTGATTATGTGGCGTGAACGCGTTAACGCCAAGCTCAAAGCGGGCAGAAAATCATCGAGGACGTGAATTTTTTGAGGAGGGGCGCCGCGTCGCGCCTTGCCTCATCTCGTGTTTCGGCCTTTCGTCAAAAGCCGGAGGCGCAGGCCAAAACGTCCCCGCGTCAGGCCGATTTCCCAGCAATGTGGGAAGTCGCGCCGTCATCTTAAAGTCGCAAGGGAGCCGAACCGCATGCGGATGACCGATCGCATCGAAGGCAAGCTGAAGTCGGTGTTCGCCCCGAAAGCTCTCAGCGTGAACGACGATTCCCACAAGCATCACGGACATGCCGGCTGGCGCGAAGGCGGCGAGACGCATTTTTCCATCGCCGTCACGTCGGAGGCATTCGCGGGCAAGAGCCGCGTCGACCGCCACCGCATGATCCATGCGGCGCTCGCCGAAGAGCTCGGCTCCGGCGTGCACGCGCTCGCCATTTCGGCCAAGGCGCCGGGAGAATAGCCTCGGGGGCGCCGAGCTTCGCGATCCTCGGACTGGCGAGTGCTGCTTCATTGAGCGGGGGCGAGCCGGCCTTCTCCGACCGGACCCCGCGGCGAGCGCGCATGGATCGCCGCGGTCGCGAGCAGCACGGCGCCGAAGACGATGTGCAAGGTCGCGTAGCGGCGCGCCGCGTCGACGCCGGCGGCCTCGGCATGATCGATGAAGACGCCGGATAGGAACTGCACGATGAGATCGCCCGCGACGATCGCGAGGAACGAGCGATAGAACATGCTCATCACATAACCCGAGAAGAGGGCGACAAAGGCGGGCATGGGGCACTTGATGATTTTTTTTAAGAATTTCGGACGGGCCGCTCTTTTTAAAGGCTTCCATGGCGGCTCTTCAGGATGAGCCATCGACCCGTTTCATGGCTGGCTTGCCGGCAGCCGACCCGGTCGAAACGATAGGCGACATGCGAAGGCATTGTGGGCACAATCCGCGCCAAGTCGCCCCAACTTTCGGCCGTGCAGCGAGGTTCTATACATCATGACCCTGGCTTTGGCCGCATTGGCTGCCTGGCGGGCCTTGATGCAGAAACCGTCCGGTCGGTGCCGGAACGCGATAGAACGGGCGAGGCGTTGAAGGCCGGTGAGGCCATGCTTTTGCAACGGGAGCACGCGATGCCGTTCAAGGTTCAGGTGGGTCCACCTCAGATCTCCATCCATCAGGATCAAACATTCCTGGTCAGCGAGTTGGACGGACAAATCAACTGGCCGAGCGAAAAGGGCCTTTATTTCCGGGACACGCGCGTGGTCAGCAGCTGGTCGATCTACGCCAACGGCGAGCCTTGGGAGCTGCTCAACGGCGGCGCCCTCACCCACTACGCGTCGAGGATATTCCTGACGAATCGCGACTTCATGACCGAAGGCGGCGCCATCGCGGCACGCACGCTGGGACTCAGCATCGGTCGCTGGATCAGCGGGGGCATGCACGAAGACCTCGACGTCACCAACCACAGCATGAAGCCGATCAAATTCCAGCTCGAGATCGCGGTCCGCAGCGATTTTGCGGATATCTTCGAGGTGAAATCGAATCGTATCGTCCGCCGCGGGCGGATCGTCACGGAATGGTCCTCGGCGCGGCAGCGGCTTCGCACCAGCTATCGCAACCGCGACTTCCGGAGGGCGTTGGCGATTTCCGCGTCGCTCGCGTCCGGCAAGGGAATCTATGCCAACGGTCGCCTGAGCTTCGAGGTCGCCGTCGAACCTGGCGGCACCTGGCACACCTGCATTCTATACGCCCTGACGGACGGCAGCCGGCACTTCGACGCGCCGAGCGCTTGCATCGAGCACTGCGAAACGTCCGAGCACGCGGAACGGCTGACCGACTGGCTTCAGGCGGTCGTCAAGATACAGACGAGCAACGAGGAGTTTTATCGCTTGTTTCGGCGCGCGCTCGAAGACATGTCCGCGCTGCGCCTTCCGATCGAGACCTCGGACAGCAAGGCGTTTCTACCTGCGGCCGGCCTTCCCTGGTTCATCGCGCCCTTCGGACGCGACAGCCTGATCGCCTCGCTCCAGAACATCCTGGTCTATCCGCAATTCGCCCGAGGCACGTTGGACATTCTCGATTCGCTGCAAGCGACGCAAGACGACGCCTACCGAGATGCCGAGCCCGGGAAGATTTTCCACGAACTCCGCTACGGCGAGCTCGCCCACTTCAAGATGATCCCTCACACCCCCTATTATGGCACCGCCGATGCGACACCGCTCTTCCTCATCACCTTGCATTCGGCCTGGCGGGCGACGGGCGACAACTCGATCTTGGAGCGGCACCTCGAGGCGGCCGAAGGTTGCCTGTCGTGGATCGACGAATACGGAGACCGCGACGGAGACGGCTTTCAGGAATACCAGACGCGCTCTCCGGTCGGCTATGAGAACATGGGATGGAAGGATTCCGGCGACGCCGTGATGTATCCGGATGGTTCGCTGGTGAAGGGGCCGAAGGCGCTCTGCGAGCTGCAAGGCTATGTCTACAGCGCCTGGGTCCGCATGGCCGAAATCTTCGATGCGCTCGGCAAAGGCGACCGCGCGGGAAAGATGCGCACCAAGGCCGCCGCACTGTTCGAGCGCTTCGACGCGGCCTTTTGGGATGACGAATTGGGCTTCTACGCCTATGCGCTCGATGGCGAGAAGAAAAAGGTCCTTTCGGTGGCTTCGAATGCCGGCCATTGCCTTTGGTCCGGCATCGTGCCCCCCGAACGCGCCAAGACGGTCGTGGAGCGCCTGATGGCGCCGGACATGTGGAGCGGCTGGGGCATCCGCACCCTTTCCGCGGCGCATCCGGCATTCAACCTCTATAATTATCAAACCGGATCGGTCTGGCCCCACGACAACGCGATCATCGCCATGGGTTTCAAATACTACGGTTTCGGCGCCGAGGCCGCTCGCATCGCGCACGACATCAGCAAGGCGGCCAGCCACTTCCTGCTGAATCAATTGCCTGAACTCTACACGGCCTTTCAGCGCGACGAGATGTCCTTTCCGGTGCAATATGTGGGCGCGAACGTGCCGCAAGCCTGGGCGGCGGGCTCGGCCTTCATGCTCACGCAGGCGATGCTGGGTTTCCTGCCCGACGCGCCGAGGAAAAAGCTCTATGTCGATCCGTTGCTGCCGGATTGGTTGCCGGATTTGACCGTTCGGGATCTTCGGATCGGCCAAAGCAAATTCGACATCCGTTTTTGGCGCGAGGGAGAACGCACCGAGTTCGAAGTGTTGGACGGGGACGCCGGAATGGTCGAGCGCTGCGAGCTCGCTCAGAAGATTGCCCAGCTCAGGATCGAAGCGAAAGCCGATTGACCTGCGCGAGCCGGCCTCGCGCTCGCAAGCCTACCTGATCCGCTCGAGCACGCTCACGTAGTTCGCGACCGCGGCGCCGCCCATGTTGAAGATGCCGCCGAGCCTCGCGTCCTTCACCTGCATGCCGCCGGCTTCCCCGGTGAGCTGCATGGCGGTGATGGCATGCATCGAGACGCCGGTCGCGCCGACCGGGTGGCCCTTGGCCTTGAGGCCGCCCGACGCGTTGACCGGGCAGCTTGCCGTCCTTTTGCGTCCAGCCTTCCTTGATGGCGCGAGCGCCCTGCCCTTCCGGCGCGAGCCCCATCGCCTCGTATTCGATCAGCTCGGCGATGGTGAAGCAATCATGCGTCTCGACGAAGGAGAGATCCTCGAGACGTGAGCCTGCCGTCGCCGAGAGCGCGTCGCCACGCCGTGGCGCAGCCTTCGAATTTGAGGATGTCGCGCTTCGACATCGGCAGGAAATCCTGCGCATGCGCGCGAGCCCGGAAGGCGACCGCGCGGCGCATCGACAGCGCCGTCTCGACATCGGCGATGACGAGGGCCGCCGCCCCGTCCGAGACGAGCGAGCAATCGGTGCGCTTCAAGGGCCCGGCGACGAAAGGGTTCTTCTCGCTCTCCTTGCGGCAGAACTCGTAGCCGAGGTCCTTGCGCATCTGCGCGTAAGGATTGTCGACGCCGTTCTTGTGGTTCTTGGCCGCGATCAGAGCGAGCGCATCGGACTGGTCGCCGTGGCGCTGGAAATAGGCGCCCGCGATCTTGCCGAAAACGCCGGCGAAACCGGCAGGCGTCTGGCCATCCTCCGGCAAATAGGAGGCGCGCAGCAAGTTCTCGCCGATCTGCGCGGCGGGCGTCTTCGTCATCTGCTCGACGCCGACGACGAGCACGAGGCGCGCGGCCTTCGCCTCGATCGCGTTCAACGCCTGATGCACGGCGGCGGAGCCGGTGGCGCAGGCGTTCTCGACCCGCGTCGCCGGCTTGAAGCGGAAATTCTCATCGGCCTGCAGCACCAGCGCGGCGGTGAAATCCTGCGGGCTGAAGCCGGCGTTGAAATGACCGAGATAGATCTGGTCGATGTCGCGCGCCGACGACGCCCGCATGCGTCCAGCGCCTCGCGCGCGACGCGCGTGATCAGGCTCTCCACCGTCTCGGCATCATGCTTGCCGAAGGGCGTATGTGCCCAGCCGACGATGCAAGCGGTCATGGCGGCCTCCTCGCGGTTTGCTCGAAGAAAGCCTCGGATATGGGCTTATGCACATATTGTCCATGCCGGGCGCAAGCACAACCCTTCACAAGGCGCGGCAGCGATGCGCGCCGCGGCACGGAGCTCACTTCGCGGGCGTCACCCGTCGCATGGTCAGATTGAAGCGTCCGCCTTCTGGAACGAGTGTCGAGGTTCCGGGCAGCAAACGGTCGATGCCGTGAAAGGCGAGCCGCGACGGGCCGCCGAAGACGAACGCATCGCCGCTCGCGAGCTTGACCGAGCGTGTCGCCCCGCGCGCTTCGTGCCGCCGATCCGGAAGATCGCCGTGTCGCCGAGCGAGAGCGAGACGACGGGCGCGGCGAACTCCTTCTCGTCCCGGTCCTGATGCAGGCCGAGGCGAGTGCCGTGCGCAGTAATGGTTGACGAGGCAGGCCTCGGGACGAAAGGCGAAAGCCGGAAAGCTCGCGCCAGGCGGCCATCAGCGCCTCGGGCATCGTCGGGCCAGGGCGCGCCGGTCTCGGGATGGGTTTCCTGGTAGCGGTAGCCGTCGATGTCCGAGACCCAGCCGAGCGGCCCGCAATTCGTCATGCGCACCGAGAAGCGGCTTGCCGGAGCGCGGCATGCGCGGATGGTAGAGCGGCGCCGCGGCGATGACGGCGCGGATATCCGCGAGCAGCGCCTCTTGCGCGGCCCGGTCGAGATAGCCGGGGTAGTAGAAGGCGCCCGGGGCGATTTCGATCGATTGCGGCGCCATCAACACTGCTTCCGTAGCGAGTGAGCGAATAGCGAGTAGCGAATAGAGTGCAAAAAGTGAATGGTGGAACGTTAGCTCGATTGGCACGCGTGCCAGATCGTTTCCAGAATGACCCTCGAGATTGCCATCACTTCATGGTTCCAGAACCGCATGACGCGAAGCCCTCGAGCTTCGAGAAATTCGATCCTGCGGGCGTCGAAAGCGAGATGGGGTTCCATCCCATGCTGGCCGCCGTCGAGCTCGATCACGAGCCCGATCGAGGGCGCGAAAAAATCGACGACATTAGACCCCGATTGGATGCTAACGTCGAAACGACAGGCCGAGTTGATCGTTGCGCAGGCGCCACCACAGCTTCTTCTCGGCGTCCGTCATGGCGCGCCGGAGCCGGCGCGCCCTGCTTGCCTTGGCTCGTGTCCGATCGAACCGCGTCGTCAAGGATAGTTCCGTTTGGCGCGAACCTCTCAATATCCTCCCCTTGAAAAGGGGAGGTGAGGTGGGGATCGATTGAGCGCATCTCCGTCTCATCATTATACCCGCAAGCACCCTCCTGACCCCCCACCCGGCCGCACATCGGGATTGCCTGCCCTCAAGGCCGGCCAGCGGCCGACCTCCCCCTTCTCAGGGGGAGGCAAAGCTATCACGTCTGCTTCTTCTACTTTAAAACCGCACGCGCAGGCCGCCCGAGACCGAATGCTCCTGCAAGCGCGAGGCGAGCCTGCCGTCGTAATCGACGAAGACCTTGGCGTCGGGCGAAAGCTCCATGCTTAAGCCCGCGCCCACGAGCGCGGCGTCGCGGCCGAAGGCGATGCCGGTCGCGGAGAAGGAGCTTCCCGGCACGCCGACGAGCGAGGCGCGGAGCGTTTGCGAGGCGTCGAGGAACTCGTGGCTCCAGCCGAGACGAAGCTCAGGCGTGAGCGTGCCGTAATTCGCCATCGCGATGCGCGAGGTCAGGCGCACCCCGAGCGTCGTCTGCGAAGGAATTCGCCGTCCGCGCTATTCACCGAAAGCGCGCCGAAGCCGCCCGTCTCGGTGAAGCCGTCGATATGGGCATGCACGTAGTCGAGCGCCGCGTAAGGCGTGACGGTCACATTAACGCCGGCGGCCGGCAGGCCCCAATGGTAGCCGGCTTCGGCATGGCCGGCGTAGCTTTGGCCCGAGGGTGAGGAGGTCGCGTCGCCCGGAAGGCCGAAGGGCGTGAGCAAACGCGAGGTCGAGAAGTCGTTGAAGCTCGCGACCGCGCTGCCGAGCCGCGTACCAAGGCCCGCCGGCCCAGCCGGCGTAAGCCGCGCCCTGGTAGGAGCTCACATTCGTGCGCGAGCCATCCTTGAAGCTCGCGGACGACGCCACATAGGTCGCGGCGGCACCCGCGACGATGCCGTGATCGAAGCGCCAATCGACGCCGGCGATCAAGGGCGCTGCGCGGTTCACGTCGTAGCCAGGCGCCGCCCCCGTCCCCGAGGCGCTGCCGAACTGATCGGCGCCGCGCACCCAGAGATTGGGATGGCCGATGGGCGTCGCGCTCGCCGCGCCCGCGCTCCCGGCGCTGCCCGCCGCACCTTCACCGAGCACGCCGCCGCTCGCGACGAGCCGGTCCTGCACCGCTTGGCCGAGCACTTGCGGCGCGTCGAGGCCGAGCCGCAGGCTTTGCGTCAGGTCCTGCGCGCTCGCCGCGAGAGCCGTTTGGTTCAACGTAAGGGTCGCGTCGAGCGCGTTTGGCGTCGTTGCGTCTGGCGACACGCTCGCCGTGAAGAACGGGTTGGTCGTGGTGACGCTCGCGAAGCTTGAGCGCCCATCGTGGTGCCCATCGTGGTGATGGTGCCTGAGTTCGCGATTCCGCCGCCGATCGTGCTGTTGTTCACGAAGAGTGCCACCGTCGTGCCGTTGCTCACGAAGAGTCCCGCCGTCGTGCCGTTGACCACCTTCCCCGGGGTGATCGTCCCGGCGTTGGTCACCGCGCCCGTCACGGTCGAGCCGGTGATCACGATCGAGGTGGTCGCCTTGCCGGCGGGGTTCGTGACGGTGGCGACGGTCTGGTTCGTGATCGTCTGCCGCCTTCGCCGGCGCCGCGAGAAGCAGCGCCGCGACCGAGGTCGTCGCGAGCAGGGAGGTCGCGAAGCGTAAATGGCGGGACGCGGGGGACGAGCGGCGTGGCACGAAGCTTCGCGCCTTGGGTGGTGGAAGACGAACTCATCGGCGATCCGCTTTAGGCGCGAAGGCGCGGCGGCGTTCGCGGATTCGTATGTGCACTTGTTGCAAGCTGAGCGAGGCTGTGAAAACTTTGCGCTAATTAGCATGATCGGCCCGCAAGCGGGAAATAGATCGCACCCCTTCGCCAGCGCTCTTCGCGCGGGAGTGGCGCCACCTCGCCGTGCCGCTGCCGAGGCTCAGGAATTACGGGCAGAATTCCGAATTACGGTGACAGTGCACTTAATTCGAGCATCTACCGAAGATGAAGGGAGCACCGAGAATTAAGTGCACTGTCACCGTAATTTCTCGTAATTTCTCGCTCTTGCGAGGCGGATGAGGGCGCTTAGCATTCGCCCCCCTTTTCACGCCTTGGCCTAGCGCCAAGTTCGTCGACGGTCGCGAAATTAGCCCTGATCCGCCCACCGCTTCGCGGCAGGCACCTTCTCCCAGAGGGAGAAGGAAGGGCGCTGCCCTCTCGCGCTGTTCGCTCAGGCAGGGAGTCTCGTCACCACTTCCCCCATCACCTCGCTCGCGAAGAGCTCGACCGAGCGCCGCGACGACCTCATGGGGAAGGTCGCCGAAGGCGAAGCGGCAGAGCATGTAGTTGATGCCGGCCGCCTCGATCTCCTCGAGCATGCGCTCGCGCACCACATCCGGCGTGCCCACGAAGGCAAAGCCGCCGCGCACGAAATCGGTGAAATCCTCGGGCAAAGCGACGTTCGGCGGCTTGGTGCCGTAACGATTCCAGAGAAGCATGAAGCTTTTGAACCATTTCTCATAAGCGGGCTTGCCGGCTTTCATCGCCTCGTCTTCCGTCTCGGCCACGATGATATGGCGGGCCATGCCCATGAAGGGCAGCTCCGAAGGCTTTCGGCCGAGCTTCTCCCATTCCTCGCGATAACGATCGGTGATGGCGCGCGCGCGCTTCGCGGGCGCATTGGTCACGCAATTCACGCGATGTTGCGCGAACCAGCCCGTGCCTTCGGGATTCGAGGTGCCGCACCAAAGGGGCGGATGCGGCCTTTGCACCGGCGCCATCTCGATCGGCACCTCGTCGAAGCGGAAATGCTCGCCCTTGGAAGCTGAGCGTTCCTCCGGCGAGCGCCTTCAGGATCACGCTGCTCGCCTCGACATAGAGCCCTTGCGCCTTTTCGGGCGCGACCCCGTAATAGGCGAGCTCATGGGGCGAGATGCCCTTGCCGATGCCGAGCTCGAGGCGCCCGCCGCTCATCTGATCGAGCATGCAGATTTCCTCGGCGAGCCGCAGCGGATGATAAAGCGAGAGCGTGTGCACGAGCGCGCCGAAGCGCAGGCGCTTCGTCCTTTGCGCGACGGCGGCAAGAAAGACGCTCGGCGAAGGCGCCATCCCGAGCGGCGTCGCGTGATGCTCGGCGAGATGATAGGCGTGAAAGCCCGCGCGATCATAAGCCTCGATGAGCTTCAGCCGCTCCTCATATTGGCGGTGCAGGGAAAGCGCGCCCTGATCCATATGATCGAAGACGCCGAATTTCAGGCTCATCGGATTTCTTTCATCAGAACGCGGAAAAGACAAGGATGGTCAGGCGGCTGTCGCTTCAAACTTCCTGACCTTGATCTTGCTGGCATGCCGACGGGCTTCCCAGAGGTTCCGGGTCATCTGCATGCGAAGCCAGGTGCTCGGCCGTGCTCCATCCCACCTTTTCAAGCCTGATCGCCATCTCGGGCGAGACACCGCTATGCCCGTTCAATAGATCGGATAAGGTCTTGCGCGTTACGCCAAGGCCCTTCGCGGCCGCCGTGACGGTGAGGCCGAGGGGCTTGAGGCAATCCTCCCTAATGATTTCACCGGGATGCGAGGGGCTTTGCATTCGCATGTCGCTCATCCCTTCAGCACTTGCTTCTCGCGCACCAGCGTATCCTCGCCGAGGCGGTAGAGGAGCGGCTCGCCGGTCGCGATCTCGAGCGAAAGGATGGACTTCGTGTCGAGGTGATCGAGCACCATCACGAGCGCGCGCAGCGAGTTGCCATGGGCGGAGACGAGCACGCGCCGCCCCGACATCACGCGCGGCAGGATGTATTCGAGGTAATAAGGAAGCACGCGCGCCGCGGTGTCCTTGAGGCTTTCCCCGCCGGGCGGGGCGATATCGTAGGAGCGGCGCCAGATATGGACCTGCTTTTCGCCCCAGCGCTTCCTCGCATCGTCCTTGTTGAGGCCGCAGAGGTCGCCATAGTCGCGCTCGTTCAGCGCCGCGTCCTTGAAGGTCTCGAGCTGCGGCTGGCCGATTTCCTCGAGCATCAAGGTCAAGGTGTGCTGGGCGCGTGACAGCGCCGAGGTGAAGGCGACGTCGAAGGAAAGGCCGAGCTTGCGCAACTGTGCGCCTGCCGCCTTGGCCTCGAGAACGCCTTTCTCGGTGAGGCCGGGGTCCTTCCAGCCGGTGAACAGGTTCTTGAGGTTCCACTCGCTCTGGCCGTGGCGCACGAGCACGAGAAGTCGGTCCATGAGGGCTCCCCTTCGATCCGAGAAGGCTTCGGTCAGCCCGATAGCCCGAGCACGTCCGTCATGGAATAGAGGCCCGGCTTTTTGCCTCGGCCCCAGAGCGCCGCGCGCACGGCGCCCGAGGCGAAGAGACTTCGGTCCTCGGCGTGGTGCGAAAGCGTGAGCCGTTCGCGCGGGCCGGCAAAGACGACGCTGTGGTCGCCCGTCACCGAACCCCCGCGCAGGGCGGCAAAGCCGATGTCGCCCTCCCGACGAGCACCCGTATGGCCGTGGCGGCCGCTTGCCGTGTGGGCGGCAAGCTCGATGCCGCGCCCCTGAGCCGCCGCCTCGCCGAGGAGAAACGCCGTGCCGGAGGGCGCATCGACCTTGTGGCGATGGTGCATCTCGACGACCTCGATGTCGAACTCGGGACCGAGCGCCGCCGCCGCCTGCTTCACCAGACCGGCGAGCAGATTGACGCCAAGGCTCATGTTGCCGGACTGCACGATGACCGCATGGCGCGCGGCCGCGCGGATCTTGCCCAGATCGTCTTCGCTCAAGCCCGTGGTTCCGATCACATGGACGAGCCGCGCCTGGGCGGCGAGCGCCGCGAAAGCAAGCGTCGCCGCGGGGGCCGTGAAGTCGAGCACGCCGTCCGCCTCGGCGAAGGCAGCGAGCGCGTCGCAGGTCAGCGGAACGCCCGCGGCTTCCCCGCCGGCGAGCGTGCCCGCGTCCTTGCCGAGATGAGGATGGCCCTCGCGCTCGACGGCACCCGCGAGCACGCAATCCTTGGTTTCGCGGATGGTGCGAATGAGCGTCGCGCCCATCCGTCCCCCCGCGCCGACCACCACGAGGCGCATATCCGTCATGTGACGCTCTCTTCAGTCGATTTCCCTCTGCCTCATAGCGAGGGCGCGCTGAATTGAAAGAAGCCCCCGCAGGTTCGGGCCGCACGGGAGCACGCGGCCACAGATGTGATAGGGACCTTAGGCGGGCCGCCTTCTGCGCTTATGCGGAACGCGCTTGAGACAGGGAAGCCAACGCCTTCGCGGGATAGCGCTCGTCGCGACGGCGAGCCTCGTCTGGAGCACGGGCGGGCTGTTCGTGCGCTTCCTCGACCTCGATCTGTGGACGATGCAGGCGTGGCGCTCGCTGTTCAGCGCCCTTTCGCTCGTGGTCGCCGTCATCATCGACAAGGGGCGCCGAACACCGAAGGCCATGCTCGACATCGGTCGCCTCGGCCTTGCCGCCGCGCCCGTCGCCGCCGTTTCCATGATCTCCTATGTGGCGGCTCTCAAGCTCACGACCGTCGCCAATGTGATGATCATTTACGCGACGGTTCCCTTCGTCGCGGCCGCGGTCGCGTTCCTCTGGATGGGTGAAAGGATCGAGCGCCGAACCCTGATCGCGAGCGCCGTGGCACTCGTCGGAATCGGCATCATGGCCGGTTCGACGACCCGGCCTCGGCGACTTCGCGGGAAACGCGCTCTCCTTTCTCATGACGCTCGCCTTCGCCGTGCTTCTGGTGATGGCGCGCCGCTACCCATCCCTCGCGATGGCCCCCGTGAACGCGCTCGGCGCCCTCGTTGTGCGCCGTTCTCTGCTGGCCGCTCGTGCCCGGCGGACTGCCGAGCTCGAGCGAAATGCTCATCCTCGCGGTCTTCGGGGCGACGACCACCGGCTTCGCCTATCTCTTGTTCCTGACCGGCGGGCGGCTGATCCCTTCGAGCGAGGCCGCCCTTATCGGCCTCCTCGACGTCCCGTTCTGCGCCGCTCTGGGTGTGGCTTGCCTTCGGCGAGGAACCCGGCACGTCGGCGATGATCGGTGGCTCGATCGTGCTCGCCGCGCTCCTCTGGTGCCTCGCGGGCGGATTGGGCGAAGCGGAGCAGGAAGCCGGGGCAGCCTCTTCTAATGTCCGGTCAGGGGATGCGCCCTGAGCCAGCGCAGGACTTCATCCGCGCTCTCATTGGGTGGGAAGACCGGGTAGAAGACGTGCTCGATGCGTCCGTCGCGAATGACCAAGGTGAGGCGCTTCACGAGCCGCGTGCCTTCCACCTCGAAGGTCGGCAGGCGCAAGGCATCGCAAAGCTCGAACTTCGCATCGCTCAACACCGCGAAGGGAAGGTGAAGGCGTTCGCTCATCTCCTTCTGGTAGGCCGTGGTCTGCGTGCTGAGACCGAAGACCTCGGCTTGAAGCTCAGCAAGCTCGGCGTGGTGATCGCGAAAGCCGCAAGATTGCGGCGTGCAGCCGCGTGCGCCGGGGATCATGTCCCAGCCCTTCGGGCAGAGGTTTTCCGGGCACTCCCGTCATCGGATAGCAATAGATCACCGTCCTTGGCGCTGGCAGCGCCGAAAGATCGACGGTTCCGCCTGCCGTGGAGGCGAGCGAGAGCCTGGGCATCGCCATGCCTCGAAGATGAGCGGCCGCACCGTCATCGACGGGACGCGGCAGATCGGGAGGAAGAGGAAAGGCCGTCTCTTTTTGCACCTGCGGCTCCATTTCGGCTGTTGCGTTTGGCCAATTGATAGATTGCTCGCGGAGGGCTCAAGGCTTCCCGGGATCGAAGCGTTTCTTCAGCCCCTGCCAGCATTGCGCGTAATCTCTATCGAGCACGTCGAGCTCGGCTGCGTATTTCGTCACCCGTTGGGGAAAGCGCGTCTCGAACATGAAGGCCAAGGTGTTGGTGAGCTTCACCGGCTTCAGCTCGGTTTCGGACGCATGCGCGAAGGCTTCCGCATCCGGACCATGCGGCAGCATGCAATTATGGAGGCTGATGCCGCCCGGCACGAAGCCTTGGGGCTTCGCGTCATAGACACCGTAGATGAGCCCCATGAACTCGGACATGATGTTCATGTGATACCACGGCGGGCGGAAGGTGTTCTCCGCCACGGCCCAACGCTCGGGGAAGATGACGAAATCGACATTCGCGGTGCCCGGCGTCTCGGAAGGCGCGGTGAGCACCGTGAAGATCGAGGGGTCGGGATGGTCGAAGGAGATCGCTCCGACCGGCGAAAAACGCCGCAAATCATATTTGTAGGGCGCGTAATTGCCGTGCCAGGCGACGACGTCGAGCGGGGAATGGTCGAGCTCGGTCACGAAGAGCCGGCCGCCCCATTTCACATAGAGCCTGGAGGGCGCGTCCTTGTCCTCATAGGCCGCGACGGGCGTGAGGAAATCGCGCGCGTTGGCGAGGCAGTTCGCTCCGATGGGTCCGCGCTCCGGCATGGCGAAGGCGCCGCCATAGTTCTCGCAAACATAGCCGCGAGCCTCCCCGTCGGTAAGCTCGACGCGCAGCTTCACGCCGCGCGGGATGACGGCGATTTCGCCGGGCTCGATCTCGATGAGGCCGAACTCCGTGAAGATGCGCAGCTTTCCTTGCTGCGGCACGACCAGCATCTCCCCATCGGCGTTGTAGAAATATTCGTCGCGCATCGAGCGCGTGGCGAGAAAGACATGCGCGCCCATGCCGGCGAGGGTCGCGGCATCGCCGCCCGTCGTCATGGTGCGCATGCCTTCGAGGAAATTGAGCTTCTTCTTCGGGAACGGCTGCGGACCCCAGCGCAACTGGCCGATCGGAAGGTCATGTTCACGGCAGGGCGCGGTGCGCCACAAGCCGATGTCGACCTCGGCGAAACGCCCCGAGTGCTTGACGCTCGGCCTGATGCGATAGAGCCAGGAGCGCTCGTTCGAAGCGCGCGGCGCGGTGAAAGGCGAGCCCGAAAGCTGCTCGGCATAAAGACCGTAACGGCATTTCTGCGGCGAATTGCGCCCGACCGGCAAGGCGCCCGCAAGGGCCTCCGTCTCGAAGGAATTACCGAAGCCCGACATATAGCCTCGGGTGATGCCGATCATGCGGCCGGGAGCCAGGGACGACCTGACCTTCGGTTCCTTGACCTTCAGCTCGCTCACCTTCAACGCCTTGGGATTTGGCATCTTCGCCTTTGACGTTCTTGAGCTTTTGCGCGTTGGGCTTTTGCATCTTGGGCTTTGACATCCTGGTCGTTGAAGCGTCGTTCATTCTGCCCTCCCTTTGCGGAGCCTCCCGGAACCATCGAAACAGGTTAGCCACGGGAGGGCCGGCATGGAACTCGCGACGGCGACACCGACGCGAGACCCCTCATGCAAAGGCGGCGATGCCGTCACGGACCTCAGGTAGCCTCAAGCGGCGCCGCATTCAACCGCCGCTTGCGCCCGATCCGCGCGACTGGTCGCTGCCGGCGTCGGGCACGATCGGCCGAGCCCCGGGCTTTGCTTGTCGAGCCGTGGCGTCCATCCTGGAACATTCGGCGGCCCGCCGCGTAGATGCGAAAGACGGCGGAAGTTTTCTTGCGAGCCTCGACGGCCAGACCAGCGTGACGGACGGCGTGACAAGATCAAGGCGCCAGGAGGGGAGCCCCATGCGCATCCACATCGGCTTCGATATCGCGCTCACCTTTCCGCAGGCGACGCCGATGCTGATGATGCTGAACGTCCACCCCTCGCGGCGCGACGCGCTCATCGTGCCCGACATTCTCGAGGTGGAGCCGAAGGTTCCGCTCTCCGCTTACATCGACGCCTTCGGCAATCAGTGTACGCGTGTCCTCGCGCCGGCAGGCCTGTTCCGCGTCTCGACCGACGCCGTGATCGAGGATAGCGGCCTGCCCGACCGCGTCGCGCCCGGGGCACGCGAGGTTCCGATCGACGCTCTGCCGAGTGACACGCTCGTCTTTCTCCTCGGCAGCCGCTATTGCGAGACCGACACGCTGTCGCAAATGGCCTGGGACCTGTTCGGCAACGTGAAGCCCGGCTGGGAGCGGGTGCAGGCGATCGTCGATTTCGTCCATAACCACGTCGAGTTCGGCTATCCCCACGCGCGCTCGACACGCACCGCGCGCGAGGCCCACGACGAGCGGCGCGGCGTGTGCAGGGACTTCGCGCATCTCGCCGTCGCGCTGTGCCGCTCCATGAACATGCCGGCGCGCTACGCGACCGGATATCTCGGCGACATCGGCGTGCCGCGCGATCCCGCGCCGATGGATTTCAGCGCCTGGTTCGAGGTCTATCTCGAGGGCGGCTGGTACACCTTCGATGCGCGGCATAATCAGCCGCGGATCGGCCGCATTGTCATGGCCTACGGGCGCGATGCCGCCGACGTTGCCCTGACGAACACCTTCGGTGCGCATGCGCTCAGCAAATTCGAAGTCCGGACCGATGAAATGCCGCAGGGGGCTGCCCTGCCCGCCAAGCGCGTCGCGGCCTGAACGGCGACTGCGACATTTCGCGTCAAGGCGCAATTAACACCAAAGCTCAAAAACGGCTCCCCTCGCTTTGACGCGCGGCGCGCGACGCGGTAGTTTGAGCGAAGAAGCAAAAAGCGTGCCGAGCACCCTCCGAGCGCGGAGATGCTCGGCGCCGCAGCCGGGGCCTTAAGGCGAAGCGATGGCGTTGTCACATCGGCTCGAAATGCGCCAGGGCCAATCCCTGGTCATGACGCCGCAGCTCCTGCAGGCGATCAAGCTTCTGCAACTTTCGAGCCTCGATCTTGCCGCCTATGTCGAAGCCGAGCTCGAACGCAATCCGCTCCTCGAACGCGCCGAAGGCGAGACCGGCGAAAGCGCCGCGGTCGCGGACGGGGAGGGACCGGGCGACAGCTTCAAGGCCGAGCACGAAGCGGAGGGGATAACCGGAGCGGACATCGATGGCGGGCACGACGAGGCGACCGGTGTCGACAGCTTCGCGTCGGAGAGCCCGGCTGGCGAATGGAGCGGGGAAAGCGCCCCACCCGACCGTGACGACATCGAGGAGCGCTTCGGCGCCGATCTCGGGGAGGTCTTTCCAGACGAAGCGGCCATGGCGCAGCGCTCCCCTGATCCGGCGTCGATCGAGGCCACGAACGTCACGGTCGGCTCCTCCTCGTCGAACGACGGGGCTTCGCCCCATGGCGCGGACAACAATCTCGAGGCCTATGCCACGGCACCGATTTCACTCCATGAGCATCTCCTCACGCAGCTCGGCTTTGCCACAAATTCTCCCGGCGATCGCTTGATCGGCCGCGAGATCATCGATGGGATCGACGACGCCGGATATCTGACGCTCGATCTTGCCGAGCTTGCCGCACGCCTCGGAGTCGCGCCGTCGCGCGTGGAAATCGTGCTGGGGCTCGTGCAACGCTGCGAACCCTCGGGCGTGGGCGCCCGCTCGCTCGCCGAATGCTTGTCCTTGCAACTCGCGGAGCGTGATCGGCTCGACCCGGCGATGCAGGCCTTCCTCTCGCGCCTCGATCTCGTCGCCAAACGCGACATCGCCGGATTGGCGCGGCTCTGCGGGGTCGAGGAGGAGGATGTTTTCGACATGCTCGCGGAGCTGCGTGCGCTCAATCCGAAGCCCGGCCTCGCCTTCGGCGGCGGCGTCGTGCAGACGGTGGTGCCCGACGTGCATGTGCGTCCGCATGCGGACGGAAGCTGGCAGGTCGAGCTCAACCCGGCCGCCCTGCCGCGCGTGCTGGTCAACCAGGACTATCATGCGAGAGTGACGTCCGGTCCGCTGAAGGAGGGCGACAAGGCTTTCATCGCCGAATGCCTGCAGAACGCGAATTGGCTGACCCGCAGCCTCGAGCAGCGGGCGCGCACGGTGCTCAAGGTCTCAGCTGAGATCGTGCGCCAGCAAGATGCGTTCCTGGCGCAAGGGGTGGAGCATCTGCGGCCCTTGAATTTAAAGGCGATCGCCGATGCCATTTCCATGCATGAATCGACTGTGTCGCGCGTGACCTCGAACAAATATATCGCGACCCCGCGCGGCATCTTCGAGATGAAATATTTCTTCTCCTCCGCCATCCAGAGCGCGGATGGCGGCGCGGCCCTCTCGGCGCAATCGGTGCGTTTCAAGATCAAGCAACTGATCGAGGCGGAGGATCCGGCCGTGGTCTTGTCGGACGACACCATCGTGCAGCAACTGCGGGACGGCGGAATCGACATTGCGCGGCGCACGGTCGCCAAATACCGCGAGAGCATGGGCATTGCCTCCTCGCTCGAGCGGCGCCGGCTCAAGGCCGGCCATGGCTTCAACGCGACGCCCAGGGCTCGTTTCTCGGATCGGCGAGCCTCGATCGAACGGGCCCCGCTGCGGTCGCGCCCGTGAGAGGCGTGCGGCGGACCTGCCCCCCGCCAGTTGAACGCACGCCCGAGACTTCCTAGGTTACGTCTCCACCCGAACCCGCCGAATCACGGGCAAAGTGCGAAAGGGATTGCCATGCCGACCGCCAAGACGAGTGACGCCTCCTTCGAGAACGACGTGATCAAATCCGACCATCCTGTCGTCGTCGATTTCTGGGCGGAATGGTGCGGCCCATGTCGTATGATCGGTCCTTCGCTCGAGGACATTTCCAACGAAATGGCCGGCAAGGTGAAGGTCGTGAAGCTCAATGTCGACGAGAATCCCCAAACAGCCGGCAAATTCGGGGTGCGCTCGATCCCCACGCTGATGATCTTCAAGGACGGCAAGCTCGCGGCGCAGAAAGTCGGCGCCGCCTCGAAGGGCGATCTCGCCCGCTGGATCGGCGCCCACGCCTGAGGCGGGTCCCTCCTTTCGAGCTCGGCAAGGCAACGGAGGCTTTCGACCGTCGCATAGCGCGTCGCGCTCAGGCTCGCTGAGGCTTGTCTTGTGGCAAGTCTCGAAGGTCGCGAAGGGGCACTGCGTGAAGCGTCGAATCCGGCTTCCTCACTCCAGAGCATGATCCGCAAAAATGTAACTATTTTTGCGCTAAGATCATGCGTAAAAACAATGAATTAAGAACATATCGGCATATCGCTGACTCCCTCCGGCCGGGTTTAAGCCTGCGCCCTGCGTATTTTTCGCCTCGTCGATCGCTCCGCGGTCAGGGCCGCGGCCTCGAAGACGTGGACGCGCGCCTCGCCGATGACGACGATCTTGAGGCGCGCGGGATCGAACAAATGGGCGAACGCCTTGTGGGCGAGCGAGAGCCCGCCCGCATAGGCGCCGAAAGCGGGAAGGATGCAGCGCCGCGTGTCCGTGGCAAAGCAGCGCCGCCGCACCCCTCCGGCCCGGGCCGCGATATGCGCGACCGGGTGCAAATGGCCCGCGATCTCGCCCTGCGTGCCAAGGCCCCCCTGACGAGGCTCGTGACGGGCGGCGACCCCTCCGACGCTGCAGGCGGGCGCATGGTCCCCCGGCAGGCCGATGGGCCCGCGCGGATCGTGATTTCCCGCGACCCAGACCCACTCGCGCCCGAGCTGCAGGGCGCGCAAGGCGGCCCGGCAATCGAGGCTGAGACGTGACGCGCCCTCCGCGTCATGAAAGCCGTCACCCAGCGAAATGACGCGTCGCGGCCGATAACGCGAGATCACCGCCGCGAGCGCGGCAAGCGTCACCGTCGTATCATAGGGCGGCAGCAGCATGCCGCGCCGCGCGAAGGACGAGCCCTTCTCGAGATGCAGGTCGGCGATGACGAGCGTGCGCTCCGCCTCGTGCCAGAGCGCGCCCGCGGCATCGGCGATGAAACGATCGGCGCCGATCCTGATCTCGCAGGCTTCCCTCATGGGCAACTCGGCCCGCATCGCCATGGTCACGACAGCGCTTCCTGCATCAAGACCGCCTCCGCTTCCGCCAGCATCTCGTCTCGCGCCTCGCCGGGAACGGCCTCCCGGCCGATCTCGAGGATGATCGACACGGCGAGAGGCGATACGTGCTCGAGACCCTTATGCCTGATTCGCCCCACGATGCGCGAGAGCATCATGGCGAGGCGCTTGAGATCGAGGAGGCCGGTCGCGGCGTCCTCCCGCGCTGCCCGCAACAGGATGTGGCCCGGCTCATGGGTGCGCAGCACGTCGTAGACGAGATCGGTCGAGATGGTCACCTGCCGGCCGGTTTTGCGCTGGCCCGGATGGCGGCGCTCGATAAGCCCGGCGATGATGGCGCAGGCGCGGAAGCTGCGCTTCATCAGGGCGGTTTCGGCAAGCCAGGTCTCCAGATCGTCGCCCAGCATGTCCTGGCCGAACAATTCGTCGAGCGAGAGCCGTCCTTGGGTGATCGCGAGCCCGATGTCGGAGAGCGCCCAGACGCCGATGCCGTAATCGTTGCAGGCGAAGCCGAGCGGGCGCAGGCGCGCGCGTTCGAGCCTTCGGGTGAGCAACATGCCGAGCGTCTGATGCGCGAGACGGCCTTCGAACGGATAGGCGACGAGAAAATGGCGGCTGCCGCTCGGAAAGGTCTCGACCAACAGGCCCGAGGGCTCGGGCAGCCACGAATGCTCCTCTTGCCAGACGAGCCATTGCGCGACCTCCTCCGGAAGTTTCGACCAGCTCGACGGGTCGGCGAGCATGTTTCGCACGCGCGCGGCGAGAAAGGTGGAGAGCGGGAACTTGCCTCCGTCGTAGGAGGGGATTTTCGGATCGGTGCCGGCGCGCGCCCGCGAGGCGACGACCTCGTCCTCGGCGATGCCCTCGAAACGCAGGATCTCGCCCGCGAAGACGAAAGTGTCGCCGACCGTCATCTGCTCGACCCAATATTCCTCGAGCTCGCCGAGCACGCGACCGGTGCGCCGCAAGATGCCGGTCGCGGCCGGCGCGCCGGGCCTTGCGGCCTTGAGACGGCCGATGCGCACCTTGAGCATCGCCGCCTCGACGATGGTGCCGACATTCATGCGGTATTGCTGGATGACGCCCGCGGTCGAGGCGCGCCAGCGTCCGTCCACGCCCTTCTTGATCTTGGCGAAGCGTTCGTAGGAGCGCAGCGCATAACCGCCGGTCGCGACGAATTCCATCACCGCGTCGAAGCTCGCGCGCTCGAGCCCAGCGTAGGGCGCGGTCGAGACGACCTCGGCAAAAAGCTCGTCGGCGAGGAAAGGATCGCCGCAGGCGACGCCGAGTACGTGTTGCGCCAGGACGTCGAGGGCGCCGATGCGCGGATCGGGCGTATCCTGCGCCGCCGCCTCCACGGCCTCGAGCGCGGCCTCGGCCTCGATCGCCTCGAAGCGGTTCGACGGCACGATCACGGCTTTCGAAGCTTCGTCGAGGCGGTGATTGGCGCGTCCGATGCGCTGCATCAAGCGGCTCGCCCCCTTCGGCGCGCCGACGTTGATGACGAGATCGACGTCGCCCCAATCGATGCCGAGATCGAGGGTCGAGGTGCACACGACCGCCTTGAGGTGGCCTTGCGCCATCGCGGCCTCGACCCTCCTTCTTTGCGAAGCGTCGAGCGAGCCGTGATGCAAGGCGATGGGGAGCGCGTCCTCGTTCATGCGCCAGAGCGCCTGGAACAGGAACTCGGCCTGCATGCGCGTGTTGACGAAGACGAGCGACATCTTATGCGCGCGGATGGCGTCGTAGATTTCCGGCAAGGCATGGCTGGTGATGTGCCCGGCGAGCGGGAGCTTCGTGCGCGTCTTCAGGATCGAGAGATCGGCCGGGGCGGCACCGCCCGCGGTGACGAGATCGGCAAGGCTTCCGGGCGCGGACGCAGCTCCGCGCGGTGCCGTCGCGCCGAGCCAAAGCCGCAAGGCATCGGGCTCTCGCACCGTTGCCGAAAGGCCGACGCAGGCAAGACCGGGAGCGATGGCCTTGAGCCGCGCCAGATCGAGCGCCAGAAGATCGCCGCGCTTCGAAACCACGAGGGAGTGCAGCTCATCGACGATGACGCGTCGGAGCGAGCCGAAGAGCTCGCGCGATTCCTTCGCGGCCAGCAGCAGCGCCACCTGCTCGGGCGTGGTCAGCAGGATGTCGGGAGGCGCCGTCTTCTGGCGCTGCCGCGCCGCGGCCGAGGTGTCGCCGGTGCGGGTCTCGACGCGAATGGGCAATTCCATTTCCGCGAGCGGTGTCTCGAGGTTGCGCCGCACATCGGCGGCCAGCGCCTTGAGCGGCGAGACATAAAGCGTGTGGAGGCGCCGCCTGCGCGGCTTGCCGCCTCCTTGGGGCGCGCCCGGCAATGGGGAGGGTGCGGAGCTAAGCTCGATGAGGCTCGGCAGGAAGCCTGCGAGGGTCTTGCCGGCGCCTGTGGGCGCGACGAGCAGCACCGAGCGCCCCTGGCGGGCCTTGTCGATCAGCTCAAGCTGATGAGCGCGCGCCGCCCAGCCCCGCGCCGCGAACCAGGCCGCGAATCGGGAGGGGAGAAGCGAGGGCTCGGCTGCGCGATCCACGCGTTTTACGACCGGCGCGACCAGGCGACGGCGATGCGCGCGTATGCCGTCGCCGTTCGTGCCACCGCCGGGACATCGACCGCCACCGGCCATCGGTCTTGCGGCAAATGGAAAAGGGCGTTCGACCCGATCAGCGTGAGGTAGCGGCCGCCGGCGCGATGAATGGCGCGCGATTCGCCGAAAGGCACTTGCGTCTTTGAGGAGAAGCCGACGAGCGCCATGCTATGACCTTCGCACATAGTCATTGGTCCTGCGTGATTTTACTTCGAAGGCCCGACCCCCGTTTCGGCCGTGCTTTGGCGCGTCGCCATGGAGGGTCAATTTGGCTAAAATGCGCCTGGCACTGAAGGAGGGAGGTGCCGGTGCCGAGCCGTGATCCTCGCGAAAGCGCCTGGTGGCGCCGCGCCGTCATCTATCAGATCTATCCGCGGTCCTTCCAGGACACGAATGGGGACGGCATCGGCGATCTCGAAGGCATGCGCCGACGGCTCGATCATCTCGTCTCGCTCGGGGTCGATGCGATCTGGATATCGCCGATCTATGCCTCGCCCATGGCGGATTTCGGCTACGACGTTTGCGATCATCGCGGCATCGATCCGGTGTTCGGCACGATGGAGGATTTCGATCGCCTCCTCGACGAGGCGCATCGCAAGGGCCTCAAGGTCGTCCTCGATTATGTGCCGAACCACACTTCCGACCTGCACCCCTGGTTCATCGAGAGCCGTGCCTCGCGGCAAAGCCCCAAACGCGACTGGTATGTCTGGCGCGACGCTCGCGCCGACGGTGGGCCTCCCAATAATTGGATAAGCGAGTTCGGCGGCCCGGCCTGGACCTTCGACGAGCGGACGGGACAGTTCTATTACCACGCCTACCTCGCCCGGCAGCCGGATCTGAACTGGCGCAACCCCGAAGTCGTCGCGGCCATGCTCGATGTGCTGCGCTTCTGGTTCGACCGGGGCGTCGACGGCTTTCGCGTGGACGCGATCCATCATCTGTTCGAGGATGCAAGCTTGCGCGACGATCCCCCAAATCCCGATTGGCACGAGGACATGCCACCTGCCCAGCGGCTCCTGCGCACCTATTCCATGGATCAGCCCGAGGTGCATGGGGCGATCGCGCTCATGCGGGAAGTGGCGAGATCCTACGCCGATGAGCGGCTTCTGATCGGCGAGGCCTATCTGCCGATCGAGCGGCTCATGGCCTATTACGGCATCGAGCTTTCGGGCTTCCACCTGCCTTTCAATTTCCACCTCATCTCGACCCCGTGGCGACCGAGCGCGATCGCCGCCCTGATCGCCGACTACGAGGCCGCCTTGCCGCGCGGCGGCTGGCCGAACTGGGTCCTCGGCAATCACGACAGGTCACGCGTGGCGACGAGGCTGGGCCCCGAACAGGCACGCATCGCCGCGATGCTGCTGCTCACGCTGCGCGGCACGCCGACCCTCTACCAGGGCGAGGAGATCGGCATGGCGGACGTGCCCATCGCGCATGGCCTCCGGCGCGACCCGTTCGGAAGCAACGCGCCGGACTTCAGTCGCGATCCGGAACGCACGCCGATGCAATGGGACGCGAGCCCGCATGCGGGCTTCAGCGGCGTCGAGCCCTGGCTCCCCGTCGCGCCCGACTTCGCGGCGAGAAATGTGGCGACGCAAGCGGCCGATCCCACATCGATGCTGGCGCTCTATCGCGTGCTCATCGGGCTGCGCCGGCAAGAGGCGGCGCTCGCGACCGGCAGCTACGCGCTCGTCGAGGCGAATGAGAATGTGCTCGCCTACGAGCGGCGCGACGGCCGCCGTCGGCTTTTGGTCGCGCTCAATTTCAGCGGCCGTTTCGAGGAAGTCGAGGAGGTTCCTGCCGGTTCTCGCCTTCTCTTGTCGACCCATCTCGACCGGAAAGGCGAAATTCTCGCGCTTACGCCCATGCTGCTGCGGCCCCATGAAGGGATTGTGGCCGAGCTCACGCCCATTTCCTAAAAGCTGCGGGGCCACCGTGGCGCCGTCGCGAGACAACGGCTCGCTTTCAAAGCGGTGGAGGCAATGCCGCCCAAAGCAGGGTTTCACACCGAAAAAATTGCGCAAGTTGCCCACACTGCAATCCGGCATCAGGCCCAGAGCGCCTTAAGCGAGGGGCTTGTGCGGGGAGAACGGGGACTTAAGATGGGCAATACAAGCCTGGGACTCGTCCTCCAAGCTGTGATCGCTCTACGGTTCCGCTTGTGAAGAAGTGTGATAGGACCCTCGCAGGGCAGCGGCGGCGACAGCTGTCAGGAGAGCCGACCATGGAGCCGGCAAGAAAAACTCCCTGATCGGACGGGCAATGTCCCCACTCGTATCCGTGCAGAACGTCAGCAAGAATTTTCCCGGCGTCCGCGCGCTGAGCCACGTCCGCTTCGAGCTGCTCGCCGGGGAGGTCCATGCCCTCGTCGGCGAGAACGGCGCCGGTAAATCGACTCTGATGAAAATCCTCGCAGGTATCTACCCCCGGAATGGCGGAGAAATTCTCTATAAGGGCGAGCCGGTCAATTTCGCCAGCCCTCGCGCCGCTCAGATGATGGGCATCGGGATCATTCATCAGGAACTGCAACTGATGAATCACCTGACAGTTGCCCAGAATATCTTTATCGGGCGCGAACCGCCCGGGCGATTGGGCGTGTTCCTTGACGAGGATAAGCTCAACCGTCAAGCGCGAGAGATTCTCGCCCACATGCATCTGAAGCTAGACCCCCGCGCAATCGTCGGCGGGCTGACGGTCGCCAACCAGCAGATGGTGGAAATCGCCAAGGCGCTGTCCTTCAATTCACGCGTGTTGATCATGGACGAGCCGACAGCCGCGTTGAACAACGCCGAAATCGCCGAACTGTTCAATATCATCCGGGAGCTCAAGGCGCGTGGCGTGGGTATCGTCTATATTTCGCACAAGATGGACGAGCTGAAGCAGATCTCCGATCGCGTAACCGTCCTACGCGACGGCGAATACGTCGCGACCGTGCCGACCGCGACGAGCTTGGATACCATTATCGGCATGATGGTCGGACGGACTTTGATGGACGACGTCGCAACACCCGCCGCTAGTGGCGTCGCGCGGCGAAGTCGCGCTTGAGGTCAGGAGCCTGAATTGCGGGCCGCTCGTCAGGAACGTCAGTTTCACTCTCAGGCGCGGCGAGATTCTGGGATTCGCGGGCCTGATGGGGGCGGGAAGAACCGAGGTGGCGCGCGCGATATTCGGCGCCGACAGGATCGAGTCCGGTGAGATCATCGTGCGTGGCGTGGCCGCCTCGATCAAATCGCCGGCCGATGCGGTTGCGCTCGGGATCGGCTATCTGTCGGAGGACCGGAAGCGATTTGGCCTGGCCGTCGGCATGGACGTCGCGTCCAATGTCGTCATGGCCACGCTTGCACGGCATCTCAAATTCAAATTCGTTCTTCGGCAGCAGGCGATCCGTGCCACCGTCGAATTGTTCATCAGGCTTCTCAGCATTCGTACCCCTTCGGCGACGCAAGAGGTCCGGCTTCTCTCGGGCGGCAACCAGCAGAAGGTCGTGATCGCAAAGTGGCTGGCGCGCGATTGCGACATTCTGTTTTTCGACGAGCCAACGCGCGGGATTGATGTTGGAGCCAAGGCCGAGATCCACAAGCTGCTGCGCTCTCTTGCCGACCAGGGCAAGGCAATCGTGATGATCTCGTCGGAGCTGCCCGAGATTTTGCGCATGAGCGACCGCATCGTGGTGATGTGCGAAGGGCGTATCACTGGCGTGCTTGAATGGAAGGGCGCGACGCAGGAGCGCATCATGCAGCTCGCCACCCAGCGCGAAAAAGCCAAGGCTGCCTAGCGTGAGGATTTGAGCGGATGGTGGAATCGAAGACGGCGACCATCGGAACCGAAGAACGCGTGGCGACAACCTTCCGGGCCCAGGTTTTTGGCTCGATAGCGCGCCAGAAGCTGTTCGCCTTTGCGAGCCTGATCCTGTTGATGGTCTTTTTCGGTTTTGCCTCGCCGGCCTTCATGCAGGTCGAGAATCTTCTCGGCATCCTGCAGTCGACGGCGGTGAACGGCGTGCTCGCGATCGCGTCCACTTTCGTCATTATCACCGCCGGTATCGATTTGTCGGTCGGCACACTGATGACGTTCTGCGCCGTGATGGCCGGCGTATTTCTCACCTATTGGCAGTTGCCATTGTGGACGGGCGTGCTCGCGGCCATCGCGACCGGCGCCATGAGTGGCTTGCTCTCGGGTACGTTCGTCGCCAAACTGAAGCTACCACCCTTCATCGCGACACTGGGCATGATGCTGGTGAACAAGGGCCTGGCGCTCGTGGTGGCGGGCGACAAGCCGATCTATTTCAGCGACACCGAAAGCTTCTCGACGATTTCGCAAGGGTCGGTGATCGGCTACATCCTACCAAGCCTGCCGGTTCCCAATAGCGTGGTGATCCTATTCGCGCTGGCGATCGCCGCGTCGGTCGTTCTCAGCCGCACGGCACTTGGCCGCTACACATTCGCCTTAGGCAGCAACGAGGAAGCTGTTCGCCTGTCCGGCGTCAATGTGGATCGCTGGAAGATTGCGATCTACGTCATGGCCGGCGCGATTTGCGGCGTTGCCGGGCTGCTGATCGCCTCGCGGCTCAATTCCGCCCAGCCCGCACTCGGCCAGGGCTACGAACTCGAAGCGATCGCTGCCGTGGTGATCGGCGGCACGTCGCTGAGCGGGGGCACTGGCACGGTGCTTGGCACGATTATCGGCGCGTTTATAATGAGCGTTCTCACCAACGGCCTGCGCATCCTGTCAGTTCCGCAGGAGTGGCAGATCGTCGTTACCGGCGTCATCATAATCCTGGCTGTCTACATCGACATTCTGCGGCGCAGGAAGTTGTGAAAGGAGGTCGATCACAGGCAGAGAACGAAGCCAAGTCGAACAAGAAACAACGAGAATGACGTTCAGCGAATAGTAGCAAAAACGTTGGTCACCTGAAACAGCTAAAACAGGAGGGAGAGGAGGAGCCATGTTGAACAGAATGCAAATCAGCACCTTGCTCGGGGCCGCTGCGCTGGTGGCAGCAGTCGCTGTCTCGCGTGCCAACGAGACCTACATTCCCTTGGTTTCGAAGGGCTTCCAGCACCAGTTCTGGCAAGCCGTCAAGCTCGGCGCGGAGCAGGAGGCGCAGAAGCTTAGCGTCAAGATCAGCTTCGAGGGGCCGGAAACCGAGGCGATGGTCGACAAGCAGATCGATATGCTCTCGGCGGACCTCGCCAAGCATCCGAACGCGATCGGCTTCGCAGCGCTCGACAGCAAGGCGGCCATTCCGCTGCTCAAGAAGGCGCAGGCCGAACACATCCCCGTGATTGCCTTCGACTCGGGCGTCGACAGCGACATCCCGTTGACCACGTGCGCGACTGACAATATCGCGGCGGCCGCCGTTGCCGCCGATAAGATGGCGGAGATGATCGGCGATTCGGGCGAGGTCGCGGTGGTGGTGCACGATCAGACCAGCCGCACCGGCATCGACCGGCGCGACGGTTTCCTTAATGAGATGAAAGCGAAGCACCCCAATGTGAAGATCGTCAGCGTCCAATATGGCGGCGGCGACCAGCTGAAGTCGACCGAAATCACCAAGGCGATTCTTGGCGCCAACCCAAACCTCAAGGGCATCTTTGGCGCCAATGAGGGCTCGATCATCGGCGTCCTGCATGGCGTAAAGGAGTCCAAAAAGAAGCTCGTGGTCATTGGCTACGATTCAGGCAAGGAGCAGATCGACGCGATTAAATCCGGCGACGAGGCCGGCGCGATTACCCAGAACCCCATCGGCATCGGCTCCTGCGTCGTTGAATCGGCGGTGAAAGCGCTGAAGGGCGACAAGCTGCCCAAGGCGGTCGATACCGGCTTCTACTGGTACGACAAATCGAACGTCAGCGACCCAAAGGTCGCCGCCGTTCTATACAACTGAGATCTGTCCTCCGGCGCGAAGAAGGGCTTCGGCCTTTTTTCGCGCCGAGAGAAAACTGTGTTGCAACTACTCGCCTCGGCTTTTCGGCGCACTGGTTAGCAATAAACGTACGTCTAAATGTAATATTACCCAGGCCACGCATCGCCGCCTGAGGCCAATAACAGGTCAAATGTATACACCAATGCCTACATCAGCCTCGTCGGCGGCCGGATACAATTTCGTCGGTATGCTGCCGCGGAACGCTGGTCGAAAGCTTTGCCGCGTACCACTTCCGCGCTGACCAGCCGCAGCAGGTATGGGCTATCCGATTCTGGTTAGATCGAGAGCGCTGGCGCGACGACCCGCTGAGATGTTCGACCTGGCGACCTCCGACAGCAGGCGTTGTCACAGGAATGGTATCGCGTCTGCCCAACGTATCGGTTGGTAAGATGGCGAATGACCACGATCTCATTGCGCGCCACCGGTTTCCGCCAGCGAACGCTTTTCGAGACGTCAGGATGCGCGCCGCCGAATATTGGAGCATCAAGTATCGAGGTTGTTCAAATGACGCGCACAAGCATTCACATCAATGCGGCTTGCCTGAGGAAGCGCTTGACGTTGGCGCAGCCGAGCTTCGCATAATGGGCCGGATTGGCCTTCTCCGGATCCTGCTCGGCCTCGACGACCACCCAGCCCGAATAGGCTTTGAGCTCGCGAAGCACGGCGACGAAATCGATCATGCCGTCGCCCGGAACCGTGTAGACCCCCTCGACCACGGAGTTCAGGAAAGACCAATTCTCGCGCCTCGCGCGTGCCATCACGGCGTTCGCGCACGTCCTTCGTATGCACATGCGCGATCCGGTCGCGATGGCGTGAGGCGAGCGCCGCCGGATCGGCGCCGCCCCAGAGCGCGTGGCCCGTGTCGAGGAGGAGCTTCACCGCAGGCCCCGTCTCGGCCATCAAACGGTCGATCTCGGCCTCGCTCTGCACCACCGTGCCCATGTGATGATGATAGACGAGCGTGAGGCCTAGCTCGCGAAGCTTCTCGGCGAATTGGGTGAGGCGGCTCGTCAATCGGCTCCACTCGACCTCGGTCATCACCGGGCGGCGCGAGAGCGGCTTTTCCTTGTCGCCATGCACCGTGCGGGTGCATTCGGCAGCGATCAGCACCTCACATCCCATCGCCTTGAGCAGAGCCGCATGGGCTTGCGCGGCGTCGAATTCCGCATCGGCATCGCGTTCGATCAGGAAGGTCGAATACCAGCCCGAGACGAGCGCGAGTCCATGTGCCTCGAGGATGGGTTTGAGCTTTCCGGCTTCGCGCGGAAATTTGTTGCCGAGCTCCATGCCTTCGAAGCCCGCGGCCTTCGCCTCGGCGAGGCATTGCTCCAACGGGATATGGCCGCCGAGCTCGATCATGTCGTCATTCGACCAGCCGATCGGATTGGCGCCGATGCGGATCATTCAGCTCTCCTCGAAGGCCGTGAGAAAGGCAGCCGATCTCGTGTTTCTAATGATTGGTTCCCCGTAACCGTCTGCTTGTAAGCTCGGGGTGCTGATTCCACGAAAGGAAAGCAACGCCATGACGAGAGATACCACAGCGGCAATGCCGCGGTCGAACGGGCCTGTGGACGAGGCCTTTGAGGATGTCCGTAAAAGCTTTGAGCAGTTTTGCCTGGCGGCGGGCATTGAGGTGCTGGGCAGCATGATGGAAGCCGATGTGGAAGCGGCCTGTGGGGCGCGCCATGCCCGGCCGCCGGCGCGTCGGGCTCATCGGTGGGGTCGAACGCGAGGTTGCTTGGGTTTCCACGGCGGCAAGATCGGGGTCGAGCGGCCTCGGGTTCGGGGCGTGGATGGCTATGAGGTCTCGCTACCGAGTTGGGAGAGCGCGGTGGGGGAGGACTGGCTCGGCCGCTGGGCAATGAACCAGATGTTGATCAACGTCTCGACGCGCAAATTCGCCCGCTCGGTTCGGCTGCCGGGGGGTGGCGTTGCGGCCGGCGCCGGAACTGGCCTGTCGAAATCGGCGGCTTCGCGGCGCTTCGTGGCGCTCTCGGCGGACAAGCTCGAAGAGTTCATGGCCGGCGATCTCTCGGGCGCCGACCTGCTCGCGGTTCAAATCGACGGACTTCATGTCAGCGAGGGTCTGGTGCTGGTGGCGGCCATCGGCATCGATGGCGCGGGCAACAAGCGCCCGCTGGCGCTCGTCGAGGGTGCGACGGAGAATGCGGCGACCGTGCAGGCGCTCATCGATAATCTCATCGAGCGTGGGCTCGACCCGACGGTGCCCAGGCTCTTCATTGTGGATGGCGCGAAGGCCCTGTCGAAAGCGATCCGCGCGAGCTTCGGCAAGGAGGCGGCGATCCAGCGCTGCCAGATCCACAAGGCGCGCAATATCATGGATCGCTTGCCTAAAAACCTGCATGCCTCGACGCGCCGTGTGCTGCGTCAGGCTTGGGAGCTCGATGATGCCGCCAAGGCAGAGCAGCTCATCCGTAACCTCGCGCGCAGCCTCGATCGGGATCGGCCAGGCGTCGCGGCGAGCATTCTCGAGGGGCTCGACGAAATCCTCACCGTCATACGTCTCAAGCTGCCGAAGGAACTACGCCGCTCGCTCGCCTGCACCAACATCGCCGAGAACATGATGGGCACCATCCGTCGTGTCAGCCGCAATGTGAAGCGTTGGCAAGACGGCACAATGGCGCTGCGATGGGTTGCGGCCGGCATGATGGAAGCCGCCAAAGGCTTTCGAAGGCTCAAGGCCTACAAGCAACTTCCCGCTCTCCGAGCCGCACTCCAAGCCTCGCGAGATCGTCTCACCGAAAAGCCGGTTGTCGCAACCACAGCGGCAGCATAGTCTTGTAACAAGGCAGCGCCCGTCACGCCGAAGTTCAACAGCAGACGGGACATCCCCGGCCTCTCCACGTTGGATCGCGCAGCCAACGCCGGGTACATCGAGGTCAGGAGACAATCAGGTCCGCAGGTCGCTAACCAGATGGGCCGTAGGTTCCTCGCTCTACGCGCCGCCTGTCGAAGCGACAAGCTGTGCATTTTTCGACAATACTCCGCGATCATTAGAGCCTATAAGGAAGCGGGATCGACAGTTGACTTTCCTGCATGGGCGTTCGGCGGCCGCCTACCCGATTCTGCCGCGATGCAGGCGAAACCCGAACAGTCGACACTGGACTCGCCATCTCCCAGCATGGCTCCTATCGTCGCGGCTCAACCGAATCCTCCACCCCTTGTTACCACACCTCCTGCAATCGCGGCTCAACCGGTGATTGTCGACCCACGACCGGAACCAGCGCCATCGAACAATACCCACGTGGTGAGCGCGGCGAGCCAGGGCTCGGGTAGTGGTGGTCTTTTATGGCTACTTGTATTGCCAGGTATCGGGCTAGTGGCATACCGCCTCCACGTGCGGCATCGAAAGGCCGAATGTCGCGGCGCGCTTAGTCGGATAATAGCCTCGCAGGCCGCAATCTATGCCAAAAATCGGACTACAGATGGTGTACGAGGATGACTGTGGCATCCTAGTCACCAAGGAGTGGGACAAACATAAGAGGTATATTTTCGAAACGGTCTTGGTTCAGAACCTTTTCCAGGAAGGATTTTTGCCTAGCGAGGTTGCTACCGCAATAGGCGATCGGGATCGCATCTACAGTTTGATCGAAACGGCAGCGGTGAGCGTCCCAGCTTATCCCGAAAACTTAGATATTTCTAACGTAGCCACCGGAGTGGACTATGAACGCCATTGTGCAGCAATCCTTGAGGCGGCGGGGTGGACGACGAAGCTCACCAAAGGAAGTGGAGACCAAGGTGTCGACATAGTCGCGGTTCGCCATAACTGGCGCGTTGTACTGCAGTGCAAATTTTACCATGGCCAGCCCGTCGGCAACAAAGCCGTGCAAGAAGTTATCAGCGCTAGGTTGTACGAGGGCGCCAAAGCAGCGGCAGTTGTTTCAAACGCTGCTTTCACCAAATCAGCGCGACGATTAGCTAACTCTGGCAAGGTCCTGCTGCTGCATCATGACGAACTGCCATCATTGGAGCAGCGGCTTGACGCTCCTCAGGGCTTCCTGAGCGCGGTTTCGTGATTGCAACGGGCACGACAGCCGTTCCTAGCTCACAGCCGCAGGATATTTCCATTAATTCAGTCAGATCGTCGGTTTACATTCATTTAATCGCCGAGCCTCTGGCGCGCAGTCGCGGCCTCATAGGATTTGCGCGCCGTGGCGACCTCGCGCCGCGCCGAGATCTCGGGCACGGCGACATCCCACCAGGCTCCGCCGGCCTCGGTCGAGACGCGCGGATCGGTATCGATGACGACGACGCTCGTGCGCGGATGGGCCTTGGCCTCGGTGAGCGCTCGCTCGAGCTCCGCGATCGACGAGACCTTCGTGGCGATCGCGCCGAGGCTCTCGGCATGCGCCCGAAAATCGATCTCCGGCAAGGTCACACGCAGGGTATCTTCGAGGAGATTGTTGAAGCTCGCCCCGCCGGTCGCCCTTTGCAGCCGGTCGATGCAGCCAAACCCCTTGTTGTCGAGGACGATGATGATGAGCTTTTTCCCGAGCATCACCGAAGTCGCGATCTCCGAGTTCATCATGAGGTAGGAGCCGTCACCCACCATCACGAGAACATCGGCCTCGGGCTTAGCGAGCTTCACGCCAAGCCCGCCGGCGATCTCATATCCCATGCAGGAAAATCCATATTCCACATGGTAGCTGCCGGGCGCACCCGCCTTCCAGAGCTTGTGCAATTCGCCCGGCAGGCCGCCCGCCGCGCAGACGAGCGTCGCCGTCTTGCCGAGCGCGCGCATCGCCGCGCCGATCACCTGGGCGTCCGAAGGAAGCTCGTTGCCGCGCGGCGGATGAAGCACCTTTGCGGCGGCCTTTGTCCAGGCGGCCTTCAGCGAGTGGGCCGATTGCGTCCAGCGGGCGGGGGCCGCATGGCCGGCGAGCGCCTTGCCGAGTACCTCGAGGCCGGTGCGCGCATCCGCGACGAGCGTCGCAGCGCCGTGTTTTCCCGCGTCCTGTGTGGCGACGTTGAGCGACAGGAACCGGCGCTTCGGATTCTGAAAGAGCGCCCATGATCCCGTGGTGAAATCCTGAAGGCGCGTGCCGATGCCGATAATGAGGTCGGCCTTTGCGGCAAGCGCGTTCGCGGCCGAGGTGCCTGTCACGCCGATCGAACCCATCGCCAGGGCATGGTCGTCGGGAAGCGCCGATTTCCCGGCCTGCGTCTCGGCGACAGGAATCCCGTGACGCTCGGCGAAGGCTGCGAGCGTGTCGGAGGCTTGCGAATAAAGCACGCCGCCACCCGCGATGATGAGCGGCCTCTCGGCACGTCGCAAAAGATCGGCCGCATGCAAGAGCTCTTCCGCGTCGGGAGCGGGACGCCGCAAGGTCCAAACGCGCTTTTCGAAGAAGCTTGCCGGATATTCATAGGCTTCCGTCTGCACGTCCTGGCAAAGCGCAAGTGTCACCGGCCCGCATTCGGCAGGATCGGTGAGCACGGAGATCATGCGTCGCGCCGCGGGTATGAGCTGCTCGGGACGCGTGAGCCGGTCGAAATAGCGCGAGACGGGCCGCAAGGCGTCGTTTGCCGAAACCAGCCCATCGCCGAAGTCCTCGACCTGCTGCAGCACGGGGTCGGGCCGCCGGTTGGCGAAGACGTCGCCCGGAAGGAGGAGGAGCGGCAGGCGGTTCACGTGAGCCACGGCCGCGGCGGTGACGAGGTTCGTGGCGCCCGGCCCGATCGAGGTGGTGCAAGCCATCATGCGGCGCCGAAAGCTCGCCTTGGCGAAGGCGACCGACGCGAGGCCCATCGCCTGCTCGTTATGGGCGCGAAACGTCGGCAGCTCGTGGCGAAAGCGATGGAGCGCCTCGCCCATGCCGGCGACGTTGCCATGGCCGAAGATCGCCCAGACGCCGCCGAAGATCGGCAGCTCGACACCGTCGATCACCGTCCTCTGCGCGGCGAGGAAGCGCGTCAGCGCCTGCGCCATGGTGAGCCGATCGGTCTTCATCCTTTTGATCCTCACCCAACTCGGCGAGAGCCGCATCGTTTCCCGAGCGCCCGAACCGAGAATGATGCGTCGCGCCGCCGGACGGAGCTCGTGAAGTTTGCCTTGCCGCGGCGCGATCCGCCGGCCGCGAGCCGGCCGAGCGGTGCCCGCGAATGCGCTTTCATCAAGCATGAGTTGCGAAATCGCGTCAAACCTCGAGGTTGCGCCCGTTCCCGACAGCGTGCATCAAGCCTTGAAACCGCGCCGCATCGATGGGCGCATGTTCGGCTTCGAAACCGGGTGTCGCGACGGTGGGCAGGAGGACGAAGAAATGATTCGCATGGGGCTTCTCGGCGCGGGCCGCATCGGCCAGATCCACGCCCGCAATGTCGCGGCCCATCCCGGCGTCGCGCTCGTCGGCATCGCCGACGCCGTCGCGGCGCCGGCCTTGGCCCTCGCGAAGGCGACGCGATCGGCGACGATGAGGGTCGACGAGCTCATCTCGGCGAAGGACATCGACGCGGTGATGATCTGCACCTCGACCGATACCCATGCCGATCTCATCGAGCGCGTCGCCAAAACCGGCAAATCCATCTTTTGCGAAAAGCCCGTCGACCTTTCGGCAAAGCGCATCGCCTCGACCTTACGGAAGGTCGACGAGGCCAAGGTCAAGCTCATGATCGGCTTCAACCGCCGCTTCGATCCGAATTTCTGCGGCCCTCAAGCAACGGCTCGCGGCGGGCGCGATCGGCGAGGTCGAGATCATCACCATCCTGTCGCGCGATTCATCTCCCCCGCCGATCGATTACGTGAAACGCTCGGGCGGCCTCTTCCGCGACATGATGATCCACGATCTCGACATGGCGCGCTTCCTCCTGGGCGAGGATCCGGTCGAGATCCAGGCGATGGGGTCGAGCCTCGTCGACCGGCGGATCGGCGAGGCCGGCGATGTCGACACGGCCGTCGTGCAGATGCGCACGCGCTCGGGAAAGCTCTGCCAGATCTCGAACTCGCGACGCGCGAGCTATGGCTATGACCAGCGCATCGAGGTGCATGGGTCGAAGGGCATGCTGCGCGCCGGCAATGTTCACGAGACGACTGTCGAGCACGCGGGCCCCAAGGGCTTCACCGCCGACCCGATCCAGAACTTTTTCCTCGAACGCTATGCCGCCGCCTATCGCAGCGAGCTCGACGCCTTTGTCCGCTGCGTGAAGGCTGATCGCGCACCCTCCCCTTCGGGCCATGACGGGCTCAAGGCGCAGCTTCTCGCCGACGCAGCGGCGCGATCGGCGCAAAGCGGAAAGCCGGTCCGCGTCGATCTCGGGTAGGGCTCCTACTCTACTGCTTTAAGACTGCTTTATAATTGAATTATTCAAAATTTGTGCTTTTGCACCATTCATTTCGAACCTAAGGGCGTGGACGGTCGTTTCAACTGTCCCTGAATGCCCTTCGATGATCGCCTGCGAAAGCTCTAGGCTGCATTGGCATATTTCTCGTAAACCTCTCTCGATGCCTCCAGCTGAATGACGTTTGAGACATGCGAAAGCACTCCGACAAACTCGCCCATGCCCTCGAGGGAATTGACGACCGACACTCTTGTCGGTGCTCCTTCAAGAACAGAAATGTCAAGGAACATCGTGGCTTTACGATACACAGAGGTGGCGCTTGGGCCGACAAATTCATAGATTGTCTTTTGCCGTGACGTAAGCTCTACAACATTGTGCGCTTGCCATGCCCGACTGGCTCCGGCGACATTTGTATTCCTCCTTACGACAGAGAGAGGAAAAATGGTTATGAGCTTTTCAAAAAGCTCTTCATTTCTTGCCTTCTCTCGCCGCTCTGAAGCATTGAGGCCTGCAAGCGAAACGGCGCGAACCGAAGCATTTGCGACATTTACGATGGCGCCATCGAGCCGGTCCACGGGCGCGTCAAGGACGAAGAGTCCGTGACCATCGAACCTTACGCCGAGCGCATCGCCGACGAGGCGAGCATACCGAGGATAGAGGTCATCAAAGCCGCCCAGATTCGCTTCATGCGAGCCAACGCCGAGATCGCTCACAAGACAGTTGGACCCACTCGCGGTGATCTGAACCACCGCCTCGGACCCACTCGGGTAAATGATCGGCAGGGTCAGCCGCAGGTCATCGCCGCGCACAGAAACACTGGTCAGCCGCGAGATAATCCCGGGCATGCGATCGGCAATATTTTCAATTGCGCTAGCCGTGATGAGCACCGAAGATGTCCATTTGCCAATCAGGCGGCGGAATGGCCTCTAAATCAGAGATTTTAAGGCATCCCTTTGCATAGGCAAGCAGATCCTCAAAGGTCTGAGGGTCGGGCGTGATCGGCCTTGCCAACCGAATTCCGTCAGAGAGGATACGATCGGTATCTGGCACGTGATTGTCGGGTAGGCAATGCTCATGCGAGCCGGCTATTCGCATACCATGAAGTTCCTTGGCCGCGCCCTTGTACGGATTTGTGTGCGGCCGCAATGGCCTCCATTCGATCCTCCAAATAGCAGAATGTCGCGCGCGTCCTTGAGCGATTTCCAATTGTATGGTTACGGCCTCGTTGGGAAATTGCTTGAGTGCTTTACACCGCAATCGCAACCCCATGGGCGCCTCGCCTCCGATCAAAAGCGGCGAAACGATCTCCAGCCACTTCGGATTGTCGATCGCCCATTTTGGGACGCGCCCCAGACGCTTGTTGGCGTCCAAGATTCGGCTTGCCTCGGAAAAGGAAAACTCCATGTCCCCAATAAGTACACAATTTTGCCTTGATTCCGAGTCTTGCCGTCACGTCAAAGTTTCTCGCTGCCGCCCTCTTCTCACGGGTTAGTAGTCATTTTACGTTCGGACAGGAGATAGAGTGACTTCGCCACTTCCATCCGAGCTCCCGGCCCTCAAACACATGACCCCATCCATCGAGTTCGCGCTCAATCATATCGCGGCGCCCGGACTTGGCGTCGCGGAGTTCTTCGCGCTCGCGCGGGGCCTCGGCCTCGACAAGGTCGAGATGCGCAACGATCTCGATGGCGCGCCGATCGCCGATGGCACGCCGGCTCAGGAGGTGCGTCGGGAGGCCAAGGCGAGAGGCGTCGAGATCCTCACCATCAACGCCCTTCAGCGCTTCAACGAGTGGAGCTTGCGACGCGAAGCCGAGGCGCGCGAGCTTGCCTGCTATGCGAAGGAGTGCGGCGCGAAGGCGCTCGTCCTCGTCCCGGTGAACGACGCCTCATTCCGTCGAGCCGAGAAGGAGCGCCTCGACGGCTTGCGCGAGGCGTTACGCGGCCTCAAGCCGATTCTCCTGGAAAACGGATTGAAGGGCTTCGTCGAGCCCCTGGGCTTTGCCATTTCCTCGCTGCGCTCGAAGCGCGAGGCGATCGACGCCATCGATGCGATCGGCGGGGAGGACGCGTTCCTCCTGGTTCACGACAGCTTCCATCATCATCTCGCGGGCGAATGGGCGCTTTTTCCGCAACGCACCGGGCTTGCGCATATCTCGGGCGTGACGGACGGCGCGCTCTCGCTCGCGAGCCTGCGCGATGCCCATCGCGTGCTGGTCGACGAAGCGGACGTTCTGGGAAATCTGACGCAGATCAAGGAACTGCGTGCCGGCGGCTATCGCGGCGTCTTTTCCTTCGAGCCCTTTGCCGAAAGCGTTCAGCGCGCGTCCGACCTCGGGGCGAGGCTCGAGGACAGCATGAGCTTCATCACGACGCGGATCTGAGCCTGAGCGATGGTGCCGCGGCCACGACATCACGAAGTCGTGACGCTCTGCCCCTGCGCGGAACCTTCACCTCCACGCCACGTTCCCAGGCGACGGTAGAGCGGGATGCGTTCAGATGGAATCGGCGCAGCCATTTATCTCTTTGTTTGACGCATAATCTTGTCGCAAAAATACTTCCCATTTTTGCGGATCATGCTCTAGCGGGCGCCCCAATACGGGAGATCACGATGGAGAAGGATCGCATCGTCGGCGTGCTCAGACAAGCAAGAGGCATCCGCAAGAACAAGGCGGGAGACAAGATCGCCGATGCGAAGCCGAGCGCGAGGGACAAGGCCGAAAAGATCGCAGGCAAGGGGCAGACCGCCTTGGGGGCCGAACACTTTGGGACAGGCGAAGGATGCTTCGCGCGGGTCCGCGAAGGAGGCCGATCGGCGCTAAAGCGTGGGGGCCCGCGTCTGAAAGCATCCGGCGGTCATCCGGCGACCCTCCGCAGTCGAGCTTTTCGCAAGAACCGATAGTCAAAGAATCGCCAGTTTCTTGAAACCGCGTCGAGCCGCGGCCCTTCCCGATCAACGGGGGAGGATCAGCTCGCGCTCGGTGAGCACGCCGTCGAGACGCTGGTCATGCGCTTCGAGCGGAACCGCTTCCACTTCCTGACAGGCGAAAGCGAGCCCGAGCGTGCGCGGCCGGTGGCCCCCTTCGATCTGGCGCGAGATCGCCCCATCGTAATACCCCTTGCCGTAACCGATGCGGCCGCAGCTGCGATCGAAAGCGGCGAGCGGCACCAGCATGATGTCGGGTGTGACGATCGGGGCCTCCGGCGGGGGCTGGGACAGCCCGAAGCCGGTTTGCCGCAAACGATCGCCGAAGACGAATTGGCGAAAGACGAGCCGCCCGGCCTCGATGCAAGGCAAGGCGAGCTTCGCACCTCGCCCGGCGAGCTCGCGCATCAGATAGCGTGGGTCGAGCTCCGAGCGGATGGGCCAGAAGCCGCTGACCCGCCGATCTCGGACATCGCCGAGCGCGGCCGGCCCGTTGGCCGCGAAGCCTTTCGCCGCAGCGGTCCGTGCTTCGGGAGCGAGTGCATCGCGGCACGCGAGCGCCGCCGCGCGAATGGCGGCTTTCTCGGCTCGGATTTTCTCGAGTGCCGCGCGAGGGCCGTTTTCGACGCTGGCGTCCCGCGGGCCAGGAAGAGCGTCGGATCCGGTCACGGCAATCCTGCGCATGAGGCTTTCGCGAAAAGCTTTGGCGGAAGAGAGCGGGGCCGCCTCGGCCGTCGAACCATCGATCCCGGGACACCTACAACGTAGGTGGGCGCCGTGTGTCCGGGTCCAGGGACCCGGCCAGGGACAGCTCCCGTTTGGATCGATAAGGGCCCGGGGATACAAGTTCTGACGCACCGCGCAGCCCCGCCTTTGCGAATGTAGGCCATGGCTCGGCGAAACGCCAGTACCCGCGCGGAACTCTCGCCGGATCGGGAGGAGGCAGTCGCGGGCGCTGCCGCTGGCGTCCTCGATGCCGTTTGGCTAACCTTCCGCCGGATCGATCCGTGTGGGTCGAGGATGACTCGACCGATGAATGACGCAGACGGACCGCAAATGAGCCGCCGGCACCTCTTGAGGATGATCGGCCAGGCGACCTCGAGCGCGGTGATGTATCAGGCGATGACGAGCCTCGGGCACGCCGCCGATTCCCGCTATCTGGGCCCCGTCGAGCTCCCCGGCGACCCGAAGGGCGCTTCGATCCTCATCCTGGGCGCCGGCCTTGCCGGAATGGTCGCGGCGCTCGAGCTGCGCAAGGCGGGCTACAAGGTGAAGGTGCTCGAATATCAAAAGCGGGCGGGCGGGCGCAACTGGTCGCTGCGCGGCGGCGACAGCTATACCGAGCTCGGCGGCGCGCGCCAGGACTGCGCTTTCGACGAAGGCCTCTACATCAATCCGGGCCCGTGGCGCATCCCCTATCACCACCGCGCGCTGCTCGATTATTGCAAGCGATTGGGCGTCCGGCTCGAACCTTTCATGCAGCTCAATTTCAACAGCTACCTGCACGCGAGCGGCGCTTTCGGCGGCAGGCCGCAGCGTTTCCGGCACATCCTGTCGGACTACAACGGGCACATCTCCGAGCTCTTGGCGAAGGCCGTGAACGAAGACAGGCTCGATGACGCGGTCAGCAAGGAAGACAAGGAAATCCTTCTCCAGTCGCTGCGCTCCTGGGGCGCCCTCGACAAGGACCACGCCTATCGGACGGGATATTATTCGAGCGAAGTTCGCGGCTACGATCAGGCGCCGGGCGGCGGCATCGACGGCGCGCCCCTCCCCTCGACCCCGATCGGCCTCGGCGACATCTTGAACTCGCGGCTGTGGCGGCAGTTGAGCTTCCCGCTCCAGCATGATTTCCAGCACACCATGTTCCAGCCGGTGGGCGGCATGGACATGATCGGGAAGGCCTTCTTGCGCGAGGTGACCGATCTCGTCGAGTTCGATGCCAAGGTCACCGCCATCAAGCAGAATGACAAGGGCGTGACCGTCGTCTTCGAAAGCGCATCGGGAAACGGCGGCGCAAGGCAGGCGAGCGCCGATTGGTGCTTGTGCACCATCCCGCTCTCGATCCTGAGCCAGATCGACATGGACGTCGGTGCGCCGATGGAGGCCGCGATCGACGCCGTGCCCTACGCCGCCTCGGTGAAGATCGGCCTGCAATTCAAGCGTCGCTTCTGGGAAGAGGATGAGGCGATCTACGGCGGCATTTCCTTCACGGACCTGCCGATCGCCCAGATCTCCTATCCGAGCACGGATTACCACAAGGCGGGCAAGGGCGTGCTGCTCGGCGCCTACAGCTTCGGGCTTCCGGCGACCGAGTTCACCGCGATGACGCCGGCGCAGCGGATCGCGCTCGCGGTCGAGAACGGCGCGCAGATCCATCCGCAATATGCCGAGGAGTTCGAGAACGGCATTGCGGTCGCGTGGCATCGCGTGCCCTGGACGCTCGGCTGCTTCGGCCTGTGGAACGCCGCGACCCGCAAGACCCATTACCAGAACCTTTGTGCCATCGACGGACGCATCGTGCTGGCGGGCGAGCACGCCTCTTACGTGAACGCCTGGCAGGAGGGCGCCATCCTCTCCTCGCTCGACGCCATCACGCGCCTGCACAGGCGCGTCGTCGCCGGCAATTGAACCGATGCGCATCCAAGACGAGGGCGCGGTGACGAGAGCCTCGACCAATGCTGAGGCGCAAGTCGGGGCAAGGCCGCGTCGAGGCATCGCGACATTCGCCGCGATCGCGCTTGGAATTTGCGCCGGCGGAACGGCGGCGACGGCACAGAGCACCGATTTCCTGTCCACCACCACGCGCTATCCCGAACAATCGGGTGAAGCGCTCTATCACGCCATCTGCCAAGGCTGTCATATGCCCGACGCGAGGGGCGCGACCGGAGCCGGCACCTATCCGGCGCTCGCCGGCGACGCAAAGCTCGAGGCCGCCGGATACGCGGTTCTCGTCGTGATGCAAGGCGAGAAGGGCATGCCGGCATTCGGCTATGCATTGAGCGACGAGCAAATCGCCGCCGTCGTGAATTACGTCCGCACTCACTTCGGCAATGGCTACAAGGACGAGATCACGGTCGCGGATGTGAAGGCGGCGCGGCCGTAGGCGATCGGGACCGCCCGGCGCGACCATCGCTTCATCTCGATGGCCGAGAAGCCGAGCGACACGAGGGCGCGCGTGCACGACGGGGATTTCCGAGCCGGTGTCACGGAGCTGGCACTAGCACCCAAGTTATACCGGGAGGAGAATCTCAGCCTTCATGAAGGTAGTGGCATGGCCGGTGAGAAGAACCCGGTCTCCTCGTAACTCGCAACCCAGATGTCCGCCCCTATGGGAGCACTGAAACGCTGAAAGGCTCAGCTTTCCCAGTTTTTTTGCCCAATAGGGGACTAAAGTTGCGTGTGTCGAGCCGGTCACTGGATCTTCGGGAATACCTGCGCCCGGCGCGAAGTAGCGCGATACGAAATCACAGAGGTCGCCTTTCCCTGTAATGGCAAGGCCGAGCGGGTGAAGGGTAGCGATCTTCACGAGGTCGGGCACAAACTCGCGCACGGCTCGCTCGCCGGATAGTTCGACGAAGATATTTTCGAAGTTCCGAAAAATGGTCACTCCCGCGTTTGAGAAATTTGCGATCAGAGCCGAAGGAAGATCGTCGATGGGCCTCGGCGGAAGGCTCGGCACGATCGAGCGTATAACCATCTTCTTGTCGGGAAACTCGCAGTTCTCCCACACGCGTCGCGAACACCAGCTCCCCTTGAATCCGCCGTTCGGTCGCAAGGACGTGAGCCGTAGCGAGTGTTGCATGCCCGCAGAAATCAACCTCATGAAGCGGCGTGAACCACCGAAGGTCCCAGGCTGCCGCATTTGCGCGAACGAATGCCGTCTCGGCAAGATTGTTTTCGGCTGCGATGTTCTGCATCATGGCATCCGTCAGCCATTCATCAAGAACCAGAACGGCCGCTGGATTGCCGCCAAAAACGTGGTCGGCAAAGGCGTCCACCTGGTACATGGCGAGTGATCGCATCTGGCCCATCAAAGCTTTCTCATCGTCTGGAATGGCCCCGAGGCCACCACCACGCTGCCTCAACGCTGGTGCATCGGGACATAGGCGCGCGGCTGCGGCCCGTCGTAAAGCGTCAGCGGCCGGATCAGGATGTTGCTCGCATATTGCTCGAGGCATTGCGCGGTCCATCCCGGCACGCGTCCGATGGCGAAGATCGGCACGAACAGATCCTGCGGGATGCCGTGCAGATAATAGATAACGCCCGAATAGAAATCGACGTTCACGTTCACGCCATGGCGCGCATAGGGCGCCATCGCCTCGACGACGGCTTGCAGGATGGCGAACCATTTCGGCTGTCCCATCTCCTTCGAGAGGCGCTCGACGCCGGCCCGCATGTGGCGGGCTCGCGGATCCTCGGTTCGATAGACGCGATGGCCGAAGCCGGTGACCGCCTCCTTGTTGCGACGCTTGGCGGCCACGTATCCGGCGGCCCTTTCAGGCTCGCCGATCTCGATCGCCATCTTCATCACGTCCTCGGCGGCCCCGCCATGGGCGGGACCCGAAAGCGCCGCAACCGCCGCCGTGACCGCGGCGTGCAGATCGGCGTCCGTGCCGATCACGACCCGCGCCGCGAAGGACGAGGCATTGGAGCCGTGCTCGGCGTGCAACACGAAATCGGTGTCCATCAATTTGGCGCTGTCGGGGGTCGGCCTCTCGCCCTTGAGCATCCACAAAAAATTCGCCGCATGTCCGAGACCGGCGTCGGGCGCCAATGGCTTTTCTCCCTTGCGAACGCGGTGATGCGCGCAGACGATCATCGCTACCTGCGAGGTGAGACGCACGCCCTTGCGGATATTCGCCGCGCGCGATTTGTCCGCGCTTTCCGGATCGAAGGCCGAAAGCGCCGAGACGCAGGTGCGCAACACCTCCATCGGATGGGCATTCTTGATCCGCGCGATGATCTCGAGGATCGCGGGAGGAAGGGAGCGAGCTTCCTTCAACTCGGACTCGAAGCGCTCGAGCGTGGCAGCATCCGGCAACTCGCCGTGCAACAGCAGATAGGCCGTCTCCTCGAAGCATCGAATGGCGGGCGAGGTCATGGATCGAATAGCCGCGGTAGCGAAGCTCGCCGGCCTTGCCGTCGATGAAGCTCGTCCCGGAGCGCTCGAAATAGACATCCTTCAAGCCGCGATGGATCTTGATGGGCTGGTCCTGTTCGCTCATGGCGTCTGGCGCTTTCTCCCGAGGGGGCTTCGAGGGATATTGGCGAGGTCCGGGCGCGAACGATCGGCTTCGATGGGACCTTCCGGCCCGTGAACCTTTGCGCGCGCGATTTTGATGAAGGCTGGCTGGAGCGGGCATGGATATCGTCGAGAGCTTCAAGGCGGCGGCCCGTGGGGCGAGGCGCCGCATCGTGCTTCCTGAAGGGGAGGACGCGCGCATTCTCGCCGCGGCCGCGCTCCTCCTGCGCGAGGGCATCGCGCTTCCCGTGCTTCTCGGCACGCCCGCCGCGATCACCGAGGAGGCCGGCGCGCTCGGGCGTGTCGCTTGCCGGAATCGAGATCGTGGACCCCGCCGCGAGCGAACGCCTTCGCGCCTATGCGGCAAGGCTCTGCGCGACAAGAGAGAGGCTGAGCGAGGGCATGGCGCTTCGCCTTTTGCGCAAGCCCCTCTATTTCGGCGGCATGATGGTCGGCTGCGACGACGCCGCCGCGATGATCGCGGGCGTCTCCAACCCGACGCGCCGCGTCATCGAAGCCGGGCTGATGACCGTGGGGCTCGCGACCGGCATCGCCCACCCGTCGAGCTTCATGCTGATGCTGGTGCCGGACGCCGAAGGCGGCTCGCGCGCCTATGTCTATGCCGATTGCGCCGTCACCGTCGATCCGACGGCCGACGAGCTTGCCGATATCGCCATCGCGGCGGCGCGCAGTGCCGGCGCGCTCCTCGGCGAGGAGCCGCGCGTGGCCCTCCTGTCCTTCTCCACCAAGGGGAGCGCCCAGCATCCCCGTGTCGAGAAGGTCACGCATGCGCTCGCCCTCATCCGCTCGCGAGAGCCGAAGCTCGCCGTCGACGGCGAACTGCAGGTGGACGCGGCGCTTTCGCCCGAGATCGCGGCAAGGAAGGTAAAGCAGGAAAGCCCGGTCGCCGGCAAGGCGAACGTCCTGATCTTCCCCGATCTCGACGCGGCCAATATCGGCTACAAGCTCACGCAGCATATGGGCGGAGCGCGCGCGCTCGGGCCGTTCCTGCAAGGCTTCGCCAAGCCGATGAGCGATCTGTCGCGAGGCGCGAGCGTCGAGGAGATCGTCTCGACGGTCGCGGTGGTGCTCGCCACGATCGGATGAGGCCGGCATCAAAGGAGCGCCTTGGCGAGCCCGATCAAGGCAAGCCCAACCAAAAGCCATAACGTGTGGCGGCGGAATTGCTCGGGAGTCGCGGAGAGGAAATGCCGGCCTCCGAGCAAGAGCCCGACGACGAGGCACGGGCAAGCATAACAGCGCCGTGACGAGCGCCTGCGATCCGAGGATGCCTTCGCGCGCCAGCAAAGAGCCCGCGATGATGTCGAGGGCGAAGAAATAGGCGATGAAGGAAGCCCGCATGGTCGTGGGCGCGATGGAGCTTGCGGCAAGAAAGAGCGCGACCGGCAGGCCCCCCATCGCCGTGGCGCCGTTGACGAAACCGGAGACGCCGCCGACCGCGACTTGCCCCGCCGTGCCGACCGGCTTCTCGAGGCGCAAACCGGCAAGCAAGGCGCATGAGCACAGAAGAACGAGCCCCGCGATCAAGAGACGCACGGTCGAGGGCGCCGCAAGGGTGAGCACCAGCGACGCCGAAGGGGCTGCAGACCAACGCGCCCGCGAGCAAGAGCCCGATGCGGCGCCAATCGACGTCGCGCCATACGCTCGCGGCCTGCATGATGCTCGCGCTCACCTCGAACATGACGGCGACCGCGACCGGCAACGAAGGCGGAGCGACGAGCGACCAGCTTGCGACAAGAATCGCGGAAAAGCCGAAACCCGAATAGCCGCGCGCGAAGGAGGCCACGAGCAGGCCCGCGACCATGACGATCACCGCGGGCGTCGTCGCCCAGTCCGCCGCGAACAAAGCGCAGAGTTCCGCGGGAAGGAGGGACGACGGGCATGTCATCCCGCCACCCGCCCACGCTGCGTTTTGGCTTTACGGCCCTCAGGCCACGCTGAGAGCCGCATATTTGTCGAGCAGGCGCTTCGGCTTCTTGAGCGCGTCGCGGCGGAAAGGATCGCCGAGCTCCTGGGTGACCATCACCTCGACGATGGTGCAATGGTCGTTCGCGACGGCCTGGCGCAAGGCATCGCCGAGCTTGTCCGGGTGATCGACCTTGATGCCCTTGGCGCCCATCGCCTCGGCGATTCCGGCAAAGCTCGGATTTTCGAGATTGGTGCCGACGAAGCGGTCGGCGTAATAGTCGATCTGGTTCTTCTTCTCGGCGCCCCATTGCCCGTTGTTGAAGACGACCGCGATCGCCGGGAATCTTCTCGCGCACGCAGGTGAGTGTCTCCTGCAGGCTCATGCCCCAGGCGCCGTCGCCCACATAGGCGATCGCCGGACGATCGGGCGCCGCGACCTTGGCGCCGATCGCGGTCGGGAAGGCATAGCCGCAATTGCCGAAGCTCATGGCGGCGAAGAAGCTGTTCGGCCTCTCGAAGCGCAGATAGCTGTTCGACACCGAGCAGATATTGCCGATGTCGGTCGTCACCATGGCGTTTTCCGGCATCGCCTTCTCGAGCTCGCGCAAGGCGCGGCGCGGGCTGATCGGAGAGCCGCCGCCCTGGCCCCATTGGTTGAGCTCGGTCTCCCATTCCTTCTTCTGCTTCTCGATCTCGGCGAGGCGCTCGGCGCGATTTTGGCGCGCCGCGACCTCGACATTGCCGGTCTGCAAGCGGTGCAGGATCTCCGCTCGTCGCCGCCTGCGCATCGCCGCAGACGCCGACCGAGGCCTGCTTGACGAGCCCGATGCGGCGCGGATCGGCCTCGACCTGGATGAGCTTCGCGTCCTTCGGCCAATAATCGAGGCCGTGCTGCGGCAAGGTGCCGAACGGGCCAAGCCGCGTGCCGAGCGCGAGCACGACATCGGCCTTGGCGAAGAGCTTCATCGCCGCCTTCGACCCCTGGTAGCCGATCGGGCCGCACCAGAGCTGATGGCTCTTGGGGAAGGAATCATTGTGCAGATAGGTGTTGATCACCGGCGCCGTGAGATATTCGGCGAGCTTCACCACCTCGCCGACCCCGTCGGCCATCACGACGCCGCCGCCCGAGAGGATGACCGGGAATTTCGCGCCGGCGAGGAGCTTCACGGCGGCCTCGAGGCTCTCCGGGCCTCCGGCGCCGCGCTCGACCCGGATCGGCTTCGGGATCGTGGCGTCGAACTCGCCGTAGAACAGGTCGCGCGGGATGTTGAACTGGGTCGGGCCGCGCTCGAGCAAGCGCGTAATCGAAGCAGCGCGACAAGAGCTCGGGAATGCGCGCCTGATTGGCGCAATGGATCTGGTATTTGGTGATCTTCTCGAAGAAGGGGAGCTGCTCGGTCTCCTGGAAGCCGCCGAGCCCTTGCGTGTTCGAGCCGGTCTCGGGCGTGATCATCACCACCGGGGAATGGGCCCAATAAGCGGCCGCGATGGCGGTGACGAAATTGGTGATGCCCGGTCCGTTCTGGGCGATGCACACGCCGTGACGGCCGCTCGCCCGGCTGAAGCCGTCCGCCATATGCCCGGCGCCCTGCTCATGGGCGACCGAGATGAAGCGGATGCCGGCCGCCTCGAACAGATCGAGCGCGTCCATATAGGCCGAGCCGACGATGCCGAACACATGCGTGACGCCTTGCGCCGCGAGCGTCTCGACGAAGGCCTCACTGGCGGACATTCTGGTCATGATGGGGGATCTCCCGGCTTTCCGTTCATCAAGGGGTGAGGCGGCAGCTTCGCCTTTGCCGCCGCGCGGTTCTCAGCCGCCACGGCGCCGCCAAGGCCAGATGGTCAATGGCAGCGCAGGTCGAATGGCGCCGGCACCGTAGCGGCGCCGAGCTTCGAGCGCTCTAGAGCCAGTCCCCGCCGATCGCTTGCGCCAGGGCCTGCGCCCTCAACCGCCGAGGGCTCGCGCCGCCTGCGCCAGTGCCGCGATGCCCGCCTCGATGCGCTCGCGCGCCGATCGAGGCGAAGCCGAGGCGCAGGAAATTGCGCGGCGGCGCCTCGCCCATGAAGAACACATCGCCGGGCTCGATCAGCACGCCACGTTTCTCCGCCTCTTGCGCAAGCGCGTGACAATCGAGCGACGACGGGCCTTCGAGCCAATAGCTCGAGGCGCCGGCGCCCCGCAGGCGACGCCAGCCCGGCAGATGGCGTTCGAGCGCCGCCTCGACGATCTCGGCGCGCTCGCTCGAGCGCATGGGTCACGCGGCGCAGATGCGATTTGTAATGGCCAAGGCCGAGGAACAAGGCGGCGGCGCGCTGATTGTTCGAGGGCGGATGGCGGAGCATCAGGCGCCTCAGGGCCCGAAGCTCGCGGGCGACCGCCGCCGGCGCGACCACATAGCCGATGCGCAAGCCCGGCGCGAGGATCTTGGAGAAGCTGCCGACATAGACGACGCGACCGTCGCGCATCGAGGCTGCGCAAGGCGGGCGCGCCATGGCTCTCGCCCGACAATTCGAGCTCATAGCCGTCCTCGATGATCACCACATCGTTCTGCCGGGCCAATTCGAGAAGGCGCTCGCGGCGCCGCAACGGCATGGTCACCGTGGTCGGGCAATGATGCGCCGGGGTGACATAGAGATATTCGCATTCGGCGACTTCCTTCGACGGAATGAGCCCGTCGCCGTCGATCGCGAGCGGGATCACGCGATCGCTCATCATGCCGAAAATATTGCGCGCGTCGGCGTAGCCTGGGTTCTCGATGCCGATCGTCGTGTTCTTGCGCAGGAAAAGCTGCGCCAGCATGAAGAGCGCCTGCTGCGCCCCCACGGTCACGATGATCTCTTCAGGCGGCGCGAAGATGCCGGCGCGCGGCAGGACGTGCACGCGCAATTGATCGATCAGCTCGGGATCATCGCCGTCGATGAGATCGCGCGCCCAGTTCTGGATCTCGAGCACGCTCAAGGCGCCGCGCGCGCTCTCGCGCCAATCATTCGTGGGGAAAAGCGACGGATCGAATTGCCCGTAGAGGAAGGGGAAAGGGTAGCGCAGCCAATCGAGCTTCTTGACGATGTTGCGCTGCCGCGACGGCGCGATGCCGAAGCGCTCCGGCCAGTCGGGCCCGAGCGCCGACAGGCGCACGCATCTCGACCCTCGCCGGAGAGGCCGCGTCGCCGAGGTCGAGATCGGCGACGAAATAGCCGCTGCGCTCGCGCGATTCGAGGAAGCCTTCATCGACGAGCTGCCGATAGGCGAGCACCACCGTGTTGCGGGCGACGCCGAGCGCGAGGGCGAGCTCTCGGCTCGACGGCATGCGGGCATTGCCGGCGAGGCGACGCTCCTCGATCGCGGCGACGATCATCTGGCGGATCTGGACCTGCAAGCGACCTTTGGTTGAGCGCGAAATTGCGGAAGAGAACGCTCCAATTGAAGCCGCTTTCGCTCGCCTCCTTCCGCCGAACGGTGCGTCTCGGCGGCGAGGCGCCGCTCGGCAAGGCGTTTGCGAGCGGCCTTCCTGCGGGCGATGCCGCGGCCGGCATCCCCGTCCCGCCCATGTGGGCTGACAAGCACGTGATCCAAGCGAAAGCGATCCTCTGGTTCTATGGTCGGTCCAAACTTCTTTCATAATGGGTCCAGTTGCACCCTTCACGCAAGGACGGAATGCGGCGACAGCTTCCTCTGCCCACGACAAGGGCGTCACGAGACCGTGCGTGAGCACCTTTGTCGGGATGGGAGGGCGAGGTCGGCGCTCGGCCCCTGTCAGGCGCGGGTGCACAATAAGAAGCGATAAACGAAGGGGGAGGGAGTTCGAGATGGAGGCTGGCGAGGTTGGTGCCGATGGGCGAATGCGGATCGCGAGCGTGCCGCGATGGATGCGGGCACGCTACGCGGTCCTTCTCTCGCTCTCGCTGATGTATTTCATTGCCTATATCGACCGCACCAACATCTCGGTCGCGGCGCCTTTCATCTCGAAGGAACTCGGCCTCGACAAGGCAGCAGCTCGGCTTCATCTTCTCCGTCTTCGCCTATCCCTACACCGCCATGCAGATCATGGGCGGCTGGCTCGCCGACCGTTTCGGGCCGCGTCTCATCCTGTTCCTTCTCTGCGTCATCTGGTCGGTCGGCACCGTCCTCACCGGCATGGTGGGCGGCGCGATGTCGCTCGTGCTCGTGCGCCTTCTCGTCGGGATCGGCGAGGGCGGCGCCTTTCCGGCCGCGACCCGCGCCATGACCTTCTGGTATCCGCCGCAAGAGCGCGGCCTCGCGCAAGGGGTGACGCATAGCTTCGCGCGGCTCGGCGGCGCGGTCGCGCCGCCGGCCGTCGTCGGCATCACGGCTGCATTCGGATGGCGCGCCGCCTTCTTCGTGCTCGGCGCCTTGAGCGCCGCCTGGGCCGTCTGGTGGCTGATCTCCTTCCGCGACACGCCGCGCGAGAAGCTTGCCGTGTCGCGCGAGGAGCTCGATGAGATCGGCATTCCGGCGACGAAACCGGCGCTGCGAGAAGACGCCCTGGCGTGCCATGATCTCGCGCATGTGGCTCGTGACCTTCGTCGATTTCTGCTACGGATGGTCGCTCTGGGTGTTCCTCACCTGGTTGCCGACCTATCTCTTCGAGGCGCGCGGCTTCGACGTCGCCAAGATGGCGCTCTTCACCTCCTTGCCGCTCGCGGCCGGCGTCGTCGGCGACACCCTGGGCGGCGTCCTCTCCGACCGCATCTACAAAGCGACCGGCAATCTGCGTCTCGCGCGCTGCTCCCTGCTCGTCTTCGGCCTTGCGGGCGCGCTCGCCTTTCTCGTGCCGGCGGTGCGAACCGAGGACGCGCTCCTTGCCGTCTACTGCCTCACCGCCTCCTTCTTCTGCCTCGAACTGACCAATGCCGTGCTCTGGTCGCTTCCGATCGACATCGCCGGGCGCTATGCTGGCACCGCCGGCGGGATGATGAACACCGGGTTTGGCCTCGCGGGCGCGATCTCGCCCGCGGTCTTCGGCATCCTGATCCATCGGACGGGAAGCTATGTGGGGCCCTTCGCGATCACGGCCGGTCTGCTCGCGGTCGGCATCATCGGAGCCCTGTTCATCAACCCGAACCGGAAGGTCGATGATCGAGCGCTTCACCGTGGTGACGAGATAGGAAGGCGCCCCCAACCATGTTGGACAGGCAAGTGTCGGAAAAACAGAAGCCGGATGGAAAGCGGCCTGATCGGAGCGTCGAGGACGCAAAGGCGACGGCGCTCGTCGCCGAGCTGATCGCGCGCGCGAGGAAGGCTCAAGCGATCGCAAACCAATATGATCAGGCGATGACCGATCTTCTGGTCGCGGCGGCCGGCTGGGCCATCATGGAGCCTTCGCGCAACCGAATTCTCGCCGAGCTCGCCGTCGGCGACACCGGCCTCGGCAATGTGGCGGACAAGATCCAGAAGAACCACCGCAAGACGCTCGGCCTCTTGCGGGACCTGAAGGGGGCGAAATCGGTCGGCGTCATCGCCGAGCACAAGGAGACCGGCATCGTCGAGATCGCGCGCCCGGTCGGGCGTGGTGGCGGCGATCACGCCGTCGACCAATCCGGGCGCGACACCGGCGAACAAGATCATCAACGCGCTCAAAGGGCGCAACGCCGTGATCCTCGCGCCTTCGCCGAAGGGCTGGACCACCTGCGCCAAGCTCGTCGAATTCGTCCATGCCGAATTGGACAAGCTCGAGGCTCCGCGCGACCTCGTGCAGCTTCTCCCGGCCCCGGTCACCGAAGGCGACGACGCATGAGCTGATGCGCCAGGCCGACCTCGTCGTGGCGACGGGATCGCAAGCGAATATCCGCGCCGCCTATGCGAGCGGCACGCCGGCCTTCGGCGTCGGGGCCGGCAATGTGGCGAGCATCGTCGATCGCAGCGCCGATCTCGAGCCCGCGGCCCGACAGATCGCGGTGTCGAAGACGCTTCGACAATGCGACGAGCTGCTCCTCGGAGAACAGCCTCGTGCTCGATGCCGAGATTTTCGACGCCATGCTCGACGCGCTTTCGCGAAATGGCGGCGTTCTCCTCGACACGAAGCGAGCGCGAGCGCCTGCAAGCCGCGCTGTTTCCGGACGGCAAGCTCTCGCCAGAGTTGCTCGCCAAGGACGCGCCGACGATCGCGGCGAAGGCCGGGCTTGACGCAAAGCGCTTTCGCGCCGCTCGCTTCCTGATGGTCGCCGAGACCGGCTTTGGCCCGGCCCATCCCTTCTCCGGCGAGAAGCTCTCGCCCGTGCTCGCCATCTACCGCGCCGCGGATTTCGCCGAGGCGATGCGCATCGTCGAGCGCATCTATGCCTATCAAGGCGCCGGCCATTCTGTCGGCCTGCATACGCGCGACTGTGGCCAGGCGACCGAGCTCGGTCTTGCCGCTTCCGGTGTCGCGCGTCATCGTCAATCAGGCCCATTGCATCGCGACCGGCGGCAGCTTCGACAACGGCCTGCCCTTCTCGCTCTCGATGGGCTGCGGCACCTGGGGACGCAACAGCTTCTCCGACAACATGAACTACCGGCATTTCCTCAACATCACGCGCATCTCGCACGTGATCCCGGAGCGCGTGCCGGACGAGGCCGAGATTTTCGGCGAATATTTCGCGCGCACCTCACCCTCTTCGGGAAAGCTCGCGCCGGTGCGGGTTGAAGAGAAGCGGCGAGGCGAAGAACGATGAATGAACGGGACCGTGGCGCCGGTGACGGCCGGGACGGGATCGTTGCCGAGAAGCGGCGAGCGGAGAAGCGCGAAGCTTGCGCGACATCGCTGTCGCGCATGCGGCCGCGCAAGGCTCCGCACCCTTCCTCATCGCGCCGGACCATGCGCAGGAGCCGGGCCGGGTTCTCAGCTACGGCGGCTTGCTGCGCGAGGCGAGAGCGCTCGCGGCCGAGCTGAAGGCGCGCGGATTGCGCGCCGGCGACAAGGTCGCGCTCTTGATGCCGAACGGCTATCAGACCGCCTCGCTTTTCCTCGGCGCCATGATCGGCGGCTTCGTGGTGACGCCTCTGAACCTCAGAAGCTCGCGCGCCGGCCTCGCCTATGCGCTCGATCATTGCGACTGCAAGATCCTGTTCGCGCTCGCCGGCACAATCGGCGCAGCTTGCCGAGGCCTTGCCGCTGATGTCGCGCAAGATCGCCATCGAGACGATCGATGTCGATGCTTCACGGCTTTTCCCCGATGCGCCCGAGGGTTTCGAGCTCGAGCCGCTCGATGAGAACGCGCCGGCGCTCCTGATGTACACTTCCGGCACGACGGGCACGCCGAAGGGCGTGCTGCTCACCCATCGCAATCTCGTCGCGGCGGCGGCGAGCGTCGCCAAATGGCATGGGCTTCACCCCGGCGACCGCGTGCTGAGCTCTCTGCCGCTCTATCACATCAACGGCCAGGTGATCGGCACGCTCGCGCCGTTCCTCTCGGGCGGCAGCATCGTCGCGCCGCACGCCTTCTCGGTCTCGAGCTGGTGGGGCGATGTGGAGGCCTATCGCTGCACCTGGATCAACATGGTGCCGACCATCATCGCCTATCTCTTGAACGCGGCGGCCGGCGCCCCGCCGACGCCGCTTCGCCGCGCTGCGCTTCGGCCGCTCGGCCTCGGCGCCCTTGCCGCCGGAGCATCATCGCGCCTTCGAGGAAAGCTTCGGCGTGCCGGTGATCGAGGGCATGGGGATGACCGAATCCGCCTCCGTCACCTTCTGCAATCCGATGCAGCTCGAGCGTCGCAAATACGGCAGCGTCGGCCTCCCCTGCGGCGTCGAGGCCTTCGTCGCCGACGCAAAGGGGCGCGAATTGCCCAATGGCGAGGCCGGAGAAATCCGGTTTCGCGGCTCGAACGTGATGGGCGGCTACTACAAATCGCGCGAGCGCACCTTGGAGGCGCTCGATGCCGCGGGCTTCCTGCGCACCGGCGACCTCGGCTTTCGCGACGAGGACGGCTTCTTTTTCGTCACCGGCCGCCTGAAGGAGCTCATCATCAAGGGCGGCGAGAACATCGCGCCGCGCGAGATCGACGAAGCCCTCCTCTTGCATCCGGCGATCCTCGAAGCCGCCGCCGTCGCCATTCCCGACACCGACTACGGCCAGGAGATCCTGTCGGGCATCGTGCTCAAGCCGGATGCGCTCTTGAGCGAGGAGGAATTGCGAGCCCATTGCCTCCGGCACCTCGGCCGCTACAAGACGCCGAAATTCTTCACCTTCCTTCCCGAGCTGCCGAAGGGTCCCTCGGGGAAGGTGCAGCGGCTCGCGATTGCCGAGGCCTGGGCGAAGCGGGCCTGAGCCAGGAAGGTCGAAAGGAACGGCGCAACGAGCGCGCCGCTTCCGTCGCGTGCCCTACCCGCTCTTTTGCATCACCTCGACGAATTTCGCTGCCGCCCGTGCGACCTCCTCGACCGACATGCCGGGCTTGAAGAGGGCTGAGCCGATGCCGAAGCCATCGGCTCCCGCTTCGCGATAAGCCGGAATATTCTCGGGCGCGATGCCGCCGACCGGGATGAGCCGCGTTGCTTTCGGCAGCACGGCCCGGAGCGAGCGGACCACCTTGGGCGCGATCATCTCGGCGGGAAAAAGCTTGAGCGCGTCGGCACCCGCGGCGAGCGCCGCGAAGGCCTCGCTCGGCGTGGCGACGCCCGGGATCGAGACGAGGCCGCGCTTCTTCGCCGCGCGCACCACTTCCGCATCGAAGTTCGGCGAGACGACGAGACGCGCGCCGGCCTCGGCGATTTGCGCGACGGCTTGCCGTATCGAGAACCGTGCCGGCGCCGATCAGCAGGCGCGCCGCGAAACGCGCCGCGATGCGCTCGATGCTCACGAGCGGCGAAGGCGAGTTCAACGGGACTTCGAGGATGCGAAAGCCGGCGTCGAAGAGCGCCGTCGCGACGTCGAGCGCCTCGTCGGGCCGCAGCCCGCGCAGGATGGCGATCAGCGGCAGCTTGGCGAACGCTTCGTCAAACCCCATGGCCCCTCCTTTCGGCAATCTCCGCGATGACGAGAGCGCCGCGCACCGCGGCGTCGGAAGGGCCGAGATCGGGCTCGAGCCCAAAGGCTATCGCTGCTCGCCGATAGACCTCGACGAGATGATCGCCCCCGATGATCCCGACGCGCTCGCCAGGCTCGAACCAGCCCATCTCGCGCGCTTCGCGAAACTCCATGCCGACGACGAGCCCCGAGAGATAATCGCGCAGGTCTCGGCGGGCGCGAGCTTGCCCGCGAGCCACCCGGTGCGCACGGAGAAGAGATGCGAGAGGAGGCCGCAAGCTTGCGTGCGATCGCCGGTGACCTCGAGGCCAGCGCGAAAGCGCTCCAATTCGGCGTCGGCTACGGCTCGGCGAGCTGCGCGATGAAGGAATGGCGCGACAAAAGGTCGCGAAGACCTCGCCCGTGACGAAGGTGCGAAAGCGCGCGATGCGCCCTTTCTCGATGCGCGCCCATTTGGAATGAGTGCCCGGCAAGCACGACCGTCATCTCCTGCGCCGAGGCCGAAGCCGACGAGCTGCGTCTCCTCGCCTCGCATCACATCGGGAAAGGGCTTGACGCTCTTGTCGGTGAGACCGGGGATGAAACCGATGACGCCGCCGTCGGCGAGCCTCACCCGTCTGACCGCCGCGGCGAGCGCCTCGGCGCCCGCCGGCGCTTCGACATAAGGCGTCTCGACCCAGCCGTTGCGGCTGCCGATCATTCCGGCGGCGTAAACCGGCAGGAGCGCCGTGCGCGGCCCGCCACGGCGCGATGTTACGCGTCAAGACCGCTTCGAACCCGGCCTTCGGCACCGATTGGATGCCGTCCTGCGTCTCGACGCGATCGACGAGCCGCGCCCTTCGCATCGACGAGCAGCGCACGGAACGCTCGTCGTTCCCCAATCGAGCACGATGCAGCGAGGCGGATGAGCGGAAGCCTTCATGCGTTGCGACCTTCGCGGCCCGCAGCCGGGCGCGATGCCTCGATCGGCGCCGCGATTCTATAGGTCCGACCCGCGTTCACGCCATGCCCGTCGCGCGCCGCCTCGCCGACGCCGCTTCTCAACTGCGCCGCAGCAGAAGCGCTCCCGAGGCATGCACCTTTCCGTTCCAGCCGGGCGGAACGAGCGTCGTCGCGTCGAGCTGGGTGACGATCGCGGGGCCGGCGAAGCGGTCGCCCGCGCCGAGCGTCTCGCGATCGAAGACGCGGCACCTCGCGCGCGCCCGCGGCGAAGCGCACCTGGCGCCGGCTCGACGATCTCGACGCCCTTCGCCGGCGCGAGCTTCGGCCGAACCGGCTCCGGCATGCGCCCGCTCGCCTCGACCCTGAGCGTGACGAGCTCGATCGGCGCGTCGAGCGTGAAGCCGTAGAGCGCCGCATGGGCCGCGCTGAAGGCCGCCTCGGTCGAAGCGCCATCGCCTCCCCAGTTCACGGCCAGCTCGCCGCCCTGGCCATGATAGCGCAGCATCGCCACGCGCATGCTGGCCGCGGTCGCGCCGGCACCACGCCCTCCTCCTCGAACCAGGCCTTCGCCTCGTCTTCGAGCTCGGCGTAAAGCGTGGCCACGCTCTGCGTATCGATCCTGCCCGACTTCGGCAGTGTGCGGCTGAACTCGGCCTTGAGATCGGCGGCGAGCAGGCCTTCGGCGCAAAGCACGCCGGGCGCCGGCGGCACCAGCACGCTCTCGATGCCGAGCAGATCGGCGAGCGAGCAACCATGCAGCGGGCCGGCGCCGCCGAAGGCGACGAGCGTGAAGTCGCGCGGATCATGTCCGCGCTCCACCGACACCACGCGGATGGCGCCGACCATGTTGCTGTCGATGATCGCCAGAATGCCGCGCGCCGCCTCGTCGAGCGACAGGCCGAGCGGTTCGGCGACGCGCTTGCATCACCGCCGCCTCGGCAAGCGAGCGATCGAGCGTCATGCGGCCGCCGAGCAGGCTCTCCGGCAATTGGCCGAGCACGACATGAGCGTCGGTGACCGTCGGCTCGCTGCCGCCGCGGCCGTAGCAAGCGGGTCCGGGCTCGGCGCCGGCGCTGCGCGGGCCGACGGTGAGCGTCGCCTTCGCCACACGCGCGATCGAGCCGCCGCCGGCGCCGATCGTCACCATGTCGACCATGGGCAGCGAGAGCGGCCACTCGCCGACGGTCCGTGCTGGGTGAGGCTGATCCGTCCGCCCTTGATCAGCGCGATGTCGGCGCTGGTGCCGCCGATATCGACGGTGATGATGTCGCCGATGCCGCAGGCGGCGGCGACGTCGCGCGCGCCGACCACGCCGGCGGCGGGGCCGGAGAGCACCGTGAGCGCCGGCGCGCGCCTGATGGTTCGCGCGCCGGCGACGCCGCCGTTCGATTGCATCAGCAAGAGCGGCGCCGAAATCTTCGCATCCTCGAGCCGCTGCTCGAGGCGCCGCACATAGGTCGCGACACCCGGCATCACCGAGGCATTGAGGATGGTGGCGAGCGAGCGCTCATATTCGCGCACCACCGGCAGCACATCGATCGAGGCGGTCACCGCGACGCCGGGCAGCGCGGCGCGCAAGAGCTCCGCGACGCGCCGCTCATGGGCCGGATTGGCGAAGGCGTGCAACAGGCAGACCGCGACCGCCTCGACCTCGAGCCTTGCGCAACGTCTCGATCGCCTCGTCGACGCTCGCCTCATCGAGCTTTTCGAGCACCACGCCGCCGGCGCCGATGCGCTCGCGCACTTCGAGAATGCGCGAAGCGGGCACCGGCCGTTTCGGCTTCACCCAGGCGTAGAGGTTGACGCGTCGCGGGATGTCCTGCCGGCCGATCTCCAGCACATGGCGAAAGCCCGCGGTGGTGACGAGCGCGGTCCGGGCACCCTTGCCCTCGAGGATCATGTTGGTCGCGACCGTCGTGCCGTGCAGCACGCGGCCGATATCCCAGGCCTCGCGCCCGGCGGCTTCGAGCGCGAGCTTCACGCCAGTGAGAAAGGCTTGCGAAGGATCGGAGGGCATGCTCGGCGTCTTGGCGCGCCAGGCGCTGCCGCTCGCCGGGTCCTGCAACGTCACGTCCGTGAAGGTGCCGCCGATGTCGACGGCGACCGCGAGCCCAGGCTCGACACGCGCAGGCCTTTGCCTCGACGGTTCGGGCGCGGATGCCTTGGAACGGGACGGCGCCGACGCTGACGGCTCAAGCGAGGACATCGACATACTCGTTGCGGTGGAAGGCGCGGACGGGCGGGCGCTTGCGGCGCAGCACCGCGGTCGCGGCGGCATCGACCGCCTCGGCGGTGATCACCACGCCATAATGTTTCGCGGCGGCTTCTTCGCTGACGAAGCCGCCGAGCACATCCTCCAGAACCGCCTCGGGCGGGCGATCGAAGGGATGGCCGTGACCGCCGCCGCCGCCGGTCTCGATGCGCAGGATGTCGCCGCGCACGAGCCGATTGCCGTCCGAGAGCGGCCGCAGCACGCGCTCGCGCGAGCGTGCCCGGATTGACGACGGCGCGGCCGGCGCCGCCCGACATGCCCCCCGCAATGCCCCAGGGCGGGTTCTCGACGCTGTCGATGCGCATCGCGAGGACGGCTTCATCGGCGAGGATCTCGTATTCGCGCACGATGCCGCAGCCGCCGCGAAATCTGCCCGGCCCGCCGCTGTCCCGGCGATGGCGTAACGGCGTAGCCGCACCGGATAGCCGAGCTCGACGAACTCGACCGGATAATTCTCCTGCGCCACGAAATACACGGCATCGATGCCGTCGGCGAAAGCGCGCGCCCCGTAGCCGACGCCAATTCCGTCGGAGAGCAGGAAAGGCTGTTTTTCGCCCTTCTCATCGGTGAAGCTGCCGCGCATCAAGGTGATGACATAGGCCGAATGGGCGGCGGGCGCCTTGCCGCCGGCGACGTTGACGAGCCCCATCAGGCCGGCGAGCACGCGCATCATGGTGAGGCCGCGCATGCCGAGCGGGGCGGGGAAACGCGGCGCGAGCAGCGAGCCCTCGCGCAAGATCACCTCGTCGAGCGCCTGCGGGCCGCCGGCATTGCACACCTGGCCGGGATCGCCGCCGAGATAGAAAAGACCGAGCGCCATGCCGGGCACGCCGGGATTCATCAGGAAATTCACCGGGCCCGGCGCCTGATCGTCGGTCTCGCTCGCATCGAAGATGAAACGATCTTCTCCTTTGCTGCCGCGCTCGCGCGTCAAGGCGAAGCGAATGCGGAAAGGACCGTTGCCATGGCCGTCCGAATCGATCGCGTCGGTGAAGCGATGCGTGCCGAACGGGAAGGTCTCGGCGAGCCGCTCGCGCACGAGCCGTCTCGTGCGCGCCAGCAATTGGCGAAGCCCGTCCTCGACGACCGCGGAGCCGAAGCGCGACGAGGATTTCCTCGACCCGCCTGACGCCGAGCTCGACGCTCGCCATCAAGCGCCCGCATGTCGCCGCGGCTCTGGTCCGGATAGCGCGAATTGCGATGGAAGAGCTCCAGCACCGCCTCGTTGATCCGCCCCTGCCTCGATCAGCTTGGTGGCGGGAACGATGATGCCTTCCTGGAAGATATCGGTGGTGTCGGGGCTGATCGAGCCCGCGCGCATGCCGCCGATATCGGCGAAATGCGCCCAGCTCATCACGAAGGCGCAGCGACGGCCTTCGTGAAAGACCGGCGCGATCAGCACCTGATCGTTCGAATGCGAGACACGGCGCCGGTCGATTCGTAGCAATCGCTGTACCAGTAAAGATCGCCGGGGCGCATCGTCTCGGGCGGGAAGCGCTTGAACACCGAGCCGCTCATGTCGCCGAAGACCGGCATGTTGGAGCCGACCGCCATCACGCCGTCGGCATCGAAGAGCGAGGTGTAGAAATCCTTCTTCTCGCGGATGAAGGCCGAGATCGCGGTGCGCTCGATGAGCGCCTCCATCTCGGCCTGCACGGCGCGAATGGCGCCGCGCATGATCTCCAAGGTCACCGGATCGCAGGCGCCGGAAACCCGCTCCTCGACCTCGCCGCCGGCGGCGGGCTCGGGTCTCTCCTCAGTCGAGCGGAGCATTCGTCCGATCCTTGATGGAGATGAGCGTCGCGGCCGAGATGACCGCCCCGAACACGATGAAGGCCGAAGGCGAGAGCGGGCTGCCGGTCTGCTGGATCAGGAAGGTCGCGATGAAGGGCGCGAAGCCGCCGAAGAGGGTAACGGCGAGGCTGTAGCCGATCGACAGCGCCGTGAAGCGCACCTTGGTCGGGAAAAGCTCGCTCAGCACCGCGCAGAGCGGCCCGGCATACATGGCGAGCAGCACCGCCGAGATGCCTTGCGTGAGCATGAGCCCGGTGCCGCTCGCGCATTTCGGTCAGCAGGAGGAAAAGCGGATAGGAGAGCACCGCGATAACCGAGCGCCGAGACGAGGAGGATGGGCTTGCGGCCGACCTTGTCGGAGAGCGCAGCCGAGGAACGGGGTGAGCACCGTCAGGATGACGGCGGCGAGCGTCGTCGACAAATAGGCCGTGCTCGCCGGGATGCCGAGCTGGCCGGAGGCGAAGCTCGGCAGGAAGATGTTGAAGATGTAATTGCCGATCGTGCCGACGATCGACAGGCCGAAGGCCGCGGCGACGGGGCGCGCGTAGAGGGTGAGGCTGTCTCGCACCGGCGAGGAAGCGACGTTGTGCTGTGCCACCGCACGATCGAAGGCGGGTGATTCGGCGACCCTCGAGCGCAGATAGAAGCCGATCGGCGCGAGCAGGAAGCCGAGGATGAAGGGCACGCGCCAGCCCCAGGCGATCATCGCTTCCTTGTCGAGGAAAGTATTGAGGAGATAGGCCGACAAGGTGCCCATGATCAGCCCGAGCCCGACGCTGAATTGCTGCATCGAGCCGATGAGCCCGCGCTTGCCGGGCGGCGCGTATTCGACGAGGAAAGCCGCCGCTCCGCCCCATTCGCCGCCGGTCGAGAAGCCCTGCAAGAGGCGACACAGGACGAGAAGGATCGGCGCGCGATGCCGATCGAGGCGTAGGGCGGGATGAGGCCGGTGACCGCGGTCGCCGTCGCCATCAGGCCGACGGTGAGCACGAGCGCGATCTTGCGTCCCTTGAGGTCGCCGAGCGCACCGATGACGATGGCGCCGACCGGTCGCATGAAGAAGCCGACGCCGTAGGTCGCGAAGCTCTGCAGGAGGGACAGCGACGGGATCGACGTTGGGGAAGAAATTCGCGCCGATCTGGGTCGCGAACAAACCGAAGATCACGAAATCGAACAGCTCGACGAAATTGCCGACCGCGCAAGAGACGATCGCGCGGCGCCGAAGGCGCTGCAGATCGGGCGAGCCGATCGTCTGATCGAGATAGGCCGTGGCTTGCGACATGATGTGCCCCTTGGCTTTCCTTACGCCCCAGATTGCCTCAGCTTCGGCCCGTCGCCGAAATGCGGCCCCATCCTCTCCTATGCGCGAGCCCGAAGCGGAGGGTGTGTCACGCCTTCGCACCGCTTCGCAAGGAGGGACGCCTCCAATGAAGCACCGGCCCCTCGGCTGTGTCGATACCCACTGCGGCGATCACGCCAAGGCCTCGTCGAGCGCCCGCGCGGCCTCACGCAACGCCGAGCAGCACGCGGTTCCTCGCGCGTGCCGCCGCGACGGCGAGAAAGCGAGCCTCGTCCGAGCCCGGTTTCTCGGCGGCGAGGTCGCGGAGCTTCTGCAGCGACCGGCCAGGCCGGCTGCGGCAGAGCCGGATCATGGGTGAAGCGATCGCCCTCGGTATAATCGAGCGGCATCAGAGCGCGCGAGACGCGCATCAAGGCGGCGTTGATGCGATCGAGCCTTGCCGGCTCGTTCACCCCTTCCAGCGCCGCGACCGCTCGGGCTTTGTCGCGCAAGCTCTCGGCCGCCTCGAGCAAGCTCTCGATCGCGAAGCCGCGCTCGAGCTTTCCGGCGATCGCCGTCAGCTCCTCGATGAGTGCCGAGGCATGGGCCGCATGGTCGAGCGGCAAGATCGGATCGTTGAGAAGGCGCGCGAGCGTCGCGACCACGACCCGCGTGTCGCGCACCAGGAAATCCTCGTCGATCTTGTCGATGAGATCGTGGGGCGTGTGCCACCACCAGCCGAGCGGATTGCGCATCTTCACCGGGCCGGGTGGCTGATGGCTGACCGTGCCGTACATGGAGGGGATGCCGACGCCCCAGAAGGACTGGTCGCTCGAGCGCGAGGGGCGCCTGCCGCTCGTGATGCTGGCCGGTCTCGGCGAGCGTCGCTTCCCTGGCGAGGCCGACGAGCTCGGCGACGACGCCGTTCTCGGTGAGCACGTCGGCGCCGATGCCGCCCGTCGAATCGACATTCACATGGGCGACGCAGCGCCGGTCGAGCTCGTCGAAATTCCGGTCCACATACCAGGCCGAGCCCGAATAGCGCCCGTGCGAATGGCCCGACCAGAAGCAGATGCGCAGGCCCCGCCGCCATCCTGCGCGGCGCTCGGCGAGGAGCCGCGCCGCCTCGAGCATGGTGGCATTGGCGCTGCCATTGTCCATGACGCCGAAATACCAGGTGTCGTGATGGCCCGAGAGCAAGCACGAAGGGTCCATCCTTGCCCTTGCGGCCCGTCGAGCTCGGCGACGAGGAGCGGCGTCTTGCGCCAGCCCGTGTCGACCTTCGCGTGCAGCACCGCCTCGAGCTTGCCGCCGGCCGCGAGCTTGGCGCGCAAGGCCTCGCCATCGGCCTTCGAGATGGTGCAGGCGACCGTCGAGGGGATCTGCGCGAGCGTCTCGTCCGAGGGGCTTCCCCAGACCGGCGAGATGCACATCTCGTGCAGATGCTCGTGCGGCGAGACATGAAGCTGGCCCACGGCGCCGGCCTGCTTGGCAATGCGCGGCGACCGCCGGGCTCGCGATGCCGTCGACGAGCACGATCTTGCCGCGGCAATCGGCGCGGGCGAAATCCGCCGCGCTCCCTTCGCCGAGATCGATCAGCTCGCGCCTTGAGCCCGCCTTCCGGCGACGGGCAGCGAGAAGGAATGCGTGATGCTCTTGAGCTCGCGCCCGTCCGCCTCGACGCGCGAGGGGCCCGGCAGGCTGATATAGGCGTCGTGCGACAGGAGCTCGGTACGATAGCCGTAAAGCTCGAGGCAGGACTTGAGATAGCGGAAGCTCTCGAGCTCCTCGGGCGTGCCGGAGAGCTTCACGCGCTTCGCGAACTCGGCGCAATGGCGCATCAGCTCCTTGGCGCTCACGGCGCCGCTCGCCTCGCGCGCGATCTCATTCATGCTGACGATCCTTCGATCCGTTGACCTCGGCACCGCCGAGCGCCGATCCACTCTCGCCCGAGTCGCGCGGCCCGACGAAGCAGCGCTTGCGGTTGCGCTGTTGCGCGACACACCGGGCAAGGGCGCACCGCATGCCGATCAGACGATCTCGTTGTGCAACCTGGCTTCTCCCCGCCAGAGGCGGTCGAGATTTTCGCCAAGGTAGTCGAGGATGGTGTCCTCGTAGCGCCGCGTCTCCCCGGCCGTATGCGGCGTGAGGAGGACCTGCGTCCATGTCCCAGAGCGGGGATGAGGCCGCCAATGGCTCCTCCTGGGTGACGTCGATGCCGGCGCCCGCGATGCGCCCCTCGGCGAGCGCGGTGACCAGCGCCGCCTCGTCGACGCAACGCCCGCGAGCCACATTGACGAGAAAAGTCGAAGGCTTCATCGCGCGAAGCGCCTGCGCATCGATCAAGCCCTCCGTCTCCTTGGTCAAAGGGCAGGTGAGCGCCACGAAATCGGCTTGCGGCAGGAAGGATTTCAACACGCCGATCGCGTGAACTTCATCGGCATGCCCGCGACCGGCCGCCGGATCGCGCCTGAAGCCGATGACGCGCATGTCGAAGGCCTTGGCGAGCTTCGCCAGGCGGTTGCCGATGGTGCCAAGCCCGATGATCAGAAGCGTCTTGCCGAAAAGCTCATCCTCGCGCTTCGCGAGGTCACCGATCATGGCGCGCCAATGATGCTTCGCCTGATTGTCGCGCGCCTCGGGCAAGCGGCGCACGAGCGCGAGCATGAGCGACATCGCATGCTCGGCGACGGCGCGCGCGTTCACGCCTTGCGCATTCGCGAGCCGCACGCCGCGCGCGCGCAGCTTCTCTTGCGAGAACTGGTCGACGCCCGAGCCGATGCCCTGGATGAATTTGAGCTTCGAGGCCTTGTCGAGAAGCTCGTTCTTCCACATGCCCGAGACGACGAGCACATCGGCTTCCCCGATCCTGCGGGCAAGCTCGTCGGGCGAACGCACCTCGAAGCTGCGCAGGCCCGTCTTCCGCGCCTCGAAGCGGGATTGGAGCTGGTAAGCGACATGGGCGAAGCAGATGGTGAGAGCGTCTTTGGCGGGAAGCATGGCGGGCAACTTCGCAGGAGAGCGCAAGCAAGGTCAAGGGTGCGTCCTGATCAGCTCGGCTCAGGACACAGGGGCTGTCGCCGGGCCGGCGGGCTGCTGCGTTGAGCGCATGGCTTAGTCGTCCATCGATGGCCAGGTTTTTACATTTTTGTAAGCTTGGCGCTACATTAACACCGTTAAAGCATCTCAAAGTTCACATTATGCCAACTCCGCACTACCCCACGGCCGCCGTGCTCCGCAAGCTCGGCGCGGATATCCACGACGCTCGCCTTCGGCGCCGCCTGCCGATGGCGGTCGTCGCCGAGCGGGCCTTCACCTCGCGGACGACGCTGCAACGCATCGAGGAAGGCGATGCGAGCGTCGGCATGGGCATCTATGCGGCCGTGCTCCAGGCGCTCGGGCTGCTCGACGGTCTCGGCCAGATCGCCGACATCCGCGAGGACAGCGTCGGGCAGGCTCTCGCGAGCGCCGAGCTGCCCGCCCGCGCGCGTCTTCGCCGCCCCTCGGCAAGGCGCTCCGATGGCTGACGTCGAGGTTCACGTCGATCGTCGACGGTCAGACGCGGCGTGTTGGGCTGTTGCGTCGGAACCCGGCGCGCCGAACCGAGACGGTCACCTTTGAATATGACAATATCTGGCTCGCCCATGCCGACCGCTTCTCGATCGCGCCTGCCCTCGCCCTGACCCGAGGCGTATTCGCCGCCCCGCGAGGCCAATCGATCTTCGGCGCTTCGAGCACGACGATCTCGCGCGGGCGCTCGCGCTGTGACCGGGCGTTTCTTCATTCATCGATAGGGCCGGATTGTCCTTTACACCTGCGCGCCACGAGCATCACAGCCTGCCGAACACCGGCGCCGGCAGGTAATGCAGCACGCGCCGCTCGATCGCGACCACCAGGAAATAGGCGAGGCCGCCGATCAGCGTGAGAAGGATGATCGCGACGAAGACCATGGGCGTGTTGGCCTGGCCTTCGCCGAAGCTCAACAGGAAGCCGACGCCCGAATTGCCGCCGACCAATTCACCGACGACGACGCCCACGACCGCGAGCGTCGCGCCGATGCGCAAGCCGGCGAAGAGCGACGGCAGGGACGCCGGAAATTCGACTTTCCAGAAAATTTGCGCACGCGTCGCCTTGAAGGCGCGCACGAGATTGATGAGATCGGCGTCGATGCCGCGGATCGCCGTCAAGACGTTCACCATGACCGGGAAGAAGACGATGAGGATGGCGACCAGGATGCGAGGGTAGACGGTGAAGCCCATCCACAAGATGAAGAGCGGCGCGAAGGCGACCTTGGGCGCGATCTGCAACGCCAGGATATAGGGCGAGAAGGCGATCTCGGCCGCGGGCGAAATCCCCGAGGAGATAGCCGAAAGCCGCGCCGAGAAGGCTGCCGAGCACGAAGCCGGCGAAGACTTCGGCCCCCGTCACGCCGATGTGGAAGAGGAGGTGGTTCGCCTGCCACATCCTGAAGGATTCCTCATAGACCATCGACAGCGGCGGCACGATGAAGCTCGGAATCCCGAGCGCGCGCGGGCCCCACTGCCACCCGCAGAGGAAGACGACGAGGAGCGCGAGGCTGGCGATCGTGCCCTTGACGTAAGGCGAGCGCCACGCGCCTGGCGTCCTCATGCGCTGACCTTCGAGCTCGCGTTCGCGCTTTCCCGCATCGGTTCGCGTGCCGGTTCATCGCCTGTCCGGCCGATGCCGAGCCGATCCATGAGCTGCGCGACGTAAGGGGCGACCTTGGGGTCGCTGCGCCTCGCGATCGGGTTGTCGCGATCGCCGATCTCGACCGCGATCTCGTCGATGATGCGGCCGGGACGCGCGCTCATGACGAGAACACGGTCGGAGAAGATCACCGCCTCGATCAGGTCATGGGTAATGAGGAGCGCCGTCTTGCGGGCCTGCTTGAGCGTGCGGGCAAGCTCCTGCTGCAGCACGATCCGGGTCTGCGCATCGACCGCCGAGAAGGGTTCGTCGAGCAAGAGCACGGAAGGATCGACCGCGAGCGTCCGTGCGAGGGCGGCGCGCTGGCGCATGCCGCCGGAGAGTTGATGCGGGTAATGCGCCTCGAAATCAGCAAGGCCGAAGCTGCGCAGGAGAGCATGGGCCGTGCGCCTCGCCTGCGAAGGATCGCTCTTGCGGATCTCCATGCCGAGCATGACGTTCTCGACGATGCTGCGCCAGGGAAGGAGCAGGTCCTTCTGCAGCATGAAGGCGATATGCGAGATTCGGCCCGCGGATGGGCTCGCCGTCGACAAAGGCTTCCCCGCCCGTCGGGACGGCGAGACCCGCCGCGATGTTGAGGAGCGTGCTCTTGCCGCAACCGCTCGGCCCGATCAAGCGAAACGATCTCGCCGTCGAGCGACCGCGAAGCTCACCTCATCGAGCGCGGTCAGCCGGTTCCCGGGCTCCGGCCTTGACAAAGTCGCATGGTGAGGTTTCGGAATTCGAGCCGCAACATCGTGATGGCGATCGACCTTTGACGGGGATTCGCCGCATGGCGAATGCGGGGACGAGAATGCGGGCCGCGAGCGCGAATCGTCGATGCCCCGGAATTGACCCCAAGCTTCAAGAGAACGTGATGACAGGTGACAAGTCTGCTGAATTGGCCCGGGCGGTCGCGCGGCTGTGCCCCCATCGTCGCTCTTTCCTTCCGCTTGCCCTTGCGCCATTCTCGGCCTTGGCGGCCGAAAGCGTCACCTATCTGTTTCCGGCGCCACCCCTGCTGCCGGCCTTCGGCCCGCTGCAGATCGCGAAGGGCAAGGGGTATTTCGCGCAAGCCGGCCTCGACGTGAACTTCGCGCTCGGACGCGGCGGCGTCGATGTGGCAAAGCAGGTCGGCGCCGGCAATGCGCGAATTCGGCGGCATGGTCGGCGACAGCCCGATCATCGTGCGCGGCAATGGCGTGCCGGTGAAGGTCGTCGCCGTGTTCGGCGGCAAGGGCTTCATGCAGACGGTGGTGCGCGCCGATTCCGGCATCGACAAGCCGGCGGACCTGAAGGGCAAGACCATCACCGTCATGTCCTATCAGGACACGACCTATCTACGCGCTTCTCGGCCTGCTCGCGAGCGTCGGGCTGAAGCCCGATGATGTGAACATCCAATCCGCCGGTCCGACCGGGGTCTGGCAATCGGTCGCCGAGCGGAGCCTCGGTCGGCATGGCCGGCATTCCCGAATGGATCGCGCCCGTCGAGGCCGCCGGCGTGAAGGTCAAGATCATCCCCACCGACGATTATTTCCCGCATATGGCGCAGGCGATCGCCGTCTCCGACCGCATGATCGCGGAAAAGCCGGAGACGGTGCGCAAATTCGTCCATGCCGCCCTGCGCGGCATGAAGGACATCATGGACGACCCCGACGGGGCGGCGAAGGATTTCGTCAAGTTCGTGCCCGAGTGGCAAGGCAAGGAAGGCGAGGTCAAGACCGCCTTCGAATATTACGCCAAGCTCGTCTATGTCGGACAGAAAAGGCTCGGAGAAATCGATCCCGAGCGTCTTGGAAAGCTCCAGGATTTCTATCTGGCTAATGGCATCATCCAGAAGAAAACGCCGATCGACGAGCTCTATACGAATGCGTTTATTGAATAGACGAGGTGAGTAGTCGAATAGTAGCAGTGAATGATGAGGGAGAGGAGAAGCTTCACCTTCAACCCTTCACCCTGACGCCCATCCGTCCCCACCCAGCCATGCTTCGAGATGTCGAAGATCACGCCGTCGGGGTCCTTGAACTTCCGCTCGAAATTGCCCTTCCGCTCATCGCCGAGATCGAAGAAGAATGTGCCGCCGGCCTTCTCGATGCGCCGGCGCGTCTCTTCGAGGTCGTCGACCTGGAAACCGAAGTGATGCGCGCCGACGAAGCTCGCCGCGTCCTTGAGATCGCTGCCCTCGGAGCCCTTGAAGTTGAGAAGCGCGAGGTTGATCACGCCGTCGGTCATATAGATCGCCGAGCCGATCTCCAGGTCCTCGCGCTCGACTCGCCTCAGATCGAAGACTTCCTCGTAGAATTTCGCGGCCTTGTCGAGATCCTTGACGCAAACCGCGATGTGACGCAGGCGAGCCATGCCAATCCTCCTCAATTCGTACGCTTTCACGCCATCATAAGGGAGCCGGGGGAATGATACCAAGAGCAAGAAACCGGCATGAGCGCTCGTGCCGGACGCCGACATGCCGAGATCGCCGGCGCGGGCTTTGCCGGCCTCGCCGCGGCGACGGCGCTCGCGCAACACGGCTGGAGCGTGCGGGTCCATGAGCGCGCCGATCGGCTGCGCACGACGGGCGCCGGCATCTATCTTTACGAGAATGGGCTACGGGTGCTCGAGGCGCTCGGCGCCTATGCGGACGCTGTGCGCGACGCGCCGCTTGCCCATACGCGCGAGACGCGCGACCAGGACGACCGCGTTCTCGCCGTGCATCGCTGGGGTGATACGAGCCGCGTGTTCTCGATCCTGCGCCAGCAGGTGATCGACGCGCTCGCCGCGGCGGCGCGGTGCGCCGGCGCTGAAATCGTCACGAACTCGCAAGCCGTCGGCAGCGACCCCGGAAGGGGTGCTCATCCTCAGCGACGGAACAAAGCTCGAGGCCGATCTCATCATCGCGGCTGACGGCGCGAATTCCAAGCTGCGCGACGGGCTTCACCTCTTGTCCAAGAGGAGGTTCTTGCCCGATGGCGCGATCCGCCTCCTGATCGGCAAGAGCGCGGACGAGCTGCGTTCCGGCGAAGGCGGAAAGACGATCGAGTACTGGTCGGGCAGTCGCCGCATTCTCTACACGCCGTGCAGCCCGACCCAGATCTATGTCGCGATGACGATGCTCGATCGGGACGCCGAGGCGAAAACCGTCCCGATCAAGCAGGAGCTGTGGAAAGCGTCCTTCCCGCATCTCGGCGATCTGATCGACCGTTTGGGCAGCGAGGGCCGCTACGACCGCTTCGAGGTCGTGAAGCTCAAGCGCTGGTCGTCCGGCAAGGTCGCCGTGATCGGCGATGCGGCCCATGCCTTGCCGCCCAATATCGGCCAGGGCGCCGGCTGCGCCATGATGAATGCGCTCGCGCTCGCGATCCATCTCGATCGCGCAAGCGACGTGACCTCGGGGCTCGAGGCCTGGGAGCGCAACGAACGCCCGCTCACCGAGCATACGCAACGCATTTCGGTCTTTCTCGGGTTGCCGACCACGTGGCCGCCCTATTTGCGCCGGACGTTCTTCACGCTCGCCGGCCGCTCGAAATGGCTGATCAGGCAGCGCACGCGGACGGCGCTGCACAAGCCGGCCGGGACGAATGAAAGTGAGTGGTCGATAGAGCGAGTAGCGAGTAGCGAGTAGTGAGGAGAAATCCGCCACTCCGCCATTCTACTCGCTATTCGCTACTCGCCACTCGCCCTTCACTCACCTCAACTCGGCGCAGAAGCGCTGGATCTTCGTGCAGGCCTCCTCGAGAAGCGCGTTCGAGGTGGCGTAGCTGATGCGGAAATTCGGGCCGAGCCCGAAGGCCGTGCCGTGCACCGCCGCGACGCCTTCCGTCTCCAGAAGCTCGGTGACGAAATCCTCATCCGTCTCGATCGTCTTGCCGGAAGGGGCCTTCTTGCCGATGGTCGCGGCGCAACTCGGGTAGACGTAGAAGGCGCCCTCGGGCTTCGGGCAGACGAGGCCTTTGGCCTGGTTGAGCATCGAGAGCACGAGATCGCGCCGCTCCTCGAAGGCCTTGCGGAAGATCTTGATGTGGTCCTGCGGGCCGGACAAGGCCTCGACCGCCGCCCATTGCGAGATGGACGAGGTGCCCGAGGTCTGGTGGCCCTGCACCAGCTCCATCGCCCGGATCAGCGGCTCGGGCCCGCCCGCATAGCCGATGCGCCAGCCGGTCATCGCATAGGCCTTCGAGACGCCGTTCATGGTGAGCGTGCGCTCGTAAAGGGCGGGCTCGACCTGGGCCGGGGTCACGAACTCGAAATCGCCATAGACGAGATGCTCGTACATGTCGTCGGTGAGCACCCAGACCTGCGGATGGCGCAGCAACACATCGGTGAGCGCCTTCATCTCGGCGTGGGTGTAGGCGGCGCCCGACGGGTTCGAGGGCGAGTTCAGGATGATCCATTTGGTCTTCTTGGTGATGGCGCGCTCGAGATCGCGCCGGCTGCAGCTTGAAGGCGTGCTCGATGCCGCAATCGACGATGACGGGCGTGCCGCCGCAGAGCGCGATCATCTCGGGATAGCTCACCCAATAAGGCGCCGGCACGATCACCTCGTCGCCGGGGTTCAAGGTGGCGAGCAGCGCGTTGTAGATCACATGCTTGCCGCCGGTGCCGACGATGATCTGGGACGGCTTGTAGTCGAGCTTGTTCTCGCGCTTGAACTTGCCGCAGATCGCCTCGCGCAACTGCGGAATGCCGACGACGGGGGTGTATTTCGTCTCGCCGCGGCGGATGGCGTCGATCGCGGCCTCCTTGATGTGGTCGGGCGTGTCGAAATCCGGCTCGCCGACCGAGAGCGAGATCACGTCGCGGCCTTTGGCCTTCATGTCGCGCCCTTTTTGCGTGATCGTCGTCGTGGCGGAGGGCTTCACGCGCTTCAACGCATCGGACAGGAAGGCCATCGATCGGGTTCCTTTCGAGGTGACGGGCCGTCGTGACCGGCGGCGCCACGGCATAAAGCCTGATCGGCTGAAGCCCACAAGGCAAAAGCTTGCGTTTTTCGACGCATTCGTGTCGTGTTCGAGACGGGCCCAGGCGTCGCCGAGCGCGGCCCCGCTGCCCGATGCAGGCTTGCCTCTTACGGTCGATGCCGGCTAGAGCGCCTCGTATGCGCGAGGGCGATAAGGCGCGATCGCGCCTCTCTTTTGGGCGGGCGAGCCGATCCGGCAAATCCTCGCCTTCGGCGGGGCCGGCATCGCCGCGATGATCGTCCATTATGCGGTGCTGATCGGCCTCGTGCAGACGGGCACGCTCGCCCCCGTGCCGGCGACGCTTTGCGGCTATGTGGCGGGCGGCCTCGTTTCCTATGCGCTCAATCGCCGCCACACCTATCGCAGCGACCGCCCGCATCAGGAGGCCGTCTGGCGCTTCGCCGTCGTCGGCGACGGTCGGCTTCCTCATCACCTGGGCCGTGATGCATCTCCTGGTCGACCGCTGGCTCCTGCCCTATCTGCCGGCGCAGGTGCTGACGACGGGCCTCGTCATGCTCTGGAGCTTCTCGGCCCATAAGTGGTGGACGTTCCGCGAGCGGGGGAAAGGTTGACCGCATCGAACGTGGCGAAAGTGATTAGCCACCTACCTCCCCGCTGAAAGGGGGAGGTCGGCCGCTCGGCCGGCGGATGGAAGTCAACGCTACGCGTGGGGCGGTCGGGTGGGGGCCAAGAATTAACGCTGCTTGCAGGAATAGATCGATCCGCATCTTACCCCGTTCGCAAAAATGCCTTGCCTTCACGAATGGACCCGAGCGAAAGCCTGATGCGTTAAGCGCAATCCCGGAAAGCGGTCGCCAAGGAGGCGCGCCTGGGTTATGAGCGGCGGCCCGAAAGCTTGAACGAGATTGCCGAATTTGGCGCATGGTCACCTCCGATCCCACAGTCACGATCCCGCGAGCCGAAGACGCCTCTTCGGGCTCTGGCGGACGTCCGCGTTCGGTGCATCCCGCGATCGATGAGGGCAGGCTTCTCGATCTCTTCGCGCGCCGGGGCTTCGCGCGGGTCGAGCCGCCGGTGCTGCAGCCGCTCGAACCGTTCCTCGATCTTTCGGGCGAGGATTTGCGCCGGCGCATGTTCGTCACCGTCGATGCGCGACGGGCGCGAGTTGTGCCTGCGGCCCGAATACACGATTCCGGTCTGCCGCTGGCATCTCTCGACGTGACAAAAGCCTCGACTTCGGCGGCTTATGCCTATCTCGGCCCAGTGTTTCGTTTCCGCGTCGGGGAGACGAACGAATTCACGCAAAGCGGCGTCGAGGATTTCGGGCGCGAGGACCGCGAAGCGGCGGATGCCGAGATTCTCGATCTGGCGCTCGAGGCCTTGCGCGAGATCTTCGCGGGCGCGCGTCACCACGCTGATCGGCGATGTCGGCGTGTTCACCGCGCTCGTCGAGGCGATGCGGCTGTCGAGCTCGACGGCGAGGCGGCTGCGGCGCGCCTATGCGGCGGGCAAGACCGACACGCGCACCTTCGCCGCGCTCTCGCTCCGCGACATCGTCCGAGAACCGCCACGCGGGATTGCTCGCGGCCCTGCAAGGGCAGGACCCCACGGCCGCCCGGCATTTCGTCGAGGACGTGCTGAAGATCGCCGGCATCGCGACGATCAGCGGCCGCTCCGCCCAACAGATCGCGGCACGCTTCCTCGAACAGGCCTCGAACGGGCCTTCCGGCCTGTCTGAGGAGCAGGCCGGGATTTTCGAGCGCTTCCTCGCCATCGCGGGCCACCCGGACGAGGCCGCGGATGCGCTCCGCGCGCTCGCCGCCGATGCCAAGCTCGATATCGGACGCGCCATCGAGACGCTCGACATCCGCAACGGCTTCATGGAGGCGCGCGGCATCGATCTGTCGAGCCTGCGCTTCTCGGCCGGCTTCGGCCGCAACCTCGACTACTACACGGGTTTCGTCTTCGAGATCAGGGATGCGAAGCTCCCCGATGCCAAGCCGCTCGTCGGGGGTGGCCGCTATGACGGCTTGCTGCGGCCGGCTCGGCGCCACGCGAGAGGTGCCGGCCGTCGGCTGCTCGATCTGGCTCGATCGCATCGCCGATCCCGCGAAAGGTCTCGTCGCAGGCCAGGCGCCGCGGGCGCGCCATGAGCGGGCTCGTCGTCGCCGTTCCCTCGAAGGGCCGGCTGCAGGAGCGAGCGGACGCTTTCTTCGCGCGCGCGGGCCTGCGCCTCACCCGGCAAGGGGGGCTGCGCGATTATCGAGGCGCTTTCGAAGGCGTCGAAAATATCGAAGTCCTTTTCCTTTCGGCCGCCGAGATCACGGCGCAGCTCGCGAGCGGAGGCGCGCATCTCGGCGTCACCGGCGAGGATCTGGTACGCGAGACGGTCGCGGACGCCGAGCGCAAGCTCGCTTTTCTCGCACCGCTCGGCTTCGGCAATGCCGATGTCGTGGTCGCCGTGCCGCGCGCCTGGATCGACGTGCGCTCGATGGCCGATCTCGACGATGTCGCGGCGGCGCTGCGCGCCAGGACCGGCCAGCGCATGCGGGTCGCGACCAAATATGTGAACCTGACGCGCCGCTTCTTCGGCGAGCACGGCCTTGCCGATTACCGCATCGTGGAGAGCGCCGGAGCGACGGAAGGCGCACCGGCCTCAGGGACAGCCGAGATCATCGTCGACATCACGACGACCGGCGCGACGCTCGCGGCGAATGCGCTGAAGACGCTCGACGACGGCACCATCCTGAAGAGCGAGGCGCAGCTCGTGGCCTCGCTCGCCGCCTCCTGGGACGGCATTCAGCGCGAAGCGGCGCGCTCGCTGCTGCAACGGATCACGGCGGAAGAGACTGGGCGCTTCATGCGCGAGATCAGGGCCGACGTGCCGGTGGAGGCGGGCGCAGCGCTCGCGCATCTGCCGGCGAAGTTCGGGGCGAAGCGGCCGGAATCCGGCAATGGCCCGCCCTCGCGCTTCTTCGTGCGCCGCGAGGAGGTGCATGGCTTTTGCGATTGGCTCGATCGCACAGGGCGCGACGACGCGTCACCGTCCAGGAGCTCGACTTCGTCTATACCGCCACGAACGTGTTGTGGGAGAGGCTCACGGCACGTCTCGACGAATCCGAAAAGGCAAGCCCCGGCCGCAGCCTGTTCGGGCGCCAACAAGATCGCCGGATGAGATCGCTCTCATCGAGGATGCTCATCCTTCCCGGCGCATCGATTGCACGATAAGGCCCACGGCATGCTGAGCTGCCAACGCCCTTTCTTCGCGATCGAGCGCGAGGTCGCCTATCTCAACGCCGCCTCCTACTCGCCCCTCCCGCGCGCGGTGCAAGCGGCCGGCGAGAAGGGCGTCGCCGAGAAGGTGAGGCCGTGGCGGCGCAGTGCGCAAGCTGCCCATCTGACCGTGGAGGCGGCGCGCACGGAAGCGGCGCGTCTCATCGGCGCGAGCGCCGACGACATCGCCATCGTCGGCGCGGCGAGCTACGGCATCGCGACGGCCCTCGCCAATCTTCAGCTCGCGGCTGGAACGCGCATGCTGCTGCTCGAGGGCGAGCACTCCTCGCTCCATCTTGCGCTTGCCCGGTTCGCACGCTCGAGCGGCACGCATCTCGATGTCGTGGCGCGCCCGAAAGATGGTGATTGGACGACGGCCGTGCTCGAGCGCATCGATGCCGCGGGCGCGCCGCCCATCGGCCTTGCAGCGCTCACCCCGCTGCACTGGACCGACGGCAGCCTCGTCGATCTTTCGCGTATCGTGCCCGAATTGCATGCTCGCGAAGCTGCGTGCTGATCGATGCGACACAAGCCGCGGGCGTGATGGCGCTCGATGTCGCCGAGCTGCAACCCGATTTCCTGATGTTTCCGGTCTACAAATGGCTGCTCGGCCCTTATGGGCTCGCCTTCCTTTATGTCGCGCCCAAATGGCAAGGTGCCCGGCCCTTGGAGGAGCACGCCTTCAATCGCAAATCCTATGACTCGGCCTCGAAGAGCCCGGTCGAGGCGCTCGCTTATCTCGACGGAGCGCGGCGCTTCGACAGAGGCGAGCGCGACAGCTTCATCACCATTCCCATGGCGCTCGCCGGGCTCGAGTTGATCCGTTCATGGGGCGTTGCCGAGATCGAGGCGCGGCTTCGCATGCTGACCGATCTCCTCGCCGAGCGCCTCTCGGCACTCGGCATCGAAGTGCCGCCCCGCCATTTGCGCGCTCCGCACATCCTTGGCTTCCGCTTGCCGAAGGGGAACGCCGCCGAGGCGGCGAGCGAGATGGAGCGCGCCGGCATCTTTCTCAGCGTCAGGCACGAATTCCTGCGCCTCAGCCCGCATGTCTTCAATGACGAGGAGGATGTGGAACGGCTCTGCGCGTGGATGGAGCGCTATTTGCGAAGCTGAAAGGCCGCTGGCCGTTGCGCAATCAATGCTTATATTCACATCAACGCAATCAGAGGCGTTCGATGGCGAGCATCACGATCCGCAACCTTGAGGAGCCGCTTAAGGCCCGGCTTCGTATTCGCGCCGCAACGCATGGCCGGTCGATGGAGGAAGAGGCGCGGGACATCCTGCGCAATGTGCTGACACCGGGAGCCCGCGCAGACCCGCCAATCTCGCTTCCGCCATTCGGGCCAGGTTTGCGCCTCTAGGCGGCCTGAAACTGCCGGAGACCCGGCGTGAGCCGATGCGCGAGCCTCCCGATTTCGGCAATGTTCCTTCTCGATACGAATGTTTTGTCGGAGCCGATGCGGCCGGCGCCTGAGCCGGGGGTGGCGACGTGGGTCGGAGCGCATGCCTGATACCTCTCATCGAATGGTGAAAAGCTCGACCTTCCGAGCATGAGCGCGCTCGCTCATCTGCCGATGTATGATTTTCCGCAGATCAGGGCGGCGCTCGACGATCTGTGGAGAGCATTGGCGCGAAGGCTCCGCGAGGCCGGGGTCCCGGATGTCCCGGTGGCACTTTCACGAAGCTTCAGCCATCACGAGAGCTGGCGGCATCCCCGTCTGCTCCTCGGCCAGAGCTGCGGCTATCCGGCCTTGCATGAATTTCGCGACATGATCCGCATCGTTGCCACACCCATTCACGACGCGCCGGGCTGCGAAGGAAGCCGGCACTGCAGCTTCTTCGTCGTTCACGCCGATTCGCGAACCCGGGAAATCGCAGATTTGAGGGGGACGCGCTTCGCACTCAACTCCTGGGATTCCAACACGGGAATGAACCTGCCGCGATACGCCTTCGCGCGCCTCGCCGTCGGAGGGAATTTCCTCGGCGAGGTGATCGAGACGGGGAGCCACGCCGAAAGCCTCGCCTTCGTCGCGGGGCGCCGTGCGGATGCCGCCGCGATCGATTGCGTCACTCATGCGCTCCTGGCGCGCCATCGGCCCGACATCGTCGCGCAAACGCGCATTCTCGCGCGAAGCGCTCCAAGCCCGGCGCTCCCCTTCGTCACGACGCGCAAGGCGAGCGAGGCGATCATCAAGGCGCTGCGCGAAGCCCTCGCGTCGGTTTTGGCGGACCCATCGCTCTCGTCGACCCGCGAGGCGCTTTTCCTCGCCGGCGCGATCCCGGCCGAAGAAGAGGACTACCGCATCCTGCGCGATTACGAGGAGAAGGCGGGCGAGCTCGGCTATCCGCGGCTCGCCTGAGCGCCTCGACGCGGGGGTTGAATGCGAACGCTCAAGCGACCGATGCCTTCGATCTCGGCGTCGACCCGATCGCCGACCGACAGGAATGTGCCTTTCGGAGCGCCGACGCCAGCGGGCGTTCCGGTGAGGAGCACGTCGCCTGGATCGAGCGTCATGATCCGGGACGCGATGGCGATCTGCTCGGCGAGCGAGAAAATCATCCCGCTCGAGCGTGCGTCCTGCTTGACGACGCCGTTCACCGAGAGCTTGAGGCCGAGATCCTGCGGATCGGCGATCGTTCGAGCGGGCACGATCCTCGGTCCGAGCGGGCAACAGGTGTCGTTGGCTTTGCCCGCCACCCAATCGAGCTTGTAGAAGGTCTCCGGCGCGCGGTTGTGATCACGCGCCGAGAAGTCGACCGCGACCGTGTAGCCGGCGACGTGGGCGAGCGCGGCCTCCACCGAAACGTCGCGCGCCCGCCGGCCGATCACCGCCGCGAGCTCGATCTCCCAATCGAAAGCCTCGGTGCCGATCGGCATATGCACCGTGTCGCCTTCCCCGACCACCGCGTTGCGCGGCGGCTTCATGAAGAAGAAGAGCCGCTGCTCCGCCTTCTTCGCGCCCGGCATCCCCATTTCTGCGAGGTGATCGTAATAATTCGCTCCCGCGCAGAGAATCTTGCCGGGAAAGAGGAGGGGCGCGAGCCGGCGCGCCGGGGTCATCGTGTCGGCGGGATCGAGCCGGCGCACCGCTTCATCGAGCGCGGCGAGCGAGGTCTCCCAATCGTCGAAGAGACCGATTACCGACATGGCCCCGGGGTGCCCGACACGCTTCAACGAAGGCTCGAGTGCATGGAAGCGCCTATCCGCCTCGATGCAGGCGACAGCGTTGCCGTCCGCTTCCACGGTCGCGAGGGACCAGGATGGCGGTCTCGGTGTGGTGGTCATGCGGCCCGGCTCCTTGCTCGACCTCGGCCTCTCCGCTCGGAGAAGCGCCGAAGTCTTCAGCGCGATGGCAATAGCGCCGAGACGCGAGATATCCGCGAGCGGAAAACGTGCCCCGCGCGAACACGCCGCGACCTCAGGGAACGCTCGAACGCATCGATGCGGGATGGCCCGGAAGCTTCAACACCTTGCCGGTGTCGACGACCTTCTCACCGGTGACCTTGTAAATCTGCAGGTTGCTGTCGTCGAAATTGGCGGCGTAGAGATATTTGCCGTCCGGGCTGAAGGCGACGCCTTCGGCGAGGCCGCCGGCATTCACCGCGCCGACCTTGCGCACCTTGCCGCCCGCGGTCGACAGCACATCGACGATCGTGTTCGGATGCGCGTACCACGCCCCCTTCGGCACGGCGCCACTGCCGTTGAGCGCGAGCGCCACCGCGAGGTTGCCCGTCGGGCTGACGTCGAGGCCTTCCGGCAAAGGGTCGATGCCGACGTAATCGACGACATGGGGAGGCGTCGCCTTGAGATCGATGACCGTGACCGAGCCCGCCCCGCCATCCGGAGCACCGCCATTGCCCTGGTTGGCGGTGAGAGCGAAGCGGCCGTCCGCGGTGACCTGCACATTGTAAGGATAGACGCCGACCGAGATATCGGTCTTGTCGTAGGTCACCTTCTCGCCGTCGATATTCAACAGTGAGACCTTGTTGACCGTGTTCTTGGCGACGAGCGCGTGCTTGCCGTCGGGCGTGAAGGCGACGGCCGACACCGGATCGTTCATGGCGATGCTATCGACGAGCTTCACCTCCTGCCCCTTGATGGTGAGGACGCTGACGCTCGAATCCGCGCGGTTGGCGATCGAGAAGAAGATTGCCGCTCTTATTGACGGCCAAGCCGGAAGGCTGCTTGCCGACATCGACGGTCGCGATCAACTTGGCGCGGCGTGCTCTTCAGGTCGATGACGAAGAGCTTGTTGTCCGGCACGCCCTTCCAGCCGGCGCCATCCTGCTGATACGCGAGCGAATTGGCGACGAGGGCCAGGCTCTCGTCGGGCGTGACGGCGAGATTGGTCGGCGGCCCCACGATCGTGTTGATCAAGGGCAAGGACGCGACGATTTTCGGCGCTTCGCGATTCTTGATGTCGACGATGACGACCTCGTCCTTGCCGGGCTCGGTGAAGACCGGCTTGCCGGCATCGTCCCAATGCAATCTTGTTGTCGTCGCCGATCACCAGATATTGCGCTTGAGCGAGTGTCGGCACCCCGAACGACAAGACCGCGGCCACGCCGCAGCCGAGCCAGCCCATCAATGCGTCGCCGCCATGGTATTTTCCTCCCTTCCCGCCGACCCTTCGGGCCGTTTTGCTTTCGTCATTTCGGTTGCCACATGCTTGTGGCCGATGCCGAGGCAAGCTCAATTGTCAGTGGCCGCTCGGACGACGCGCAAGATAGCTGCCGGTTCGAGCGGCGCAAAGGCACAAGATCGTGCGGCGGAAGGCAAGGTCGCGCCGGAGGAAGCCCCGGTCAGCCGAAGGGAAGGCGCGGTGTGCTCACCGTCACGCGTCGCTCTTGCGAGCGGCAAAACCCCGCGCCTCGAAGAGCCAGCCGAGGGCGAGCAGCGGCCCGAGAAGGCTTAAGCCCGCGAAGCCGAGGAAGAGCGGCCAGATCGAAAGGCCCGTGACCACGAAGGAATCGCTCGCGCGCAGGCCGATGAAGTCCACTCCGCTCGCAGGCGAAGAGCGCGTCACGCTGACCACGCTCGGGAGATGGATGTCCCCGGTCGTGCTTGTGGCGATGCGCCGAACCGAACCGCCCGTCGCGTCCGCGATCGGACGCAGCCGTTCCGTGTCGGAGATGACGTCCTGGAATTCCTTGGAGTCGGCGGCTCCTGCCGAGACGAGCGCCGTCTGGTCCCCCTGCTTCAAACGGTAGAGGCCTTCCTCAGTGGCGGTGAAGGAGCCCTTCCATAACCCCTCCTCCGCCTTGGTGAGCGACAAGGTCGAGCTCGCGCCGCTGGGTGCGGTGATCTCGACCGGCGTCAGGCTGTCGCCGAGCGTCTGGCGCTCGACCATGACGTCGCGACCATCCGCGGTCGCGCGCAGCGCCTCCTCGTCGAGCTCGGGTTCCTTCATCAGCCAATGCGACAGCCGCCGGAGCAGATCGATGTACGGGCCCCCGCCCTCGTAGCCGCGCGGCCAGAGCCAAAGCTGGTCGGTGAGGAAAAGGCCGACGCGACCTTCGCCGACCCGTGCAAGGTCGAGAAGCGCCGTCTGATCCGGTCCATCGAGCACCACATGGCCGTCGCGCACCCGTGCGCCGACGGCGCGGAGCCACTCGCCCCAGGGATTATCCTTGGAATCCCAGTTCGGCAGATTGCGCGTGACGGGATGGCGTTGTCCTTCGATGCCGACATGGGCGCGGTAGGGCGTCTCGATGATGCGTCCATCCGGTATCGCCGGCAGGACGGGTTCGAGCTGCGTGTTCCACAAACCGCCTCTGCCGATGAACTCCGGACCCGCCGAGATCAGAAGGGCGCCGCCGCCGTGCACGTAATCGGCAATGTTGCCGAAATAACGCTGCGGCAAGGTGATGTTGTTGGTGAAACGGTCGAAGATGACGAGATCGAAATCGTGCAGCTTCTCCTCGAAAAGCTCTTTTTGCGGGAAGGCGATGAGGGCGAGCTCGTTGATCGGCGTGCCGTCCGATTTTTCCGGCGGGCGCAGGATGGTGAAATGCACGAGATCGACGGACGGGTCGGACTTCAGCAGGTTGCGCCAGACGCGCTCGCCCGCATGGGGCGCGCCGGAAACGAGAAGCACGCGCAGCCGCTCGCGAACGCCCTCGATCGTCACCACCGCCTTGTTGTTGCGCAGCGTCAGCTCGTCCTTCGCGGGTGCGGCATCGATCTCGACCACGATGCGCCCGGCATGCGAGATCGGCACCGGGATCGAGAGAACGTCCCCCGGCTTCGCCTCGCTCGACGAAAGGCGCTGACCGTCGACGCTCACCGTGACCGGCACGGGATCGCCGAAGCCGGGATCGAGCACGCGCGCCTTGATGGTGACGTCCTTGTTGACGAGGCCGAAGCGCGGCGCCTCGACGAGCTCGATGCGCCGGTCGCGCTCGCCCGGATGGCCGGTGACGAGCGCGTGGAACGGCCCGCCGAAACCGAGCGCCGCCGGGTCGCCGGGAACGTCGTGAACGATGCCGTCGGTGATGGCGACGACCCCCGCGATGCGCTCGCGCGGCAGGTCGCCGATGGCGGAGGAGAGAGTTCGGAAAAGACGCGTGCCGTCGTCCTTGCCGCCATCCTCGACCTCGACGACGCGCAAATCCACGCCATCGATCGCGGCGAGGCGCTTCTGCATCTCGGCGCGCGCCGCATCCGTCTGCCGCGGCCGCTCGGCGATCGTCTGCGAGCCGGTGCGATCGACGACGAGCACGGCCGTGTCGCGCAGCTTCTCGCGGTTCTCGATGACGAGACGCGGATTGGCGAGCGCCATGAGCAGGGCCGCGAAGCCGAGCGCCCGCCAGACCGCGCTGCGCCGCCGCGCCATGATGAAGGGAACCGTCAAGGCGACGGCGAGGGCCACGCACGCGACGAGCGCCCACCAGGGGATGAAGGGCTCGAATGCGAGCTTGGTCATCATTGCCCCAGCCGCTCGAGCAGCGCGGGCGCATGCACCTGATCGGCCTTGTAATTGCCGGTGAGGGCATACATCACGAGATTGACGCCGCCGCGCAGGGCATATTCATGCTGGCGCCGACCGCCCGGCACGAGCGCGTAAAGCGCCTCCCCGCTCGGTCCCGAGGCCCAGCCGGCGGCCAGGTCGTTCGAGGTGATGACGATGGGCGAGACATTGTCGCCCGCCCGCACCGGCTTGGCACCATCGACAGGCGAGGGCGGCAAGACCTCGATCCAGGTCCGGCCCGAATCGTAGCGGCCGGGGAAATCCTCGATCAGGTAAAAGGATTTGGTCACGACATGATCGTGCGGCACGATTTCGAGCGGGGGCACCTCGATGGTCTCGAGAATCTGGCGCAACGCCATCGCCTCGGGCGTGGGCGGCCCATCCGGACGCTCGACGAGCGCATCGCGCGTGTCGAAGATCACGGTTCCGCCGCTCTTCATGAAAGCGTCGAGATTGCGGATCGCCGTCTGCGAGGGTCGCGGACGATCCGCGACCATCGGCCAGTAGATGAGCGGATAGAAGGCGAGCTCGTCCCGGTCGAGATCGATGGCGGCGGGAGGTCCGGGCTCGAAGGCGGTGCGCCCGCGCAGGACCACGCCGAGCGATGAGAGGCCTTGCCGGCTCACCTCGTCCACGCGCGCATCTCCGGTGACCACATAGGCGAGACGGGTGGTGAGCGCGGGCTCGAGGGCGGCCGGAAGCGGATCCGCCGCGAGCGCGCTTCCGGGCCATGCGGAGAGGAGCGCGGCGCAACCGCCCGCCAACAGGACGAGCACCGCGGCACGTCCCGCGATCCGTCCCATCGAGGCGAAGGCTCCCATCAGCCAGGCGGTCGCCAGGGCGTCGACGAGGAAAAGCAGGAAGGCCGACGACGAGGAAGGCGCCGCGCAGATCCGTGGCGCGTCGCGCGCCCAGGCTCGCCTCTTGAACATGCGGCAGCGATGGCGAAAGCGGCACGAGGGAATCGCCGACGGCGAGCGCATTCACGGCGACTGGCGAGGAAACCTCGCCGTAGAAGCCGGGCGGCGTGACCGCGTCGGCGCGCGGCTTGCGCGCGCGGGGCAGGGGCGGCACGTTCGTCGCCGCCGTCTTGAGCACGCCGTAGCCGTCGAGCACCTGCAAGGGTCGCGCCTCGGCCGGAAGGTTGCCGGCCGCCTCGCCCGGTGCCGCGAAGGCCGCAAGATCGACGAGACGACGCAGCATCTCGACGAACAATCCCGAAAGCGGCAGATTCGACCAGGCCGGATCGGCGGTGACATGCACCAGCACCAGCGTGCCGGCCCCGCGCCGTTCGGCCGTGACGATCGGCGTGCCGTCCGAGAGCGCGGCCCAGGTCTTGCGAGACAAGGCACCGTCCTGCTCGGCGAGGAGCTGCCGATCGACCGTGATCTCCTCGGGTGTCTTCAAGCCGGCGAAAGGCGAATCCGCGGCAAAGGGCGCCAGCGTCTTCGGCGTCTCCCAGGAGAGCACGCCGCCGAGAAGCCGGCCGCCGCCGCGAAGCCGCACGGGGGTGAGCTCGTCGGCGGGCGCCGCCGCAAGGCGCGTGCCGGCGAAGCGGATGATGACGCCGCCGTCGGCGAGGAATTTGTCGAGCTTGCCGCGCGTATCGGCATCGAGGCCCCCGATATCGGCGAGCACCAGCACATTCGCGCCCTCCTCGATGAGCTTCGGCACCGCGGTCGCCGGGACGGTGCGCATCTCGCGCACATCCGCATAGGGCGACAGCGCCTCGACGACGTAATGGGCCGGCGACAGCAGAGGCTGCGCCACATCCGCCGTCTCGCCGGTGATGACGCCGACCCGCTCGCGATGCGAGGCGTTGTCGAGAAGCACGACCGCGCCCGCGGAACGCTCGCCCGCGATCTCGATCCGGGCGATCTCGTTCAGGAGCTGGGTCGGCATGTCGAAAACCGCCTTCGCCTGGCGCGTATCGGCCTCGGTGAAGCTGAAGGGCCTCTCTCCCATGGGGCGGCCCTTGGCGTCGAAGGCGCGCAGCGAACCCTGCCTCGCGCCCATTCCTGGCCGGCGCGCACGACCGTGACCGAAAGACCCTTGGCGTCATGCACGGCGCCGGCAAGCGCGAGCGGAGTGGCGATCGTCCGCGCGCACCAAGGTCACGTCATGGCCGTGCAAGCGCCTCGACGAGAGCCGATGCGTGCGGATCCGCGCGAGGTCGACGTCGTCGCTGATCCAGACGATTTGCGCGTCCGGCGACTTGGCGAAGAAGCGCTGCAGCGCCGGAACGAGAAGGCTGCGATCCGGCAGGAAGGGAGCCGGAGCGAGCGCCTGGAGGCGCGACAGCGCGGCATCCTGCGGCTCGAGCGTGATCTCGCGCGGCGGCTCGGCGGTCGAGACCACGGCCACCGGCTGGGCGGCGCGCCCTGCCCTTTCAATGGCGTCCTGGGCGGCGGCGACGCGCTCGGACCAATCGGGCGCCGCGGCCCAGCCGCCGTCGATGAGCACGAGGAGCTTCCGGTTGACGGTGCCGCCGCCGCGCGTCGAATCGAAGCTCGGCCCGGCAAGCGCCAGGATCACGAGGGCCGCGACCGCGAGTCGCAGACAGGAGCAGCCACCAGGGCGTGCGCGCCGGGCTTTCCTCGGCGGGAGCGAGGTCGGCGGCGATGCGCAACGGCGGGAAACGGATCTCGCGCGGCTGCGGCGGCGTCACGCGCAAGACGAGCCACAAGAGCGGCAAGGCGAGAAGGGCGGTCAGCACCGCCGGCGCCGAAAAGACGAACGAGGTGAAAAAGGCCATCAGCCTGTCCCGATCGGCACGGTTGGTGCAAAATCGCCTTCATGGCTCGCCATGGCGATGCGGCCGGCAAGCGAGACCAAAGCCTCGGTCGCGGCGCGATCGGTGCGATGCAGGGCGAAGCTCCAGTTCAAGCGACGGCACATCTCGGCGAGCGCCGCGCGATGCTGGCGAAGGCGCTCGCGGTAGCGCGCCGCCGAAAGCCGCCGCATCGCCCACGCGCAGCCGCATGCCGCGCTCGTCTTCCGACAGAAGCGCCTGACCGGCATAGGGGAACACCTCCTCGGCCGGATCGGCGATCATGATCATATGGCCGCGCGCGCCCGAGCCGCGCCATGGGCTCGACGGCAAGCGCGATCTCGCTTTCCGGCGCGAGGAAATCGCCGATCAGCACCGCTTCCGAACGGCGGTTGAGCATGACATTGCCCGGATAATCGCCATCCGCCCCGTATATCGGTCGCGACGATCGCCTCGGCGAGACGCTCGATGATCGAGCGGCTGGCGCTCGGGCGCGTCGCGCCGATGAGGCCGACGCGCTCGCCGTTGCGCACCAGGATCTCGGCCGTGGCGAACATCAGAACGAGCGCCCGATCGGCCTTGCCGACCGGCGCCAGATGCGACTTGAACTCCATGGAGCGCGAACGATCGGCCCAAAGCCAGAAGGTCTGCGCGCCCTCCCACTCGCGCTCGCGCACGAAAAGACGTTCCTCGCGCGCCGAGCGCCTCCAATCGACGAGCAGAGCCGCCTCACCGGGCATGAAGGGACGGAACTGCCAGAAGCTCTCTCCCACACCAGGCCGGCGGCGGCCATGCGCGCCCTGCACCACGCTCGCGGCGATGCGGCGTGCCTCGAGGCCGATGCGCGTGAGCCGCGCCGCGAGACGCTTGGCCTCGACGACCTGGCCTCGGGCGCGCGCGGCGCCCGGACTTCTCCTCGATGCCGGCTCCCGCGGCATGAGCGGGGTCAGATCCGCGCCACGAGACGCTCGATCACGGTGAGAGGCGTCTGGTCCTGGGCGCGTGCCTCATAGGTGAGCGCGATGCGATGTTGCAGCACGGGCTTCGCCAAGGCCCGCACATCGTCGAGCGAAGGCGCGAGACGCCCATCGATCAGGGCGCGCGCGCGCGCCGCTAGCATCAGCGCCTGCCCGGCACGCGGGCCCGGACCCCAAAGCAGCATGTCGGCGACGCCTTCGGCACCGTCGCGAGGCCGCGCCGCGCGCACGAGATCGAGGATGGCCTCGATGATGCTCTCGCCCACCGGAAGCCGGCGAACCAGGCGTTGCGCGGCAACGAGCTCGTCGGCGCTCATCACGGGCGTCGCCTGCGCATCCTGCGGGCCGGTGGTCTCGATGAGGATGCGCCGCTCGGTCGTGCGGTCGGGATGGCGAATGTCGATCTGGAGAAGGAAGCGGTCGAGCTGCGCCTCCGGCAACGGATAGGTGCCCTCCTGCTCGATGGGGTTCTGCGTCGCGAGCACATGAAACGGATGGGGCAGATCATGGCGCGCTCCGGCGACGGTCACATGCTGTTCCTGCATGGCCTGGAGCAAGGCCGATTGGGTGCGCGGGCTCGCGCGGTTGATCTCATCGGCCATCAGCAGCTGGGTGAAGACCGGCCCCTGGATGAAGCGGAAGGCGCGATGGCCCTCGACCGATTCCTCGAGGATCTCCGCGCCTAGAATGTCGGACGGCATGAGATCGGGCGTGAATTGCACGCGCTTCGTCGACAGGCCGAGCACCACCCCCATCGTCTCGACGAGCTTGGTCTTGGCGAGGCCGGGCACGCCGACGAGCAGGGCATGACCGCCGGCGAGCACGCTCGTGAGCGCCAGCTCAACGACCTCTTCCTGCCCGAAGACGACCTGGCCGATCGCGGCCTTGGTGCGAGCCGCGGTCGCGACGACGCTCTCGGCGCGCTGCAAAATGGCTTCGTCCATCGAAGTGACGTGTTCCGAAGTGACGTGTTCGCTGTCGACCGGCATGCGAAGAATTTCCTCTCGCCGACTTTCCGCGCCATTGTGGGCGCGCCCTCAATCTCTTACAACTTGCCTCTCACAAGACTTGCATCTCAACAAGACTCGCCTCTCAACAAGACTTGCCGAACCCGGCTTTTGTGCGGCGCGTTCACGAAGATGTGCGTATGCACGGAAATCGGAGCAAAACTCGTGCCGGGCGCCGATCACGAAGCGATGATCGCCGTTTTCGGGCCTGGGCTCCTGTAGCGCCACTCTCGTAGCGCCGAAGCTTCGTCGGGGCCAGTCTCGCTCGGCTCGCCGCCCGCAGGGCGATTCGCGACAGGCCGTCCGTGCCGCGCCGCCTTATCGTTGCGCCAATTCTGCACGTCGGCGAGGCTCGCGTGAGCCGGCTTGGCTAGACCTCTGAAATCCGCCATCTATAGGCGCATGCGCCGGCTCGCCCCAGATACCGCGGATACGCTCTCCGGACTTGTCGCGGCGAGCGCGCGCCATGGCGATTTCGCCAAGCCTCGTCCGGTCGAGCGCTGGAACCCCCCTTATTGCGGCGACATCGACATGTTGATCCGCGCCGATGGAACCTGGTTCTACGACGGCTCGCCGATCGGCAGGGCCGCACTGGTGCGGCTTTTCGCCTCGATCCTGCGCAAGGACGAGAATCGCTACGTGCTCGTCACCCCCGTCGAAAAGGTCGGCATCAAGGTCGAGGACGTGCCGTTTCTCGCGACCGCGATGCGCGTCGAAGCCGAGGCGGAGGGCGTGACGCTCGTGTTGGAGACCAATGTCGGCGATGTGACGCGCGTGGGCCCTTCCCATCCCTTGCGCTTCGAGAGAGGCGCGCATGACGGCATCAAGCCCTACGCGCATGTGCGCGGCGGTCTCTGGGCGAGGCTGACGCGCCCGCTCGCCCACGATCTCATCGACATTGCGGTCGAGCGCGAGGAGCAAGGCGAAACCTGGCTCGGCATCGCCTCCGCCGGAACCTTCTTCCCGATGTGCCGATCGAGCGAGCTTGAGGCGATGGAGGGGTGATGCCCGAGCTGACATTGCCGCAAATGCCGCATCCCTCGCCCTTCACGGCACAGGATTTCGCCGAAAACGCCGTCCGAAAGCTCTTGCCGCTCGGCGTTCCCGGCGAGGCCGCGAGCGAAGGGCCGCTGCCGGGCAGCGGGGGCGACCACCGCCTCGACGATGCGCTTCCCTTCATCGCCGATCCCGCCACGATCCGTCCGGCCGCGGTGCTCATCCCGGTGGTGGCGCGTCCGGAGGCGACCTTGCTGCTCACCGAGCGCGCGGCGACGCTCGCGGTGCACGCCGGACAGATCGCCTTTCCCGGCGGCCGGCTGGAGCCCGGCGAGACCGCCGCTCGCCGCCGCCTTGCGCGAAGCCCAGGAGGAGATCGGGCTTTCCCCGGATCTCGTGTCGCCGCTCGGCGCGCTCGATTCCTATCTCACCGGCACCGGTTTTCGCGTGACGCCCATCGTCGCTCTCGTCGATCCGGCCCATCACCTCGTCCTCAACCCACTCGAGGTGTCCGGGGTTTTCGAGGCGCCACTCGCCTTTCTCATGGACCCTGCCAATCACCACATCCAAGCGCGCGAGCTACGCGGCAGGACGCGGCGCTTCTATGCAATGCCCTGGCAGGGCCATTATATCTGGGGCGCGACCGCCGGCATGATCCGCATCCTCTACGAACGGGTCTATGGACGATGATCCGCTATGTCGACGAGCTCGGCCTGTTCCTCCTGCCCTTCGCGCTGTTCTTCGTTTTCCTCGTCGTGTCGCGGCGCGAGGCCTTCGCCCCCGAGCACTGGCGCGGCGCCCGAGGCTGGCTCGCCATCGCCGGCGTCGGCCTCGCCATAACGGGCCTCGTGGTCGAGACGCTCTGGCTCGAGCGCCACGTCGGCGTCTATCGCCCAGCGCATATGGAGAACGGACGGCTCGTGCCCGGGGGCTTCGAGGCGCCCGCGGCGAAGCCGTGAAGAAGGAGATCATCACGCCGAGCGCACGCACCGCCCTCGAGGGGCTCCTGCGCGACAGCGCGGTGATCGAACTGCTCGATGTCCTCGACAAGGAGGGTGAAGAGGCGCGCATCGTCGGCGGCGCGGTCCGCAATGCGCTGACCGGCCTGCCGGTCTCCGAGATCGACCTCGCCTCGACGGCCCTGCCGAAGGAGGTGATGCGTCGTGCGGCCCTCGCCGGCTTCAAGGCAGTCCCGACCGGGATCGAGCACGGGACCGTGACCGTCATCGTCGGTGGACGCCCTTTCGAGGTGACCACGCTACGCGAGGACATCGAGACGGACGGCCGCCGCGCCGTGGTGCGCTTCGGACGCAGCTTCACGGCCGATGCGCTGCGGCGCGATTTCACCATCAACGCCCTTTCGTTGGACCGACGCGGCAAGGTGCACGACACTGTCGGCGGGATGGCGGACCTGGCGGCGCGAAGGCTGCGCTTCATCGGCGATCCGAAGTTGCGCATCAAGGAGGATTATCTCCGCATCCTGCGCTTTTTCCGCTTCCATGCGAGCTACGCCAGGGGTCCGCTCGACGCCGAGGGCTTCGCCGCCGCGGTCAGCCTGCGCGAGGGTCTGCGCCGGCTTTCGGCTGAACGGGTGCGCGGCGAGCTGTTGAAGCTGGTCCGGGCGCCCGGCGCGGCAGCCACCGCGCAAGAGATGCTGGCCGGCGGTTTCTGGCCGCTCATTCTCGGCGGCGTGCCCCATGTCGGCCGCTTCAAGACCGTGGTTGAAGCGAAAGCCACCGATCCCGAGATGCGCGGCGCCATGGCGCGTCTTGCCGCGCTTGCCGTGCTCACGAGCGAGGACGCGGCTCGCCTGCGCGAGCGCTTGCGCCTGTCGAATGCCGAGGCGATGCTGCTCGCACGCATCGCACGCGCGCTCGAGCGCCTGCACGCTATCCTGTCGCACCGCGAGGATGCGGCCCAAAAACGGGACATCGCCCGGTTGGTTCTCGAGCAAGGTGTCGAGAGCGTGCGCGCCGCAATTTCGATCGAAGCGGCGGGGATGGGAGCGGCCGGAATCACTGAGCTCTTGCGGCTCGCGAGCGCAATTCCCCCCTTCCCGCTATCAGGCGCCGATCTCCTCAAGCGCGGCATCGCCGCGGGTCCGGAGGTCGGGCGGCTCCTCGCACTCGCGCGCGAGGCCTGGATCGACGAGGGTTGTCCGCTCGAGAAACCCGCTCTTTCGTCCATTCTGGATGAGGCCACGGGAAAGCGGGCCGGCGCCAGCCGAAAGCCCGAAGCTTGATCCGATCGGCACAAGCAGCCGCCATTTTGCGCCTGCCATTTTGCCGATCGTGCTCGAGAGGGCGATTCGCCAGCCGGGATGAAAGCCGTTATCCTTTCATTCCTCGGGTAAATTCCCATGGATGACACGGACCATTCCCACCGTCTCGACGACGATCGCGGCAAGGCGCAAGCCGAAACCCGCGATACGCCGCGCGACGTGGCGCGGCGGCTGAGGAGCCGGTCGCAGGCAAGAGCCCGCGGCGAGGCGCAACGGGCGGCCTCGGCGCAGGGTGGCGGCTTCATTCGCGAGACCTACGCGCTGCCGCGCGAAGAAGCGCGAACGAGAGCCCGCGACTGGTTTCAACGATATCCCAAGGCCGCCTATATGACGCAGGTCGAAAGCTGGCGGCAATTGCCGGACGGGCGCATCGAATTCACCATGCGTCGCTTGCCGACCGCCGACTAGAGCGGGGGGCGTTCGGATGAGCGGGCGCGTCCGCCATCCATCATCGTGAACGAGGCCGATGAAGGATGCTCGCCTGACCTAACTCGCGCGATCGAACGGCTTCATGGAACCAAAGCACGCCGGTACGCGTAACGAGCGTGCCTGGCGAAAGCCGTTGGCTTTGCCTCGAGGCCGGCGTCGGCGGGGCCGGCGCTACAGCAGGAGGGAATCATGAATTTCGGCAATCTACTGCATTGGGCCATCATCTTCCTCGTGATTGCACTGGTTGCCGCGCTGTTGGGCTTCGGCGGCCTCGCGGGAACGGCGATGGAGGGAGCGCGCATCCTGTTCTGGGTGGCGATCGTATTGGCCGTGATCGCTTTCCTCTTCAATTTCATGCGCGGGCGAGCCTAGAGCCGGATTTCATTTCGATCCCGGACGACGCGAAGCCTTCGCCGTTTCCAGCACGACGCTCGCAAAAACAGCTTCCAATTTGCGAACCGTGCTTGGTGACTTGCGAATAGTGCTTGGTGACGCGGCTCTGAATCTTTCCGAGCCCGGCAGAGAAGATCGTCCGGGGTCGGTCAGAGCCGCGCAGCGGGCGCAGGAGACCCTCACCCGCGCGGGGTCATTTGCGCCCTATCGCGGGAAAGGAAAGATCGGCGCCCCCAGGCTCCGGATCCTCACGACATTTCGCCCTCGCCCGAGAATTCACGTAAGGCCGAGCGTTTCGGCCAGACGCTGCCTCGCGCGATTGACCCTGCTCTTGATGGTGCCGACCGCACAGCCGCAGATCTTCGCGGCTTCGTCGTAGGAAAAACCGGACGCACCGATGAGGATGAGCGCCTCACGCTGCTCCTCCGGCACCGCGGTCAGTGCCGATTTGAAATCCGCCATGTCGAGATGGGCGATCTGCGAGGGCTCGGTGACGAGGCCGGCCGCATAGCTGCCGTCCGCATCCTCGACCTCGCGCCATCGCTTGCGGTATTCGGAATAGGCGGTGTTGCGCAAAATGGTGAAGAGCCAGGTCTTCAGATTGGTGCCCTGGACGAAGCTCGTCTGGTTGGCCCAGGCCTTGATCAAGGTCTCCTGAACGAGATCGTCGGCGCGATCCGGCGTCGCGCCGAGCGAACGCGCGAACGCTCTCAAACTTGGAATGGTGGTCAGCAGATCCCGAGTGAAGAAGCCGGCATCCTTCGTCTCGGCTCTATTCATCTCGGCTTCGATTCCTTTTCGGCCAGCGCGCGCAGGAGATCGACGAACTTGTCTGGAATCGGTTCGGCTTCGAGCTGTTCGTAAAGCAGCCGCAACTTGCGGCCAATCTGCTTTTGCGCCTCATCGCTCAGCGAAGGCGCTTCATCCTGCTCGTCGGTACGGGGATCATGAGGCATCATCTGGGCCCTGGCAAACCTGGCAGCGGAACCCTTGCCATCGGCAGAGGCGCCGGGTGAATCCCCCGATAAACGCAACGCATTTGACGCGCGAGATGCGCTTTTGTTCCGTTCCAGGCCTTTCTGGGAATAATGGAGTAGCATGGAGATCGTTGACAACGAGTTGACAAGCATTTTTCCACCGGTATTGGCGACGAGATCGCCGCGGTCGCACGGAGGGAGGAAGATTTGTCCATCGCCGTCCAGGTTGCGCAGCACCTACCCTACCTTCGGCGCTTCGCCCGAGCCCTGACGGGAAGCCAGACGAAGGGGGATGATCAGGTCGTGCGGCTCCTGGAAGCTCTGCTCGCCGACTCCACCCTTCTCGCAAGCGATCTGCCGCCAAAACTGGCGCTGTATAAATTATATATGAGAATAAGGCGCGAATCAGGGCTTCGCATGAACGCGCACGAAAATGGGGGAAGGCTGGCTTCGGCCGACGCGAGGCTGAGCCATCTGACGCCGCTCTCGCGCGAAGCTTTTCTCCTCACGACCGTCGAGGAATTCAGCATCGACGACACCGCGCGAATTCTCGACTGTGGCGAGGCGGAAGTCCGCGCCCTCGTCGATCAGGCGGGCCGCGAGATCACCGCGCAGGTCGCGACGGACGTCCTGATCATCGAGGACGAGCCGATGATCGCCATCGACATCGAGACGATCGTGCAAAGTCTCGGTCACCGCGTTCATGGGGTGGCGCGCACTCACGACGAGTCGGTGGCGCTGTTCAAATCGGGTTCCCCGGGTCTCGTCCTCGCCGACATCCAGCTCGCGGACGGCAGCTCGGGGCTCGAGGCCGTGAACGAGCTCTTGCGCTTGCGCCAGGTGCCCGTGATCTTCATCACCGCCTTTCCGGAGCGCCTCCTGACCGGAGAACGGCCCGAGCCGACCTTTCTCCTCACCAAGCCCTATCAGCCCGAAACCGTGCGGGCGACCATCAGCCAGGCGCTCTTCTTCGACGAGCGCTCCCACGCTCCGAATTGAGATCGGACCTTGGCGCCGCATCTGCCCTCGGCTCGCCCGGTGCCGGATGCGACGTGACGCGGGCTCGCCGGCAACGCCTCGGGAGAGCGCTCGATGCCTTCCCTGATTCAGGCCCGCATGGCCTCTTCCGCCGAGATGCCGGCGATCTTCGCCGATGAAGCGCTCGTCGCTCACGCGCTGGCTTTCGAGGCCGCGCTGGCGCAAGCCGAGGCCGAATGCGGCGTCATTCCGAAGAGCGCCGCGCACTCGATCGGCGAGGCGGCTCGCACGCTGAAGCTCGATACGAGAGCGCTCGCCGATGCCGCCTCGCATGCAGGCACCCTCGCGATTCCGCTCGTGAGGGAGCTGGGGCAAGCGGTCGCGAAAATCGACAAGGCGGCCGCCGGCCATGTGCATTTCGGCGCGACCAGCCAGGACCTTGCGGATACGGCCCAGTCGCTCCAGCTTCGGGCCGGATGCACGCTGCTGGAACGTGACCTCGCGCGCCTGGCGCAGGCGCTCGCGGCGCTCGCCCAAAGGCACCGCGGCACGGTGATGCTCGCCCGCACGCTCATGCAGCCGGCTTTGCCGACAACGCTCGGGGTCAAATCCGCCTCCTGGCTGATGGCCGTGGAAGAGGGCTTGGCGCGCCTCGCGCGCGAACGCGACGCGGCGCTCGCGTTGCAGTTCGGCGGAGCCGCCGGAACCTTGGCGGCGCTCGGCGACAAAGGGATGGAGGTGTCCCGGCGCCTGGCCTCGCTTCTCGGCCTTGGGCTTCCCCCCATGCCCTGGCATACGCGTCGCGGCGCTGTTGCGGGTCTTGCCTGCGCGGTCGGCATCCTGGTGGGTTCGCTCGGCAAGATCGCGCGCGATCTTTCCTTGTTGTCGCAAGCCGAGATCGGGGAAGTTGCCGAGCCCTCCGGCCAGGGGCGCGGCGGCTCCTCGACCATGCCCCATAAGAAAAACCCGATCGGCTCCATGGTGGCGCTCGCAGCCGCGACACGGGTGCCGGGCCTCGTCGCGACCCTTCTCTCGGCCATGGTGCAGGAGCAGGAACGCGCGCTCGGCGGCTGGCAGGCCGAAGCGCCGACGCTCGCTGCCCTGTTCGAGGCGGCCCATGGCGCCGCCGCCGCCATGGCGGACGCGATCGCCGGCCTCGAAGTCGATGCCGCGGCGATGCGACGCAACCTCGAACGCCTCAACGGCCTCGTCCTCGCCGAACGGCTGATGCTGGCGCTGGCACCCAGGCGTGGCCGAAACGAGGCCCATCACGCGGTGGAAGGCCTGTCGCGGCGGGCGGTCGCGGAAAACCGGCAATTGCGCGATCTCGCCTTGGCTGACAAAACCGTCGCCGCGGAGCTCTCGCCCGAGCTGATCGCCCAGATCTTCGATCCTTCGACCTATCTCGGCGCGAGCGAGGCTTTCATCGAGGCCGCCCTCGAGAGGCATCGCGAGCGCCTGGCGCGAGAGCACGCCGGTGCATAACCTCGACCGAAAGCCGCGACGCGGTGTCGGGAACGTGTTTCATGTGGCGCATGATCTTGCCCGAGAAGCGCAGCCGCTTTTCGGAATCATGTGCGAAGGAGAAGACCGATGGCTTTCGTGATGCGCGACAAGGCGCGTCTTTATTGGCGCGCCGACGGCAATGAAGATAATCCGGCGCTTCTTCTCCTCAATTCGCTCGGCACCGACCACGCCATGTGGGATGCAATCACGCCACTCTTGCTGCGGAACTTCCGCGTACTGCGCATGGACACGCGCGGTCACGGAGCCTCCGATGCGCCCGCCGGCGACTATACGATCCCGATGCTGGCCGAGGACGCAGTCGCGGTGCTCGACGCGGCCGGGGCCGCTCGCGCTCATGTTTGCGGCCTCTCGATGGGCGGCATGACGGCAATCGAGCTTGCGATCGAGCATCCGAGCCGCGTCGAACGCGTCGTCGGCGCCAACACCTCGGCCGAGATGCCGCGCGACCTCATGCGCGAACGCGCGACCATCGTGCGCGAGAAAGGCATGGGGGCGGTTGCAGACGCCGTGCTCGGCCGTTTCTTCACGCAAGGCTTTCGGGACAGGAAGCCGCCCCTTCTCGGCACCACGCGCGCGACGCTGCTGGCGACGAACGCGCAAGGCTATGCGGCCTGCTGCATGGCCATCGCGGGGATGGCGCTGAAGGACAAGCTGCCGCGTCTCGCGGCGCCGCTCCTCGTGATCAACGGGGCAAAAGACGTCTCGACACCGCCCGCGGAACATGGCGACCGGATCGCCGCGGCCGTGGCGGGCGCGAGAACGGTGATGCTCGACGCTGCCCATCTCTCCGCGATCGAGCAGCCGGAGGCTTTCGCCGGAGCGCTCATCGCGTTCCTCACCGAGACCACGGGCCGGACCGATCTCGCGGCGGCACGCGATGCTCTTTTCGAGGCAGGACTTGGCGTGCGCCGTGCCGTGCTCGGGGACGCCTGGGTCGACAAGTCGCTCGCCTCGCGCAACGCCCTGACCGGCGAGTTCCAGAATTTCATCACCCGCATAGCCTGGGGCGAGATCTGGACGAGGCCGGGATTGGATCACCGCACGCGCCGCCTTTTGGTGCTCGCCATCACGGCCTCCCTCGGCCGCTGGGAGGAGTTTCGCCTGCATCTGCGCGCCGGCATCGAGCAGGGCTCGCTGACGCTCGAAGACGTCAAGGAAACGCTTATGCAGATCGCCATCTACGCCGGCGTGCCGGCCGCGAACACCGGCATGCATCATGCGCAGGACATCCTGACGGCAGCGGGCAAGCTTTGAGGCCATCGATGAGCCCACCGACAGCTATGCCCGACCCATTCCTCGAGATCGCCGAGATCGGCATCGTTCCCGTGATCGCCATCGAGCGGATCGAGGATGCGATCTTGCTCGCCGACGCGCTCCTCGAAGGCGGGTTGCCGGTCGCCGAGATCACCTTCCGCACGCCCGCTGCGGCGCGGGTGATGGCGAAGCTGTCGGCTGAGCGCCCGCGATTGCTCACCGGCGCGGGCACCGTGCTCGACCTCGCCTCGCTCGAGGCAGCACGGAAAAGCGGAGCGCGCTTCGGCCTGGCGCCGGGCTTCGATGCGCAAATCGTCGAGGCCGCCGCGAAGGCGAATTTTCCTTTCGCTCCCGGCGTCATGACGCCGAGCGAGGTGTCGGCTGCGGCGCGCCACGGCGCGCGTGTCGCGAAGTTTTTTCCGGCAGGTGCCGCCGGCGGCCCGAAGGCGCTCGAGGCGATCGCCGCGCCCTTCGCAGCATCTGGGCCTTTCATTCATTCCGACCGGAGGCGTCAGCCTCGAGAACCTCGGCGATTGGCTGAAGCTGAAGAGCGTCGTCGCCGTCGGAGGCACCTGGATCGCCCGCACCGAGGACATCCGGGAAGGCCGTTTCGCCAGGATCGCCGAGAGCGCCCGCGCCGCCGTCGAGAAGGCGAAGGCGCTGCGACAGGCGCGTGCCTAGCAGGATCGCGCCGCGCCCGGTCTTTCGTTTCGCGCCGAGCCCGAACGGCTATCTGCATCTTGGCCACGCGCTCTCGGCGCTCATCAACGGTGACGCGGCGCGAGCTTGCGGCGGCCGAATTCTGCTGCGCATCGAGGATATCGACCCGGCGCGCTGCCGGCCGGAATTCGAGGCGGCGATCCTCGAGGACCTCGAATGGCTCGGGCTGTCGTGGGAGCGCCCGGTGCGCCGCCAATCGGAGCATCGCGAGCTTTACCGCGCGCATCTCGACGAACTCGGTCGGCAGGGCCTCGTCTACCCGTGCTTCTGCTCGCGAACGAAAATCGGCCGCACCGTCGCCGCGCTCGAAAAGGCAAGCGGCAAGAAATGGCCGCGCGATCCGGACGGCGCCGCGATCTATCCCGGCACCTGTCGCGAGCTCGAGCCCGGCGAGGCCGCGAGGCGGATCGCGGCCGGCGAGCCCCACGCCTGGCGCCTTCGCGTGACGAAGGCGAGCGTCACAGCCGGTTCTCTCTCCTGGCGCGAGCATGACGCGCCCGAACCGAGTTCCCCATGGCATGGCGGTCAAGATCGACCCGCTCGCCTGGGGCGACCTGATCCTCGCTCGGCGCGACGCGCCATCGAGCTATCACCTCGCCGTCGTCGCCGATGACGCCGCGCAGGGTGTGACACAAGTGGTGCGAGGCGAGGATTTGCGGGCGGCGACCTCGGTCCACCGGCTTCTGCAAGGGCTGCTGGGGCTCGCGGCACCCTCCTACCATCACCATCGTCTCGTTCTCGACGAGGATGGCCGCAAGCTCTCGAAGAGCATCGCCTCGACAAGCCTACGGGAACTGCGCGCGAGCGGGAAGACGCCGCTCGACATTCGCGCGCTCGTCGGGCTTTCCAAGACGCCCGCCGCCGGCTGGCCAAGCGGGCACTGACGCGAAGCGCTTTTTCGGTGCGGCTTCACGAGCTGCTGGCGTGCGGCGCGAGATACCAGATCCACAAGGTGACGGTGACGGACGCGGCGGCCGTGGAGATGGCGATCGCGGTCGCGGCGAAATCCGCCGCTTCCTTGTATTTATAAGCGAAGAGGTAGGCGTTGATGCCGCACGGGCAGGCCGCGAACAAGGTCGCGACCCCGGCCCAGACGGGATCGATGGCGAAGAGCTTCGCGGCGAGGAGATAGACGATGAGCGGATGCACGATAATCTTGATGGCGGTCACGATCGAAGGCAATGCGATGCCGGCTTGGAGGCCGTAACGACGCATCGCGATCCCCATGGAGAACAGGGCGCAAGGCACGGCGGAGGCCGCCACCATGTCGAGGACCGATTTCATCGGCGCGATCTCGGCTGGGTAGACGCTGAGGAGGCGCGCGGCCACCCCCAACGCCATGGCGATGAGGATCGGATGACGCGCGAGACGCAAGAGGATCGCGCTCACGCGCAAATGGCCGCCTTCCGCGAGCACGGTCGCCGCGGTCATCGTCACCGGGAGGTGAACGGCGATCAAGAGGAAGAGCGGCACCTCGCCCGCTTTGCCGAAGGCCTTGAGGATCAACGGAATGCCGACGAGGACGGTGTTCGCCTGGCCGGCCGCGAAACCGGCGACCACGCGCGGCAGGCGGCCATAATGGAAGAAGCGTCCCGCGACCCACATGGCCAGCGTCCAGACCAGGGCGACGCCCCCGAAATAGGAGAGCCAATAACCCCAGGGCTGCTCGGACGGGATGCGGGCCGTGGACAGCGTCTGGAAGATCAGGAAGGGAATGGCGATGTCGTTGACGAATTCCGAAAGGCCGTCGCCCATGCGATCGGTGACATAGCGGGCGAGCCTTGCGAGGTAGCCGAGGAGGATGACGCCGAAAACCGGCAACACCACGAGGAGCGCGTCGAACATGTCAGCGTCGGGGCCGGGATGCGGGACCTTGCCTTAGCACGAGCGCAGGCCTTTGGCGCAAGACAAGGCGAGCCGCCGTCACGATGCGGTCCACCTGAGCGATTGGTCGAAGCACGAGCCGGCGGCGAGCACCTTCGGGAGAGGCGAAAGAATGAGCCCACCCGTGCTGCCCCCGGCGCGCAAGCGCGCATCGAGGCCCCGGCCGGCGGCACGACTTTACGGCCATGGGCATGCACGGAAGGGTCTATTCCTCCATGCGAATGGCCGACATCATTTGCTGCAGCTTCTGGAAATCGCGCTCGTTGCGATAGGGGGTGACGTCGATATCGTCGGGGACTCTCTTGAGCTTCTCATCGTCGATCTGCCGCTCATGGCTCTTGGTGAAAGCGTTGTAGTCGCGCCAACTCAAGCCCTCGGCCTCGACCGCCGCTCTTTCGGTTCGCAGAGCGATTTGATGAGCGTGAAGATAGTGGAGCCCCAACTCGTCGAGAAGAGCTTTTTCGACGGCCTCGTGGAGGATGATGAAGCGATCCGTCTGAACCCGCTTCCCGCCGAGTATCGCCGATTTGGGCATGTGGCGATCGATGTAGATCTTTTCCCCGTTCTGGCTGTAGCCGGCGATGTAGGGGATGTCGTGGTCGCGGTCGACCTTCTTCACGCGCGAGACGACCGCCTTGAGAACCTCACCCATGACTTGCGCGTCGATGTCCTCGCTTTTGGTGCGGACCTCCTTCTCTGTGTCGGCCGACAACGGGGAGTTGATGAGCATCGGCGAGCTCCTTGATCAATGCCGCTTGAGCTTTTTTGCCGCCGCGTCGAGCTTCACGCAATCGTTGCCGACCTTCTCGATCAAGCCCCGCGCCTCGACCATGCTCAGCCCGTGCTTGCGCGCGAAATCCGCGACCTCGTATGGCCCGCTCTCGGCGATCCTGGGAGGGTCGTTCGCGCTCTCCTTGGTCTCGTCCTCAAACATGGTGTCCTCCTTTGCAAGCCTAAGAACGAGATGCGCGCGATAAAGTTTCCCCCCTTCGGCAAGATGGCGCGCTCGCATCCGCCCGCGTCGGCGAGGGCCGTCACGGGGCTGCCTCGAGGCGTTGCGCCTCGACGACGTCTCGACGACGGCCTTCTTCTTGCTTGATCCGCTTTCGCCGCGTATAGGACAGGCTCGCGGCGGCCCTTTCGCGGCCGCGAACGATGGTGAGGGCGCGTAGCTCAGCGGAAGAGCACTACGTTGACATCGTAGGGGTCACAGGTTCGATCCCTGTCGCGCCCACCATCCAACTAATTAGAAAAACATGTTTTTTGGATGCCGTGTACCCCTCGGGTGTCGAGCGCACAGGGAAAGCACAACATGCGAATGTCACGCCATGCCTGTGCATGCGTGACGCGACAATCGTCCAAATCCGTTGGCCTGCAGCTGACTGCTCTGATGGCCGAATTGGGCAAGCCTGCTGCTTCCGGAGCGCAGCACGGCAGGCCCTCGGAAAAAAGCTCCATTCAACGCGTCAGACTAATCGCCAGCTCACTGCGCAGAAACGCGATGCCGCGCGGCGTGACGTCGACAATGCGCTGACTGGGTCGGCGGCGCAGATAGCCCTCGTCGAACAGGGCGCGTGCGAACGCCGCTCCGAAATGGCCGCCGATATGATGCCGTCGCTCCGTCCAGTCGAGACACAGACGCAGCAGCGGGCGTCGGCTCCACTTCGGGTACTGTGGGATCGAGCTTGTTCCTGCGGCACCAGTCCAGCCCGGCGGGACTAAGGCCCGGCCCGTCGACGCCGAAGACCATCCAGCCTTGCGCCGCCATCCGATCGAAAACGGCTACACCGAGCTGTCCGGCGAGGTGATCGTAGCAGAGGCGCGCCTGGCACAGCGCCGGATCAAGACGGCGGCGCTTCGGCTGCCGGTCGGCCCAGTTGGCGAGCCCCTCGATCATCTCGGCGACCTCGCCCGAGGCGATGCTGAAGAAGCGATGGCGACCTTGGTTCTCGACGGTGAGCAAGCCGCCGTCGACGAGCCGCGCCAGATGGGCGCTCGCGGCTTGCGGAGAGGCACCGGCCAGGAAGGCAAGCTCGCTCGCCGGCCGCCGGCTGCCATCCGTGAGGTGAAGCAGAATGGCGGCGCGCACCGGATCGCCGATGAGCGCGGCCGCCGCAGCGAGCGAGGGCGGTTCGGGCTCGCTCTCTTCCGGTGTTGGCTATCGCAAGCTTATTCATGATGGCGAGTATCGCAGAAGATCTCCACCGAAGCTAAAGAATTGCCTGAAGCACCCCATCGGCTCGGCGGACGAGACTGGGCGGACGAATTGAGAACACGCCGCCATGCCGAGTTCCGTCACATCGCCGACCGCGATCGCTCGCTCTCATCGCACCGCGAAGGGTCAACTCCTGTTGATCCTGTCCGCACTCGCTTTCAGCACCGCCGGTTTCTTTGCCCGTGAAGCGCCGGTCGATCTCTGGGCCATGGTGTTCTGGCGCAACTTGTTCGGCAGCGCGGCGGTTCTGCCGCTCATACTCGTCTCGAAGGGCGGCACGTCTTGGCGCTCCATCCTTCTCCTCGGGCGATGGGGCTGGGCGACGATAATCGCGTCGTCCTTCGCCACCATCTGCTTTCTCGCAGCCTTTGCACACACCTCGGTCGCCAATGTCTCGATCATCTATGCGACGGCGCCCCTGATGACGGCGTTCATCGCCTGGTTCTGGCTGCGCGAGAAGGCGCCGCGCAGAACCATTTGCGCGGCAGTCTTGGCACTCCTTGGCGTCGCCGTCACGGTCGCCGGCTCCTTGGGCGCCGGCACGCTTTTCGGCGATGGGCTCGCGCTGATGATGACGGTTTCCATGTCACTTATGACCGTCATCGCCCGCCGTCATGGGCAGCTTCCGGCCTTGCTGACCGCGTGCATCTCCTCTCTCGTCGCGGCATCGGCCGTCCTGCCGCTCGGTTGGGTCTCGAGCGCGAGTTTCGTCGTTACCTGGGAGGCGATGGCATGGCTCGCGGGCTTCGGCATCATGACCATGGCGGTGGCACTGCCATGTTATCTCTCGGGCGCTGGCGATGTACCCGCCGGGCAGGCCATGTTGATCAGCGCCTTGGAAATGCCGTTCGCTCCGCTTTGGGTATGGCTCGTCTTCGCCGAAACCCCGTCGGTCGCATCCCTCATTGGCGGCTGCGTTGTGGCGTTCGCTATCCTCTGGCAGTTGGGCGGCAATCCCTCTTAGCTTCAGGCTCGACCAAACGCCGCACGCGCTTCCGGCGCGGCGCTTCGCCGAAATAAAATAATAGCCGGTGACATCCCCGGGAAGCGTGCCGAGCCTACTGCTCACCAATGTTCCGGCCTTTTCGGCCACGCCGATCGCCTCTGACACCGGGGCTCAGCGTCACGCGGACCCGAAGATCGGCGTGAATCGAGGGCGCACAATAAGAAACGCGCGGGCCAGCAACGGCCCCCGGGGGAAAATCCGCAGCCTTACGCTCGAATCCAATGGCTCAGGAGGGCGCGCAGGCGAGGGATCCCAAACGTCCTTCAAGCAGGCGCAGCCGGCTTTGCCACCCCGACCAGAGCGTGGCAAGGCTGTCTCCGATCGGTGCCTTGGGAATCGCTTTTTTGAGGTCCCGCTTGTCGTGCCTCCCTACTTCACCGGCAGCATGAGGTGTTCGTAGGGCGAACCTGGCCACATGACGTAGGGCTTGTTGGGATCGGCCTTGGCATCTCTCGGATAGCCTTGCATCATGGCTTTCGCGTCGGCGCCCACGATCATCACATGGGATCCCGTCTTGATCCAATTGTTGTCGGGCGTCTCCTGCGTGGCGTAGGGGTCCGTGTTGCTCGCCCCGTTGTCACCGTTGAGCATATAAATGAAGCCGAGCTTTTGCGGAGCCGGCCCTTTGGTCTTCCACGCCTGGGCCCATTCCATGGCCGCCTTGTCGGCGCACATCGGAGCCCCGCCGGGATCCATGCAGGTCCATCCGTTCGTTCCCTCCTGGATCACCTTCATCTGGCCGTCCGCGCCCATGTTCATGACCGTCGCCTGCTGCAGCACGTGAGCCGGCGCGGCGTCCTTCAGCTTGTTCATGAGCTCCTGATCGCTCATCATCGCGTGCTGCGCATGCGCGACGGAAAGAGATGCCAAAAGGGAACCGGCGAATAGGAAAGCCTGGCTGATTTTCATTGAGTCGCCTCCTCCATGATGAGGGAGGTCAGGTCCCTAAGGTCCATCCTCCCGGTTTATCCAGAGCCAGCAAGTCGAGTTAAGATCGAAGCTACAAAATCTTCAAGTAAAATGATGAGCGAAATGCAGGTCGAATCTGCATTTCAACCTACGTGTCCAAACTTTTCTGCGGATTTGCTTGCCTCCGAAGAGGATTCCGGCCGCTGCAGCTTCGTCACATCTAAAACCATTCGGCGGTCGAACCCGCGCACGCTTGCCGGCGAGCGATTACCGGAAAGCCTTCCCGGCAGGAATGAGCGGGGTGGGCTCAAGCCTCTCCGCTCATCCCCACGAAGGCGGGGAGGCTGCTGATTGGCGGCATGGGCCATGATCCCGGCCGGAGCTTTGAGATTTCACGGCGCGGAATTCTCGCGCTACCTTGCAAAATCGAACCCGGCCGAAGCGCCACGAAAGCCCGGCGGCAAGCGGTCCGACGATGGGAGAATGCCGATGGACGAAGACAGGCTCAACATGGAGATCCGAAAATTCCTGAAGGAGGTCGGCGTCACCTCGCAGCGCGAGATCGAACGCGTGCTGCGCGAAGGCCAGGCAAAAGGGCTCGCCCTGCATCTGAAGATGGCGCTGACATCGAAGGATGTTCCCTCGCTCGACCACGTGGTCGAGCACAAGATCAAGCTTCGTTGAACGCATCCGAGAGGGTGACCGAGGCGCACGAGACCCGGATCACATGAAAATTCTCGTTCTTCCGGGTGACGGCATAGGCCCCGAGATCACCGCGGCGACGCTTCAAGTCTTGCGGGCGCGTCGATGCCGCCTTGTCGCTCGGGCTCGAATTCGAGATCGCGCGACATCGGGCTCGTGAGCCTCCGCGCCGAGGGGACGACCTTGCCGAAGGCGGTGATGACGCGCGTCCCCGAGGTCGACGGCGTCATTCTCGGCCCGGTCTCCCATCTCGAATACCCGTCGCGCCAGACGAGGGCGGGCTCAACCCTTCGGCGGAGCTGCAGAACTCGCTTCGAGCTCTATGCCAATATTCGGCCCTGCCGGTCGCGCGAGGGCCTGACGATCCTGCGCAGGCCGATGGACCTCGTCATCGTGCGCGAGAACACGGAAGGGTTCTACGCCGACCGCAACATGTTCGCAGGCTCGGGCGAATTCGCGCCCGATCCCGACATGGCGTTTTCGCTCCGCAAGATCACGGCGAAGGGCTCGCGACGCGTGGCGCGGGCGGCCTTCGAGCTCGCGCGGCGACGACGCCGAAAAGTGACCGCCGTGCACAAGGCCAATGTGCTGCGGCTCACCGACGGGCTCTTCTTGCGCGAGATGCGCAAGGTCGCGATGGAATTTCCCGGATGTCGAGCTCGATGAGCTGATCGTCGATGCGACAGCGGCGCTCCTCATCCGCAAGCCGGACCGCTTCGACGTGATCGTCACCACGAACATGTTCGGCGACATTCTCTCGGATGAGGCCTCCGAGCTCTCGGGAAGCCTCGGTCTTGGCGGGTCGATCAACGTCGGCGATGAAATCTGCGTCGCGCAAGCGCAGCACGGCTCGGCTCCCGACATCGCCATGCAGAACAAGGCCAATCCGACCTCGCTCATCCTGAGCGCCGCCATGCTGCTCGCGTGGCGTGGACGCAAGGACGGCATCCGAAACGCTCGAGCGCGCCGGCGTCGCTGATCGAGGCTGCCGTCGACCAGGTGCTCGCACAACCTGGAGCTCCGCACGGCCGATCTCGGCGGGGAGCTTTCGACCGACGCTTTCGCGCGAGCGGTCGGCGACGCGCTCGGGACCGTCCGGCCGGTCGCCCCCGAAACCCGATCGATCGCGACAGCCGGCTCATGAGGGAAATGTCCCGCCCCCGCGTGACGGCGGAAGCCGGCTTCCATTCTCGGCCTGATGCTCGGGCAGCCATGAGAGAATGGCATCTCCGGCGCCGCGGGACTGTGTTATGGGAAAGGCATGACGACCAAGCCTCTCTCACATCTCACCATCTGCGGCCTCGACGAGCTCGGCGACCACAGCGCGCGCGCAGTCACTCACGTCCTTTCGATCCTCGATCCGAATTGGCCCGAGCCCGAGGCCTTCTGGACCTACGACCCGCATCATCGAATCGTGATGCATTTCAACGACGCGATCGAGCCCGGACCGGGGATCGAGCTTCCGCAAGCACGCCATGTCGAAGAGATTCTGTCCTTCGGGGATGCCTTCCGGCGCGACCTCGCCGCGAGGCGCGAAGCCGCATCTCCTAATTCATTGCCACGCGGGAATTTCGCGATCGACGGCCGCCATGGCGACGTTGCTGATGCAGGCTCATCCGGAGGAACCCGAGGAGCGCATCTTCGAGCGCCTTGTCGCCATCAGGCCCCAGGCCTGGCCGAACTCGCGCATGATCGGCTTCGCGGACCACATGCTCGAGCGGGGCGGCAGGCTGACCACGGCATTGCGCCGCCTTTATGGTCGCCGCCTCGCGCTCCGCCCGGAGCTCGCCGATGTCATGCGCGGCTTGAATCGCGAGAGAGAAGTTGAGATGGCGGTGATGCCGGAGCAGGCCTGAGCCATCACCCTGGAGAAGCGAGCGCGCGCTCACCGGCAACGCGCCCCCTTCGAAGCCAGCTTGCATGACGAGGCGCCTTCGAGCCGCTTCCAACTCTCGGCCATCCTTTTCTCGGCCATCATCCTCTTGGCAAAGCCGCCGAAATGACCGAGCATCGGCTCCCTTCGTATGGGGCGGGCCCGTTTCCCATCACAATCCAGGCTGAGCAAGGCGAGGCGCAATGAATTCGTCGTCCAAGAATTTGTCGCCCAAGGACTTCCCGCCCAAGAACTTGCCGCCCGGGATGTCGCCCTCGAACGAAGCAGCCGTGATCAACAAGATCGCCTGGCGCATCCTGCCGCTCGCCACGATCGCCTATTGCGTCGCCTTCATCGATCGCACCAACGTCGCGGTCGCGGCGCTGACGATGAACAAGGACCTCGGGTTCAGCGCCTTCATCTTCGGCTTTGGCGCCGGCATCTTCTTCCTTGGGTATTTCATCTTCGAGGTGCCGAGCAATGTGATTCTCGAGCGCGTCGGCGCGCGACGCTGGATCGCGCGCATCATGTTCACCTGGGGGATCTTTTCCGCCGCCTCCGCTTTCGTCACCGGAACCACGAGCTTCATCCTGGTCCGTTTTCTCCTGGGCGCGGCGGAGGCCGGCTTCTTCCCCGGCATGATCCTCTACTTCACCTATTGGTTTCCGGATCGCTATCGCGGCCGCGCCATCGCGGCGCTGTTCCTGGCGCAGCCGATCGCCAATGCGCTGGGCAATGCCGTGTCGGGCGTCATCCTCGAAATGGACGGCGTGCTCGGGCTGCACGGCTGGCAATGGGTGTTCCTCCTCGAAGCCTTGCCCGCCATCATTCTGGCGGTCGTGGTGCTGCGCGTGATGATCGATCGTCCGGCACTCGCGACCTGGCTCGACCCCGAGGAGTGCCGATGGCTGGAGGCGGAGCTCGATGGCGAGCGGCGCAAGATCGAAGGCCGGGAGCGGTTGAGCTTGTGGAAGGCGCTCGCCGATCCGCGCGTCTTCGCCCTGGCGATGATCTACCTCACGAGCTCGACGGCGAGCTACGGCACGACCTTCTTCATGCCGCAGATCGTCAAGGGACTCGGTCTCTCCAACATGATGACCGGCTTTGTCTCCGCGGTCCCTTTCATCGTCGGCATGGCAGGGCTGGTGATCTGGGGCTGGTCGTCGGACAGGAGCGGCGAGCGGCGCTGGCACCTGATCAGCGCGTCGATCGTCGGCTTCGCGGGGCTTGCGGGCGCCGCGGCGCTCGGAAGCTCATTCTGGTCGGTCGCGGCGATGTCGCTCGCCATCGTCGGAATCTATGGCTCGCGGACCTCGTTTTGGCCGCTGCCGTCACAATTCCTCAGCGGCACGGCCGCGGCCGGCGCCATCGCGTTCATTAACGCCATCGGCAATCTCGGCGGCTATTTCGGCCCGTTCGTCGTGGGTTGGATCAAGGATTCGACGAACAGCTTCGAGATGGGAATTTATTTTCTCGCCGTCTGCTCGCTCGCCTCGGCCGCCATCACCTTCTTCGCGACGCGGGCCGTCGGCGGAGGTGGCTTGACGGCGATCGCCGAGCCTTCGGTCGGCCGCACCGCGTGACGGGAAGGGTGACCTTCAAAAACTAAAGTCCAGATGCCCCTTGAAGGCATAGTCCCAGGCCCGGCTGCCGATCTGGCTCGAGATGCCGAGGCCGACCGTCGCCGAAGGGGTTAGCGCGTAATCGAGCCCGCTCTCGGCAACGAACGCATCGCGATCGATCGGCACGCCGGAGATGCTGAAGCTCTGCGCCCCGCCCTGGAAGGTGAGCAGCGTCGAAGGCACCACATTGCCGAAGGCATGGCGCCAGCCGAGCATGCTGTGGTAGGTGAGCGGGATATTGGCGAAGGCAAGCTCGCTGCGAACGCCGAGCGTCGTCGTTTGGATGTCGAAATCGCGCCCGAGCGCGGTGAGCGCCGAGGCGCCACCGCCTTCGACGAAGCCGTTCTGGTGGATATGGATGGCGGCCGCGCCCGCGAAGGGCTCGATGCTGGCGCGCGAGAAGCCCATTCCCGGGCCGTTCCAGCCCGAAAGCTGGATGCGGTATCCGGCCTCGCCGAACGCCTGCGCGGTCGAGCCGCCATTGCTCGAGGAGAAGGCGTCCGCAAAGCCCGGGAAGGTGACCGAGCGCATCGTCCGAGGTGGTGTTCGTGCCGTAAAGCGCGCCGGCGCGCAGTTGCACGGCCCCGAAGCTCGCCCCCGCATAGACGCCGCCAAAGACGCTCTCGAAAGTGGCGGACGATCCGCGCTGGCTCACGCTGACCCTGTCATTGGTGTAGCCACCGGCGATGCCGAGGCGCCAATTGCCGCCCATGAAGTTCGAGGCCGAGACATCGCCGCCGAGGACGAAGCCGCCCGTCGAGCGATCGAGGGACGCGGCGTTGCCGTCGCTCTTCATGTGGCCCCAATCGCCGAAGCCTTGGCCCCGGAGATCGAACATGCGGGGCTGATACATTTGCACCGCCACGGGAGCAAAAACTCTCGAAATTCGCTTGCGGAAATAATAAGGTGCGTTATATTAGAGCTACACACGAGAAGCACCCTTATGACAAAGACGCTCGAAACCGACGTCCTTTTCCTTCTGTACGATGTGGCGCGCCTGATGCGCACGCGCGCCGATCAGCGCGCCCGCCGCCGTGGCATGACGCGCGCTCAGTGGGTCATCCTGAGCTGGCTCGAGCGCCAGTCGGGCATCTCGCAGAGCGATCTCGCGGGCCTCGTCGAGGTCGAGCCGATCACCGTCTGCCGCCTGATCGACAGGCTCGAGGCGCGTGGCCTCGTGGAGCGCCGCGCCGATCCCAAGGATCGCCGCGTGAGACGGCTGCACCTGACCGCGAAGGCCAAGCCCATCCTCGACGAAATCCATGCCTATCGGGACGAACTGCGCCAGGAGGTGACGGAAGGCATTTCCGATGCCGCGCTGAAATCCCAGATCGAGACGCTGCTGCGCATGAAGAGCAATCTGCTGCAGCAGCCGATGATCGCACAAGCCGTTTAAGGGGGGACCGCATGACCAGGGGCAATGTGAAGATCGTGCGCCCGGGAGGCGAGGTCGTCGAGATCAAGCCGGCGAGCAACGCCTCGCAAGAGGCGGGCGCCGCGCCCGAGACGGCCCGCGCCGAACATGCTCCACCCCGGAATTTTCCGGCCGATGCGGAATTTGCCATGGCGCCGAGCGCCAGTGCCAAGGCTGCGCCGGGTCAAATGAGAGGCTCGCCCGGCGAGCGACCCGCGACCGAGCGGGTCAAATCGCCGCCCGTGGCGCGCCGCGAGGCGCCCGCGCCCGTGACGCCTCTCGCCGACAGGCCGACGAAAGCAGGGCGCCGCGCCAGCGGAAGACGCCGCCTGCGCAGCTTGCTGATGCTCGGCGGCATTGCCGTGGTGGCCCTTGTCTCTTTCGTCTTCTGGCTGCGCGGCGGCCGTTATGTCTCAGCCGACGATTCCTATGTCAGGGCCGCGAAGCTGATGGTGTCGACCGACGTCTCGGGCCTCGTTTCCGAGATCGACGTGCACGAGGGCGAGAAGGTCGCGGCGAACCAGGTGCTGTTCAAGATCGATCCTCGGCAATTCGAGATCGCGCTGGCGCAAGCGAAGGGGCAGCTCGGCCAGGTCGAGCTGTCGATCAATGCGACGAAGGAGGACTATCACCGCATCCTGAGCGACATCGACGCGCAGAGCGCCCAGGTCGATCTGGCACAGACCAATTTCGATCGCGCCTCCTCGCTGCTCAAGACCGATTTCGGCACGCGGGCCACCTATGACCAGACGCATTTCACGCTGCTTGCCGCGCAAAAGACGCTGCAATCCTTGAAGCAGCAGGCGCGGGTGACGCTCGCGCGTCTAGGCGGAAACGTCGATGCGCCGGTCGAAGCCATGCCGCAATGGCAACAAGCCAAGGCCCAGGTCGACGAGGCGCAAAGGCAGCTCGACCACACCGTGGTGCGCGCGCCTTTCGCCGGAATCGCGACCCAGGTCGATTCGCTGCAGGTGGGCACCTATCTCGTTTCCCAGACCGCGGCGCTCACCAACACCGGCGCCATCGGCCTCGTCTCGGCGCGGCGCGTCTGGGTCGATGCCAATCTGAAGGAGACCGACCTCACCTATGTGAGGCCCGGCGACCCGGTCGAGGTCTCGGTCGATTCCTATCCTGGACGCGTCTGGGCCGGAAAGGTCGAGAGCATCAGCCCGGCAAGCGGTTCGGAATTCTCGATCCTGCCGCCGCAGAACGCGAGCGGCAACTGGGTGAAGGTGGTGCAGCGCATTCCGGTGCGCATCACGGTCGAGCAGAAGGACGGCTATCCGGTGCTGCGTTCCGGAATGAGCGTCGTCGTCGACATCGACACGGGCCATAAGCGCGCCCTTTCCGAGCTCTGGGGCGAAGCGCCCACGGAGACCTCCGATGTCGCCGCCAGCCGCTGAAGAGGACGCGCCGAAGCATCGCGGCATCATCACCGTATGCGTGATGGCGGCGACCTTGATGCAGGCGCTCGACCAGACGATCGCCAATGTGGCGCTGCCCTATATGCAGGGGAGCCTGTCGGCGACATCGGACCAGATCACCTGGGTCCTGACCTCCTACATCGTCGCGGCCGCCATCATGACTTCGCCGGTGGGCTGGCTGTCGTCGCGCTTCGGTCGAAAGGCGTTCTTCATCACCTGCCTTGCGGGCTTCACCCTCGCCTCGATGCTGTGCGGGCTTGCGGAATCGCTCACCCAGATGGTGCTGTTTCGCCTGCTGCAAGGCATGTTCGGCGCGGCGCTCGTGCCGCTTTCCCAATCGACGATGCTCGATCTCTACCCGCCCGAGCAGCGCGGCTCGGCGATGGCGCTATGGGGCATGGGCGTGATGGTCGGACCCATTCTTGGCCCAACGCTCGGCGGCTATCTCACGGACGCCTACGACTGGCGTTACGTCTTCTACATCAACCTGCCGATCGGCGTGCTCGCCATCACCGGCCTCGCCCTGTTCCTTTCCGACACGCGGCGCAACACCAAATTGCCCTTCGACTGGACCGGCTTCCTCGTGCTCAGCCTCGGCATCGGCTGCTTGCAGCTCATGCTCGACCGCGGCCAGCAGAAGGATTGGTTCGGCTCGAGCGAGATCGTGATCGAGACGGTGCTCGCGGGGCTCGGCCTCTATCTTTTCGTGGTGCATGTCTGGCTCGCCGAGAAGCCCTTCATCACGCCGCGCATCTTCGCCGACATCAACTTCACCTCAGGCTTTCTGGTGATGTTCGCGGTCAGCATGGTGCTCCTGTCGAGCTCGGCGCTGCTCGCCCCCTATCTGCAGAATCTCGCCGGCTATCCGGTGAGCACGGCGGGCCTCCTGATGGCGCCGCGCGGCGTCGGCACCATGATTTCGATGATGGTGGCGGGGAGGCTGACGGGACGGGTCAATCCCCGCCTGTTGATGCTCGTCGGTATCGCGCTCCTTGCCGGCAGCCTTTGGCAAATGACGAGCTGGACGCCCGACGTCGCCGCCTGGCCGCTGGCGATCACCACGGCGGTGCAAGGCTTCGGGCTGGGCTTCGTCTTCATTCCTCTGCAAGTGGTCGCCTTCGCGTCGCTGCCGGCCGAGCTGCGCACGGACGGGACGGCCCTGTTCGCCCTGATCCGCAACGTGGGCAGCGCCATCGGCATCTCCGTCACTTCTTTCCTCCTGGCCCAGAACACGCAGTCCATGCATGCCGCGATCGCGCAGAGCGTCACGCCGTTCAACCGCATGTTGCAGACGGGGGGCGCGTATGTGATCTGGAACAGCGCAACCTCGGCCGGGCTCGCGGCGCTCAACGACGAGGTCACGCGCCAATCCTTGAGCATCGCCTATGTGGATGATTTCAAGCTCATGCTGTGGGTGAGCCTGCCGATGGCCCTGTTGCTGCTGTTCATGCGAAAGCCGACCATGGCCGCGGCGGCGCCAAGCGCCGACCACGCGGTCATCGACTGAGCCGATCTTCGTTGCAGGCCCGCAGCGAACATTCGGCACGCCTCGTCGTCTTGGGCGCGCTCGCGCGTGATCTCGATTTTGAGTGATCAGCCCTTGCCGCGCGAGAGCGGAGTGCGTTCCTCATGCAGCAAGGAATGGCCGGTCCTCGCGAGCAAAATGCCGATCAGGATGGCCGCCGCCACGACGGCGGCGATGACGAAAGCGGCTTGAAGATATCTGAGAATGGGTCACGTCCCTGCCCGAACCGGCCACAAGATAGGAACGGGGATGGCCGCTGTCACTTCGATCCGAGCCGCGGTTGGGCGGCCCATGTGCTTGACGGCCGATATCTGAGAGTGCGCATCGGCAGGAGAGAGGGCTCAAAAGGGCAGATGCGCTTCCAACCCCGTCTCGCTGGCGAGCCTGCGCAATCCGGCCAAGGTCTCCTCTGCAAGCCATAGGCCTCGCGCGCGGTTGTCGAGCTCGTGCCTCGCCTCGGGCTCGCCCGGATAGAGGATCTCGGTCGCACCCTTGGCGAGCGGCACCGACTTCAGCTCCGCGATGAGCCTGCCCATCCTCGCCTCGAATTCCGCCAACGGCTGAAAAGCCGCGATGTCGAGGGCGATCATCAGATGGCCCGCTCCGCTCTTGTGGACGCTCTGATAGGGGCCGTGCACGCCCGTGCCGAAGCCGCTCCCCGTGAGCACGCCCGAGAGCACATCCATCATCACGGCGACGCCGTAGCCTTTGTGCTCGGCCATCGGCAGGATGATGCCGCTCAGCGCGGCGATCGGATCGTCCGTCGGCTCGCCTTCGTTGTCGATCGCCCAACCGAGCGGAATCTTCTGCCCCTTCTGGCGCGCGAGGTAGATCTTGCCGCGCGCCACGATCGTGTTGGCGATGTCGAGCACCATCGGCGCGCGCTCGCCGGCCGGCGCGGCGATCGACCAAGGGTTATTGCCGACGGCTTTCCCGCGCCCACCCCACGGCGCCATGGCGGGACTCGCATTCGTCGAAAGAAAGCCGATGCACCCGGCCCGAGCCGCGCGCAGCGTGTAATACATTGCAGTGCCGAAATGGTTGGAGTTGCGCATCGCGACGACGCCGACGCCATGGGCCTTGGCCCTTTGCACCGCTTCGTCCGCGGCGCGCGCGGCGAGCACCTGCCCCATGGAGTCGCGCCCGTCGATCACCGCCAACGCGCCCGCGTCAACGACCGTGCGGGTTTCGGCGGCCGCTCTCATCACACCGGAACGCAGCCGGGCGACATACCAGGAGAGGCGCATCACGCCATGGGATTGGTGTCCCCATAGGTCGGCCTGGACGAGGGTGTCGGCGGCGCGCCTCGCCTCCTCGAGGGGCACGCCATGCGCCGCAAAGACTGCGGCCGCGAAGTCGAGAAGCTTCTCGGAAGAGAGGCGCAATTCTGGATGCATGTCAGGCCTTGCAGCTGCCTCGCTTCGCTTGGGTTCACAGAAAGGAGCGAAGCGGTTCGGGAATGCTCCCCTGGAGAGGACTACGCCGCCTCACGTATCAGCGAAAGCCGCCATTCGGCGCGACGCAGCACGCGCGCGACAAGGATCGCCGCGTTGAGATTATGCGCATCGACGCGCCCGACGACGGGATCCGCCCTTTGACGCAACGAGCGCGCGGCGCGGGCAAGTGCCGCGACCTGCGCGACCATTTCGCCGGGCGTCATGCACGAAAGGCCCGGCGCGATCATCTCGAGCTGGCCGGGATCGGCCAGCATGGCGCGGGCGCGTCGCTTGGCAATGTCGCGCATGAGCTTGAGCGCGGCGCGTTCCATCGCGATGGTGATGCGGGCCGAGGAGGGATGGCGACGAACACGCTCCTCGACGCGCGGGCGCGCCCAGGCGATGGCGGCGAGCGAGTGAGGGCGAAAGCGCCGGCGCATCTTACGCTCCTCCCGCGAGAGGGCTCGCGGCGGTCGCTTCGGGAACGCCTTGCGTTCGCGCTTCGCCATTGATGGCCGCCGCGATGGCGTGCGCATGGGCCGCGTCGCGCGCCGGCAGATAGGCGCGCGTCGCGTGTTCGTCCGTCAGCCGGACATAGAAGCTCGCGCCCCGCGCGTAGGCGTCCTCCTCGGCAGAAGCGACGAGCCTTCCGGTGAAATGAATATGTGCCATTGATGTCCACTCCGTTGCCGCTCTCATCGGCAAACGGATATTCCCCTATTAGGGAAACATGTCAACCCCTATAAGGGAAATGAACTGTCGGCTCTTGGCGAGAGGCGATCGGCTCGGAAGGGAGCAGGCGCTGTGCGCGCGATCACCGCGGAACCATCAGCTTCACCCGAGCGGCCCATTCGATCGGCGTGTCGAGGATCGGATCGCCGTACTGCCCCGCGAGGTGATAGAGGTCGCGCCCGCTCTTGCTGCGCGCGATCTTCTTGACGAGGACGCGCCCGTCGGGGAGACCGACGACGCAGAGCTTGCCGATGAGGTCGGGCGTCACGGGGCGGCGCACATCGTCGTAATACACCAGGGCGCGGTCGAAGAGCGCGCCCAGGCTGTCCCCTCTTATTTCCACCGCAACCGTCTGATCATTCGAGCCTTCGACGGCCTGCACCTCGTCGAAAGGCCCCTGCCCTTGCGCATAGAAATGGGTTGCGGCCCCGGCCCCCACGTGACCGACGAGCGGCACGCTCCCGCGATCGGCGATCACGTCGGCCTCGCTGATCTCGAAAGCCTTCGCGGCGAGCCCGATGGTGCGCTCGGTCAAATGCCGCTCGCCGCGCTCGAGCTTGATGAACTGGCCGCGCGAGATGCCCATCGCGGCGGCCGCTTGTTCGTGCGTCCAGCCGTGTTCGGCGCGCAAACGCTTCAAATTATTTCCCATGGAGGGGAATAATGGCACGTAAAGTGTCATTCGCATATTCCCCTTATAGGGGTTGACATGTTTCCCAATAAGGGGAATTATTCCACCCCTGACACAGGCAGGAATGGCGGCATGATCCCGAGAACCACGAACCTGAAGACGACATCCGGCGGCGCGCCCCTGACGGGAAGAGCGGGCACACCCAAGGAACGGCCCCGGGAGGAAGCTTTGGCCAAAAATCCCGGCGCCCTGGATTCCGGCATGGACCCGAAGTCGATGCTCGCCTCCTTGCGCGAGGTGGTGCGGCGCGCCTGGCAGACGCTCTCAGTGTTGCGCGATCCCGACCTGCATTTCTTCAGGCGCGGCGGCTGGCTGTTCTCGGTGATCCACGACATGAACCAGGCCTATGGCTATTCGTCGGCACAGGCACGCGGTTTCCAGCCCACTCATGAAGACGTGTCGCGCATGGAAATCGTCATGGGCTGGATGGCCTGGCTGCGCCGCACCGAAGGCGAGCTCGCCCTGAAGCGCATCATCGGCTGGTCGATGGGCGTTCCGCTTTGGCAAATGGCGCGTCGCGAAGGCTGCTCCGAGCGTACCATAGCCAATCGCATCGACCGCAGCCTCAACGCCGTGCTCAAAACATTCGGCGACATGGACGCCGAGCCGCCGGTGATCGAGGAAGCGGCGCGCCACGACCCGCGGATGCGCGCCCATGTCTCCGAAAGGCCGACCGAGATGCAGGAAGGAACGCTCCAGCCGGGGAAGCTCTGGATCGACGGCATCGGCTGGATGTTCAAGGGCCGCCCCTGGGATGATGGGCACGCGCTCGCGGAAAGATTCGTCAAATATTGAGGTGCCCTATGAACACGCTGATCCCCATATTGTGACCATGGCAGAGAAACACCCCAAACGCCCGCGCGATCTCAACCAATGGGCCAAACATGTGGTTGATCTTGTGACTGTGGACGAAGATGAGCGACGCGCAATTCAAGACAGGCTCGAGCAAAAAAAGAAGAAGGCGGGGAAAGGCGCCTCTCAAAACCCAGGAAGGCGAGGTTCCAAGGGTTCGTAAGCCAAATATTTGGCTAAGCTTTTCGGGTCCTTCATATACTCGTACGGGTCTCGAAATGGCTTGTCGTATCGAGTTGCCTTGCGAAGCTCCTTGAGCTCCTGTCCGGACTCGTAACTGCGCCCACGCTTCTCGCCATGCGGCTCCAGGAGTTCCAGATCAACGAGTCGTTTTAGATCGCGCGACGCGACTGCCTCACTCACCTCTGCGTCGCGCCGGTACCAGCTGTTTGTGATGGGGGTCCCCAAGGCCGCATCAAAAAGCGGGAGAGTGGCTCTTTCGGGTAAGGCAAGGCGTGCAACAACCTTTTCGATGCCCTGATAAAGGTCTCCGTATTCTTGATTTCTGCGCACCAAGGTTGCCGCTTGATGGAAGTGGGCCCTGAAACAAAATCTTACCCACGGCAGAGCGTCACGCTGAGGGCTCCATTTTCCCTGGCCAACCTCTGCGAGTACCGCATAATATTCCGCCGTTACGCGTCCCAGCCACTCCTCAATGCTGCAAAATACAGGATGCAAGATACCTTCTCTCGCGAGCACGAGGGTTTGAAGGGCGCGCGAAATTCGTCCGTTTCCATCCTTGAATGGGTGGATCATCGTAAGATTTAGATGCGCCATCGCGCCGCGCACCATTACATTCTCTGTTAGTGGTGACTTTAGGTATTCAACCAGTTCCTCCACGAGGTCGTTTACCTCTTCGGCATCTGGACCTTCGTATACTGTCTGCCCAGTTGTTTGGTTTACGATAAAGATGCTTCCAGGCCTCCACTGACCAGGGTTTTTCGTCAAATCATGACCTACGGTCATGAACTGAAGGCTCTTTAAAAACTGCTTGCTAAATTCAAAATGGGGGTCTTGAGCGGCTTGAAGGATATAAGTCATCGCATCTCGGTATCCGCGAATCGAGAGCCAGGTTTCACGCTCAATATCGGTAGGGTCCTCATTTTCCACGGCCGCCAGCACATTTTCCATGCTCGCATGGATGCCTTCGATGCTGTTGGATGCGCGGATCGCGCGCGCCAGAGTGCTGCGACGCAAAGAACCGAACCATCGTTTGGGGTTGCTCTGCGTAACAACTTTAAGGTTGTCCCGTTGGCTTTTGATCAACCCCAGGACAGCGTAATCGACCTCCTTTAGGTCCGGGGATTTAAAAATCATCGGGGCGACCAGGCTGTGAGTAAGTTCTATATTTACATATGTTATGTCGTATAATAACTGACTTTTCGTCGTTGTCAATCTGATTTACCCCCATTAACCGGCTCATCCCTTCCGACCCCGCCGCATTGCCCACTTCCTCTGTGAGGGCAAAGCCATTGCGCCATCACGCAGGGCTGGCGCGCTCATCCGCATGGCAAACTGATAAATGCGTTCTCAAAGAAAGGATGCCCGCTCTCGCTCACTCGATGGCCGTTGGTTTCCGCGAGTCCAATTTGTCCGCATCCTCGCGAGATCCCCCTTGAGGTTGCCAGGCGCCGGTAGGGCCAGTGGAAGGCGCGTAGAGGTGACGCTTCCCAAGCCTCGAGAACGGAGTGGCCATTGCGGGTGGGACCCCGAGGATCACCTATTCTTGAAAGGTGGAGGCGCGAGAGAAGAGTGGCGGCAAGGCTCGAGGCGTGGAAGAATTCGGTTGACGTCGGGAAGCCGGCGTCCAAGAAACGCCTAAGAAGAGCGTTAGGGGACAAGATCCGACCTATGGCCCCATGCGTCGGGAAAGCCTGAGCGCAAGCCCGTCGATCCTCGTGGAACGATTTCCCGCGGACGGGAGAATGTGTCGGAGCCGACCCGCCTCCAAGGCCAATTTCCCTTCAACCGAGGACCGCCGCCGATGTCGCTGAGAACGAGACGAGAGATCCTGGTCACGCCGGGGCCGACGATGATCCCCGACGAGGTGCTCGGGGCCATGCATCGGCCGACCGTCGATCTTTATTCGGAAGCGCTGCACGAGGTCACGCTTTCCTGCCTCGCCGATCTGCGCTCCATCTTCCGCTGCTCGGGCGATACCTACATCTACGCGGCGAACGGGCACGGCGCCTGGGAAGGCGCACTCAGCAACGTGCTTTCGCGCGGCGAAACGGTGCTGGTGCTCGAATCCGGACAATTCGCCAAGGGCTGGGGCGAGATGGGAAGGATGCTCGGCCTCGAGGTCGAGACCCTGCCGGGCGATTGGCGCCGCGCGGTCGACCCGGGGCGGGTGCGCGACAGGCTCAAGGCGGATAGGGAGCACAAGATCAAGGCCATTCTCGTCGTTCAGGTCGACACGGCCTCGGGCGTGCGCAACGATATTGCGGCGATTCGCGCTGCGATGGACGCCGCCTCCCATCCGGCGCTCCTCATGGTGGATGTGATCGCCTCGCTCGCCGCCATTCCCTTCGAGATGGACGCCTGGGGGGTCGACGTCGCGGTCGGCGCTGCGCAGAAGGCCTTGATGATGACGCCGGGACTTGCGTTCATGGCGACGAACGCCAAGGCCAAGGCCGCCAATCGCTCGGCCGGATTGCGCACGCTCTATTGGGATTGGCAATTCCGCGACGGGCACGAGCATTACAAGCGCTACTGCGGCACCTGCCCGGAGCATCTCCTCTTCGGCTTGCGCAAATCGCTCGATCTGATCAAGGCCGAAGGGATGGATGCGGTCCACCGTCGCCACCGCTTGCTCGCGGAGGCGACGCGGCGCGCCGTCGCGGTCTGGGCGCAGGGCGGCGCCTTGTCGCTGAATGCCGAGGAGCCGCGCGAACGTTCCAATTCGGTCACCGTCATACGGCTCGAGCCAGCGAGCGCCGAGAGCCTGATGGATTTTTGCCGCAACACTTGCGGCGTCGTGCTCGGCGTCAACATCGGCGAGCTATCCGGCCGGGGCTTCCGCATCGGACATATGGGCGATGTGAGCGCGGCGACCATCCTCGGGACGCTCGGGGTGATCGAGACCGGGCTTGCGGCGCTTTCGATCCCGCATGGGAAGGGCGGCGTGAGCGCGGCGGTCGAATATCTGGCGCAGGCGGTGGCGCCCGCTTCCGCCAAAAGCTTGCCCGAACGACGCACGGCAGCGAAGAAGGTCGAGGCGCCCGTCGGGGTTTGAACTGCCGGGTCGGCAGTTTCTCCCGGCTGGGCTTTACGTCAACATCGCGGTCCGGCGGAGCCGCTCCGGCGCGCCTCCCCATCGTCAGCCGCCGTCGCGACATCTTCACGCCGCGTGATGTCGGAGAGACCGACGGCGATCACGGATGCGATGACCAGCGCCGCGCCGGCGAATATCTCGAGCGTCACCCTTTCGTTCAGGACGAGCCAGCCCAGAAAGACCGCGACGATCGGGTTCACGAAGGTGTAAGTCGAGACGGCGGGCGCCGCAACGTGATCCAGTAACCAGATGTAGGCGGCGAAGCCGAGGATCGTGCCCGCGAGGGCCAAATAGGCGAGGCCCGCCATCGATCTTGCGGACACCTGGCCCGGCGAGAAGCTCGCGAGCTCTCCGCCGAAGAGACTGCACAGAACAAGCGCCGCGCCGCCGCAGAGAAGTTGCATGCCTGACAAGGTGACAGGCGACACCGAAGAAGCATGCCGCCGCGATATGACCGAGCCCAACGCCCATGAAAAGGCGCTTCCCAGCAACAGGAGGATCATGACCGGATCGATCGCAAGATCGGAACGTGCCGTTTCGCGCCAGGCGATCAGGGCGACGCCCGCAAATCCCGGCACGAGCGCAAGGAGGGTGCGCGCTTGCGGGCGCTTGCCGGTGGGCAGCACGCCATTCAACAACACCATCCAGAAGGGAATCGTGGCGAGCATGATGGAGGCGATGCCCGAGGGAATGCGCAACTCGGCGTAAGCGAGGATGCCATGGCAACCCAGGAAGAACAGCAGCCCGCAAATCGCTGCGTGGGCCCAGTCCCCGGCGCGAGGCCAGCTCTCATGCCGAGAGGCGCCTCGGCGCCCTTGCGTCGACGGAAGCCTCGTCCAAGCGAAAAGGAGGGCGCCTCCCGTCAGCGAGCGCAACCCCATCAGGAGGAACGGCGGTATGGTTTCGATGCCGAGCGCGATCGCGAGATATGTCGATCCCCAAATGAGGTAGACGGCGGCAAAAGCCGCGACCATTCTTGCCGTGAGAGAAATCCGCATGAACGATGAGCTCTCCGCGAGGCTTGTAACTCCCTAACAGGTTACGGAGCGCTTGCTAAGCCATCGCACGCTCCTTAAGCTTCTCTGCATGGCGGAAGCGCGGATCAGAGCTGCGGGCAAGGCGATGGACGAGGTCGCGGGCGAGGAACTCGCGATCCGCTTCGTGAACACCCTTGCCTGGCGAAAGGCCGAAATTCCCGAGGAGCGATTGCCCGACCCGTCGGCGCTGCTCGATTGGCTCGAAAGCGCCGGCCTCAGCAAGAGTGAGGCGAACGCCCGTTTGCGGCTTCGCTGGCGCAAGCGCAACCTTGAGGGCAAGGCTGTCTACCGCGAAGCGATCGAGCTGCGGGAGGCCCTTTGCCGTCTTTTCCTCGCGCGTGGACTTGCGTCGCCGCCCTCGCCGCGAGACTTGCGCTCTCTCAATCGGATGTTGGCGGCTGGCACGCCGCGTGTCGCCGCGGTCGAGACAAAGCCGTCCGCGGACGTGACCCCGTCTTGGCGTCTCGCGCCGCGTCGAGCGACGCCGACCGACATGCTGGCTGGAATCGCCTGGTCGGCGGCCGAGCTCATGACCGGACCGCGTGCCGAAAGGGTCCGCCAATGCGCGGATGAGCAGGGATGCGGCTGGCTCTTTTTGGACCAGAGTCGCCTCAACAATCGCCGCTGGTGCTCCATGGGCGACTGCGGCAATCGCGCCAAGGCACGGCGACACTACCGGCGCAAGAATGAGGTTTCAGGCGGGGCAGCGCCAAGACGCCCAATCCCAAGTCGGGATGAGTAAGGTCCGCTCGGACAAGAAGGCCTGAATCATCGAGCCGCCGGCTGCAATAAAAGCGTCATCCGTGCCGATTACGGTGGCGACATCGGCCGGTTCTCCCCGCTCACCGATCCACGGCCGAAACCTGCCCCGAACACGAAGGTGCTCGGGGCTTTTTTTGCGGGGTGCCGAGCTCGCTATTCTGTCCCGCTCGTTCGCTGGGCGAGGTGAGCGAGAAGATCGATCGGCAAAGGGAAGACAATGGTCGAGGACCTTTCGCCCGCGACATCATGCAGGGCAGCGAAATAGCGCAACTGCATGGCCTGCGGCTCGCGTGCGAGGATGCGGCCGGCCTCCATCAGCTTTTCGGCCGCCTGCTGCTCCCCCTCCGCATTGATGACCTTGGCACGGCGAAGCCTTTCGGCCTCCGCCTGCTTGGCGATGGCGCGGACCATGTTCTCGTTGAGATCGACATCCTTGATCTCGACGCCCGTCACCTTGATGCCCCAGGCATCGGTCTGCTGGTCGAGGATCTCCTGAATATCGGCGTTGAGCTTGTCGCGTTCCGCCAGCATTTCATCGAGCTCATGCTTGCCGAGGACGGAGCGCAGCGTCGTCTGGGCCAACTGGCTGGTCGCGGCCATGAAGTCCTCGACCCGGATGATCGCCCGCTCCGGATCGACGATGCGGAAGTAGAGAACCGCATTCACCTTCACCGAGACATTGTCGCGCGAAATCACATCCTGGGCGGGCACCACCTGCACCACGACGCGCAGGTCGACCTTCACCATCTGTTGCGCGAAAGGAATGAGGATGATCAGGCCCGGGCCCTTGACGCCGCTGAAGCGGCCGAGCGTGAAGACGACCCCGCGCTGATATTCCCTAAGGACCCGGATCGACGCCAAGAGGAAGATGATCACGGCGAGCGCGAGCAGAAGATAGGCGATGTAACCGAGCATCATCGAACGTCTCCGCCGTTTGTCCTGGGCGCCACCCCGTGCCGTACCGTGAGGACGAGCCCTTGGATCGAGGCCACCTCGACGATCTCGCCAGGGACGAAGCTTTCCGCCCCATCGGCCCGCCAACGCTCGCCATGGGCGAGGACGTGGCCGGTCGCTCCAGACCAATCCAGAACCCGCGCCGGCGTGCCCGACATTGCCTGTTCACCCACCCGCACCGGGCGCTTGCGCACGGTCCAAACATAGCGACCGGTCAGCAGGGTCAGACCGAAGACGACGGCTGCCACGATGTCGATGGAGATCCAGGACAGCTCGTAGCCGGGACCTTCAGCCTTGAAGAGCATGGCGACACCGAGCAGGAAGGCGATGATGCCCCCGAGACCGACCGCGAAGGTCGGGCTGAAGGCCTCGACCGCCAGGAGCGCGATCCCAAGCAGCATCAAGCCGAGACCGGCATAGTCGATGGGCAAGAGGTTGAGCGCGTAGAGGCCGAGCAGAAGACAGATGGCGCCCACCGTCCCGGGCGCCACGACGCCGGGCGTCGAGAACTCGAAGATCAGGCCGTAGACGCCGACCAGCATGAGGATAAGGGCGATGTTGGGATCGGTGATCACCGAGAGCAGCCGGATGAACCAGCCGGGCCGGATCACCTCGACGCTCAATCCCTTGGTGGCAAGGACATGCGGGCTTCCCCCGATGTCGACCTTGCGCCCGTCGATCCGCTCGAGAAGGTCCGCGGGATCGCGCGCCACGAGATCGATCACATGAGCCTCGAGCGCCGCGCTCGCCGAAAGGCTCGAGGCCTTGCGGACGGCCTCTTCGGCCCAATCGGCGTTGCGTCCGCGCAGCTCGGCGAGGCTGCGGATGAAGGCGACCGCGTCGTTCGTCGCCTTCGTGGCCAAAGTGTCGCCGGGCGCGGGCTGAGTGGCGCCATCCTTCTTCTCCTTGCCGTCGCTGCCCTGGTCGCCGGCGGGCGCGGGGAGGCCCGGCAATGAACCGCCGATCTCAACGGGGGTCGCCGCTCCGAGATTGGTGCCCGGCGCCATCGCGGCGATATGTGTCGCGTAGAGAATATACGTCCCAGCGCTCGCCGCATGCGCGCCGGACGGGGCGACAAAGCCGATGACGGGAATCGGAGAAACGAGCACGTCCGCGATGATCTCGCGCATGCTGGTGACGAGGCCACCGGGCGTGTCGAGGCGCAAGATGACGACCACGGCACCCCGTTCGGTGGCGACGGCGAGCCCATCCTTCACATAGCGCGCGGTCGCCGGACCGATCGCTCCGTCGATCGCGATCATCAGCGCGGAGCCTTCTTTCGAGGTTTGCGCCGAGACCGGCAAGGAGATCATCCCGGCGAAGAGGAGCATCGCCAGGAAAGCGAGACGCACCGGTTTCACGGCATGGCTCCCTTTCTCTTGAGCCAACATATAAGCTTGCCGCGAGCGAAGCTCCATATCCGGGACATGACGGGTGGCTGCCGACGCGCCGCCGAAGACATGTCGAGGGCGCCGCTCGAGTTGCCCTCTTCCACTTTAGTTTCTCTTGCGAAGACAAGCCGATGCGGCCAAGATCAAGCGAGGCAGGGTCTCGCTCGGCCGGGCTTCCTTGGGCCGGTCTCGCCGGACGGCTCCGGTCAGCCGGCCAAACTCATCACGGTTCTTTGATCGCGTGGATCGAATGACCGCTGGATCGGAACCGTCCGGTGGAGTTTTATCCGCACGCGTTTTGAGCCGAAGCTTGAAACAAGAAACGAGAAACCAAGAGCCAGGGAGCTGTCCATGACCATCCGGACCGTGTTTTCGAAGATCGACCGACGCAGCGCTCTCAAAGGCGTCGCGGCGGCCGGTGCCTTGCAAATAGCCTCCCCTTTCCTCCTGAAGGCGCGAGCCGAGGGAACGATCAAGATCGGCATGGTCGATCCCCTGACCGGCGTCTATGCCGCGCCGGCGCAGAACGAAGTGACCGGCGCCAAGCTCGCGACCGAGCAGATCAACGCCAAGGGCGGCATCCTCGGACGCCAAATCGAGCTGCTGGTCGAGGATTCGGCCAATGACGTCGGGACCGGTGTGCAGAAGGCGCGCAAGCTGATCGAGCGCGACCAGGTGAGCTTCATCATTGGCGACGTGAACTCCGCGGTCGCACAGGCGATCGCCCAGGTCACCAATGAGAAGCGGATCCTGCATATCGTCTCGGGCGGCCACACGGACACGATCACCGGATCGGATTGCAAGTGGAACGTCTATCGGGTGTGCAACACGACGAGCATGGAAGCCAATTCCATCTCCGATTTGTTGTTCACCAAATACGGAAAGAAGTGGCATTTCATCACCCCCGACTATGCTTTCGGCCACACCCTGCAACAGGCCGCATCGGCCGATTTGGCCAAGCTCGGCGGCTCGATGACCGGCAACGAGCTCACCCCGCTCGGCACCACCGACTTCTCCGCCTATCTGATCAAGGCGCGGGCCGCCAACCCCGACGTCCTCCTGGTCCTGCCGCAGGGAGGGGACATGGTGAACTGCCTGAAGCAGATCGCGCAGTTCGGCCTCGACAAGCAGATGCATGTCGCGGGCCTGCAGCAAGAGCTCGAATCGCTCGAGGCGATGCCGCCCGAGGCGCGCGTCGGCATCTGGATGTTCGAATGGTATTGGAAGCAGCCGGGCGTGCCGGGCGTCGACAAATTCGTCGCCGATATCCGCAAGGTCAACGGCGGCAAGGTGCCGACGGCGCGCCATTGGTTCGGCTACACCTCCGTGCAGACGCTCGCAGGCATCGCGAACCAGGAAAAGACGCTCGATTCCCTCACGCTCGCCAAGGCGCTCGGCAACTTCGAGCTCGCGCCCGAGATCAAGCTGCAGCCGAACAAATGCTATTACCGCGCCGGAGACCACCAGTTGATGACCTCCGCATTCGTCGGCGAGGCCTTGTCGCAAGGCAAGGACGATCCGGAGGACCTATTCCGCGTCGATCAGGTCATTCCTGGCGACAAGACGGCGCCACCCGAGAACCAGACCGGCTGCAAGCTGCAATGGCCGGCCTGAAGGCCGAGCCCGAGCGCTGACCTTCCGCTCCCCCAGGATCCCGACACGGCCATGACGCAAGGCTTGCGCTCATGGCCGGGGCACTGAGGGAGCTTAGCCGTCGCTGCTGCCCTGCGAGCCAAGATGACGCAACTCCTCCTCTTCAACATCACCAATGGGCTGATCATCGGCGCGTTCTACGTGCTCATGGCACTCGGCCTGTCGCTCATCCTCAACCTGAGCAACGTCATCAACTTCGCCCATGGCGGCTTTCTCGTCATCGGCGGCTATATCGCCTACACGATCACACCTTATGTCGGCTTCTGGGGGGCGCTGGTGATCGCGCCTTTTCTCACCGGCGTGCTCGGCCTCATTATCGAACGCGTCCTGATCTCGCGCGTCTACGGGCGCGACCCTCTCTACAGCCTTCTCCTCACATTCGGGCTCGCCTTCATGATCGAGGACGGCACCCGGTTCATCTGGGGCGCGCAAGGCAAGCCGGTGACCGTTCCGGCGATCCTGGCGCAGCCTTTGAGCAACGAGCTGTTCTTCATCACCGGTTACCGCCTGTTCATGGTGGTGGTGGTGGTGATTTCCGTTTCGCTGCTCTTCGTGGTGCTGCGCTACACGAGGCTCGGCATCCGCATCCGGGCCGGCACGCTCGACCTCGAGACGGTGGCGGCGCTCGGCATCAACGTGCGCATGCTGCGCTCGCTCAATTTCGCCGGCGGTGTCTTCCTCGCCGGCCTGAGCGGAGTGCTCGCCGCGGGACAGCTCGGGCTCGAGCCGACCATGGGCACGGGTCTGCTCATGCCGAGCTTCATCGCCATCATCGTCGGCGGCGTGGGCAGCTTGCCCGGCACGCTGATCGGCGGGTTGCTGATCGGCGTGGCATCGGGGATCACCGCCGTCTTCCTGCCGGCGGCCAGCGAGGCGATCATGTTCGTGCTGATGGCGGTGATCCTGCTCATCCGCCCACGCGGACTCCTCGGCGAGGAAGGAATGCTGACGTGAGCAGCGACGGGAAATTGCGGAAGCTTGCTGCGCTCGCCCTGATCTGGGCGCTTCTTCTGCTTGCACCCTATTGGATGGCGCCGCTCGGCGGCTACACCGCGCTCGGCACCCGCGTGCTCGTGCTGGCGCTCGCCGCCATGTCGGTGAACTTCCTTCTCGGCTTCACCGGCGTGCTCTCCTTCGGCCACGCCGCCTATTTCGGGCTCGGGGCCTATGGGGCGGGCCTCGCGCTTAAATTCCTGGCTCCCTCGACGACGCTTTCGCTTCTTTGCGGCACGCTGCTCGGCGGAGTTGCGGGCGCCCTTCTCGGATCGCTGATCGTGCGCCGGCGCGGCGTTTATTTCGCCATGGTGACCATCGCGTTCGGGCAGGTGTTCTACTACATCGCCTTCCAATGGAGCTCGCTCACCGGCGGCGATGACGGCTTGCGCGGCTTCTCCCGACAGCCGCTCGATTTCGGCCTGTTCTCGATCGACATTCTTTCCAGCACCGACGCCTTCTACTACTTCGTGCTCCTCTGCTTCGCCCTCGCCGTTTGCGCGATGGGCTTCATCCTGCGCTCGCCTTTCGGGCGCACGATGATCGCCATCCGCGAGAACGAACGGCGCGCCCGCTTTCTGGGCATCCCGATCGAGCGCCACATCTGGATCGCCTTCTCGCTCTCCTGCTTCTTCATGGGCTTTGCCGGAGCGCTTTACGCCCTGCTCAACAACTTCGCCGATCCGCGCGGCCTGCACTACAGCCAATCGGGCGATTTCGTCATGATGGCGGTGATGGGCGGCATGCGAAATTTCTGGGGTCCGCTCCTGGGCGCGGCGGTGTTCGTCGTGCTGCAGGATTATCTGTCGAGCATCACGGTCAACTGGATGTCTTTCGTCGGCATGCTGTTCGTGGCCGTGGTGCTGTTCTTCCCGCGCGGCCTTCTCGGGGTGATCGCACGCAGGAGCGCCGCATGAACGTCCTCGAGGTCGAGAACGTCAGCAAGCGCTTCGGCAATCTCGTGGCGGTGAGCGGCGTGTCGCTTCGCGTGCCGAAGGGGGAGCTGCGCGCCATCATCGGGCCGAACGGCGCCGGCAAGACGACCTTCTTCAATCTCATCAGCGGCTTCTTCCCGCCGAGCACGGGAAGGATCGTCTTCGATGGAGCCGATGTCACGATGATTCCCGCGCATCGGCGCGTGGAGCTTGGGATGGCGCGCACCTTCCAGGTGACCGAGATTTTCCCCGAACTCACCGTGTTCGAGAACCTGCGCATCGCGACCGAGGTCGCGAACGGCTATCGGCTGCGCCCCTGGATGACCCGCAGCGAGAAGAACAAGATCGGCCGCCTCGTCGACGAGACGCTCCAGCTCGTGGGGCTCGAGGCCAAGGCCTCGCGTCTGGTGGGCGAGCTCGCCCATGGCGACCAGCGCGCCGCCGAGGTCGCCATGGCGTTGTCGCTTCGTCCGCACCTTCTCCTGCTCGACGAGCCGACCGCCGGGATGGGCGACCAGGAGACCTATGAGATCACAAAGCTCATCCGGCGGCTGCACCAGAGCGGCAATTTCACCATCGTCCTGATCGAGCACGACATGCGGGTGGTGTTTCACCTCGCGGACAAGATCACCGTGCTCGACCGAGGCCGTCTTCTCGCCGAAGGCACGCCGCAGAGCATCGCCGGGAACGAGGCGGTGCGGGAAGCCTATCTGGGCAAAGCCGCATGAACGCGTCGCTCGAGGCCGAAGGCCTGCACACCTATTACGGCAAGAGCCACATCCTGCACGGCGTCAGCCTGAAGGTCGCCGAAGGCAGGATCACGGCGCTGCTCGGCCGCAACGGAGCGGGCAAGACGACGACGTTGCGCAGCCTCATGGGACTGACGCCCGCGCGAGAGGGGCGCATCACGATCTTCGGAGCCGACACCACCCGCTGGCCGCCTTTTCGTATCGCTGCCAGCGGTGTCGGATATGTGCCCGAAGGCCGGAGAATCTTCGCCAACCTCAGCGTGGAGGAGAATCTCAAGGTGCCGCGCGAGCACAAGGGACCTTGGACGATCGAGCGAATCTACGCGCTCTTCCCCAGGCTTGCCGAACGCAAGGAAAATCGCGGACGCCAGCTCTCCGGAGGCGAGCAGGAAATGCTCTCGATCGGACGCGCGCTCCTGCTCAATCCCAAGCTGCTCATCCTCGACGAGCCTTCCCAGGGCCTCGCGCCGCTCATCGTGCGTGAGGTCTTCACCATCGTGTCGAAAATGCGGGACGAGGGGATTTCCGTTCTGCTGGTGGAGCAGAACGCGCGCATGAGCCTCGAGATCGCCGACCATGCCTATGTGCTCGATGACGGCTCGATCGTCCACAGCGGACCCGCGCGCGAGCTCGCCGCCGACGAAGCGCGCGTCCAGGCGCTTGCGGGCGCAAGCGCCGAGGAATGGACGATAGGCTGACGCAAGAGGATTGTGCTTCGATCCAAGGCTGGACCAGGAGGGCCGTCGATCGCGGTGAAAAGGCATGGCCGTCGGTCGCGAGCGATGAGGACCGACCAGGCAAACTCTCGGCCCCCGGGCATCTCCTATTTTTGCGGAACATGCTGTAGGAGCGAGTGACCGCCTAAGCGCGGCGTCGGGCTAAGGTGGACCGCAGGGCCAAGCTCAGGATCTGAAAGGCCGGCATGACCAAGGCTCGCCTGACATCCGAGCGACGCTTGAGAGGCTCGGCCGTGCGCCGCTTCCTTGCGGTCGCGGGTCCCGGCATCGTGGTGATGCTCGCCGACAGCGACGCAGGCGGCATGATCACCGCGGCCCAGAGCGGCGCCGAATGGGGCTACCGGTTCTTGCCGCTGCAGTTTCTCCTGGTGCCGCTCCTCTACATCGTGCAGGAGCTCGCGCTCCGGCTCGGCATCGTGAGCCGCAAGGGACAGGCGCGCCTCATACGCGAGCATTTCGGTCCCGGCTGGGCCTGGATCGCCACGGCGGCCCTTCTGATCGCGAGCTTCGGGGCGCTGCTCACCGAGTTCAGCGGACTTGCCGGCGCGAGCATGCTCTGCGGCGTGCCGACGCCGCTCACCATGGCGTTGGTCGTCACCATGCTGTCGGCCATGGCCTATTTCGGATCCTATCTCACGGTCGAGCGCATCGCGATCGCGGTCGGCGCCTTCGAGCTCGTGTTCCTCTGGGTGGCCATCGAGGCGAAGCCCGATCTCGCCCAGATGACGAGAGACGCACTCGACATACCCTTCGCCGAGCCGAAATACCTCTATCTCGTAGCGGCGAACATCGGGGCGGCAATCATGCCGTGGATGGTGTTCTACCAGCAGTCGGCCGTGGTGGAGAAGAAGCTGAGCGTCACCGATCTGCCGGCGGCACGGCTCGACACGGCGCTCGGCGCCATCATGACCCAGGTCATCACGGCTGCCGTGCTGGTGGCGATCGCGGCGACGCTCGGGGGGGAGCGTGGCGGCGCGTCGCTGACCTCCGTCGGGGAGATCGCAAAGGCCGTCACGCCGTTCCTCGGCGAGAACGCAGGAAGGCTCGTGTTCGCGCTCGGCATTTCCGGCGCGGCCATCGTCGCGACCATCGTGGTGACGCTCGCCGCGGCACGGACGCTTTCGGACATGCTGGGCTTCAACCATCTCCTCGAGCACAAGCCGCGTGACGCGCCCTGGTTCTACGCGACCTATACGGCGCTGCTGATCGCGGCGGCGCTCTTCATCACCTCGGGCATCGATCTCGTGACGTTGAGCGTCGGCGTGCAGGTGATGAACGCGCTGTTCCTGCCTCTCGTGCTCGGCTTTCTCGTCCTCTTGGCGCGCCGATTGCCGCGACCTCACCGACTCGAGGGCGTTTACGGGGGCGCGGTCGCGCTGCTCCTCACGGGCACGGCACTTCTCGCCCTCTTCACCGCCGCCGTCGGCATGCGAGGATGAAGCGATACCGATCGACCGCGCGCGGTCCTTGCCATCACTCGCGCGCCCAGAAGCGGTTCCGGTCGACGCAGCATGAAACCGAGCCTTTCGTAAAGGGCAAGCGCCGACCGGTTGCCTTCGCTCACCTGAAGTCCCAGGAACCGAACCCGCTGGCGATGTGCCCGGGCTTCGAGCGCGTAAAGCACGCCGGCCGCGCCTCCTTGACCACGCGCATCCGCTCGTGTCGCCACGCATTCGATGACCGCGCAATCCCCAAGCACGACGGAAAGCGCCGTGGAGATGATACGGCCGTCATGGCGGTGGGCAAAGAAGGCGTGCGCCCCGGGGATGCCCTCGATGATCTTCGTGTTCACGACCCGGCGGTTCTCGGTGATGACGCCGAGATAGACTTCGAGCCATTCGGGCGTCGCTTTGTCACTGATCTCGACTTGCGGCGCGGACGGGGAGACTTGCAAGGGCTTCACCATCGTCAAGGTCGTCTCGCCTTCGGCATAACCGCGGGCGACCAGAAGCTCCGGCAGATTGCCGGGACGGCCGGCGGAAAAACTGTGCAGCCGCGCCGGCATGCCTTTGGCTCGATAGAGCGCCTCCACTTTCTCGAGCGAACGCACGGGATCGGCGCCTTCGTAATCGAGCGTCGAGACGGCGTTCGCGCGCTGCGAGCCGCCACCCGAGCACCGCCACAACCAGCCGTCGACGGGAGCCGTCTCCAAGGCGGGCCAGGCCTTGACATGAGCCCGCTCCATCCGCCGCAAATCCTCGGGGCCGAGCTTCACTGCGCGACCCAACCATCTGAGCAGTGCCGTGCCTTTTTCATCCCGCGACCGGATTGCCTTGTGCTGCTCACGACGAAGTCCCGGCCGGCCGAAGTGGGGCATCGTGGCACGAAACCTGCGCGATCACAAAATCTACCGGCGGGCATCGGCGCCGAGATTCAGAGGGCGCAAGAGCCTGCCGAGTGAGCCCGCTCGCGACGCTCATTAGGTGCCTGAGTGGCGGGCGGTCGATGCCTAATTGGAGCCCCGCATTGCTCATGAGCCTGCCGCGGTTCGCCGGTGCCTGTCAGGCCGCGAGCCCGCTCGCAAAAAAAATGCGGACACTCAAAAAAGCCGCTTGACCTTTTCCGGGATTTCTGAAAAAAGGCGTGTCTGTTGGATAGAGATCCAATTTGCGCCCGGAGCTGACGAAGCCGCCGGGCGCTTTGCTTTTCGGGGCCTGTCGGTGCTCGAGCGCTAATTGAGCCGGGCCGGGGCCAACCCGTTTCACCGAAGCCAAGCCGCTACTTTCGAGATCGGGCCGGCGCGCCGGCTCCTCGGAGTGAAGAGGCTGCGTGTGCGAACGCGCCTCACGGGCGGTGGCCGGTTGTCCGTCGCGACGGACGCAACTTTCACAAAACCGCGAACGAGGCACGATGATGAAGCCCTGCATATCTTGCGCCTTCTTCAAGAAGGACAAAACCCTCCCCGAGGCGAAGAGCGGCTTTTGCCATCGCTACCCGCCGACCGTGTTCCTCATCGATCAGGACTTCCGCACGCTCTTCCCGCCGGTCCGCGACGAGTTCACCTGCGGCGAGCACAAGAGCGCCGCGAAGGCGAGCTCGCGCCTTTGATCGCTCCTCGCCGGAGGGTGCGCTCATGAAGGGAGAGGCTTCGCGGCGCAAGCCGCGCTCTCGTGCCGCGAACCCCATCGAAAGCGCGCACGCCGCGACCGCAAAAGCGAGACGCAGCAAGAGAGAGCCGACCAAGCTGCCCGATCTTTCACGGCCCAAGGATGGCGCGACGACCGAAGCCGAGACCGAGCCGAAGGTCGCGGCGAGCGCGAAGCCGAAGAACGCCCACCGGGCCGGTGACGCGGGCCTGGGTGCTGGAGCGCCTCGTCGAGAACGTGAAGCGCGCCCTGCAAATCGAAGAGGTCAAGCTGCGCGGCGTGCCCACCGGAGAATATCGCTACGAGGGCAGTGTCGCGAACCGCGCGCTCGAGCTCATCGGCAAGGAGCTCGGCCTGTTCGTGGACCGCAGCGAGAGCGTGAACACCCATCATGTCGTCAGCGACGAACCGATCACGGAAGCGCAATGGGAAGAGCGATACGCCAGCGCCCGTTGAGATCGTCTGGCGGCCGCAACCCGGCCCGCAGAAGGCGCTCGTCGATTGCCCTTTCGCGGAGGTGTTCTTCGGCGGCTCGCGCGGCGGCGGCAAGACGGACGGGATGCTCGGCAAATGGGCCTTGAAGGAGGAGCGCTACGGCGCGGCCTTCAGTGCCGTGATGTTCCGGCGCACCGCCGTCTCGAGCACCGACGCCATCGAGCGCTCGAAGCAAATCTATGGTCCGCTCGGAGGGAAGTTCAACCAATCGAAGCTTTTTTGGCGCATGCCGCACGGCGGGCGCGTCGGCTTCGGCTATCTCGACAGCGTCGCGGACGCGCAGGAATATCAAGGCCGGAACCTCACCGACGCCTGGATCGAGGAAGCCGGTCAATATCCCTCGCCGGACCCGATCTTTCGCCTGTTCGGGGCGCTGCGCTCATCTTCCGGCGTGCCGACCCAGCTCGTGCTGACGGGCAATCCCGGCGGCCCCGGGCAAAGATGGATCCGCGATCGCTACGAGATGGTGCCCTTTCCCAAGGCGCCGAAGGTGCTGACGAAGCCGCTGCAAGACGGCTCGGGCCATAAGGTCGCCGTCATCCCCTCGAGGCTTTCCGACAACAAGCTCCTGCTCGAGCTCGACCCGAACTATGTGCATCGCCTGCAGCTCGTCGGCAAGGAGGCGCTGGTGCGGGCCTGGCTCGACGGGGACTGGAATGCGGTCGAAGGCGCCTTCTTCGACGAGTGGAGCGAAGGGCGCCATGTCGTCGAGCCCTTTGCGGTGCCGCGAGATTGGCTGCGCTTCAGATCCATGGATTGGGGCTCTGCCTCGCCCTTCTCCATCGGCTGGTGGGCGGTCGCCGCCGACGATCATCCGCTTCCGGGGGGACGCCTCATCCCGCGCGGTGCTCTTTTACGCTACCGCGAATGGTACGGCGCCTCCAGCGCGAACAGCGGGCTGAAGCTCTCGGCCGAGGAGGTGGCGCGCGGCATCAAGGAACGCGAAAAGGGCGAGACCATCGCCTATGGCGTGCTCGACCCTTCCGCCTTCGCGCAGAACGGCGGCCCTTCGATCGCCGAGATGATGCGTCGGATCGACGACAACACGGGCCCGCGCTTCCGCGCGGCCGACAACAGCCGCGTCGGACAGCGCGGCGCCATGTCCGGGTGGATGGCGGTGCGGGCGCGTCTCAAGGGCAAGGGCGAACACCCGATGCTCTTCGTGTTCTCGACTTGCGTCTCGCTCATCCGCACCTTGCCGCTGCTGCAGCACGACCCCGATCGGCCCGAGGACCTCGACACCACCATGGAAGACCATGCCGCGGACGAGCTGCGCTATGCCTGCCTGTCGCGCCCTTACGTGCCGTTGCGCCTCGCGCCCCCCGAAGAGAAGAGCATGAGCGGCTATTCGAGCTTCGGGCGAAAGCCGCGCGTCAGCGTCAACATTTTGTGAGGCCCAAATGGCCCTTCCCGTGAAACCTGTCCTGCCTTTCGGCGCGCCCGCGACCGGCCGGCGCGGGCTCTTCGGCTCTCCCTTCGGCACGCCGCGGGCGGGCACGGGCGTGCCTCGCGCGGCACTGCCGGCGCCAGGCGCCGCAGGGGGAACCCTCGCATCGCCGGGCGCAAGCGTCGCTGGAATCGCTCCGGCCGGAGCGCAGCTTGCGGGCGCGGCGCTTCCTCTGTCAGTCGGACCGCAGGCGCCGTTGCCCGACGGCGACTATGCCGGCGACCAACCCTCGCCCGATGACGGCGAGGGCCTCGACGTGACCGAGCTTCGCAAGCAGTTCACCGACTATGTGACCATCAAGCAGAGCGAGATCCTCGAAGCCCGCACGGCCCTGAAATACTACCATGGCGACCAGTGGACGAAGGAGCAGCTCGACACGCTGCAGGCGCGCGGCCAACCCGCGATCACCTTCAACCGCGTCGGGCGCAAGATCGACGGCCTCGTCGGCGTGCTCGAGAAGCTGCGGGGCGACCCGAAGGCCGTGGGGCGCATCGAGAACGACGAGCAAGGCGCGGAAATCTCCACGCAATGCATCCGCTACGCGCTCGACATGTCGCGCTTCGCGGCGCAGGAAACCGAGGCGTTGCGCAAGGGCGCGTGCACCGGGATCGTGATCGCCGAGCTCGGCATCGTGCCGGGCGACAAGCTCGACCCGGATATCGATGTCGCGACCGTCGATGCGACGACCTTCTTCTACGATCCGCGCTCGCTGAAGCTCGACTTCTCGGATGCCCGCTACATGGGCGTCTCGAAGCTGATGACGAAGGACGAGTTCGAGGAGCTGTTCCCGGGAAAATGGGACGACGCGCTCGGCTCCATCGACGACACGGGCGAAACCGAGTTCGATCTCGACCGCTCGTATCTTTGGTCGCAAGGGCGCACCAAGCTGCGCCTCGTCGAGCATTGGTATCGCGCCGCGGGCGAATGGAGGTTCGCCTTTTACGCCGGCACCGAGCTGCTGCGAAGCGGGATTTCACCCTTCTTCGACGAGAAGGGAAAGACCATCTCGCGCTACGACGCCTTCGCGGTGCATGTCGATGGGATCGGCGATCACTACGGCTTCGTGCGCAACCTGATCGGCCCGCAAGACGCGATGAACCAGCACCGCTCGAAATCGGTGCACATCATGAACACGCGCCAGCTCAAGGTGAACCGGCGCGCCATCGGCGGCGATCAGCCCGATATCGAGACGCTGCGCCGCGAGGCCGCGCGCCCCGACGGCGTGATGCTCTACGACGGTGATCCGAACGATGTCGAGGTGCTGGAGGGCCAGCAGGAATTCATCCGGCAGACGCAGTATTACCAGGACGCGAAGGACGAGATCGAGCAGTTCGGCCCCAATCCGCAACTCATGGGCGCGCAACCCTCCGATCAATCCGGCCGTGCCTTCGCGATGATGCAGCAAACGGGGATCGCGGAGCTCGGGCCTTTCCTGTCGCAATGGCGCTCCTGGAAGCTGCGGCTCTACCGCAAGATCTGGGTGGCGCAGCAGCGCAACTGGACGGCGGAGCGCATCTTGCGCGTGACCAACGACCAGGGCGCCGCGCGCTACATGACGATCAATGCCGTGGCGGCCGACCCTTGGGGACGCCCGATGCTCGTCAACGCCGTCGGGCAGATCGACGTCGACATCCTGATCGACGAGGGGCCGGACACGACGAATGTGATGGGCGACGTGTTCGATACCTTGCAGTCTCTGGCGCAAAACAACGTGCCCGTGCCGCCCGCCGTGATCATCGAGGCCTCGGCGCTGCCGCAATCGAAGAAGCAGCAGCTCATCCAGATGCTGTCGCAGCAGGACCCGCAAGCCGCGGCGGCGCAACAGCAGGCGGTCCAAGCCGCCCTTGCGAACAAGCAGGCAGATACGCTCAAGAAGCAAAGCGACGCAAAAGCAGCGGCGGCGCGCGCGGTGCACAGCCTGGCGCTTGCCCATCACGAGACCGTCAGGGCGCATGCGACGTCGACCGACACGGCGATCGATACTTTCGACGCGCTACAAGCTCAGCCTGACTCAGCTCCTTCCCCAGGTGCGCCACAGGCTGAACCACAGGGCCAACCTCAAGCGCCGGCGCCGCCCGGCGATCCGCGGGACGGGCAAGCCGTTGCGACTCTTCTGCAGGCCGCGGCGCAACGCCAGGGGCAGGCGCCTTCACCGGCCGCCAATTTGCAGATACCGCCGCCCGGCGGACCTCCCTATGGTGGCGCCGTGCGCGGTCCTGACGGCGCGCTGCGTGTTCCGGACCCGCACAATCCGGGCCAGTGGTTGCCGCCGTCACCGAGTGGCGGGTCAGCGCGTCCTGTTCCCGGAGGGCCTCCGGTTAGAGCTCCAGATGGAAACCTATATGTGCATGCGCCGCATGCGGGAGGGTCATATAAGCGGGTGGTTCAGCACTAATGGATACTCAGCCCGTCGATGGTGATCCATTCATGGCGAGCACGAGCACCGTGCCCGTGGATGGTGATCCATGGGGCGCAGGATCATGGACTGGCGATCCGTGGAGCTATGGTCCAGGAGGCCAGATGACCCAGGGAGCCCAGCAATCGGCCATGAAGTTCAGCGATAAAATGGCCACGACCTGGCCGTTCCGGATGGCCCAGGGTATGTGGAGCGGCTTCACGGCCCCTGGTGATGCGTGGAGCGGAAAGCTCGATATCAACACACCGGAAGGCCAAGGAAGAGCCTTCGAGGCGGCATCGTTAGCCATGACAGGAGGCCTCGCGGGCGCACTACGTCGGGAAGGTTCGAACCTGGTCGGCGGCAGCCTTCACGATTTGCTGAAAGGCACCGCTCCGCTAGATAATTCGCTAGCGTCAAAAAGTGCCGGTATGTATAATCCGCCATCGAAGGTCGCGCGCCCTTTCGAGAGCGATTACCCGCCGGAAAATTGGCCCAACGGACCACCTATAGATGAGCAAGGAACCCTCACACAAACCATCGACGGACAGCCGATCACAGCAAGATACGTGGTCGGTCGAAGAATGGTGGGCGGAGAAGACGCACCCCTCTTACCGGAGGAATATGCCGCAGTCACGACGGGATCGATTGGCTCGGTTCATAAGGCACTTGAGGCGAGAGCGCTTCCAAGAGGCTCAGTCGGCGTCTACCGCCGCGTTGCCGGACCAGACGGACCAGAGCGAAGCATAGGCGTTCTTAACTCGCTAAGTCCGCAATCAGCGAGCATGGTAGCCTCCCATGAAATGGGACACATGATCGATGATCTATCTGGGATAATACCGACAGATGGCTTATCTAACGAGCTTCGTCCTCTATATAATAGTTTGAACAACGGAAATCGTAACCATAATTTGACGGACGCAAGGCAAAATTCGCCAATGGTTACACCGAAAGTCTTCGGCTACTCAGCCGATGAAGGGTCGCGAGAGTATATGGCGGAAGCCATACGCGCCTATATGGCCGACCCGAATTACATCAAGACCGTGGCCCCGCAAACCGCCGAAAGAATAAGACAATACGTCAATTCCGAGCCCAGATTGAACCACGTCATTCAGTTCAATTCGGGTGGACCGCCAACGATCCCAGCCGGCCCCAGCTTGGTTCCTGTCGACCACGACCCTTTTACTCGTCCAACCATCGACCAAAGCGAGGTGTACTCCCCGACGAATCCTGGTGGCTCGATTTGACCATTGGCTCTGTCTGGAAGCGAGATTAGACCTGCTCGAGACGCATGTAATTGAATTGAACATTTCCGAGCTGGCCTATTCGAATATAAGGCGCATAAACGGCGCTTGGTTCACGACGTTCTTGCGAGACACATCTCCGCTCTCGCTAGCGTCCGGGTGTACTGGCGTATAGAACGCGCCGGCGAATCGGGCCCATCGGTTCGAAGAGAATTGCTCCGCAGGATGGTCGGCCGAACGGGTAACGTATCATGAGCAAGGAGAATCCGCCCTCCGCGGGCCAATCGCAGCAAAGTGCATTATCGGCAGAAGAACGATGGGCCGAGCGGATGAAACCCTCTTACCAGCGGAATTTGTCCCAGCCGCAACGGGATCGATTGGCCAGGCTCCTTTGGGAGATACGGCGAGAGAATCGCAAGGGTGAGGCCGGCTTTGTCGGGTGGTATTTAGACTATCGTCGCGACTAATCTCCTCTGGAGCTAGCCGGCGCTGGCTCGACCAAACGGACTAGGTATCATGAGCAAACAAACACCACCCTCGGCAGATAGCCGATCGCCGCAAGAATCGATTTGGAGACAAGACCTGTCGGACGAGCAGACGCTACGTGCTTACCGGCGGAACTTGCCGCAGCCCCAACGGGATCAATTGGCAAGGCTCCTTTGGAAGATACGGCGAGAGAAGCGCAAGGGTGAGGCCGGCTTTGTCGGGTGGTATTTGGACTATCGTCGCGACTAGAGATGAGCAAGCAAACCTCACCCACACCATCGACGGACAGCCGATCACAGCAAGATACCTGGTCGGTCGAAGAATGGTGGGCGGAGAAGACGAAGCCCTCGCGCCAGCGCAATATGACGCAGTCACAACGGGATCAATTGGCAAGGGCATATCGTGGACCCGGCGGGAGCGCTTCCAAGAGGCTCGGTCGGAGACTATCGCCGCGTCGCCGGACCCGACGGACCCGAGCGAAGCATAGGCGTTCTCAACTCTCTCAGTCCGCAAGCCACATTCGAACCCACGATTGAACAGCACATTCAATTCAATTTGATCGCGGCCGCGTTGGCTGCGACCGGGCATAGAATCATTCCTGTCGATCACGAGCCCATCTGCGGCGAACAGTCGTCCCCGCGAGGCGCGGGCGCCGGCGTCCCCTAAATTCGGAGAACATCGATGCTCAAGAACGCGCTCGTTGGCGCCACGCTGGTGCTCGCCTTGTCTCTCGGCTCGCCCGGCCAGGCTCAGACGCAACCGCATGCGTTCCCCGTGACGGCCGCGTCGGGAAATGTCGCCGCGGCAGCCGCCGTCGCGACGCTGCCGGGAGCGCCTGGCCTCACCACCTTCATCTCCGGTTTCGAGATCACGGCGAGCGGGGCGACGGCGGCTTCTTGCGTCAACGCGACGGTCGCGGGCGTCGTCTCCGGAAGCCTGACCTACACGTTTTGCGCGCCGGCCGGGATCACCGCCGAGGCGCCCCCGCTCATCGTGAACTTCAACCCGCCGATCCCCGCGGCCTCGGTCAACACGGCCATCATCGTGACGCTGCCTTCGCTCGGCGCGGGCAACACCAACGCGACGGTGGTGACGCACGGCTTCCAGCAATAGGGCGAATCTCGAGAGAACCGGCGTTCTTTTGCCCAGGGCGCAAAGAGCGCCTGTGACGAGCCGCCCGAAACGAACGGCACAAAGCCAATCCAATGGAGTTGATCATGGCCTCGAATGCGGAAACCGCGGCGCTTGCCGGTGGCGATGTGGCGGAAGACTCAGCGCTTGCCGAAGAGACGCTCGCCGCCACGGCGCCGCCCGTCGACGAGCCGGCGCCCGTGCCCGCACCCGCCGACGCCGCCTCGCCGGAGCCCGCGCCGCAACCGTCGGACACGGCGCCGGGAGAGCCGCAGGACCGAGGCGTGCCGCTCGGCGAATATCTGCGCGAGCGCGAGGAGCGCCAGAACTACCAGCGCGAGCTCGAAGCCTACCGCGCACGCGAGAAGCCGGCGCCGAAGCCCGACCCCTTCATCGACCCGCAGGGCTTCGTGAATGCGCAGCTGCGCGCCCAGATGGACCCGGTGCTGCGGCAGCTGAGCGTCGCCATCGCGCATAACAACAAGTCGACGGCCGCGAGCGTGCATGGCGCCGAGCTCACCGAACATGCGCAAGCCGAGTTCGACAAGGCCTTGCCGGGGCTCGATCCGGCCGAACGCAACCGTGTGATGGGAAGCCCCAATCCGTTCCTCGCCGCCGTCGATTGGCTGAAGCAGAAAGAGCTTCTCGCCGAAGTCGGCGGGGATGCGAAAGCCTATCGCGAGCGCATCCTCAACGAGGCGCTCTCCGACCCCGAATTCCTGGGACGCGCCAGTGAGGCGGCCCGTTCCTTCGCCGCCGGAAATGTCCGGCCGCTTTCGCGCGCCTCAACGAAACCGCAAGCTCTGCCGTCGCTCAACCGTTCAGGGTCCGCCGCTTCCTCGGCGGCGCTCACGCGCGAGCCCACGGATCTCGAGCTCGCCGAGGAAGCCTTGGCCAGGCGCTGAGCGCGCTGGCCCATTGAAGGAGCGACGACATGGCGGTCAGGGTTGAGGTCCCTCTCCGTGGCGAGAGGTTCGTTGAAGTTTCGCTTTAAGCCCGCCTCCCTCGGGATGGCGGGTTTTTCATTGTCGCGCTCCGCTTCGACGCCGGCGATCTCCTTTGTTCACCTGACGGCTTAACGACCCGCGCGGCGCGTCCCGCCATGAGGCGAGAGCTTTGCTGCCGCTCGGCGCGGCTCCGGCACCCGTACAAACGGCGCGGAGCTTCGGAAGCCCACGCGCCCTAACTGGACTCGCGCGCAAAGGCGCGAACCACGCCCGTGAGCGCTGCGCCGCTCGCAATTTCCAACATCAACGGCATCGAGAGGTGATGCGGTGGGCCAAGCTGATTTCAGCCTGGGAGACGGCGTGCTCGCGCCGTATCCAGGTCTTGCCGCGACCCTCGCGCATGGCACGGATTTTTTCGATCGTCCGTCCGGCGTCGTTATCCCCCAATTCGCCTCGTCGCTTTCCGCGTCTCTTGGCGGACAATCGTCGGACGGCACTCAAAACCCGCAAGCGCCCGCGGATCAGGGCGACGCCGCTACGACCCCCACCACAAGCACGCTCGACTACGACCACTTCTCGGATCCCGTGGCGAGTTCGTCGCCAGCCGCGAACGCCTATGATCAATTTTCAGATGCGGTGGCGAGCGCGCCGCGGAGCATCGGTGGTTTCTTTTCCGACGCCGTGGCGAGCTCGCAAGTCGGACGTGGCACGAGCGACGACTCTTCCGGTGCTGCGGCGAGCGATGGCGCTCCACGAAATGTCGGTGGCCTGTTCTCCGACGCGGTAGCGAGCTCGCAAGTCGAGCCAGGCGCGCAGAGCGATCCCGTTTGGGACCCCTTCGGCGAAGTGGCGGCGTCTGCTCCGGTTGGCCGCGCCATAAGCCCTTTTGTCGATAAGGCAATGGTCGCGCTTAGGCCGTCGTTTAAGGAATTTGGCGATTACCTTTCAGAGAGCGCGGATTCACTCGCGCAAGCCCCCCGCGACATCTCGGGCTACGCCAGCGATTTTGCCGATAATCCTATTGAGTTCCTTCGCCGAGCGAGCCCAACTTTCACCGGGCTCGGTTTTAGCATTCCCACGATGGGGGTGGGTGCGAGTACGGGCGCGGTCGCGCTGAGAGGCGGCCCGGCTGCCGCCGAAGAAATAAGCGCACTCGCTGCTCCCTCAGAAGCCCTTCTCTCTCGCGGCTTAATTGGCGCCGAGGGGGCCGCAGGTGGCTCCGCCGCCGTGGAAGGCACAGAGGCGGCCGGCTCACTCGCGCGGCCAGCGTCTGCCGCCGCTGAAGGCGAGTTGGCCGCCGGGGAAAGTGCGGCAAGCAACACAGATCCCGCCGCCGCTTGGAGGGCCCTAAGTCCAAGCGAAAAGCTGAGAATCAAGCAACGTTTGGAGAAGATATTTGAAGGTTCAAAAGAGGTAGTTTACGACTTTATGTCTAACGGACTGAAGTACGTCGGTCAGACATCTCGCGGTTTTCAGCGAATGGTGGAGCATTTATATAAAGGAAAGCTCCATCCGGATGATATCGAGAGCATACTGTTCGATGAGATTCCTGGGGGAAAATTTGCTCGGGAAGTCGTCGAACGCACAAGAATCGAAGAGTTAGGAGGGCTTGGAAAAACTGCGAACAAAATACTACCCGTGAGCGATGCGAGACTCTCGAGCATTCCACCACCTTCACCCCTCCCATGATATCTCGTCGTTCAATTGATTGCTGTTGGATGTGCCTGGACATCGATGAGAAAATTAAGTACGATTCGTTAGCTTGCTATTTTAGCGCAGAGAAGAATATGGCGAGATTGCTAATCTCTAGGGAATGGCACTGACGTTGAGGATCAAGCATGGCGAAAGAACTTCTCATCCCGCCCCAAGCCGCCAAAAATGACAAGGCGGTCGAAATTTTGCGGGTATGGGCCGCGAACAAAGCGCAACATATCAGCATCGATCCCAATCTCTATGATGATCCGGCCATGTATGGGATCATGCTCGCCGATTTGGCGGGGCATGTCGCGAATGCCTATCGGCAGGCTTCGAAAATAGATCGGCAGAAAACCTTGGAGAGCATCAGGATCGGTTTTGAGATGGCGCTGGAGCAATCTTGAGCGCGACGCCAAACCGTTGTTCCAAAGGAAGCCGCGCGCTCGCGCGGTAGGATATCAATAGATCCAGGGCCAGGGCTCATGAGGGGCTGCGACGCCGCAAGCACTCTTAAACCAAGAGGGGGGAAGGTCTTGTTTGGAATTTTGCAAAAGCTTCTGGCTTCATTTTCTCGAGGGTCCGCCATGCCAAAGCAACTTCCTGTCCCTCAAGCGGCAATCAAGGATCCGAACTCGGTCGAAATTTTCCGCGTGTGGGCGGTCGAGAACACGGAGCACGTGAGTGTCAATGCCGGCCTGTGGGACGAACCCGCCATGTATGGGGTGGTGCTAGCGGATTTGGCCAAGCACATCGCGAACGCCTATAAGCAGAAATCAAACCGTGATCCGCGAAATGCCTTGGAAAGGATCAAGGCTGGTTTCGACGCCGAGCTCGAGTCACCGACGGACACGCCCAAGGGCGGAGTGATTCGCTGACGAGCGTTGGCTTTCGGAAAACCGTGTCCCGGTCGCCCCTTACGATCTGCCCGCGCGGTGAGCTAATTCCTTCTCATTCCAATGCGCCTCGCATTCGCGCTAGACTGGTCATACTTGAGCTTAGCCTTCTGTGAGCCGTGATGTTCGATACCTTCGAATCCCATTTCACCAGGGACCCCTTTACGCCCAAACCCGCGGGGCCTTGGGAGCTGACGACGCAATCCGTCCCCGAGCTCAGGGAATATTTCCTCCGTTATGGCGGCTTGTCCTTCAACAGCGGGCTTTATCGGGTGATGGACCCCTCCATCCTCCCGGAGGCGGCCGAGGTCGTTGCTCTCGCATTCCCTGAGCTGGCTAAGGTAGCCAAGTGCTTCGCCTATGATTGGCTCGGGGCCATATTCGCGTTGGACATAGGACGCGTGACGCGAGGCGAACCTGAGATCCTAATACTGGATTCGGACCGAGACCACGCACTGGAGATACCGTTTGGTCTAGCGAGTTTTCATGATGTCGCGTTGGTCAACGAACGCGACGCAATGCTACAGTCCAAGATGCATGACGATTGGCTCGCGACTGGAGGCCCGATTCCAAAACCCAATGAATGTATTGGTCATCAGGTGCCTTTGTTCTTGGGCGGCGTGGACGCCATTGGGAACTTGAAGAAAATATACCTTAGCGTCCAATGGTACATAACCGCGCAGATCATCGATCGGGTGAGAGACTTGCCGGTGGGGACGAAGATTGGGAAGTTCAGCATTAGCGATTGATTCGACCACGGCGTGAGGGATACTCGTTCGTGCTTCACCTCCAAGCTTGATTCTCCAATCTCGACGCCCGGCGCCTCGCCTTCGACCATGATTGGCGGCCCGCCAGGGCTCGAGGTCCCTCAATTTTGTGCTCGGAGGCAGCGACAGCGCGAATTCAAACTCCTATCGGGGTAAGCGGAAAGCTCGACCCGAGCGGCCAGCCGGCATGGCTCGCCACCGGTCGCGCCATCCTCCAAGGCTGACCCATGGGTTGGCGCGGTGAAAACGCGCCGCCCTGCACGCCGCCACCTACGCCCCAGCGTTATCCCGAGCCGGCGTTCCATCGTCTCAGTAGTGGAACGGCTCTGCCGGCCTCATCAGCTCGTCCGCCTGAAGGTAAGCGATGAGATAGCCCTTCATCATGGTGTAGGGATGTGTCACGGCGGATTGCCCACTCGTGATATCCTGCATCTTGGCGAGGGTTTGATCCCTTATCTTTTCCGGAATGTTCGACCAAAGCGATTTTATGGTGTCGTAATTCTCCTGCTCCGTTCTCAGACAATAATTCCTGGTAGGGATTCCCTGCAATGTGGTGCAGTTGTGATTGACATCGTATTCCGGAATATCGGTACCCCTGGCTTCCGAGGTCGAAGAGCTCGCGGTGTTTCGGAGATATCGGGACGAGATGCACTGCGCATCACAACCGGTGCTCGCCCCCGAACCTCCCGCCTCAATGGGATACTGGCTCAGCAGACCATCGAAGTATGAAGCGATCTTGGCTTGGATGAGCAATCCTAGGCCGGTCGCGCTGAGCCCGTTCTCGACTTCGTTCCTCTGCACGCCATGAAAGAAACCGCCAGCGAAACGATGAAGATTGGCTTCGTGGAACCTTCCCCCGAATCCTCGGCCGTGGAAAAGCCCGACATGGAATCGCCCGCCGAACCCTCGGTGGAAAACGCTACCGCCGTGGAATCCACCTCCTCCAAAGCCAACGCCGCGGGCCGAGGCTCCGTCATTTGATACGAGCAAGGCAAGGAATGCGATCAAGGCGATCGTCAGTCGGTTACTCATCACACGTTTCCCTCTCACGATAACGCGTCAAGGCAGGCCTCCTGTCATCACGCTGGCGCCTCCCTCGTTCGCCGAACGCATAGGCTCGGCGAAATGCGCTCTTTTGAACAACGGCGTAGCTCGCTCTACGAGAATAGGGGCGCCGATTACAACCATAGCCAGCAAGCACCCACCGCGTTGCTAAACAATTTAAATTAAAAACCTTAACACAGGACTATTTATTCCAGGGCGCCCTCGCATGCCTCCTTGGATGAGTGGCGGTGGAGGCCATGGACGGCCCGAGAACGTCCGTTCCACAACGGTTTAGGCTGACGCGGAATAAGCGCAGCAGGACGTTTATCCGCCCTGGCCTCGAGGTCCGCCGACGTCAAAACCGCGAGAGGACTTCGGGCCTGAACTTCTCGGATTGCCGCCGAATGCCGACATTTACGCTGGCCTCATCAAACCGCAACAACCAATTCTCATTCGGACAAGACCGCCTGTGAAGGGAAAACACAACGCCTATGTTGGGGACGCATTGCTCGCCACGGTCGCGCGCCATCTTGCGAAGGCCGATCCCGCGACGCGCGAGGCCGTGCTCGACGCCGTCCGCGACCTGGCGCTCGGGCCGAGCGGCGATACCGTGCGGGCCTTCGCGGAACGGGTCAGCGCCGCGCGGCTGAACGGTGGGGCGCGCCGAAGCGTGATTGGCGCGGTGATGAACGCCTTGCCCCGTCACGCGCCCATACCGGCGGGCCTTCCATCCTCGGGCGTCGGCTCAAGCGGGGAACGCTCAAGCGCCGGGAAAGCGGGCCCCGCTACCAACCGTAATAATAAGGGCCTGGGCCATAATAATACGGTGGCGGCCCGTAATAGTAGCGCGGCGCGAGCGCGCCGGCCGCGATCCCGCCGATGAGGGCGCCGACCAAGGGCGCCCCGCCGTAATAGTGGCGGTGCCGGTAATAACCGTAGTGGCGGTAGTGGTGGTAAGGGTGGACGTAGCCATAGCGGTGGACATAGCGCGCCGATGCCGGCGTGCTGGTCATCGTGACCCCGCCGAGGAGCGCCGAGGCCGCAAGGCCGGCGGCCATGATCCTGGTCAATCTCGTGTTCATGACAATCCTCCAAGCGATCTGCATGCGAATTAGCGATTCGCATGCACAAGAGGGAATTCGCCGAATTTAGCTCTCTGGAAGCGGAATTCGGCGCGCCCCCGCCAATTATCGCGGAGAACGCCTGAGCAACGCGTTCGTTCCCGGTTTCCACCAGGCCAGGCGGTCGCACCCGACCCTCGCGCGCGGCCTGAGCCGGAGACCGAGGCGTACGCCTGATCCCCTGCGGGCCGCGGGCCTGCATTCTCGCAATCGCCGGTGCCCCGCCTTCGGGCGGAATTCGCCTCGGGAGGCAATGATGGCCGTGTTCTGCCCGTTGAGTTGCCAGCCGGTGTTCTTTCAAGGCGCCGCGCAGATCGGCGCCCAAATCACCGTCTTCGACGCGGGCACGCTGACGCCGAGGACCGCCTACAAGGATGGGCTTTTGAATTCACCCTGGGCGCAACCGATCCTGAGCGACGCCAACGGGTGCCTTCCCGAAATCTGGGTCACGGGGAACGCCTATAAGCTGAGGATTGCGACCGCCGGCGGCGTGCAAATCCGGGAGGTGGATAATCTGCCGGGGGACGCCGCGCAAAGCACGACGACCGACGAGCGGCGGCGGCGGCAGCTCGGGCGCATCGCTCGTCACGGGCGACCTTCAGTGGAACTACGGCACGGCCGTGATCGCCGGACGCGTGCGCGCGAACGGCAACACGATCGGGAACCCGGTCTCGGGTGCCTCGGAGCTCGCGAGCCCCGTTTGCCAAGGCCTCTTCCAATGGCTGTGGAACGGCGATCCGACGCTTGCGGTTTCCGGCGGACGCGGCGCGAGCGCGCTCGCCGACTGGAATGCCAACAAGACGATCGCGCTTCCCGATTTCAACGGCCGCACGCCCTTCGGCATCGACGGCATGGGCGCAACGGTGTCCGGTCGCCTCGCCAATGCGAGCTTCGCGACGGGAAATCCGGGCGTGCTCGGCAGCAGCGGGAGGAAGGGGGGCGGAGACGCTGACGACCGCCCAGATGCCGGCGCATGCGCATACGGGGACGACGCAAGCGAACCCCTCCTTTTCCTTGACCGGGACGACCGCCCAGGCGGGAGCGTTCTCGCCGACCGCCACGAGCGATGTCCAGGGCTCGCACAGCCATGGCGGCGCGAGCGGGCTCGCCGGCGGCCACACGCATGGCGCCTCGGCCGACACGCAAGGCGCGCACGCGCATGGCGGCAGCATCACCGACACGCAGGGCAATCATGCAACACACCTACACCGGCCCCGCCACGGTCGCGGCTTCCGGCGGGACGCAAGCGTCGGGATGGTGGTTCAACACGACGACCGCCGCGACCTCAACCGCAGGCGCGCATTCCCATAATCTCGAGATCACGATCGACGGCGCGCACAGCCACAACATCGGCGTCGCCGCGGTGGGCGATCATCAGCATTCGATCTCGAGCGACGGCGCGCATGCGCATGGCATCACGGTGTCCGCCATCCCTTCGCATGCTCACAGCTTCGTCACCGACGCCGGCGGCGTGCACACCCACAGCTTCACGTCCGATCCGACCGGAGGGGGAGGCGCGCACAACAATCTGCCTCCCTTCCTCCTCGTGACCTTTTATGTGGTGCTTTGACATGTTCCAGGCGCGGTTCAAGCCGGTGACCAATCAATCGGATTGGGCGACCTCGATCCAGTTCAACGACAAGGCGACGGGAACGCCGATCGACATCACGGGCGACGACATGCCGAACAGCTTCGCGCTCGCGGTTCAAGCTCGTCGGCGACGGCAACATGCCCGCGCTCACGGGATCGACCGCGACGGGCGAGCTGACGCTGCCCTCGCTCGGCATCCTGCAGATCTTCTTTCCGGCGGCGAGGATGCAGGCGCTGACGCCCGGCTCCTACGACGTCGGGCTCACCGTCACCAACGGCGTGAACACGGCGCAAATCCTGCTCGGACGATTGCCCCTCGTGAACGGCATCGTCGGCTAGCGGGCGGGCGCAAGAACGGGGAAAATCGCGATGGGCTTTTTCGATTCAGGGTCTCCTTCGATCACGGTCGCGGTCGATGTGCTGTTTCCTTCGAATGTCGTCTCGGGCCCCGGCGTCGCGGTCGACAAGACGAACGCGGTCTGGTCGGTCGGGCTCGACTACGTCGACCTCACCGAGAACACCTCGATCGCGACGCCGAGCGGCTATTTCGTCGCGGTCTGGGACGCGGCGCTGGCGCGCTACGAGAAAGTCCGCCTCGACAATCTGAACCTGCCGACGCTCGTCGATTTCCGCACGCCCTCGAGCGACGCCAATTACGCGGCGAGCGTGAACGACCGCTATCTCGGCCTGACGGCGCACGCTCACCGCGATCCGCACCATCACCCTGCCCGGCGGCCGCCACCGTGCCGCCGGGCCGGCAACTGGTGCTGCAGGACGAAGTCGGCGGCGTCTCGCCCGCCTTCTACCACTCGATCGTGCCGACCGGCACGGACACCATCAACGGTGGTGCTTCCTGGCTGCAAAAAACGAAGAGAGGCGGGGTCGTCTTTCGCTCGAACGGGTCGAATGCCTGGAACGTGCTGATCCTCGAAGAGCGCACGCCGGTCGCCGACGCCCCTTACGTCGCGACTTTCGGCGACAGCCTCATCGCCTACACGTCGCTTAGCGCGGCGCGCACGTGACGCTTCCGGCCGCCGCCGCCTATCCGGTGGGCAAGCGGCTCACCATCGTCGACGAGAGCGGCAATTGCTCCTCGACCTTCACGATCGGGATCCTGCGAGCGGGCTCCGACACGATCAACGGCGGAGCGACTGTCGCGATCGCGCTGCCTTTCGGCTATCGGCGCTCGAGAGCGACGGCGTGTCCAAATGGACGATCGTCGATGCGCGACACGCATCTCGCAGATCGCCGAGCACGACCTCGCGCCCGCGGCGTCGGCCCTTCAGGCGCCGCGTCAGCTTCTGCGCGTCGATCAACATACGAACGTCGCGGATGCGAACTACACGGCGCTGACGACGGATCAGCTCGTCGCCTTCACCGCGATCACCGCGGCGAGGATCGTCACCTTGCCGGCGGCGGCCTCGGTCAATCCGGGCCAGCCGCTCGTGATCGTCGATGAATTGGGAGCCTGCTCGGCCACGAACACGATCACCGTGACGCGCGTCGGCGCCGACACGATCAACGGGCCAGGCGAGCGCCGTGATCGCCAATCCTTTCGGCTATCTCGAGCTCGTCTCGAACGGCGCGAACAAATGGACCTTGATCGACACGTCGATCACCTCGGCCAACATCGCCGACGCATCGGCGATCGGCAGGTCCATTCTCGCCGCGCCGAGCCTCGCGGCCGACGCGCGGCCTCATCATCGATCAGCGCACGCGCGGTCGCCGACGCGAACTACGCCATCCTCACCACCGATCGCTATGTGGCGACGAGCGTCGCGCTCTCGGCGCCGCGCAGTCTGGACGCTGCCGCCGGCGAGCACGATGAACGCGGGACAGGAAATCGTCATCTACGACGAGGCGGGCGCGGTGACGGCGGCGAATACCTTGACCATCCTGCGCAGCGGCACCGACACGGTGAACGGCGCCGCATCCTTCGTGCTCAACCGGGCTTTCCAAGGAATCTCGCTGCGCACGGATGGTGTCGGCAAATGGGCGTTCGAGGATGAGGCAGGCCCGATCGATGGCACTCCGATCGGCGCAACGACGCCATCGAGCGGAGCGTTCACCACGTTGTCGGCATCGGGATCGGCAACGTTTAACGGGTCAGCGTCGTTCAGCGGAGCCACATCCCTTCCAAGCTCGACCACGATCAATGGCGGCGGCCTTCCGATCCGAGGGTACCTCGGCGGCCTCACGCTTTCCAATGACGGAACGAACCCCTAATACGGTGATCGACGTTTCCGCCGGCGCATGCGCTTCGGATGACGCCGCTCTCATCATGAGCCTTGGCGCGTTCTCGAAGTCGATATCGGCGGCGTGGTCGGTGGGGAGCGGAAGCGCATTTGGCGGCCTGGACACGGGCACGGTCGCGGCCTCGACCTGGTATCACGTCTACGTCATCGAGCGCACGGACACGGGCGTCGTCGATGTGCTCATCTCGCTCAGCGCGACGAGCCCGACGATGCCGACCAACTACACGAAGAAGAGCCGCATCGGGTCGATCAAGACGGATGCGTCGTCGCATATCCGTGCGTTTACTCAAGTCGGTGACTACTTCAACTGGACCGTTAGTTCTGCTCCTGATGTTAACGTAACCACTCTTGGGACTACCCCTACTACATTCACGTTGGCAAGCGTTCCTACGGGAGTAAATATTATCGCTGAACTTAGCATCGAGGTTATTGATGCATCTAATGGCACAGTTAATGTTACGTCTCCTCTCACCACTACGGCGACAGGTAACGGAATGTCTATTAATACCCTAAACTCAGGTCAGAGTTAACTCCGGTCAACCTAGGATTATTACGAATACGTCAGCACAGATAGTTGCTCAATCTAACGTTACGTCCACGACCTTCATAGTAAGCGTCAACTCTTACCAAGACTTTAGAGGTAGGTTCAACTGATGGAAACCGTGTTCGTCCAACGCAACAGCTCCGGCGCCATCGTCGGCGTGTTCGCCGCCGCGCAAAGCTTCGCTCAAGAGCAGATCAGCGCCACGGACCCGACGGTGACTGCGTTCCTGGCGTCTCTCACGCCACCGCCGACACTGACATTCCTCCAGTTCATGGCGCTGTTCACGGCGTCCGAGCAGGCCGCGATCGTCAATTCGACGGACACCAAAACCAAGCTGTTCGCGATGATGGCGACGGGCTCGGGCGGCATTCAGCTCGGTAATCCCGAAGTGGTTGCAGGCATCAACTATCTGGCGACACCGACGACGGCCACACCTCCCGGCCCTGGCATCCTCACGGTAGCGCGCGCGGCTCAAGTGCTGGCGGGAACGACGCCGCCGGCGAACTGATCGGGCCGCTCTAATACATGGCTGACGGGTGAATGTTGCTATGAAATATCCATTCACCGTCCTGTGAGATGTAATGCGCCAGCCACCCATCGCTGAGGATTACCCACATATGCTCGCCGTCTTTTTCGGGGTTCGGCGCGTCGCCAAGCGAGCGATAAGTCGAATTTAGGGTCCATCATTATCTCCGGTACATCGACGGCCGCTCAGTCTAAGCGCTGACGCCGCAAATCATCAACCTAATTGGACACCTTTTGCGCCACCTCGCATTGCTGCCGCGCGCGCTCGCGGCGTGCGCGCCTGCCTCCGTGCACGACGCATGGTCCAACGGCACGCTTATGCCGGCTTGGGTTAAGTCAGCGTGCTGCGGCGAAGAAAATGCCGATCACCTGATACCCGATCAGGTCCGCGCCGGCCCGGACGGCCGGCACGTCGAGGGTTATCCGCACGTGCTGCCATACGGAAAAGAGCCTGCCGCCTGAGGATGGCAGCTACTGGATTTTCTATCAGGTCAACGGGATTGGCGCGGCCCGGTCTACTGCTTCTTCGCGCCGCCGAGGAGCTTTTGATCGAGAGCTTGGGGGCTTTCAGCAAATCGACCGCGGCCTGGACCGCCGGAAACGGCAACAGTGGGCTCGATGGGGGCTCGGTCGCGGCGTCGAGCTGGTATCATGTGTTCGTCATCGAGCGCACGGACACGGGCGTTACCGATATCCTTCTCTTGCGCTCCGTCCCCGCGCCGGCGCTCCCGGCGAATTATACGAAAAAGCGGGGCGTCGGGTCGATCAGGACCAATGCCTCGTCACGCGCTTCACACGCCTGTCCGCCTATGGCAAAGACCTAATTCTGAGTTTGAAATCCCATAATCGAGTGGCGGTCCATGGAAACATTTCGCTCGCTCGCGTTGGTCGTCTAGCGTTGCAACCCACATGCGCCCCCGAGACGTTGAGAACTTTGGTTATCGCGATT
>CAVQNF010000026.1:0-304512 GCA_963713805.1 uncultured Alphaproteobacteria bacterium | reverse complement strand
CGAACCCGCTCGCGCGGGAGGGCACTTGGGGCGAGGTGGAGCGCAGACGGAGGCGGGGTGAGGGGTTGAGCGGGTCGAGGTCGGGCTCCGAGCATGAAGGGCAACCCTTCAGCTCGAGAGGAAGACCCGATGTCCAGCCCATCAGTACAGCTGCCTGTCAACCCGCTGCGCCGGCGCATGCTCGAAGACATGGCTATGCGCGGCCTGCGAGAAGAGACCCAGCGCGATTACATCCGCTTCGTCCGAAGCTTTGCTGCCTTTCTCGGCCGAGCGCCGGATACGGCAACGGCCGAGGACATCCGTCGCTTTCAGGTCCACCAGACTGAGAGCGGCGTGCAGCCGCCCACGATCAACTGCTCGGTGTCGGCGCTGCGTTTCTTCTTCACCGTGACACTCGACCGGCCGGACCTGTCGCGTCGCCTTGTTCTGGTCCGTCATCCCCGCAAGCTTCCGAATGTGCTGAGCGTCGAGGACGTTGGGCGGCTGCTCGAGGCGGCACCGGGGCCGAATAGGAAGGCCGCGCTCGGCACCGCTTATGGCGCCGGCCTGCGCGTGTCGGAGGTGGCCACTCTCAAGGTGGGCGATATCGACAGCACGCGCATGCTGATCCGGGTCGAGCAGGGGAAGGCCGGAAGGACCGCAACGCGATGCTGTCGCCGCAACTACTGGAGTTGTTGCGGCTCTGGTGGCACGAGGGCAAGCGCCGCAACGTCATGCTGCCACACGGCTGGCTGTTCCCGGGCCGGAGCTCCCTTGAGCCAGTCTCGACCCGCCAGCTCAATCGCGCCGTCCACGAGGCGGCGGAAGCGGCCGGCATCAAGAAGCGGGTGACGCCTCACACGCTGCGCCACAGCTTCGCGACACATCTGCTTGAGCAGGATGTCGACATCCGCGTTATCCAGGTGCTGCTCGGGCATGCCAAGCTCGACACCACCGCGCTCTATGCCCGCGTCGCGACCAAGACGATCCGCGCGGTGACTAGCCCGCTCGAGCACCTCAAGCTGCTGATGGAAGGCGGGAGCGCGAGCGGCTGAGCCGGCGGTGCGACCCGCGCTGGAGGTCGCCGACATCTTCCATCGGCACGGGGCAGCCTGGCGTGCGGCGCACGCCGGCCATCTGAGCCTCGCCCAGTTCAAGGTGATGTCGGCCATCGAGACCTGCCGCACCGCCGCACTCGGCGGCCACGTCGAAGGCTGCGAGGGCTGCGGCTCACCCGCATCGCCTACAACAGCTGCCGCAATCGGCACTGCCCCAAGTGCCAGGGTGCGGCAGCGCGCGAGTGGCTGGCCGCGCGTGAGGCCGACCTGCTGCCGGTCGGCTATTTCCACGTCGTCTTCACCGTGCCCGCCAAGGTCGCCGACATCGCCTTCCACAACAAGGCCGTGGTCTATGATCTGCTGTTCCAGGCGGCGTCAGAGACGATGCTCACCATCGCCGCCGATCCGCGCCATCTCGGCGCGCGCATCGGCATCACCGCCGTGCTCCACACATGGGGCTCGGCACTGACCCACCATCCGCACATCCACATGATCGTGCCAGGCGGCGGCATCTCGCTCGATGGCAAGCGCTGGATCTCGTCCGCGGCCCGCCTTCCTGCTGCCGGTTCGTGTGCTCTCCAAGCTGTTCCGGCGGCTGTTCCTGACCAAGGCTGCTCGCACTGCACGCCGACCGGCCGGCCAGCCTTCTTCGGCGACCATGTCGGCTTGAGCGACCGACGCGCCTTCCTCCGCCACCTGGCGCCGCTCGAAAGAAGAAGTGGGTGGTCTACGCCAAGCCGCCCTTCGCGGGCCGGAAGCGGTGCTGGCCTATCTGTCGCGCTACACCCACCGCGTCGCCATCTCGAACCGCCGGCTGATCTCGCTCGACGAGACCGGCGTCACCTTCCGCTACAAAGATTATCGACGCGACGGCGCGAGCGCCAGCGCACCATGACGCTCCCAGGTCGACGAGTTCATCCGGCGCTTTCTCCTGCATGTCCTGCCGAAGGGCTTCCACCGATCCGCCACTACGGCCTGCTCGCCAGCGCCGGCCGCAAGGCAAATATCGCCGCGTCCGCGAGCTGCTCGCGGCGCCGCATGCCGCCCGAGACCGAAGAGCCCGTCCCGCCCGCCCGGATCCGACCGCCACCTGCCCATGCTGCGGCGGTCGCATGATCATCATCGAGATCTTCCGAAGCGCCGGCCACAGCCGCGCGCCCCGCCAGTCTCACCCTCATCCACCGGGATGATGGCGTCGTGACCCGGCGCGACGAACCTCAATCCCCCGTCGAAGTCGTACCGCTTGAGCGATCGGGCGATTGCATCTCGAGGCGCGAACGGCCAACTCCGCCCACATGCTGATGAGGACCACATCGGCCTGCCTGACACCGGGGCAGTGCTCGACTGGCGCCCTCGCGGCCCGTCCTCGCCGCTCGGCGCCGAAACGCGAACGGCAGGCCGGTCATCATCCGGCTCCCTCGCCACCGCGCCGTTTATAAATCCCCATAGCCGCAGCGCCCGACCCCGCGGGTTCGTGCATGGGCGGTTTCTGTACGCCGGCCCACACCCAGACGATCATTGTGGCCGATCCCGGCCAATGCGGCGGTTCTCGAAAGCGGACGCCACGCAGGCGAGGTGCTTTGGTCGGCCATGGGTGGTTGCGGACATTCCGGATGGCTGATGGGACCAAGGTTCAATACCTCTGGATTGTGATTTGTTTGACAATCGGTGGCGGGCCAGGCGGCCGGTGCATTCGGTTTTTAGACGCGATTTCTTTAAAGCGACACTCGAAGCGCCGATACGACGAATGGCTGCACGAGGGAGACTTTGGAAATGAGCAACGAAAACCTGTCGCGATCCGTGCTTCCGATACCCGATCGGGCTCATGTCGGATTGACAACCTACGACGCAAAAGACCCGGACACGAAGTTTCCGCCGATCCGGGAATTGCGGCCGCCCGAGGGCGCACCCAATGTCCTCATCGTTCTGATTGATGATGTCGGGTTCGGCGCGTCCAGTGTCTTTGGTGGTCCTTGCCAGACGCCGAACCTCGAGAAACTCGCCCTCGGATGGCCTGAAATACAACCGCTTCCACACGACCGCGCTGTGCTCGCCCACCCGCCAGGCGCTCCTGACTGGCCGCAACCATCACTCGGCCGGCATGGGAGCGATCACCGAGATGGCGACATCGGCGCCGGGCCAGTGCTCATTCATGTCGAATACCATCTCGCCGATCGCCAGGACACTGAAGCTCAACGGCTACTCGACCTCGCAATTCGGCAAGTGCCATGAAGTGCCGGTCTGGCAGACGAGCCCCATGGGACCGTTCGACGCCTGGCCCACTGGCGGCGGCGGGTTCGAGTATTTCTATGGGTTCATCGGCGGAGAGACCAACCAATGGTATCCGGCGCTCTATGAAGGCACGATCCCCACGGAGCCTGAGAAGACCCCCGAGGAGGGTTATCACTTCACCGACGACCTCACCACCAAGGCAATCAAGTGGATCCGCCAGCAAAAGTCGCTCATGCCGGATAAGCCGTTCTTCACCTACTTTGCGCCGGGCGCCACGCACGCCCCCCATCATGTGCCCACGGAGTGGGCTGACAAATACAAGGGCAAGTTCAATAAGGGCTGGGACAAGCTGCGCGAGGAGACCTTCGCGCGGCAGAAGAAGCTTGGCGTGATCCCGAAGGATTGTGAGCTGACGAAGCGCCATCCCGAGATTCCGGCCTGGGAGACCGTCTCGGCCGAGATGAAACCAGGTACCACGCGCCAGATGGAGGTCTACGCAGGCTTCCTCGAGCACACCGACCATCACATCGGGCGGCTGATTGATGCGCTCAAGGATTCTCGAGATTTTGGATGACACGCTGATTTATGTGATCATTGGTGACAACGGCGCTTCGGCCGAGGGCTCGCTTCAGGGCACCTATAACGAGATGGTGACGATCACGGGGTTCGGCCACCTCGAGACGCCGGAGTTCCTGGAGGCTCATCTCGATAAATTCGGTGGAGTGGAGGTGTACAACCATTACGCGGTGGGTTGGGCGCACGCCATGGACACGCCCTATCAGTGGACCAAGCAGGTCGCATCGCACTTTGGTGGCACCCGCAACGGCACGATCGTGCACTGGCCGAAAGGGATTAAGGCCAAGGGCGAGATTTGCAGCCAGTTCCATCATGTGATCGACATCGCGCCGACCATCCTGGAAGTAGCCGGGCTTGCCCGAGCCGAGCTTCGTCAACGGGGTGCAGCAGCGTCCAATCGAAGGCGTCAGCATGTTACTCGTACAACGACGCCAAGGCGGCCGAGCGGCACGAGACGCAGTATTTCGAGATGATGGGAAACCGCAGCATCTATCACAAGGGTTGGACCGCTGTAACCAAGCACCGCACACCGTGGGAGACCGGCATGATCAAGCTGGCGGCGTTCGACGACGATATATGGGAGCTCTACGACACCAGCAATGACTGGAGTCAGTCGAAGGATTCCGTGAAAAAGCATCCGGAGAAGCTGCATGAGTTGCAGCGGCTGTGGCTAATCGAGGCGGTGAAATACAATGTGCTGCCGCTGGACGACCGGTTTGCCGAACGCGCTAACGCCGACCTCGCAGGCCGTCCTCAATTGATCAAGGGCAATCGGCAGCTGCTGTTTGGCGGCATGGGGCGGCTGACGGAAAGCTCGATCGTCAACTACAAGAACAAGTCACACGCCGTGACGGCCGAGGTGGTCGTGCCTTCTTCAGGGGCGGAAGGCGTCATCATTGCGGTGGGCGGAAGCATTGGCGGCTGGAGCCTCTATGCCAAGGACGGCAAGCTGAAATACCACTACAACTTCTACGGTCTGGACCGCTACACGGTCGAGGGCTCGTCGAAGATTCCGCCGGGCTCGCACCAAGTGCGGATGGAGTTCAAATACGATGGCGGTGGGCTGGCGAAGGGCGGCGCAGTCACGCTCTATGTGGACGGCAAGAAGATCGGCGAAGGGCGTGTCGATCAGACCGAGCCTATGGTCTTCTCCGCTGACGAGACCTGTGACGTCGGCTTTCAAGCCGGTTCGCCCTCGAGCCCCGATTATGGACCGAGGGGCAACAGGTTCAGCGGGGAGGTGAACTGGGTCGAGATCGACATCGGCAAGGACGCGGTAACTCTCGATCATCTCATCACGCCCGAACAACGCCTACACCTCGCCATGGCAATTCAGTAGGAGCCGGAAATCATATGGCACTCAAAGAATACAAACCCGGAACCGCATTCACCGGCGTCATCGGACGGACATTCGATGTCTCCAGCCCGGCGTGGCCCGAACCGCTGCGCGCCAAGGAAGGCGCGCCCAACGTCCTGTTCATCGTGCAGGACGATACCGGCTTCGGCCAGATGGGCTGCTACGGCAGCCCCATCGAAACGCCGAACATCGACGCAGCTCGCCGCAGAAGGGCTGCTGCTTCAACAACATGCACACCACGGCGCTGTGTTCGCCGACGCGCTCCTGCATCCTGACCGGGCGCAACCATCACTCGAACGCCATGTCCTGCATCACCGAGGGTTCGACCGGCTATCCCGGCGGAAACGGGAACATCCCGTTCGAGAACGGGATGCTCTCCGAGATGCTGCTCCAGCACGGCTACAACACCTATGCCCTCGGCAAGTGGCACCTGACGCCGGCGGATCAGACCTCCGCGGCGGGTCCGTATGATCGCTGGCCGTTGGGGCGAGGCTTCGAGCGCTACTATGGCTTCCTCGGCGGCGACACGCACCAGTACTACCCGGAACTGGTGTACGACAACCACACGCGTGGAACCCGAGAAAACCCCGGAAGAGGGCTACCACCTGACCGAGGACCTGGTGGACAAGGCCATCAGCTTCATCGCCGACTCCAAGCAGGTCGCGCCGAACAAACCCTTCTTCATGTACTTCTGCCCCGGCGCGGGGCACGCGCCGCATCACGTTCCGAAGGAGTGGGCGGACAAGTACAAGGGCAAGTTCGACGACGGCTGGGATGCCTATCGCGAAAAGACCTTTGCGCGGCAAAAAGAGCTGGGCATCATTCCGAAAGATGCCGAACTGTCGCGCCACGATCCCGACGTGCAGGACTGGAACACGCTCTCGGCCGACGAGAAGAAGCTGTATGCCCGCATGATGGAGGTGTTCGCCGGGTTCCTGACCCACACCGACTACCACTACGGCCGCCTGTTCGACTTCCTGAAGTCGATCGGCGAGTGGGAGAACACGCTCATCATGTTCATCTCCGACAACGGCGCCAGCGCCGAAGGCGGACCGCACCGGATCGGTGAACGAAAACAAGTTCTTCAACAACGTGCCGGATTCGCTGCGAAGAGAACCTGAAGAAGATCGACGAGCTGGGCGGGCCGAACACCTTCAATCACTACGCCTGGGGCTGGACCTTCGCGGGCAATACGCCGTTCCGCCGCTGGAAGCGCGAGACCTATCGTGGCGGCGTCAGCGATCCGTTCATCGTCCACTGGCCGAAGGGAATCAAGGCGAAGGGCGAAATCCGCACGCAGTATGCCCACGCCATCGACATGGTTCCGACGGTGCTCGAGGCGCTGGGCATCGAGGCCCCGACGTCCATCAAAGGCGTAACCCAGTCGCCGATCCAAGGCCTCAGCTTTGCCCACGCGCTGGACGACGCAAAGGCGCCCACGAAGCACATCACCCAGTACTTCGAAATGTTCGGGCACCGATCCATCTATCACGACGGCTGGCGCGCGGTGTGCCCGTGGCCGGGGACCTCCTTCAAGGAAGCGGGCCTGCCGTTCGGCGCGCCGATCGACAAGGACAAGCTGACCGAGCTGGATGCCAAGGGCTGGGAGCTGTATCACATCGAGACAGGACTTCGCCGAGAACCATAACCTCGCCGCGGAGAACCGCGCGAAACTGATCGAGATGATCGCCACCTGGTACGTCGAGGCGGGCAAGTACAACGTCCTGCCCGTCGACTCGCGGGGCCAGCTGCGAGCTGCTGATCCGCGGCCGCAGATCGCGGTCGCTCGCACGCAGCTACACCTACTATCCGGGCACGCAGATGGTGCCGACCAACGCCGGCCCCAATGTGATGAACCGGCCTTACAGCATCACCGCGGACGTTGAAATTCCCCAAGGGCGGCGCCGAGGGAGTGCTACTCTCCGCCGGCGATGTCCAGGGCGGTCTTTCCTTCTACATGCAGAATGGCAAGCTGCACTACGTCTACAACTACGTCGGCAGCCAGTTCTTTCACATTGAATCGAACGTCCCGGTTCCCGTAGGACGCCATAAGCTGCGCTTCGAGTTCGAGGTGACCGGCAAACCCGACATCAAGAACGGCAAGGGCGCGCCGGGCCGCGGTCAGCTTTACATCGACGGCAAGCTGGTCGGGCAGGGCGACATTCCTCTCACCATGCCGCTCGCTGATCGGTCTCGCTGGGGGCATCGTGTGCGGCGCCGACACCGGCTCGCCGGTTTGGGACAAGTATCAGCCGCCGTTCAAGTTCACCGGCACGCTCTACAGCGCGACCGTGGACGTGAGCGGCGAGCTGATCCAGGACCATGAACATGCCCTGAAAGTGATTATGGCCCGACAGTAGAGCCGCCAAGGCTCATATCCCGACCGTGCCGGCAACCCCTGGGTAAATTCAGGCGGAGCGGGTGCTGCTCGGAGTGACTGGAATGGGTCCGAGACCTGCCGCGACACCATGCAATCTCGGATGTCCGCTTCGGCATTTCGATTGCGCAAAGCGGACCGTCCGCTTTCGGCCACAAGCCACCAGCCGAACGGCCGATTTCGGATCAGTTCCACCAGAAAGCGGACTGGCCGCAAGTCCACCAGAAGCGGACCAAAGCCAAGGTACCAAGCGTTTGATTTCCACCGCTAGCCTTGGTCAGACGGTCGCCGCCTGACGCGCCGGAGGCAAAATCTCCAGAGCCGGCGGCACCTCGAAGTAATCGCGCCAGATCGCTTTTTCGCCGAGCGTCACGAGGAAAGCGGCATGGCCGGCGCGCTCTTCCTCGGTGAGGGCCGGAGCGAGCGGCACCGGCCTCTGCAAGGCCTGGCGATCCGTCGTCTGGATTGCGGCGCCCTCCACGAAGCCCGCGATCTCGAAGGCAAGGCCGGTCTGCCGGCCATCCGTGAGCTCGATATAGACTTCGGCAAGGAGCTCGGCATCGAGCAAGGCGCCGTGCTTCACCCGGTTCGAATTGTCGATCCCGTAGCGCGCACAGAGCGCGTCGAGGCTATTCGGGGCGCCCGGATGCTTGCGCCGCGCCAGGGCAAGCGTGTCGATGACGCGGTCGAAGCGGAAAGGCATATGCCCGGTGCGCGCGAGCTCGGCGTTCAGAAAGGAGATGTCGAAGCTCGCATTGTGGATCACGAGCGTCGCATCGCCGACGAATTTCAAAAAATCCTCGACATGATCGGCGAAGCGGCGCTTGTCCGCGAGGAACACATCGCTCAGGCCATGCACCTTCTCGGCTTCAGGCGACATGGGCCGATCGGGATTGATGTAGACATGGAAGCTGCGCCGGGTCGGAAAGCGATTGAAAAGCTCGACGCCCGCGATCTCCACGATGCGATCTCCGCTCGCGGGGTCGAGGCCGGTCGTTTCCGTATCGAGAATGATTTCGCGCATCGGCTTTCCGGTGCCGATTCTAAAGAGTTTTCGCCGCGCCGGGAATCGACGACAGGGGGTAATTCGCGATATTCACGGCTTTTCTTCGGCCTGAACCGATGCTCGCCTGTCGCCGGCTCATGGCGAGTTGACGCGACGGTCGTCCGGCGACGGCTCGAATGAGGGCGCCCACCTGCCGGCGCGCCGCCGCGTGGCTGCGCGACGTGTCGATCACGAAATGCGCCCGGCGTCGCTTTTCCGCATCGGGCATCTGGCGTTGCAGGATGGCCTCGAACCGCTCCTCGCTCATGCCGGCCCGGGCCAGGACGCGTTCGCGCTGGGCAGCGAGCGAGGCGCTGACGACGACGACGGCGTCGCAGCGCGTCTCGCCTTGCGTTTCGAACAGGAGCGGGATGTCGAGCACGGCCAATCCGATGCCGGCCGCTCCAAGCTCCTGCAGGAAGCGCGTCTCGGCGGAACGCACCAGCGGGTGCACGATCGCCTCGAGATGCCTGATGGCCGGCTGGTCCGTCAGCACCCGCTTCGCCAGGAGGTCGCGGTCGACGGCGCCGTCTCTCACCGTTCCGGGGAATGCCTCCTCGATCAGCGGCACCGCCTCGCCATGGTAGAGCCGCGCGACGGCGAGATCGGCATCGAAGACCGGCACGCCGGCTTGCCGGAAATGATTGGCTGCCGTCGTCTTGCCCATGCCGATGGAGCCGGTAAGTCCCGAGGATGAACGGCATTGCGTGCATCGGCGCGGCTCAGGCGGCGCTTGCCGGGATATCGGCCGCCACATGCCGGTAAAGCGCGGCGCTGACCGATGGGCGCGTACCGATACCAGTGCTCGAAGCCCGGTACCGCCTGATGCAGCAGCATGCCGAGCCCTCCGACGGTCGGATGTCCGCGAAGCCGCGCCTCGCGCAGCAATTCCGTCTCGAGCGGCACATAGACGATGTCCGTCACGAGCGCTCCCGGCTTCAGTCCCGCGAGAGCAAAACCGTGGCGAGGCTGCCCGACCATGCCGAGCGAGGTCGTGTTGGCGAGGAGATCGACGTCCGGCAAAATCTTCGGCAAGCGATCGAGCGTCGACGGTCTCCGCCGGCCGCGGCAGGCCGGCGACGAGAGCGTCAGCGCGCTCCGCCGACCGGTTCGCGACGATCACGCGCTCGACACCGCACAGCATGAGTCCCATGACGATCGCGCGCGCCGCGCCTCCGGCGCCGAGCACGAGCGCGGTGCTCGTCGTCATTCGCCAGCCCGGCATCTCCTGGTCGAGATTGGCGACGAAACCGTGCACATCGGTGTTGTCGCCGTGCAGCCGGCCGTCTTCGTCGAGCCAGACCGTGTTCACCGCGGCGAGCTGCCGGGAGAGCTCCGTCGTCGCGTCGACGAGGCGGAATGCCGCCTCCTTATGCGGCAAGGTGACGTTGCAGCCGCGATAGCCGCGCTCGCGAAGTCCGGTGATGAAGCCTGCCAGCGCGTCGCTCGACACCCGTTCGCGTCCGTAGCTCCCCTCGATGCCAAGCTCGGCAAGCCAGAAGCCGTGCACCAAGGGAGATCGCGAATGCGAAACCGGATCGCCGATGACGCAGGCATGCTTCATGAAGATGGCCTTTGCGGAAGATGGCCTTTGCGGAAGATGGCCGTTCCACGATCGACGCAACCTTCCATCCCGTCGCGGCGGCACCGCGGCGGAGGTCGTTTTGCGGTGAAGCTTAGAGCATCATCCCCAGACTGGGAACGGGTTTCCGATAAGGCCATGCTCCACCAACAAGCTGAAGCAAGGCGCGCGCCGACGGAAGCCGGTCAGCGCGCCCGAGCCGGGAATCCGACGAGGCCGGCCGAACGCAGATAGGAGAGAAGGCTCGACAGAGGCAGGCCCGAAAATGACCGCATGGTCGCCATCGATGCGCTCGAAGAGAAGCCGACCCAGGCTCTCCACCTGATAGGCGCCGACGCTTGCCAGCACCTCCTCGCCGACGAATTCGAGATAGGCTCGAATCTCCTGCCGGGCTCAAATCGCGCATGTGCAACTCGGCGGTCTCGGCAGCTTCGAAAAGAAGGGCGCCGTCGCGCGCGATCGCGCAAGCGCTGACGAGCCGGTGGCTTTTTCCCGCGAGTTCAGCGAGGCGCGAAGCCGCTTCGGCGAGCGTCGCCGCCTTGGCGCAGCAGCGATCCTCGAAGGCGAGCACCTGGTCGGCGCCTAAGACGAACCGGCCAGGCGAGCGCCGCGAGACGACGAGCGCCTTTTCCGCCGCGAGATGCCGCGCGACCGTGCAGGGCAAGGCGCCTCGCCGCGTTTCCCGTGCTTCGATGGCTCGCTCGTCGATATCCGCCATGACCGGCTCGGCCTCGATGCCGCAGCCATGCAGCAAGCTCCGGCGAGCAAGGCTACGCGAGGCGAGGATCAAATTTTCTCCGCCTCTCCAAACCGCGCCTGAACCTTTGCTCCTCATTCGACGATGAATTTCAGGCGGTGCGCGCGGTAGAGATCGATGACGGTCGCGGCGGTCTCCTCGATCGAGCGCCGCGTCACGTCGATCACGGGCCAGGAATGGCGGGCGCAAAGTCGCCTTGAGGCTGCGATCTCTTCGGCGACGGCGTCGCGATCGACATAGGAGGTGTCGTTCGTCGCGTTGAGCGAAAGCAGTCGGTTCTGCCTGATCTGCACGATGCGCTCAGGCGTCGCGACAAGCCCGATGACGAGGGCCCTCTTGGCGTCCTCGAGCCCTACGGGGGGCGCGATGCCGGGGACGACGGGAACATTGGCCGTCTTGATGCCGCGGTTGGCGAGATAGATGCTGGTCGGCGTCTTGGACGTGCGGCTGACGCCGACCAAAATGACGTCGGCCGAATCGAAATCCTCCGGCAATTGCCCATCATCATGCAGCATGGTGTAGTTCAGCGCGTCGATGCGCTTGAAATATTCCGCATTGAGGACATGCTGCGCGCCGGCACGCGGCGTCGTTTCCGTGCCGAGATAGGCGCCGAAGAGATCGGAAACCGGCTTGAGCACCGAGAGTGAGGGGCAGCCGATGGTGCGACATTCCTCCTCGAGCTGGCCGGAGATCTGCGGATCGACGAGGGTGTAGAGCACGATGCCCGGCTCGCGCTCGATCTCGCCGATGACCCGGTTCAACTGATCGCGGGTGCGCACGAGCGGATAGACATGCTCGATCGCGGACACGCCGGGATAAAGCGCGGACGCCGCGCGGCTTGCCGCGATCAGCGTCTCCCCGGTCGCGTCGGATACGAGGTGCAGGTGAAAGTAGTTTCGGCTCATCTCGCGAGGCTGTTGCCGACGCCGGTCGCGCGCAAGCTGTGAATCGCTGTGGAGAGGTAAGGGCAAAATCCGGACATGGTTTCTTCCCTTGCATGGGGAGCCGAATTCTTCAACAGGATCGCTCGACGCCCTATTCGATTCCGGCGACGGGAACTCGCGTGAATAAGGGAGAAGCTGTGCACGAATTGCCGATAACATTCCGGCCCTTCCCGCCAGATGATTAAAATGCTTCGGTTTTATCGGCGCCTTGGGAAGGGGCCGCCGAGGGCGCCGGTCTGGCCGCACAGCGGCATGAGCGGTGCAAAACGCCTGGACGAATTTGCTCACCGCATTTTGCCCTCCAATAACAAAAATAAAAGGATTCAAAGAGAAATTTGATTCTTGGAAGGTCTTGGCGCATTCACCTCGCCATGCTTTCAGCGAAACCTCTGCTCGCCGTTCTCGAAGGCGACGCGGATCGATCCGCCTCCGATCTGGCTCATGCGCCAGGCGGGACGTTTCCTTCCCGAATATCGGGCCGTTGCGGGCCAAGGTCGAAAGCGTGCTCGATCTCGCCTACGCACCTCGAATGGCCGCGGAAGTGACGCTGCAACCCGTGAGGCGGTTCGGCGTCGACGCCGCGATCTTGTTCTCGGATATCCTCGTGGTGCCCGATGCATTGAACTGCAAGGTGAGCTTCGTCGAGGGAGAGGGGCCACGGCTCGATGCGATCCTCGAACCCGCGGGTCTCGAGCGACTGGCCGATCGGATCGACCTTGGACGGCTCGGCCCGATCTTCGAGACGATCACGCTGGTGAAGCGGGAATTGCCGGATGCCTGCGCGATGCTCGGCTTTTGCGGCGCCCCCTGGACGGTCGCGAGCTACATGATCGCCGGTCGCGGCACTCCCGACCTCGCTCCGTCCCGGCTGTTCGCCTACCGATATCCAGCGGCGTTTCGCGAGCTCATCGACCGCTTGGTCGAAGCGTCGATCGCCTATCTCTCGGCCCAATTCGACGCGGGCGTGGAAGCGGTCCAGATTTTCGAGAGCTTCGCCGGCGCGATTCCGAAGGCGTTCCTTCGGGATTGGTCGCTCGGCGCCGATGCGGCGCATCATCGAAGGCCTGCGCCGAAAGACGCCGAACGCGAAAGTGATCGTCTTCGCAAAGGGGAGCGGGCTCGCGCCTTCGGTCATCGCGGACGCGACGGGAGCGAACGCCATCGGCATCGATTGGACGGTCGATCCCATGGCACGGGGAGGCCTCGGATGGATCGACGCCGGTGCAAGGCAATCTCGATCCCTTGGCGCTCGTCGCCGGCGGGGAAGCGCTGGAGCAAGGGGTCGAGCGCGTGATGGCGGGCTTCCGGGACGTCCCGCATATCTTCAATCTGGGCCATGGAATTCTCCCGGAAACGCCGGTCGAACATGTCGAACGAATGCTGGGATTGGTGCGTGGGCAGGCGCGTCGCTTGAAACGGGTGGGAGCATGACGACTTACAATATTGTAAAAGCGTTGCACATCATAAGTATAGTGGCATGGATGGCGGGGCTGTTATACTTGCCAAGACTATTCGTGTATCACTCGCAAATCTCCGCCAATTCGGATGCGCGCGCCGATCTTCGAGACCATGGAAAGGCGGCTCTTGAAGGCAATCATGCTGCCGGCGATGCTGGCGAGCTGGGTTTTCGGCGTGTGGCTCGCTGTTGAAAGCGGGGCATGGATGCAAGGCTGGTTGCATGCAAAGCTCGCGCTGGTGCTGGTGCTTTCAGGTCTGCACGGGTTTTTCGCGAAGGAAGCGCGCCGCCTCGCGCAAGGGGGCGCGGCGCGTCCCCCGCGCTTTTACCGGGTCATCAACGAGGCGCCGACACTTATCCTCGTCATCATCGTGTTTCTCGTGGTGCTGAAGCCCTTTTGAGAGGAGAGCTTGCGGTTCAAACCGATCGAACCGGCACCGGTCGGGAGGCCGCGGGAGAGGCACGGGTTATTGGAATTCGCGAGGTGCGCGCCCGGGAAGTGGGCATCCGAAGAACGCTTCGGCCGGCCCTGATCGCGGCGCTTGCTTGAACTTGGTCCATGGAGAACCTGCTGCACGCGTGACGCGCGCGAGTTCCGCCGCGCCGCCCGCGTCACCGCTCCGGTCCTTTTGCTGGGCATAAAGACCTCAGGACAACTCGTGTGCTGATGACGCCGCGAAGGACGCTCCTTGTGCATTTCAGCCAAAACGTCTATATCATGGAGGCGCGATCGGTCCTTCGGTCGCGATTCTCATCGATCGGTGGAGTTGGCGGCGCCCCGCCGCATCGGCCTCGAGGCTCCTAAGCTCCCTTACGTCCGATCTTCCCGGATTCAAGTTTCGCTGGCGTCGTTCCCGACGAAGCGTCCAAGGTTTAAGCAATGGCAGAAATCAAACTTCATGATTTGAAGGGTAGAACCCCGACCGAGCTCCTGGCTTTCGCCGAGGAGCTCAAGGTTGAAAATGCGAATTCCATGCGCAAGCAGGAATTGTTATTCGCGATTTTGAAGCAACAAGCGGCCAATCAGGTCGAGATCATCGGCGAAGGCGTCGTCGAGGTCTTGCAGGATGGCTTCGGGTTCCTGCGCTCTCCCGAAGCGAATTATCTCGCGGGTCCCGACGACATCTACGTTTCGCCCTCGCAGATCCGGCGCTTCGGCCTGAGGACCGGCGATACGGTCGAGGGCATGATCCGCAGCCCCAAGGAGGGCGAGCGGTATTTCGCCCTTCTGAAGGTGAACTCGATCAATTTCGAGGATCCCGAAAAGGTCCGGCACAAGGTCCATTTCGACAATCTCACGCCGCTCTATCCCGATAAGCGACTGCGGCTCGAGATCGAGGACCCGACCAAGAAGGACTTCTCGGCGCGCGTGATCGACATCGTGGCGCCGATCGGCAAGGGCCAGCGCGCCCTCATCGTCTCGCCCCCGCGGACGGGCAAGACGGTGCTGTTGCAGAACATCGCGCAATCGATCACCAGCAATCACCCGGAAAGCTATCTCATCGTGCTCCTGATCGACGAGCGGCCCGAGGAGGTGACCGACATGCAGCGCTCGGTGCGCGGAGAGGTCGTGTCCTCGACCTTCGACGAGCCCGCATCGCGGCATGTGCAAGTGGCCGAGATGGTGATCGAGAAGGCGAAGCGCCTGGTCGAGCACGGGCAGGGACGTGGTCATCCTGCTCGATTCGATCACCCGCCTCGGGCGTGCCTACAACACCGTCGTGCCCTCCTCGGGCAAGGTGCTGACGGGCGGCGTCGACGCGAATGCCTTGCAGCGGCCGAAGCGGTTTCTTCGGTGCGGCGCGCAATATCGAGGAGGGCGGGTCGCTTGACCATCATCGCGACGGCCCTGATCGATACGGGAAGCCGCATGGACGAGGTGATCTTCGAGGAGTTCAAGGGCACCGGCAATTCGGAAATCATCCTCGATCGCAAGGTTTCCGACAAACGGACCTTCCCGGCCCTCGATATCACCCGTTCGGGCACCCGAAAGGAAGAGCTCCTCGTTCCGCCCGAAGTGCTCAAGAAGATGTATGTGCTGCGCCGCATCCTCAATCCGATGGGCACCGTCGATGCCATCGAGTTCCTGCTTGGACAAGCTGCGCCAGACGAAGACGAATGGCGACTTCTTCGAATCGATGAACACCTGAAGCTCGGCTGGCCCCACGGGGCCGCGGATTGTGGGCGCGGAGGGCTTATTTGCGAAGAATGCCGCTGTGGCCGCGCGCGGCAGTCCGATGCATTGGCGGTAGGCGCTCGCGACCGCTCGGAAGCATCGAATGTGCTTGGCGCATTCGGCGCGTCGTTGAAGCCTTAGGTCGCGCGTGATCTTACCCGCTCGGTTGGGTTACTCTTCGCATCGGAGATTTGACGAGGCGCGCCGGTGAGCGACACCATCTTTGCCCTTTCCTCGGGCCAGGGCCGTGCCGGCGTCGCGGTCATTCGCCTGAGCGGACCCGCGGTTCGCAGCATCATGCAAAGGCTCTGCGCGAACCATGCCGAAGGAGCGCATGGCGTGCTTGAGGACCATTCGCGACCCTTTTGACGGCGAGGTCATCGATAGAGGTCTTTGCCTTTGGTTCCGGGCGCCGCGGAGCTACACCGGCGAGGACATGGGCGAATTTCAGGTTCACGGCGGCCGGGCCGTGGTGGCGCGGCTGCTCGGCGACTTTCGGGAATATGAAAGGATTGAGGCCGGCGGATCCCGGCGAGTTCACACGACGTGCCTTCTTGAACGGCAAGCTGGACCTCGTCGAGGTCGAGGCGCTGAGTGATGTGATCGACGCGGAAACGAGTGGCCAGCTCAAGCTTGCGCAAAGGCTCGCAGCCGGGGGATTGTCGGAGCCGCGTCACCCTCTGGCGCAAGGAGCTGGTCTCGACAATGTCGCTGGTCGAGGCGGCGATCGACTTCTCCGACGAGGCGGATGTCGCGACCGACGTCAGAAGCCCCGTGATGCAGCGGGTTGGCGCCGTCCTTGCTGAGATCGAGGGGGTTCTGGACGACGGCGGGCGGGGCGAGCGTCTCCGAGACGGCGTCGCCGTCACGATCGCCGGGCCGCCGAACGCCGGAAAATCGACGCTTCTGAACCTCCTGGCGCGGCGCGAAGCCGCGATCGTCACGCCTTTCGCGGGCACGACGCGCGACCCGATCGAGGTGCAGATCGATCTAAAGGGTGTGCCCGTGACACTCGTGGACACAGCCGGCCTCCGCGAAGGCGCCGATCCGGTCGAGGCGATCGGTGTCGAGCGTGCACGCGAGCGGGTGGCCAAAAGCGACCTCGTGTTATGGCTGGAGCCGGTGGGGGAGGAGAGCGAAGGATCGCGCCTCCCGGACGCAAACCTGCTCCGCGTCGCAACCAAGCTCGACCTTGCCGGGTGCACATTGCCCCTGCGGACGCTGGCGATCAGCGCCGTGACGGGGGCCGGCATCCCGGAGTTGGTCGAGCTGCTGACACACCGCGTGCAGGAGCTCGCCGGCGCGGACGAAAGCGTGCTGATCGCGCGTGCCCGCCAAAGAGCCGCGCTGCTCGGTTGCGCGGAGGAGTTGCGAGCGCTGTCCCGCGCTTTCGAACGCGGCGGGGAAGAGCCAGCGATCGAGCTTCAGGCCGAGCATTTGCGCCTCGCGATCAGGGCTTTGGGGCGCGTTGTGGGTGAGGTCGACGTGGAAGAGGTTCTGGGTGAGATCTTTGCGAATTTCTGCGTCGGCAAATGATGGAGACGGGTTCGGGGCTTGAGCGAGCGGATGTGTTTCACGTGAAACATTCGAGGGGCGGCGGCCGCAATTCCCTCATGGACTATGATTTTCACGTGAGATGTCGTTCGGGGGGTTGCTCTCGGCGGCGAATGCTGGCTCCAGCCGGTCACCATCGCAACGTCTCGCTTCTTCTGCTAAGGCAAGGTCATGAGCTTCTTTGATGTGATCGTGATCGGCGGCGGACATGCCGGGACCGAGGCGGCGGCCGCTTCGGCGCGCATGGGCGCGCGCACTCTGCTGTTGACCCTCAAGCCGGAAGTCGCTGGGCGAAATGTCCTGCAATCCCGCGATCGGCGGGATCGGCAAGGGGCATCTTGGTCCGGGAGGTGGATGCCTTTGACGGTGTCATGGGGCGCGCTGCCGATCTTGCCGGAATTCAGTTCAGGGTGCTGAACCGGCGCAAGGGTGCGGCGGTCAGAGGTCCGCGGGCGCAATGCGACCGGTCCCTCTACAGAAGCGCCATCCAGGGACTGCTCGGCGAAATCAACGGACTGAACGTGAGCGCAGGCGAAGCCGTCGATCTCGAGATCGTCGATGGCAAGGTTCGAGCTGTGCTCGACCGCGGATGGACGCCGGCTGCGCCTGCGGGGCGGTGGTCGTGACCACGGGGACCTTCCTTGCGAGGCCTCATTCATATCGGTCCGGTGAAGATCCCGGCGGGTCGCATCGGCGAGGCGCCATCCGGGCGCTCGCGGAGACGATTCGCGAAGCTCGAATTGCCTCTCGGCCGCTTGAAGACGGGCACGCCCCCGAGGCTCGATGGGCGCTCCATTGATTATCGCAGATTGGAGGCCCAATGCGGGCGATGTCGTCCCCGAGCTGTTCTCGGTCGAATCGGAGCATCCGGTGAACCAGCAGATCGCTTGCCACATCACGAAGACGACTGAGGCGACGCATGCGGTGATCCGTGGCAAAATCGAGCAGGCGCCCGTCTTTTCGGGTGATATCGAAGGCCGCGGCCCGCGATATTGTCCGTCCATCGAAGACAAGGTGATCCGCTTCCCCGATCGCCAAAGCCATCAGATTTTCCTGGAACCCGAAGGGCTCGAAACGCAATTCGGTTTATCCGAACGGCATTTCTTCATCCCTGCCCGAGGACGTGCAGCGCGAATTCCTGGCGACCATTCCGGGTCTCGAAGAGTGCGCGCATGTTCCGTCCGGCTTACGCCATCGAATATGATTACATCGATCCGCGCGCGCTCGCACCGAGTCTCGAGCTCAAGAAGGTCGAAGGGCTGTTTCTCGCCGGGCAGATCAACGGCACCACCGGCTATGAGGAAGCGGCCGGCCAGGGGATCTTGGCCGGCGTCAACGCGGCCCTCCGGGCCGGGGCGCGCGAACCCGTCACCATTCCGCGAAGCCGGGCCTTCATCGGCGTGATGGTCGATGATTTGGTGACCAAAGGTGTCACCGAACCGTATCGCATGTTCACCTCGCGCTCGGAATATCGCTTGAGCCTGCGCGTCGATAACGCGGACGAGCGCCTCACCGGCTTCGCCATCGAGCTCGGTTGCGTGCGCGCGTCACGTCGCGCGCTTCACGGGGAGCGTATGCGGGAGCTCGATCGCTGGCGTTGCCGACTCGAGGAGCTGTCGGTGACGCCGAATCTCGCCGCGAATTACGGCGTCAAGCTCAACAATGACGGCGTGCGCCGTTCGGCTTTCGAGCTTCTTTCCTATCCGGGTGTGGACCGCGCGGCGCTTGCGGGGATTTGGCCCGAACTCGGGGAATTGCCCGAGGTGCTTGCCGAGCGCCTCACGACCGACGCGCGCTATTCGGTCTATCTGGCCCGCCAGCAGCAGGACATTGCCAGCTTTGAGCAAGAGGAGAGCCGTCGGCTACCTCAGGGGCTCGTCTTTGAGAAAATGCCTGGGCTTTCGAATGAATTGCGCCAAAAGCTTGCCCTCGTCCGACCCGAAACCTTGGGCCAGGCCAGCCGAATCGAGGGGATGACGCCCGCCGGCCTCGCGATTTTGGCTGTCAATGCGCGGGCGGCGGACCAGGCAGCACGCGCCCCTCGCACCCCTTGATGACGCCTCGGATTCGATGCCGTCCGGACGGATTGGCCGAGGAGCTGCGGCGGGACCGCGAGCAGGCTCTCCAACAGCTCGATGTTTCACGTGAAACCCTCGGCCGCCTCGACGAATATGTCGAGCTCATCGCCAAATGGCAGAAAACCATCAACCTCGTCGCACCGTCCACGCTGGGACATATCTGGTCACGTCACATCCTCGATTGCGCGCAAATCTCCGCAATCGCGCCCAACCACCGAGCCTGGGTCGATCTCGGCTCGGGCGCGGGGTTCCCCGGGCTCGTCCTCGCGATCCTGTCGAAAGATCGCGGGCCAGCGTGCGAGTTCCACCTCGTCGAAAGCGATCAGCGCAAGGCGAGCTTCCTGCGAGAAGCGTCCCGCGTGACGGATGCGCCCGCCGTCATCCATCCAAATAGGGCCGAAGCCGTGCTCCCGAAGTTGATCGGAAAGGTCACGGCGGTCACGGCAAGGGCCTTGGCGCGCTTGGATCGCCTGCTGACACTCGCCGAACCTCTGTTGACAACGGGAGCGGAAGGTATCTTTCCCAAGGGCGAGACGCTAGAGCTCCGAGATACGGCAGGCCCTGTCGGTTTTCACGTTCGAAAGCCGATCGGTGCCAAGTCGAACCGACGAGAAAGGCCGCATTCTTCTTGTTCGGGAGCTGCGACGTCGGGCAGCGGCTGGCGGCGTTTGTGGGGACGGGACATGAGCCTCGACGATCCGCGCCTTCCGCGCATCCTGACCGTCGCCAACCAAAAGGGAGGGGTCGGGAAAACCACGACCGCGATCAATCTCGGCACTGCTCTTGCGGCGATCGGAGAGCAGGTCCTTCTCGTCGACCTCGATCCGCAAGGCAATGCCTCGACGGGGCTGGGAATCGAGCATCGGAGCCGGCTCGTCTCGACGGCCGATGTGTTGACGGGGCGTGCCCCTCTGCGCGACGCCATCATCGACACGAGCGTGCCCCGCCTCGCGCTCGCGCCCTCGACGCTCGACCTCTTGGGGGTGGAACTCGAGATCTCGCAGGATCACGAACGCGCCGTGCGCTTGAAGAAAGCATTGCAGGCCCTCGGCGCTGGCGGACCTGAGCGACATCTGAGCTATGTTCTGATCGATTGTCCCCCCTCGCTCAATCTCCTGACCATCAATGCGCTTACCGCGGCCAACGCCGTGGTGGTTCCCCTGCAATGCGAATTTTTCGCCCTTGAAGGGTTGAGCCAATTGCTGCGAACGGTCGAGCAGGTCCGCTCGAGCCTCAATCCAACGCTCGTCATACAGGGGATCGTGCTGACCATGTTCGACCCACGCAACAAGCTTTCGGGCCAGGTCGTGGCGGATGTGCGCGAGTTCATGGGCGCCAAGGTTTACGAAACGATCATCCCGCGCAACGTTCGGCTTTCGGAGGCGCCCTCATATGGAAAGCCGGCTTTGCTTTACGATCTCAAATGCTCGGGTAGCCAAGCCTATCTCAAATTGGCTTCCGAGCTGATTCAACGCGAACGGGCGGATCACGCACGCGATTTCGCGGTGCTTTCGTAAAGTTGAAACAGAAGGTTACACGGACACAGCCGAAATGCTCCCGGAAGCTTCGCTCACACCCATTCAAATAAATAGCCGGATTTGTGAAATGCTTAGCCTGTCTATCGTAAACGGTGATGGAAACGCATCATGGTTGAGGAAACACAGCGTTCGAGGCTCGGCAGAGGGCTGGCGGCGCTCATCGGCGATGTCGGGACGGAAGCGGCTCCTGCAAGGACGGACGCCTCTCCTCGTCGCGCGCCGCTCGAGCTTATTCGTCCCAATCCCCGCAACCCAAGGCGCAATTTCCCGGATGCGGAGCTCGAGGAACTCGCGAGCTCGATCAAGAGCAAGGGCCTGATACAGCCGGTCGTGGTGCGGCGCGCGGCCGACAAGGCGGCCCCTTACGAGATCGTGGCGGGCGAGCGGCGTTGGCGCGCCGCGCAAAAGGCCGGACTTGCCGAAATCCCGATCGTATTGGTGGAGGCCGACGACAGAACGTCCCTCGAACTTGCGATCGTCGAGAACGTTCAACGCACCGACCTCAACCCGATAGAGGAAGCAACGGGGTATCAAAACTTGATCGGCGAGTTCAACTATACTCAGGCTGAACTCGCGAACGCTGTCGGAAAAAGCCGAAGCTACATCACCAATACATTACGGTTACTGAAGCTTCCCGATGATGTGAAGACAAGCCTCGCCGAAGGCCGCTTGTCGGCCGGCCATGGACGCGCCCTCCTCAATGTCGACGATCCCTCCGCTGCGGCAAAGCAGGTGATCGAGCGAGGATTGTCGGTCCGCGATGCCGAGGCCATCGCCCAGCATGAAGCCCGTGATCGCCGTCGCAGGGCCGATGCGAAGCCCGCGACGGCGAAGCCGCCGGACGGAAGCGCCGATGTCGCCGCTCTGGAGAGAAGCTTGGAAAGCCATCTCGGCTTGCCGGTCGCGATCCGCCACGGCGGGCGCGGGGGCGAGCTGCGCATCCGCTACCAAAGCCTCGAACAGCTCGACGCGATCTGCCGGAGCCTGATGGCGCCTGGCGCATAGAAAGGGGCGAAAAGGGGCCGGCGGACTACTTCCGGCTAAGGAGATTTGGGGTTCTTTCGTGCCGACCCTGTCACCGCGCTTGCACAGATTGCATGAGGGCCGTCCCTCTCCCGGCCGAGCAGGTCCTTGGCGGGCATGATCCTAACTCCCCCCATTTCCCTCTATCTCGGTGATGGCCGGGCGTGGCGCGCGATCCGCCAGAAGGCCATGCGCGCCACCGATTCGGCGGCGAGCGGCGAGCGGCGAACGCGCCTGGTGGCGGCCAGGAGATCGGCGAGCGCGCCTTCGAGCGCGGCCGAGCTCCACAATCCGAGCTGGCGCACCACCAAACCCTCGCGCTTCCAGAAGAGATGCATGTCCCCCGCGGCCTGGGCGAGGCTGGTGCCCGCGTCGATCTTGGAACGGGCTTCGGCGAGGGTGAAGACATGGCGGATCGCCCCGCCGAGAATCGGATCGGGACCAAGCTTCTCGGCGAGCGCCCGCGAAAACTCCTGATCGAGCACCGCGTAATCGCCGACGAAGGCCGCGTCGATGACCCCGTTGATCGCCGCCGCGTTGGCGTCCACCATCACCGTCGCGACATCGTCGCCGGTGATGGTCTTCTCGCCGAGCTTGTAGAGCACGAGCTTCTCGATCTCGGATCGCGACTGGCGCCGGTCCGGACCGAGCGTGGCGAGAAGATCCTGCTTGGCGCCGGCCTCGATCGTGAGCCCTGACTTCGCGCAGGATCTCATCGACGAGGCCTGCATTCTCGCGCGGGCCGCCCGCGTAGCAGGCGAGCGCGGCCGCGCGCGGCGATTTCTCGCACAAGCCACGCAAGGCCGATTGCTTGGAAAGATCTCCGGCCTGAATCACGACCAGGTTCTCGACGAGTGGTCCCTCGAGCAAAAGCTTCACGCTTCGGTCGATCGGCTTGTCGAGCACCTGGACCCAGATCCCCTTGCGGGCTCCGAAAAGCGCGATGGCGCCGGCTTCCTCGATGAGCCGCTCCGGATTGGCGGAAAGCTGATCGCCGGCGACACGCACGAGCTGGAAGGGGTCCGCGAGATCGGGCACCACGCTCGCCAGGATGGCGCGACAGCGCTCGTCGACGAGACCGGCGTCCGGCCCATGCACGAGAACGACCTCCAGCGTCTTCGGCAACCGCCGAAGAAAGCTTTCCGTTTCGGACGGCTTGACCGCGACCATCTCAACCGTGGTCGAGAAGGGCTATTCCGATGCGCGTCCTGATCTGGTCGGCGAGCACCGTCGCGGCCCTGATCTCCGCGTCACGGGCGGCGCGCACATTGGCGAAGCGCTGTTGCGAACGGTCGTAGGAGGCGGTCGCGGAGGCGGTACCCTTGGTGACCTCCTTGCCGCCTTCGATCTCGACGAGCGAGTAATTCGCGGTCAAGGTCAGCGCGGCCGCATCCGAGGTCAGGCTGTGCAGGTTGACGATCAGCCCGCCCAGCGTTTCGCCGGTGGTGATGGTGAGCTTGTATTTCGGCGAGGGCGACGCGCCGCTGCCGTTGGTCTCGAATTTGAGCTCCTCGGCCAGATAGTGGCCGACGCGATCCGGGATGGGCGCCACCTCGACCTGCGCCAGCTTCGAATCGACTCCATTCGTTCCGTAGAGCGGGTGAATGCAGCCGGTGAGGGCGAGCGCCACGATGCTCGCCACCACAGGCCTCGAGGCGCCGAAGCAAAGCCGATCAAATGACGACATTGACGATCCTTCCAGGCACCAGAATGAATTTGCGCAGCGCGCGCCCTTCCATGGCTCGCTTGACCGCGTCGAGCGAGAGCACCGCGGCCTCGATCGCCGCGCCATCCGCTTCGCGCGGCACCGTGACGTCGGCGCGCTTCCTGCCGTTGACTTGAACCGGCAAGGTCACGGTCGCCTCGGTGAGGAGGCCGGGTTCCACCTGCGGCCACGACGCGCGGGCGACGATGCCGGGAGCGCCGAGCGCTTGCCAGCATTCCTCGGCGAGATGGGGCGCCATCGGGGCCGTGATGACGACGAGAATGCGCATGGCTTCGGAGAGCGCCGCGATGATGTCGGGCGCGCCCGCCTGGGCTTCATCGAGCTCCGACATCGCGGCCTGGAGCGTGTTCGCGAGCTCCCGGATATGCGCGATGCACACGTTGAACCGAAGGTTCTCGATGTCGTGCTCGACCTGCGCCAAGGCTCGATGCGCGGCCTTGCGGATGGCAAGCGCCGGAGGCGAGAAGGCGAGCCCTTCGCCGTTCGCGGGAGAACCGCTTTCCCCGATGACGGATTTCGCGTCGCACACCAGGCGCCACAGGCGCTGCATGAAGCGAGCCGCGCCCTGGACGCCTTCCTCGTTCCAGATCACATCCCGCTCGGGCGGCGAATCGGAAAGCATGAACCATCGGATCGTATCGGCGCCGTAGGTCTCGATGATGTCGTCCGGATCGACGGTGTTGCGCTTCGATTTCGACATCTTCTCGATCGAGCCGATGCTGACCGTCTCGCGCGTTTGGGCATGGGCGGCTCGCCGGACGCCGGCTTCGCTGGTGATCGTCACCTCGGCCGGGCTGAGCCAGGAGCCGTCCTTTGCCCGATAGGTCTCGTGCACGACCATGCCCTGGGTGAAGAGCCCGCTGAAGGGCTCCTCGATGTCGACATGCCCGGTCTTGCGCATCGCCCGCATGAAGAAGCGCGAATAGAGAAGGTGCAGGATCGCATGTTCTATGCCGCCGATATATTGATCGACCGGCATCCATTGCGCCGCCGCCTTGCTGGTCGGCGCATCGATCCAAGGGTCGGTGAAGCGCACGAAATACCAGGACGAATCGACGAAGGTGTCCATCGTGTCCGTCTCGCGCCGAGCCGGCTTGCCGCAGCTCGGGCAGGGGACATGCTTCCAGCTCGGATGGCGATCGAGCGGATTTCCCGGCCGGTCGAAAGCGACATCCTCGGGCAGGCGCACGGGAAGCTCGGCGAGCGGGACCGGCACCACACCGCATTGACCGCAATGGATGACCGGGATCGGGCACCCCCAATAGCGCTGGCGCGAGATGCCCCAATCGCGCAGGCGAAAATTCACCTTGCGCACCGCGACCGGACGCCCGTTTCGCTCAAGCGCCTCGAGGCGGCGAGCCACCTCCTCCTTCGCCTCGGCGACCGTCATGGCGTCGAGGAAGCGCGAATTGATGATGATGCCGTCGTCGAGATAGGCGGTGTCGCCGATGGCGAAGCTCGCAGGATCGACGCCGGGGGGACAGACGACCGGCGTCGCGTCGAGACCGACGCCGCGCACGAAATCGAGGTCGCGCTGATCATGGGCGGGACAGCCGAAGATCGCGCCCGTGCCGTAATCCATGAGGACGAAATTGGCGACGAAGACGGGAAGGGTCCAGCTCGCATCGAAGGGGTGGAGGGCGCGCAGGCCGGTGTCGTAACCCTTCTTCTCGGCTCGCTCGATCGCCTCCTCGGCGGTCCCCAGCCTGTGGCACTCCTCGATGAAGGCCAGGAGCTTCGGCTCGCTCTTCGCAAGCTCGGTCGCGAGCGGATGATCGGGTGAGACCGCCAGGAACTTCGCACCGAACAAGGTGTCGGCGCGCGTCGTGTAGATCTCGATCTCGTCCATCGAGGTCTTGGCCGCCGGCGTCGGCGCGAGCGCGAAGCGGATCGACAACCCCTCGGAGCGCCCGATCCAATTGCGCTGCATCAGCCGCACCTTGTCGGGCCACCGATCGAGACCATCGAGCGCTTGCAAGAGCTGCGGCGCGTAAGCGGAGACCTTGAAGAACCACTGGGTCAGCTCGCGCTGCTCGACGGGCGCCCCCGAGCGCCAGCCGAGCCCGTCGACGACCTGCTCATTCGCCAGGACGGTCTGGTCGATCGGGTCCCAATTGACCTTGGCGGTCTTGCGGTCGACGAGGCCGGCCGCGAGAAAATCGATGAACAGGCGCTGCTGCTGCTTGTAGTAGTCGGGATCGCAGGTGGCGAGCTCGCGCGACCAATCGAGTGAAAGACCCATCGATTGAAGCTGCGCGCGCATCGCGGCGATGTTCGCGTAGGTCCATTCCTTGGGATGCACCTTGCGTTCCATCGCCGCATTCTCGGCCGGCAGGCCGAAGGCGTCCCAGCCCATCGGATGGAGCACGTTGAAGCCCCTGGCGCGCTTGTAGCGCGCGACCACGTCGCCCATCGCATAATTGCGCACATGGCCCATGTGGATGCGGCCCGAAGGATAAGGGAACATCTCGAGCACGTAATAAGCCGGGCGAGCGTCCTCGTTCTTCGTTTCGAAGACACGCTCATTCTTCCAGACGGCTTGCCATTTCCGCTCGGATTCGCGGGTGTTGTAGCGCTCGGACATCGACATGCAGCGGACCCTTGTCGCGGCCGACTTAGGCCACGTTGGCGGCCGGGGTCAACACGCTCCCCCGGGACCGGACCGCATCAGGAGCCATGGGATGGTCGCAGAACCGCGGGGATGCCGCATCGACCGCGCGGCGAGCTCTCGTTTTGGCGCTGGAGACGAGGTTGGGCGGCCCGCCGACCGAAAGCGGCGCAGCGCAGCGGGCGCCTGAGCTCAACGCAATCTGGCGATGATGGCCTCGAGATAGCGGCTGAGCTGAGCGCGCTCCTGCGCCTTCAGGCCGCCGAGCACGAGCTCGGCCCGGTCCTCGGCGCTCGACACCATTCTCCTGTAGAGGTCGAGGCCCTTCGCCGTGAGCCTGCCGACGATGCGACGCTTGTCCGCCGGATCGGCCCGCCGCTCCAGACGGCCATGTTCCTCGAGCCGGCGAAGCGCCCGGCTCGCCGTCATGACGTCGAGGCCGCTGGCTTCGGCGACTTCGATATTCGCCAGGCCCGGCCGCGGCGCGAGCACCATCATGCAGCGCCATTCGGCAAGCGTGACGTCGTGCCTGTCGCCGATCGTGTCCGCGAAAGGTCGCGCCATGAGATTGGTCGCGAGCAAGAGGAGGAAAGCCGGGCTTTTGGTCAGATCGGGCGTTTTGATCACATGTTGCTCGTGCGCAGGGCCGAGCCAACCGGAAACGTCGATGTCCATCGCTCGAACCCCCTTGCGGCAACTGCCGGCCGCCCCTGGCGCACGCCATGTCCGCGCGACACTTGTCGAAAGCCTGAAAAATCCGGATCCGGAATGTGATCTCCGGAGATTCCGATATTCGGCCGTCCGCCTGCCGCCGTTCACGACGCCTGATCCCGGCATATCGCGTCGAACGATCGCGCGATGATCACAAGGTCGTGCGCGCCGGCCGAATGCCCCCTTGCCGATGCATCTTGCCGATCACGAGTTCGTGCTTTTGGCAGGGGGGCCGAACCGGCTAAGCCGATGGCGATGTGATGGAGCGTATCTGCCGTGACCAGCTTCAACAGCGCCGCGGCGCTCTCGTCGGTTCGCCCCGCGGCTTCGCCCGCCCGGATCTTCTGGGCGGCCTGGGGCGGCTGGATGCTCGATGGCTTCGACACCGGGCTCTACGGCTTCGTGCTCGTCGCGGCCCTGACCGATCTGCTGCCCGCGAGCGGCATCGAGGCGACGAAGGCCAATATCGCGGCCTACGGCGGATTGCTCTTTTCGATCTTCATGCTCGGTTGGGCCTGCTCGATGTTCTGGGGCTGGCTCGCGGACCGCATCGGCCGGGTCCGCACGCTTTGCTATACGATCATCGCCTATTCCATTTTCACCGCCTGCTGCGGCCTTGCGCCGACGGTCGCGGCGTTCGCGGTCTTTCGCTTCCTCGCCGGTTTCGGCATCGGCGGCGAATGGGCGGCGGGCACGCCTCTGCTGCATGAGTTGGTCCCGGAGACGATGCGCGTCCGGCTGGCCGGCTGGCTCCACAGCGCGACGCCGATCGGGCTGACGCTCGCCGCGGTCGTCGCCTTGGGAACGCTTCCCGTCTTCGGGTGGCGGGGCCTGTTCCTCATCGGCATCCTGCCGTCGCTCCTCGCGCTCTATCTGCGCGCGACATTGCCCGAGGCGACCGCGCCTGCCACGAACGGTCAAGCCTCCGATCGCCTCTCTCTTCACGGCCGAGCAGGCCCGGTCCACCTGGTCGGCGGCCCTGATGATGGCCTGCGTGATCTTCGGCCTGTGGTCCTCGACGTTCTGGATCCCGACCCTGGTGATCACCAAGCTCGTCGCGGAAGGCGCCAGCGCCGAACATGCGCAGAGCATGGCGGCGCTGAGCGGGGTCCTGACCAACCTCGGCACTCTTCTCGGCTGTCTCGCCATGCCGTGGCTCACGGCGCTCGCCGGTGGACGCAAGCGGACCGCCTATGCGTTCTTCATCGGCGCGCTCGCGACCAACTTGTTTTTCTATCTGCTGCTCGTGCCGGCGCTGCGCGGCGTCGGAGCGCTTTTTGCCTTCTTGCCCATCCTTGGCTTTTTCACCAACGGGGTGTTCGCGCTCTACACCATCTGGCTGCCGGAGCTGTTCCCATCGGCATTGCGCGGCCTCGGCTCGGGTTTCGCCTTCAGCGCCGGTCGGGTGCTCGGCGCCACGGGGCCGAGCCTCGTCGGTCTCTTGGTCGGGACGCTCGGCGGCGGCTACCCGCTGGCGATCGCGCTCGTCTCGCTCATCTATCTCGTGGGCTTGCCGGCGATCACCCTGGCGCGAGAAACCTCGGCCGAAGCGTTGCCCGCCTGAGGCTCGTGCCAGCCGGGGCGGATTCTCACGCCGGGCGATCGATCGCGCTCGTCACCCGCAAGGCTTCGTCCCGCAAGGCTTCATCGCGCAAGGCACGCCGCAGGACCTTGCCGACGTTGCTCTTCGGCAAGCTTTCCCGGAAAACCACATGCCGCGGCACCTTGTAGGCGGCGAGCCGCTCGCGGCACCAGGCGCGCACCACGTCCTCCGTGAGGTTCAGTGACCGGCTGACGACATAGGCCGTCACCGCCTCGCCGGAATGGGGGTCGGGCAGGCCGATCGACGGCCGTCTCGATCACTTCGGGGTGGCTCGCGATCACCGCCTCGATTTCGTTCGGGGTGACCTTCAGCCCCGAGACCGAGATCATGTCCTTGATGCGGTCGACGATCCGGAACTGCCCGTCGGGCGACATCGTCGCGACATCGCCGGTGCGGAAGAAGCCGTCCGGATAGAACACCGCCGCGGTCGCGTGCGGCGCCTGCCAATAACCCTGCATGACCTGCGGGCCGCGCACGCATAATTCGCCGGGCGAGCCGACCGGAACCTCCGCGCCGTCCTCCGGTGCGCGCAGCGACACCTCGGTCGACGGCACCGGGACCCCGATGGTGCCCGAGAAAGCCTCGGGCTTGCCGCGGTTGGCCGTCACGACCGGCGACGTCTCCGAAAGCCCATAGCCTTCCGAGATGACGCTGCCGGTGAGTGCTTTCCATTTCCCGGCCACGGCCTCCTGCACCGCCATGCCACCGGCATTGCTGGTCATGAGATGTGAAAAATCGACCTTGGAGATATCCGGCGCCTCGGCCAGCGCGTTGTAGAGCGTGTTGACGCCGGTGATGATGGTGAAGCGCGTCTTGCGCAAGACGGCGACGAAGCCGCTTGATGTCGCGCGGATTGGCGATCAGGACGCAACACCCGCCGATGCGCATCATGTAGAGGCAGTTACAGGTCAGCGCATAGACGTGATAGAGCGGCAGGGCCGCGATCATGACCTGCCAGACGCTCGGGTCGGTTTCCGGCTTGAACCAGGCGGTGATCTGCTCGACATTGGCCGTGACGTTGCGGTGGAGGAGCACGGCCCCCTTCGACATGCCCGTCGTGCCGCCGGTATATTGCAGGAACGCGATATCCTCTCCCGAGACGGTGACGGTCGGCCTCGGCAAGGTCCGGCCGAGCTCGAGGGCAGCCGCGAAGCTGATCGCGTGCCTGATCTCGAAGGGAGGGACCGATTTCTTCACGTAGCGGGCAACGAGGTTGAGGAGAGCGCCTTTCAGTCCCATCACATCGCCGATCGTGGCGATCAGCACCTTGTCGAGCTTGAGGCGCGGCAAGGCCTCGGCGACCGTGTGCGCCACATTCTCCAGAACGACGATCAGCCGCGCGCCCGAATCGTTGATCTGATCGGCGAGCTCGCTTGCCCTGTAGAGCGGATTGACGTTCACGACGGCGGCGCCCGCAAGAAGCACGCCGAACATCGCGACCGGATAGGCAAGAACATTCGGCAGCATCAGGGCGACGCGATCGCCCTTCTCGACGCCTTGCGCGCGCAGCCAGGCCGAGAAGGCGACGGCCTCACGCTCCACTTCCGCGAAGGTCAGGCTCTTGCCGAAGCTTCTATAGGCGGGGCGCTCGGCGAAGCTGCGCACGCTGTCGCGAAAGAGATCGACGATCGTCCCCAGCTTGGAGGTGTCGATCTCCGCCGGAACGCCCGGCGGGTAAAGAGCGTGCCACGGACGGTCCTTGTAGGATCGGCTGCTTCCGGATGCGGATGGGTCTTTTGCTTCGCGCCCGTGCTCGACCATGAACTTGTCCCTAGCGCCGGAAGCGTCCAGATGAAGTCAGCGCCATGCCCGTGATCCATTATCCTGGCGCATGATCCTGACGCGAAAGCATCCCGCCTCTGCCGATCATGCCTCGAAGGCGCGTGCACCTTACATCATAGAGGCGCCGGAGCTTGTCGCGAACGAAACCCGTCATGGAACCTGCGGATGGTCGCCGGAACACCATTTTCGCGAATCGGGCGCCGGGCCGAAGATGCGCCTCATGAATTTAACAATTCGATAAAATCCCGTCCAAATGGAGACGAAGAAAATCGTCGTCCCCAGGCGTCCCTCACCTGCGCCCCTCACCTCGCGGGCAAGAGCCAAGGAGCCACACCGGCAAGGAGCGACGCCCAATGAGCCGGAAACCTGGCCGGCTTCATCCGAGGGCTGCCGGCGCGGAACGCGCCGGGTTCATGCGGACGTAAGCCGGCTCTTTTTCGCGGCCACCGACCGGCGCGAGGCTCACTCCTCTTCGTCGCGGGTCTCGGCGGGCGGCACGATGCCGTCGAGTCCACGCAGCAAATCCTCTTCCGTCATGGTCCGGTCGAACTGCACGCTGGCGTCGTCGGTCGCATCCGAGGATTGCACGCCGATGAGCGGCGCGGTCTCGGCCTCCGGCTCATCGACCTCGACATATTTCTGCAGCGAATGGATGAGGCCTTCCTGCAGATCGATCGGCTTCAGCTCGCCCTCGGCGATCTCGCGCAAGGATACGACCGGATTTTTGTCCCGGTCACGCTCGACGAGGAGCTGCGCGCCGCTGGCGATCTGTCGGGCGCGATGCGCGGCGAGCAAGACGAGGTCGAAGCGATTTTCGACCTTCTGGATGCAATCTTCGACGGTGACGCGAGCCATGGCCCGCTCCTTTCAGTGGCGACAGTTGTGCGCAGGCGATGTTTTGTGTAGGGGGTTGCTACACCAAACACTGCAAACAAGGCAAGAAATTACATATCGAGGACGAAAGGCGTTTCGCCGCACCGTCGATTTTTCGCTTTTGAGCCTATCCTCTCCTACCGCCACGACCGCTCGGCCTCGGGGAGGGAAGGCATGCAGCGATTTGGCTATTGGGGTCCATAACGGCTACAAATTTCACGGGATCACATGCCGAAATCAGAAAAGCTTGCCCTGTTCATCGACGGAGCCAATCTCTACGCGACCGCCAAGACGCTCGGCTTCGACATCGACTATCGGAGGCTGCTCGCCGAATATAAGAGCCAGGGCGCGCTGCTGCGCGCCTTCTACTTCACGGCCCTCATCGAGGATCAGGAGTATTCCTCGATCCGGCCGCTCGTCGATTGGCTGGATTACAACGGCTACCGCGTGATCACCAAGCCCACGAAGGAATTCGTGGATGCGGCCGGCCGCCGCAAGATCAAGGGCAATATGGATATCGAGCTCGCGATCGCGGCCCTCGACATGGCCGAATACATCGATCACATGGTGCTGTTCTCGGGCGATGGGGATTTCCGCTCGCTCGTGGAATCGATGCAGCGGCGCGGCGTGCGCGTCACGGTGGTCTCGACGACGTCCACCCAGCCGCCGATGGTGGCCGACGAATTGCGCCGTCAGGCCGATGACTTCGTCGATCTCGCCAATCTGCAGAAGCTCATCGGGCGCGATCCCGCCGAACGGGTCGAACGCGGCGAGCGGCCGATGCGCCATGGGGGGCCCGATCGCCGCCCCGCTGCCCCGCAGCAAGCCGCCGCTGCGGATGATTACGATTAAGCCATTTCGCGGACGCGCCCCATCCATGTGCGATGCGCTAGTGGATCGATTTCGACGGATGGTTCCCATCCGTCGGCAAAATCTATCCACGGCTCGAAAAAGTTGTGGTCAGGCCTTATCCGACAAATGGGGACCATTTGTCGGGGCCGGACCACGAGACGCCCGCCATGGTTCAGCCGTGCTCGCTCAAGATAAGCTCGCTAATCCGGGCGGGGCGCAATATGTAACTGTCCACGGCAGGCGAGCCGCATCGCATTTTCTTTTCGCACGGAGAAGCAGGTGACCCAGGCGACCACGCAGAATTCGGCGGCTCGCAAGAGCGAAGGTGGCGTCGTCGAGCTCATCTGGATCGTCATCCAGGCGCTCTTCATCGCTCTCGTCGTGCGCACCTTCCTGTTCCAGCCTTTCAATATCCCGTCGGGCTCGCTCGTGCCGACCCTCCTGGTGGGCGATTACCTGTTCGTCTCCAAATATTCCTACGGCTATTCGAAATACTCGCTGCCGCTGGGCCTGCCGCTTTTCGAGGGCCGCATCATGGGGACCGAGCCCAAGCGCGGCGACATCGCCGTGTTCAGGCTGCCGAAGGACGGCAAGACGGATTACATCAAGCGCGTCATCGGCCTGCCCGGCGACCATATCCAGATGATCGACGCGCGCCTCTACATCAACGGTCAGGAGACCCGGCGCGAGCCGCTGCCGCCCTACCACACCATCGATGCCTATGGCCGGCCCGCCGACGTCCCCCATTACAAGGAGACGCTGCCGAACGGGGTCTCGCACGAGATCATCCAGAAGGACGGCGATTCCGGCTATTGGAGCAACACGCCCGTCTACACCGTCCCGCCCGGCCATTTCTTCATGATGGGAGACAACCGCGACAATTCCCAGGATTCGCGCGTCTTGAGCGAGGTCGGCTATGTGCCCTTCGAAAACTTCGAGGGAAGGGCGGAGATCATCTTCTTCTCGATCGACGAGAATGCGAACGCCTGGAAGCTTTGGGAATGGCCCTCGTCCGTGCGCTGGAACCGCATCTTCCAGCGCATCAAATGATCGACGCATGAAGCGCGGAGGAGCCGCGCCGGAAGCGCTCGAGGCGCTGATCGGCTATCGTTTCCGCGACAAGCAGCTCCTCACCTTGGCCTTGACCCATGTGAGCGCGGTCGCCGGCCCGCGCTCGCGCGCCAAGAGCTATCAGCGGCTCGAATTCCTCGGCGATCGCGTGCTCGGTCTTGCGATCGCGGCTCTTCTCTACCGGCAGTTTCCCTCGGCCGATGAGGGTGACTTGTCGAAGCGGCTCACCGAGCTCGTGCGGCGCGAGAGCTGCGCCGAGCTCGCCGAAATCTGGTGCTTGGCGGATCATGTCCGTCTCGGCCCGAGCGAGGCGCAGAGCGGGGGCCGGCACAATCGCGCCATTCTCGGGGATGTCGCCGAAGCTTTGATCGGCGCCGTGTTCCTCGACGGAGGCTATGAGGCCGCAAACGACCTCGTCGTCGGGGCGGTCGCGGAGCGACTGCGGTCGTCGGGGCGGCCCCGCATCGACCCCAAGACCGCGCTCCAGGAATGGGCGCAAGCGCGCGGGCTCGCGACCCCGAGCTACGCCATCTTGTCGCGGGAGGGCCCCGATCACTTGCCCCTGTTTCGCATCAGCGTCTCGGTCGAGGGGCAGGCGCTCAAGGAAGCGGTCGGCCGCTCGAAGCGCGTCGCCGAGCAGGCGGCCGCCGAAGCCATGTTGCGCGAGCTCGGCGTCTGGAAGGCGAGCGCCGCGTGAGCGCCGCGCCACAAGCCGGCGCGACGCGCTGCGGCTTCGTCGCGCTGATCGGCGCGCCCAACGCAGGCAAATCCACGCTTTTGAACGCCCTCGTCGGGCAGAAGGTCTCGATCGTCTCGCGCAAGGCGCAGACGACGCGGGCGCTCATTCGCGGCATCGCGATCGAGGGCTCCGCCCAGATCATCTTCGTCGATACGCCGGGCATCTTCGTGCCGAGGCGCCGCCTCGACCGCGCCATGGTCACGAGCGCCTGGAGCGGAGCCGGGGACGCGGATGTGGTGGCGTTCCTGGTGGATGCGCGCAAGGGGCTGGACGAAGAGGCTGGCGCGATTCTCGCTCGCCTCGCCGGGGAGCCGCGGCGCAAATTGCTTCTCCTCAACAAGACCGACGCGCTGAGCGACAAGACGGCGCTCATCCCGCTCTCGGCCAAGCTCAACGAACGCCTCGCCTTCGAGGAAACCTTCATGATCTCGGCGCTCGGCGGGGACGGTGTCGACGAGCTTCGCCGCGCCTTCGCGGCGCGCATGCCGCCGGGGCCCTGGCATTATCCGGAGGACCAGCTCTCCGACATGCCTCTGCGCATGATGGCGGCCGAGATCACGCGCGAGAAGATCTACGACCGGCTGCATGAGGAATTGCCTTATCGCTCGACGGTCGAGACCACCTCTTGGGCGGCGGCGCGGGCGGGCGCGGTGCGCATCGAGCAGACCATCTACGTCGAGCGCGAAAGCCAGCGCAAGATCGTGCTCGGAAAGGGTGGACAGACGATCAAGGCGATCGGCGCCGCGGCGCGGCGCGAGCTCGAGGAGATCACCGAAGGACGCGTCCATCTGTTCTTGTTCGTGAAGGTGCGGGAGAATTGGTCCGAGGATCCGGAACGCTATCGCGAGATGGGGTTGGAGTTTCCGCGCTAGAGGCGGATGAGTTGAGATGGACCTGGCTTCATCCGGACTTCATCCGGCCATTGGCCTTCACGCCTGATCCCATCGCAAAACGACTTTCCATTCCTGCGGATCATGCTTTAGGCATGGGTCCGCAAGAGGGTCCGTTCCGGCCTCGAGATGAAGGGCTCGAGCACAGCGAAAGCAGGGATCGCCGTGCCGTTCCGCTCACTTCGCCCGCGACATCGGGGCGTCTCTCGCGCGGTCCGTATCCTGCGTGGTGCCGCCCTTGCGGTCGCGAGCCGGCGCCGAGACAAGCCCGGCCCGACGATGGTTTGATCATGCAATGGTCCGATGAAGCGGTCATCCTGGGGAGCCGGTCTCACGGCGAGACCTCGGTGATCCTCGAAGTCTTGACGCGCGCCCATGGCCGCCACCTCGGCATCGTGCGCGGCGGACGCTCGAGGCGTCTCGCGCCGAGCCTTCAGCCGGGCAATCTCGCCGAGATCACCTGGCGCGCCCGGCTCGAATCGCATCTCGGGACCTTCCTGGTCGAGGCGGGAGACCTGCGCGGCGCCGCCATGTTCGGGTCGCCCGCGGCCCTCTACGCCTTCGCGACGCTGGCGGCGCATCTTCGCCTCCTCGCCGAGCGCGAGCCGCATCCGGCGCTCTACGACGCCTTTCGGGTGCTGGGCGAGCATCTCTCGGAGCCGGCGATCGCCGCGCCGCTCGTCCTGCGCTTCGAGCTGGCGCTTCTCTCCGAGCTCGGCTTCGGCCTCGACCTTTCGGCTTGCGCCGCGACCGGGGCGCGCGAGGATCTGGCGTTCGTTTCGCCGAAAAGCGGACGCGCCGTCTCGGCCACCGCCGGCGAGCCCTATTCGGAAAGGCTGTTCGTCCTGCCCTCCTTCCTGGTGGAGGGCCAGGGTCGAGCGATGCCGGTCGCGCCCGATATCGCGGCGGGTTTTCGCCTCACCGGCTTTTTCCTTTCGCGCCACGTGCATGAGCCGCGCGGGCTGAAAATGCCCGACGCGCGGGAGCGATTCATCAACCTCGCCATTGCCGAAATGTAGCCGGCAGCCATAATCATGAAGCCGGCACATTAGAAAGGAGCTGAGGAAGCATATGTCCGCGACCGCGCATCCCGAGCCCTGGCGGCCCGCGGCGGTGCCGAAACCGCCGGCGGAGCTTTGGGGCGGATGGGAATTCGGCATCCTCCTCCTGATGGCGGGGCTTTATCTCGGGGGCGCCTTCGTCAATCCGGCATTTTTCGGCACGACCGACGCCCTCGCCGCGGTGTTGCGCGACACGGCCCGCTACGGCGTGATGGCGGTCGGCATGACCTTCGTCATCGTCAACCGCGAGCTCGATCTCTCGATCGGCTCGACGCTCGGCCTCGTCTCGACCTTGTTCTCGGTCGCCTATGCGCCTTCGCACGCCGACGCCGATATTTGGACGGCGCTCGCGTTCTGCGTGGCGGCGGGGCTCGCGATCGGCCTCGTGAACGGGGTGCTCGTGACCTTCCTGCGCGTGCCGGCCTTCATCGCGACGCTGTCGACTTTGTTCATCGGACGCGGGCTGGTGCTCGGCCTTTCGGGCGGCAATACGATCGCCTTCGGAGAGAAGGCCGCCGCCGATCCGTGGTTCTTTCGGCTCGGCGAGACCAACGCGCTCGGATTCAACAACCAGATCGCGATCTTCGCCCTTGTCGCCCTCCTCGGCGCCATCGCTCTCGGCAAGACGCGAGCAGGGTATGAGACGGCGTCCGTCGGCGGCAATGAGCAGGCGGCACGCTACGCCGGGATCGCAACCACCAAAGTGCGCATCCGTTCCTATGTGATCTCGGCGCTCTCGGCGACGCTCGCGGGCCTGATGAACGTCGCGCAAGACAAGGGCATCACCTCGCAGAACGGTCAGGGCGCGGAGCTCATCGTCATCGCCGCCGTGATCGTCGGCGGCGCCTCGATCGCGGGCGGGCGCGGGCGGGTCCTCGGCTCCTGCCTCGGTGCCGCGCTCACCGTGCTGATCGACAAGGTGCTGCGCGAGGGCGTGCCCATCACGCGCACCGTCGATGTCGGCGGCGTGCCGATGGAAATCGGCGCGGTGGCGCAATTGCCGCCCGGTGCCGTGCCGGCCTTCCTCGGGCTCCTCCTCGTCGGCGCGGTGCTGATCGAGCCTTGGGCGACGGGCGGCGGGTTCGCGCGGTTGCGGGCGCGGCTCGCACGCCGCCCCTTGCCGGTCTTCGCGGCGCGCGGCGATGCCGCGGCCACGGCTGCGCAAACCAGGACCACGACCGCGCTCGACCGCGCTCTTGCGGCGAAAGGGGCGATCGCGGCCTTCCTCGCGCGACGCGACGCGGCCGCGATCCTCCTCGTCCTGGCGCTTTGGCTCGCCGGGCTCGCGCTGCGGCCGGATTTCTGGGCCGGCCTCGACAACAGCTTCGCCATGCTCACCGCCTTCACCGAGATCGGCATCCTCAGCATCGGTCTCACCTTCGTCATCGCGGCGGGCGACATCGACCTCTCGGTCGGCTCGGTGCTGGCGCTCGCGGCGGCGGTCTCGGCCTTCTGCCTGAAGGAGCTCGAGCTCTCGCCCGTCATGGCGGTGTCGCTCGCGCTCCTTTCCGGGCTCGCCTGCGGCGTGCTGAACGGGACGCTCGCCATCAGGTTTCGCCTGCCGTCCTTCGTCGCGACGCTCTCGACCTTCTACATCGCGCGCGGCCTCGCGGCCTGGCTGGTGGCGGGACGCCAGCTTTCGGGCTTTCCGGAAAGCTTCACGCTGCTCGGCCGCAATCTCGCCGAGGTGCTCACCGCAATGGGCGTCCCGCCCGCAAGGGGCTGGTGGGGCGCTTTCGCGGACGCGGTGAGCGTCCAGACGCTGTTCCTCTTCGCCATCGCGATCCTGGCCGCCATCGTGCTCGGCCGCACGCATTGGGGCCAGATGGTTTACGCCACGGGCGGCAACGAGCGCGCCGCGCGCTACGCCGGCATCCCGACGCGCCGGGTGCGCTTCTTCTCGCTCGTCGCCTCCTCTCTATGCGCCGCCTGCGCGGGCGTGATCTACGCGGCGTATCTGCGCTCCTTCAACCCGTCGGCCGGACAGTTGCGCGAGCTCGACGCCATCGCCTCCGTCATCGTGGGCGGCGGTTCGATCTTCGGCGGTCACGGCACCATCATCGGCTCGCTCGCCGGCGCCGCCGCGATCACCTTGATCCGCTCGCTGCTGTCGCTGCAAATCCTCCTGCCGGGGGGCGGCTCCTATGTGCTGCCGCAACATTGGATGAATGTCTTCATCGGGCTCATTTTGATCCTGGCCGTCATTGCCGATATCTGGCTGCGGCAAGAACATATCGTTTCGCGGTGGACGGGAGCCTTGCGCCGCCGCTCTCTCCCGGGGGAAGCCCGATGATGCCGAACCCGCAAGCGCCCCTCATCGAGATGAGGGCGATCGACAAGGCCTTCGGTCCGGTGCGCGCGCTCTCCGGCGTCGATTTCCGCCTCGGCGCGGGTGAAATCCTGGGCCTCGTCGGCGACAACTCGGCCGGCAAATCGACATTGATGAAAGTGCTCACCGGCGCCTACCGGCGCGATGCGGGCGAGATCCTCGTCGCCGGCGCGCCGGCCGATTTCGCGAGCCCGCGCGAAAGCCGCGAGCGCGGCATCGAGATGATCTATCAGGACTTCGCGCTGTGCGGCAACATGGACGTCGGGCAGAACATCTTCCTCGGCCGCTGGCCGCGCCGTCTTGGCCTCTTCGTCGACCGGCCGCGCATGTATGCGGACGCGGCACGCGTCCTCGAACGGCTCAAGGTCGACGTGAATTCCGTCCACGCCAAGGTCGAAAGCCTGTCGGGCGGCCGCCAGCAATCCGTCGCCATCGCGCGAGCCTTGTCCTTCGAGCCGAAAGTCGTGATCTTCGACGAGCCGACGGCGAATCTTTCGGTCATGGCGACCGCCAAGCTTCTCGAGACCATGGCGGAGCTGAAACGTCAGGGCGTTTCGCAAGTGATCATCTCGCATCGCCTCACCGACATCTTCGAGGTCGGCGACCGGGTGATGGTCTTGAAGCGCGGCACCAATGCGGGCGAGCGGCTGATCAAGGATACGAGCGAGAAGGACGTGCTCGAGCTGATCGTCGCGGGCGCTGCGTGAGGCGAGATTGTTGAGCGGAACAGATCTTACGAAGATCGGCTCTACCGCCCTCTATGCAACCTTCCGCTCCAAGCGGGTGGCCTTGATCGACGCCGCGCGTGCACGCACCTTCGCCAGGTCGTAATTCATCTGCAAGCGCAGCCAGAAATCGGCGTTGCTGCCGATCGACTTCTCGAGTTGCAAGGCCATTTCCGGCGTGATGCCGCACTGGCCGTTGATCACGCGGTAGAGCTGCTGGCGCGTCACGCCGAGCCCCTTGGCGGCTTCGGCAATCGAAAGGCCAAGCTCGGCGATTTCGTCCCCGATTCCGATGCCGGGATGTGGGGGGTTCTTCATCATCGCTGACGCCTCCTTCCTTCAGTGGTCATCAATCAGCTCGACCGCGGAGGCCGCTTTCGATCAGATCATGAATGTAACACGTAATATGACATGTTACCAAAGACTGCGAGCTTCGGACGATCATGTTTCAATCAGCCCCGTTCTCGTGCCCTGACGTGTGTGCTTCTTCAGCATCAGTTGCCCTCCAGCACAGGATCGCGATCAAAGTCGCGTAAGCTCCTTTTTTAACCCCGCAAGGGACCGTCATGCGCGGATGCGGTTGAAAAATTAAGCCCGTCACGCTTGATGGCTTTCATGAAATCCGCCATCGAGGCCATCTACCATATTCGCGCCGACGGCAGCGCCATCGAGGAGCGCGCGCGTGCGGTCGCCGTCGAGCAAAGCGTCGAGATGCCGGTTTCGGCCATCGAGGACGAGCATGTTCTCGGGGAAATCGTGGGTGAGGTCCGTGACATTCGCGGCATCGAGCCTGGCCTTTTCGAGGCGCGCATCGCGCTCAACGTGGAGACCACGGGGCATGACGCCGGCCAGCTCGCGAACATGCTGTTCGGCAATGCTTCGCTTCTCGACGATGTCGTTCTTCATGACGCCATTCTGCCGCCGGAGACGCTCGCGGCCTTCGGCGGGCCGCGACAGGGCTTCGCCGAGCTCAGGGCGCGCGTCGGGGCCGGGCGACGCCCTCTCACCTGTTCGGCGCTGAAGCCGCAAGGCCTCTCTTCCGGGCGGCTCGCCGATCTCGCCCGGCGTTTCGCGCAAGGCGGCGTCGACTACATCAAGGACGATCACGGGCTCGCGGACCAGGCCTACTCACCTTTCGCCGAGCGCGTGGACGCTGTCGCTGCCGCCTTGCGGGCAGGCGCCCACAGGACGCGCTATGTGCCGAGCCTCACGGGCGATCTCGACGCGCTTCGCCGGCAAATCGGCATCGCGCGGGGAGCGGGCATCGATACCGTGATGGTGGCGCCGATGGTCGCCGGATTGTCGAACATGCATGCCTTGGCGCGCGACAACCCCGATATCGCCTTCCTGGCTCATCCGGCGCTCGGGGGCGCGGCGCGCATCGCCGCACCACTCCTTATCGGCAAGCTCTTTCGCTTGTTCGGGGCGGGCGCCGTGGTGTTCCCGAATTACGGCGGCCGCTTCGGCTATTCGCGCGGCACCTGCACGGCCCTGGCGCGTGCCGCGCTCGGCGATTGGGGAGGAATGCGCCCGGCCGTGCCCGTCCCGGCCGGCGGCATGAAGCTCGCTCGCGTGCCCGAGCTACTTGATTTCTACGGCGCCGAGGTGATGTTGCTGATCGGCGGCGATCTGCTCGCGGCCCGCGAACGTCTCGTCGAGGAAACCAAGGCTTTCGTCACCAGCGTGGAACGCTACGCCCATGGATGACACGACCCGCCCTCCGGAAAGACCGGCCCATCGCGCGGCGCAGGGCCACCGGTGGGAACAGGTGGAGCTGCGCCCCTATAAGGAGGATGAGCGGGCCCTGTTCAAGACGGTCTCGCGTCAGATCCTCTTCAGCGATCCCAAGCTCGACGCGGAGCTTCGCTATTTCGAGGTCGAGGCCGGCGGGTTCTCGACGCTCGAACGACACGACCATATGCATGCCGTGATGGTGCTGCGCGGGCGCGGAGATTGTCTCGTCGGCCGCGAGGTGCGCAAGATCGACCTCCACGACCTGATCACCGTGCCGCCCTGGACCTGGCACCAGTTTCGCGCCACCACGAGCGAGCCGCTCGGCTTCCTGTGCATGGTCAACGCCAGGCGCGACAAGCCGCAACTCCCGACGGAGGCGGATTTGGCGGAGCTTCGCAAGGACGAGGCCGTCGCCCGCTTCCTTTCGGGCAGCCCGACAACGCGATGACCGCCGGGCCCTGAGACCGGAGAGCCCTTGGGGAGCCCTCCCGTCTCCGCGGCAAGGGTTTCGAACGCTTCGTCCCTTCCTCAAACCGGAACCTCTTCATGGACATCCTGACCAACCCGTTTCGCGAGCTCCTCGAGGGCGATCATGTGCCCCTCGGCACCTGGGTCATGTCGGGGGCGACATCGACCGCCGAAGCCCTGGGTTCGCTCGGCTTCGACTGGATCCTCGTCGACATGGAGCACACGCCGATCGACGTGCGCGACGCCTATCACATCCTCCAGGCGCTCGGCGGCACCAAGGCCGCGCCCGTCGTGCGCATCGCCTGGAACGACCAGATCCTGGTCAAGCGCCTGATGGATGCCGGCGCGCAGAGCCTGATGTTTCCCTTCGTGCAAAGCGCGGAGGAGGCGCGCGCGGCGGTGTCCTTCACCCGCTATCCGGTCACCGGCGATCCGCAAGCCGGGCGCCGCGGCTTTGCCGGCTTCCACCGCGGCAATCGCTATGGCACCGTCCCCGATTACGCGAGGCGCGCCAACGAGGCGGCTTTCGTCATCGTGCAAATCGAGACGCCGGAGGCCGCGTCGAAGCTCGAGGCCATCGCCTCGGTCGAGGGTGTGGATGCGATCTTCCTCGGTCCCGCCGATCTCGCCGCCAACATGGGCCATGTCGGCAACATGGAAGAACAGTCGGTGCAGGCGAAGGTCGCCGAGGTGGCGCGGCGCTGCCGCGTCATCGGCAAGCCTTGCGGCATCGTCGGGCCGACGCCCGAGATCGTCGAGCGTTATATCGGCTATGGCTATGATTATGTCGCGATCGCCTCCGATATGGGGATGATGATGACGCAGGCGCGCGCCTTCATGACGGCGGTCAGGCCCGCGCTCGCCAGGCGGGCCTGATCCCATGCGCGAGCCCGCAACCGTGGTGGCAAATCTTCGATGATGCGCGTCCTCGGCATCGAGACGAGCTGCGACGAGACGGCCGCCGCCGTGGTCGCCCTCAACGACGACGGCAGCCGGGAGATCCTCTCGAACGAGATCTTGTCGCAAATCGCCCAGCACGCGCCTTACGGGGGCGTGGTGCCGGAGATCGCCGCGCGCCATCATGTCGAGGCGCTCGACAAGATCGTCGCGCTGGCGCTCGGCAACGCGAAGCTCGCGCTGAAGGATGTCGATGCGGTCGCGGTCGCGGCCGGGCCCGGCTTGATCGGGGGCCTCATCGTGGGCGCGACGACCGCAAAGATGCTGGCGCTCGTCGCCAACAAACCGTTCATCGCCGTCAATCACCTCGAGGCTCACGCGCTCACCGCGCGGCTGACCCATGCGGTCGGCTTCCCGTTCCTCCTGCTTCTCGCCTCGGGCGGCCACACCGCGCTGGTGGCCGCACGCGACGTGGGCGATTATGTGCGGCTCGGCTCGACCCTCGACGACGCCATCGGCGAGGCCTTCGACAAGGCCGCGAAGCTGGTGGGCCTGCCTTACCCCGGCGGCCCCTCCGTCGAGAAGGCCGCCGAGCGCGGCGATCCGGAACGTTTCGATCTTCCCCGCCCGCTGCTCGGTCGGCCGGGATGCGATTTCTCGCTCTCGGGATTGAAGACCGCGCTGCGGCTCGCCTGCGAGCGCATCGCGCCGCTCACGGGAATGGACGTGTCCGATCTTTGCGCCTCCTTTCAGGCCGCGATCGTCGATGTCGTGGACGACAGGACGCGCCGGGCGCTGCGCGCTTTCGCGGAGATTGCCGGCAAGCCGACCGCGCTCGTGGTCGCTGGCGGGGTCGCGGCGAACGGACCGCTGCGGCTCGCCTTGTCGCGGGTCGCGGCCGAGACCGGGGTCAAGTTCGTGGCGCCGCCTCTCGATCTGTGCGGCGACAATGCCGCGATGATCGCCTGGGCCGGCATCGAGCGCCTGCGGCGCGGCATGACGGACGATCTCACGGCGCCGGTTCGTGCCCGCTGGCCGCTCGGCGAAGCGATCGAGCGCCCCGGGGATGCACGCCGATGAGCGCGGCCAGGAAGAATGCCGTGAAAGTCGGTCACGGAATCGCTGGCTGATGCGTGCGGCTGGCATGATTGGCATCGTGGGAGCCGGCGCTTGGGGCACGGCGCTCGCGGGCGCCGTCGCGCGCGCCGGAAGACCAGTCGTCTTGTGGGCGCGCGATCCGGCGCAAGCCGAGGCGATGGCGCGACATCGCGAGAATCGCGCGAGGCTTCCGGGCCTGCGCCTCGATGACGCGATCACCCCGACATCGGCGCTCGCCGCGCTCGTTGAAGCGGAAACTCTCCTCGTCGCGGTGCCGGCGCAAGCCGTGCGCAGCGTCTGCGAGGCGCTCGCCGGCGTGCTTCCCGAGCCCTCCCGGGTCGTCATCTGCGCCAAGGGCATCGAACGCGGAACGCGACGGTTCATGACGGAGATCGTGACGCAGACCTTGCCGCGCGCGAGGCCCGCCATCCTCTCCGGCCCGAGCTTCGCGCAGGATGTCGCGCGAGGCCTCCCGACCGCGGTGGTGATCGCCTCGGCCGAGCCCGCGTTTGCGGGCGAACTCGCGGACGCATTGTCCTCGCGCACGTTGCGGCTCTACCACACGGCCGATGCGCGCGGCGTCGAGATCGGCGGGGCGGCCAAGAACGTGCTCGCCATCGCGGCCGGCATCGTCGAAGGTCGCGGCCTCGGCGACAGCGCCAAGGCGGCGCTCACGGCCCGGGGGTTCGCGGAGCTTCGCCGCTTCGCCACCGCCCACGGCGCGAAGCCCGAGACCTTGATGGGACTCTCCGGCCTCGGCGATCTGATGCTGTCGACCTCGACGGCGAAATCGCGCAATTTCGCGCTGGGCCTCGCGCTCGGGCGCGGCGAGGCGCGGGCGGTCGCGACGCACGGAAAGCTCGCGGAAGGCGCGTTCACGGCGAGCGTTCTCGCCGAGATGGCTCGCGCTGCCGCCATTCCCATGCCGATCTGCGATTGCGTGGCGGCGATCCTCGACGGCAAGCTTTCGATCGACGAGGCCGTCGACGCGCTGATGAACCGCCCTGTGCGGTCAGAGGAATGAGCGGCCGGTGCGGCGCGTCCTTTCCGCGGCTTTGAGCCTGTATAGTCGTCGCACCCGATCCAATTCGCCAAGGAGTGAAATATCCATGCTTGATGCCGCCTACCGCTTCGCTCCGCTCGCCTTCTGCCTTCTGCTCGCCGCCTGCAACGAGGCAGGCCCCGCGCCGGCGGTGCAAGCCACGGCGGCGCCGTCCGGCTACGCGAGCCAGTCCTTCACGCCGCAGGGGTTCACTCTTCCGCGCGGCGAGGGATGTCAGGGGGATGTGGCGCGCTTTCGCGCCGTGATGAGCAATGACTATGAGACGGGCAATGTGAAGCCTTCGGTCTATCGGCAGATCGGTGACGAGATCGATCGCGCGGACCATCTTTGCGCCTCCGGCAATGGCGCTCAGGCAAGCGCCCTGATCCACTCCACCAAAGCACGCTTCGGCTATCCTTGAGGGCAGATCCTTGGCCGCGAACAGCTCCAGCCTGAAGCTCGGCACGCGCGGCAGCCCGCTCGCGCTGGCTCAAGCCGATGAACTGCGCCAGCTTCTGGTCGCGACGCGGGCCCTCACGCAGGAGGAAGTCGAGATCGTCGTCATCCGCACCAGCGGCGATCGCATCACCGATCGCGCCTTGGCGGACGCGGGCGGCAAGGGGCTGTTCACCAAGGAGCTCGACGAGGCGCTGCTCGACAGGCGCATCGACATCGCGGTGCATTCGGCGAAGGACCTGCCGACGGTCCTGCCGAAATTTGTCGGCATCGCCGGCTACCTGCCGCGCGAGGATGCTCGCGATGCGCTGATCGCGCCGAATTTCGGCAGTCTCGACAAGCTCCCGACCGGCGCTTGCATCGGCACGGCGTCGGTGCGCCGCGAGGCGCAGCTGCGCCGCTTGCGCCCTGATATTTCCGTGCGGCTCTTGCGTGGGAATGTGGACACGCGGTTGCGCAAGCTCGCGGAAGGCTCGTGTGATGCGACGGTCCTGGCGCTCGCGGGACTGAAGCGGCTCGGCCGCGCCCACGAGGCGAGCCAAATCCTCGACGTCGCGAGCTTCATCCCGGCCGTCGGCCAAGGCGCGATCGCCATCGCCACCCGCGTGGAGGATGAAGGCTTGGTTTCCCGGCTCGCGCCCGTGCTCGATGCGTCGACGGAACGCGCGCTCGCGGCCGAACGCGCCTTCCTCGCCGGGCTCGATGGCTCCTGCCGCACCCCGCTCGCCGGGCATGCGGTCCTCGAGGGTGGCCGGTTGCGGTTTCGCGGCATCGCGCTTCGGCAAGATGGGACGGACGCGGTCGAGGTCGCTCGGGATGGAGCCTTGGCGGATGCGGAGCGGGTCGGCGCCGAGGCGGCGGCCGAGCTTCTCGCGCGGCTCCCGCCCGGGGTCCTCGTCGCGCGTGAATGAATGAGGGCATCGCCACGCCGCGCGAGGATGTCGGCCCGGGGTGGCCCATGAGAGTGCTGGTACTTCGCCCGCGAGAGGCGGCTTTGCGGACTGCGCGATCGCTGGCGCGCATCGGCCATGAGGCGGTCGTCGCGCCGCTCATCGAGATCGCCGCGATCGATGAAGGGCGTCTGCCCTCCTCCCGGACGAGAGCGCCTTACGGCGGGGTGATCGCGGCGAGCGCCCATGCCCTCACCTTGTTGCATGCCGAAAGCCGAAACGAGCTGACGGGCTTGCCCGCGATGGTGGTCGGCGCGCGCACCGCGGCGGCGGCCGAGAGGGCCGGGCTTTGCGCGCTGCGCCCGGTGTTTCGGACCGCCCGGGAGCTCGCCTCGGCGCTTCCCGAAAGGGCGCCGCCCGGCCGTCTCCTCTACCTCGCGGGTCGAGACAGGCGCCCGGACATCGAGGAAGCGCTGCGCCGGGAAGCGCGCACCTTCCTTCTCGTCGAGGTCTACGACGCCCGGCTCGCCGCGGCACTTCCTTCAGCCGCGGCTGCGGCGCTGCGGGATCGCGCGCTTGAGGCCGTGCTCCATTATTCCGCCCGTTCAGCCAAGGCCTATGTGGCGCTCGCGACGGCAGCCGGTCTCTTGTCGCAGGCGCTCGGCCCGGCTCAGCTTTGCCTTTCGGGAGCCGTGGCGCGACCCCTCGTCGAAGCCGGAGCGAACTGCGTGAAGCTTGCGGCCTTCCCCGATGAACCGCATCTCCTGGCACTTCTCCCCGGACAGCGGCGCGCGTGAAGGATCGGGGAACGCTTGCCCGTCGCCGCATTTCCTGCGATCGAGACTGAGCCAGCCGTGCCGGCCGAATGGCTCCGCGCTTTCCTCCACCACCTCTTTTCACGTGCGATGACATGCGGGGCTTGGAACATCACTGGAACAACACGCCGGCCTCATGCCTTACGTCCGGAACCGGTGTGTAAAGTGAGCGCCATGCCCGTAATCCATTGTCTTTGACGCCTGATCCATCGCGGCCTATTCCCGTTTTGCGGATTAACCATCAAGCCTGCTTCCCGCCGCGGGCGTTTCCCGTTGCGCAGGGCCGCGCGAGATCCTGGCGAGCGAGATCCTGGCGGCCCCGCGGGCTCGCCCCATTTCGCTTTCGGCTGACAGGCCTTGCCGTGGTGCGGTCCGACAAAAGATAGGAAAAAGCCTCACCATGGCTTTATTGATGTGGGCTTTCGCTGCGGGCCAAGAGTTCCGTTGCGGGCCAAGATTTGCAGAGCCAAGATTTGCAGGGCCAAGATGTTGCCGCGGGCCAACCACAGGTGATCACCGCATGAGCGATCCGGATCCAACCGGCACATCATCGGAAGCGGGCGCGCCAAAATCCAAGGTGCGGCGGGGCGCGTCGGTCCCGGCCGCCCCCGCCCCGGCGCGGGAGAGCGAGTCGGTCGCTTCCAGCCCGCCGGATGCCGCGACACGCAGCTCGTCGAGCGATCCGGACGTTCTTGCCGAAGCACCGCCTCCCGGAGCCGCGACCCGGGAGGGCGCCGCGATGCAGGACCCGGGAAGCGAGGCAGCGGCCATGAGCGGCGCCGATGGCGCTGCCGGTCGTGCGCAGGCTGCACGGGAGACGACGCAGGCACGGATCGACCAGGACGATGCGGGGTCGCCTCCTCCATCCGAGACGCTGACGCCGGGGCCTGAGGCGCCTCGGCCGCCGTCGGAGGAACCTCCCTCCTCGCCCTGGCGCCCTTCGGGGCACGAGGCTCCGCCCTCCGCGTCGCCGCTGCCCAAGCCAGGAGGCGGGCGCGCGCTCGCCCTGGCGGCGCTGGCGCTTTCCCTCCTTTTGCCGGGAGCGCTCTACGCCTATCTCGCGGCGAGCGGTGTCCTCGATCGCGATCCCGCTCGTTTGCAACGCCTCGAAAGCGAGGTCGAGACGCTGCGCGCCGCCCCCGCGACCCAACCGGAGGTCACGCGCGCCGATTTCGACAAGCTCGCGGCAAGGCTCGAACAGCTCGAGAGAACGGTCGCGGCCGAGCGTCAGCGGCCGCAGGCGCCCTCGGCCGCCTCCCTCGATTCGATCGCGTCCGAGATCGCGGCGGCTTCCCGCGACGCGAAGGAGGCCTTGTCGCTTGCGAAAACCGCAGCCGATTCGGCGAATTCGGCGCAATCGGCGACGGCGCGGCTCGCGAGCATCGAAAGCAAGCTCGTCGGGCTCGAGAAACGGCTCGCAACGCTCGAGCAATCGGTCACGGCACGCCCGAAACAGGACGTGAACGCGCCTTCGATCCTCGTCATGGCGCGCGCCATCGAGGCCGATTTGAGCAGCGGGGTGCCCTATGTCGGCGAGCTCGATGCGCTCTCGCGGCTCGGCGCCGAGGCGAAGCTGGTCGAGGCCTTGCGACCTTTCGCCGAGAAGGGTGCGCCGTCCGCGGCCTCGCTCGCGACGGATTTCGAGACGGAGCTCGAAGCCGCGAGGCAGAAGGTGGCCGACGCGACGCCACCCGCGAATCTTTGGGACCGGTTCCTGGCCTTCCTCGGCCGCATCGTGCGGGTGCGCCATATCGGGGTCGACGAGGCAGGCTCGCCGGCCGGGACCGTGGAGGCAGCGCTCCTGCGCGGCGACATTGCGGCCGCAGGGGACGCCTGGGAAGGATTGCCCGTCTTCGAAAAGAGCGCGACCCCCCGTTCGGGCGCGCGCATCAAGGCGCTGGCCGACGCCAATGCGGCGTCGCGGCGCATCAGCGCGGCCGCGCTCGAGGCGATCCGGCGCTCCGGCAGCACCGATAGCGGCGGGTGAAGGCGATGTGGCGCATCGTTCTCTACCTCGTCGCCGTGCTTGCCATGGCGCTCCTGTGCATTTTCGTGGTCGAGCAGCATGGGGTCGTGTCCCTGTCGCTCGGCTCGCATGTCTACGAGACCTCGCTCGCCGTCGTGATCCTGGGGGTCGTGGCCAGCGCGGCTGCGCTCTACCTTGCCCTGCGCTTCGCGCTGTTCGTGCTGCGCCTGCCGGTCGCGACCTTCGCATTGTCTCGCGCGCGTCGCCAGGCCAAGGGCAGCGCGGCGATCTCCAAGGGTCTCGTGGCCGTCGCCTCGGGGGATTTCCATGCCGCGGCGCGCCATGCGCAAGCGGCGGAAAGACTCGCCGGGCACGAACCTCTGGCGCTTTTGCTCAAGGCGCAGGCGGCTCAGCTCTCCGGCAATCGCGCGGCCGCGAAGGACGCCTTCGCGCGCATGGCCGAGATTTCCGATACGCGCGGGCTCGGCCTGCGCGGCCTCTTCGTCGAGGCGCGGCGCCGAGGCGACCACAAGGACGCGCATCGGCACGCGGCGCAAGCGGCCGGGCTCGACGTGTTCCTGCCTTGGGCGCATGAGGCGACCCTGATGGCGCAATGTCAGGCGCGCGATTGGATGGCGGCCCTCGCGACGCTCGAGCGCAATCACCGTTTGGGCGCTCTGGAGGCAGGCGAGATGCGTCGCGCCAAGGCGGCCCTGTTGGCCGCGCATGGGCTCGATCTGCGCTCCTCCCGGCCGAAGGAGGCGCTGCAGACCGCGCTCAAGGCCTTGAAGATCGATCCCGGCCTCACGCCCGCCGCCGTCACCGCCGCCTCCGTGCTCGCCGATGAGGGGCGCCGACGCCAAGCGGCGCGCATCATCGAGGCGGCCTGGCGCCTGCTGCCGCATCCCGATCTCGCCGAGGCGTATCTCGGCTTGCGCCCTCATCTGCCGGCGGTGGAGCGTGCAAAGCAGATCGCCCGGCTCGCCGCCCTCACGCCCGATCATGAGGAGGCGAGGGTGGCGCTCGGACGAGCTCACCTCGCCGCGCGCCAATTTGCCGAGGCTCGCGCGACGCTCGCGCCCTTGGCGGATGCGCGTCCGACCGCGCGGGTCTGCCTTCTCATGGCGGAGATCGAGGAGGCGGAGAACGGCATGACGGGCCTTGCTCGCGAATGGCTGGCGCGCGCCGCCCATGCGCCTCGCGATCCGGCCTGGATCGCGGACGGCGCGAGCTTTCCGCATTGGGCGCCGGTCGCGCCGGAGAGCGGGCGCATCGGGGGGTTCGCCTGGGAGCATCCGCATGAATGGGTCGAGGCCGTCTCCGGCCCCCCCAAGGAGCTGCCGCGCATCGAGGCGCCGCCGCCCGCTCCCTCGCGAGCCGATGCCTCTGCTACCGCGCTCGCAGCGGCGCCCGCCGATCCGATGTCCATCGACGCCAAGCCGATCGAAAGAAGCTCGGCAGAAACAGGCTCGGGCGCGACCGGCACGGAAGGACCGGCCGGGGAGCACAAGGTGAGCACGCCGCCGGAGGATGCGACGGGATCCCCGAGCCGCGTGGCGAATGACGTCGCGGCCCCCTCAGCGGCGGCCCTCGTCGTGGAGGAGCGCAAGCCCTCATCCGCGAAGGCTTCCTCGGTCGGAGAGGCGGTGCGGCGCACGAATGCGTCCGGCGCGTCGAATGAGGCGCCGCGCGGCGAGGCGTCCGCGACGAGAATCGAACCTGTCGCCTTTCCGCTCGAAAGGGCGCCGGACGATCCGGGAGCAGGGTCCTCGCAGAGCAAGGGTCTATGGACACGTCTCACGGAATGAAGACGCTCCGGAGCCCAGCCCTCGAGACGCCTCGCTCATGAGCTTGCCGGCGCTCGCGGGGGATCCGGTGATCGAGCCGCTCGTCGAACGTGCGAGCGGCTGGTTCGCGACGCTGCGCGATCGTCTCTGCGCGGAATTCGAGGCGCTCGAGGAACAGGCACAAGGGCCGTTCTTCGCCGGCGCCGCCGATCCCGGACGCTTCATCCGGGAGCCTTGGCGGCGCACCAACCATGACGGAGCGCCCGGCGGTGGCGGCGTCACGGCGATGCTCAAGGGCCGGGTCTTCGAAAAGCTCGGCGTGCATATATCGAGTGTTCACGGCACCTTCTCGCCGGAATTCGCCGCGCAGATGCCGGGCGCGGAGGCGGACCCGCATTTTCTCGCGACCGGGATCTCGGTCATCGCGCACCCGTGGAATCCGCACGCGCCGACCGCGCATATGAACACGCGCCTCGTGATCACCACGCGGGCCTGGTTCGGCGGCGGCGCGGATCTCACCCCGATGCTCGATCGGCGCAGGTCGCAGCAGGATGCGGACGCCGTCGCCTTCCATGCGGCGATGCGCTCGGCCTGCGAGCTGAACCCCAAGGTCGCGTCGCACGCACGGTTCAAGGAATGCTGCGACGAATATTTCTTCTTGAAGCATCGCGGCGAACCCCGCGGCATCGGAGGCATTTTCTTCGACCACCTCTGGTCGGGGGATGCCGATGCCGATTTCGGTTTCGCGCGCGCGGTCGGCACGGGGTTTCTGGAAATCTACCCTCGCCTCTTGCGCGCCAATATCGGGACGCTTTGGACCGAGGCCGACCGCGAAGAGCAGCTGGTGCGCCGGGGCCGCTATGTGGAATTCAACCTCCTCCATGACCGAGGCACGATCTTCGGCTTGCGCACCGGCGGCAATGTGGAGGCCATCCTCTCGTCTTTGCCGCCGACGGTGAAATGGCCTTGATTAGCGCTCGGATGATCCATATGCGAGGGGTGTGCTGTGCCGGGCCCTTGTTTCGGCATCGTTTTTAGAATAACGCCGGCTAATTACTGTCATGAGCCGGCTTTATGTCTAACCTCATTGCGCGAGCGGCGCGACCTCGCGGGGAGAGCGGAGCGTTGAGGCCCGGCATCCGCCGCCACGATCGGTGCCCGAATTCCCGGGCATGAGCGCGGTCGGTCGTTCGCGTGACGCCGTTCTCGGCTTCCGCTAAGCACGAAGCGGTACCGGGTTCAATCATCGAGGAGGGCGCGACGGCGGTTGCGCGGCCAGCATGAGCAGCAAATCCTTCGCCTCGACCGGCGATCTTGGACCGAAGAAGGTCTCTTTCGACGAGCTCGGCGAGGGTCTCTACGCCTATACGGCCGAGGGGGACCCGAACACCGGCGTCATCGTGGGCGATGACGGTTGCGCGGTGATCGATGCGCAGGCGACGCCGAAGATGGCGCAGGACGTGATCGCACGCATTCGCGCCGTGAACCGACAAGCCCGTGAAATACGTCATCCTCTCGCATTACCATGCGGTGCGCGTGTTCGGCGCCTCCGCCTATGCCGGAGCGACGATCATCGCGAGCGACGCGAACTCGCGGCCTCATCGTCGAGCGCGGCGCTGCCGACAAAGCCTCGGAGATGGGCCGCTTTCCACGCCTGTTCCAGGGCGCGACATCGATCCCGCCCGGCCTCACCTGGCCGCATGTGACCTTTGCGAAAGAGATGACGCTTTGGCTCGGCAAGCGCGAGGTGAAGCTCGCCCATATCGGGCGCGGCCACACGGCGGGCGACATCATCGCCTTTGTGCCGGACGCGAAGGTCGTGTTTTCAGGTGATCTCGTCGAATATCGCTCGGCCTGCTATTGCGGCGACGCGCATCTTGCCGATTGGCCCTCGACGCTCGATCGCCTTGCGGGCCTTGAGGCGCGGGCTCTCGTGCCGGGGCGCGGCGCGGCCCTTCCGACGGGCGAGAAGGTCCAGGAGGGGATCGCCTTGACGCGCGATTTCCTCGAGGCTTTGTTCGGCGCCGCCAAGACCTCTGTCGCCAAGGGGCAGAGCCTGAAGGAATGCTTCGCCGCGACGCGCGAGGCCATGGATCGGAAATTTGGAAGCTTCGCCATCTATGAGCATTGTTTGCCCTTCAACGTCTCGCGCGCTTATGACGAGGCGAAGGGCATCGATCACCCGGTGATCTGGACCGAGGAACGCGACCGCGAGATGTGGGAACAGCTCCAAGGGTGAAGGCCAGGTTGGGGCCCCGAGCTCGAGGGTCGGGCTTCGCGAAGCTTATCCGAGGGTTGAATTCGGGCGACCGCCATGACGGAGCGCAAATCGCTTTTCCGGTTCGGATATCGGCGCTCGCCGGATCAGGACAGGCGCGAGCCCGCCCGCCATCGCGTGATCATCGTCGGCGCCGGCCCCGTCGGATTGTCGCTCGCCATCGACCTCGCACAACGCGGCGTCGCCGTCGTGCTGCTCGACGATGCCGACCGCATCGGGGAAGGCTCGCGCGGCATCTGCTATGCCAAGCGCACGCTCGAAATCTGGGATCGGCTCGGCGTCGGCGACCGCATGGTGGAAAAGGGCGTCACCTGGCGGCGCGGCAAGGTGTTCCAGGGTTCCGACCTTCTCTACGAATTCGACCTTCTCCCGGAGGGAGGGCACAAGCGCCCAGCCTTCATCAACCTGCAGCAGTACCATGTGGAGCATTTTCTCATCGACCGCGCCGCGGCCTTGCCGGGGATCGATGTACGCTGGCGCAACGAGGTGACGGATGTCGCGCGCGACGCGACCGGAGCGGAGCTGAGGATCGAGACGCCCGAGGGACCCTATCGCCTGGAGGCGGATTGGGTGATCGCCTGCGATGGAGCGCGCTCGGCGCTGCGCAGGCGTCTCGGCGTCGAGTTCGCGGGCGAGACCTTCGAGGATCAGTTCCTGATCGCCGATATCAAGATGCACGCCGACCTGCCGACGGAACGCCGCTTCTGGTTCGATCCGCCCTTCCACGATGGCCGTTCGGCCCTCATGCATCGCCAGCCCGACGATGTCTGGCGCATCGATTTGCAGCTCGGCCGCGAAGCCGATGCCGAGAAGGAAAAGCGGCCGGAGATCGTTCGGCCGCGCCTTGCCGCGATGCTCGGCCATGACGAATTCGATCTCGAATGGGTGTCCGTCTACAAGTTCCAATGCAGGCGCATCGCGAATTTCGTGCATGGACGCGTGGTGTTCTGCGGCGACAGCGCCCATCAGCTCTCGCCGTTCGGCGCTCGCGGTGCCAATTCGGGCGTGCAGGACGCCGAGAACCTCGCCTGGAAGCTTGCGCTGGTGCTCTCGCAAGAAGCGCCGGATTCGCTGATCGAGAGCTACGATCTCGAACGCGGCCAGGCGGCCGATGACAACATCCGCCATTCGACACGCTCGACCGATTTCATCGCCCCCCATAGCGCCGCCGAAGCACGGCTGCGCGACGCCGCGCTCGCGCTCGCGCGACATGCGGATTTCGCCAAGCGGATGGTGAATTCAGGCCGTCTGTCGACCGCCAGCGCCTATGACACGCCGCTCTCGACGCCCGACACCGAGGCCTGGAGCGGCGGCGTGCCGCCGGGTGCCGCGATGCAGGATGCGGTGCTCCGGCGCGGTGGCGAAAGCCCTTACCTCATGGACATCGTCGCGCCCCGCTTCACCCTGCTCTACGCGCAAGACGGCGCAAGCTTGGAGCTTCCCGCGCCCGTCGACCTCGTTGCCGTAAGCCTTACGAAACAAGATGCCTCGGTGCTTCACGACGCGGAACGCCAATTCGCGCGCCGCTACGCTGCAACGCCGGGCTGCGGCTATCTTTTGCGGCCGGACGGGCATGTGGCGGCCCGCTTCCGACAGGCGACCGGAACGGCGATCGAAGCCGCGCTTCGGCGCGCCTGCGGCAAGGGCTGAATCCGTGTCATCGCGAGCTGATCGATGCCGCTACCCGTCCCGCCTCGCGCACGCTCTCGTCCGGACGCCACGTCGTTCGTGACCGGGCATCTTCGAAATGCCTGGCACAGGCTGCCCCATGGACCCCGAACGAGGCGTAGGCGGTCCGAAGCCGCTCGTGTGGTCAATGCCGCCTCGCCGGCCTGACGATGACCCTCTATGTCCCGGTCTGGCTGATCCGGGGCACGAGCTTTCCCGATCGCGCATCACGCGCTACCGTCGCTCATGCCGCTCGACACCGCTGCCCGTTTTCCCGATCCCGATGCCGCCTATCGTCTCATCGTCGAGGCGCATCGTGGCCTCGATGACGATGAGAGCCGCAAGCTCGATGCCGCCCTGATCCTGGTGCTGGCGAACCAGATCGGCGATCTTTCGGTGCTGCGCGAGGCGCTGGCGCTCGCCCGCGCCGCCGTCTTGCCCTCCGCCGTCGCCGCACCCCCTTGACCTTGCATTCGAAGGGAAGCTGCTACGCTCGGCCGCTTCGGGACCACGCATCAGGAGGTTTTTGATGTTCAAAAGCATTCTCGTCCCCGTCGACATCGCCGAGGTGGAGGTCGCGCAGCCGGGCGTCGACGAGGCCGTCGAGCTCGCCAAGGCAGGTGGGGCCGTGCTCCGCCTCGTCCATGTGCGCTCGCCGGTCCCTTACGCGATGAACGAATATATTCCGGCCGAATATTACGACAGCGACGAGAAGGCGGCTCTCGACGGCGCTCGAAAACCTCGCGGCCAAGCTCGATCTGCCGAAGGGCCGGGTCACGGTTTCTTCCCCTTTCGGCAGCGTCTATGACGAAGTGCTCAAGGAAGCTGCGAGAATGAAGGCCGATCTGATCGTGGTCGGGTCTCATCGCCCGAACTGGAGCACCTATCTGATCGGCTCGAACGCTGCGAACATCGTGCGTCACGCCCAATGTTCCGTGCTCGTCATGCGCTTGCCGAACGCACCGACGGCGTCGCTCTGAGCACATCCGGTATTCACGGCGATGAGCAGCTCGGAAACCTCGTGATGCGAAACCTCGTCACCGATGTCGCCGGGATCACCGTCGGCTCGGCACATGATGCGCCTCTCGCTTCGGGCGTGACGGTCGTGGTCTTCGAGGAACCGGCGGTCGCTTCGGTCTCGGTTTCGGGAGGAGCTCCGGCCGGGCGCGACCTCGAATGCCTCGCGCCCGACGCATGGGTCGAACGCATCGATGCCATCGTGCTCTCGGGCGGCTCGGCCTTCGGCCTCGACGCCGCTTCGGGCGCGCAAGCTTGGCTGCGTGAACGCGGGCGCGGCGTTCCGGTCGCAGGCGCGCGCGTGCCGATCGTGCCGCAGGCCATCTGCTTCGATTTGCTGAACGGCGGCGACAAGGATTGGGGCCGCTATCCCCCCTATCGCGAGCTCGCCTACGCGGCCTGCGGCGCGGCAAGCCGCGACCTGCCGCTCGGCACGGCCGGCGCCGGCTTCGGCGCGACGACCGTCAATCTCAAGGGTGGCCTGGGTTCGGCGAAGCGTCCACGCGCGCTCCGGCCATGTCGTCGCCGTGCTTGCGGTGGTCAATGCCATCGGCTCTGCCGTGATCGGGGATGGCCCGCATTTCTGGGCGGCGCCCTGGGAGCAAGCCGAAGAGTTCGGCGGGCTCGGCTCGCCGTCTCGCCTCACCGACAGCGACCTCAGGCTCGCCTGGAAGGGCGGCGCTGAATTCGCGACCACGATCGCGCTCGTCGCGACCGACGCCGTGCTGACCAAATCGCAGGCGAAGCGCCTCGCGATGATCGCTCAGGGCGGCTTGTCGAAGGGGCTGCGGCTCGCCCATGCGCTATTCGACGGCGACATCGTTTTTGCCGCCGCCTCCGGGCGACGCCCCTTGCAGGATCCCGATCGTGACCTCGTGGAGATCGGCGCGCTCGCGTCCGATTGCCTCGCCCGCGCGGTGGCGCGCGGCGTCTATGAGGCGACGGCGCTGCCGTTCAATGGGGCGCTGCCGGCGTGGAGGGACAAATTCGGCGGTGCGCGCAAGCTCAAGCGATGAACAGTTCCCATTTTTTGTGGATCATGCGCGGGCGCCGATCTCACTCAGGCCGAGTTCAGCCAATTGAGATGCACCGGATAGCCCTCGCCATCGAGAAGATTCAGCGTCTCCTGCAACGGCAGGCCGACGACATTCGAGGGCGAACCGATGAGCTTCAACACGAAGGCGCCGGCCTTGCCCTGGATGGCGTAGCCGCCTGCCTTGCCGCGCCATTCTCCGCTCGCGAGATAGGCGTCGAAATCATTACGCGAGAGCCGCTTGAACCTCACCCTCGTCTCGATCAGGCGCTCGCGCCGCGCGTGTTTGGGCGTGATCAGGCAGATGCCGGTGAACACCTTATGCGCCCGCCCCGACAGGAGGCGCAGGCACGCGGCCGCCTCGTCCACGAGCTCCGGCTTCGGCAAGATGCGCCGGCCGACGGCGACCACCGTGTCGGCGGCCAGCACGATCGAGCTCGCCCCATCGCCCTTGAGGCGCGCGATCCTCGCCGCCGCCTCCGCCTTCTCGCGCGCAAGCCGCGTCGCGAGACTGCGCGGCGCCTCTCCCTTGCGCGGCGCCTCGTCGATATCGGCGGGAATCATCTGGTCGGGCGTGACGCCGATCTGTTCGAGGAGCTGCAAGCGTCGCGGTGAGGCGGAGGCCAGGATCAGTCGGGGCCTCTGGGCTGGGGTCACGCTATCGATCCTCGAGCCTGATCGCCCCGCCCGCCATCACTTGAAGCGATAGGTGATGCGGCCTTTGCTCAGGTCATAGGGCGTCATTTCGACCAGCACCTTGTCGCCCATCAGAACGCGAATGCGGTTCTTGCGCATCTTGCCCGCGGTATGGGCGACGATCTCATGGTCATTCTCGAGCTTCACGCGGAACATGGCGTTCGGCAGGAGCTCGGTGACCATTCCTGGAAATTCGAGAAGCTCTTCCTTCGACATCAACATCCTTTCGTTGACGGCTGAGCGCCGCGCCGTGCGCCCGACATCGCGCCAATGGCTAGAGCATGATCCGCCAAAATGGAAATCATTTTTGCGGCCATATCGTGCCCGTGACCGTCTTCGGCGCCCCAAACCGGCCCGCTCGGCCAGGGCCGCATCCGCGAGCCGTGCCCGGTTCAAGCAAGATTTACGGTTGGTCAGGAATATGGATCGGCCTTTCGGAGTCTCACCTCGAAGAAGATCACCACGCAACGGCCGGGTCGACGCAAACGATGTTCACGCCCTACGGTTATTGGCTCGCGCTTTTCAGCGCTTCCCATCTGGCGCGCGACGCGGCTCTGACCATGGCGGCACGAGCACCGATCCTCGCCGAGGCTGCGTTCTTTCCCGAAAGGGCGCTCGATCCCGAGATCCTTATGATGGCGAGCGAAAAGCTCGCGGCCATGCTGGAGGGCGCCCTCGGCGCTCAGCAGGAAATGGCCCTTCTTGCCGCAAGCGTGCTGCGCGGCGAAAGCCTACCGAACCTGCTGCGCCGAACGAGGGCGATCGGCATCGCCGCTTATCGGCCGGCACGTCGGCGCGTCCGCGCGAATGCAAGGCGCCTCGTCGCGAGGACATGACGCCGCGTTCGGATGTCATCATCGAAATTCTGGAAGGCGGGCCGGCCTTGATGGGCTCAAAGGCCGGCCCTTGGCTCGTCGCCTATAATGAGAGAGGCGGCTCGCCCCTCTTTTTTACCTTCTTGCCGATGCGGCGAAAATGGCTCTTTCGGCCTACGCATTCCGATGCAGGGGCGCCGATGACCGTGCGCTCTTCGATGCAACGGCTTCGAGGATGATGCTGCGCGGCTCGGCACCCGAGAAGCCTGGAGCCGCGCCCTTCCGTCGCCGGCTGAGTTCGTCAGGTCTTTTCGCCGGCCACCGGCTCGCCCCGCGTGCGCGCCTCGCTCCAGGCGCGATCAAGCGAGCGGTAGCGCCTGACGCTCAACGGAATGAGCGCGAGATAGACGAGGGTGAGCACGGCGAGTGTCACGAAGGTGAAGTTGACGACGAGCGTGATCAGCAGGACGCTCGCGAGGAACACGAAGAGCACCTTGTCGCGCGTGACCGAGGTGCCGAGCGTCTTGCCGGCGTAGATCGGCAGCTCGCTCACCATCAGGAAGGCGACCACCAGAACATAGCCGACCGAGAGGGGAACGAAGCCCGGCAGATCGCCGAAGCCGAGCTTGAGAAGATAGAGCGGCAACATGCCGGTGATCGCGCCTGCCGGAGCCGGCACGCCGGTGAAGAAATTCTTCTTCCAATCGGGACGGGAAAGATCGTCGAGCGTCACGTTGAAGCGGGCGAGTCTCAGCGCCATCGCGGTCGCGAAGACGAGGGCCGCCAGCCAGCCGAGCGAGCGCGCCGCATGCAAGAGCGTGCCGTAGAGGATGAGGGCCGGAGCGACGCCGAAATTGACGAAATCGGCGAGCGAATCGAGTTCCGCCCCGAAGCGCGAGGTCCCGCGCAACAATCTCGCGACCCGCCCGTCGAGCCCGTCGAGCCCGGCGGCCGCCACCACGGCGATCACCGCCAGATTGACCCTGTCTTCATACGAGAAACGGATCGCCGTGAGGCCGAGCGCGAGGCCGAAGAGCGTCAGCAGGTTCGGAATGAGCACGCGCAACGGCACGGATCGGAGGCCTCGCTTCTTGCGAGCCTCGACCGAGGCGTCACCCGATCTGCGCGGGTCATTCATTCGAGCTCTGTCTCGCTTTCCTCATTATTGGCCCGAGACCGCGAACGATCTCCTGTCTTGCGCTCATCCACCTCCGCTCATTCCCGCGAATGAGGATGGGCGAAAACCTCATCTCCGCTCATCCCCGCGAATGCGGGGATCCAGACTTGCAGTGCCAGCCCGAAACCTGGATTCCCGCTTTCTCGCGGGAATGAGCGGAGGTGAGGCTGCGGGGCTTTTCACACGGCCTGGAATGCGGGAATCCAGGCCTTTCCGGGCTTGCCTCTCAATTCTGGATTCCCGCATTCGCGGGAATGAGCGGAAAGATTACCGAACGAGGCTCGAAAGGAAATCGGGATCCCCCGGCCATTCCGTTTCTTGCATCACGCCCCATTCTAGCGCGAATCGGCGCCTTCGCGCCATGCCCTTCGGCTTGAGCGCGGTCGTGCCGTTTCATGTCACGCCGTGCGGAAGCCCCGCGGGGCGGTCTGCCTTGCCGAAAGAAGCGAGCACGGTTTCGCCGGCGATCGCGCGCTGGCCCTCGCCCGCGAGAATTTGGAAGCCGTCGGGCAGATAGACATCGACGCGCGAGCCGAAGCGAATGATGCCGATGCGCTCGCCCGCTTGCGGCGTCTCTCCCTCGGTCACGGCGGTGACGATGCGTCGAGCGATGAGGCCCGCGATCTGCACCAGCGCGATCTGCCCTTGTGGCGTCTCGAGCAAAAGGGCGTTGCGCTCATTGTCCTCGCTCGCCTTGTCGAGATCGGCATTGAGAAAAAGCCCCGGCCGATAGGCGATCTTGGCGATGCGGCCCGCGACGGGTGAGCGATTCACATGACAATCGAAAACGCTCATGAAGATCGAGATGCGCATGAGGGGCGCAGGCCCGAGGCCGAGTTCCGGCGGCGGCACCGCGCGCGCGACCGCGCTCACCCTTCCATCGGCCGGCGAGACGATGAGGCCATCGCCGAGCGGCGTCACGCGAGGCGGGTCGCGAAAGAAGTAGATGATCCATGCGGTGATGAGGCCGCAGAGCCAGAACAAGGGCTCCCACACCCATCCGAGGACGAGCATCGCCACGAGCCCGGCCAGAATGAACACATAGCCCTCCCGATGGATGGGCACGAGCATCTTGCGGATCGAGGCGAGGATATCCATGAGGCGGTCTCCGACGGCGAAGCGGCATGGGGCGAAGCACCGAAACTGTCAATTCCCGACGGCCCGGCCGCGAGCCCGTTATCCGTGCGCCTTTAAAGTGCGACCGAAATCTCCTTCGATCGCGATCGATACGCTCCCGGCGTCGCAGGGAACGGCCGGGATGTCGCAAGCTTTGAGGAATGCGCGCAAGGTCATGGCCCGCACCTCCCGTGAAATCCATGCGCTCGCGACTGGGCTTGCTCCTCCGGGCTTGATATGAAGCCTCATGACGCAGCTTGCCGTGAGCGAGCTTACGATCGCGCTCGCACAGCTCAACCCGACGGTCGGCGATGTGGCCGGCAATCTTGCCAAGGCGCGTGACGCGCGGGCGGGGGCGGCGCGGCAGGGCGCGGATATCATCATGTTCAGCGAGATGTATCTGTCCGGCTACCCGGCCGAGGACCTCGTGCTCAGGCCCGGCTTCCAGCAGGCCTGCCGTCGCGCGCTCGAAGCCTTGGCGCGCGACACGGCCGATGGCGGCCCGGCTATGCTCATGGGCTTGCCTTACGCGGAAGGCGGCAAGCTCTACAACGCCTACGCCCTCTTGGAACAGGGCGAAATCCTGGGCCTGCGTTTCAAGGTCGACCTGCCGAATTACGGCGTCTTCGACGAGAAAAGGGTGTTCACGCCGGGCCCCCGCCCGCTTCCCATCCTCTTTCGGGGCATCGAGATCGGCATCCCGATCTGCGAGGACATCTGGGGTCCGGGGCTTCTTTCCTGCTTCCGGGACACGCGAGCGAGCCTCCTGCTCGTGCCGAACGCCTCACCCTATTGGCGCGACAAGGTCGCCGAGCGCGTCGATGTGGTGCGCGAGCGCGTGCGTGAAACGCGAATGCCTTTCGTCTATCTCAACCAGGTCGGCGGCCAGGACGAGCTCGTCTTCGACGGCGCCTCCTTCGCGCTCGATGCAAAGGGCGAGATCGCGGCGAGCCTTCCGGCCTTCGAGGAGAAGGTCGCCCTTCTGCGCTACCGGCACGAGGCGCAGGGCTGGTCGCTGATCGAAGGGCCGCGCTCGGCCGTCGATCCGTGGCGACGAGGCCGACTATACCTGCCTGCCTTCGTCGGGCTTCGCGATTACGTCGAGAAGAACGGCTTTCCAGGCGTCGTGCTCGGTCTCTCGGGCGGCGTCGATTCGGCGCTCGCCGCCGACGCTCGCGGTCGATGCGCTCGGGGCGGAGCGCGTGCACTGCGTGATGCTGCCCTACCGCTACACGTCGAAGGAGAGCCTTTCTGACGCTGCAAGCTGCGCCGAACGTCTCGGCGTGCGCCTCGATACCGTGCCGATCGCGGCGCCGGTCGAGGCCTTCGAGGCGGTGCTTGTCGCCCTTGTTCCAGGGGCGCCCCCGCGACGTCACCGAAGAGAACCTGCAAAGCCGCGCGCGAGGCGTCATTCTCATGTCGATCTCCAACAAGCTCGGCTGCCATGCTGGTGACGACCGGCAACAAGTCGGAGATGTCGGTCGGCTACGCGACGCTTTACGGCGACATGAACGGCGGCTTCAACCCCATCAAGGACCTTTACAAGACGCAGGTCTATCGGCTCTGCGCCTTGCGCAATCGCTGGAAGCCGAAGGACGCGAAGGGGCCGGCCGGTGATCGTCATTCCGCCGAGCATCCTCGAGAAGGCGCCGTCGGCGGAGCTGCGCGAAAACCAGAGGGACGAGGATTCCCTGCCACCGTACGACGTGCTCGATGCCATTCTCGAGGGCCTCGTCGAGCGGGAAATGAGCGTTGCCCGACCTGGTCGCCAAAGGGTTCGATGAGGAGGTCGTCCGCAAGATCGAGCGGCTCTTGTATCTTGCCGAATACAAGCGCCGTCAGGCAGCGCCCGGTCCCAAGGTGACACTCAGGAATTTCGGCCGTGATCGCCGCTATCCGATCACCAACGGTTTTCGCGACTACGCCCACGCGTCACACCGTCCTCGGGTTTATTCCGAGGATCAGGTCCGGTGACCCACGCCTTCCTTCCCCAACCAACCAGGAAAAAGTCCGTAGATGGCCGGGCCGATGCCCGGCCATGACGAGGTTGGGACGCGTAGGCGAAGTGGCGATCACGGCGCTCGTCTGCCATAAGGAGCCCATGACCGCGCCAAAACTGCGTTTCGCGCCTTCGCCGACCGGCTTTCTCCATATCGGCAATGCCCGCACGGCGTTGTTCAACTGGCTCACCGCACTGAAAGAGCAAGGCCGCTACCTCCTGCGGCTCGACGACACGGATCGCGAGCGCTCGAAGCCCGAATATGAGCGCGCCATCGTCGAGGATCTCGCCTGGCTCGGCATCCACCCGCACGAGGTTTTGCGCCAGTCGGACCGGCTCGACCACTATGCGGCGGCCGCGGAGGTGCTGAAGGGCAAAGCGCTGCTCTACCCTTGCTACGAGACCGCCGAGGAGCTCGACCGGCGCCGCAAGCGTCAGCTTCAGCGAGGCGCACCGCCGATCTATGATCGTGCGGCGCTGCGGCTCACGGCGCAGGATCGAACGCAACTCGAGGCGCAGGGCCGCCGTCCGCATTGGCGATTCAAGCTCACGGGGCAGGTGGTCGCCTGGAACGACGCCGTGCGCGGCCCCTGTCATATCGACACCACCTCGCTTTCCGATCCGGTGCTCATCCGTGAGGACGGCCAGCCGCTCTATACCTTCACCAGCGTCGTGGACGATGCCGAGCTCGGCGTCACCGAGGTCATCCGCGGCGAGGACCATGTCACCAACACGGCGGTTCAGCTCGAGATCTTCGCCGCGCTCGGTGCCACGGCGCCCCGCTTCGCCCATCACAACCTGCTCACCACCGCGAGCGGGGAAGGGTTGTCGAAGCGGCTCGGCCATCTATCGTTGCGCGGCTTGCGCGAGGCGGGCATCGAACCCATGGCGGTGGCCGCGCTCGCGGTGCTCACCGGAACCTCGGAAGCATTGCAGCCCGTCGCCACGATGCGCGAGCTCGGGGAGCATTTCTCCCTCGACCGGGTCTCGCGAGCCTCGGCGAAATTCGACGAGCATGAATTGCAGGCGCTCAACGGAAAATTGCTTCACGCAATGCCTTATGAGGCGGTCGCCGATCGGCTTCTCGCCCAAGGGGTCGCAGGAGGCGAAGCCTTCTGGATCGCCGTGCGCGGAAATTGCGAAAAACTCGCGGACGCGGCGCCATGGTGGCGCATCGTCTGCGCGCCGATCCACCCGGCGATCGCGGAGAGCGATCGCGGCTTCCTGGCGCAAGCCGCCGCGGCCTTGCCCGAAGGATCCTTCCAGGCTTCGAGCTGGCGCGACTGGACCTTGCTTCTCAAGGAAAGAACCGACCGGAAGGGCCGCGCCCTTTTCATGCCCTTGCGGCTCGCCTTGACGGGCCTCGACCACGGGCCGGACATGTCGCATCTCTTGCCCTTCATTCAGCGCGAGCGCGCGCTGAAGCGGCTTCAAGGAGAGGTGGCGTGATGTTTCGACGCCGCGCGCCTTCATGGCGCCATCGCTTGCGTGCATAGGCCGCCTCGTGTCCGACGCTCAGGCCAGCAACATCGTCGAATGGTCCGTATCCGAGCTCTCGGGGGCGCTCCGGCGCACCATCGAGACCGCCTTCGGCCATGTGCGCGTGCGCGGCGAGATTTCGGGCTTCCGGGGTGCGCACGCTTCGGGGCATTGCTATTTCTCGCTGAAGGATCAGAACGCGCGCCTCGAGGCCGTGATCTGGAAGACCACTTTCGGGAGGCTCAAATTCCGCCCGCAAGAGGGGCTCGAGGTGATCGCCACGGGGCGGATCACGACCTTTCCGGGTTCCTCGAAATACCAGATCGTGATCGACAGCCTCGAACCGGCGGGCGTCGGAGCCTTGATGGCGCTTCTCGAGGAGCGGCGCAGGAAGCTTGCCGCCGAGGGCCTGTTCGACGAGGCGCGCAAGAAGCCGCTCCCTTATCTGCCGCGGGTCATCGGGGTCATCACCTCTCCGACGGGCGCCGTGATCCGCGACATCCTGCATCGTCTCGCCGACCGGTTTCCGCGATCGGTTCTGCTTTGGCCCGTGCGCGTGCAAGGCGAGAGCTGCGCGGCGGAAGTCGCGGCGGCGATCCAGGGCTTCAACGCCCTCGAGGTCGACGCAGCGATACCTCGCCCGGATCTGATCATCGTCGCACGCGGCGGCGGTTCGCTCGAAGACTTGTGGGGCTTCAACGAGGAGGTGGTGGTACGGGCGGCGGCGGGAAGCGCCATCCCGCTGATTTCCGCCGTCGGCCATGAGACGGATTGGACGCTCCTCGATCATGTGGCCGACCGGCGCGCGCCGACGCCGACCGGCGCTGCCGAAATCGCCGTCCCGGTGCGGGTGGATCTCGCGGCGACCTTGGCTTCGCACGCCGGCCGTCTCGCCGCCGGCCTGCGGCGGCTCAAGGAGCGCAAGCGCGGCGAGCTCGCCGGCGCCGCGCGGGCGCTGCCGTCGCGCGACCGCCTCCTTTCCGTGCCGCGCCAGCGCGTGGATGCGGCGGCGCAGGCGCTCGGCCGCGCCGCGGAGCGGCAGATCGAGCAGCGCCGCAACCGTCTGGCCGAGCTCGCCCACAAGATGGCCGGGCACTCGCCGGCCGTGCTGCTCGCGACCTCGCGTCAGCGCCTCAAGGAGGCGGCACGGCAATTGCCGCGCTGCCATGCCGCCGGGCTCAAGCTCCGGCGCACGGCTCTCGGCCATGTGACGAGGCGGCTCACGGTTGCGTTCGGCGCGCTCTTGCGCGCGCATCGCGACGCCAATGTGCTGGCGCGGGCGAAAGTGGAAAGCCTCGGGGCGCGCCAGGAGCAATGCGTGCGCAAATCGCTCGCGGCGCGCCGGGCGCGGCTCGAGGGGCTCGGCCAGCTTCTTGAAAGCGTCGGCTATCGGCGCGTGCTGGCGCGCGGCTACGCACTGGTCCATGACGCTGCCGGCCGGCCGTTGCACGCCGCCGCCGAGATCACCACCGGTCAGACGCTCATGATCGAATTCGCCGACGGCAGGATCGGGGCGATCGCCGGGTCGAGCGCCAAGCCGCGCAGGCGGAGCTTGCGCGCGCGGGACGACGAGCCCTCGCTCTTCGAGCGATGACCTTCGACGGAGCGCTGGATGTGTTTCTTCGATCTTCCTTTCAGGCCCCGCAGCGTCTATGTGATCGCCATGATCCCCATGCTCGCCGGAGACACCCGATGAACAAGATGGATCGGCACGTGCCGCAACCGGGCGAGGCCATCCTCGACTATGGGGACGCGGAATTTCGCGTGCTGCGCCCCGGCGCTTATGTGCGCTGCGCGGTCACGGGCGAACGCATCGACATCGCGGATCTGCGCTATTGGAGCGTCGATTTCCAGGAAGCCTATGCCTCCCCGCAAGCAGTTCTCGCGAGGCTCGGCATCGCGATGCCCGGTGCGTGACAGGGCTCGCGCCGCGCCGCTCGCCGGTCGTCTCTCTTCCGGGCGGCTGCACCTCACGGATGGACCGATCGACCTCGTCATCAAGGCGGAGGGCGAGGCGTCGGCGGTGCGGCGCGCCCAGGCGGCCGCGCGACGCCGCTTCGATGGGCTCCTCGCCGAGCTCGCGGCCGAGCTCGTCGGGCTGCGCCGAAGGCTCGCTGAGGACCTTCCCGCGTTCGAAAGCCCCATCGCCCGGCGCATGGCCGAGGCCGCCTGGCCCTATCGCGACGTCTTCGTGACGCCGATGGTCGCGGTCGCGGGCGCCGTCGCGGAGGCGGTGCTCGCCGCCATGCTGGAGGCGGCATCTCTGCGGCGCGCCTTCGTCAACAACGGGGGGGATATCGCCCTTCATCTCGCGGCCGGCGAGCATTTCGATATCGGCATCATGCGTTCGCCGGAAGAGGTTCGGGCGCCGGCGAGCGCGAAACCCGAAGCCTTCGTGCGCATCGGCTGGGAGAGCCCGGTGCGCGGCGTGGCGACGAGCGGCCGGCACGGGCGTTCCTTCTCGCTCGGCATCGCCGACGCCGTGACCGTGCTCGCGAAGGCGGCGGCGGATGCAGATGCGGCCGCGACCATGATCGCGAACGCGGTCGATGTCGATGATCCGGCCGTTCGTCGTCGTTCGGCGCGCGAGCTCGATCCGGACAGCGATCTTCGGGATCTGCCGGTGGTGATCGCGGTCGGCACGCTCGGGGAGGACAAGATCGCGTCCGCGCTCGCTTCGGGCCGCGAGCGGGCGGCGGCTCTCATCGCCCAAGGCAGGATCGAGGGAGCGCTGATCTCGCTCTGCGGGCGCTGGGAGAGCGTCGGGGTCGATGCGCAAGGCGGGCACCACGGTGGTCGCGCTTGACCACCTTAATGGGGGCAAAATGCGATATGGAGAAATGGCGGCCCACCTATGATCTCGAGGCCGTCAAAATCGCCATTCGAAACGCTCGCGATCACCACGACGGCCTTACGAACAGCAGGGGCTCTCGGATTCGATCGTAGCACCATCGTCGAGGTGATCTTGAGCATGGAACGGCCAATGTTCTTCAAATCAATGACCACTTTCGCCGACCACCGCGTTTGGCAGGATGTTTATCACGTGCCGGCCGGTGAGCTGCACCTTTATGTCAAGTTCCAGGCGGACGTCGTCACGGAATTCATCGTGATGTCGTTCAAGGAGAAATAGACATGGCCGAGGAATAGACTTGGCGGAGAAAATAGACTTGGCGGAGGAATAGACTTGGCGAGCAAGGAACAGGCTCTTCCGCGAATCATGTCGGCGCCGGAGTCCGGGGAACCCCTGACTCGCGGTGTCCGGCCGTATGTCGTCGAGTATAAGGGCGAGAGCATCACGGTTCAGCTGCCGGGATATTATCCGATCGGGGTGGGAAATGGCGTTCATGTCGGCAAGGACATGAGCGTGGTCGACGAGGCGCTGCGCGGGCTCAAGGAAAAGGTGGAGGGTGTTCCCTCGCCGGCGACCATCCGGCGGGTGCGAGCCAAGCTGCGTCTCTCACAGCGTGAGGCCGGCGCGCTATTCAAGGTGGGAGAGAATGCCTTCGACAAATATGAGCGCGGGCTCGTTGAGCCGAGCGGCCCGACGATGCAGCTCATCTTGCTGCTCGATCGCCATCCGAACCGCCCGCGCGGTGTCTCAGGCTGGACGGTGAGATGGCGCGCCAGCCCTGACCGTCGAGCGGAACTCACGCGGCGATAGGCGTTTCTACGGCATGCTCCCAAGATGGCCCATTCGCCGATTGCATCGAACACATCCCGCGCTACGAGGCGGCGGCGGCCTCGTCGGGCGCATTCATCCTGCGGCGCGCCTCGGCAATGCGGTTGATGGCAAAACGCACGTCGCGATTGTCCTTCATGAGACGATCGAAATCGGCCTTGCGCAGCACGAGGAGACGGCAATAGGTGAGCGCCACGACATCGGCTTGCCGCTTCCTGCCGCTCAGCAGCGCCATCTCGCCGAAGATATCGCCGCTGCCGAGCGGGACACGGCGGTGCGGAAGAACGACTTCCGCGGCCCCCGAGGCGATGAAGAACACCGCGTCTCCTCGCTCCCCTTTGCGCACGATGAACTCGTTCGGCACGGTGAAGCGCGGCCGCAAAAGCTTCTTCACGCGCTCGAGCTGCCGATCGTCGAGGCCGGCGAAAAGGTCGAGACGCTGGATCAATTGATGCGTGTCGAGACCGAGATCGAAGCGGGGCCGCGATTCGGCGCCCCGCGCGACGGCGACGCTGCCTTTCAGATCCTCGTAGACCTCGGACGCGATGAGCCCTTCCTCGAAGAGCGCCTGGTAGCGTCCCATCTCGCCGCGTAGCGCCGATTGACGCAAAAAGAGCGCTTCGAGCGCCGCCGCGTATTCGGGGTATTGCCGGCGAAGCGCGTCGAGCGCGGACGTGGTCCTTTCGAGGCGGCGCCGCAGCATCGCGTTCATGAGGCCCATCACGCGCTCGCCGAAGATCGCACGCGAGCGGCCCGCATTGGCGCCGGCGAGCTGCTGGATCAGAAGCCGCGTGACGAGCAGCATCTCGAACCGGTCTCCCAGGCGGTCGGCGAGCAGGCGCCGGATGCCGAGACGCCGGTAGAGGAAATGGGCAAAGCGGAACGAGAAGGGGAAGGCGAGCGCGGCCTCGGCGCTGCGCTTGTAGCCGAGGCGCCCGGCGCTTCTTGCGCCCTCGACGAGCGCGTCGGCGTTGTGCAACAGCGCCTGCACGGTCGCCGGCGAGGCGGCTCGTTGCGCCAGGGTCTCGAGCACGAGCATGCGCTCCTGGTTGCCGAGCGCCACGAGGCCGACCGCGAGGCGGTCGTGATCGGTCAAGCCGAGCTTCGCGGCGTCGCGGCTGACTGCCGCCGAGATCCAGGCCTCGTAAGGCTCGATCGCGCTCTTGGCCGCCGAGGGCGAGAGGCCGTATTCGCGCGCCGCCGCGCGGATCGTCTCGCCCATCTCGGCATAGGACAGCGCCAGCACCCGGTCGCGCAGGACCTGATCGACGGCCGACAAGCGATCAAGTCCGAGCAGATGGATGACCGGGCGCAGGGTCGTGCCGTTGACCAGGATGGTGAACAGCACGAGGCCTGTCGCCAGCACGGCGACGAAACGCTGCACCTCGTGCGGCAGCGCTGGATTTTCGGTCACCGCGAGCGCCAGCACCAGCGTCAGCGCGCCTCGCAGCCCACCCCAGGCGATGGCGAGCTTGAACGAGGTGCTGATCGGCTGGGTGAGCCTGGCGAGGCTCAACAACGGCAAGAGCAGGAAGAGTTCCAGGAGGCGCGCCGCGAAGGCCGAGGCGATGAGCGCCGCGACGAGGACGAGATCGCGCAATTCCATGTCCACCAGGAGCCTGGGCACCAGCATGGACGCCAGCACGAAGACGAGTGAATGCGCCCAGAAGGCGATCTGCGCCCAGAGGTCGGTGAGAAACGACCAGTTGTACGGGGTGATGCGCGAACGTCCGAACGCGCTCACGATCAGCCCCGCCGAAAGCACCGCCACCACGCCCGACACGTGAAGGAGGCGCTCGGCCGCGATGAAGGTGAGATAGGCGAGCGCGACCGTGAGCGTCGCTTCCGCGAGGCGATCGTCGCGCGCAATCGGGGTGAGCTGGAGCAGGACGCGGCCGGCAAGCGCCCCGAAAACGGCCCCGCCGACAAAGGAGGTGACGAATTCGATGGCGCCGCCGAGGATATCGGGCTCGCGCCCCTGGACGATCATTCCGAGGAGGACCACGAAGAGCACGATGGCCGCCGCGTCGTTGAGCAGCGCTTCGCCCTCGACGAGCCTGGTGAGGCGCGCCGGCGCTCCGACATCCCGGAAAACCGCGATCACGGCGGCCGGGTCCGTGGTCGCGGTCACCGCGCCGAGGAGGAGGCAGACGACGAGCGGCACGCCCGCGAGCGGCCAAAGCGCGACGCCGACGATCGCGGTGGTGACGAGCGTCGCGACGATCGCGAGCATCAGGATCGGCGCCGCATCCTCGAGCATGCGCCTCACGTCGCTGGTGAGCGCCGCCTCGAAGACGAGCGGCGGCAGGAAGACGTAGATCAAGGTCTCCGACCCGATCGGCAGATCGGCGAACAGCTTGGCGATCGTCCCGAAACGCGGCGAAAGCGGCGTGTGCAGGAGGACGCTCGAGGCGGCGCCGATCGCGACGCCGATCACGGCGAGAAGCACGACCGGGGAAAGCCTGAGGCGCAGCGCGAGCGGCTGGCTGACGGCGACCACCACCAGCAAGGCCGCGAACACGGCAAGGATCAGGACGATATCGAGCATCCGACGATTATGGCAACATCCCAAATAGCGGGCCACCGAAATCGGGCTCTGCTGTCCGGAGCCGGGCGGGCGCGCGAAGCGGCTGCTTTTCGAGTGTTGAGCCTAGCAAAAAGCCCCGCCGGTAAGGGCGGGGCTTTGAGGCCAAGACGCTGGCGCGAAAAATCAAGACCGTGCGGTGAGCTTGGGGTTGCCCGTTTGCACGGTCGCCTCTTGCGAGGTCTTGAAAGCCTGATGCCTTTCGGCAGCGCAGGAACAACACCAGATAGGGTTTTAGAGGTGCTTTGTCAAATGCGGCAATCCAAGTCCCATAAGGACGCAGTGGTGAACTTTGCGCAAGTCGGCTTCAATAATTCGGCGTGTCAGGTATTTCCTCTTGCCGGTCTGATCGCGCTCAGTTCGCAGGAGCTCGACGCGGTGAAAGCCGACACTGTATATCATATCGGCTTTGACCCACATGTCTAACGAATCATAGGGTTCGGGAAGTGGTGGATTGAGCGAAAGCTTACAATGATAATCCTCTACCGGGTCTGGAGGCGTCGTGCTGAGCGGAACGACCGTCAGTAGGTCGCCACGTCGTTTTAGCCGTGGCGAAATAACGATTACTGGTCGTCGTTTGATCATCTCCGGCTTGGTGAAGCCGGAGAAGTCACAGACGAGGATCGTTCCGGGTTCCGGATGAAACTTGAGTGGCACAGAGCCCCCCTTTTAGGCCGAATCCATCGCCGGGGAGCTTATCGCAATTAGCTGCCTACGCCACACGGACAATGCGCTAATGAATGCCATCTCTTTCGGAAAAACGCGCCGGATTTCCAGCCAGCGTGCTTCCACCTTTCCGGGTCATGCTCTAGCGGACGTAAATATGTTTATGAGCCTCGCGCAGCAGGTTCTTCTGCACCTTGCCCATGGCGTTGCGCGGAAGATCATCGGCGAAGAGCACACGTTTAGGCAGCTTGAATTTCGCCAGCCTGCCCTCGAGCGCCTGGAGCACGGATTTCTCGTCGAGCGCCGCGCCTTCGCGCCTCACCACGACCGCCGTCACGCCCTCCCCGAAATCGGCGTGCGGCACGCCGATCACGGCGCTTTCCACGACGCCGGGGATGGCGTCGATCTCCGTTTCGACCTCTTTCGGATAGACGTTGAAGCCGCCGGTGATGACGAGATCCTTGCCGCGCCCGACGATATGCACATAGCCCTTCTCGTCGATCTTGCCGAGGTCTCCGGTGATGAAGAAGCCGTCCTTGCGGAACTCGGCCTCGGTCTTCTCCGGCATGCGCCAATAGCCCGAAAAGACATTCGGCCCTTTCACCTCGATCACGCCGATCGAGCCCTTCGAGAGCGCTTTGCCGGTTTCGGGTTCCGCGATGCGCAGCGTCACTCCGGGCAGCGGGTAGCCGACGGTTCCGGCAATGCGTTCCCCGACGTAGGGGTTCGAGGTGTTCATATTGGTTTCGGTCATGCCGTAGCGTTCGAGAATGGCGTGGCCGGTGCGCTCCTGCCACTCGCGATGCGTTTCGGCGAGCAAGGGCGCCGAACCCGAAATGAAAAGCCGCATGTGCCGGGTTGCCCCACGGTCGAGCCCCTTGTGCTGCAGCAGACGCGTGTAGAAGGTCGGCACGCCCATCATGGTCGTGGCGCGCGGCATTTGCCGCAGCAGCTCGTCCGCGTCGAGCTTCGCCATGAAGATCATCGAGGCGCCGCAGAACAGGATGGTGTTGGTGGCGACGAAGAGCCCGTGCGTATGATAGATGGGAAGCGCGTGCAGGAGCACGTCGTCCTCGCTGAAGCGCCAATAGCGCGCGAGCGTTAAGGCATTCGAGGCGAGATTGGCGTGAGTGAGCATCGCGCCTTTTGACCGCCCCGTCGTCCCCGAAGTGTAGAGGATGGCGGCAAGGTCGCTCGGCGCTCGCGCCACGTCCTCGAATTCGGGGGAAGCCGCGGTGGCCGCGGTCGCGAGACTGCCTTCGCCCGCGCCATCGAGCGTTTCGAGGGCGCGCACCTTGGCGTTTCGGGCGAGGCCCGAGAGCGCCTCGCGCTTCGTCGGATCGCAAACGACGAGGGAGGGCTCGGCGTCGCCGATGAAATATTCGAGCTCGGCTTTCGTGTAGGCGGTGTTGAGCGGCAGGAAGACGGCGCCGGCGCGCACCGCGCCGAGATAGAGGAGCAGCGCCTCGGGCGATTTTTCCACCTGCGCCGCGACACGGTGGCCGGGCTCGACGCCCGCGGCCGTGAGCACATTGGCGTAGCGGGCGCTGCCCGCCAGCACGTCGCCATAGCTCAGCTTGCGCCCCGCGGGCGTCTCGAGGAAGGGGCGCTGCTCGAGCGTGGCGGCTTCGCGGATGAAGCTGAAAAGATGGTTCGACGTCATCGAAAGCGAGCCTCGCTGCTGCTCATTCCGGAAAGGCCGGAACATCTAGCGCAAGCATCGGTCCCGTCTCAATGCCTGTCCGCTGCTTCGATCGGTCTTTGCCGGGGGCGTTTCACCCGTCCCGCGCGCCTTCTTCCCGCGAAGCGGGAGCCGCCTCGTTCGGAAGCGCCTTCTCGGCCGCGCGCGGCTGGGCGTTGCGCCGTCCCGCGCCGCGCCCGTTGCCGCTCTTGCGCAAGAGGCGCCGCACCTGGTTCGACGCCACGACCTCGTTGCGCGCCGCGAAGGCCTCGTGGTTCGTCTCGATGTCGTCGAGCTTGTAGAGATAATTGACCATCAGGCCATGCGCTTCGCGCAGGCCCCTTTCGGAGGTGTCACCCGGCCAATTGAGGCGCTCGAGCCGCGCCCCGTTGCCGAGATGGAAGCGGGCCACGGCGTCGAGCGGGCGGCCCGACGGGGATTTTGCTTCGAGAAAATAATGCGAGGCGGCGGCGAGCAGAGCCTCGCGCAGGGCCTCCGCCGGGAAGTCGGTCTTGAGCCAATCCTCTTGGTCGAGCACGGCGAGCGCTGAGCGCTCGCTCTCCGGCAAGGCGGAGCCGTCCACGCGCTTGCGCTCCTCGGCGAGCCAGCGCGCGAAGCCGGGTGCGGGCGACAAGGTGACGAAGGTCGAGAGCCGTGGCAGATCGCGTTTGAGCTCCTCCACCACCTGCTTGATCAGGAAATTGCCGAAGGAGATGCCACGCAATCCTTCCTGGCAATTCGAGATCGAATAGAAGACGGCGGTCGTCGCTTCGGAGGCGGCGATCGGAACGCGATCTTCCGCGAGAAGCTCGCCGATGGCGCCGGGAACCCCGGCCGTCAGCGCCACCTCCACGAAGATCAGCGGCTCGTCGACGAGCTGGGGATGGAAAAAGGCGAAGCAGCGCCGGTCCGGCGGCTCGAGACGGTCGCGCAAATCTTCCCAGGTGCCGATCTCATGCACGGCTTCGTAGCGGATGATCTTCTCGAGGATGTTGGCGGGCGTCGACCAATCGATCGGCCGCAGCACCAGAAAGCCGGGATTGAACCAGGAGGAGAAGAGATGCGCGAAGTCGTGGTCGACGCCGTCGAGGCCGCGATCTTCCCTCCTGGCTCGCAGCAGCTCTTCGCGCATGCGCACCAACGCCGCCGTGCCGCCCGGCGCGAGATTGAGGCGACGGATGAGCTCCTGGCGACGCGGTTCGGCGGCCGAATGCAATTCCAGCACCGTCTTCGGGTTCGGAGCGGCGCGATAGGCGTCGATCGCCAGCGTCAGCCGGATGTGGTCGTAGCCGAACTCGTCGACGAGGCGGCGCAGGAAGGCGAGGCGCGCCTCGTTCCCGAGCGCCTCGTAGCCCGAAAGGATCGTGCTCGCGAGCGCGACGCCCGAGGCTTCGCCGCGACCGGAAAGCAGGGCTTCGCAAAGCGCGGCGAGATCGCTCTCGCTCTCGGCCCGTTGCGGCCCGCGCCCGCGCCGCAAGAGAGAGCGGCCGCGATCCGCGATGCTGGCGAGAAGATCGCTGAAGAAGGTGTCGCTCATGCCGGGCTTCCACAAAGGCGCATGGCCGGAGAAGGCGAATCGCTCGCCCGTCACGGCCAGGCGCCACTCGCTGCCTTTCGCACGATCCTACCGCAAAAATCGTTCCAGGTTACAGGGCCCAGGCGCCTCCTTGGGCATCGACCCGATTTGGGACAGCTGCCTCCGCATCGGCGCGGCCCTTGATTGTAGTACTGACAACCCCCGCACCGGAAGACGAGCCGCCGTGCACGCGAGCCACTCCCTGCCGCTCTTCGATCATCTCGCAGTCGTGATTGCGCATTTCGTTGCGCGCCGGGACGCGCCGTTCTAGGCAACTCTTCGATAGGCGCTTAAGCTTTTCAAAGCGGCCGGCCGACCCTTGCCGGCAAGAGGCCGCGCGGAAGGAACATCATGGTCTTCGCCGGCCTCAACTATATCGCGGTCGTCGTGGCGGCGCTCGGCGCCTTCGCGTTCGGCTCGGCCTATTACGGCGTCCTCGGCAAAAGCTGGACGGCCGCTCTCGGTACGACGGAGACCGGGCTCAAGGGGCCGGACGGCAAGATGTCGCCCTTCCCCTTCATCCTCACCTTCGTGGCCGAGATTGTCATGGCCTGGGCGCTCGCGGGCGTTCTCGGCCATCTCGGACTCGGTCAGGTGACGGTGATCAACGGCGCCATCTCGGCGTTCTTCCTCTGGCTCGGCTTCGTGGTGACGACGATCGCGGTCAATAATGCGTATGCGGGCCGCAAGCTCGCGCTCACCGCGATCGATTCCGTCCATTGGCTCGGCGTGCTCGTCGTGGAGGGCTTGATCATCGGCGCCTTCGGCGTCTGAGCGCCGCCGAAACGCGGGAGGCGGTTTTCCAGGCGAGAGCGGGCCCGCCCCCTATCCGGCGCGGCCTTTCCGGATCGGCTCTTGCACCGCCTGCTCGAGCGCCATGCGGATGAAGCGCTGATAGGGAATGCCCGCGCGCTTCGCCCGGCTTCGCACGGCCGTGAGCAGCTTCTCGGGCAGCCGCAAGCTCACCGATTTGTCCTTGGGGCGGAGCTCGAACCGCATGAGCCGGCCTCCGGAAAGATCGTATTCCGTGAGGTCGGCGGTCGCGACGAAATCCTCCGCTTCCTTGTCTGTTTTAAATGTGGGGATAGGCTTTTTCATAATCCGCGACCTCCTCGCGATGCATGTAACGGGCGCTGATGGGGCGCAGCAGCTTGCCGATCGGACCGCTACGCCAAGTGAACACGACGAATGCTCTACGCCCGTGCAGGGTCGATCCAATGGCTCGAAAGCGCCGTTCGTCCTGGAGGTTCTCCTTGTCCGGTAGAATTATCACGGGACGAGCAAATACGCTTTCGATTTCCGATAGCGAAACGCCGTGCTTCTGACATTTCTCCCGGTTGCCCAAGTCCCAATCGAAGCCGTCAAATTCCATATCTCCCCGCTCTCATGTAGAGGTTCATATATGCAAATGCCATACATTTATAATAACTCCCGTCTGGCGAGGCTCTTCAAATTACCGCGATCGATCTTCCCGCCGGTGTATCGCCAGCCTGTCCTCAGCTAGGAGAGTCGCTCGCCGGCGTTCTCGGCCATCTCGGGGTAGGTCAGGTGACGGTGATCAATGGCGCCATCGCGGCGTTCTTCCTGTGGCTCGGCTTCGTGCTGACGACGATCGCGGTCAATAATGCGTATGCGGGCCGCAAGCTCGCGCTCACCGCGATCGATTCCACGCATTGGCTCGGCGTCCTCGTCGTGGAGGGCTTGATCATCGGCGCTTTCGGCGTCTGAGCGCCGCCGAAACGCGGGAGGTTTTCCGGACGAGAGCGGGCCCGCCCCCTATCCGGCGCGGCCTTTCCGCATCGGCTCTTGCACCGCCTGCTCGAGCGCCATGCGGATGAAGCGCTGATAGGGAATGCCCGCGCGCTTCGCCCGGCTTCGCACGGCCGTGAGCAGCTTCTCGGGCAGCCGCAAGCTCACCGATTTGTCCTTGGGGCGGAGCTCGAACCGCATCGGCACCATGTCCGATAAGTCGTATTCGGTAAGGTCGGCAGTTGCGACGAAGTGCTCGGCTTCCTCATCCGTTCTCAGAACGGGAAATTTTTTCTTCATAGGCTGCGACCTCCTTCTGATGCATGTAGCAGGCGCTCACGGGGCGGATCAGCCGCTGCTTGCCCCGCAGGCGCCAAGTGAAGGCGACAAAGATGCCACGCCGATCGGCGGTCCTTCCGATAGCGCGAAAGCGCTCTTCAGCCGCCGAGTGCCGGGCATCAGGCCCAACCAACACGAAGCCTCGGAACAGCTCTTCGATTTGGCGGATGGAAACGCCGTGCTTCTGACATTTCTCCCGGTTGCCCCAGTCCCAATCGAAGCCGTCAAATTCCATATCGCGCCGCTCTCATGTAGAGGTTCATATATGCAAATGCCATACATTTATAATAACTCCCGTCTGGCGAGGCTCTTCAAATTACCGCGATCGATCTTCCCGCCGGTGTATCGCCAGCCTGTCCTCAGCTAGGAGAGTCGCGCCCCAGGGTCGAGCAAATCCGCGCGGCCTCGAACAAACCCAGCGTGCGGAGGCCTGCTTGATTCGCCCCAAAAATCTCCTCGCAACGTTGCTCCTGGCCGTTGCCTGCGTTGCTGGCCGATTCGCATTGGCCGACGAGCCCGCGCCCGCTCAGCTCTCAGGCCGCACGATCACGGCGGTCGGCAGAGGGACCGTTTCGGCGGAAGTGGACACGGCGCAGCTCACGGTCGCCGTCACGGCGGAGGGCAGCTTCGCGCAGGACGCGATGGACGCCCAAAGGGTGAAGCTGAAGCGTCTCGTGGATACGCTTCATGCGGCCGGGATCGCGGATGGCGCCATCACCATGGCGCCGGCGCAGCTCACCGCTCGTTTCGTCCCGCCAGCCCCTTTCGCCGCGCTCGGAGTACCCCCAGTCGCCGTCCAGTCGCAGCCGGTCACGAATACCGGCGCTCCCGTTCCCACGCCACCCGCGCACCCAGTGGTTCCGACACCGCCGAAGAGGGACGGCTTTCGCAGCTCGGCCACGGTGACGATCAAGACGCGGGATCTCGCGAATCTCGGGACCTTGACCGATCACATTGCCGACAATGCCGATAATCAGGTGCCGACGACGACATTCATTGTCGCGGATCCGGAAAAATTCATCGACGAGGCGCGGCAAAAAGCCTTCGACAATGCCGAGCACATCGCCCGTCTCGAGGCGCAGCGGGCGCATCTCAAGCTCGGCCCGGTGCGATTCGTCCACGACGCACCTGCGCAATATTTGCTCGCCGAGATCTTCAAGTCATATTCGACGCCCGCCAACCTCAACGGGATCGCACAAAGCGTCTCCGTCACCATCGAGGCTCAATGGGATGCCGAGCCCTGATAGGGTCCACATCCGTCGGACGGAATACCGATCGCGTCACCTTTGGACATGGCCAGCCTTCTGGCCAAGCTCGAGGAATTTCTCCTTGATGCGTGCGAACAATCCAGGGGGAAGGAAACCGTAGCTGAAAACGCCCGCCCGGCCCGGCCCGGGCGAAAGACCGCCATTCGGCCAGACGTTCGACATTGTGCTCGGAGACGATCACCCATGAGGGCGCGTCATCGAGGCCAATGGCTTGGCGCGCTCTTTGGGGAATCTCGACCCCGATCGTATCTCCGACGGGTGGCGTGTGCGTAATGGCGAGGATGACGACGAACCTTGGATTGGCGATAGCATCGGTCGCCGCGACGAGGCAGGCCGGGCGATCCTTGCCTTGCTCCCGGCCGGTCGCAGCCTCGTGGGTCCACAAATAGTCATAGCGGATGACCAATCCGGGCTTCGGCTCTGGCAGCACCCGGAAGCCTCACTTCAGCAAATCGTCGAGATGCCTGTGCTCGGGCTCCATTTCGCTGCGCCGGACCGCATCGACGACCGCCGGGGTGGCATCGATTGTTCGGAAGCTCCGCCGCGAGGCCGCCGTCAACCAATCAAAATGATCGGCTGACATCAGCACCCATTCGCGCCTTCCGTGGCGGGTGATCTCCACCGGTTCGCGTCGCGCCTGATGTTGGAATTCGCCGAATTTCCGTTGGAATTCGACCGCCGTGGTCCGGGTCATATTCAATCTCGAAGGGTTATACGGATTATCAATATAATAAGGATGTTCTGCGAAAATCTCAAGCTGGCAAATGCCCCCGATTGCGATGTCATCTCAAGTGCATTGGATTGCCGTCTTGAGCCTTGCGTCCTTTGCGAGCCGCCCGATAATGACGCGAATATCGATGGTCGTCTGCGCGGCGGTGCGTAGGGAGGATGACATGACGGACAAGATTTATGAGGTGCCGGCGGACGTCGCGAAACGCGCCCTCGTCGATGCCGAACAATATTCGAAGATGTACGCGGCCTCGCTCGAGGACCCGAACGCCTTCTGGGCCGAGCATGGCAAGCGCATCGATTGGATGAAGCCCTTCACCAAGGTGAAGAACGCCTCCTTCGGACCCGGCTCGGTGTCGATCAAATGGTTCGAGGACGGCACCACCAATGTGGCGCATAACTGCATCGACCGCCATCTCGACAAGCGCGGCGATCAGGTCGCCATCATCTTTGAGGGCGACGACCCGAAGGAAGACGCCAAGATCACCTATCGCCAGCTGCATCACGAGGTGTGCCGCTTCGCCAATGTGCTCAAGCGCCATGGCGTCAAGAAGGGTGACCGGGTCACCATCTACCTGCCGATGATTCCGGAGGCCGCCTATGCGATGCTCGCTTGCGCCCGCATCGGGGCCATGCATTCCGTGGTGTTCGGCGGCTTCTCGCCGGATTCGCTCGCAAGCCGCCTCACCGACGCCAAATCGAGTGTGCTGATCACCGCCGACGAGGGGCTGCGTGGCGGCCGCAAGGTGCCGCTCAAGTCGAACGCGGATGCCGCCTGCGACAACGCGGGCGGCGTGAAGTCGGTGATCGTGGTGCGGCGCACCGGCGCTTCGGTTCCGATGCGCGGGGGCCGCGACGTCTATTACGACGAGGAAGCCGGCAAGGTCTCGGCCGAATGCCCTTGCGAGCCGATGAGCGCCGAGGATCCGCTCTTCATCCTCTACACCTCCGGCTCGACCGGCACGCCCAAGGGCGTGCTGCACACGACGGGCGGCTATCTCGTCTACGTCGCGATGACGCATCAATACGTCTTCGATTATCACGACGGCGACATCTATTGGTGCACCGCGGACGTCGGCTGGGTGACGGGGCATTCGTACATCGTCTACGGCCCGCTCGCGAACGGCGCGACGACGCTGATGTTCGAAGGCGTGCCCACCTACCCTTCCGTGTCGCGTTTTTGGGAGGTGATCGACAAGCACGAGGTCAATATCTTCTACACGGCCCCGACCGCTATCCGCGCCTTGATGAGCGCCGGGGAGGCGCCCGTGAAGACGACCTCGCGCCGCTCGCTGCGCTTGCTCGGAACCGTGGGCGAGCCGATCAACCCCGAGGCCTGGGAATGGTATCACCGCGTCGTCGGCGACGACCGCTGCCCCATCGTCGATACCTGGTGGCAGACGGAGACGGGCGGCATCATGATCACGCCGCTGCCGGGCGCGACGAGGCTCAAGCCCGGGTCGGCGACCCTGCCGTTCTTCGGCGTCGTGCCGCAGATCGTGGACGGCGAAGGCAAGGTGCAGGACGGGGTCGCCACCGGCAATCTCGTCATCGCCGATTCCTGGCCCGGCCAGATGCGCACCGTGTTCGGCGACCATGAGCGCTTCGTGCAGACCTATTTCTCGAGCTTCCCGGGCAAATATTTCACCGGCGATGGCTGCCGGCGCGACGCCGACGGCTACTACTGGATCACGGGGCGGGTGGACGACGTGATCAACGTGTCGGGGCATCGCCTCGGCACGGCCGAGGTGGAATCGGCCCTCGTCCTGCACGCCCGCGTCGCCGAGGCGGCCGTCGTCGGTTATCCGCACGACATCAAGGGCCAGGGCATCTACGCCTATGTGACCTTGATGCAGGGGGTGGAGGCGACGGAGGCGCTGCGCAAGGAGCTCTTCGCCCATGTGAGGAAGGAGATCGGCTCGATCGCGCAACCCGACCTCATCCAATTCGCGCCCGGCCTGCCGAAGACACGCTCGGGCAAGATCATGCGCCGCATCCTGCGCAAGATCGCCGAGGACGAGCACCATGCGCTTGGCGACACCTCGACATTGGCCGATCCGGCGGTGGTGGACGATCTCGTCGCCAACCGGCAAAATCGCAGGCCATGAGCGCCACGCTCTCAGGCTTGGCGTTTCGTCCTTGCGCCGCCGTCCCTTGCGCTTTGGGGATGTCACCGGTGCGAATTCAGCTGCGGCTGCGCGAAGGGGGCTGAATGGCCGATTGGGACGCGGCGCGATACAGGCGCTTCGAGGATGACCGCACGCGCCCTTCGCGCGAGCTCCTGGCGCGCGTGCCGCTGCAAGACGCGAAGCTCGCCTATGACCTCGGCTGCGGCCCCGGCAATTCGACCGAGCTCCTCGTCGAGCGCTTTCCGCAGGCGAACGTCATCGGCGTCGATTCCTCGCCCGCGATGCTCGACGACGCACGGCGTCGCCTGCCCGGCACGCGCTTCATCGAAGGCGATCTTTCGGTCTGGATGCCCGAGGGGGCGGCGGACCTTCTCTTCGCCAATGCCGTTTTCCAATGGGTGCCGGACCATCCCGCCGTGCTGAAGCGGCTCCTCGGCAGCCTCGGGAGCGGCGCGGTGCTCGCCGTGCAGATGCCGGACAATCTCGACGAGCCGAGCCACGCGTTGATGCGCGAGGCGGCATCCGTGGGACCTTGGGCCGCGAGGATGGCGAAGGCCGTCGCGGCTCGCGGGCGGATGCCCGAGCCCGCGTGTTATTACGATCTCCTGAAGCCGCTTTCGGCGAGCGTCGACATCTGGCACACCATCTATCATCACGTGCTCGACGGCGATCATGCGATCGTCGACTGGGTGAGGAGCACGGGGCTTCGCCCCTTCCTCGATGCCCTCGAGCCGCAGGAGCATCGAGCCTTCCTCGAGGATTACCGGGCCCGTCTCGCGAAGGTCTACACTCCTCGCGTCGACGGCAAGGTGCTGTTGCGCTTTCCGCGACTCTTCATCGTGGCGAAACGGTCGTGAGTGCGCAGGTCAAGAAGGGAATTCCGGCCCTCCCCCGTCCCCGTGGGTGGACCCTGGAGAGGCGCCGTTTGTGGGGCTTGCAAGGCGAAATCGCCCTTCCTCAATCTTGGCGCGCGTAGCCGGGCGGGAGCCGTGGCTGATTTTGGCCGTGCGGTCGTCCGGAACGGAGAGGGCAGGCAGCCCGGCAACCGACGCGATGAAGAGGCCGCCTTTCCCCAGGCCCCGTTTCATGCGAAAGGCGCTCATGGCGACCTCGAAGCCCATCCATCCTCTTGTCAAGCTCGCGCTCGAATTCGCGCCGCTCGCCCTGTTCTTCATCGCCAATAGCCGCCTCGGCATCTTCTCGGCGACCGGCATCTTCATGGGGGCGACCCTCGTCGCGCTGGCGATCTATTATGCGCTGACGCGCAGCTTGCCGATCATGCTGCTCGTCTCGACCGTGGTCGTCCTCATCTTCGGCGGCCTCACCCTGGCGCTGCACGACGATCTCTTCATCAAGATGAAGCCGACGATCGTGAACAGCCTGTTCGGCGCGGTGCTCATCTTAGGTCTCGCCTTCGGCAAGCCGATCTTGCCCCTCGTGCTCGACCAGGTCTTGACGCTGACGCCCGCCGGCTGGCGCAAGCTCACCTTGCGCTGGGCGATCTTCTTCTTCGCGCTCGCTGCTTTGAACGAGATCGTATGGCGCAATTTCTCGACGGATACCTGGGTGAATTTCAAGGTGTTCGGCACGATGCCGCTCACGCTCGTCTTCGCGCTCGCGCAGACGCCGCTCATCCTGCGCCATGGCGAGGAGACGCAAAAGGGCTAGCGGGCGTTCTCGCGCAGGGGAGGGCAAAAGGCGCCAGACCTTCGCACGTTGCATGCGCGAGATCGCCGCGCCCGCCCGATGTCTGAAAGCAAGCTCTCCCTTCGCCGAGGCGGCGCCCTGCCGCTCATCCTTTCGACCCTTTCGTCGTCGAGAGGTCCGTACATTTCCTTGCGTCGAATGCCCCCCTCGGATAGGTCGCCACGGGGCACGGCTCCTCATTCGCCACCTCGCCAAGGATCATTCGAAAGGACCCCTGATGCCAGCCGACGACATGCTGTTGAGCCTGATGCGCTCCGTCGACACGCCGACCATCTGCAATGCGCTCGAGCTCGTCGCCGGACGCCGCCTCGGCGAGGGCTTCACGCGCAAGCCCATGGTCGCCGCCGATCCGGCGCTGCCGCCGATCGTCGGCTATGCGAGGACGGCGACGATCGCCGGCGTTTCGGCGCCGCGCGAATCGGCCGACGTCATCAAGGCGCGCCGCCTCGCCTATTACGAATATGTGGCGGCAAAGCCCCATCCCGCGGTGGTCGTGATCGAGGACAAGGATGAGGAATGCGGCCTTGCCGCCTTCTGGGGCGAGGTGCAGGTCGCGATCCATCGCGGCCTCAAGGTCGCGGGTGGCATCACCAACGGCTCGATCCGCGACCTCGGCACGATGGACAAGGATTTCCAATTGCTCGCGGGTTCGGTGATGCCGAGCCATGCGCATGTGCATTTGACCGCGATCGACGTGCCGGTCGATGTGCTCGGCATGCGGGTGAAGCCCGGCGATCTCGTGCATGGGGATCGTCACGGCGCGGTGGTCGTGCCGGCCGATATGGTCGGGCGCCTCGCGCATGCGATCGATCTCGTGGCGCGCCGCGAACGTCCGGTGATCGAGGCCGCGCATGAAAAGAGCTTCAATGTCGAGGCCCTGAAGCGAGCCTGGTCCGAGATGGAGAAGATCGTCAGCTAGAGCATGATCCCCGAACGAATCCGGCTCCGGTGCGTCGCCACCAAGCCATGTTCCCTGGCCATCATCATGACGGGCTGAGCTGTCGTCATCCCTGATTATGCGGCAAAGAGGTGGCTGGCGGGGGCAAGCCCGGCCAGGACTTTGCTCACATCCACGTTACGAAACTTGTTCGGTGCCGAAACTTTAGTTCTTCGGCGCTGAAACTTCGCGGATGGGTCCTCGTAGCTTCGTGGTCCTCGCCCTTGCGGCGTGAGGCGGAACAAGCAACAGAAGGACGACCAGCATGCTCTCAAGGAAAAGCGTACGGTTCGCCGAAATCGCGATCGCGCTCACGGCGGCCGGCTTCGCTCTCAATCCGACACGCGGCTTTGCCGAAAGGACCGTGATGGTCGGCGGCGCGCCCATGTATCCTTCGAAAAACATCATCGAGAATGCCGTGAATTCGAAGGACCACACGACGCTCGTCGCGGCCGTGAAAGCGGCGGGTCTCGTCGACACGCTCGCGGGCCCCGGGCCGTTCACGGTCTTCGCGCCCACCAACGAGGCATTCGGGAAGCTGCCGGCCGGCACTGTCGAGAATCTCGTCAAGCCCGAGAACAAGCCGACGCTCGCCAAGATCCTCACCTACCATGTCGTGCCCGGCAGGCTTTCCGCGCAGGACCTGGCAGAGATGGTCGACAAGGGCGGCGGCAAGGCAATGGTCAAGACCGTGGAAGGCGACGGCCTCACCGTGATGCGCAATGGCAATCGCCACCTCACGGTGACCGACGACAAGGGTGATGTCGCGATGATCACCATCGCGGACGTCTTCCAGTCGAATGGCGTGATCCATGTGGTGAACAAGGTGATGCTGCCCTGAGCGAAGGGCGAGAAAATCGGGTGCGATAGCTTTACCCGATAAGCCCGTGTACTTTGATTGCGTCCTGCTTGGCCCGACCATCGGCGTCTATACTGTTGAAACAGGGACGTGGATGGCTCGGGCCAAGTCGGCCAAGTAGGCCAAGTTACGCCAAGTCACGTCAAGTCACGCCAAATCAGACCAAGTCCAGTCAGGACGACGATGAGTAGCCGCATGGTCGTTCGTCTCGATCGGTAATCCTGCATTGCACGGGCGGGCAGCACGGCCGCGCTGGACGGGAACCATGACCGCATCCGAGGAGATCGGCGAGCTGATGGCGCGGGTCGCGCGCAAGGACAAGGCTGCCTTCGCCGAGCTCTATCGTTTGACCGGCGCTAAGCTCTTCGGCATCGCGCTGCGCCTCTTGCGTCGGCGCGATCTCGCGGAGGACATCCTTCAGGAGGTCTTTGCCAAGCTGTGGCAGCGCGCCGGCGAGTTCGATGCGCGCAAGGCCTCGGCAATAACCTGGATGGCCGCGATCGTCCGCAATCGGGCGCTCGATGAATTGCGACGAAAGCCGGCGCTGTCGATCGAGGATCTGCCGCAGGACTTCGAGCCTGCCGCCGAAAGTCCCGATCCGCTCGGGACGCGCGAGCGCAGCGAGAATCTCGGCCGCCTTCTCGCCTGCCTCGGGAAGCTCGACGCGCCCAGGCGGCAGATGGTGCTCCTCGCCTATTGCCATGGCTCCAGCCGCGAGGCCCTGGCGGCTCGCTTCGGCGCCCCGGTGCCCACCATCAAGACCTGGCTGCATCGCGCGTTGGCGCAGCTTCGGCTATGTCTCGCATCATGAGCGACGCGGACGACATCGAGGCGCTGGCCGGCGAATATGTGCTGGGCACGCTCGACGCTGCCGAACGCGCGGCCGTCGGCGCCCGAAGATCGCGCGAGCCGGCGCTCGACGCGGCGATCCTCGCCTGGGAGCGCCGCCTCGCTCCGCTCGACGAAGGCGCGCCCGCGGTCGAGCCGTCGGTCGGGCTTTTTGCCCGCATCGAGAGCGCGATCGAAGGACGCTCCGCAGAAGACCCGGCCCGCGCCGAGGTCATCGAGCTCTCGCGACGCTTGCGCCGGTGGCGGGCCGCGGCCTTCGCGGGCGGCGCGCTCGCCGCAGCGCTCGCCATCGGCCTCATTCGCCAGGACTTGCTTCGTCAGGAGATGCTGCGAAGCGCGGGGCCTTCGAATTTCGTCGCCGTGTTGCAGAAAGACGCCGCCTCGCCAGCCTTCCTCGTTGAGATCGACCTCAATTCTCGCCTGTTGACGGTTCGGCCGGTCGCGGCCGAGCGCCAGCCCGACAAGAGCTACGAATTGTGGATGATCGCCGACAAGCTCGGCGCACCGAAATCCCTCGGCGTGATCGCGGATCAGGGCTTCACCGTGCGGCCCGCGCTTTCGGGCTACGATCCGGCGGTCGTCGAGAACGCCGTCTATGCCATGACGCTCGAACCACGAGGAGGCTCGCCCTCCGGAAAGCCGACGAGCGCGCCTTTGTGGAGCGGGAAGCTTATTCGCGCAGCGCCTTGAGCCCGGCTTCACGATGGGCCCAGGGTCGGCCGCGCCAGGCAGGCTGATTTTCGTCTTTCGTCGCGGGTCGGCTCAAGGAGGAACCCGGCTGCGCTTCACCCAGGGCTCGGACGGTGCCGGGGCTTCATGCGATCGGCAAGGCGAAGGGCCTGCCCTCGCTCGCGAACTCGCCGCGACCGATCGCCGCGACCGCGGTGATCATGCGCCCGTCCCGGCACAGAAGCTGGTCGGCGACCGCGACGAGGCGGGGATTGGGTGTGGCACTCGCGGATGCTGCACGCAAGCGCCGCGCGATCATGCCCTCGTCGCGTTGAGGCGCGAGCGCGCAGGCGGCGATGAAAGCCGCCGCCGTCGAGCGGCTGATCCCCGCATAGCAATGGATCACCATGGGGGCTGCGCGGTCCCAACCGCGCACGAAGGCAAGCAACTGCTCCACATGCGTGTGACCCGGCAGGATCATGCCCTCGGCAGGCTCGGCGATGTCGGAGACCGCGATGAACAGATGCCGATCGGCCGAGACGCAGATCGGCCGCTCGACGATGGTGTTTGCCCCGATGAGCGTGACGATATGCGAAGCGCCCGTCGCCTCGACGGTGGTGTGCAGGTGTGACAACGGACAGACATGCAGGGTGGACATTTCGAGGCCCTTCCGATGGCGCCGGCCTTATCGCCGATTCGCGCGACGATACGATGGCAAGCCTGGGGCAGCCCATGTGGTGCTCGTGCTCGCGGCTCCGAAGCGTGCCGCTCCGATCACCGGGGCGCGGGCAGGCGAGACATCGCCTCGCTGATTTTCGCGAAATGCTCGAGGAAGCGTCGCGTCGCCTTCGCGGCGGACCAGGAGGCCAGGAATTCGTCGTCGAGAGGCGCCGGCATTTCGGGGCGCGGAAAATAGCGCTTGGCTTCGGCGAGCGAGAAGCCCGCGAGATTGACCGCTTCGAGGAAAGCGGCGGTTCCGTCGGCACGCTTGATGGCCTTCGCCATGCGAGGGGCAAGCACCACGGGAAGCCCAAAGCGCAGATGCACCGCCTTCATGATGCGTCGCTCCGCCTCCCTGTAATCCTCCGACAGCATCGCCTTGAAGGGCGAGATCAGGTCTCCGATCACATATTCGGCCGCATCGTGGAGCAGGGCGGCGAGCTGTAGCTGCGCCGAGGCGCCGGGCTCCTGCATGGCAAGCAGCGCCTCGACCAGAAGCGTGTGCTGCGCGACGGAGAAAATGTGCCGGCCCCTCGTCTGGCCGTTCCAGCGGGCGGTGCGGGCAAGCCCATGCGCGATATCCTCGATCTCGATGTCGAGCGCAGAGGGGTCGAGCAGGTCGAGCCTGCGTCCCGAAAGCATGCGCTGCCAGGCGCGAGCCGAGGCTGAGGCAAGGGCGGGCGATGGTTTCGGCACGAGGATCACGCGAGGGCTTTGCCCGAGAGGAGAGGCTCGCGCCCGGGCAGGCTCGAGCCCGGCGAGACGCGACGGCAAGGTGAGCCGTTCAACAGGCGCAAATCATCTGCCTTTCCGCTTGGCCTTCCCACGCCTCGGCGCGGCCAAGGCCGCGCATTCGGCATGGCGGAAGCAGTCGACGAAATGATCGTTGACCATGCCGACCGCTTGCATGAAGGCGTAGACGATGGTCGGTCCGCAGAACTTGAAACCCTTCTGTGAAAGCGCCTTCGAAAGCCGGCGCGAGGTCTCGGTTTCGACCGGCACCTCGCTGCGCTCGCGCCAGGAATTCTGCACCGGCTCGCCGTCGACGAAATCCCAGACGAATTCGGAAAAATCGCGGCTCTGCGCAAGCTCGATATAGGCGCGCGCCGAGAGGATGGCGCCCTCGATCTTGGCGCGGTTGCGCACGATGCCGGCGTCTTCCATGAGCGCCGCGACCTTCCTGTCTCCATAGCGCGCCAGGCGTCGCGGCTCGAAGCCGTCGAAGGCGCGGCGGAAATTCTCGCGTTTCCTCAAGATCGTGATCCAGGAAAGGCCGGCCTGGAAACCGTCGAGCAGCAATTTCTCGAAGAGCGCGCGGCTGTCGCGTTCGGGGACACCCCAATCGGTATCGTGATAAGCGACATAGAGCGGATCCGCGCCCGGCCAGGAGCAGCGCGTTCGTCCGTCAGCAGGCTCGATCGTGCTCATCCTCTCTCCTCCACGGGCGGGAAGGCGTAGCTCGCCCAGGCCGGCTTTTCGGCGCGCAAGAGCGCCTCGTCTGCCCGCAAGGGGAGATTTTGCGCAAATGCGTCCGCGAGCCGGTCGAGGCGGATCATCGCGATGCCGCGACCGCGCGCGGGGTCGACCGAGCCGACGCGTCCGAGCGCTTTCTCCCCGGCCCTGATCTCGGCCCTTTCCGCGGGACTCATGCCGGCAAAGCGCAAAGCCGCGATGCGGGTGCGCGCGGAACCTCGGTGCTGCGTTCGCGACACCACTTCCTGGCCGACATAGCATCCCTTGTCGAAATCGACGCCGCCGAGCTGGTCCATGCAGGCTTCATGCGGAAAGGCGTCCCCAAAGCTGAAGTCGCGTCCGCCTTGAGGCATCGCCAGGTCGATGCGGTGGCTGTCGTAATCGGCGGGGGACGCATCGGCGAGCTGGGCAAGCGCGGTGGAGGGCACGATGAGGCGCTGCCCCATCGGCGCAAAGCGCGGATCGGGGAAGCTCATGGCGCCGGCCGGCGCGGGCGCCGCTGTTTTCCAGGCCGCGAGGACGCCGAGCTCGGCTGAAAGATCGGCGAGCGCGACCTTGGCGCGCAGCTTGTAGAGCGCGAGCCGTTTCAGCAAAGCTTCCGCCACGAGCTTCGATACGTCGAGGAGGAAGCCGTCCAGGCCGCCCCCTCGAGCATGCGGCGCTTGGTGCCGGACCAGGAAGAAATCCGCGATGATCTTGCCTTGAGGCGTGAGCAGGGCGCCGTAGCGTGGCGTCGGGCCTCCATCGACCGTGCAAGTGAGGAGGCCCGCGAGAAAGCTCACCGCATCCTCCCCCTTTATCGAGATCACGGCGCGATCCGGCAAATGCGCGACGGGCATGGGCCATTCCTTGCTGAGGCGCCCTTCGATAGGACGATCGCGCGCCGCGCTCAAGAAGCGTCAGGCAATCACGGCATATGTCTTGAGCTTTCGGCATTTTTCGCCGAGTGATTGCGGATTCAGCTCTCGAAACCACGGGGGATTACGTGTCTTTCTCCAAGGACATCGACGCAAGGCGCAGGTCCGGCGCCTCCACGGCACCGGATTCCCGCCGGGTGCCGCCGGCGCCGCGGCCACGCGAAAAGCCCTTGGGCGCGCTCGGGCTGCTCGGCGCCTTGCGCAACAATCCGATCACCATCTGGACGCGTCGGCATTTCGAGGAGCCGGTGGTGCTGCGCGACACGATCATCGGCCCGATGTGCGTCGTCAGCGATCCGGCCGCCATCAAGCATGTGCTCGTCGACAACGCCAGGAACTATCGCAAGGGCGTCTTGCAGACCCGGGTGTTGCGGCCGGCGCTCGGCAACGGCCTCCTCACGGCCGAAGGCGAGAGCTGGCGAACGCAAAGACGCGCGCTCGCGCCCGCTTTCACGCCGCGCCTGATCGAAAGCTTCCAGCCGGCGATGGCGGGTGTCGCGCAACGGCTCGTTGCGCGTTGGCAGGCGTTAGCCGACGAAGACCGCATCGACGCGGCGCGCGAGATGACCCATGTGACGCTCGAAGTGCTCGAGCGCACGATCTTTTCGGACGGGCTCGCAAGCGAGCCCGCGACCTTGGCGCAGGCGATCACGCGCTATCTCGATACGCTCGGCCGCGTCCATCCTTTCGACGCGCTCGACCTGCCCGCTTGGCTTCCCCGTTTCGGGCGCGGCCACGGCAAGGAGGCACTCGGGACTTTCAACCGGGCGGTCGACACGATCATCGCGCGCCGCCGCGAGCTTCTGGCGCGCGGCGATGAGCCCCCGCGTGATCTCCTCACGCTGCTTCTCGAAGCCGAGCAGGTCGACGACGGCCTCGCGCCCGATGAGGTGAAAGCCAATATCGCGACCTTCATCGCGGCGGGGCACGAGACCACCGCCAACACGCTCGCCTGGAGCCTCTTCCTTCTCTCCTTCGCGCCCGAATGGAGGGAGCGGCTCGAGCGGGAGATCGACGAGACGCAAAAGGATGATCCCGCGACGGCGCCACTCGATCGCCTCGTCGTCACGAAAGCCGTCATCGAGGAGGCGCTGCGTCTTTATCCGCCGGCGTCCTCGATCACGCGTCAACCCATCGGCGAAGACCGGGTTGCCGGCCACAAGGTCGATGCGAGGACGAGGATCGTGATCTCGCCCTGGGTGCTGCATCGCCATCGCCGGTTATGGAACGAGCCCGACCGCTTCGATCCTTCGCGCTTCCTCCCGGACGTGCGTTCGCGGATCGACCGCTTTGCCTATCTGCCCTTCGGCGCGGGCCCGCGCATCTGCATCGGCTCCGGCTTCGCGCTGCAGGAGGCGATCATCGTGCTTGCCGCGATCGCCCGGCATTTCCGGCTCGACCTCGAGCCGGGCCACGAGGTGCGGCCGGTGCAGCGCGTGACGTTGCGGCCGCAAGGCGGCTTGCCGATGATCCTGCGCCGGCGGCCGGCTCGGTGAGCATCGCCGGCCCTCGCGACGAGATCGACGTAGGAGCGGCTGGTATCCGGAGGAGCACTAGTTATCCACAAATGAGTTATACAATGTTGTGGATTGTGGGGATTCCAATGATTGACAAATTGTACTATGCTGATTTCGGCCTTGCCGCTCCATATGGTTAGGCAGCCATGCGCGTGACACGGTGAGATTCTGCCAGCCGTAGCCGCATCTCAGGACGGATGTGTGCGCATTAGGGGGTTACCGGCAGGCCCCCTCGCGTGTGGAAGCGACGGACGCCTCTTGCCCGGAGGCGTCCGTCTACCCTCGTTTAGGTAGCTTTTTGCACCCCTTTTTCCTTTTTCTCCGCCTTGCTCGGTGAAATTCGATGAAATGTTTGTACCCAAACCTCGTAACCACGCTGAGCCGCTTTAAGAGCAATTAAGTATATATCATCCCTATTTTTTGGTTTATAAAATATTGTAACGCAATTATTCCGACTTTGATCGAAGTAATATTCACCTTCTTTGATCGCAATATGAAGACACTGTAATTCTTCCAGCTTTATTTCAGGATGCTTTCTGACAATCTTATGAACTTCTTTTGTGCCGAGAAAGACAATAGCCGGATGGCACTTAAGGAAATCCGCGATGCCCCGCGGTAGATCTCCTACTTGCAGGGCGGGCTTATAGCCTCTCGCGAGGTACAATAGTTCGCTGAGTTCGATCGGCATTAGCGAAATAGAGGGGACGCTATTTATTGAGTCAACTACGTGTCTCGGTTGGATGCCCAGCATTTAGCGGGCTCTTGGCTTTTATCGACCGCGCGCCCGAGGTGAACTACCCGCCGGCCGCCGGCTTGACGAGCTCGAGCCCCTTTTGGGCGACGGCGGTGTCGATCGCCTCGCTCCCGCCATTCGCGCGCCCGAGCCTCCCGCGACCTGCACGGTCGGATAGGCGAAATTGATGCCGTTCGCGTCGAAGGCCTTCTTGATCATGGCGAGCGCGCGCCGCCGCGCGGCGAATTGCACATCGCCCGGCCGGGTCATCATCTTCATGCGCAGCTGGATGGCGAAATCGCCGAAGGCTTGCACCCCTTGCATCTTCAGGGGCTCCAATATGCCGGGGGCGAGCTCGGGATCCTGGGCGAGTTCCTGCCCGACTTTCTTGACGATCTTGCGCGCCTTGTCGATGTCGGTGTCGTAGGTCACGCCGATCGTGAGCTTCTCGATCGCCCAGTCACGGCTCATGTTCTGGATGGCGCCGAGCACGCCGAAGGGCACCGTGTAGAGCGGGCCGTTCTGATGGCGAAGCTTCACCGAACGCAGGCTGAAGGATTCGACCACGCCCCGATAATTGCCGCTCTGGATGTATTCGCCGACCCGGAAGGCGTCGTCGAGCAGGTAGAAGATGCCGCTGATGACGTCCTTGACCAGCGTTTGCGCGCCAAAGCCGATCGCGACGCCGACGACGCCCGCGCTCGCGATCAAGGGGCCGATCTCGACGCCGAGCGAGGACAGGCCCATGAGCGCGGTGATGACGACGATCACGACGAAGAGCATGTTGCGCAGGATCGGCAAGAGCGTGCGCAGGCGCGCGCGCCGCCGGTCTTCCTCGAGCGTCGATTCTGCGACGCCCGCCGCCTGATGCACGCGCGTATCGATCACGGCCTTGATGAGGTTCCAGAGGAAATCGGCGACCAGGACCACGATGGTGGCGGTGATGAGCCCGCGCAGGATGCGCGTGACCAGCGTGTCGCGGCTCGCGATCGCCCCGACATCGACGTGCCAGACGTAGGCGAGCGAGACGATCGCGCCGATGATGATCAGGCTGCGCAGCCCGCGCTCCAGGCAAACGGCGGCGACGCCGACTGGCTCGGCGCCCGCCTCTTCATGGCCCGGCGGCCGCAATATGTGGTTGACCGAGCGCTCGGTGGTCCGGATGGTCGCGGGCAAGGCGATGACGAGGGCCGCCATCCAAAACAGCGTCATCGCGCCGCTGACCCACAACAGCCAGAGCACGACGAAGAAGAAGCTGAGCCCGGCCGCCCTGGCGTGCCGGCGATGTCTGTCCTCCGCACTCTCCGCCGAGGTGGAGATGGCCGAAGGAGGCGCTCGCCAAACGGCATCGACCGCGATGGCGAGCAAGACGAGACCGAGCCCGTAGGCGACGAGCTCGCGCGTCTCCGACGAAACGCCGAAAAGCGCGAAGTCGTCGATGAGCACCCGGCCGAAGGCGACCCAGCCGACCATCAAGGCGATGCGCCAATGCCAGAAGCGGGCCGCCGTCGTCGTCATCGGCACGATGCGGAAGCGCGAAACATCGGCTCCGCGGCGGCGTCCCGGCGCCAGGAGGAAGCGGCCGGTCGACAGGGCGAGCCTGAGCGCCAGGAACGCCAGGAGATAGCCGAGCAGAAGCTCCTTGGGGAGATGGGGCCAGTCGAAGGCCAGGAAGGCCCCGACGCTGCCCGCGGCGAAGCTCAGCACGAGGCCCACCGCGAAGGCGAAGCGCGAGCCGACGACCCGAAGCCTCTCGCCGATGGTTTCGAGCCTCACATCCTCGATGCGGGCGCGGAAGCGGGTCGTCGCGCGCCAAAACAGCCATTCCATGCCGCACCCGAGGCCGACGAACAGGACGAGCAGGCGCAGCATGCGCCAAAGCTCCCGGCCCTGGAACTCGCCCGCGAGCATTCCTTCGGCGGCACGGAAATCCTCGCCCATGTGCGGAACGGCGGCGATCAGCGCGGCCACATGGGCGCGCATCTCGCCCAAGCGTCCGACAAGCGCGTCGAGCTCGGCCGCCCCCTCGGGCGGTGGGGCGGCATCGCGCGACGCGGCCCTGGCCTTCACGTCGCCATGGCCCTTCTGCTGGTCGAGCCAGGCGCGAACCTGAGGGTCACCGATGAGGTCGAGAAGCTCGCGCACTTTCGGCGGCGCGTCGGCCGCGGAGGTGGTTGGAGCCGGCGGCACCGCATCCTTCGATTGCGGGCAGGCGGGTGTGGCAAGGCCGATCGCAAGGAGTGCCGCAGCCGGAATGGTCAGGAGACGCCGCATAACCCCTCTTTCTCATCCATTGCGTCGAGGCCAGCGGATTTTGCCATGCTTGTGCGACGAAAACCTTTGGTACGCAAGGGAAGACAGGCGCGCCGCGTCGAGCCGGAACCGGAGTCGCCCGAGCGAGCGAGAGCGGTTGAGCCTGGCCAAGGCCCGGAGATCACCGGTGGGCACGAGGCGTGAAGGGGCCGCGCGCCAGGATCAAGGCCGCCCGGTTCCGCCCCACTCTATCGACAGCGCCGGGCCATTGGTGTATCGAGCCCGCTCAAAATCACAACAGCACGCCGAAAAGCCGGGTCCCGCGCAAAGCTCGACCCATCGGTAAAGGATCCCCGCCATGAACATCATCGAGACGCTCGAGCGCGACGAGATGGCCAAGCTCACGGCCACGCGCCAAATCCCCGATTTCCAGCCGGGCGACACGCTCCAGGTGAATGTCAAGGTGGTCGAGGGTGAGCGGAGCCGTGTCCAGGCCTATGAGGGCGTCTGCATCGGCCGCTCCGGTGCGGGCATCAACGAGAATTTCACGGTGCGCAAGATTTCCTACGGCGAGGGCGTCGAGCGCGTCTTTCCGGTCTACTCGCCGATGATCGAATCGGTGAAGGTGATACGGCGCGGCAAGGTGCGGCGCGCCAAGCTTTATTATCTGCGCGACCGCCGCGGCAAGTCGGCTCGCATCGTCGAGCGCGCCGAGACGGCCGAAGCCAAGACCGCCCGTATCGAGGCGAAGGCAGCAAAGAAGAGCGCCAAAGCCGCCGCGAGCGAAGCCGCGCAGTGATTGGCGGACGCGGGCGCCGCCTCAGGCATCCGTCGAGCCGTAGCCGCCCGCCCCGCGCGCCGTTTCGGTGAGCGTGCGGGCATCTCGCGGCGTCACGCGCGTCACCGGCGCGACCACGAGCTGGGCGATGCGCAGGCCGCGCCCGATCTCGAAATCCCGGTCGCCGAGATTGATGAGCAGCACCGAGACTTCGCCGCGGTAATCCTGATCGATCGTGCCGGGCGCGTTGAGCACGGTGATCCCGTGCTTCAGCGCGAGGCCCGAACGCGGCCGCACCTGCCCCTCATGGCCGTCCGGAAGCTCGATGACGATGCCGCAAGGCACGAGCGCCCGAGCCCCCGGCTCGAGCTTCAAGGGGTTTGCCGCGTCGACGGCCGCGAGAAGGTCGAGCCCCGCGGCGCCCTCAGTCTCGTAGCGCGGCAGCGGCAGATCCTGCGCATGCGGCAGCCGGACGATGTCGAGGGAGGGTGTGGCCCGGCTCACGCGCGGGAGGCTCATGGCCGGGCGGCGAGGAGCACCGCCAAGCGCTCGACGAGGCGGCGGGCGACCTCGCCCTTGTCGAGCGTCGGCCAATCCTCGACCCCGTCCTCGGTCACGAGATGCACCGTGTTGCGCTCGCCTCCCATGACGCGGGCTCCCCCTCCGACGTCGTTTGCGACGATCATGTCGCATCCCTTCTTGGCGAGCTTGGCGCGCGCATGGTCGAGCATCCTTTCGGTCTCGGCCGCGAAGCCGACGACGATGCGGGGGCGGCGCGCATGATGGCCGATGGTCGCCAAAATATCGGGGTTCTCGATCAGGGCGAGCGAAGGCGCCCCGGCCTTCCCTTTCTTGATCTTCTGCCAGGCCGGCTCGACCCGCCAATCGGCGACGGCGGCGCAGAACACCCCGATGTCGGCGGGCAGCGCGGCCTCGACGGCCGCGAGCATCTCGACCGCGGTCTCGACATGGGTGGTGCGCACGCCCGGGGGATCGGGTAACGACACGGGACCCGACACCAGCACCACCTCGGCGCCCGCTGCCGCCGCTGCCGCCGCGATCGCATGGCCTTGCCTGCCCGACGAACGGTTTGAAAGGAACCGCACAGGGTCGATGGGCTCGACGGTCGGCCCGGAAGTGACGACGACGCGCCGGCCGGCGAGCGGCTTTTGCGTGTTCGTTCGGCCGAGCATCTTGTCGATCGCATCGGCGATCTCGACCGGCTCGGCCATGCGGCCCGGCCCGAACTCGCCGCAGGCCATCTCGCCTTCACCCGGTCCGACGAAGCTCACGCCGTCGGCCTTAAGCCGCGAAAGATTGCGCTGCGTCGCGGCATGCAGCCACATGCGCACATTCATCGCGGGCGCCGCGAGGATCGGCTTGTCGGTCGCGAGCAGCGCGGTCGAGGCGAGGTCGTTCGCCGCGCCGCTCGCCATCTTGGCGAGGAGGTCGGCGGTTGCCGGCGCCACCACCAAAAGGTCGGCCTCGCGTGACAACTCGATATGGCCCATCTCGACTTCGTCGGTGAGCGAGAACAGGTCCTCATGGACCTTGTCGCCGCTGAGGCTCGCGAGCGAGAGCGGCGTCACGAACTCGTGTCCGGCGCGCGTCAGGATGCAGCGAACGGCAAGGCCGCGCTTGCGCAAGGTCCGGATGAGCTCGAGCGTCTTGTAGGCCGCAATTCCGCCCCCGACGATCAAGAGAACGCGCTTTTGCAAGTTCGTTCGGTCCTCCACGGCAGCGTTCCTCGATTGGCTCGCTGCGCATTCGCCTGCGCCTGCGCCCGCGTGGCTGTCAAGGCGCCTGCGTCGCGCCGAAATCCCAGGTCTTGGAAGTCAAGCCGCCGCGCCGGTCCAGGGCACCACGTCCACCCCGACGTCGATCTCCTGCTCGCCCGGCCCGAGCAGGATGCCGTGGATCGGCGAGATATCGTCATAATCGCGGCCGCTCGCGAGAACGACATGCTCGTTCGCGACCTCCATGTCGTTCGTCGGATCGAAGCCGATCCAGCCTTCCTCGGGGCCGCACCAGAGCGACACCCAGGCATGGCTCGCATCCGCGCCTTCGAGGCGCTCCTTGCCGGCGGCCGGAAGGGTGCGGATGTAGCCGCTGACATAGGCGGCCGGCAGGCCGAGCCCGCGCAAGGCCGCGATCATGACATGGGCAAAATCCTGGCAGACACCGCCGCGCTGCTCGAAGGCTTCGATGAGCGGCGTCGAGATCGCCGTCGCCTTGGGGTCATAGAGGAAATCCGCCCGGATGCGATGCATGAGATCGGCCGCGCCGTCGATGATCGCCGTTCGGGCCGGAAAGCTCTCGCCAGCATATCGGGTGATCGGCTCGAGCAAGGGCACGAGCCGGCTCGCATAGACGAAATGGGCCGGCGAGGAAGGTCCGAGCGCGTGCGAGGCGAAGGCCTGCCGGTTGACCTCCTCCCACGCCGGCTGGCGCGCAACAAGGAAGGCTCGTCACGCCGGACATCCACGCGCGAGCGGGCTTCGACACGCAACCGGCGATGCGCCGTCTCCAGCACGAGATCGACGACGCGGTTGCCGAAGAAGTCCTGCCGCTCGACGCGCATCAGCGGGCGAGGGATCGATTTCGAGGCCCGAGGACAGCACGTGCTGATGCTTCTCGTCGCGCGGCAGCAAACGCAACGCGCAGCGCGCGAAGGCGACCGGCGCGTCATAAGAATAGGTGGTGACGTGGCGGACGTCGTAGATCACGCGAGATCGGGTTGCTTGTCGGCGCGGGCAGCGCTCGGTCCTTGCAGGAAATAGCGCGCCGCCACCGCGTCGGCGAGCCGCATGATGCGCTGCTCGATGGCGAGAAGCTTGCCGCCGTCGAGCTCTTCGGCCTCCATCACCGACAAATCGGAATTGAGGCTCGTGCTCATCCGCCGAGGCGTTTCGAGAATGCCGTCATTGCGCAGCAGGGGAAGGTCGGCGAGATGGGCATCGATCTGCGCGACCTGGAAGGCCACCGAGCGCGGATTGTAAGGGTCGAGCACCACCATGTCGCGCGCCGGCGCGAGCGCCACGCCGGCGCGGTAGCGCGAGCGATAGGTGATCTGCGAATCGATGAGATCGAGCACCACGTCGAGATCGTCCGCCGTGGCGTCCGGCGCCGCGAAAAGGCGCGCGAAGCGGCAGGTGTCGATGCCGCGCTCGATGCGCCGTCCCATGTCGAGAAACCGCCAGCCGGCGACGCGATTGATGTTCTCCTGCATGAGGCCGGAAAGCGCCGCGAGGGCCCGCAAGGCCTGGTCGGCGCGCTCGAAGGCCTCGACCTCCGGCGGCAACGACTCATCCGCGATGTCGAGCCGCGCCTCGAGGGCGACGACGAGCCGCCAGGCATCCGGCGACAGGCGCTCCCGGATCGTGGACGCGGTGCGCAGCGCCTCGCGCGACAGCGCGACGGCGGAGCCGTAGTTCTCGCTCCGGTGAAGCGCCGTGGATGCGAATGCCGCGACCGCGCTGCCCTTTTGCGGCTTCGGCACGGCGCCCCAGGCGATCAGCAGGCGCTGCAGGCGTTCCACCGTCGGGCGCGTTCCGCGTGAAATGGAATCGGTCTCGATGGAGCGACCGCAGAGACAGCGGATCAGGCGCAGCGTCGCCTCGGCGCGTTCGAGATAGCGTCCGAGCCAAAACAAATTGTCGGCGGCGCGGCTCGGCAGATTGCCCATGAGTCGGCGCACCTTGACGGCTTCGCTCTGCGGCAGGAGCGTGACCATCTCGGCCGGCTTGTCGCCGAGCACCCAGACGTCGGCGGAGCGCACACCCTCCCCCATCGAGAAGGCGCGTGCGTCGGCTCGATCGGAGATGCGGCAGAAGCCTCCGGGCATCACACGCCAGCCCTCCGGGGTCGCGGCGGCGAAGACGCGCAAGGTGAAGGGGCGCGGCGAGAGACGGCCATCCTCCCAGAAGGGCGTGGTCGAAAGCTTCACCACCTCCTGGCCGACGTAATCGGCGCCGCGCCGCCGCATCGCATCGATCAGGCGCGCCCGGTCCTGCGCGCAAAGCTCGCTTCCGACAAGGGTCGCGGCGGGCGCGAATCCCGGCACCCCATCCCCGAAGGCGCCCCCGATCGCCATCCGGTCGAGGCGCTCGATGACCTCGTCGCGCTCGCGCGGCTGGCCGCACCACCAGGTAGCGACATTGGGGAGCGCCAGCTCCTCTCCCAGCAAGCGCCGGCTCAAGCCCGGGAGGAAGCTCAGCAAGGCCGGTGCCTCGACGATGCCGGACCCCGGCATGTTGGCGACCACCACATTGTTGTCGCGCAAGGCTTGCGTCAGCCCCGGCACGCCGAGGCGGGAGGCGGCGTTGAGGTCGAGCGGGTCGGTGAAGTCGCCATCGACGCGACGCCAGATGACGTCGGCGCGCTTGAGGCCCGCGATGGTGCGCACATGCACGCGGCCCTCGCGCATGATCAGGTCGTCGCCCTCGACGAGCAGGAAGCCGAGATAGCGCGCGAGATAGGCCTGCTCGAAATAGGTTTCGCTGAAGGGCCCCGGCGTCAGGAGGCATATGCGCGGCTCGGAACGCCCAGCCCCGCCACCCAGCCCGGTGCGAAACGCCTGGAAGAAGGGGGCGAGGCGCTCGACATTCATTTCGCTGTAGAGAAGCGGCAAGGCGCGCGAGAGCACGAGCCGGTTCTCGAGCGCATATCCCGCCCCTGACGGCGCCTGGGCGCGGTCCCCCAGCACCCACCATCGCCCGTCGGGCCCTCGTCCGAGATCGGCGGCGTAAAGATGGAGATGGCGGCCGCCGGGCGGCTTCACACCCTGAAGGGCGCGCAGGAAATTTGCGCTTCCGGTGACGGCGGCGGCTGGAAGGTCACCGTTCGCGACGAGGCGCGCTTCGCCGTAGAGATCGCCGAGAAGCGCTTCGAGGAGGCGCGCTCGCTGCTCGATCCCGGCCGCGACATCGCGCCACTCGCTCTCGCCGATCAGGAGGGGAAGATGGCTCAACGGCCAGGAGCGCTCGCCCGTCTCGCCATAGACGCGATAGGAGATTCCCATGTCGCGGATATGCCGGTCCGCGGATGCGAAGCGGCGCGAAATCTCCGCGGCGTCGAGCTCGGCGAGCGCATGCAGGAAATGCAGCCACAGCGGGCGCGGCTTGCCGTCCTCGCCGAGGAATTCGTCGTAAACGCCCGGCAAGCACGCATAGCCCGCCGTCCACGAGGCGAGGCGCTTCTCGGCGCCTCGTATGCGAACTCGGGGCGGCGTTGGTGCGGTCAAGAGCCAAGACGCGTATCCGGATTTGGACGCCTCAAGTCGAGCGTCAAGGGGAATTCTCCCGGCGGGTTTTCGGATGGCGGCTCGATTCGGCCGGCAGTATGTCCGCGGTCCTCGAAACGAGCGAGGCGGCGCGCCTCGGCCTCCCGCGAATTCACAGGAAAAACATCCGGGTTCCGGCCTTCGGGATGGCCCACATGATAGACGCAGCCGCCCAGTGAAAGACCGTTCCAGCTATCGACGAGGTCGAAAGTCAGCGGCGTGTCCGCCTTGAGGGTCGGATGGAGTCCCGAGGCGGCCTGCCAGGCCTTGAACCGCACGCCGGCGACCGCCGTGCCGGCGACGCCGGTCGAGGTCAGCGGCAACCGGCGGCCATTGCAGGTCACGACATGGCGCGACGGCGTCATCCCGGTGAGCTTGACCTGCAGGCGCTCGACGGAGGAATCGACGGGCCTCGCCGCGCTCCCGGCCACGCTCTCCTCGCCGAGCACATGCCAGGGCTCGAGTGCCTGTCGAAGCTCGAGCCGCAATCCCGAACGCTCGATCGCGCCGTAGAGCGGAAACCGGAATTCGCGCTGCGCCTCGAACCATGCGGGGTCGAAGGGGTATCCCGCCTCGCGCAGATCCGAGAGCACCTCGAGGAAATCGGCCCATATGAACTCAGGCAGCATGAAGCGATCATGGAGCGTGGTCCCCCAGCGCACCAGATGGCCGCGCCGCGGTTCGCGCCAGAACCAGGCGACGAGGGCACGCATGAGGAGCTGCTGGGCGAGGCTCATGCGGGCATCGGGCGGCATCTCGAAGGCGCGGAACTCGACGAGGCCGAGCCGGCCGGTGGGCGCGCCGGGAGCATAGAGCTTGTCGATGCAGATTTCCGCCCGATGGCTGTTGCCGGTCATGTCGACGAGGAGGTGACGGAACAGCCGATCGACGAGCCAGGGCGGGACCATGCCCTCGCCTGGCGCCGGCACCTTGGCCATGGCGATCTCGAGCTCGTAGAGCGCCTCATGGCGCGCCTCGTCGACGCGCGGCGCCTGGCTCGTCGGCCCGACGAACAGCCCGGCGAACAGGTAGGAGAGCGCGGGATGGCGCTGCCAGTAGATGAGGAGGCTCTTGAGGAGATCGGGCCGTCGCAGGAAGGGGGAGGTGGCGGGCGTCGCGCCGCCGAGCACGACATGGTTGCCTCCGCCGGTGCCGATGTGGCGGCCGTCCATCAAAAATTTCTCGGCGCCGAGGCCGGTGCGACGCGCATCCTCATGGACGCCGAGCGTGATCGAGACCAGCTCGCGCCAGCTCGCGGCCGGATGGACGTTCACCTCGATCACGCCCGGATCGGGCGTGACCTTGATGACCCGGATGCGTGGATCGAAGGGCGGCGGATAGCCTTCGATCCGAACCGGGAGCTTCGCGCGGCGCGCCGTGTCCTCGATCGCGGCGACCAGCTCGAGATAATCCTCGACGCGTGCCAAAGGCGGCATGAAGACGCAAAGCGCCTTGTCGCGCAGCTCGATCGTGAGCGCCGTGCGCACCGCGCCCTTCGCCGATCGGGGCGGCGCCTCTGCCTCGAGCGCGCCCGTCGTTCCCGGAAGCGTTTCTCGAGACGCAGCCGAGCGCCCGCTCGCCGAAGTGGCGAGCGGGGTTCCCCGACCGACATCGGGCAAGGCGCCGCGCTCCTCGAGCGGGTCCTGCTCGATCACGTAAGGGTAATCGGCCGGCGCGAGCCAGGGCAGCGAGGCGAGCGGCAATCGCGCTCCGAGCGGCGCATCGCCCGGCGCGAGGATGAGCCGCTCGCGGCGCAGTCGCCAGCGCTCGCTCGTCCAAGGCTTTGCTGGCCAAGGCTTTGCTGGCCAAGGCTTTGCTGGCTCACCCTTCTCGTCGCCCTCGCCCCGCCGGATCGGCAGGACGAAGCCGCAGGCAGTGTCGAGCCCGCGTGCGAACACCCGTTCGAGCCGCGCACGCTTTTCCTCGTCCCCGATCTTCGAATCGGCCGGGCTCGTGTTGACCGGCAGCTCCCCTTCCTTATCGCGCCAATGCGCCGCATCCTCATAGGCCGCGATCACATGGTCCGGCGCGATGCCGAGACGTTCCGCAAGCTCTTGCGAGAAGCGCTCCGCATCCTCGAGAGTAGCCGGCGGGCTCGCGCCTTCGCCGGCGATCAGCGAATCATCGCCCCAGATCGGCTTGCCGTCGTCGCGCCAATAGAGCGCGAAGGCGAAGCGCGGCTGGCTTTCGCCGGGGTACCATTTGCCTTGCCCGTGATGCAGCAGGCCGCCCGGCGCGAAACGTTCCCGCAAACGCCGAACGAGCTTGTCGGCAAGCGCTGGTTTCGCCGGACCGATCGCGGCCGTGCGCCATTCGGCCAATTCGAGATCGTCGATCGAGACGAAGGTCGGCTCGCCCCCCATGGTCAGCCGCACATCCTGCGCCGCGAGGTCACCATCGACCTGCATGCCGAGCGCATCGAGCTTGCGCCAGCTCTCGTCCGAGAACGGCTTCGTGACGCGCGGTGCTTCGCTGATGCGCTCGACACGGATATCGAAGCCGAAATCGACCTTCGCGGGCTCGACGCCGCCCGAGATCGGCGCGGCGGAGCGGTAGTGAGGTGCCGCCGCGAGTGGGAGGTGCCCTTCTCCGCAGAGCAATCCCGACGTCGCGTCGAAGCCGATCCAACCGGCGCCGGGCAGATAGGCCTCGGCCCAGGCGTGGAGATCGGCGACGTCACGCTCCGGCCCCTTCGGACCTTCGAGCGGCTCGCGGTCGACACGAAGCTGGATCAGGTAGCCCGAGACGAAGCGCGCCGCGACGCCGAGCCGGCGCAGAACCTCGACCAGGAGCCAGGCGGAATCGCGGCATGATCCCGAGCCGCGAGAGAGCGTCTCTTCGGGCTCCTGCACGCCCGGCTCCATGCGGACGACGTAGCGCACGTCGCCATGAACGCGCTCGTTCAGCTCGACCAGGAATTCGACGGTCCGGCGCCGTTCCTTCGGCAGCGAGGCGAGGAAGGCCGAAAGCTTTTCGCCGCCCGACGCGGTCTCGAGGTAAGGGGCGAGCTCGCCGGCGAGCTCGTCGGGGTAGGCGAAAGGGAATTCTTCCGCATAAGGCTCGGTGAAGAAGTCGAACGGGTTGATGGGCACCATTTCGGCGGTGAGCCCGACTTCGACCTCGAAGCTGCGCGTCCTCTCGGGAAGGACGATGCGCGCGATCGAATTGCCGAGCGGGTCCTGCTGCCAGTTGACGAAATGGCGCGCCGGCGAAACCTTCAGCGAATAGCTCGGCACGCGCGTGCGGCAGTAGGGGGCCGGACACAGCCTCACCGTCTGGGGACCGAGCCCGATCGGGTGGTCATATCGGTAACTCGTGACGTGCCGCAGCGCGACGAGGATTCCCACGAAGCCATCCTTCCGGCGCATGATCCCGAAGGCGCGTTTTGCCGATGCTTAGTCGGCACGAACGGCCGTGACAATCCTTCGACCAGAGGATCCATGACGCGGCGGAGGGTCAAAAGGCGGACATTCGCCTATTCAATTTTCTCTGGGGCGGCCAAAAAAAGAGAAAGCGCCCTAAAGTCCCGAATGAAAGAAGCTTAATTTCAATATGTTAACGCTATATTAGAAGTTAAGCTTCGGTAGCAAGGCTTAAATTCCATGGGCGGCCCGCGCCTTGCGCCGTCGTACAATTCACCCTGTTGCCGCCTAATCGGCCTTTCGCCGCGCGGCTCGGCCTTTCGGCCGGCGCGGCAGACGCTTGGCGAATTCGGAAAGCTCACGGCTGATCGCGTCCATGGCGATGCGGGCCGGCAAGGTCGGTTCGCGGCCGCGCGGCACGAGGATCGCGATCGCGCTTTCGGCAAGCAGCGGCTCCGCGAGCGCCACATGGACGAGCTCGCCGCGCTCGATCTCGTCGATGAAGCCGATGGGCGTGAAGAAGCCGATGCCGAGCCCGAGCTCGATGATCTGGCGCATGAAGTCGATGGAGTTCGAGACGATGCGTGGCACGAGCTTCTCGCCCAATTCGGCGAATTCCGTCGCCATGATGAGGTCGAGGAGCCAACGGTCGTAGAGCATGACGACCGGAAAGGCGGCGCAATCCGTGAAGGTGAGCGACCGGCGGGCGGCGAGCGGGTGGTCGGGCCGCATCACCGCGCCGATCGAGGTGAGGAAGCTTCCCGAGACCTCGACCCCGCGCAGGCGCGGGTCGACGAAGAGCACGCCGAAATCGTTGCGCCCCGAGCGCATTTCCTCGCCCGTGTCGCCCGGATCGATGCCCGCCACGGTGAGCGTCATTTGCGGATGCGCCGCCGCGAGTTCCGACACCACGCGCGGCATGAAGCGCAGGAGGAGCAATTCGAGGCAGACGATGCGTACATGGCCCGTGACGGTCCCGGAAAGCCCGGCGATCTCGAGCCGCGTGCGCTCGAAATCGGCGAGCGTCTCGCGCGAGTGGCGCAACAGCACCTCGCCGGCGGCGGTGAGCCGCACCCCGCTTCGCAGGCGCTCGAAGAGCGGCGTGCCGATCTCGGCCTCGAGCTTGATGATCTGGCGATTGACGGCCGAGGAGGCAACGTGCAGCGCCTCGGCGGCGCGCCGGATCGAGCCCTGCCGGGCCACTTGATCGAAATAACGCAGGACCGCCGCGTGCATGGTCTGCCTGGCTTGTGCAACGGTGATGCCGAAAAGGCATCGCCACGAGCGAAACTATCTTCTTTTCAGCAGCGAGCGCAAACCTCTATGCTGCGCGGCGATCACGGCCAGGGCGCCAACAAGGGCGCCAATCAGGACGCCAAGTCGCCGGCCCGCGAAGCGAGCACGGTGCTCGATTTTGAAGGCGCGGTGCTGAGCGGCGTCGAAGGGGAGAGCTGACATCATGTCCATCAACCGGCGGAAAATGCTACTCGGCGGCGCGGCGCTCGCGGGCGGCGCCTTCCTCGATTTCGGCGCCTTCAGCGCGACGCGGCCGTTGGTGAATTTGCAGCTCGGCTGGATTCTCGGCGGCAATCAGGTCGGCGAAGTCTGCGCCAAGGCGCTCGGCTATTACGGTGAAGAGGGGATCGATCTCGCCATCCAGCCGGGCGGCCCCAATATCGACGGGGTCGCGGTGGTGGCTTCGGGCCGCTACGAGGCGGGACAGGTGTCGTCGAGCCCCTCGCTCATGCTCGCCGCGTCGCAGGACATTCCGGTCGTCTGCTTCGGCGTCGGCGCGCAGGAGCACCCCTACACCTTCTTCTCGCTTCCCCGGGACGCCGGTTCGCAAGCCGGCCGACATGGCGGGCAAGAAGGTCGGCATCCAGGCGACCGGCGTGATCCTGCTCAAGGCCTTGCTCGCCAAGAACAATGTGCCGCTCAAGGATGTCGAGATCGTGCCGATCGGCGCCGACATGGCGCCGCTGCTCACCGGCCAGGTGGATGTGGTGACCGGCTGGCTCACCAACACGACGGCGCTGAAGGTGCTCGGCCCCGACCGCATCGACTTGCGCCTCTGGGACTCGGGCGTGCGGCTTTATGGCCTTCCCTATTACGCGACGAGCGAAACGCTCAAGACGAAGAGCGACATGCTCGTCAAGTTCATGCGCGCCACCGGCAAGGGCTGGGCCTTCGCCTATGACAATCGCGACAAGGCGATCGACTATCTCGTCAAGGAATACCCGAACCTCGTGCGGAAGGACGAGCGCGAGGCGATCGACGACATGATGAAATTCGCCTTTTCGCCGAAGACCAAGGCCGAGGGCTGGGGCACGATGGATCCCGCCGTCTGGCAGGAGCAGATCGACACCTATGCCGAGCTCGGCCAGTTCTCGAAGCGCACGCCCAAGCTCGACGAGGTGATGACGCTCGACATCCTCAAGGCGTCGGCCGACGCGCGACCCGAAGATCGGCTGAAGCATGGCGATGGCCGAGCCTCTCACGCGCGTGCCGCCGGCGAGGCGCTCGACAAGCGGCGCGGCGCCGAGGCCGAAAGCGCGGTTCAATGCCGCAACGTCTCGGTGCGCTTCATCACCGAGCGGCGCACGGTGACGGCGCTCGACGACGTCTCCTTCTCGGTCGACACCGGCGGCTTCATGAGCCTGCTCGGGCCGTCGGGTTGCGGCAAGTCCACCCTGTTGCGCGTCGTCGCCGACCTTCTCGCGCCGACGAGCGGGTCGATCTCCGTGCTCGGTCGCACGCCGCATGAAGCGAGGGTCGACCGGGCGCTCGGCTTCGTCTTCCAGGACGCGGCGCTGCTTCCCTGGCGCACGGCGCTCGAGAATGTCGCGCTGCCGCTCGAGGTCGGCGGTCGCCGCGGCCTGCCGGCTGGCGCGCCGACGCCGCGCGAGCTCCTGAGGCTCGTCGGCCTCGAAGGATGGGAGGGGAGCTTCCCGCATGAGCTCTCGGGCGGCATGCGCCAGCGCGTCTCGATCGCGCGCGCGCTTCTCGGCGGTCCGCGGCTCCTCCTCATGGACGAGCCCTTCGGCGCGCTCGACGAGATCACGCGCGACCGGCTCAACGAGGAATTGCGCCGCATCTGGCTCGAGACCGGCACCACCATCCTGTTCGTCACCCACTCGGTCTACGAGGCGATCGTTCTGGGCGCAGCCGTGCTCGTGCTCGCGGCCAATCCCGGGCGGGTGCGCGCGATCGTCGAGATCGACCTGCCGCGCGACCGCATGCTCTCGATCCGGGAGACGCGAGCCGTTCAACCGCATCGCGGCCAAGATGCGCGAGCTGCTGGCGGGTGAAGCATGAGCGCGTCGGCAAGTGCCCTGGAGGCCATGGCGCCGCGGATCGATCCGCGCCGAAGCCGAATATCGCCGGGCGAAGCAGCGCGAGACATGGCGGCGCAGGCTCCTGCCCTGCCTCGGCATCCTCATCGGCATCGGCGTCTGGGCGGCGCTCGTCTATCTCTTCAAGGTGCCGCCCTTCATCGCGCCTTCGCCCCTCGTCGTTCTCGAGACGCTCATCGCGAAATCCGACGTGCTGATGAGCAACCTCTGGCCGACGATGGTCGAGGCCGTCGGCGGCTTCATCATCGGCAACCTGTTCGCCGTCGCGCTCGCCACCGCCTTCGTGCACCGCAAGACGATCTCGGAGACCTTCTTCCCGCTCGTCGTCCTGATCAACTCGATTCCGGTCGTCGCCAAGGCACCCATCCTGGTGCTGCTGCTGGGCAACGGGCTTGCGCCCAAGATCGCGATCGCGGCGATGATCTGCTTTTTTCCGACGCTGGTGAACATGGTGCGCGGCCTCGAAGCGGTGAACCCGCAAGCGATGGAGCTGATGCACGTGCTGTCGGCCTCGAAGCGCGAAGTGTTCTTGAAGCTTCGCCTCTACAACTCGCTGCCCTACCTCTTCTCGGCGCTGCGCATCGCCGCGTCAGCTCGCGTGGTGGGCGCGATCGTCGGTGAATGGATCGGCTCGAACTACGGCATCGGCGCGCTGATCATTCAGGCGACCTACGCCTTCGATTCGGCGCTGCTGTACGCGACGGTGCTCGTGCGGCTCCGCCTTCTCGGTGCTGTTCTTCATGGTGATCTCGCTCGCTCGAGCGGCTGATCGTGCGCTGGCAGCCGCCCGCGACCGCTTGATCAGTCCGCCGAGGCGCATTCGTTGAAGGAGAGGATCATGACCACGCAAGAGACGATCACCGAAGCCGCGCGCGAGGCGCGCATCGCGGCGCGCTCGGACGTCGTCGTGGTCGGCGGCGGCCCGGCGGGCTTCGCGGCCGCGGTCGCGGCGGGCGCAACGGCTGCTCGGTGACGCTGGTCGAGCGCTATCCCTATCTCGGCGGCCTCGCCTCCGGCGGCATGGTGCTGGTGCTCGACGACATGTGCACAATGGCGACGAGATCACCGTCACGCGGCATCTGCATGGAGATGATCGAGCGCATGGCGAGGCGCGGGCTGGCGTCTATCCGCCCCCCGAGGAGCGCAAGCAGAGCCGGCAGCTGCACCGCAAATGGGCGCGCTGGGGCGCCTTCGATTTCCACGCCCACACCAAGCCCACGCCGATCGTGCATGGCGGCGGCCTTCGATCCGGACGGCTGGAAGCGCGTCTCCAACGAGATGGTGGCCGAGGCCGGTGTCGGATGTGAGGCTTCACTCCTGGTTCTCGCGAACGATCATGCGACGACGGCCGCGTCGCGGGCGTCGTCTGCGAGACCAAGGCTGGGCGCGAGGCGATCCTCGGCGACATGGTGATCGACGCCACCGGCGATCTCGACGTGGCGGCCTCCGCCGGCGCCGCCTTCACCGAAGGCGGATACATCGTGACCACGGTGTTTCGCCTCGGCGGCGTCGACACCGACGAGGCGCGAGGAGTTCCGAGTACGGCGAACCCGGAGGCGTTCGCCGGATCGACCGCGCAGGCGCAAGCGCATCATCGGCGGCTCCTGGGACTATCTGGTGGCTGAAGACGCCGCTGCCCGGCGTCGTGTGGTGCAATTGCCCGCATATGACGGGCTACGACGGCTTCAAGGTCGGAAGACCTGATCGCGGCCGAATTCGAAGGCCGCAAGCGCATCGATGCGCTTGCTCGACTATGCGCGCCAAACTTCCGGGCTTCGAAAACTGCTACGTTGTGGATGTCGCCCCGCAGACTCGGCGTCCGCCAGACCCGCACTGCTCGAAGGCGAATACGTCGTCACCAAGGAAGACGTCGCCGAGCCGCGTGCTATTTCCACGACACGGTCGCGCGCGGGCGCGACTACTACACGCCCTACCGCGCCATGCTGCCGAGGAATATCGACGGGCTGATCGTCGCCGGCCGCCATTATTCGGCGACCGAAAGCGCCCAGAAGATGTCGCGCGAGATCCCGCCCTGCATGTCGATGGGCCAATCGGCGGGCATCGCGGCGGCTCTCGCGCTCGAGGCCAATGTCGCGCCGCGACGCGTGGAGCCTTCAGCGATTTGCGCGCGGGTGCGCGCCCAAGGTGGCGATCCCGGCGATCGCCCTTCGGCCAACGCCAAGATCATGGAGAAAGCCGCGTGACCGCAACCGATCAACTTCCGCTCGCCGGCATCCGCGTCATCGACTTCACGCAAGTGATGATGGGACCTGTCGCGACGCAGGTCCTCGCCGATTACGGCGCCGACGTCATCAAGATCGAGCGGCCCGGCACGGGTGACCTGTCGCGCACCTCCTTCCCCAATGATCCGGCGGGGCTGACCGGCCCCGTCTACTGCTCGCTCAACCGCAACAAGCGCTCGGTCGTGCTCGACATGCGAAAGCCGCAGGACAAGGCCGCGGTGCTTCGCCTCCTCGAGACGGCCGATGTCGTCGTGAACAACTTCCGGGCCGGCGTGATGGAGCGCATGGGCTTTGGCTATGAGGAGCTCGCGACGCGCAATCCGCGGCTCATCTACGCGGTCGGCACAGGCTTCGGGCTCACCGGCCCCTATTCGCACAAGGGTGGACAGGACGTGCTGGCGCAGGCGATGTCGGGCGTGATGGCGCGGCGCGCCGACCCGGGCCTCCCGCTCTCCGTCTACTCCACGACCTTCGCCGATTACTCGGCGGGCATGCACCTCGTCCAGGGCGTGCTGCTCGCGCTTCTGCAGCGCCAGAAGACCGGTCGCGGCCAGCGCCTGAGCGTGTCGCTCCTCGATTCGATGCTCGCCGCGCAGACCCAAGAAGCCGCCGCTCAGTTGATGCGCGGGCGCGAGGTGAATTGGGGCGCGATGCCGCTGACCGGCGTGTTCGAGACAGCGGACGGCGCTCTCGTCATGGTGGGCGCCTTCAAGGCCGATCCGATCGGCGATATCGGCAAGGCGCTCGGGGTGGCGAGCCTCAAGGACGACCCGCGCTTCACGACGCATGCGCTCCAGGTCGAGAACAAGCCGGCGCTGCATCAAATCTTCCGCGAGCGCTTCAGAAGCGACACGACGGCGAATTGGCTCGCGAGGCTCGAGGCGCAGGACCTCCTCTGCGCGCCGGTGCGCACGCTCGCCGAGGCCCTCGCGGACGAGCAGGCGGCCATCAACGGCATGGTGATCGAATGCGACGGCGAGGTCGAGCGCGTGCGCGTCGTCGGTTCGCCGATCCATCTCGAGGATGCGCCGGTTTCCATCCGCATTCCGCCGGCTGATCTTGGCCAGCACACGGCCGAGGTGCTCGCCGAGCTGGACCGTCCTCGTATGCGGGCGGCGGGTTAACGCCGTGGTTTGGCCTTATCGTCACGACCTGGCCAAAGCTCGGCGCTTCGCGCCGAGCGTCACGTTACAAAGACGGGCGTGCGCGGCGCCCCCTTTAGCTAGGCATCCACGCTTGCGTTATCTGAGCGGCAAAGACGTGGATGGCCGTGACAAGCACGGCCATGACGGCGTCGAAGAGTTCGTTTGCTTTCCCAAGCCACTATTCTCGCGAATGCTACCCATCAAGCATCGGATCGTCCCCTGATGCCGATCCGCTTCACCCTCCAGGATCACGTTGCCCGCATCACAATCGACCGGCCCGAGGTGCTGAACGCCATCGATATCGCGTCCGAGCGCGAGCTGCAGGGCATCTGGGCGAGGATCGAGGCCGAGCGCGAGGTGCGTGTCGTGGTGCTCACCGGCGCCGGCGAGCGCGCCTTCTCGGCCGGCGCCGACATGAAGGGCGGCTCGGGCGGGAGCGGCCTCGATTATTGGGCGAATGAACGGCCGGGCGGCTTCGGCGGCATCGCCTTGCGCCAGACGCTCGACGTGCCGGTGATCGCGCGCGTCAACGGCCACGCGCTCGGCGGCGGCCTCGAGATGGCGCTCGGCTGCGACCTCATCATCGCGGCCGAGGAGGCGAGCTTCGGCCTTCCCGAGGCGCGCGTCGGCCGCCTGCCGCTCGACGGCGGCATGACCTTGCTGCAACGCCAAGTGCCCTTCCGCCAGGCGATGGGCATGCTGCTCACCGGCCGGCGCATCCCGGCCGCGGAGGCCTTCCGCATGGGCCTCGTCAACGAGGTGGTGCCGCGTTCGGGGCTCGATGCGGCGGTCGAGCGCTGGGTCGACGATATCCTCGCCTGCGCGCCGCTTTCCCTGCGCGCCATCAAGCAGGTGGCGCGGCGAACCGCGCATTTGACGGCGCAGGAGGCGCAGGCCGCGAGGCTGCCCGCGGTCGTCGCCGCGCTGCGCTCCAAGGATTCCGAGGAGGGCGTGCGCGCCTTCCTCGAGAAGCGCAAGCCCGTCTGGCGGGGCGAGTGACGCCATGTTCCAGGTGAAGCCTTGCCTTACGTGATCGCGGATGCTTGCATCGACGTGAAGGACAGGGCCTGCCTCGACGCCTGCCCGGTCGATTGCATCTATGAGGGCGGCCGCACGCTCTACATCCAGCCCGACGAATGCATCGATTGCGGCCTGTGCGAAACCGTTTGCCCGGTCGCGGCCATCCATGCGGATGACCGCCTTCCCGAAGAGCTTCAGGCCTGGATCGCCATCAACCGCGATTTCTTCGGACCCGATGTCACGGACTGGGGAAGGCCGGGGGGCGCAGATGAGCGCCATCGAACGACGCTCGACCATCCGGCGGTCGCGCAATGGCCCGAGCGGGAAGAGGGCGGTTCGGTTGATGTTTGAGCGGCTATGCTTTTATTTGGCTGATCACGTTCGATCATCGTCCCAAACGGGATAAACTCGGAGAGCGAACTTCGCTATTCCGCGACCTCAGGGTGCTTCTCCGTCGGGCGCAAGCGGCGAGGTGACGCTTGGCGATCTTTCCTCGCCCTCATCAGTTCCTTCATGGCCATCGAGGTCGAGATCGCGTCTTGCCTCAAGGATGCGACTTCTGATGGCGTCAAAAGACGGGGCCGCCCGAAGGTGCCCTGCCTCTCCTTCGGTGAGGCTTTCGGTTTCATAGCCGAACTCCCGCGTCCGCCTCACGCGATTGCCAGCGCCGGCTCCTTGAACTTGTAGCCGAGCGAATCCGCCACCGCCTTGTAGGTCACATGGCCCTTGCTGACGTTGAGGCCCGCAAGGAGATGCGGGTTTTCGCCGAGTGCCTGCTTCCATCCCTTGTCGGCGAGCGCCAGCACGAAGGGCAGCGTCGCGTTGTTCAAGGCGAAGGTCGAGGTGCGCGGCACGCCGCCCGGCATGTTGGCGACGCAATAATGGATGACGCCGTCGACCACATAGGTCGGCGCGTCATGCGTCGTCGCATGCGAGGTCTCGAAGCAGCCGCCCTGGTCGATCGCCACATCGACGATCACCGATCCGGGCTTCATCTCGCTCACCAGCTTGGCGTCGACGAGCTTCGGCGCCGCGGCTCCGGGGATGAGGACGCCGCCCACGACGAGATCGGCGGTGCGGCAATGGTTCTCAACCGCCTCGCGCGTCGAGAACACGGTGTTGAGCGGGCGCCCGAATTGCCGCCAGAGATTCTTCAGCACGTCGACATTGCGGTCGAGCACCCAGACCTCGGCCCCCATGCCGAGCGCGATATGGGCCGCATGCGTGCCGACGACGCCGCCCCCGAGGATCACCACCTTGGCGGGATCGACGCCCGGCACGCCGCCGAGCAGCACGCCGAGGCCGCCATGCGCCTTCTCCAGAAAATAGGCGCCCGCCTGGATCGACATGCGTCCCGCGACCTCCGACATGGGTGCCAGGAGCGGCAGCCCGCCCGTCGGCGAAGTCACGGTCTCATAGGCGATGCAGATCGAGCCGCTCTCGACGAGGTCGCGCGTCTGCTCGGGGTCGGGCGCGAGATGCAGATAGGTGAAGAGCACCTGACCCGGCCGCAAGCGCTTGCGTTCTTCCGCCTGCGGCTCCTTCACCTTCACGACCATCTCGGCATTCGCCCAGACTTCCGCGGCCGACGGCACGATCTTCGCCCCCGCTGCTTCATATTGCGCATCGGCGACGCCGATGCCCTCACCGGCGCCGCGCTCCACGATCACCGAATGCCCGTGCAGGATGACCTCGCGCACATTCGCCGGCACGAGTTCGACGCGATATTCACGGATTTTGATTTCTTTCGGAACACCGATCAGCATTGTTGATCTCCTGTCTGCGCCGCGGCCGACACGACGCCTTGATCGAGCTCTCTTCGCCCGTCCCTTTGGCGGCAGGGCTTCGCATATCCGCGAACGCAAGCCAAGCAGACGGGCCTTCGGACGCGCTGATCCACGGCTCTTGCGATGTCGTGAACGATCCCGGTCATTCGTCCGGCGAGGGCGAGGGAAGGCCGCCGCGCGAGCGCACCGCCTCAATACAAAGGGATCAGCCGGGCGACCGAAATCGGGCCGATCGCCATGCGGCCGTTGCTCATGACGAGCGGCAAACGCAGCTTTCCCCCGCTCATCTTGAGGAAACTCGCGGCCGCGGGCGGCAGGCCGAGCCTGGACACCAAGGCCTCCGCGCCTTCGACGGAGGTGTCGAGCCGGCCGAGGACACGGTGCATCTCGTCGAGCTGGAGCTCGCCCGCGACGCTTGCCTTGAAGCTCCCCTTGGCGAGATTGGCCGCGGCGACATGGAGCGCGCCTCCCGCCAGCCGCCACCGCTCGATCGGCAGGGGAGAAGCCTCGGGCCGCTGCGGCTGCAGGGCAGCGACCTTCGAGATCGAGGCATCGACATCCGCGTCGGCCGGGCTCGCCTCGCCCATGAAGGCGTCGAGCCGAGGGGATGCGAGGCGCACGAGCCTTCCCGAGAGCTCGACGGCGTCATCCTCGCGCGGGCGCGCCGGGTCGCGCCGGACATGAAGCTCGAAGCGCTCCGCCTGGCTCGCGAGCATGTTCTGGCCCTCGCGCATATGAAGGCTCGGTCCCTCGACCGCCATGTCGGCATGGTCGAGGACGCCGCCCGTCGCGACGAAGCTGACGAGAAACGAGCGCCAATCGGCCTCGGTGTCGGAGACGCCCGGCGCCTCGACCGAAAGCGGACCCATCGCTTCGACGATCACATGATTGAGGTCGTAGATCTGGGCGACGCCCGTCAGGCGCGCCGCCGTGAGCGCGATCTTGCCGGCCGGACCTTCGACCTCGAGCCTTGGGGCATCGCAGCGCATCGCGATGCGGAACGGGAAGCCGAAAACCTCGCGCGCCGCGCAGGTGAGCTTGCGCCCATTTTCGGCTTCGCGTGCAAGGCCAGCGTCGATATCCGCCTGGACCCTGCCGGCGACGAAATACCAGAAGCCGGCGCCCGCGCCGCAGACGAGCAGCAGGAGGCCGAGCGCCACAAAGGCCGCGCGGCGCGCGCGGCGCACCGGATCGCGGACGCGACGGGCCGGATGGGATGGGATGCTGGTCGGCATGAGGATTGTTCACGAGGTTTCGAGCTGATAACCGCGAGCACCGGCATGGAGCGCACTCCCGATGAGCGTCAAGGACCAGCATGGCGATTTCTGGGTGTTCGGCTACGGTTCGCTGATGTGGCGGCCGGGATTTCCGCATGCCGAGCGCCACGCCGCGAGACTTTTCGGCTATCACCGCTCGCTCTGCCTTTTTTCGCATGAATACCGCGGCACGCCCGAGTGTCCGGGCCTGGTGCTCGGCCTCGATCGCGGCGGTTCCTGCGTCGGCGTGGGCTTTCGCGTCGAGGCGGTGGATCGCGCCGCGACCTTGGCCTATCTCACCTGGCGCGAAGGCACGCAGGTCTATCGCGAGACCGATGTCGCGCTTCAACTCGTCGACGGCCGCAAGGTGCCGGCGCTCGCCTATGTGGTCAATCGCGCCCATGCGCACTACATCGGCAGGCTTCCCTTGCCGGAACTGCTCGGCCATGCGCAAAAGGCGCATGGCGACAAAGGGAGCTGCCGCGATTACGTCCTTTCGACGCATCGCCATCTCGTGAGCCTCGGCGTGCGCGACGCTCATCTCGCCTGGCTCGCCGACCGGCTCGGCATGCCGGGCGAAGCGGCTCCTTCCCACCTCAACATGGCGCGCGAGCTCGAGACCGCGATCCATTGAGGGCGTTGCCGGCGGTCTTGCTTGCGCCTGTCGAATTTGCATTGTGGAGCACGCCGAATCAACGAAAGCTCCAAAGAGGGCCGTTCATGCGCGCCATGTCCGATGCAGAGGACATCCGCCCGAGAACCGGACGAAGGCTTCGCCTCGTCATCGCGGCGCTGATTGCCTGCGCCTTCATCCCGCCCGCGACGCTCGCCCAGGCGCCTGCTCCCGCGCCGATCCAGGCCGTCGCGTCGTCACCCGATGCGGAAACCTTGCGCCAACAGGGGCAGCTCGAAGGCGTGAAGCGCGAGCTCGACCAGCTCGAGCAATCGCTCGGCGATGTGAAGGTCGACGACGCGGCCCTGTCGAAATTGCGGGACCGTCTCGAGCCCTTGGCGCAGCAGCTCGCAAACCTCATCGCGATCCTCGCGCCCAAGGTCGACGATCTGAACCAGCGCGTCGCGCTGCTCGCACCCAAGAACGATTCGAAAGCCCCGGCGCAAGACATCCCGGAGACCCAGGACGGCGCGCATCTGCGTGAACAGGTGACGGCGTCGCGGGACGCGGCGGTCGGCCTTCTCAACGGAGCCAATTCGCTTCAGGTCCAGGCGGGTCAGCTCGCCACACGCATCGCCGATCGGCGCCGCGCGGCTTTCACCGAAAGGACGTTCCAGCAGTCGCCCAGCATCCTCTCGCCCACCCTTTGGGAAACGGTATTCTCGACGGCGCCGCTTTTCGCAAGCCTTCTGGCGCGCACGATCATCGCCTGGTTGCGCGGCCTGCCCGCCGAGATGAGCGCCGACAAGGTGCTCGAACTTGCGCTCGCCGCCCTTCTCGCCCTCTTCGCGGCGTGGCCCGGGCGTCGCTTCATCTGCCGCCTCATCCGGAAGGCAGAGGCGCAACGGCCAGCCTCCGCGCTGGGCGTGGGGCTCGGCGCGGCCATGCTCGCGATCGCCGGCGCGGCACTTCCGATCATCGCCGCGACGCTTTTCCTCGACAGTGTCGAAGAGCTCAACCTGGCCCCGCCGCGGCTCCTCGCCTTGCTCGAGGCGATCATTTTCGCGCCGGCCTGGGTGCTCGCGGCGCGCACCATCGTGCACGCGGTGCTCGCGCCTGGCGCTCCGCGCCTGCGGCTCGTCTCGGCGTCCGACGAGGGTGCCGCGACCGTGCTGCGCTGCGCGACCGTCGCGGTCGCGATCATGATGGTCGCGAGCGTCCTCGAAGCCGCGGCGCAAAGCGTCGGTGCGCCGATCTCCTACTCGGTCGCGATCAAGGGGGTGGCGGCGCTCGCGCTTTCGGCCCTGCTGGTCGCCGTGCTTCGCCGCGCCGCGCAGGCCGATGCCTCGGCGGAGGCCGCTTGCCTCGGGCCCTATGTCGATCCCGGCGGCAAGCTCGGAGGCCTCGGGCGCATCATCGGCTGGATGGCGGCCGCCACGCTCAGCCTCGCGGCGCTGTTCGGCTATGTGGCGCTCGCCTGGTTCCTGGCGCGGCAGATGCTCTGGGCGGCGGCGCTCTTCGCCATGACGACGATCGCGCTCGCCGTGATCGACGCGGTCGCGGCGCAAATGCAAGGGCGCGACACGGCGATCGCGCGTTTCGCCCATCTCCAGATGGGCCTGCCCGAACGGGCGCTCGAGCAGGCGGGCGCGCTGATCGGCGGCGGCCTCAAGGCCGCGACGCTGGCGCTCGCCGCCATCCTTCTGCTCGCGCCCTGGGGGGTCGAATCGGGAAGCCTCGTCGAGGCCCTGCAAGCGGTGATCTTCGGCTTCAGCGTCGCCGGCGTGTCGATCTCGCTGTCCTCGCTCGTGGTCGCGGCCGTCCTGTTCGCGGCGGGCGTTTTCGTGACGCGCCTGTTGCAGCGCTGGCTCGAGACCGAATTCCTGCCGACCACGCGAATCGACGCCGGCTTGCGCAACTCGATCCGCACGGGCGTCGGCTATCTCGGAGTCTTCGCAGCTTCGGCGCTCGCGCTGTCGGCACTCGGCCTTTCGGTCGACCGGATCACGATCGTCGCCGGCGCGCTTTCCGTCGGCATCGGCTTTGGCCTGCAATCCATCGTCAACAATTTCGTCTCGGGCCTCATCCTGTTGTGGGAGCGACCGATCCGCGTCGGCGATTGGGTGGTGGTCGGCAGCGAAGAGGGAATCGTCCGCCGCATCAATGTGCGCGCCACGGAGATCGAGACCTTCGACCGCACCGCTGTCATCGTGCCGAATTCGACCTTCATCTCGGGCATCGTCAAGAACAAGGTGCTGTCGGATCGCTCGGGACGCATCGAGCTCAAGGTGACCGTGGCCATCACCGAGGATGCGGAGGCCGTCCGCAATCTCCTCATTCGATGCGCCGAGGCGCATCCGCAAATCCTGAAACAGCCCGCTCCCGTGGTGCAGCTCAAGAATTTCAACGCGAACGGCATCGAGTTCGAGCTGTTCGGCTTCGTCGAGGACGTCGACCAGACGGGCCGCATCAGCAGCGAGCTGCGCTTCTCCCTCCTCAAGCGTTTGCGCGATGAGGAAATCGCCCACTCGGCACCGACCGGCGCGCCTCTCGATACGCGCCAGCTCGAGGCGGCTTTCGCCCAGCTCGCCCGCTCGCTCGCCGAGAGGCGGCAGGAAAGCGAAGCGCCCGGCGCTCCCAAGCGAGCAGGCCAAAGGAGCTAAAGCGCGGCGAGAGAAGGAAACTCGGCCTTTTTTCTCATGCCGGCAACGGCGAGGCTCCCTTCGGATCACGCATTTCGGGGCGCGCCTCACCACCAGCTCCTCCCGGCCTCCCCTGCCGAAAGCCGAAGATGCGCCGAGAGGCTTGCCGCAATGTCCGCGAAGCTTTCCCTGCGTCCGAGGGCTCGCGGCGTCACCCGCGGCCCGAAGCACAGGATCGGCGTGTGCTCGCGCGTGTGGTCGGCGCCGCGGAAGGTCGGATCATTGCCATGGTCGGCCGTGACGATGCAGATGTCGTCGGCGCGAAGCACGGCCGAGATCTCCGGAAGGCGCGCATCGAAGGCTTCGAGCGCCGCCGCATAGCCGGGCACATCGCGCCGATGGCCGAAATCCGTGTCGAAATCGACGAGATTTGCAAAGACAAGCCCACCCTCGGGCAGCTTGGCGAAAGCTTCGAGCGCGGCGCTCAACATGGGCATGTTGCCGGGCGCCTTCATCTCGAGCCCGGTCGAGCGGTGCGCGAAGATGTCGCCGACCTTGCCGACGCTGACGACCTGTCGGCCTGCATCCTGCAATCGGTCGAGCAAGGTGGGCCGAGGCGGGGGCGTCGCGAAATCCTTGCGATTGGCCGTTCGCGTGAAGGAGCTCGGCGCGTCTCCCACGAACGGCCGCGCGATCACGCGTCCGATCCGATACGGATCGCAGAGACGTCGCGCGATCTTGCAAAGCATGAGGAGGCGCTCGAGGCCGAAGGCGCTCTCATGGGCCGCGATCTGGAAGACGCTGTCGACCGAGGTGTAGCAGATCGGCTTGCCCGTCGCGACGCTCTTTGCGCCGAGCTCCTCGACGATCGCGGTGCCCGAGGCATGCCGATCTCCGAGGATGCCCGGCAATTGGCCCTCGCGGATCAGCGCCTCGACGAGAGCCGCGGGAAAGCACGGTCGGGTCGCCGGAAAATACCCCCAGTCGAAATCGACCGGCACGCCTGCGATCTCCCAATGGCCGGAAGGCGTGTCCTTGCCGCGCGAGGTCTCGACGCCATAGCCATAGGCGCCGCTCAGCGTCGCGACGGGCGCGAGATTGGGCGGGAGGCGCCCGGTCGAGGCCTCGCAGCTAAGTCCAAGGCCAAGGCTCGCAAGGTGCGGCAGATGGAGCGGCCCCGCGCGAACTCCCGGCAAATCGCCGCGACCGGCCGCACAAGCTTCGGCGATATGGCCCACGGTATCGGCACCCTCGTCCCCATAGGCCTGCGCATCCTCGGCACCCCCGATCCCGACTGAATTGAGCACGATGAGCAAAGCCCGGGCGGCACACGAAGAGGGCATCTAGGCCTTCGACCCTCGTGCTCGAGCCGCCTTGGCGCGCGCGTCCTTCGCGAGGTCGACAAGCACGGCGCGAAGCTCCTGCGGCGTTTGCACCGCTCGTGGAAAGGCGAGCCGGCGCCGCTCTTCGCCCTGCGCGAGATCGCAACCCTCCGGATCGAGCCCGGTGAGGCGCCACGGGCCAACTTCCTCACCGAGAAGCGCCGTCGCGTAAAGCCCGATCGCCTCCGCGTGATCCCCATTCATATGCGCGAGCGCATCCTCTTCGCCGAGCACGAGGGCTTGCGCCTCGCCGACCTCGGTCAAGAGCTCGAAGCCGGATAATTGGGCCGCGCGCGCGAAGCCCCCGTTGAGATGCACTTGCGCCGGATCGAGACGCCAGAAGGCGAAATCGGCAAAGCCGGCGTAAAGTTCGGCCTTGGGGTGAGCGCTCAGGAAACGACGGCGCGCGCGCTCGCCGTCCGGGCTTGCCGGCTCGAGCCGCGACACACGCCCGTTCAGCGTCAGGCGCGGATGAGCGAGCGGGTCCCCGCGTCCGATGCGCGCGAGCAGCAGGGAGGCGCGGGAATCAGCGGCGAGATGGCGCGTATGGGCGGCGAGCTGCGAGAGGAGCAGCAGCGGGCGCCCATCCGTGTCGGTCGCGACCGTGGTGAGCGTCGAAAAAGGCGCGCCTTGCGCATCGAGCGTGGCAAGCGCGCCGCTTCCGACGCTGCGCAGCAAGGACTTCGCCAGGGACAAGGCGTCGAAATCGGGCGCGGCGCGCGGCGCGCCCGTGCCTTCTTGTCCAGCGGTTCCGGTTGCCATAGGCTCTTTCTAGGCGACCGCGTGCGGGGCGCCAAGAAGACATGCGAAGAAGAAGACATGCGAAGAAGATCCAGGAAGACCTGCAAAGAGGCGGCGAGAAAGCGTGCAAAAGGTGCCGCAAGGCAAGCCCGGCCCTGAACTCATCCCCATCCCATCGAATGCTCCCCGGCTTTGATGTTGCTCCCGAGGTCTCGCGTCTCGGTGCGCCGGCTTCGCGTTCGGGGCGGAGGATTTTCGGACTGGCGCAGCGGATCGCCGGTGCCTTGGCCGACATCGTCTATCCGCCGTCCTGCCTCGTGTGCCAGGCGGCAACCGCGGAGCCCCGCGCGCTCTGCGCCCAATGCTGGGGGAGGCTTCGCCTCATCGAGCGCCCGTATTGCGAGCGCCTCGGCACGCCTTTCGCGGTCGATGCCGGCGTGGCCCTTCTCTCTCCCGCGGCGATCGCCGATCCGCCGGTCTATGAGCGGGCGCGGGCCGTGGCGCGCTATGACGAAACCGCGCGCCTCATGGCACATCGGCTGAAATACGGCGACCGCCTCGATCTCGCCTCGACGCTTGCGAGCTGGATGGCACGGGCGGGCGCCGAGCTTCTCCGCGGGGCCGACCTCATCGTGCCCGTCCCGATGCACCGGCGCCGGATCTGGACGCGGCGCTTCAACCAGGCCGCCCTCCTTGCCGATGGGATCGGACGCCGTTCCGGCAAGCGCGTCGATCCCTTCGTGTTGACGCGCAAGCGCCCGACGCGGCCACAAGTCGGGCTTTCGCGAGCCGAACGCCAAGCCAATCTCTCCGGTGCCTTCGAGGTCAAGGAAGAAGCGAAGGTGCGCGTCGTGGGGCTTCGGGTGCTCCTCGTCGATGATGTTCTCACCACCGGCGCGACCGCGAACGCTGCCTCGCGGGCGCTTTTGCGGGGCGGCGCCACGTCGGTCGACGTCCTCGTGTTCGCGAGAGTCGTGCACGATGGTGTTGTGCATGACGGTTTTGCGACTACATGAGGTCCGGATTTTCGAGTAGGCGTGCGTCCGAGGCTGAAAATGCGCGAAGTGATGATCTATACGAAGGCCTGGTGCCCCTACTGCAGTGAAGCGAAGGCGCTTCTCGACCGCAAGGGCGTGGACTTCACCGAGGTCGAAATCGACAAGGAGCCTCAGCGGCGGCTCGAGATGCTCGAACGCTCAGGCGGCCGTCGCACCGTGCCGCAGGTGTTCATCGGCGCGACGCATGTCGGGGGCTGCGATGAGCTTTTCGCGCTCGACGAGGAGGGCGGGCTCGACCCTCTCCTCGCGGATAAACCCGGCCTGAAGAGCCCATTGCCATGATCGCCTATACGCTCGCCTGCGACGCCGGGCACGAATTCGAAAGCTGGTTCTCGTCGGGCACCGCCTTTGAGGGACAGGCGAAGCGCCGCCTCGTGACCTGCCCGATCTGCGGTTCGGCCAAGGTCACGAAGGCGATCATGGCGCCAGCCGTCGCGCGCAAGGACAAGGGTGCGCACCGGGCCGACGCGCGCCAGGGCGCCGTCGAGGCTCCTTCCGAGCTTCCCGTGCCGAGCGCAGGGCAGCCGCACGCCGTGCTCGGCGAGCGCGAGCGGCAATTGCGCGACATGATCCGTTCCTTGCGCAAGCATGTGGCGGAGAATGCCGATTACGTCGGCCGCAGCTTCCCCGAGGAGGCGCGCCAGATGCATCACGGCGAGATCGAGCATCGCTCCATCTGGGGCGAAGCCTCGGCCGAGGAGGCGAAGGCGCTCGCCGACGAAGGCGTCGAGGTCCACCCGCTGCCGACGCTTCCAGATGATCGGAATTAGTTGGGCGAGTAGCGAGGGGCGAGTGGCAGAATAGATGAGAGTGAGAAGTGAGAAGTGAGCGGCGTAGTCTTTTCAGTTCACTTTTTACTTCTCACTCTTCACTACTCACTCTTCGCTACTCGCTACTCGCTCGCAATTCAGACAAAAGCGGCGCCAAGAGATCCTCATAAGGCCGCCAGCGGCCGATCGAGCTTTGGTAGATCGGGCGGCGCACCTGCGTGGCGCTCGCCGTCTTCACCGGTCGCTTGTTGCGATGGAAGGCGAGGCAGGCTTCGTCCCAATCGAGCCCGACATGGGCGATGATGCGGCGCGCCTGCGTCTCAAGATCGGCCGACGACATCCTCATAGCGCACATCGATCATCACGCCTTTCGGCAGGACCTTGCGCCAATGCTCCATCAGGCGCTCGTAGCCGCGATAGAAGCGCCCGAGCTCGCCGAGATCATAGGTGTGGTTCTGCTCATGCGAGAACAGCTTCGAGAAGCATGAGAGGCAGGTGTCGATCGGATCGCGCCTTGTGTGGATGATGCGCGCCTTCGGCATCGCGAGATGGATCAGGCCGACATAATAGAAATTCGAGGGCATCTTGTCGGTGATGCGCGAGGCATCCGGCGAAAGCGCCCGCACCCGCCGCAGATAGTCCTCGCCGAAATTCCGAAGATGCTCGCGGGTCATCGAGGGGACGAAACCCGGATAGGCCCATTCGGTCCCGTCGGGGCGCAGGACCGCTTGGGTGACCTGATGCATCTCGCGCAATTCGCCCGCGCCGAAGACTTGCGGGTGGCTCGCCAGAATCTGCTCGACGAGCGTCGTGCCCGAGCGCGGCATGCCGAGGACGAACACCGGCACGCGCGAGGAAATGCCATGGCCGGCCTTCTCGCGCATCAGCTTTTTCGTGACCGTGGCGATGATCTCATCGAAGAGCGCGAGGTTCGCCCCCTCGTCATATTCGATCTTGCCGCGCTTGAGCTTGTTGCCGCGCAGCATGTGGTCGAAAGCCTCGCGGTGACGGTCGAGATCGGCATAGGCCTTGGCGACGGCGAAATGAAGCTGGGTGCGATCGGTCTCGGAGAGCACATCGCCCTCGGCGATCATCGTCTCCATGGCCGCGAGATGAACGTCGTCGGGCTTGAATTTCTTGGCGTCGGCGAGATTGAAATAGGCCCCCGTCGAGCGCGCGTCGAGCTCGAGCGCTCTCTCGTAAGCCGCGGTCGCCTCCTCGAAGCGGCCGAGCTCCTTCAGCGCATTGCCCATGTTGTTATAGGCGTCGGAGAGGTCGGGCTTCTTGGCGAGCGCCTGTCGGAAGCACACGAGCGCCTGCTCCGCATGCCCCTCCTCGAAAAGGACATTGCCCATGATGTTGACCGCGTCGGCATCATCGGGACGCAGCGCCAGCGCCCGTTCGACCGCGACCCTCGCTTCGGGCGTCTTGTGCTGCGCCAGAAGCGTCGAGGCCAAATAAGTGTGCGTCTGGTGATTGTCGGGCTTGAGGGCCGCCGATTGCGACAGCAGCATCAAGGCCTCATCGAACCGATCGAGATCCTTCACCGCGAGCGCGAGATTGTTGAGCGTCAACGGATCGAGCGGGTTGAGCGCCAGCGCCCGTCGATAAGCCGCCTCGGCCTCCGCGATCCGCTTGAGGTCGCGCAGCGCCGTGCCGAGGTTGTTATGAGCTTCGGCATAGCCCGGCTTGAGCTCGAGCGCGCGCCGATATGACGGTAGTGCTTCCTCGAGCTTCTTCTGGGCGCGCAGCGCATTGCCGAGGTTGCTATGGGCTTCGGCATAGGCGGGAGCGAGCGCCACCGCGCGCCGGTAATGCGCGATCGCCTCGTCATAGTCATCGCGGTCGTAATGGGCGATGCCGAGGTTGTTGAACGCCTCGGCATAGTCGGGGCGCAGCGCCAGCGCCTGGCGGCCCGCCGCCAGCGCCTCGTCGAGCCTTCCCGCGAGCCGGCACATCTCGCCGAGATTGCAATGGTAGAGCGGCACGCGCCCGTCGGAGGCGATTGCCTGGCGCACGAGATCGATCGCGGCCGGAAGGTTGCCGGCTTGATGCGCGATGATGCCGTAAAGATGCAGCGTCTCGGCATGGCCGGGCACGGCCTGCAGGATCTGCCGGCATAGATCCTCGGCGGCTTGCAGGCGTCCGGCCTGGCGATGCTGCTCGGCGAGCGCCAGCACTTGCGCCAAGGGCAGGACCTGCTGCGTCGGGGCCGATTGCGCGGGGCCCGCCGAACCGTTCAGATTGCTCATCTATGGCCTTCCATTCTGCACGATCGCGCTCAAGGCTTGCGCGATCCTCTGCGTCACATGTTTCCAATCGCCGCGCGTTTTTTGCCGGAACAGTCTCGCGGTCGGATACCAGGGGCTGTCCTCGCGCTCCAGGAGCCATCGCCAATCGGGAACGAAGGCCAGCATGAGCCAGACCGGCTTGCCCATGGCGCCCGCAAGATGCGCGACCGCGGTGTCGACCGTGATCACGAGATCGAGCGCCGCGACGGCGCCGGCGGTTTGCGCGAAATCGGTGAGCTCCGGGGCGAGGTCGGTGACGGGGGCGGGAAGAAGGTCGCCTGGACGCGCGCCGATTTGCAGGCTGAAGAAGCGCACGCCCTTTACGGCGAAGAGTGGAGACAACATCGAAAGCGCGATTGTACGATCGACATCGTTGAGGTGTTTGGTGCTGCCGGCCCAGACGATGCCGACCTTGAGCCCCTGCCCCTGCCCCATGATCGCGGCAAAGCGCGCCGCGGCCTCCTCCTTGGCGTGAAGGTACGGGATGGTGGCCGGGATGGTGTCGAGCGTCGTGCCCAAAAGGTGAGGCAGGCTCAGCAAAGAGCATTGCATATCCGTCGCGGGCAGGTTTTCGCCCTCGGCGATGAGCTCGAGCCAGGGCATGGCCTCGGCGATCAGCGAGCGCAAGGTTTTCTGCACATGGAGCACGACCTTGGCGCCGCGCTCGCGCAAGAGCGGCAGATAGCGGCAGAAATGCAGGGTGTCGCCGAGGCCCTGCTCGGCATGAACGAGGAGGCGCTTGCCGCGCGGGTCCTCGCCCTTCCAGGGCGTCGGCATCGGCGGGCGCGACGGCAGCTCGGAGGAGCGCCAGCGCCACTCATATTCGACGAAGCCCTCCGAAAAGCGCCCGCGTAAGAGATAGTTCATGGCAAGGCCGCTGTGGGCGTTACCGTGCAACGGCTGCAGTGCGATGGCGCGGCGGAAATCGGCGACGGCTTCATCGAAACGCGCCAAAAGATGATAGGTCAGGGCGCGGTTGCTGAAGGCGTCGGCGAAGGCGGGCTTGAGCTCGAGCGCGCGGGTGTAGGATGCGATGGCCTCATCGAGACGGCGCAGCGCGCGCAGCGCATTGCCGAGATTGCTATGGGCGTCCGCGTAACTCGGTAGAAGCGCGATGGCACGCCGGTATTGGGCGATGGCCTCCTCATACTCCCCGCGGTCGAAATGGACGATACCGAGATTGTTGAGCGCCTCGGGAAAATCGGGACGAAGCGCCAGCGCCTGGCGGCCCGCCGCCAGCGCCTCGTCGAGCCTTCCCGCGAGCCGGCACATCTCGCCGAGATTGCAATGGAAGAGCGGCACGTGCCCGTCGGAGGCGATCGCCTGGCGCAGGAACTCGATCGCGGCCGGAAGATTGCCGGCTTGATGCGCGATGATGCCGTAAAGATGCAGTGTCTCGGCATGGCCGGGCACGGCCTGCAGGATTTGCCGGCACAGATCCTCGGCGGCTTGCAGGCGTCCGGCCTGGCGATGCTGCTCGGCCAGCGCCAGCACTTGCGCCAAGGGCAGGACCTGCTGCGTCGGGGCCGTTTGCGCGGGGCCGGTCGTTTGGCTGACGCTGCTCACCCCGACGATCCATGAACGTGGCCAGCCGACGCAGAGGGCGGGGGACGAGCATCTCCGGGCTCTCGCCTTGCTCGAGATTTCCCCTCTCGGCCCCTGCAAGTGCATAGGTTGATGACGCGGATGCCTCGCCATTACGCTCTAAGACCTCCTGCTCACGAGAGGCGAGGCACGAAGCCCTCTTTGAAAAGAAGCGAAGACATCGGCTCGACGCCCCTGCCACGGCAAACGCGAAGCGATTTTGCCGCCTCGTTATTGGACCTCACTAGCAAGCGGGTGAGAGTGCGTAAAGATCAGGCCAATATCGGGCACATCGTGCATGAGCGTGCAATTCGGCAAAATCGAGGAGATAAATGTCGCTGGCGGTGCGGGTCTTCTCGCGTGACGCTTACCGATTGGCGCGTTTCGGCCTGGCCCGAGTCGGGGCATTCCGAGCGGCGGGACCACTACTCCACGCCGACGAGGGCGCGGGCGAAATCGCGTGCCGAGAAGGGCTCGAGATCGTCCACCCCTTCCCCGACGCCGATGAGATGGATCGGCAACCCGAATTTGGCGGCGATCGCGACGAGGATGCCGCCTCTCGCCGTGCCGTCGAGCTTCGTCATGACGAGACCGGTCACTCCCGCGATCTTGGCGAAGATCTCGACCTGCGACAGGGCGTTCTGCCCGACCGTCGCGTCGAGCACGAGCAACGAGGCATGAGGCGCGGAGGCGTCCTGCTTCCTCACCGACCGCACGATCTTCTCGAGCTCGCCCATCAGCTCGGCGCGGTTCTGCAGCCGTCCGGCAGTGTCGAGCAGGAGCACGTCCACGCCCTGCTCGCGCGCCGCCGCGAGCGCCTCGAAAGCGAGCCCGGCGGCGTCCGCCCCCTGCTGACCGGCGATCACCGGCGCCCCGATGCGCTCGCCCCAAAGCTTGAGCTGCTCGATCGCGGCCGCGCGAAACGTGTCGCCCGCCGCCAGCATCACCGAACGGCCTTGCGCCTTGAGCTTCGCGCCGAGCTTGCCGATGGTCGTGGTCTTCCCCGAGCCGTTCACCCCGATCACCAAGATGACATAGGGCTTTCGGCTGGAATCGATGCTAAGCGGCCGGGCCACCGCGGAAAGCTGCGCCGCGATCTCATCGACCAGGATATGCTTCACCGCGTCCGGGTCGAGATCGCGGCCATAACGTCCGGAGGCAAGCGCCCGGGTGATGCGCGTCGCCGTGTCGACCCCGAGATCGGCGCGCAACAACACGTCCTCGAAGTCGTCGAGCGTCGCGGCATCGAGCCTGCGCTTGGTGAAGAGGTCGCTGATGCCGGTCGAGAGGCCGGCAGAAGAGCGCGAGAGCCCTTCCTTCAGCCGGCGCCACCAGGAGCCCTGGGCTTGCGCCGGGGGTATCGCTTGCGGAGTATCTTTGCTCATCGGTTTCCGATACCTCCTCGCGCATGACATCGGAAGAGCTGATCGGCCGCGTCCTCTACCGGGACGCCTTGGCGATCATCATCGACAAGCCGGCCGGCCTGCCGGTGCATGCCGGACCCAAGAACGCTCACGAGCGCAATGGCGAGGCTTCCGTGCCGCTCACCTCGCTCTTCGACGGCTTGCGCTTCGGCCTCCCGCGCCGGCCCGAGCTCGCCCATCGTCTCGATCGCGATACCTCGGGATGCCTGGTTCTCGGCCGCAACCGTGCGGCTCTCGAGAAGCTGGGCAGCCTCTTCCAATCCGGCAAGGTCGCGAAGACTTATTGGGCGGTGGTCGCGGGCGGCCCCGGCGAAGATGAAGGCGTGATCGCCTTAGCCCTCGGACGACGCGACCCGTCGCGCGGCTGGTGGATGAAGGTCGATCCCCAGGGTGTTGCCGCCGTCACGCGCTGGCGCGTGATCGGGCGCGCAGGAGCGCGCGACGGCTCACCCGCGCTCACCGCGCTCGCGCTCGAGCCGGTCACGGGGCGCACGCATCAATTGCGCGTTCATTGCGCCGCCATGGGCTGGCCGATCCTGGGCGATCCGGTCTATGGCGATGCTCCACGCACGACGCAGCCTGCCCTGCATCTGCACGCGCGCGCCATCGAGTTGCCGCTCTATCCGAAGCGCGAGCCCGTTCGTGCCGTGGCGCCGATCCCCGAGCGCATGTCGCTCAGCCTCGCGGCCTGCGGCATAGGTGAGGGTGAGCCCGGATCAGGTGGTGGATCTGACGGTTGGTCTCAAAGGGCTTGAATCGGCTGGGCCTTCGCCTGCCGTTCCAGAAAATCGGGCCGGACCTCGACTTTGATCTCTTGCATCTCCTCCCCCATGCGAATACGCCGCCCTACGGGTTTTGCGGCGCGCCCGCATCGGCGACCTCGTGCCGGACCGGCAGGCTGGCGATCTCGCGCCCGGCCTTTTCCTCGGCGATGCGGATTTCATAGGCGCTTTGCAGGTTGAGCCAGAACTGTGGCTCGGTGCCGAACCAGTGCCCCAAACGCAAGGCAGTATCGCCGGTCACGGCGCGCTTGCCCGCGATGATCTGGCTGATCCGGTTCGGCGGCACGTTGATCTGCCGCGCGAACTCGGTCGGCGTGACGCCCAACTCATCCAGTTCGTCTTTCAGGACTTCGCCGGGATGAACGGCTCTCATGAACATGGCCTCATTTCCTTTCCTCAATGGTCGTCCACGATTTCAACATTGCTCGGGCCGGTCTGGCCGGCCGGCCATTCGAAACAGATGCGCCATTGCTGGTTGATGCGAATGGAATACTGTCCCGCACGATCCCCTTTGAGCGCTTCGAGCCGGTTTCCCGGCAGCGCGCGGAGCGTATCGAGCCTGACCGCCGCGTTCAGGATCGACAACCGCCGGGCGGCCTGATCTGCAAAACCCTGAAAGGCCTTGACGAACTCCCCCTTCGCAAACTGCTCCGTCTTTCGGTCTCGATAGCTCAGGATCATGTCTCTTCGATCATAGAAATATTGACGTTAGACGTCAAGCGTCTCACATCTGTTTGATCGCGGACAGCGACCTCAACGTAGCCAATTACATAAACGGGCGATGCGCATGGTGGGGGCTACGCACAAGGAAATGTCGGTGGCTTCGAGGCCTCAAATCTCTTTACACGGTGACTGTCGGTCTCGTCGAAACCTGCGCTTAACGCAACCGGGGCCGGAGCTCGAACGTAAGCGCCCTCAAGGCTTGCGCCCGACGAAAATGCCGCTGCCGAGATAATTGTTCGGCCCCGTTATGTTGAAGGTGCCGCCCATCTCGCCGTAAAGCGGGGTCGTGTTCGTCAGGCCGCCTTGAAAGAATTGCCCGACGAGCGCCATGTTGCGGCCGCTCGGCCCCGTGTTCAAGGAGCCGGCGAAATAGGCAGAGCCCTGCACGAGATTGGCCGTGCCGCCATAGGTCGAGCTGTCGAGGCCCGCGATCTGGACCTGTCCCATTTGGTGGCGAAATTCACGGTGTTGGTGAAGCTTCCGGCCGAGATATATTGACTTGTGTTGTTGCTGATGTCGGCGATGGCGTGGCCCGAATAGGTGGCCGAACCGGTGGTCGGGATGTCGGCGGCATTGGCGGGAATTCCCGCCACCCAAAAGAGCAGATTTCCCTTGTCCGAATAGGCGATGTTGTTCGCATTATCGGTCCTGAACGTGTCGGCCGACCAGAAGCCCCATTGCGTGTATTCGCAGCGGCAGGGCGTGACGCTCTGAGCGGTCGAGATCGAGCCGAGGAAGGCGGAGGTATTCGCACCGACCGTGTTCGCCGTCACCATCAACAAGCCGGTGCGGGAGAGGCTCGTGGCCGTGTTGCTCGACGAGTTCGCGAAGGCGTTTGCGTTCGCATCGACCACCGAGGACGCTTCGACATTGGCGCCGCTGTCGTAGATGGCCGCCGAGCGCGCGCCGAAATTGCCGCGGTCGACATAAGTGCCGCGCGCCGTGTTCAAGCCATTGGCGTTGGTGGGATCGTTGGGGTTCGCCGAGCCGAAGTCGAAGACGGCACTCCCGAACTGCGGCGATGACGTGGTCGCGCCGACCAGGAATTGGGCGCCCATGCGCGAGGAATTTCCGTCGAGGAAGACTTGTCCGGCGCCGTTGATGGCGAAGGGCGCGCTCGCCGGGCCTCGCGCCGCCGTCGCCGGGTTGAACGTCACGGTCTGCAGGATGCCCCCGGCGAAGGCGGTCAGCAGCGCGCTCGGATGGTCGGCGCCGAATCCCGCGGGCGTCGTCGTTCGGCTCGAAGTCTGGGCGAAGCTGTAATTCGTCGCCGATCCGCCGGCGTTGGTGACTGCCGTTTCGGCGGTGTATTGGCTCAGCGGCGCGTCGTCGAAGCGGTTCTGGTTCGTGCCGAAGGAGCCCGCCGGCAATCCGTTGGCATCGACCTTGATCGAGCTCGGCACGGACGACACCGCGCCCTCGGCGCGCGACGAGACCTGGCTGGCGCCGAGCCGGGCCGTCGCCGCGAAGCCGCCGGCCTGCGTCCAGCCGTAGACCGGATCATTGGTCACATTGCCGGTCATGACGAAAATGGCCGAGGTCTGTTGTGCGCCGTTTCCATTGACGCCGAGCCCGGCCTGGAGCACCCGCGAGGTCGTCGTCGGCCCGCCGTTCGTGCCGAACCCGCCGGCCCGGTAGCCGAGCACCGGCGAGACGACGAAGCCGCCGGAGCCCGCCAACGAGGCCGCAAGATAGGGCACGCTCGACCCGGCACCGGCGGTCGTCACGAGCGCATAGGCGGCAGGCGTCGCGCCAGGAGGCGGCGGCGGCAAGGGCGAGGGCGCGGGAGGCGACGGCAGGATGGCCTGGGGCGTGGAGAGGGTGACCTGCGCAGCCTCTTGAGCGATGGCGTCGGCAAGGCTGCTGACCGTGTTGAGGCGCGTCGTGTTTTGCGTCTGGGCGATGATCTGAAGGGGCGCGGCGAGCGATGTCGACGTGCCGATGTTGTTGGCGGCGGCCTGCTGTTCCGTCGGCGCGACCGGCGATCCGCCCGACTGTCCGCCCTTGCTGGTCACGGCGTTTTTCAGATTGTCGACGAGCGCCGGGCTCGCCTTCGCGGGCGTCGAGGGTGGAGATCCGGCCGAAGCGGCCCGGACGAAAAACCCCGGCCGCGAGACCGTTTGCGTGACCCCGCCCGAGGTCATGCTCAGAGCCCCGAAGACGAGCACCGCGAGCGTGCCTTCGGCGGGCGAATGCGTGAGCGAAAGAATGCCGCCCCGCAGCCCGATGGTGGCGACGGGCGTCGTGATGCTGGCGCCCCCCGTATGCGTCGCCTGGCCGCCCACGACGCGTAGCACGCCCTTGCCGAGCGAAATCGCCATCTCGCCTTGCGCGGTCGCCGGATCGAAGACGAATTTATCGATGACGACGCTCGAATTCGGGCCGATGTTCAGGGTCGTCTTGTCGATGAAGAGCAGTTGCACGCTGCCGGTCGCGGAGGTCTCGATCTTCTCGTCGCTGACGACCTGGGCGCCGACCTCGATCACCCGCAAGCTGCTTCCTGGAGGCGTGCCCGTGGAGCGGGTGTTGGCGGCGCCTGCCGTCCCGACCGTGGCGGCAACGCTCGCTTCGGCATGGAGAAGCGCCAAGGCCGCGACGCCGCTCAGAAGCGGCATTCGCATTTTCTGGCTTGGCGAGCGAGGCATACTCCCTCCTGAGGGCTTAGAACCTGATCGTCGGGCCGCCTGACACGATGAGATCGCGCGTGCGGTAGTTGGTCACCGTCGACATCGTGCGCAGATATTGCACCTGCAGCGCGAAGCCGAAATTGTGGAAGAAGATCATGTCGAGCGTCGCCCCGGCCCGCCATTGCCTGTCGAGGCGAGTGATCGACGGATCGACGACCGGGTCTGGCTGATCATAGGGCGTGAACGAAAAGCCGAGGAAGGGCGCCACGGTCCAGGCCTGTTCCGTCTGGGCGAAGGCGGGCGCCGTGAACGAGTAGGGCAGGGCGAATTCGGCGGTGTAATCCTTATAGGCGTAGGGCTTGTAGCTCGCCGTGTCCTTGGTCGCCGAAAGGCGAGCCTGCCAGCTCAGCCCCGCGAGGATTGGCAGCGGACCCGAGCCCGTGAGAAAGCCGATGATCTGGTGGCCGTCCTGCTGCGTCGCATTCTCGTAGTCCACCGAATTGCGATAATCCCGGTTGCGGTACTCCACGCCCGGATCGAGCGTGATGCCCCAGGGGAGCTGAAACCGCATCGAGAGGCCAGCGCCCAGCGTGCCGAGATAGGGACGGTCGCCTAGCGTCACGTAGTTGGCGAGCACATAGGGGTGGACCGACATTCCCGTTCCCGTGCCGAGCGCGACACGCGGACCGGTCGCGAGCTCGAGCAAGCCGAGGTCGAGCCGCTTCACCTTGAACTGGCGCGCGTAATAAGTGATGAGATCGGATTCCCAGCCGTCGCCGCGCTGATTGCCGAAATCATAGAAATGATGGACCGTCGCGATGGCGAAGGCATTCCAGTCGGGCGTGCGCTTGAACTGGCTCGACAGCACCGCGTCCTGGCCGAGCGCGCGAACGACCTGGCTGTCAGGACCCGCATTGGCGTTGCTCTGATGGCGCATGCCGATCTGCGCGAAGACGGCGAATTGGCTGTCGGATAGGCCCCGATCGATCGCGGAGAGGAATTTCGCCACCTCGTCGCGCACGTCTTGCGGCGTGTCGGGCGAGGCGATCGCGGCATTGAAGTAGCTCTTCGCCATCTCGTAGGAGTGCAGCCTGAAATAGAGGAGGCCGAGCTCGAGCTTCACCCGCGGCAGGTTCGGATTGTAGAACAGCATGCGCTCGAGCGCGCCGATCGCCGCCTCGTAATCGCCGAGCTTGGTCTCGATCTCGGAGTAGCGGAAAGCGGCATCGAGATCGTTCGGCTTCACCAGCATGCGCTTGAAAAGCGTGTCGGCTTCGGCGTGCAAATCCGTGTCGGCCGATGAGGGTGCTTGCGCCCAGGCCGAAGCCGCGCCGAGAAACATGAACACCACAGCCGCGGCGAGGCTTCGCAGTGGGGGCATGGTCGGCGGCGTCGGCGATCTCGCCTTCGCGCCCGACATGGTCCACCGGTCCTTGGAGCGCGGCCGATGCGTCACGAAGATAGCCCGGGCTCGCGCGGGCGCCCTTCAGCCGAGCGCCCATGTCGGACGCTTCGGCTCAGGCCGGCATCCCGCGGTGCATGCGAGCGGGCCGGGGAGAGCCGAGCGCCTCCGAACTTTGCTGTCGAGCGCATCCCATCCCCCGGCCGTCGTCAGGGCACCGTATGTTGCGTCGGCTCCGAAGCTACTATCAAGTGTTATGAATATGCACCGGGGCGGGGTCAACATTCCGCCCAGATTCGCGACGGGTTTTGCCGCGAGCCGGCTCAGATTGAGCGGAAGCGTTGCGGTTTTACAACAAATATTGAAATATTTAGCTCAATCGAGCGCGCTCGTTGCAGCAAGCTCGACTTCGGACGGTGCCGTTCAGCTTCGGTTCCTCGCCGAACTACTGTGCGCCCGTCGCGAGGACCTCGACGTCGCCGTCGCGGCCCGTCTCGACCTTGAAGTCGCGCGCGTAGGTCTTGCCGGCGTGTCGCGCGACGACGCTGTAGAGCCCCTCGGCAAGCGTCATGGTGGCGAAGGCGCCGACCGATTCCTGCACGATGTCGCCCCCCGGTGAAAAGATGCTCCAATTGGTGTCGGCGAGCGCTTCGCCACCGACGGTCTCGACGAGCTTGAGCGTCATCGTCGCCGCCCTGTGGCGCAGCGTCGCGTCGGTGAGCTTGCCGCTCTCGACCTTGATGTCGGCGCGCGCCGTCGCGTTGGTGTCGCCATAGGTGGAGACGACGTGATAGACGCCCTCGGCGAGCCGCACCGCCTCGCCCGAGCGGACGCCGCTCGCCAATTGGTGGCCCTCCGGATCGCCCGGGGAAGGCAGGTAGATGGTGTAGCTGACCTTGGAGCGTGGAATCGGCTGGTCGCCGACGGTCGCCGAAAGCCGCAAGGCGCCCGCCGCCAGAGCGAATTTCTCGTTGACGGGGGCGTCGGTCAGCGACACGCGCTTCGAAGCGCTGGCGAAGCCGTAGCTCACATGCACGAAGTAATCGCCGCGCTCGAGCGTGAACACCGGGGCGTTGGATTTCGAGCGCTGCACGATGGCCGTGGCGCCGTCCGGCGTGATCTTGAAGACACGCCATTCGAGCCCGCTTCGGATCGCGCCCTGATCGGCGGGAAACTGGGCCGAAACCGTCAAGGTGCTCGTTGGCGGCGTCGGCGCGGGCGCCGATTGGGCGGAAGGCGGCGCAAGGGTCGGCGCGGCGGCGGCGGGCGTTTGAGCCTCGGCGGACCCGCCGAGGACGGCCGCGAGCGTCGCCGCGAGGGCGAGACCGAGCAGAGCGTTCCGTGGCGAAGGGGACGGCGGCCAGGCTCGGCAAGGCTTCACGGCTCGGTTTCCTCGCCCCCGTTCGAGAATGCGTCGCGAGCGGCCTCGAGGAGGTGAGCGGGCGACAGCGGGTTGAACCGAAACGTAACGATGTGGCGCCCTCGTGGCAGCTCGACGCCGCGGAACAGGAGATTCACACGCAAGATGCGCGCCGGATCGTCGTCGATCGTGGCCTCCCAGCCCGGATAGAAGAGGTCGTGCAGCACGAGCACGCCAGGCTTGTCGGTATCGGCCTCGATGATCACGTAATTGCGCTTGTAGGAAACGATGCGAACGAGCGCCTCGCCATGAGCCGGCTCCGCGCCGTGGTCGAGCCCGTATTTGCCATGCAGATCCTTGAGCGATCGCTCGTCGACGAGCGCCTCGTAGGAACGGTCGAAATCCGGGATTTCGCCGCTCTCGATCACGTCGCTCTCGTCGACGCTGATCAGCTTGTTCGCCACATAGGCGCGCGGCGCGGCATTGCCCAAATGATACACATAGATGCCGGGCCCGCCGTAGATCTGCGTCACGTCGTCGGGCCGCGGATAATCGCTCGGCAAATTCTCGATCGGCCGGTCGAGCACCAGGAACTCGAGACCGAGCAGATTGGCCAAGCGGCTGCGCCAGCCTCGGAAGGTCTCGGGAAACTGGCGCAGATGCAGATCGACCGCATTCTCGCCGGAGCCCGTCAATTGCTCATAGTCGGCGATGCGCAAGGCGTTGTAGCCGAGCGTATCCTCGATCTTCTCGATCATCGAGACGTTCTGCCATCCATGGGCGAGGCCGAGGATTTCGACGCGCGGCCTGGCGCCTTCCTGCTTGCGCTCGGCGATGGCCTTCTTGAGCGCGGCGAGGCCCGCCCGTTCCCAAGGGCTCATGGCGCCGTAAGCCGAATAATAGGCGGCAGGCTCGGCGTCGATGGCGCTCGCCGCATGGCGAAGCACGAGCTCGCCCGAGGTGATGGCGGCGATCGCCGTCGCGGCAAGCAGCCGCGCGCGCGGCGTCGCGGCCCGAACCATCACGAGGACGCCCGCCGCCGCGATGGCGAAGCCGGCGAGGATCTCGCGCGACGCATAGGCGGTTCGGCCCGCCTTGACTGAAAGATCGAGCGAGATGGCGAGCGCGCCGACGACGCTCAGGATCGCCAGAACGATGAGCAAGGGCGAAAGCGCGCCCGGCACGCGCAGCCTGGGCAGACCCTCGCGGCAGAACCGGTCGAGGAGGGCGGCGGCCAGCATGGCGAAGGCGAAGTTCAACACGAAGGTGGCGTCGGCCGGACGCCGATAGAGATCGACGCCGGGAACGAGATCGAAGAGCGGCTCGAAGACCGGCGTGAAGCGGCCGAGCGCATAGACGAGCGCCAGGGCGCCGACGATGGCGAAGAAGCGCAGGCCCCGCCCGAGCGCGCGCCGGCCGGCGAACCCGTGCCACAAGAGCAGCAAGGCCGGCAGCGTCCCGGCGAAGACATAGTTGATCGAGCGGTCGGTCCAGCTTCCGTCGGGGACGGTGAGCGGGCCCGGGCCCCAATAGTTGACGCTGTTGTCGAGCGTGCCGAAAACATTCGGAAAAAGGAGGGTGGCGAAGCTCTGCGGCGGCAACGAACCCATGACGGCGAGGCCGTAGCCGATTTCCGGGCGGTTCGAGCCCTTGAGGAATTGCAGCGTCAAGATCACGGGCACCGCGACGATGACGATGCCGGTCACCGTCATGGCGAGGAGGTAAAGCCAGTGCTCCCTCAGCCAGGCAAGCGGCCGGCCGTTTTCGCAGGCGCTTTTCGCCGCGGCGCCCAGGAGAATGAGGCAACCGAAAAAGGCGATCTGATCGCGTCCGAGCGCCATCAGGCCGGCGGCGGCGCCGAAGCCGAGCGCCAGAACCATCGAACGCCGGTCGAGGCACTCCTCCAAGGCGAGCAAGGCGAGCGGCAGAAAAGCGTAGCTCACGATCATGCCCGTATGCTGCAGCCGCGCCGCGGCGGAGCCGCCCATCATGAACATCGCCGCTGCGAGAAGCGCCGCCGGCGCGCTGAAGCGCCGCCGCAGGCACAGGAAGCCCGTGGCGAGGCCGCCCATCAAGAGATGCGCATAGACCATGGCGTCGAAGGCGAACATCGAAGCCTTCGGCGCGATAAAGGCGAAAAGCGCGAGCGTCGGCGTGAAGATGAGCGATTGCGGATCGGCGATCGTCGGGTGCCCGCCGAAATGGTAGGGGTTCCACATCGGAAAGAAGCCGTCCGCGAAGGTCCGCCCGAGGAAGCGGAACATCGGGTAGAAATGGTTCTTGGAATCCCAGGGCACCACCTGGCCGCTCAAGGGCCAGGCGAGCGCGGCGGCGAGCCAGACGGCAAGGATCGATGCCGACGTGATGCTTTTCGTGCCGAAGCGCGGACGCGCAGCGCTCGACGCCCGTTCAGCCGGGACGAAACTCGTGGTGTCGGTCATCGCGATGTTGGCAGCCGGATTGTCTCGAGTTGAACCCCTGTTCGCGCCGAAGCATGAGGGCGAAGCCTTTCACGCCCGGCCGCGGGATGCGCTTTTGTAGGGCGCATCTCGTCCCGTCTTCAGCCCTTCGCGCGCGCATCACGCTCCCCAAGAGCGCGCGAACGGACCACTATGCCGGAGGAAATCCGAACAGCAGATGAACGACCCTGGGGGAGAGGGCGGAAGCGGTGCAAAAAAGGGCGTGAAGAACCTCACCGATGTGAGCTGTGCAGAGCTGGAGCGGGGAAGCGTCGCTCGCAGGATGTCGATCGACCCAACGAAATTGCAGGTGGAATTGCGGGGACCGCTCGAGTTCACGTCTCGTCGAGATCGCTTGGAAGGACATAGGGATCAAGAAATTCGATGAGGTCCCTTTCGCTGATCTTGCGAACCGATAAAGCAATGATTCTCTCGGCCAGATCGTCTGAATCGACCGCCGCCAAATAATATCCGTTTCTATTGAGAAATAGCTCTAAGGCGAGAAATGCCGTTCGCTTATTACCTTGCTCGAACGGGTGGTTTTGCGTGATGCCAGCCAGAAGGCAGATGGCGAGGGTCGAAATGTCGGTCACGCCGCCATAAAGGAACTGATTTCGGGGCTTTGCTATGGCGCTCTCCAAAAGCGCCGCATCGCGGAGGAAGTGTCTTTCTCCCGTGGCCCCGACCGCTTCTCGATTGATACGTTCGATCGTCCTACGCGAGAGCCAAACGGCTTCATTTAGCAAGGCGCGCCAATGTCTTCGGGAAGCGCTTCATTGCTCTTCGTATCAACTTGTCGTCACCGATCTGCGTAGCGGGAGCTCGCGACAGTTTCTGGGGACGCTCGGCGGGCTTGCCCCGAGATTCGAGCGCTGGTCGACGAGGCATTTTGGGCGTCGCAATCGTCATCCGCGCCCTCCCGGGGCCGAGATTTCAAGGTCATCACACATATAGAGTGCGCGCGCCCCGCTTGGCAACGTTCCGTGCGGGCGGGCGAGGCGCTCCGGGACCCCGATATGCGAATCCTGCCATTCGTGGCAAGTTCGCAAAGGCTTGACCGGATGGAGCGATGCGATGCTACGAACCATCGAGGTTGAAATCGACGCGGCTGGCGAAATTCACCCGACGGAACCCGTTGGTAAACTTCCGGTCGGTCGAGCGCTGTTGACATTGCTCACGCCTGCCGTTGGCGAGTCCTTATACCTCGCCGAACACGCTTTGGCTGAAGGCTGGCTCCGCCCCGAAGAGGAAGAGGCATGGGCGCATTTGCAGCCGGGCACGTAGTCCTTACCTTTCCCCTTCTCGGATCCCCTTCTCGGACTTGACCGGAAACAAGCGACGTCCCGCGCTTCTGCTGACCAGCGTTGATCGTGGCGATTGGATTGCCTGTCAGATAACGAGCAACCCCTATGCTGATCCTCGGGCGATCGAGCTTGAAAACCATGCATTTCTGTCGGGGGGGTTGCAGCGCATCAGCTATATTCGCCCAAGCAAGCTATTCACCGCCAACGAGTCGCTGATCGTGCGCTCTCGCGGCTCGCTCAACGAGATGATCCTGACGCGAGTGCGCGACACCATTATCGCCCTGATTCGAGGAGCGCCGAAAGCGTCGCGCGCGTAGGCTGATCGGAATATCTTAAATCAGATCGGATTTGGCTTCGCCTCGTCGGGGTATCTGCCCTTGACGCCGCGTGCCGGAAGGTGGGCGACGAACGTCATGCCGGGGTCCCGTCCAGGGTGAGGCTTGATCGATCAGCGCTGCTTGGCGCGTGTCCGAAAGCGCCAATTCTTCGACTCCCCCGTGCCTTGCATCGCCGCGCCCATGGGCTGCCGGCCTTGCTCAGGCCGCGCGCCGGGCTTGCGACCCCTCGCTCCCTCCGGACCCTGCGATTGGCCATGGGAATGTCCATGGGGACCTTGTTGTCGCGGGCGCGCATGCGCATGGCTCTGCGCCGGACGGGAAGGCACGGCCGCCTTGCCTGATGTTTCGAGGGACCCGCTCACCGGCAGGCGCATGCGGATCAGCTTCTCGATGTCGACCAGATACGCCTTCTCTTCCGCGTCGCAAAAGGAGATCGCCATGCCGGCGGCGCCCGCGCGCGCGGTGCGGCCGATGCGGTGCACATAGGTTTCCGGAATATTCGGCAGGTCGAAATTCACCACATGCGTCACCGCGTCGATGTCGATGCCGCGCGCCGCGATATCGGTCGCGATCAGCACCTTGCGTGCGGCCGGACTTGAAGGCGTCGAGCGCGCGCTCGCGCTGGTTCTGGCTCTTGTTGCCGTGGATCGCGGCGGACGCGATGCCGGCGGTCTCGAGGTGACGCACCACGCGGTCCGCGCCGTGCTTGGTGCGCGTGAAGACGAGGGTGCGCGCCATCTGCGGGTCGCGCAGGATCTCGGCGAGCAGGACGCGCTTCCTCGACGTCTCGACCATGATGACGCGCTGCCCGACTTTCTCCACCGTGGACGCGACCGGCGTCACCGAGACCTTCACGGGGGCCCGCAGAAGCTCGTCGGCGAGCCGCGCGATGTCGCGCGGCATGGTGGCGGAGAAGAAGCAGGCTCTGGCGGATGTTCGGCAATTTCGGCACGATGCGGCGGATGGCGTGGATGAAGCCCATGTCGAGCATCCGGTCGGCTTCGTCGAGGACGAAAATCTCGACGCGATCGAGACGCAGCGCCCCGCCGTCGAGATGGTCGATCAGGCGGCCTGGCGTCGCCACGAGGATGTCGACGCCGCGCGCCAGCGCCTGGATCTGGGAGCGGCCCGAGACGCCGCCGAAGACCACGGCGCTCGAGAGGTTCAAATGCCGGCCGTAGGTCCTGAAGCTCTCGGCGATCTGGCTCGCGAGCTCGCGGGTCGGCGAGAGGATCAGGGCGCGGCAGCTCCGCGGCTCGGGACGGCGCCCCGACGCGGCGAGGCGCTGGAGCATCGGCAGCGCGAAGGCCGCCGTCTTGCCGGTGCCCGTCTGCGCGATGCCGCAGAGGTCCTTGCCGGCAAGGATATGCGGGATGGATTGCGCCTGGATCGCGGTCGGCGTGACGTATTGCTCGGTCGCGAGCGCCTTCAATAGCGGCGCTGCGAGGCCAAGCTCGTTGAATGAGGTCAAGGGAATTCTTTCGGGTCGACGCAAGACGACCCGGCCCGAGGGCTCGGTGCTTGCGTCCTGGGAATGGAATGAAGTTCGTGCGTGCCCGACTTCGGTGAGGTCTTCTCGAGCATCGGGCAGGACGAAGACCGCCTCGGCGGTCGATCGTTCACGCGGCCATGACGCCGTCGCCGCATGGAGCGGCCAGGGCTTATGTGCACTGCACAACAAGCTTTGTCAAGGATTTATGCGAAATCACGAATCGGGAAAGGGCGAAAACGCGGTCGAGAGCGCGTCCGCGCCTCGGGTCCGGTTGCGCGCCGGACAGGTCATTTCAGCTTTTCTTGCACGCGCCGAGGAATTGCCTGAGCTTCTCGGCGATCGCCTTCAGCGGCACGATCTTGGTGAAGCCTTTGCCTTCGATCCGCATCCCGCCGGGTGCGCCGAGCGCGGTGAACATCGGATTGCGCGAAGCGACCGTCACCGAGAGCGCCGCGCCGCCGCTTGTCGGGTCCTGCGCCACGGTGCCGGCGAAGCTCGACCTTACGCCTCCGATAGTGAGCGAGAAGGATTGGCTCTCGTCGATCTTGGCCTTGCCCGGGTCCACGAAGACGCGGATGACGATATCGCCGCTCCGGGGGCCGCAAGCGAAGGCGATGATCGGCTCATTGCCCGCAAGGCCGTAGGAAAGGGTGAGCCCATCATTGCGCTTCGCGAGTGCCCATAGAGGCTCGGGTGCGGCCGGCGCCGCGGCGGGCGCGGGCGCGCGAGCCGGAGCGCGCACCTTTGCCGATGCGGCATGGGCCACGCCGCCATATGCCGCGGTGAAAAACGCGAGGCTCGAAATCAGCAAGGCGAGCGGCAATCGAGCTTGCAATCCTTTGGGCATGCGTATTTCCCCGGCGTCCGCGCCTCCCGACCTCGCAAGAGCGGGAGGCCCGTGCCCAGTCTGGCACGGCTTTTGGCGCGCGCCCACCCCGTTTCGCTTCAATTCGCGGGGAGGGGTTGGACGCAAGCTCCCCAGAGCATGATCCGGGAAAATGGAAACCATTTTCCGGAAAAGATTGTGCTCCACTCATCACTTGGAGCATGCATCAAGGATGCGAAGCCCCTTGAAAGCCCTTGCGGCCACCCCTTTGAATTTGAAAGATCGGGCCGCCGGAGACGATCTCGGGAGCGGCGATGCCGCGTCGGGCCGATCCATCGGGATGCGAGGAGAAATGAGCAAGAACCAACGCGCCGACGTGCTTTTGGTCGAGCGCGGGCATTTCGAGAGCCGCGCCCGCGCCAGGGCGGCGATCGAGGCCGGGCTGGTGAAGGCCGACGGCACGACGGTGTCGAAGCCCTCCGTTCCGCTACGTGCCGACGCCGTGCTGGAAGCTTCCCCGCCGCATCCTTTCGTGTCGCGAGGCGGGGTGAAGCTCGCGGCCGCGCTCGATGCTTTCGGCTTTGATCCGGCAGGGCGCGCCTGCCTCGATATCGGCGCGTCGACCGGCGGCTTCACCCATGTGCTCTTGTTGCGTGGCGCGCGAAGAGTTGTCGCCGTCGATGTCGGCCACGATCAACTTCATGCGAAGTCTTGCGGGCGAGCCGCGCCTCGTCTCGCTCGAAGGCCAGGACATACGCACGCTCGATGCCGCGCGCCTCGGAGAGGCGCCGAGCCTCGTCGTCATCGACGTGAGCTTCGTCTCGCTCACCGCCGTCTTGCCGGCGGCGACCCGTCTTGGCGCGCCGCAAGCCATGCTGATCGCGTTGATCAAGCCGCAGTTCGAGGCGGGACGCGCCAAGGTCAAGAAGGGCATCGTTCGCGACCCGGACGTGCGGGAGAACGTGCGCTCGCGTATCGTCGAGGCCGTGGTCGATCTCGGGTGGACGGACGTGCGAACCATCGATTCGCCCCTTCCGGGAGGCGACGGCAATCTCGAAATCCTCATCGGGGCGCGACGTGGATAGAAGCGCCGTCATCTCGCACATGGGGGCGCGCGGCGACGGGACGGTGGCGGGCTCGCGAGATCCGCTGCACCTGCCCTTCACCCTTCCGGGGGAGGAGGTGATCATGCGTGGCGATGGAAAAGCCCCGCAGCTCGTTTCGATCGAGCGCCCGAGCCCCGACCGCATCGCCCCGATCTGCGGCTATTTCGGCACCTGCGGCGGCTGCAAGCTGCAGCACTGGAGGCGCGAACCCTATCTTTCCTGGAAGCGGGAGCTCGTCACGGCGGCCCTGGCGGCGCACCACATCGAGGCGCCGGTCGCCCCGCTCGTCGATGCCCATGGCGCGGGGCGGCGGCGGGTGAGCTTCCACGCGCGCCGCGAGGGGCGAGTGACCCGGACCGGATTCATGCGGGCGGGTTCCCATGAGCTCGTCGACATCGAGGCGTGCCCGATCTTGGCGCCCGCGCTCGCGGAGGCGCCGCGTGTCGCGGCGCATCTTGGCGCGATCCTGACGAGATCGGGAAAGCCCATCGATATCGCGATGACGGCGACCGGAGCCGGGCTCGACGTCACGGTCAAGGGACATGGTCCGCTTGGAGCCGCCGAGCGGGAAGCGGCGATCGCCTTCGCGGAGCGGGCGGATCTGGCCCGCCTCTCGAACCATCACGAAGTGATCGTGGAGCGACGAAGCCCGCTGATCTCGATCGGCGATTGCGAGGTGCCCTTGCCGCCCGGCGCCTTCCTCCAGGCGACAGCGCGAGGCGAGGCTGTTCTGGCGGAGCTCGTCGTCAAGGCGCTCGGACAGGAAGCACGCAAGCCGCGCAGCGTCGCCGATCTCTTCTGCGGCATCGGCCCTTTCGCGCTCAGGCTGGCGCGGGTCGCGCGGGTCGAGGCCTTCGACGGGGATGCGGGTGCCGTCGCGGCCCTGCTCAAGGCCGCCCGCCGCACGCAAGGGCTGAAACCGCTGAGCGCGCTGGCGCGCGATCTCTACCGCCGGCCCTTGCTTGCCGCCGAGCTCGGTGCCTTCGAGGCCGTCATCCTCGATCCGCCGCGCCAGGGTGCGCAAGCGCAGGTGCAGGAACTCGCACGCTCGAGGGTGGAGCGCATCGCCTACGTCTCCTGCAGCCCCGCGACCTTCGCGCGCGATGCCGAAGCGCTGGTGCAGGGCGGCTACCGCCTCGAGGAGGTCACGCCCGTCGATCAGTTCCGCTTCAGCGCGCATGTCGAGCTCGTCGCCCTGTTCCTGCGCCCTCGCGGCTGAGGTTCCGTTCGCGGCGCGGGGTCTTACGCGCAGGCCATGCGACCAATCCGCTCCCCCGGCCCGATCACGCACCGGCCGGCCCCATGCCGCGGCTTTTCAAGGCTTGTTCGATCTCGGTGAGCACGGCGGGATCCTCGATGGTCGAGGGCACGGTCCAGGCCTCGCCGTCGGCGATCTTGCGCATCGTTCCGCGCAGGATCTTGCCCGAGCGCGTCTTCGGCAATCTCGCCACCGTGATGGCCGTCCGGAAGGCTGCCACCGGGCCGATCTTGTCGCGCACCAGCTCCACGAGCTCGCGCTCGACCTCCTCGGTCGAGGCGGCGACGCCGCTCTTGAGCACCGCGAAGCCGCATGGCGTCTCGCCCTTGATGGCATCCTTGACGCCGATCACGGCGCATTCCGCGACCGCGGGATGGGACGCGATCACCTCCTCCATGCCTCCCGTCGAAAGGCGGTGGCCGGCCACATTGATGATGTCGTCCGTGCGCCCCATCACGAAGATGTAGCCGTCCTCGTCGAGAAAGCCGGCATCGGCCGTCTTGTAGAAGCCGGGGAACTCCGCAAGATAGCTGTCGCGCATGCGGTCGTCGGCCTGCCACAGCGTCGGGAAGGCGCCGGGCGGCAGCGGCAGCTTGACCACGATCGAGCCCATCGTCCTTGCCGGCACCGGCCTTGCCGCTCTCGTCCACCACCCGAAGCTCATAGCCCGGCATGGCGACGGTCGGCGAACCGTGCTTCACCGGCAAAAGGCCGAGGCCGAGCGGGTTTCCGGCGATGCACCAGCCGGTCTCGGTCTGCCACCAATGATCGATGACCGGCTTTTTCAGGATGCGTTCGGCCCAGGCGACCGTGTCCGGATCGGCACGTTCGCCCGCGAGGAACAGCGCGCTCAGGCACGAGACGTCGTAGCGCTCGAGATGCTCCGCCCGCGGGTCCTCCTTCTTGATGGCGCGGAAGGCGGTCGGCGCGGTGAAGAAGGAGCGCACCTTGTGATCGGCGATCACCCGCCAAAAGGCCCCGGCATCGGGCGTGCCGACGGGCTTTCCTTCGTAGACGACGGTGGTGCAGCCGGCGAGGAGGGGCGCGTAGACGATGTAGGAATGGCCGACCACCCAGCCCACGTCGGAGGCCGCCCAATAGGTGTCGCCCGGCCCGACGCCGTAGAGATTGCTCATCGACCACTGAAGCGACACCATGTGCCCTCCGTTGTCGCGGACCACGCCCTTGGGCTTTCCGGTGGTGCCGGAGGTGTAGAGCACATAGAGCGGGTCCGTCGCGAGGACCGGCAGGCAAGGCGCGGCGTTGCCGGCCGCCTTGGCCTTGGCGGTCGCCGACGCCCAGTCGTGATCGCGCCCGGCGATCATGCCGGCCTCGCATTGCGGCCGCTGCAGGATGAGGCAGGCGGCGGGCTTCGCCGACGCGATGCGGATCGCCTCGTCCACCAGCGGCTTGTAGGGCACGATGCGGCCGGGCTCGACGCCGCAAGAGGCGGCGAGGACGAGATGGGGGCGGCAATCGTCGATGCGGGTCGCGAGCTCGCGCGCCGCGAAGCCGCCGAACACCACCGAATGCACCGCCCCGATGCGGGCGCAGGCGAGCATGGCGATCAGCGCCTCGGGGACCATGGGCATGTAGATCAGCACCCGATCCCCGGTCTTCACGCCGAAATCGCGAATGACCGCCGCGAGCGTCTCGACCTCGCTTTTAAGTTCCGCGTAGGTGAGCTTGCGGATGGTGCCGGTCACGGGGCTGTCGTGGATGATGGCGAGGCGCTCGCCATGGCCTGCCGCCACATGCCGGTCGACGGCGTTATGGCAGGTGTTGCACACGCCATCCGGATACCAACGGCCGTAGACGCCCGCGCGAGCGTCGAGCACGGTCGCGGGCGCCCGGAACCAGTCGATGGCACGCGCCGCCTCTCCCCAAAAGCCGATCGGATCGCTTTTCCAGCGCGCGTAGACTTCGGGGTAACGGCTTTTCGCCGGTTCGTTCATCGATGTGCCTCTGGCTTCAGCCCGGTATGAATGAGATAGCAGCCGGCGCCGAAAAGCTTAAGAGCGCCTAAGGTCGCGGCATTGACGGAGCGCGGGCTCGATCGCGGCGCAAAACTCCGCAAGCTTCTGCAAAGGTGAGGTTAATGATGAACGGCACGGCGAAACCCATTTGTGATGAGATCATGGAGGATAGGTGGCCTTCGTGAAGACGAAATACGTGCGCGCGTCCGCTCCAGCCAAGGGAACTGCCGTCGAACACCAGAGACCCCTCCTCGCCATTTACTGTCTCGTTCTCAGAGGGCCGCAACTTCTGCTGCTCAAGAGGACGGGCACGAAATACGCTAGCGGCTTCTGGTCCGTGCCCGCTGGGCATGTTGATCAGGGGGAACCTCTTCTGGCTGCGGCGAGCCGCGAATTGGAAGAAGAGACAGGACTGATCGTTGCCCAAAGGGCGTGGTCGCTCGTGGCGTTCATGCATCGCCAAACCAGGCAGCGAAGCATCATTGATGTCTTCCTCCGGACCGAGGAGTTCAGCGGCGATCTTATGGTTCGCGAGCCTGAGAAGCATGGCGCGCTCGGATTTCGCGATATCTCAGAACTTCCAAGCGCGGTCGTTCCTTACGTGAAGGAGGTCTTGGCTCGGATTGGGCCTCAACAAGGGGGTGGGGCCCCATTTCTTCTGCAGTACGGCTGGAAAGAGCTTAACGATCGGGCGAATTAGACCTCGTCTTTGCAAAGCGCCCAAATCGACCGATACCCTGGGCAGGTGACATCGCCAAAAAATTTGTTCCGCCCTGTCGGATTAAGGTCACCTCGTTCGTCCTCGGTCAGGATGATGCTGACCAAGAAGCCGCCCTTATCGCTCCTTCTTTGTCGCCTTATCGTGTCAAAGGGGCGGGGTTGCGGAGGTCCCAGGCACCAATTTCGGCGAAACAAGTCGGGGCCCGCAAGACGGTCGAGATGAGGAGCCAGCGCATGCTTTACGCCATCCTTTGCTACAACGACGAAGACGTCGTCTGGTCCTGGAGCCAGGAGGAGGAGCAGGCCGTCATGGCGCGGCTCGCCGTGGTGCAGGACCGTCTGGTGAAGGCGGGCAAGCTCGGACCGTCGCTTGCGTCTTCTGCCGACCACCTCGGCCACGACCCTGCGCAAGACGCAAGGGGCGCCGCTCGTCATCGACGGCCCCTTCGCCGAGACCAAGGAGCAATTGCTCGGCTTCTACGTGATCGACGTCGCCGATCTCGACGAGGCGCTCGACGTCGCGCGCGAGCTCGCGGCCGCCAATCCCGGCGGCGCCTATGAGATGCGCCCGATCGCGCTCTACAACGCCCGACGAACGGCGCGTCGCGGCCGAGCATGACCGAGCTCTGCCTGGATCGATGCGGCGCTGACCGCCGCCCGGCCGCAGGCGATCGGCGCGCTGCTGCGCTATTTCCGCGACCTCGATACGGCCGAGGAGGCCTTCCAGGATGCCTGCCTGCGCGCGCTCGAAGCCTGGCCGCGCAACGGACCGCCGCGCGATCGCCACGGCCTGGCTGATCCTGGTCGGCCGCAACGCGGCGCTGGACGGCGTGCGCCGGCGCGGCAAGCAGGCTCCCTTGCCGCCCGAGGAGGCGCTCTCCGACCTCGACGATGCCGAGGCGGCGCTGGCCGAACGGCTCGACGGCTCGCACTACCGCGACGACGTGCTGCGCCTGCTGTTCATGTGCTGCCACCCGGGCTTGCCGGTGACGCAGCAGATCGCGCTGGCGCTGCGCATCGTCTCCGGCCTCTCGGTGAAGCAGATCGCGCGCGCCTTCCTGGTCGAGCGAGGCGGCGATGGAGCAGCGCATCACGCGCGCCAAGGCGCGGATCGCGAAGGCCGACATTCCCTTCGAGACGCCGGGCGCGGTCGAGCGCGCCGAGCGTCTCGCCACGGTCGCGGCGATGATCTACCTCGTCTTCAACGAGGGCTATTCGGCCGGCGACGGCTCGGCGCGCGCCGAGCTTTGCGCAGAGGCGATCCGGCTGGCGCGGCTGCTGCTGCGCCTGTTCCAGGCCGAGCCGGAGATCATGGGCCTGATGGCGCTGATGCTGCTGCAGCAGGCGCGCGCGGCCGCCCGTTTCGACGCCGGCGGCGAGATCATCCTCCTCGAGGACCAGGATCGCGGGCTTTGGGACGGCAAGCTGATCGCCGAGGGACTTGCCCTGATCGACAAGGCGATGCGTCACCGCCGGCCCGGGCCGTATCAGATCCAGGCCGCGATCGCCGCGCTTGCATGCCCGCGCCGCTCACGCGCGCGAAACCGATTGGGCCGGAATCGACGCGCTTTACGCCGCGCTCGAGCGCCTGCAGCCCTCGCCGGTGGTGACGCTCAATCGCGCGGTCGCCGTCGGCAAGCTGCGCGGACCGGCGGCGGCGCTCGAGATGATCGAGCCTTTGGCCGAGCGCCTCTGCGGCTATTTCCATTTCTTCGGGGCGAGAGGCGCATTCCTGCTCGCAGCTCGGCCGCAAGCAGGAGGCGCGCGCCGCGTTCGATCGGGCGATCGCGCTCGCCAATACGCCGGCCGAGGCCGCTCATATCCGCCTTCATCTCGACCGGATCGATGCGCGAGAGCGACGCCGACGGCGCGCGCCAAAAAATTTCCTGACCGGTGTCGGGCGGCCTCGCGCTGCTTCGTCCTTGGGGGCAGAGACCGGCCACAAGTTCGAAGGAGATTTCCCATGGCCTCGACCAAAAAGCCTGCATCGCCCGCCGATCCCGCCGTGAAAGGCGGCATCGTCTCCTATCTGCAGCTCGACGGAGCGATGAAGGCGGCCGAATTCTACAAGCGCGCCTTCGGGGCCGAGCTCGCGGCCGCCCATCCGGCGGACGCGCAGGGCCGCACCATGCACGTCCACCTCTACATCAACGGCGGCTCGGTCATGCTGAGCGACCCCTATCCCGAGCACGGCTACCCGCTGCAGAAGCCGCAGGCGTTCAGTCTCATGCTCCAGGTCGACGATATCGATGCCTGGTGGAGGCGCGCCATCGATGCCGGCGGCGAGGTGGTGATGCCGGTCGCGGAGATGTTCTGGGGGGACCGTTACGGCCAGCTGCGTGATCCCTTCGGGGTCCTCTGGGCGCTGGACGAGCCGAAGCGCTAGCCCGATCGCGGCGCTTCTTCGAGGGTCAAGGCCAGGAGCAGGACAAGGAGCATGACCGATGCAAAAGATCACTCCCTTCCTGGGGTTCGACGGCAAAGCCGAAGAGGCCGCGAAGTTCTACACGTCGATCTTCAAGAATTCGAAGCATCCTCGACATGCGGCGCTACGGCGAGGCAGGGCCGGGCCCCAAGGGAAGCGTCATGTCGGTCACGAGCGGACCGGCACCTTCCTGAAATCCTAAAAACATCGACAAAAGCGTCGGCGGAGGAGCCTGCAATTTCGATCGCTCGGCCGCCGACCATCATCGCCATCCCGCGGTTCCTTTCGAGAACCGCCTACAAAGACCAAAGAGGAGATTCCCATGACCTCCACAGCCGAAACCGACGCGGGCCTCGACCGCGAGCTTCGACTGACCCGCCTCATCGACGCACCGCGCGAGAAGCTCTTCAGGGCCTGGACCGAGCCCGAGCTTCTCAAGCAGTGGTTCGCGCCTTTGCCTTACACCACGCCGGCCGCGGAACTCGACGTGCGGCCGGGCGGCGCCAATTTCGTGGTCATGCGCAGGCCCGGACGGGAAGGAGTTCCCGAACCGTGGCGTCTATCTCGAGGTCGTGCCCAATGAACGCCTCGTCTTCACCGACGCCTATACGCAGGCCTGGGAGCCCTCGCAAAAGCCTTTCATGACGGTGATCCTGACCTTCGAGGACGAAGGCGGGAAGACACGCTACACCGCCCGCGTGTGCCACTGGACGCAAGCCGATCGCGAGACGCATGAGAAAATGGGCTTCCACGAAGGCTGGGGGCGGTGCGCCGACCAGCTCGCGGCGCTCGTCGCGAAGCTCTGATCCGCGCCTCTCAGGATCGGACCAGCCGCTCGACCTCGCCTGGCCCCGCGACCGTCACGTCGAGATCCTTCACCAGGCCGTTCGCGATCGAATAGATCCAGCCGTGCACGCACAGAGCCTGGCCACGCGACCAGGCTTCCTGCACGAAGACGTCGGAAGCGACGTTCCTCACTTGCCTGATGACGTTGAGCTCGCACAAGCGATCGAGGCGGGCGCGCTCATCCGGGATGGCGTCGAGCTCGTGGCGGTGCTCGTGCGAAACTTCCCGGATCGGATGCAGCCAATGGTCGACGAGGCCGCGCCGCTTGCCGTCGACCGCCGCGCTCACGCCGCCGCAGCCGTAATGGCCGACCACCATGACGTGCTTGACCTTGAGCACGTCGACCGCGAATTGCAGGACGGAGAGATAATTGGCGTCTTGCGGCGGCGCGAGGTTCGCGACATTGCGGTGGACGAAAAGCTCGCCCGGATCGAGATCCACGATCTCGTTCGCGGGCACGCGGCTGTCGGAGCAGCCGATCCACAGATACTCGGGCGCCTGCTGGCGTTCGAGCCGACTGAAGAAATCGGCGTCGGTCGCCAGCATGCGTTGCGCCCAGGCGCGGTTATTGGCCTTGAGATGATCGAGCATGGCTTGCGCATAGCGCCGACGAAGCCGCGCCACAAGACGGGCTCGGCGCCCGGACGTTCGCGAAAGCCTGCGAAGCGCGAATCTCGATCGGCTTTTCGACACGCGCGCCTGCCGGATCGGCGAAACGGTCCGATCCCGGGAAGCTTGACGAAAAGGTCGAGAGAAGATCGCAACGACGGCTTCGTCACAAACCGGCTCTGGCCTCTTTGCCAAAGCGCTGTAACATGGAGGACATTGCGCGTCGGGGCTTTCCATGACGAATCCTTACGAGACCGGCCTTGCCAAGAACCAGGCGAATTTCCAGCCGCTGACGCCTCTGACCTTCCTCGAGCGCGCGGCTTCGGTGTTTCCCAGGCGCGCGGCCATCGTGCATGGCGGTCTGCGCCGCAGCTATGCCGAGTTCTACGCGCGCTCGCGCCGCCTCGCCTCGGCGCTCGCCGCCCACGGCATCTCGCGCAACGACACCGTGACGGCGATGCTCGCCAACACGCCGGCGATGCTCGAATGCCATTATGGCGTGCCGATGCTCGGCGCCGTGCTGAACACGCTGAACACGCGGCTCGACGTGAAAATCCTGGCGTTCACGCTCGACCATGCCGAGACCAAGGCGCTCATCGTCGACAGGGAATTCGCCGGCGTGATGCGTGACGCCTTGCGACACGCGAAGGTGAAGCCGCTCGTCATCGATTATGACGATCCCGAATACAAAGGCGCTGGCGAACGCATCGGCACGCTGGATTACGAGGAGCTCGTCGCCTCGGGCGATCCGCAGTTTCGATGGTCGTCGCCGCGCGACGAATGGGACGCCATCGCGCTCAACTACACCTCCGGCACCACCGGCAATCCGAAGGGCGTCGTCTACCACCATCGCGGGGCGGCGCTTCTCGCCCAAGGCAACGTCATCGTCTCGAGCATGGCCAAGCATCCGGTCTATCTCTGGACGTTGCCGATGTTCCATTGCAACGGCTGGTGCTTTCCCTGGTCGATCTCGGTGGTCGCCGGCACGCATGTGTGCCTGCGCCAGGTGCGCGCCGGACCGATCTACGAGCTGATGGAGCGCGAGGGCGTGACGCATCTTTGCGGCGCGCCGATCGTGATGTCGACGCTCTTGAACGCGCCCGCCCATGAGAAAAGAAAGCTGCCGCATGTCGTTTCCTTCTTCACCGCCGCCGCGCCCCCGCCCGAAGCGGTGCTCGCGGCGATGAAGGAGGCGGGCTTCGAGGTCACCCACCTCTACGGCCTCACCGAGACCTACGGGCCCGCGGTAGTCAACGACTGGCAGAGCGATTGGGATGGCCTCCCGGCCGGCGAGCAGGCGGCCAAGAAGGCGCGCCAGGGCGTGCGCTACGGCGCGCTCGACGCGCTCACCGTCATGGACCCCGAGACGATGACCCCGGTGCCCTCCGATGGGGAAACCATCGGCGAGGTGATGTTTCGCGGCAACGTGGTGATGAAGGGCTATCTCAAGAACGAGGCCGCAACGGTGGAAGCCTTCGCGGGCGGCTGGTTTCATTCGGGCGACCTCGGCGTCATTCACGAGGACGGCTACATCCAGCTGAAGGACCGGTCCAAGGACATCATCATCTCGGGCGGCGAGAACATCTCCTCGATCGAGGTCGAGGATGCCTTGTTCAAGCATCCCGCGGTCGAGCTTGCCGCCGTGGTGGCGAAGCCCGACGAGAAATGGGGCGAAACGCCTTGCGCCTTCGTCGAGCTGAAGCCGGGCATGAGCGCGACGCAGGAAGACCTCCTCGATTGGTGCCGCGACCATCTCGCGCGCTACAAATGCCCACGCCTCATCGTCTTCGCCGAGATTCCCCAAGACCTCGACCGGCAAGGTGCAGAAATTCGTGCTGCGCGAGCGGGCGAGGGGATTCGTGAGCTGAGCCTGACGCGTCGCGGCCCGTCCGGCCTGGAGGCGCTTGTGGCGCCATGACATCAGTTTCGACAAAACGAACGCGATTTGCCGGCGCGGGGCGCCGAGGCGCTTGACTTCGACCGGCTTCCCCCGCAACCCCAATTCATGGGAAACCGCCTCCATCTCGGCGATTTGCCGGCCGATTACCAGGCCGGCCCGGCGCTCGCGATCGACACCGAGACGCTCGGCCTCAACCCGCATCGCGACCGGCTCTGCCTGGTGCAGGTCTCGCGAGGCGATGGGGATGCCGATCTCGTGCAAATCGCTCCGGGTGAGGCGCAGGCGCCGAACCTCGAGCGCCTGCTCGCCGATCCCAAGGTGCTCAAGCTCTTCCATTTCGCGCGTTTCGACATCGCCGTGCTCTATCAGCGGTTCGGCGTGATGGCGACGCCGGTCTGGTGCACCAAGATCGCCTCGAAGCTCACCCGCACCTATACGGACCGCCACGGCCTGCGCGATCTCGTGCGCGAGCTCCTCGGCATCGAGATCTCGAAGCAGCAGCAATCCTCGGATTGGGGTGCGCCGGCCTTGACCGAGGCGCAGCTCGCCTACGCGGCTTCCGACGTGCTGCATCTGCACGCGCTGAAGGACAAGCTCGAGGCGCTGTTGCGGCGCGAGAACCGGCTCGATCTCGCCGAGGCCTGCTTCGACTTCCTGCCGACCCGCGCCAGGCTCGATCTCGCCGGCTGGAACGGCGATGTCTTCTCGCATGAGTGACGGCGAGATCGCGGATCGCCTCGCCATCGCGGCGCTGGTGAACAACTGGGCCGTGTGGCGCGACGCCGGCGACTGGGATCGCTTTCGCACCTTGTGGCACGACGACGGGCGCATGATGGCGACCTGGTTCCAGGGCTCGGCCGACGCCTTCATCGCGGCGAGCCGCGAAGGCTGGGAGAAGGGCGTCTCCATCCTGCATTTCCTCGGCGGCATCGCGATCGACCTCGCGAAGACGCGCGCGGTGGCGCAGACCAAGATGACGATCTCGCAGCGCGGCGAAGTGCACGGCGTCCTTTGCGACGTGGTTTGCACCGGGCGCTTCCACGACTTCCTCGAGAAGCGCGACGGACGCTGGGGACTCGTCTTGCGCCAGCCGATCTATGAGAAGGATCGGCTCGATCCGGTCGATCCGGCAGCAAGGCTCGAGCTCGACCGCGAGCTGTTGCGGCTCTTCCCGGAAGGCTATCGCCACCTCGCCTATCTGCAGACGCAGATCGGCTACGAGGTGAAACGCGACATGCCTGGGCTTCGCGGGCGTGAGGTCGAGGCGCTCTATCGGCGCGGACGCGCCTGGCTCGAGGGCAGGAGCGGAGCTTAGACGAGATCGGGCAAATGACGGGCACCATGCACCACACGCACGACTTCGATGCCCGCGACGATCTCACGATATAAAATGAGATACCGACCAACGATCGAGTAGCGAAGATCCGCCGCAATGTCGGCCCGTACGGGCCCTAGCTTTGGATTTTCAGCGAGCTGCGCACAGGTGAGATCGATCGTATCGAGGAGTCGGTCAGCGGCAACGGGATTATCTCGAGCGATATAGAGCCAGATCTCGGAGAGATCGTCTTCCGCCCGTGCAGTTAGGATAAAATGTGCCACAAAATGTGCGCCCCGCTTCGCCCTTAGGTTAGAGCATGCTGGCTTTAATTGGAGTCGCCATCATGCTATAAGCTATTGGGAAAGCATAATCTTTTCGAAACAATGGTTTCTATTTTTCAAGGATCATGCTCTAGGAGCGACGGCGTGAAGAACCGATTTGAAGTTGCCGCCGGCCATCCCGCTTGATGGCCTCGATACTCTCGAAACGACCCGGCCCGCTGGCGAGCCCCTCGGCCCACAAGCGGCGCAACTCTTCATGCTCGAGAAGCTGTAATTTGCGCCGGAGCTTCCATTCGCGAAGCGCTTCGCGGATCACCTCGCTGCCCGTGGCATATTCACCACTGTCGACGGCCTGCTGCACCAGATCGGCCATCTCGTGGGTAAGCGCTACACTAACTTTGGAGACATTGGACGGGTTCGGCATGGCGACCCTCCTTTCAGCATCCAAAGTAGTATAAATTCCTACCAGTTGCAAAGAGCAGGGAAGTTCGGAAATTCGCCCGTAAAGTAATGCGCCGCAGCACCTCGCGGAATGCGCTCCCCAAGCAACCTTCGGACCCTTCAGGAGCGGCCTCGCGGAACTCGTCACGAATGCCTCGGCCCCCAGGGCGAAGCTTCTTCCTGCGCCGTCCCGCCCCAAGGGCCGGCGGCCGGTCCGGCCGGGCTTGGCATTCGGTCGAATACCGGCCCCTCGATGAGCGCATCGGGGTTCCCGCCCGCATATTTGACGAGCGCGTCGATGCGCGCAGCGATCGGCGGATGGGTGTCGAAGAGCGAGGAAAAGCCGATGCTCGGGTTCTCGATGAAGGCTTCCTGCACGAGCGAGGGCACATCGTCGATGCGCGCGCGGCCCTCGATGCGCTTCAGCGCCGAGATCATCGCATCCGGGTCCTTGGTGAGCTCGACCGAACCGGCATCGGCGAGATATTCGCGCCGGCGCGAGAGGGCGAGCTTGAGCAGGATGGCGAGCAGCCAGGAGAGCGCGGCGAGCGCGACCGCGATGACGATCGCGATCCCGGCGCCGCCTCTTCGCTCGCCCCGGCCGCCGCCGCCCATGTTGAGCAGCACGCGCACCATCATCTGGCCCGCGAACGACAGGATGCCGGCGAAGATCGCGGCGATCACGATGAGGCGCACGTCCTGGTTCTTGATATGGGTGAGCTCGTGGCCGAGCACGGCGGTGAGCTCGCGATCGTTCAGCCTCGCCAGCAAGCCGGTCGTCACGGTGATCGAGGCATCGTTTTGATGAAGCCCGGACGCGAAGGCGTTGAGCGCGTCGGTGTCCATCACCTTGATCTTCGGGGTCGGCATTCCGACGCTGATGCACAAAGGCTCGAGCAGGCGGAACACGCGCCGCTGCTCGGCCGGACCCGGAAGCGTGGCACCGGTCGCGGCGTCGATCAGCCGGCTCTGCAGCGCGAAGGCGATCGCGAACCAGGTGAGCGAGAAGGCGACCGCATAAATCCAGTCCTCCCGCATGCGGCGGGAGGCAAGGCTCATGATCTCGCCCGTCGAAAGATAGCCGTTCGGATAGGAGAAGGCCACCGCGACGAGGTCGAGCGCATAGGCGATGACGAGGATGAGGACGACGAAGCCGCAAAGGATCAGGACGGACTTGATCCGGTTCGCGCGGATATGCGTGTAGAGCCCGAAGGAGCGGAACATGGGACCGCTTGCTCTGCCGAATTGGCGCCTAGAGCCGGATGCGTTCGGATCGAGGGAGCGACATGCTCAATCCCTTGTTTTGACGCATGATCTTATCGCAAAATAGTTCCCATTTTTGCGGATCATGCTTCTAGAACTTGACGCTCGGCGCCTCGGCGACCGCGGCGCGCTCCTCGCCGAGGTCGAAGAAGGTCTCGGGCGCGAAGCCGAATGAGCGTGCGAAGAGCACGGCCGGGAAGGCCTGGATGCCGGCATTGTACTCGCTCACCGCGCCGTTGTAGAAGCGCCGGGCCGCCGCGATCTTGCCCTCGATATCGGCGAGCTGCTGCTGCAGCTCGAGGAAATTCTGGTTCGCCTTCAGATCGGGATAGGCTTCCGAGATGGCGATCAGGTGCCCGAGCGCGCCGGAGAGCGCCTGCTCGGCCTCGACCTGCTGCGGGGATCCCGCGGGCGCGGCGATCGCGGCCGCGCGCGCCTTCACCACCTCGTCGAGCGTTCCCTTCTCATGGGCGGCGTAGCCTTTCACCGTCTCGACGAGGTTCGGCACGAGGTCGTGGCGCTGCTTCGTCTGCACGTCGATGTCGGCGAACGCCTGCCGGCAGCGCTGCCGCAAATTGACGAGGCTGTTGTAGGCCATGACCGCGAGGACCGCGATCACGACGATGATGATGAGGAGTATCGTCCCGAAGCCCATCTGCCACCCTCCTGCATCGGGCTCGTCGCCGGCATTCCGGCCGGCTCGCCCGCGAGGCTCGATTCGAGTCCCGAGCCTAGCATGTTTGCGCAAGCGTCGCATTCGTTATAGGCGATGGCACTCTTGAGATCGAGAAGAGCGGGAAACGAGCATGACGATGAGCGCCGGCGTCCTCGCGGGCAAACGGGGACTCGTGGTGGGAGTCGCCAACAGCCGCTCCATTGCCTACGGAATTGCCAAGCAGGCCCGCGCCCATGGCGCGGAGCTGATGCTCACCTATCAGGGCGATGCGCTGAAGAAACGCGTGGAGCCGCTCGCGGCCGAACTTGGTGCCCATGTGGCGGGCCATTGCGACGTCACCGAAACCGGCTCGATCGACGCGGTGTTCGCCGAGGTCGCGCGGCACTGGGGCGCGCTCGACTTCCTGGTGCACGCAGTCGCCTTCTCCGACAAGAGCGAGCTCGAAGGCCGCTATCTCGACACTTCCGAGGCCAATTTCTCGAAGACGCTCCTCATCTCCTGCTACAGCTTCACGGCGTTCGCGCAGCGTGCCGAGAAGCTCATGGCGCATGGCGGCTCGCTTCTCACGCTCACCTATTACGGCGCGGAGAAGTGGATGCCGCATTACAATGTGATGGGCGTCGCCAAGGCGGCGCTAGAAGCGAGCGTGCGCTATCTCGCGGCCGATCTCGGCCCGAAGAACATCCGCGTCAACGCCGTCTCCGCGGGTCCTATCAAGACGCTCGCCGCATCGGGCATCGGCGATTTCCGCTACATCCTCAAGTGGAACGAGTACAATTCGCCGCTGCGGCGCACCGTCACCATCGAGGAAGTGGGCGACACGGCGGTCTATCTCCTCTCGGACATGGCGCGCGGCGTCACCGGCGAGGTGCATCATGTGGATGCCGGCTATCACGTGGTCGGCATGAAGAATCCCGACGCGCCCGACATGAGCCGCGCCAAGGAGTAGAGGCGCCCAATCGGCGAGCGTCGCCTTTTTTCGTCGTCTTCAACTGTTCTTGAGCCGATCAACAAATCGGAATAAGGGCCCCGGCCCCTCGGTCATGTCGTGTGAAGCAACGAGCTTCTCACAAGGAGACCGACATGAAATCTCATCCTCGCGAGCGCCGCTGGCGCGTGCCTCTTCGCGCCCTGGCGCTTAGCTGCGCCTTCGCGCTCGCCGCCGGCGCCGTCGGCCATTCGCTTCCGGCTTTCGCCGATGTCAATGACGGCGGCGAGCACAGCCATGATTTCAATGCCGATCACGACGGCATCTTCCAGGTCCAGCGCGGCGATCGCATCTGCTATGCGCGCGAGGCTTGTGGCGAAGCGGCCGCCATCCAGATGAATACGCCGGGACTCTGGTACATGCCCGGCGGAATGATGCCGCATTCGCCGGTGTCGGCGAAATAGAGGCCAAGTCGCTCGCTTGTGTTTTCACTGGCTTGTATTCGACTTTGCCGGGCTCGGAGAAGCGAGCCCGGCCTCGAGGAAGACTGGCGCGCCTGAGAATGTGATTTGCATTTGGAAATTCGCGCCCCCAAATATCCAGTGATCGAAATTGAGGAGCATGCCATGTGGCGATCTCACGAGCCTCGATCCGAGGGGACTTCCAAGCTGCGCCGCCTGCGCGGTGCTGCCATGCTTTCCGCTCTGTTCCTGGGCGTCGCCTCGCTTGCGGCTTCAAGCCCCGCCTGGGCCATCTTCGACGGCGGCGGCGCCGGCAGCGAGCACAATTATGATTGGAACGCGGATCACAACGATATTTATCAGGTACAACGCGGCGATCTCGTCTGCAATTCGCGCGAGGCCTGCGGCGGCGCGGCCGCGATCCCGATGAACCGGCCGGGATATTGGTACCTCCCGGGCGGCCTCTATACCCAGCACCGCTATCTTCCTGGCCCGGAGGCGCCCTACGCCGCCTATCATCCGCGCCACCACAAGCACCACGCCAGGTACTGACGCGTAGCGACGCCAGAACCTGCCCCGAGTTTCGGGGCAGGTTTTCCCTTGGCCGCTTCCTTCTGTTCCGCCGGAGCGAGGAAGCGCGCCGCATCCCAGCCATCTCCATCAACATGTCTCGCGCGCGGAATAAAAGGCTGCGCGGGACGGTAGGGTTCGCGTGAGGCGAAGCGTGTCGCGTGAGGAAATCGAGATGGCTCAAGACATCGAAAAGCACGTCCGAGAGGAAGAGCATCGACCCTGCGTGAGCCGGGCGTTCGTTCGCACCTCCGTGAGCAGGAGCGTTCGGAAGTGCCTCTTGACGGCGTTTCTGCTTTCGTCCGGCGCGCTGGTGACTTCAGGACCGGCGTTCGCCGTCTTCGACGGGGGCGCCGAGCACAACGACGATTGGAACGGCGACCACGACAGCATCTATCAGGTGCAGCGTGGCGACCTCATCTGCGAAACGCGCGAGGCCTGCGGGGGCGCGGCGGCCATTCCGATGAACAGGCCCGGATATTGGTATCTGCCCGGCGGCATGTTCCAGGGCTACCATCCCGTCGTCCCGGCCCAGCTCCCTCATCCGAGGCACTGACAGGGTTCCGAAGCCTTTGAACTCCGCAATCCGCGGCCGGCGCGTCGCGCCCTCCACGCACGCCGCGGATTGCAAGCCGAATTGACGAAAGCAGCCACGCCCTCTAGCCGGGGCCGATGCTTTTCCTGATCCGCCACGGCGAAACCTTCTGGAACGCCGACGGGCGCCTCCAGGGCCAGCAGGACAGCAAGCTCAACGGGCGCGGCCGCGAGCAGGCGCGGCGAGCAGGCCGCCTCTTGGCGGAGCTCGTTCCCGACGCCGCGGCGGCGAGCTTCATCGCGAGCCCGCTGAGCCGCGCCCGCGAATCCCTGGACATCCTGATGGAGGAGCTCGTCGCTCTCGACAAGCTCGCGGCGGTTCGCCCCTACGTCACCGATGATCGGCTGAAGGAGCTGAGCTTCGGCCGCTGGGAGGGGCTCACCTGGAAGGAGGTGCGTCGCGATGACCCGCTCCGCTACGCGGCTCGCGATGCCGATGTCTGGAATGTCGCCCCGCCCGGCGGAGAAAGCTATGCCTTGCTCGCGCTGCGCGCTGGCCCGCTGCTCGCCGGGCTGCGCTCCGGGAGCGTTGTCGTTGCGCATGGCGGAATCACCCGCGTCGCGCTCCATCTGCTTGCCGGCATGAAGCGGGAGCCTGCCGTCAGGGCCTTGATCTGCCAAGGCGATGTGCTCGTGATCGACGACGGGCGGGCCAGCTGGGCTTCCGGTGCCGCGCTGGAGACGATCCCGGTCAGGGTCTGAGCCCTGGACCTGTTCCGCGATCGGGCGGAGCTCAACGGCAGGGCGGCGCGTCGAGCCGCGAGAGGAGGGTATCGCGGCCCATGCCTATCCGCCTCAAACGATGCTCTTCCCCTTGCGCGTCGGAGCCCTGATGGCGCGCACTTCTCCTTGCCGCACGGGTTGGAGGAGCTTGCGGAAGCTGTCGCGCTTGTCGTAAATCGATGCGATCACGGCGCCCATCGGGACACCGATGTCGACGAGCACGGCTTCCGAAAGCTGGAGGCTCGCCTCGATGGTCTCGGGCACGGCGTCGGTGACGCCGAGCTCGTAGAGCTTCGAGGCGTGGCTCGCGTCGCGCGCACGAGCCACGATGGTGAGGTCGGGCCGTTCGGCGCGCGCCGCGGCGACCACATGCTCCACGGCGCTCGGCTGATCCATGGTGACGACGAGGGCACGCGCGCTCGCCAATCCGGCGCGACGCAGGAACTCCGGACGCGCCGCATCCCCGTAATAGATGGCCTGGCCGGCATCGCGTCTGCGCTTCACCAGGCGCGCATCCTGGTCGATCGCCAAAAAAGCAATGCCATGCGCGGCGAGGAGCTCGCCGACGAGCGCGCCCACCCGCCCGTAACCGACGATCAAGACGCGTGACGCCGCGGCCTCGAGGGGCGGCTCCAAATGCGCCAAGGCGCCCTCGTCGCTGTGCGGGGCGCGGGCCAACGCCTCGCCGAGGCGCGCGAGCAGCGGAATGGCGAGCATGGACAAGGTCACCGCCACCATGGCGCTTTCGGCGATCTCTCGCGGGACCACGTCGGCCAGGATGGCGGCGCCGAGCACCACGAAGGCGAACTCGCCTCCCGGCCCGAGCGGCAGGCCCATTTCGCGCGCCACGGCCTGCGGGACCTTGAAGACAGGCGCGGCGGCCAGGATGACGAGCGCTTTCAGCAGGATGAGGCCGAGCGCGATCGCGATGATGTCCACCGGATGGGCGAAGAGCCGCGACAGGTCGAGTCCGGCCCCGACCGATACGAAAAACAGGCCGAGCAGAAGACCCTGGAACGGCTCGATCGTCACCTCGATCTCGCGCCGATATTCCGTCTCGGCGAGCAGGAGCCCGGCGATGAAGGCGCCGATCGCCATCGAAAGCCCGCTCGCGGCCGTGATCAACGCCGTTCCCATCACCACGAGGAGGCAGGCCGCCATGAAGAATTCGGTCGAGCCCGCGACGGCAACCAGGTGAAACAGCGGGCGCAGCACCAGCCGGCCGGCGATGATGATGAGGCCGATCGCGGGCAGCGCGACGGCGAAAGTCCCGAGGATCTCGCTGCCCGCGCCGCCTCCTCCGCCCTGGCCCAGCGCGCCGACCAGGATCAGGAGGGGTGCGACGCACAAGTCCTGGAACAGCAGCACCGCGAAGGCAGCGCGCCCCGTCGCCGAGTTCAAGCGCTTGCGGCCCGCGAGCACCGGGATCACGATCGCGGTCGAGGACAGGGCCAGCGCGCCGCCGAGCACGAGGGAGGCGGCGGCCTTATGCGAGAGTGCATAAGCGATGCCCGCGATCAGCGCGGCCGATACGAGGACCTGCGTGGCACCCAGGCCGAACAGGATACGGCGCATGCGCATCAAGCGCTCGAAGGAGAGCTCGAGGCCGATCATGAACAGCAGGAAGACGACGCCGAGCTCGCCCACCTCGCCGATCTCGTTCGCATCGGCGATCGTCACATAGGCGAGCCAGTGCCGCTCGCGGGCAAGCCATTCCCCATCCTGGGCGAGCCGGCCGAGCCCGAAGGGACCGAGCGCCACGCCCGCTGCCAGGAAGCCGATGACCGGACTCACCTTGAGCCGGCGAAAGAGCGGCACGATGACGCCCGCCGTCACCAGAAAGAGCAGCGCGTTCTTGTAATCGGCAAACGCGGTCGGGTGCATTCCTCTCCCGTCAACCTGGCCCGGGTGGACGCGTGCCGCTCGGCACGGCCATGCTCAAACCACCTTGCCCGGATTGAGGATGCCCTGCGGATCGAGCGTGCGCTTCAAGGCGCGCATCAGGTCGAGCGCGACCGGGTCCTTCACGAAGGGCAGAAGATCGCGCTTCATTTGGCCGACCCCATGCTCCGCCGAGATCGAGCCGCCGAGGCGCCCTACCACTTCATAGACCACAGCTCCGATTTCGTGCCATCGCGCGAGAAAGGCCGCTCCGTCGCTCCCCGGCGGCTGAAACACGTTGTAATGGACATTGCCGTCCCCGACATGTCCGAAGCCAAGGGCGCGCACGCCGGGAATGAGCTTCGCCACCGCGGCGTCCGCCTCTTCGAGGAAGCGCGGGACGTTCGCGACCGGCACGCTGATATCGTGCTTGATCGACACGCCTTCACCTCGCTGCGCATCGGGAATCGTCTCGCGAATTCTCCATAAGGCGTTGCGCTGTTCGAGCGAGGCGGCGAGCGCCGCATCCTCCACCTCTCCGGCCTCCATCGCCGCGCCGATCAGCTCTTCGGCGAGGGATTCGACCGCCGCCCCCGCGTGGCCTGACAATTCGAGAAGCACATACCAGGCGTGCGCGGAAGCGAGCGGATCGCGCGTCGCGGGCCCGTGCTTGAGCGCCAGATCGATGCCGAAGCGAGGAATGAGCTCGAAGGTGGTGAGCGCTGATCCGGCGCCTTCCTTCATTCGCGACAGGAGATCGAGCCCCGCCTTCGCGGAGGCAAGGCCGCAGAACGCCGTCGCCTGCGAGGTGGGTCGCGGGAACAGCTTGAGCACCGCCGCCGTGATGACGCCGAGGGTGCCCTCGGCCCCGATGAACAGATTCTTCAGGTCATAGCCGGTGTTGTCCTTGCGAAGCTTGGAGAGACCGTTCATCACGCGGCCATCGGCGAGCGCGACCTCGAGGCCGAGCACGAGATCGCGGGCGTTGCCGTAGGCGAGCACCGCGACGCCCCCTGCGTTGGTCGACAGATTGCCGCCGATGGTGCAGGTACCTTCCGAAGCGAGCGACAGCGGAAAAAGGCGATCGGCCGCCTCGGCCGCTTCCTGGGCCTTGAGGAGCGTGAGGCCGGCCTCGACCGTCATGGTGTTCGACAAGGCATCGACTTCCCGCACCCGGTCGAGCCGCGTGAGCGACAAGATGATGGCGTCGCCCGAGGCATCCGGCACTTGCCCGCCGACGAGACCGGTGTTGCCGCCTTGCGGCACCACCGGCGTGCGGGTGCGCGAGGCGAGCGCCAGGAGCTTTCCGACCTCGGCCGTCGTGCCGGGGCGCACCACGGCGAGCGCGCGTCCATGGAACATGTTGCGCATTTCGGTGAGATAGGCGGCTTGATCGGACGCCTCGGTGAGCACATACCGCGCCCCCGTGATCGCCGCGATCTCGTCGAGAAGGGCTGCACGCGAAGGCTTGTCCAGCATGAGAAGGCTCCGGATAGGTTCGCGTGGTGCGAAATCGATGGCAGTCTGGCTCGAACGTTTATCTCATGGCGGGACGGTGTCTCCAAGGGACGACCTGAAGATGTGACGCATCCGAAGATGTGACGAGCCCAAAATGCTTCCGGAGATGCATGAAGCCCGAGCGCCCAAATTTCGCCGGCCAGCTAATCAACGCTCTTGCACTGCCAGTCAACGCAAATTGCAATTAGTCAACGCGTTGACGTTCCATGAGGTGTCCGATTGATCAGCGTCATCATCCGGTGCGCGACGAGGAGGAGCCGTTGTTGCGCAGCCTCGCCGCGCTCGCCCCTTTCGCCACCGAAGGCCTCATCGCCGATGTGATCGTCGCCGATCGCGGGTCGCGCGACGCGACGCTCGCGGTCGCCGAGGCGGCCGGCTGCACCCTCGTCGAGAATTGCGGGAACCGGACCTCGGCCCTCGAGCGCGCCCTCAAGCTCGCGCGCAAGAGCTGGCTCCTCGCTCTCTCGGCCGGCGACATGCCCGACCGCGAGGTCGCGACGGCCTTGCGCGATCATCTCGCGCAGAGCTCGCCCGCACCGCGTCCGGCGGCTCTCCTCGCCCTTCCGCCAGGCGCCGGAATATTGCGAAGGGCGATGCTCGGCCAAGCCTTCGACAGGCTCGGAATGGCGCCTCGAACCGGCCTTCGCGTGCTCGCCCCCCGCGCAGAGGCGGAACTTCTTTTGGGCGAGCATCGGCGCTGGCGAGGCGTGCGCTTGAGGGCGCGCATCGGGCGGGCGATGCGCGAAACCGCAAGCGTTTGAGGCGATCAGCCGGCCTTGCGCCGCAGATGCTCGTCGAGGCGCGGCATGATCTCGACGAAGTTGCACGGACGATGCCGGTAATCGAGCTGGGCCGCGAGGATGCCCTCCCAGGCATCGCGGCAGGCGCCGGGCGATCCCGGCAGCACGAAGACGAAGGTGTTCCCGGCAAGGCCCGCCGTGGCGCGCGATTGGATGGTCGAGGTGCCGATCTTGCCGAAGGACAATTGGTGAAACACCGTCGAGAAGCCTTCCATCCGCTTGTCGAAGAGCGGCTCGGCGGCTTCCGGCGTCACGTCGCGGCCCGTGAAGCCGGTGCCGCCGGTCGTGATCACGATGTCGATCTTGGGATCTTCGATGAAGCCGCGCAGCTTCGCGGCGATCGCCTCCTTGTCGTCCTGGACGAGGGCGCGGGCGCCGAGCTTGTGGCCCGCGTCGGTGAGAAGCCGTTCGAGCGTCGCGCCGGATTTGTCATCCTCGAGAGAGCGCGTGTCGGACACGGTGAGGACCGCGATGGAAAGGGGCAGGAAGGGACGGCTATCGTCGATGCGCGACATCGTCTTGCTCCGTGAGCGCGGCTTGGCGAGCGAATGCAATAAAGGCCGATCGCATAAAGGGTAGGGATCGCGCCCGAGCCCCGCAAGCCGCGTTGACGCGCACGGACGAAAGGCTAGCATGCGGGCTCATCCATCCACCTCTTGTATGAGGCTGTCATGAAACATTTTCTCGCGCTTTGCGCGGCGGGCCTTTCCGCCGGCTTGCTTGCGGCAAGCCCGGCCGAGGCCGCCGCCAGGGATCAGCTCACCATCGGCGTGGCGCAATTTCCCTCGACGCTGCATCCCAATATCGACGCCGAGGTGATCAAAGCCTACGCGCTCGGCTTCGTCATGCGCCAGATCACGGCCTATGATGCGAGCTGGAAGAATTCCTGCCTGATCTGCGCCGAGCTGCCGACCATCGAGAACGGGCTCGCCAAGGTCGAGGACCGCGCCGACGGCAAGAAAGGCATGGCGGTCACCATCAAGCTCAAGCCCGATCTCAAATGGGGCGACGGCGAGAAGGTCACCGCGAAGGACTTGGCCTTCACCTGGAAATTGGCGCGCGACCCGAAGACGGGCTTCTCCAACACCCATCCCTGGACGCGGGCCGACAAGGTCGATGTGGTCGACGACACGACCGCCGTCCTGCATCTCGACAAGGTGCTTTCGTCCTACAACGAATGGGACCAGATCCTGCCGGAGCACCTCGAAGGGCCCGTCTACGAAAAGGCGCAGGCGAGCGGCGACTACATCAAGGAGACGTCCTATGCGCGCTCGCCCACGACGCCCGGGCTTTACGACGGCCCCTACATCGTCACCGGCTACACCTCCGGCGCTCAGATCGTCATGGAACCGAACCCTTATTGGGCGGGCACCAAGCCCGGCTTCAAGCGCATCGTCCTGAAGCTGATCGAGAACACGGCGGCGCTGCAGGCGAATCTGCTCTCCGGGGACGTCGACATGGTCGCGGGCGAAGGCGTCGGCCTCACCATCGATCAGGTGCTCGAGCTGCAAAAGCAGCACCCGGATCAGTTCACCTACATCTTCAAGCCGAGCCTGACCTACGAGCATATCGATCTCAAGGTCGGCAATCCGATCCTCGCGGATGTGCGCGTGCGCCAGGCGCTCGTCACCGCCGCGGATCGCAAGACGCTCGTCGACAAGCTGTTCCAGGGCATGCAGCCGGTCGCCGACACCTGGGTCAACCCGCTGAGCGCCGATTTCGCGAGCGAGATCCAGCACTATCCCTATGATCTCGCCAAGGCGAAGGCGCTGCTCGCGGAAGCCGGCTGGAAGCCCGGCGCCGACGGCATCTGCCGCAACGACAAGGGCGAGCGCCTGTCGCTCGAATTCTCGACGACCGCGGGCAACCGCTTGCGCGAATTGCAGCAGCAGGTGCTCCAATCGAACTGGAAGGCTGCCGGGATCGAGGTCACCATCAAGAACGAGCCGGCCCGCACCTTCTTCGGCGAGACGGTCAAGAAGCGCCTTTATGAGGCGCTCGCCATGTATGCGTGGTCGAGCAATGTGAACGAATCGCCGAGCCGCACGCTCTCCTCGGCGCAAATCCCGACCGAGGCCAACAACTACGGTGGATCGAACTACATCGGCTATTCGAACCCGCAAATGGACAAGCTCATCGACGCGGCCGAGCAGGAGCTCGATCCTGGCAAGCGCAAGGCGATCTGGGCCAATATGCAGGAGATCTACGCCAAGGACCTGCCCGCGATGCCGCTCTTTTTCCGTGCCGAGCCGCATGTCGTGCCGAAATGGCTTGCGGGCTATACGCCGACCGGCCATGGCGACTTGAGCAGCTTCTGGTCGGAGAACTGGCACGCCGAATAGCGTCGCGGAGGCATGACGGGCGAGCCCATGGACGCGCTGCAAGCACGGGCAGGGTGATGGAGGCGCCGACCCGAACGGAGCCAAAGGCGCTGCGCGAGGCGCCTCTCCTCGAAGTGAGCGATCTTACTGTCTCCTTCCCGATTGAAGGTCGCGAGCGGCGCGTGGTCGCCGGCGTCTCCTACTCCATCGCGGCCGGGCGCACGCTCGGCGTCGTCGGCGAATCCGGCTGCGGCAAATCCATGACGGCGCTCGCGCTCATGGGGCTGGTGCCGGCGCCTGGGCGCGTGACGGGCTCGGTGCGCTTCGAGGGGCGCGAGCTCATCGGCCAGGAGCAGAGCGAATGGCGACGCCTGCGCGGTGCGCGCGTCGCCATGGTGTTCCAGGAGCCCATGACGTCGCTGAACCCGGTGATGCCGGTCGGCCGCCAGATCGCCGAAGCGATGGTGCTGCACCAGGCGATCGATTGGCGCGCCGCCGAGACGAAGGCCGTCGAGCTCATCGACGCCGTCGGCATCCCCTCGCCCAGGCTGCGGGCCGCGGCCTTCCCGCATCAGCTCTCGGGCGGCATGCGCCAGCGCGCCATGATCGCCATGGCGCTCGCCTGCCGGCCGGTGCTTTTGATCGCCGATGAACCCACGACCGCGCTCGACGTGACCATCCAGGCCCAGATTCTTGACCTCATGCAGGATCTGCAAGCGGAGATCGGCATGGCGATCCAGTTCATCAGCCATAACCTCGCCGTGATCTCCGAAGTCTCCGACGAGATCATCGTGATGTATGCGGGGCGCGTGGTCGAGCGGGCGAAGTCGGAGGAGCTGTTCGCGCGCCCCTTGCACCCCTATACGCGCGGCCTGATCGCGACCTTGCCCGATCCGGCACGCCGGGTCGAACGCCTGCCGGTGATCGCCGGCGGCGTGCCCGATCCCGACGCCGCGCTCGCCGGCTGCCGCTTCGCCGATCGTTGTGCGCTCGCGGATGCGGGTTGCCGCGCCGCCGCGCCCCCGCTCGACGAGATCGAGCCGGGTCATCTCGCGGCCTGCTTCAAGGCAAGGCGATAGGCGCCGTGGAACCGCTTCTTTCCATCGAGAAGGTGAGCGTTTCCTTCGCGCAGCCGAAGCGCTTGTTCGGCGCGGCCGCGCCTGAGCTTGCGCGCGGTGGACGAAGTTTCGGCCGAGATCGCGGAAGGCGAGACGCTCGCGCTCGTCGGCGAATCGGGATCGGGCAAGACGACGCTCGGCCATGTGGTGGCGGGCTTGCGCATGCCGAGCGCAGGAAGGGTGCGCCTGCGCGGCAGCGAGCTCGACGCGAACAATCGCGGCGTCGCGGGCCGCGCCATCCAGATCGTCTTCCAGGATCCGTTCTCGGCGCTCGATCCGCGCATGCCGGTCTCCGACATCATCGCCGAGCCGCTGCGCATCCAGGGGATCGGCACGAAGAACGAGCGCCGCGCTCGCGCCGCCGCCCTCGTCGAGGAAGTCGGCCTGCCGCAGGACGCGCTGAACCGCTACCCGCATGAGTTCTCGGGCGGCCAACGCCAGCGCATCGCCATCGCGCGCGCGCTCGCGCCGAGCCCGGCGCTGATCGTCGCCGACGAGCCGCTCTCGGCGCTCGACGTCTCCATCCAGAGCCAGATCCTCAACCTCTTCCGCGATATCCAGAGGCGTGAGAAGCTGAGCTATCTGTTCATCAGCCATGACCTCGGCGTCGTCGAGCACCTCGCCGACCGGGTCGCGGTTCTGTATCTCGGCCGCATCATCGAGCTCGCGCGGCGCGAAGACGTCTTCACGCGCCCCGCGCATCCCTATACGCGCGCGCTCCTCGATTCCATGCCGAGGATCGGCGCGGGACGGCAGCGCAAGCGCGCCATCAAGGGCGAGATGCCGAGCCCGCTCGATCCACCGTCAGCTTGCGTCTTCCATCCGCGCTGCCCCTTGGCGCAGGATGTCTGCCGCGCCGTCGCGCCGCGCTTCGAGCCGCTCGCGGCGCGGCCTTCGCATTTCGCCGCCTGCCATTTCAAGGAGTGAGGCGACATGGGTAGCTTCGTGCTGCGGCGCATCGGACAGACGCTCCTCGTTCTCCTCATCATGAGCTTCGTCGTCTACGGCCTCATCGGCCTGATGCCGGGCGATCCGATCGACATCATGGCGGCCTCGATGCCCGGCGTGACGCCCGAGGTGGTGGCCAAGCTCAAGGCGATCTACGGGCTCGATCAACCGCTGATGCTGCGCTATTGGCGCTGGCTCGTCGCGGCGCTTCAAGGCGATCTCGGCTTCTCGCGCACCCATTCGCAACCGGTGCTCGAAGTGCTCACGCCCGCCTTGTGGCAGACCTGCAAGCTGATGATCTCGAGCTTCGTGCTGAGCGTGGTGGCGTCGCTGGTCTTCGGCATCGTCTCGGCGCTGCGCCCCGGCGGCTTCGTCGATTCCTGCGTGAGCCTCTTCGCCTTCGCCGGCATCTCGGTGCCGGTGTTCTGGCTCGCGCTCGTGCTCATCCTCACCTTCGCGGTGGGCCTGCATTGGTTGCCCGCGAGCGGCATGTCCAATGTGGGCGACGGCGGCCTCATGGATCAGTTACGGCATCTGACGCTCCCGGTCCTGACCTTGATGCTCGCCAACACGGGCCAGTTCACGCGCTATGTGCGCGCCGCCATGATCGAGACGCTGCGCATGGATTTCGTGCGCACCGCCTGGGCCAAGGGCGCGGGCGCCTGGCGCGTCGTCATCGTGCATGGCTTGCGCAATGCGCTGATCCCGGTCGTGACCATCATGGCGCTCTCCTTCGGCACCTTGTTCTCCGGCGCGCTCGTCACCGAGACCATGTTCGCCCAGCAGGGGATGGGGAAGATGATCTATGATTCGATCCTCTCGAACGATTTCAACCTCGCGCTTTCCGGCCTCCTCTTCGCGACCTTGATCACGCTTCTCTCCAATCTCGCGGCCGACCTCGCCTATGGCTGGCTCGATCCCAGGATCTCGCTGAAATGATCGCGCTCAAATGACGGACCTTGCGACAGAAGGCGCGATCGCGCGCCCGGCACGCGAGGTCGACGCGGCGCAATCGGTCTGGAGCCTGCGCTGGCGACGCTTCCGAGCCCATCGCGGCGGGATGGCGAGCCTCGTCATCCTAGCGATGCTCGTGCTCTTTTGCCTCAGCGCCTATCCGCTCGAGCGCTATCTCGGCCTCGACTCCAACACCACCGATCTTTTGTCGCGCTATGATCCGCCCTCGGCGACCCATTGGCTCGGCACGGACGAGGGCGGGCGCGACGAATTGCTGCGTCTCATGTACGGCGGGCAGATCTCGCTTCTCGTCGGCCTCTTGGCGACCGTGATCGGCGGCGGCATCGGCGTCTCGCTCGGCCTCATCGCCGGCTATTTCGGCGGCAGGCTCGATTCCTTCCTGATGCGCGTCACCGACGGGGTGATCGCGCTCCCCCTGCTGCCGCTCCTCATCGTGCTCGCCGCGCTCGATCTTACCAAGCTCGGCTTCTCGAGCGAATTCGCGCATTCGGGGGCGGCCGGCTTCTGGCGCATCGTGGTGATCATCGCGCTCGTCGACTGGACCGCGATCGCGCGTCTCGTGCGCGCCGCGACGCTCTCGGTCAAGGAGCGCGACTATGTGCTCGCCGCGAGAGCGAGCGGCGCCGGCGCGCTCTACGTCATGGCGACCCATGTGCTGCCGAACATCGTCACGCCGATCATCGTCGCCTTCACCTTGACGGTCGGCCGCGTGATCCTGTTCGAATCCGTGTTGAGCTTCCTCGGTTTCGGCATCGTTCCGCCGACGCCGAGCTGGGGCAACATGCTCAACAACGCGCAGGAACTGGTGACCACCGCGCCGGCACTCGCGATCTATCCGGGCTTGCTCATCTTCATCACCGTCATCGCGGTGAACTTCCTCGGCGACGGCATGCAGCACGCCTTCGATCCGCGCTCGGAGCGGCGCTAGCGCCGAAAGCCGACGCAGGTTCGAACACGCGCGTTCGCTCAGACGGCCAGGAACGGAAGAAACGGCACACGCTCGCGCCGCGTCACCAGTGGCAGGAGCTCTTTCACCGCGGCTTTAAAGTGGTCGGTGGCCTCATGGGCACCCCAGGCCGCTTCGTTGACGTAAAGTTCAAAGATAAAGAACAAGCACCGATTTCTCGGCGAGCGATAGGGAAGGAAGAGCTTCACCCCGGGCTCGGCCATGGTGGGTGGGGTCAGCACCCGCAGGATTTCGGCAAGCGCGTCCGACTGGCCCTCTTTTGCCTCGAGCATGATGGCGACGACGAACCCGTCGTTCAAAGCAGCAAGCGCTTCAGGCGATATCCATTCGGTCAGCATGTGAACCTCCGTCGATCCGTGGGGGCCAGCCCTTCCCGACGGCTAGCACGCCCACCATGCTCAATGCTTCGGCGTGGACCAAAGTGTCTTGACGTCGAAGCCAAAGCTGAGGCGCGGCGTGTTTCGCCTGACGGTCGCCGCGCGCGGGGCGCCTCGCTTGCGAGGGCGTCACCGCTGCGTCATGATCGCGCAACAAAGTCCGAAGCGGCGGCGGGCCAAGACGAGCGGCGAGGCCGTCACAACCGAATCCGATCCCACCGCTCGGCGATCGTCGAGGAGAGGCTCCGACATGAGATTCGTTCATCGCGCGACCCTCGCGGCCGGATTCCTGACGGTGACGACGCTGCCGTCGGCGGCCACGACCGAGATCCAGTGGTGGCACGCGATGACCGGGCCGAACAACGACGTGGTCGTGAAGCTCGCCGAGGACTTCAACAAGTCGCAGAGCGAGTACAAGGTCGTGCCGACCTACAAGGGCAGCTATGCCGAGACCCTGAATGCCGGCATCGCGGCCTATCGGGCCGGCAACGCGCCGGACATCATCCAGGTCTTCGAGGTCGGCACCGCGACGATGATGGCCGCCAAGGGGGCGATCAAGCCGGTGTTTCAGCTGATGAAAGATGCGGGCGAGCCTTTCGATCCGAGCTCGTATCTGCCGGCGATCACCGGCTACTACTCCACCTCCAAGGGCGAGATGCTCTCCTTCCCCTTCAATTCTTCCAGCATGGTGATGTGGGTCAACAAGGACGCGCTGAAGAAGGCCGGCCTCGATGCCGATCATCCGCCCAAGACCTGGCCCGAGGTCTTCGCGGCGGCGAGGAAGCTGCACGCCACGAGCCCGACCTGCGGCTTCTCGTCGGGCTGGATCACCTGGGCGATGATCGAGCAGTTCTCCGCCTGGCACAATGTGCCGATCGGCACCAAGGCGAACGGGCTCGACGGTTTCGACACCGTTCTCGAATTCAACACGCCGCTCGAGGAGAAGCTGTTGCAGAACCTCGTCGACCTGCAGAAGGACAAGAGCTTCGATTATTCGGGGCGCACCAACACGGGCGAGGGCCGCTTCACCTCGGGCGAATGCCCGCTCTTCATGACCTCGTCGGCCTTTTATCCGAACGTCAAGGCCAATGCGAAATTCGATTTCACGGCGGTGCCCATGCCCTATTTCCCTGAGGTGAAGGACGCGCCGCAAAATTCGATCATCGGAGGAGCTTCGCTCTGGGTGATGGGGGGCAAGCCGGCCGAGGACTACAAGGGCATCGCCAAGTTCTTCACCTTCCTCTCCGACACCGACCGCCAGGCCAATCTGCATCAGGTCTCCGGCTATCTGCCGATCACCAAGGCCGCCTATGAGAAGACCAAGGCTTCGGGGTTCTACGAGAAGAACCCGATCCTCGAAGTGCCTCTCCTCGAGCTCACCAACAAGCCGCCGACCGAGAATTCGCGTGGCCTGCGCTTCGGCAACATGGTGCAGATGCGCGATGTCTGGGCCGAGGAGATCGAGGCGGCGCTTTCGGGCCAGAAGACAGTGAAGGCGGCGCTCGACGCCGCCGTCGAGCGCGGCAACCAGATCCTGCGCCAATTCGAGCGTAGCGCGGCCAAATGAACGAGACGGAGGCATTCGCCGGCAAGGCCGATGCCGCGTTGCGTGAGGCGATGCCCGTCGAGACCGGAGCTCGAGATCCAAGGCGCCGATCGGGTCGGGGCGGGGAAAGCGGGCGCGCCGGCCCACCCGCCGGATAATCGCGCCATCTTCTCCGGCAAGCTCCTGCCCTATCTCTTGCTCCTGCCGCAGCTCGCGGTCTCGCTCGTCTTCTTCTATTGGCCGGCCGCGCAGGCGCTGTGGCAATCCTTCCTGGTTCAGGATGCCTTCGGCCTCTCGACCGAATTCGTCTGGTTCGAGAACTACGTCGAGCTGCTCAAGCGCCCCGATTATTATCACGCGATCGGCGTGACCTTCCTGTTCTCGGGGATCGTCGCCTTCCTGTCGCTCGGCCTCGCGCTGTTGTTCGCCACGATGGCGGATCAAAAGATCAAGGGCGCGAGGGTCTACCGCACCTTGCTGATCTGGCCCTATGCGGTGGCGCCCGCGGTCGCGAGCGTGCTGTTCATCTTCATGTTCCAGCCGGGGCTCGGGCTCTTCGCGCGCGCCCTGCAAGCTTCGGGCATCGATTGGAATCCGATCCTCGACGGCAAGCCAGGCGCTCGCCCTCGTCATCCTCGCCGCCGTATGGAAGCAGATCAGCTATAATTTCCTGTTCTTCCTCGCCGGCCTGCAAGCCATCCCGAAAAGCGTCATCGAGGCGGCCGCGATCGACGGGGCGAAGCCCTTTCGCCGCTTCTGGACCGTGGTGTTCCCGCTCCTGTCGCCGACGACCTTCTTCCTGATCGTCGTCAACATCACCTACGCGTTCTTCGACACGCTCGGCATCATCGACACGGCGACGGGCGGGGGTCCCAACAAGGCGACGGAGACGCTCGTCTACAAGGTCTTCCAGGACGGCAGGCTCGGCGCCGATCTCGGCGGCTCGGCGGCGCAATCGGTGATCCTCATGGTCATCGTGATCGGGCTCACCGCGATCCAGTTCCGCTATGTCGAGCGGCGGGTGCATTATTAGGCGAAACGCATGGTCGAGCACCGCCGCTTCGGAAATCTCCTGCCGCACATCGTGCTGCTCGTCGGCGTTCTCGTCGTCGCCTTCCCGGTCTACATGGCGATCATCGCCTCGACCCATGACAACGCCGTCATCGCCAATGGCCAGATGCCGCTGACGCCGGGTTCGCACGGCTTCGAGAATTATTGGCACACCATCATGTCGGGGACCGGCAAGACGACGCGCGCGCCCGTCGGCGGCATGATGCTCAACAGCCTCGTGATGGCGCTCGGCATCGCGGTCGGCAAGATCGCCATCTCGATCATCTCCGCCTATGCCATCGTGTTCTTCGCCTTCCCGTTCCGCATGGCGGCTTTCTGGATCATCTTCATCACCTTGATGCTGCCGGTCGAGGTGCGCATCTACCCGACCTACAAGATCGCGAGCGACCTCAACCTCCTCGATTCCTACGCCGGACTCACCTTGCCCTTGATCGCCTCGGCGACCGCGACCCTGCTCTTTCGCCAATTCTTCATGACCGTGCCGAAGGAGCTTGTCGAAGCCTCGAAGATCGACGGCGCGGGCCCTTTGCGCTTCTTCAAGGATACGCTCCTGCCGCTTTCGGTGACCAATATCGCGGCCCTCTTCGTGATCCTTTTCATCTATGGCTGGAATCAATATTTGTGGCCGCTGCTGATCACGACGCGCGACGACATGCAGACCATCGTCATCGGCATCAAGAAGATCATCGACGTGCATGACGCGCTCACCGAGTGGCAGGTCGCCATGGCGACGGCGGTGCTCGCCATGTTGCCGCCGGTCGCCATCGTCGTCACCATGCAAAGGCTCTTCGTCAAAGGCCTGATCGAGACGGAGAAATGAAATGGCCGAAGTCGTCCTGAGCGATGTGCGAAAGACCTATGCGGGCGGCTTCGAGGCCGTGAAGGGGGTGTCGTTCGCGGTTCCCGACGGCGGGTTTTGCGTGCTCGTCGGGCCGTCCGGCTGCGGCAAGTCCACGCTTCTGCGCATGGTCGCGGGACTCGAGACCGTGAGCTCCGGCGAGATCCGCATCGGTGAGCGCCGCGTCAACGATCTCGAGCCGATGGAGCGCGACATTGCCATGGTGTTCCAGAATTACGCGCTCTACCCGCATATGAGCGTCTTCGACAACATGGCGTATGGGCTGCGCAATCGCGGCACGGCGAAAGCCGAGATCGAGACGCGGGTGAAGGAGGCGGCGCGCATCCTCGAGCTCGAGGCCTTGCTCGAGCGCAAGCCGCGCCAGCTCTCGGGCGGTCAGCGCCAGCGCGTCGCCATGGGGCGCGCCATCGTGCGCAAGCCGGCGGCCTTCCTGTTCGACGAGCCGCTCTCCAATCTCGACGCCAAGCTGCGCGTGCAGATGCGCATCGAGATCAGGAAGCTGCAGCGCGCGCTCAAGACGACCTCGATCTACGTCACCCATGACCAGCTCGAGGCGATGACGCTCGCCGATCGTCTCGTGGTGATGAACGGCGGCCGGATGGAGCAGGTCGGCACGGCGCTCGACGTCTTCCGCAAGCCCGCTTCCACCTTCGTCGCGGGCTTCATCGGCTCGCCGCCGATGAATTTCCTCGCCGCGACGGTGGAGGCACCGGGCCGCTTGCGCCTGCCGGGCGGCGCCTTGCTCGCCTATGATCCGGCGCTGGTCGGGGTGCAGGGGGGAGCGACTGTGCTCGCCGGGCTTCGTCCCGAAACCGTCGCCCTTCGCCGCGCGAACGGCGAAGCCTCGGCGCCGCGCTTCAAGATGGAGCTCGTCGAGGAGCTCGGCATGGGGCGCCTCGTGCACGGCCGGATCGGCGAGAGCGCCGTTCACGGTGGCGCAAGGCCCGTCCGACGCTTCTCCGCAAGGCGATGCGTTCACGATCGACGTGCTGCCAAGCAACATCCATCTCTTCGATGCGGCGACCGGGGTGAGGCTGTAGAGCCGACGCGTCTTTTGCGAAGCTCAGCTTTCGTTGTTATATTGGTCGAAGGCCGATGCGTTCCACGTGGCTGGCGACTATCCCCTTAAAGGGGTTGCGGACGACATGGCCGAGGCGAAGATCGCCAATCGGGAATTGCTGAGGGTATTCCAGGAAGTCGGGCGTCTGTTCGGCGTGGATAAATACGTCGTCAACACGCTACTCGATTGCCTTCCTGACCAAGAGGCGCTCGCAGACCCTCACCTATCGAGGAGCCTACCATGCCCAATGCCCAAAGCCTGATCGAGAAGATTCAGACCTTGCCGCCGGATCGATTGGCCGAGATCGAGGACTTCGTGGACTTCATCGCCTCTCGCGAACAGATGCGTGCACTCAGCCGCGCTGCCGCCGCCGCGAGCGCCTCGTCCTTTGCCGCGATTTGGAACAATCCAGACGACGAAGCCTACGATGCCCTATGAGTTCGGCGAGGTGACCCGTCGTAAAGGAACGCGGTTTTCCGCGCCAGACTACCAGTCTCATCGGGCAACGTGCCAAAAGGGGGAGGGCTTTGGTAGGAATTCGATCTAACCAAAGAGCAGGTCGAGGGAGCTATTACCTTGATCGAGTCACGCCGAAGCGCGGACGTCCGCGAGTTCGCAAATTTCAGGTGACCGAGCATGTTCCGGCGGATCGTGCCGGTTGTCGACGCCTCTTTGTTCCCAGCCCAGAGATCCACGATGCCACGCCTCAAGACCTTCATCCGCGCCTGCCTCCTTACGCTCGTGTGGTGCGCGTTTCCGGCTCAAGCGCAAGAACGCTTCATCACGCTCGCCTCGACCACCTCGACTGAGGAATCGGGCTTGTTCGGGCATTTGATCCCGATCTTCCGCGCCGCGACCGGCATCGATGTGCGGGTCGTCGCGGTCGGCACCGGCCAGGCCCTTGCCATCGGCTCGCATGGCGATGCCGATGCTCTCCTCGTGCATGACCGGATCGGCGAGGACAAATTCATCGCCGATGGCAACGGCATCGATCGCCGCGACGTCATGTACAATGACTTCGTCATCGTGGGTCCGAGGACCGATCCGGCCGGCATCAACGGCCTCAAGGACGCCCGGCAAGCCTTCGCCAAGATCGCTCAAGCCCTCGCGGCCTTCGCCTCGCGTGGCGACGACAGCGGCACGAATCGCATGGAGCTGCGCCTCTGGAAATCGCTCGGGCTCGCGCCGCATGACGCTCCCTGGTATCGCGAGCTCGGCTCCGGCATGGGGGCGACGCTCAACACCGCCGTCGAGATGAACGCCTATGTGCTGACCGACCGCGCCACCTGGGCGCATTTCCGGAACCGCGGCGATCTCGCGATCCTGGTCGAAGGCGACAAGCTTCTCCTCAATCGTTATGGCAGCATCCTGGTCAATCCCGCGAAATGGCCCAAGGTGAAGGCGGAGGATGCGCGCATCTGGCATGAGTGGCTCACCTCGCCCGCCGGACGCGCCGCGATCACTTCCTATCGCGTCAACGGGGAGGAGCTCTTCTTTGTCGATCGAGCGAGTAGCGAGTAGCGAGTGGCGAGTGGCGAGGGGCGAATGAGGTGAACAGTGAAAAGTGAAAAGTGAAAAGTAGTGAGTGGCGAGTAGAGGCAGGGAATAACAACTCAGAGATGCATCGTATTTTTCAACGCCAATTTTTTTCCTCACCACTCGCCACTCACTCCTCACCAGTCTCGCCCTCATGAACAGCGCCTTCGCGCCGCGCTCAGCCTCGTCGCGCGAGGCGATGGCGAGCTCCTGGGCATCGTCGGCCTGTCGCTCGGCGTGAGCCTGACGGCGGCGATCGCGGCGCTCGTGATCGGCGCGCCCCTGGGCGCCGCGCTCGCGATCTTGCGTTTTCGTGGCCGTTCCGGGGTGATCCTCGCCACCAATGCGCTGCTCGGCTTGCCGCCGGTGGTGGTCGGGCTCGCGGTCTATCTCGCCTTGTCGCGTTCGGGCCCGCTCGGCCGCTTCGGCCTCTTGTTCACGCCTTCAGCGATGATCATCGCCCAGCTCATCTTGTTGACGCCGATCGTCGTCGCCCTGACGCACCGCTTCGCCGATGGGCTGTGGACGCAATATGGCGGGGCGCTCATGGTGGACGGCGCCTCGACGACGCGTTCGGTCGCCATCCTCCTGGCGATCGGCAGGGCCTCGGTGCTCACGGTCTTCCTCACCGGCTTCGGCAGGGCCATCTCGGAGGTCGGGGCCATCATCGTGGTCGGTGGCAACATCCGCGGCTACACGCGCACCATGACGACCGCGATCGCGCTCGAGACCAGCAAGGGGGAGCTCGCGCTGGCGCTCGCGCTCGGCATGGTGCTCATCGCCTTGTCGATCGCGGTGAACGCCGTCGCCTTCCTCCTGGCACGGGCCTGGAGCAAGTGAGCCGCTACATCGCGGTGCGCGCCCGCAAGGCCGCGGCGAGCGTGCCTTCGTCGAGATAGTCCAGCTCGCCGCCGACCGGCACGCCATGTGCGAGCCGCGTCACCTTCACGCCGAGAGGAGCGAGCGCGTCGGTGATGTAGTGCGCGGTCGTCTGTCCGTCGACGGTGGCGTTGAGAGCGAGGACGACCTCCTTGATCTCGCCTTCGGCCACGCGCGTGACGAGCCGCTCGATTCCGAGCTCCTTCGGGCCGATCCCGTCGAGGGGAGAGAGCGTGCCGCCGAGCACGTGATAGCGCGCCCGCAGGGTGCCGGCCCGTTCCAGCGCCCACAAATCGCCGACATCGGCGACGACGACGAGCACGCTGGCGTCGCGGCGCTCGTCGGCGCAGATGCCGCAAGGCGCCCTCGTGTCCACGTTGTTGCAAACCGGGCAAACGACGATGCGCTCGGCCGCGACCCGGAGCGCCTCGGCGAGCGGGGAGAGAAGGGCCTCGCGCTTGCGGATCAGATGCAGCGCCGCGCGCCGTGCCGAACGTGGCCCGAGGCCGGGCAGGCGCGCGAGCAGCTGAATCAAATGCTCGATCTCGGAGCCGATGGGAGATGCCATCTAGTGCAGCTCGTCTGGCGCTTCGCACGACCTTGAGGTCGATGCACGACTTGCCCGTCTTGTCTCGTCCAGGCGGCGGCTCGCAGCGCGAAGGAGAGGCGCGGGTCGCCGGGCCCAGGCCCGCGGTTGACGGCGCCTGTCGCGGAACGATCTCGCTGAGGCGAGAGAAAGCTCTCTCGAGACGGGTTGAAGCAAAAGTCGAAACTCCCTCGAGCGCGATCCTCTACGCTCGTCCCGCCGTGCTCGAGAGCATCGCCGGATCGATGCCGAGCCGCCGCATGACCATATCGTAGCGCGATTCGGCCGGCGTATCGAAGATGAGGTCGGGGCCGACGCGAGACGAGAGCCAGCTGTTCTCCTGGATCTCGGCTTCGAGCTGGCCGGGTGCCCAGCCGGCATAGCCGAGCGCGAGCGCCGCGCGATGTGGTCCCTCTCCCTTGGCGATGGCGCGCAGGATGTCCACCGTCGCGGTGAGGCACATCCGTTCGTCGATAGGCAGGGTCGTGTCCTCGATGAAGAAATCGGCCGAGTGCAGCACGAAGCCGCGCGCCTTGTCGACCGGACCGCCTTGCAGCACCTCGATCCCCTCGGCGCCCGCCGGCAGCCGGATGCTTTCCGCGTCCTCGATGATCTGCAACTGCACCAGGAGCTTGCGGAACACGATGTGGGAGGCCGGCCTGTTGATGATGATGCCCATCGCTCCTTCTTGCGAATGGGCGCATAGGTAGACGACGCTCTTGGCGAAGCGCTCGTCCATGAGGCTCGGCATCGCGACCAGCACCTGGCCGTCGAGATAGAAACTCTCGCCGCGTCGCTTGGGAAACTGCCGGGCCATAAGAGGAATGCTAGGCAATGCGGAGGAATTTTCAACCCGCGATCCGAAAGAACCGAAATCCCATGTCGATTCCGCGGCTTCTCTGGTAAGAGGGGGCGGTCACATGAATGTTTCTCGTCCTTCGGCCCGACAATGAATAGAGGAGAGGCATGATCACCCGGCGCCAAGCGATTTTGGGCGCGGCAAGCGCCGGCCTCGGCGCGGCCGCCGTCGGAGCGCCGTGCCCGGCGGCCGCCGAGGATCAGGCTGCTGCCGCTTCACCCTGGTCGGTCGGGCTTGGCTCGCGCATGCGCCTCATCCGGGGCGCGCCGCTCGGCAACAAGGAAGCCTTCGGGGCCGGGATCGAGATCGCTCTCGAGCCGGGTTTCGTGACCTATTGGCGCATGCCGGGCAATGCGGGTGTGCCGCCGGTGTTCGACTGGGCCTCCTCGCACAATCTCGCGTCGGTCACCCCCGACTGGCCGGCGCCACGGCGCCTGGAGGAAGTCGGCGTTTCGGTGATCGGCTATGCGGGGGACAATGTCGTGCTCCCCTTGCGCCTCGCCGCCACGGATCCGGCCAAGCCCGTGGAGCTCGCACTGTCGCTCACCTACGCGGCTTGCAAGACGATCTGCGTGCCCGAGAAGGGCGAGGGCGCCCTGACCCTTGTGTCCGGCGTGCCGGAAGGCCTCTATTCCGGCGTGATCGAAGCGGCGGCGCGCGAGGTGCCGAAGCGCGTCCAGCCGGCGGCGCTCGGGCTTGATCGCCCGCAGGCGGCCATGCTGTGGCTCGCCCCGGGCGAACCGAACCTGGCTCTCCGGGTCAACCTGGGAGCCCAGGAGCATATTCTCGACATCTTCGTCGAGGGACCGGAGAATTGGCTTTTCGACGCGCCGCGCGCTCCGGCAAACGGCGCAGCCGGGGAAGTGCGCCTGCCGTTGCTCGACCGTCCCAAATGGGTGGACCGGGCGGCCGAAATTCCGTTCACGGTCACCATCCTGACCGATATGCGCGCCGTCGAAACGGCCATCGGCGCGAGGTCGGCGACCTGAAAGAACGCGGCTTGGCTCAACCCGCCGAGGCTAAAGCCGGAAATCCTCTCCGAGATAAAGCCGCCTCACCTCCGGATGAGCGACGACGTCATCAGCCGAGCCTTCCATCAGCACGCGTCCGGCGTGGATGATGTAGGCGCGGTCGATCAGCCCCAGCGTCTCGCGCACATTGTGATCGGTGATCAGCACGCCGATGCCACGCCCCTTGAGGTGCCGCACCAGCTCCTGGATGTCGCCCACCGCGATCGGATCGATGCCGGCGAAGGGTTCGTCGAGCAGCATGTAATTGGGTCGTCCGGCGAGCGCCCGGGCGATCTCGCAGCGCCGCCTTTCGCCGCCGGATAATGCGATCGAGGGTGTCTTGCGCAGGCGGGCGATGTTGAATTCCTCGAGCAGGGCGTCGAGCTCGCGCTGGCGCCGACGTTTGTCGGGTTCGATCACCTCGAGCACCGCGCGCACATTGTCCTCGACGTTGAGGCCGCGGAAGATCGACGCTTCCTGCGGCAGATATCCGACGCCGAGCCGCGCGCGCCGATACATCGGCAGTTGAGTCACGTCATGGCCATCGAAATAGATGTGCCCGGCGTCGGGCGCGAGGAGGCCGGTGATCATGTAGAACACGGTGGTCTTGCCCGCGCCGTTCGGGCCGAGCAGGCCCACAGCCTCGCCCCGCATCAATTCGAGGCTCACATGCTCGACGACCTTCCGGGCGCCGAAGCTTTTCTCGAGTCCCTCGACCGTGAGGAAGCCGTCGCGAGCCATGAGACTGTAGTGGGGAGCGGCCATTTCCGCGCCCGGTTCGCCCGGAACGCGTTCGGGACCCATGGCCGCGCCCAGCCCATCGGCAAGCCCGGCATCGCCCGCCGTGGCGCGTCGCGGAATGAGGGATGAGAGGCGATCGAGCAAAACCGATATCCGATGCGGGCGCCGAAAGGGCGAAAATCTCCTCTTAGGCCCGGCCTCGACGATGGATAGAGGCCAAACCTTCACCAATGTTGGATCGAGATTGCCTGATGGATGAGGTCACCCCTCGGCACCGATCCGCGGGCGCGCGCTCCGGCCAACGGGATCACCGGGCCGGATAGATCGCGCGCCTCGTTATATCGGCATGATCTCGGCACAAAAACAGTTTTGTTTTTGCGAATCATGCTCTCATTCGCCCCCTGCGGCAGCGTTACTGAGCATAGGAGGCCCCGGCGGCCTAATTAATTTGCTGTCATCACTGATCGATGGCCTTCGTGGACGAGGCTTTCTGGGCCGCCTTTGCCGGGGATGGCTTGGCTTGCGAAGGACCCGAAGAGCTCTTGGCCGACGAGGGCTTGGCGGAGCCCGGCTTTTGCGGTTCCGCCGACTTCGCCTCGCCCGGCTGGCTTCCTTGCACGAACAAGGACTTAACCGGCGTTCCGGGCGCCGAATACACATTCGCGACGCCGGTATTGAGGTCGTAGACCAGTTTGTCGCCCGTCGTGACGTTGGCCCCTTGCGTCAAGGACACATGGCCGGTCAAGGTGACGATGTTCTGCACGCGGTCGAAATCGCCGGCGTCGCCGGTCGCCACCTGATCGTTCTGGACAACGCTCACCGGGCCCTTGACGAGAATGCGCTTCACCTGGGTCCCGGCGGCGCCTTGCTGCTGCGGCTGGCTTCCGGACGCGCCTTCCCCATTGTCATGCTGGCGTTCGTAAAAGGCGGTGAGTTCCGTGCCGACGAGCTTGCTCGCGCCTTGGGTCGCGACGACCCCGCTTGCGCCCGAGTAAACAGCGCGTCCTTCCTTGTCGTAAATATCGAGACGATCGGCCGTAATGTAGATCGGGTCCTTGGATTTCGGCGCGAAGGGAGCCGAGCTCGTTTGAGCTGAGGCAGGTTTCCCGGATGTGGCCGCCGGCTTCGGGGAGGGGCTTGTGGAGGCTGGCGCTGACGGCGGCGCGCCATCGGAAGGCGCGGCAGCGGCGACGAAGACGAGACCGGCCAAGAACGCGACGGCCGCGCTTCTTCCCGCCGTGCCGGCGAAGCGCGAAAGCGGCTTCCTCGAACGCGGTTTCATGGACGCGGCTGCTCCTTCGCGCTCGCCTGCTCCTTCCCGGGGGAGGCCGGGCCCGGCCGCTCCGCCGCCGAATCGAGACGGGAATGCACATTCCCGATAAAGGTGACCCTCTTGCCGTTGTCGATCATTTCGAGACCGTCGGCATCGATCTCCCCGCCGTTCATCTTGACGTTCACGGGTCGATCGGAGCTGATATCCCCCGATTTGAATTTCATTTTCGCATTTTCGAGGCTGATATCATAGCCGCTGGTCGTCTTGATCCTGACGTCGTCCTTCACGTCGAGCGTCTCGTTCTGCGTGTCGTAGATACCTTGCTTCGCGGCCAGATTCGCGCTCTGGCCGTCTTGGAGCACGAGATGGGCATTCATCTCGACGAGGTTGATGACGGAGGGCTTGCTCACGTCCTGGATCGCCGATTTTGCCACGACTTCATAAGGGCGGCTGTCCTTCTTGAAGCCGGAGAGCTTCGGCATCTGCATCACGACTTGCGAGGCCGAGAGATCGACCCCCTGCACGCTGAAATTCGGCAGAATCTGCCGGAAAGGATTGGTCAGCCAAACCGCCAAAAGCCCGACGATCGCGATCAGCACGCCGAGAGGGATCGCCCTGCGCAAAAACCGCACATGCGCCGAATGGCGCGCCGCGCGCGCGAAATCATACGCGCCCGATATGTGCGCGGGCCTGGCCTCGCTCATGCCGAGGCGCCCGGCCGAGGGGCGCATCGTGATCATCGTCATGGCCCCTCCTCGCCTCGCGAAGCTGCTTCGCGCCGACAGGGCAAAACCGCAAGGCGCGGCAGGGTGCCGCGCAAAGCCGAAAGCTCGCGAGCCGGATGCATCCCGCCCGAAACGATGCAGCAGCTCGACATGGTGAACATGAGCCTATCGCAAATCATGTCCATTTCGAAGCTCATGCTCGCGGCCGGCGCGCCCGGCTTCCCGATGCCGACCGATCGGCTCGAGGCATGCTTCGCGCGCAGGCCTTTCTCCAGCCCGTTCCACCCTTGGCAAAGAGAAAGGGCGAAGGCATGGCACGCCAATGGCAAGCTGCGCTCTCGAGGTTAACCGGCCCTTAACCTTAACGGGCCACTCAACCAGGCTTGCCTGAGGCGACCCAAGGACCACTCAGCTCAGCCATCTCTTGCGGCGTTTATAGCTCTTCACCGCACGGAAACTCTTGCGCCCTTCGCCGCCGATGCCGAGATAATACTCCTTCACGTCCTCATTTTCGCGCAAGGCGTGCGCCTCGCCATCCATGACCACGCGCCCGGTTTCGAGGATATAGCCGTATTTCGCGTGCTTGAGTGCCATGTTGGTGTTCTGCTCGGCGATCAGGAAGGACACGCCTTCGCGCGCGTTCAGCACCCGCACGATCTCGAAAATTTCTTCGACGATTCGCGGCGCAAGACCCATCGAGGGCTCGTCGAGCAGGATCATGCGCGGCTTCGCCATCATGGCGCGCCCCAGCGCGCACATCTGCTGCTCGCCGCCGGATGTATAGCCGGCGAGCGCAAATCGGCGTTCCTTGAGGCGTGGAAAATAGCCGTAGACGGCTTCCATGTCGGCTTGCACGGCGGCACGCCCGTCGCTTCGCGTGAAGGCACCCGTGAGCAGGTTCTCCTCGATGGTGAGATGGCCGAAACAATGGCGGCCCTCCATCACCTGGATGCAGCCGCGCCGCACGAGCTCGTTCGGCGTGAGCTTCTCGACGCGTTGGCCGTCGAACTCGATCGAGCCCTTGGTGACCTCGCCGCGCTCGGCCCCGATCAGGTTGGAGATCGCCTTCAATGTGGTGGTTTTGCCGGCGCCGTTCGCACCGAGGAGCGCCACGATGCCGCCGCGCGGCACGGCAAGCGACACGCCCTTGAGAACCAGCACGACGCGGTTGTAGATCACCTCGATATTGTTGACCGCGAGGATCGGCGCAGCAGGTGAGGCGCTGACCTGCGTCAGGTCGGCGCTCGGCGCGGGAGAGATGATCTGGCTATCCATCCCGGCTTTCCCTTGGAAACACGTGCAAAAATCCCGTGCCGAAGCGCAGAAATTCCTTCGGTTTAGAAATCCGGCTATTAATGGAGAAGAGGGAGCGTGCGCGCGAGGCGGCCGCTCCATCTCCGTCAAGAAGGCTTGTCGCAGGCCTCGCTGCGCTTCGGCCAGCCGGTATTCTTCTCGGCGTAATCCTTCGCCGCGGCGTCGAGCAAGGGCATGACCTTGTCACCCATGAAGGGCAGATCGCCCGAGACCTTCACCCATTTCTGCCCGTCCCATTCCTGCATGAAAGTGGGTCGATGCCCGTTATGGTCCGCGCAGGTGATCTGCAGCGGGCCGGTGAAGCCCTCGAAGCCGAGCTGCTTCAACCGCTCTGGCGTCAGGTTGATTGTTTCGAGCCCACGGCGCACATCCTCGCCCGTGACCACCTTCTTGCCGGTGAGCTTCTGCGCGTTCCCGATCGCTTCGGCGATCAGCATCGAATTATAGACGCCGCGATCGTAGAGCACCTCGCCCACCTTGTCCTTCGAGGCGACCTGGCTCTTTCCCTTGTCGACCACATAGGTGAGGACGTCCTGAAGCGCAGGGAAATTGGCGCCGGTCGCGTGCCAGTTCAGGATCTTGAAGCCCTTGGCGGCTTCGCCCGCGCCGCGCGCGTCGTCCTCGCTCGGCCACCAGATGGAGATGAACTTGTCCATCGGGTAGCCGATGCGCGCCGCTTCCTTGACCGCGGTGCCGTTCATGGCGCCCCAGCCGTACATGATCATGTAGTCGGGCTTGTCGCGGCGCACGTTGAGCCATTGCGACGACTGGTTTTGCAAGTCGCCGAACGCCACCGGATACATCTTCACGGTGAAACCCACGTCCTTGGCGAAGCTATCGAACATCGGGATCGGCTCCTTGCCGAAACCGGCGTCGAGATAGAGGTAGCCGATGGTCTTGCCCTTGAGCTTGTCGAGCCCGCCTTCCTTGTCGGCGATGTAGCGCAGGATCATCGACAGCCCGTCCCAATAGGTGTTCGGCGGATTGAACACCCAGGGGAAAGTGTCGCCGACCGCCGAGGCCGAGAGCCCATAGGCCATCGACAGGATCGGGATCTTGTCGACAGCGGCCTTCGGGATGAGCGGCAAGGTGATGCCCGTGGACCAGGGGTTGATCATCACCGGGTTCTTCCCCTTTACGGCCTCATAGCATTCGATGCCCTTCTTGGTGTCGTATCCGGTCTCGCATTCCTCGATGACGAGCTTAGCGCCGCCGATGCCGCCGTCGCGCTCGTTCAGCATCGAAAGATAATCATGCATGCCGTCCGCGACCGGGATCCCCGACCCCGAGAACGGCCCGGTGCGGTAGGTGAAGAGCGGCACATAGATGGAGTCCTGGGCGAAGGCCGATTCTCCAAATCCCAGTGCCCCGGCACCGAGAAGCATGGCAAGCGCGACCCCCGCGGCCGCTTTGGACCGTGCTGGCGCATTGACGCCGATCGATTTCATCCGCTGCATGACGTAACCTCCCTCGAAATCCGGCCGCGACCCGTTTGGCAATCTCTCGCATGATCTCAATCCCTCGGATCACGTCATGCGAGGAAGCGAGGCGGTGCCGGCCCGATCGCTTCTGAATGCATCGACCTTAAGGTCGCATTGCGCGGGCTCCGCGTAAAGTGGGTGCGGAATGAGGCGAGGTCAGGGACATGGGGAAGGGTCGAAGAACGGCAGGCGGGTGCCTTGACCGGATCATAACTCCTTCCCGGCGCGGCTTTTGGAAGGATGGCGAGCGTTGCCTTCATGGCCGAGACTCTCTAACGAGGCCTCGGATCCCCGATGGATCGGCGCAGGCGGATTGCACCGCCAAGGGCCTGTAGCTCAATGGTCAGAGCCGGCCGCTCATAACGGTCTGGTTGCAGGTTCGAGTCCTGCCAGGCCCACCAAGCATCGCTCCGGGCGCGCCGATGCGATCGCGGTCATCGTAACAAGGCGCGCCGGACGCACTCATGGCAGGGCTTGATTCCTCCGGGATGCTCGAGATCGCAGGGCATCGGCTCGAATTCCGCCGCGTCGGGCCCGATCCGGGCGAGGCGGCAACCATCGTGATGCTGCACGAAGGCTTGGGTTCGGTCGGCCTATGGGGCGATTTTCCCGATGCGCTGGCGGCGGCGACCGGAGCTGGCGTCTTCGCCTATTCGCGCGCCGGCTATGGTGCATCGAGCCCCGTCGAGCTGCCGCGCAAGCTCAGCTACATGCATGACGAGGCGCTGGAAGTGCTCCCGAAGCTCTTGGAGCGGATCGGTTTTCGCCGCGGCCTGCTGCTCGGTCATTCGGATGGCGCCTCGATCGCGACCATCTATGCGGGCAGCGTCCAGGACCACCGCGTGCGCGGTCTGGTGCTCATCGCGCCCCATTTCGTGGTCGAGCCCATGGGGCTTGCGGCGATCGCCAAGGCGAAGCTCGCTTATGAAAACGGCGAGCTCAAAGGAAAGCTTGCCCGCTGGCACGAGCATGTCGACAACGCCTTTTACGGCTGGAACCGCGCCTGGCTCGATCCCGGATTCCGTTCATGGGATATTTCGGAAGCCTTGGGCTACATCCGCGTGCCGATCGAGGTCGTGCAAGGGACGCGGGATGAATACGGCACCTCCCGCCAGATCGAGATCGCGCAAGGGGAATGCTATTGCCCGGTCGAGGTCACCATGGTCGAGGGCGTCGGTCATTCACCGCAGCGGGAGGCGCGCGACGCGACCTTGAGCGCCATCGCGGATTTTGCGACCCGCATCCTGCGCGGCCATGAGGAGGGAGGTCCTTGAGAAAAGCGGGAGCGATGGCTTCGAAAGGTCGTCTCTCCCCGCTACGCCAGAACCCAAGCTAACGCTCTCGCCTACCCTGTTCCGCGCGCCCGATGTGTCACTTGTTGTCATGTTCGGGCTCATGTGCCGGATATTTTTTGACCTTGATCTTGCTCGCGCGCCGCTTGGCTTGCCAGAGGTCATAGGACATCTGGTTACGCAGCCAGGATTCGGCCGAACCCCAACCCGCCTTTTCGAACCTGATCGCCATGTCGGCGGTGATGCCGTTATGGCCGTTCAACAGTTCCGATAGCGTCACGCGCGAGACGCCCAGCCATTTTGCCGCGGCCGTCACCGATAGGTCGAGGGGCTTCAGGCAGTCCTCGCGGATCATCTTGCCCGGATGAGGCGGATTGAACATCTCCATTGCGCGCTCCTTTCAGGCTAGTGGTAGTCCTCAAAATCGACGTTGGTCGCATCCTCGCCTTCGATCTCGAAAGTGAGGCGGTAGTTTCCCGACACCCAGACCGACCATGCACCTTTGCGCTCGCCCTTGAGTCGATGCAGCCGGTAGCCCGGCAATGACATGGCATCGGGCAGGGGGCCATCATTCAAACGCGCCAGCATGCGGCGGAGTTTTTCGGCGAGCTGGGCGTCCAGGCCCTTGGCACCGCCAGTCCGAAATAGGGCTTCGAGGCCCTTGTGCCGAAAGCGTCTGATCACGCAAAATTGTAAACTGTCGCCTATCAGTTTACAATAAAAATCGACGCAACACTCACGCTTTTCTCTTCTTTCTATCTTTGCTTAGGCCAAAATGCGACACTGAGGACCGGTGACTTTCCGACTGCATCCCCGCATTGCGACTTGCGCTTTTTCTCGCCTTTCTAAGAAAATGAACAAAATCAGCTTTCCAGCAAATCAAAATCGGTAGCCGTCAAACTGTAGCAACCGGCGTCGCGGGTGAGCCGACGGCCCCGGGCAAGCGCAAGGGGGGCGCCGTCAAGAGGAAGCGGTTGCGCTTATGGGCGCGCAGCCAGGTGGCGAGCGGCGTCAAATGCCACATCTCGCCGAGATTGACGCCGAGCTTGAAGAGGCAATGCTCGTGCAGCGGGAGGGATGCGCAGCAGCCTTCGTGCTCGATCGCGGGCACGGCCTCGACGCCGTAATTGTCCGCGATCAGGGAGGCGAGGCCCGAATCGGTGATCCAGTTGAGCAGGCGCTTGTCGCGGCCGTTGAGCACGGCGCACAGGTGATGCGCCTTGCCGGGATCGGGATCGCCCTTCATCTCGAGCAGCATCTCGGCGAAGCCGGTGTGGATCAGCACCATGTCGCCTTTCTCGATCTCGACCTTGTCCTCCTCGAGAACCCGCATCAGCCGTTCATAGCCGAAGACGATGCGAAGCCGCTTCACATGGGCATGAAGGTCGATCATCACGCCGCGACCCTGGACGCAGCTCTCCGCCATGCGCGCGACGCTCAGCGCCGCGGCGTTCGAGGTCGATGCCGTGCCGAGAGGACCCTCGACGCCCGCGTCCTTCGCGTCGCTCGGGCCGATGATGTCGATGCCGGCGCGAAAGCCGTTGTAGAACACCGGCTCCGGCACCCCATCGCCGTCGGCGTCGAAAAGCGAGCCGACATGGGCGAGGCTGTCCCATTGCGTCGAATATTGCAGATGCATGATCACGAGATCATCGCAGATCACGTCGGTCATGTTCGGATCGTCATTCGCCAGCACGTAATTCATGTTCGGCTTGCCCGAGCGCGAGGTCGGGCGAAGCACCGGCGGCAGGCGACGCGGATTGAGCACGTTCTTTCCCGGGTAATCGAGCGGCAGGCTGAGGCAAAAGCTCTTGCCCTCGCGGACCTCGGCAATCCCCTGCAGCACCTTGGCGGGGGTGATCAGGTTGAGGCGGCCGAGCTGATCGTCAGGGCCGAAATCGCCCCAGGTCGAGCCTTCGGGCCGGTTCACCCATCGTTTTGGTGCCATGGCTTTCCTCATGAGCGATGCTCGCGGGCAGGGAGCGCGGCCGCCTCAACCGCCAAGGCGGCGGAGAAGAAGACCGGTGGGGATCGGCATGGAGTTGGAGGCGGAGCCGTTCCGCGCGCAATTCAGCCTGCCTCTCGGATCATTCCCGTCCAATCGCGATTTCCCGCGCGCCGCAGGACGGGCTCGCCGGGAGCCGCGACGCCACTTATTTCTTCACCAGCGGGCAGGTCGATTGCGACAAGGGCTGGAAGGCTTCCTCCGCCGGAATGGTCGCGACGAGCTTGTAATCGTCCCAGGGCTCCTTGGATTCGGACGGCGTCTTCACCTGGAAGAGATACATGTCGTGCACCATGCGGCCATCCTCGCGGATGTGCCCATCATGGGCGAAGAAATCATTGATCGGAGTGGATTTCATCAGTTTCATCACCGCGCCCGGCTCGACGCTGCCCGCGGCCGCGACCGCCTTGAGGTAGTGCAAGGTCGAGGAATAGACGCCGGCCTGATCCATGGTCGGCATCTTCTTCATCTTCTCGAAATAGCGGCGTGACCAGGCGCGCGTCTCATCGTTCATGTCCCAATAGAAGGCGCTGGTGAGAAGCAGGCCTTGCGCCGCCTCGAGACCGAGCGAATTGACATCGGTGATGAAGACGAGGAGCGCAGCGAGCTTCTGCCCCGACTTGCCGATGCCGAATTCCGCGGCCTGCTTGATGGTGTTGATGGTGTCGGCGCCTGCGTTGGCGAGCCCGATGACCTTCGCGCCCGAGGCCTGCGCCTGCAAAAGAAAGGAGGAGAAATCGGGCGTGTTCAGTGGCACGCGCACCGACCCCAGCACCTTGCCGCCGTTTTTGGTGACGAAGGCGGAAGTGTTCTTTTCGAGGTCCTGGCCGAAGGCATAATCGGCCGTTATGAAGAACCAGCTATCGAAGCCGGCCTTCACGGTCGCCACGCCCGTGCCCTTGGCGAGCGCGTAATTGTCATAGGCGTAATGGACCGTGTAGGGTCCGCAATCCTCATTGGTCAGGCGCGTGACGCCCGGCCCGCTCATCACGATGATCTTGTTGCGCTGCTTGGCGATTTCATTCGCGGCAAGCGCCGTGGCCGAGGCCGCGACATCGAGGATCGCCTCGACGCCCTGGTCGTCGAACCATTGCCGGGCGATCGAGCCGGCGAGGTCCGCCTTGTTCTGGTGATCGGCAAAAACGATCTCGATCGGCCGCCCCAGCACCTTGCCGCCGAAGTCGTCGACCGCCATGCGAGCCGCGGTGACGCTCCCCTGCCCGGTGATGTCCGCATAAGGTCCCGACATGTCGAGCAGAAGGCCGAGCTTCAGCGGCGTCTGCGCCGACACGGGCCAAGGCACGGCCAGGAAAGCCGCGACGAGCGCGGCAAAAAGCCAGGGCATGACTCTCATGGTTGTTGCCTCCCAGGTGCCGCCTCGTTCGCGGACGGCTTCATGGCAGGCCGCTTTCGGGCCAAGCCCTCAAGCGGCCTCGTCTCGATTGCGACGGACGGCTCCATCCGTCCGCTGATCCTGATCTGAATTCAGAAGGGCCGGGTCGGGCACTTCCGGCAAACAGGGACCGTTTGCCGATGCCCGACCGCCGAGCCGGAACCCGGGTCTCAATGGAGGCCCAAACGCTCAGAACTCCGACCTGCGTCACGTATTTGGTGTTGAGATAGGCGTCGATCGCCTCCCGGCCACCTTCCGTGCCGTAGCCTGAATCCTTCACGCCGCCGAAAGGCACTTCCGGAAGCGCAAGCGGCGCGCCGTTGATCGCCACCATGCCGCTTTCGATCGCGGCGCCGATCGCGGTCGCGGTCTTCGCCGATTTGGTGAACGCATAGGCCGCGAGCCCATAGGGGAGGCGGTTCGCCTCCGACACGACGCCGTCGAAAGTGTCGAAGGGCGCGATCATGGCGAGCGGCCCGAAGGGCTCCTCATTCATGATGCGCGCGTCCTTCGGCACATCGGTCACGACCGTGGGCTCGAAGAAGAAGCCCTTGTTGCCGATGCGGTTGCCGCCGGTCTTCACCGTGGCGCCGCGCTTCTTGGCGTCGGCCACGAAGCCTTCGAGCGCATCGATGCGCCGACTGTGCACCAGCGGCCCCATGCGCGTCTGCGGGTCCATGCCGTCGCCCACCTTCAGAGCCTTCGCGGCGGCCGTGAACTTGTCGACGAACTGCTCATAGACCTTCTCCTGCACCAGGAGGCGCGTCGGCGCGATGCAAACCTGGCCGGCATTGCGGAACTTGCTCGCCGCCAGAACCTTCACGGCGGCGTCGATATCGGCGTCCTCGAAGACGATGCCCGGCGCATGGCCGCCGAGCTCCATGGTGGTGCGCTTCATATGCTTGCCGGCGAGCGCCGCGAGCTGCTTGCCCACCACGGTCGAGCCCGTGAAGGTCACCTTGCGGATGACCGGATGCGGGATGAGGTATTCCGAGACCTCGGCCGGATCGCCATAGACGAGGTTGATCACGCCCGCCGGCACACCGGCATCCGCATAAGCGCGCACGAGCTCGGCGATCGAGCCCGGCGTGTCCTCGGCGCCCTTGAGCACGGTGGAGCAGCCGGCCGCGAGCGCCGCCGAGAGCTTGCGCACCGCCTGGTTCACCGGGAAGTTCCACGGCGTGAAGGCCGCGACCGGCCCGACCGGCTCCTTCATGGCAAGCTGGTAGAGACCCTCGAAGCGCGGCGGGATGATCCAGCCATAGGCGCGCCGGCCTTCCTCGGCGAACCAATCGATCACATCGGCGGCGTTCAGGAGCTCGAGCTTCGCCTCGCCGACCGGCTTGCCCTGCTCGAGCGTCATCGTCTTGGCGATGTCGTCCACCCGCTGGCGCATCAGCTCGCCCGCCTTGCGCATGATCTTGTAGCGGTCGAAGGGCGAGACCTTGCGCCAGGCCTGGAAGCCCTTCTGCGCGGCCTGCGCGGCGCGTTCCAGGTCACCCTTGTCCGCATGGGCGAACGTGCCGATCTGATCGCCGGTCGCGGGATTGACGACGGGCGAGGCCTTGCCGCCCGAGGCCTTGCCCCATTTTCCGTCGATGAATAGCGAAACGTCCTGATACATGGTTCCTCCACCTGAGCTTGGGATCGGGCGCACTGGGCACCCCGAGCAAAAATTGGCCGATATCCCTATACGGCTCATCGCTTCGCCAAGCAAAGCGGTGGGCGCATGCGAGGCAGCGGGAGAGCGGGGGAGAGGTCAGGCACGGACGCCGCTCGCGTTCGATCACCCGAGTATAAGGCGCTTCGACCGTCCTTTGCCGAGCGGACCGCTTTCTCAACGATAGACCTCGCGTCTGTTGCCGATGCGAACAATGAGGATGCGAATGGCGCTGTCATCGATCTTGGCGATGATGCGATAGTCACCGACGCGATACTTCCAAAACTCTCCGAGCTTTCGGCCTTTCAGCGCCGCGCCGATCGAGCGCGGGTCATCGAGTTGTGCCACTCGGTCATGCAGGAAACGCAAGATGCGCTTGACCGCATCCTGGCCGAGAGCATCCAATTCTCGCGTGGCTGCCCGCTCTAACTCAATCGCGTAGGCCATGCCGCTTCATCACCTTGCTCAGCGGCACGGCGTCGCTGCGGCCGGCGCGGAGATCGGCAAGGCGCTGCTCGGCGAAATAGATGTCTTCGAGATCGTCGAGATGCTCCAGGATGGCTTCGCGGGCATAATAGCTCTTGCTTCGCCCCGTGAGCTTGGAAAGCTTATCAAGACGGTTTTCGATTTCGGGTGGAAGCCGTAACGCAAGCATAGGGCCATCCTCGGGTTCAAGACCGCTATACATATATAGCAGCTTTTGCGGGCTCCAACCCTCAACCAGTCGGACGGACGAGAATTGTTGGATAGCAGCAATTCAAGCCGCCTCGACCCTGCGGTCCGCCGCGGCCCGATAAGAAAGTGCCTCGGCCGAATGAATCCGTCCAATGTTCTTCTCCCCTTCGAGACCGGCAAGCGTGCGCGCAACCTTGATGATGCGATGATAGCGGCGCGCCGTGAGATGCAGCCTGTCGGCCGCGTTGCGCACGAGCGCGAGCCCCGCCTCATCGGGCTTTGCCACCTCGTCGAGCACGGCCGGCGGACAGGCCGCATTAGTCAGGGTTCCCTCGAGACCCGCCGCCCGGTAGCGCTAGCTCTGGCGCTCGCGCGCCGCGGTGCATATGAGGTTGTGGCGCCGTGTTGGGTGGAAAAGCCGTGCTGGCACGCAGAAGCCTTGCTGCGTCACCCCCCAAACAGGTGGCTCAAGCCGCGCGTCGCTCAGCCTCGCGGTAGAGCCGCTCCTTGATCACCTCGTTGATCTGCCGCGTCGATTTCACGACCTTGATGCGTCGCTTGATTTCGTCCAGCGGGTAATCGCGAAGGAGTTCCACGAAAGAGGCGTTGACGAACGACGGCGTCGCGGTCCTTAGGCCTTCAAACGAAATCAAAACCTCTCCATCGCAGCGAAGCTCGCGCAAAAGGCACGTCAATATCGCCAGTCCCTGCTCGGTGGTGTCGGCTGAAGGCACTAGGTCTCGAATTCTGATCATAATTGGAAATCCTCGACTTCTTCAGAAATCGCCTCGATCGCGTCGCCGCTCAGGCCTATCTCGATCGTTGTACCTGGAGAGTATCCAACATTTTCAAACACCTTGGATGCAATGTTCGTTCCCTCTCCCTCGAAGCGAACCATAGCGTGGTACTCACGCCGCCTGATCCCTCCGGTCCGCGGCGGCGCGATACGACAAGGCCTCGGCGAGATGAATGCGGCCGATGTTCTTCTCGCCTTCGAGATCGGCGAGCGTGCGCGCCACCTTGATGACGCGGTGATAGCCCCGCGCCGTGAGATGCAGCCTGTCGGCCGCGTTGCGCACGAGCGCGAGCCCCGCCTCATCGGGCTTCGCCACCTCGTCGAGCAAGGCCGGCGGACAGGCCGCATTGGTCAGGGTTCCCTCGAGGCCCGCCGCCCGGTAGCGCTCGCTCTGGCGCTCGCGCGCCGCGGCGACGCGCTTGCCGACCTCGGCCGAGCCTTCGGCGGGCGGCGGCAGGACGAGGTCGGCGGGCGACACCGCGGCGAGCTCGATATGCATGTCGATGCGGTCGATGAGCGGGCCCGAGATGCGCGACTGGTATTGCGCCATGCAACGCTCGTTCGGCTGGCGCTTGCAGGCATAACCCGGCTCGTTCGCATGGCCGCACCGGCAGGGGTTCATGGCGGCGACGAGCTGGAAGCGCGCCGGATAGACGTTACGGTAGTTCGCGCGGCTGATCGCGACCTCGCCGGTTTCGAGCGGCTGTCGCAGGCTGTCGAGGACCTGCGGCGGGAATTCCGGGAATTCGTCGAGGAAGAGCACGCCGTTATGCGCGAGCGACACCTCGCCGGGCCGCGCATGCAGGCCCCCGCCCACGAGCGCCGCCATCGAGGCCGAATGATGCGGCGCGCGAAAGGGCCGCCGGTCCGTGAGCGCGCCGTCCGCGATCAGTCCCGCGACCGAGTGGATCATCGAGACTTCGAGGAGCTCCTTCGGCGAAAGCGGCGGCAGGATCGAGGCAAGGCGCGCCGCGAGCATGGACTTGCCGGCACCCGGCGGGCCGCTCATCAGGAGATTATGGCCGCCCGCTGCCGCGATCTCCAGGGCGCGCTTGGCGTTCTCCTGCCCCTTCACCTCCTTGAGGTCGGGGAGCGGCACGAGGGTCTGGCGCACCGCCGGTTCCGGCCGCGACAGCGCCTGCGCGCCGGTGACATGGTTCGCGAGCTGGATCAGCGAGCGCGGCGCCACGATCTCGAGCTCGCGGCTCGCCCAGGCGGCCTCGGGACCGCCGGCCTGCGGGCAGATGAGACCGAGACCTCGCGCATTGGCATGCATGGCGGCCGGCAGCACGCCGGCGATCGGCAGGAGCGAGCCGTCGAGCGCGAGCTCCCCCACCACCACATAGCCTTCGAGCGCGTCCGATGGGATCGCGCCGATCGCCGCCATCACGCCGAGCGCGATCGGCAGGTCGTAATGGCTGCCTTCCTTCGGGAGATCGGCGGGAGCGAGATTGACGGTGATGCGCTTCGCCGGCAGCGACAGCCCGGAGGCGATCAAGGCGGCGCGCACCCTTTCGCGACTTTCGCCGACCGTCTTGTCGGGCAGGCCGACGATGTTGAACACCACATTGCCCGACGAGACGAGCACCTGCACATCGACAGGGCGCGCCTCGATGCCCTCGAAGGCGATGGTGGATACGCGTGTGACCATTCCGGCTGAACCCCCAGCTCCCGAGCGCGCACCTTAGCCGGCTCGCGGCGGTCTGGCAAGAACAGGAGGGGAACGGCGCGAGGTTATGATTCGGTCGATGGAGTTGCGGGCGGGCTCGCCAGAGCGTCGATGTGCCGGTCTCGTCCACGGATGGGCTCGCCCGGTCCGAAGGAGCTCCTGTTGCGAAGCCTAGGCGGCATAGTGCCGAGCGGCCGCCTCAAGGTCGAGGTTGCGGCCGGTCAACGTGACCGCGACCGTTTTCCCCGCGATGTCGTAGCGGCCTGCCAAGACTGCCGCCAACGCGACGGCACCTCCCGGCTCGACTACGAGCCCAAACTCCGTAAACGCCGTGTGCATCGCGGACACGACCTCGTCGTCAGTCACCGTCAGGGCTCCACCAAGGTGCCTCTTATGGATTTCAAACGGTAGGTTGGCGGGGGTCGGCGACATCAAAGCGTCGCAGATCGTTCGTGCGGAAGGTTCGTTCCTCAGGCGTCGCCCTGCAGCCAACGAGCGTGCCGTATCGTCGAAGCCGGCGGGCTCGACGGCGATGACGACTGTATCGGGCGATAATCTTTGTACGGAGATTGCACAGCCCGCGGTCAAGCCGCCGCCGCCGCAACAGACGAGCATCGCATCGAGGCTCGCGCCCGTTCGACGAGCCTGGTACACGATTTCCCGACCCACGGTTCCCGCACCAGCGATGATATTCCGGTCGTCCGCAGGAGGCACAAGCACCATGTCGCGGGCAGCCGCGAGTTCTCTTCCGACGTCTTCCAGATCCCGCGTTGTCCGGTCGTGCAGCACGATATCTGCGCCCAGTGCTTGAATTCGCTCGATTTTGATCTTGGGGGCGCTAGTCGGCATTACAACGATAGCCGTCGTGCCGAGCGCTTTCGCAGAGTAGGCGACAGCTTGACCATGATTGCCGGAAGAGACCGCGACGACACCGCGCCGCCGCTCGGCATCGGTCAGCATCGAGAGGCGATTGAAAGCGCCTCGAAGTTTGAAGGAGCCGGTCTTCTGCAACCCTTCGGCTTTCACGAGGAGCTTTCCATGCAGCTCTGCGCTCAGTGTCGGAGACTCGAGGAGCGGCGTCTCTTCGCAGACCCCGGCAATTCGGTGCGCGGCGGCCTCGATCTCCAGGTACGTCGGGATGGCCACGGACGCGTCGATCTCACCATCCGTCATGCGGTGTCTCCGGCACTCACTCATTGTTAAATCGCAATGAACTGACTAATGTAAGGAATCAATCGAAATATTGATCTCGGAGCAATTATGCCGCGTTCCGAATATACTGCTCACGCCGACGCGTTGGCCCGGGAGATTGCGTCCGGAAAACTGATGCCCGGCGATCGCCTACCCCCACAGCGTGAATATGCCTATGAAAGAGGCATCGCCGTCTCTACGGCAAGCCGAGTCTACGGGGAGCTCCTGAGCCGTGGGTTGGTGGTCGGGGAGATCGGGCGGGGGACTTTCGTTGCCGGACAGCAGCCGGTGGCGAAATTGGCGGAAGGCGAGCGACATGAAGAGCGTGTCGACTTGGAGTTCAATTTCCCCATCCTGGAAGATCAGGCATCGCTGATCGCGAAGAGTCTGGCCGGTTTCCAACGAAGCGACGTCATGGACCTCGCGCTACGGCCGGTCACGAGCTGGCGGTTAGCGGCGGCGCGGAAAAATATGGCTGCATTCTTGGCTGTCCCGGGGTGGACACCCGAAGCAGATGGGCTTGTCTTCACAGGTAGCGGTCGGCAATCCATCGCGACAGCCATTTCAGCGCTGGTTCCACGGGGAGGACGCCTCGGCGTCGAGGCCATCACCTACCCGATGGTTAAGCATCTCGCTGCCCGCTTGGGCGCAACACTGGTCCCGATCGCGATGGACACTGGCGGCATCCAGCCCGCGGCGATCGAAAAGGTCCACCGAGCCGCATCCTTATCGGCTCTTTATATTCAGCCAATTGTGCACAACCCGCTCGGGATATCGCTATCCAAGCAGCGGCGCGGCGAGATTTTGAGTGCCGTCAAGAAAGCTGGCATCCCGATCATCGAGGATTTGGTCTACGGATTCCTCGTCGATGATGAGCCCCTTGCGGCGATGGCACCCAGCCAGTGCATCGTGGTCAATAGCCTATCCAAGCGGATCGCACCCGGGCTCGGATTTGGATATATATGCGTGCCGCCATCTTTGCATGATCGCTTTGCCGCCACCGTGCGGGCGGGAGCGTGGTCCGTCTCGGGGTTGGGCCTCGAAGCGGGCATGCGATTGGTCTCCGATGGCACCGCCACCCTAATTACGCAAAAGAAGCGTCAAGATGCGCGCACGCGCCAGCGCTTGGTTGCCGAATGCCTCGGCGAGCTCGACGTCAGAGCCGATCACCGCGCCTATCATGCATGGATGACGCTGCCGGAAGGTTGGCGGTCGGAGACGTTTGTCGCCGCCGCCGCTCGCCGAGGTATTGCGGTAACGCCCTCAAGCGCATTTTCGGTGACACCAGGGCACGCGCCCAATGCAATTCGCCTCGCATTGGGTTTGCCTCCTCTCGACCAACTACGCCATGCATTGACGCAACTCGCGAACTTGTGCCGGACGGCTGCCGATGAAACCGAGATGACCGAATAGCGAAATGTTGATGTGGAGAATTTTAGTGCAAGGCTCCGAGCTCGACGGGATCGGGCGGCCGGTCGTCGATGCTCGGGAATCAAGGCCGGCGAGCCCCTCGAGCAGCAGGCGAGGGGCAGCGGGCTCGACGACCTGCCGCTCGCCTTCCCACTCGGTTTTCGCTTCATCGGCCGCAGGTGGTCTTTCAATGCTATCGTCGCGCGAATTCGCGGTCTGACGGCAATTAGAGGCACCCATGCCCAATCTCAAGATCGGCATCATCCCGGTCACCCTCTTCGAGCAGAATTGCAGCCTCGTCTGGGACGAGGAGACGAAGCAGGGCGCGATCATCGATCCGGGCGGGGACCTGCCGCGCATTCGCGACGCGATCGCCAAGGCCGAGGTGAAGCTCGACAAAATCCTGCTCACCCACGGCCATATCGATCACGCGGGCGGCGCGGCGGAGCTCGCCTCCGAGCTGGGCGTCCCGGTCGAAGGGCCGCATCGGGCGGATGCCTTCCTGCTCGAACGCCTCCCCGAAGCCGGCAAATCCTACGGCATGGTGGGCGCACGCATGGTGAAGCCCGACCGCTGGCTCGACGAGGGGGACACTGTCACCATGGGCGGAGAAAGCTTCGAGGTGCTGCATTGCCCGGGCCACTCGCCCGGAAGCGTCGTCTTCGTGTCGCCGAAGCTGCAGCTCGCGATCGTCGGCGACGTTCTCTTCAAGGGCTCGGTCGGGCGAAGCGACATCGCCGGGGGGAACCATGCGACGCTCATCGCCTCGATCAAGGAAAAGCTCCTGCCGCTCGGCGACGACATGGCGTTCCTGTGCGGCCATGGCCCCGGCGGCAATATCGGCGAAGAGAGGCGCACGAACCCCTTCCTGCGCTGAGGCGAAGCAGCGTCGCGCCGCGCACTCACCGCCCGAAGGCGTGCTCGAGATAGGCGCAGGCGAAAGGCGGCATCCTGGCCTCGTCGATATCGGCCGTGGAGCGCACGATGCGGATGTCGGCGAGCTCCGGGCTCGCCTGGGCCGCGAGGCGCGACAGGATGAGCGCGCGCGCGGTTTCCGCCTCCATGTCGAGGCTCACGGGCCGCATGAAGGCGACGCGCTGGCCCTCGAAAACCGCGGTCCAGCCGTCCTCCACCGTCACCTCGTCGGGGGTGAGGCCCGTCTCCTCCTCGAGCTCGCGCATGAGACTGCCGAGAAGGTCGACCTCTCCCCCCGGCGTAATGTCCTCCGGATCGGGCGTGCCGGCCGCGAAATACACTTTGCCCGGATTGGCCGTGTGCGCCGCCATCTCGCCGAGCAGGAAGGCGCCGTCCTTGGCGCGCAGCGCCGCCATGGAGAAGCCGTTGCAAACTTCCTTGTCGGGCCAGCCGAAATCCCGCCAGGCGAGGAAGGCCGAATAATCAGTCGCGAGATAGCGGCCGTGAAAAATGCCGTCCGCGATGCGGCGTTCGTATTGCAAGAGCACGCGCCCGTCGAAGAGCATGGGGTTCTCGGCCTGGAGGGTCGCCCAATGCGCCTTGATCTCGCTTTGGCGTTCCCGCGCGAAGGTCCACTCGCGCGGCTCGAAGACGGCCGCGATCCGGGTGAAACCGATGATCCTCGCTTGCGTCACCGGGAAGGGACGGCGCTCCGCGATGCGTCGGCGCCAGGGGTCATGGGATCGCTCACGCCCGCAAGCGGCCTTCGCTCACGATCACGGCTTCGCCGCCGATCTTGCCCTGCCGCAAATGCCCGCCGGCGACGCTCAGCATCAAGGTGATGCGCGACGGCCGTCCCATGGCGTCCCCTTGCTCGATCACGAAGCGATGCTCGCCGTCCCCCGGCTTGTCGCTCGCCATGATCACGCCCGCGAAGGCGGCGGCAGCGCTACCCGTCGCCGGATCCTCGGCGATCCCGGCGCTCGGCGCGAACATGCGCGCGTGGTAGGCATGTGCATTATCGAGAGGGTCGGCGCAATAGACATAGGCGTTCGGATGGCCTTCGAACACCGCGGCGAAGGCCTCGGTGAAGGCTTGGCCTTGTGGGCGGGCGAGCGTCACCGCATCGCGGCTGCGCAACGGCACGCAGGCGAAGGGAACGCCGGCCGAATAGATGCCAGGTTCGTGCGAGCCGAAACCGATAGCGTCCGGCTCGAGGCCGAGTCCACGCGCCAGCTTCGTTTTCTCCGGCAGGTCGCCGACGCGTTCGGGCAGGCGCGGCACGGTGAAAGTGGCGTGGCCGCGATCGTCGCCCGAGATCTCGATCGCACAGGGCACGACGCCGACCTTCTCCTCGAGATCGAAGGCGATTTCACCCGGCTTGCCGCTTCGATCGAGAAGCGCCAGCAGCACGGCCGTGCCCACCGTCGGGTGTCCGGCGAAGGGCAGTTCCTGGCCCGGCGTGAAGATGCGCAAGCTCGCCCGATGCCCGTTTTTCGCCGGATCGCGGACGAAAACGGTCTCGGAAAGGTTGAACTCCCGCGCGATCGCCTGCATGCGACGGTCATCGAGGCCTTCCGCGTCGAGCACCACGGCGAGCGGGTTGCCCTTGAGCACCTCGCTCGTGAACACGTCGAGGGTGTAGAAACGACGCGACATGACAGGGTTCCCTTTGCGCGAAACGCTCGCTGGACGTGTCCTTGGCGGACGAATGCCTTCCCGGGCCCTCGTTCGTCAAGCCACGCTCGTCCGCAAGTCGTTCTATATAATATTGGCGTTCTATATAACATCCATTCCGTTTGTTATTACGGACAAGATTTGTTATTACGGCAAGAGAACCCGAGTCAAGAGTGCGGCCGCTCAGCTCCGCCCCAACCCCAAGGATGGATCCGTCGCTCTTTCGCGATTTGCCCTTGCTGCTCCTCGCGGCAACGCGAGGGTGGGTCCGCGCGTTAAGCTTCCGTTCAAGGCCAGGCACGCCAAGACATCCATCGGATCACCGTCGGAGCTCCACCCATGATCCTTGCGGATCCCCTGCGCGAGGTCGGGAAATTCTTCGGTCCCGCTCCGCTCGGCAGGCCGCGCGGAGGCGCGGATTTCTCGGCGGCGCAGATCGTCGTGCTGTTTTGCGTCCTCGTGCTCATCACCTCGATCCCGGTGATCACCAATCCGCTGCCGCCGCTCGAGGATTATGCCAATCACCTCGCGCGCATGAGCGTCATCGCCAATCTCGAACGCGATCCCAACCTCGCCCGCTTCTACGAGATCGACTGGGAAATCGTGCCGAATCTGATGATGGACCTGACCGTCCCGTTCCTCGTCCGCTTCATGAGCATCTACGCGGCCGGCCAGGTCTTCCTGATCTCGACTTTCGTGCTGATCATGTCGGGCAGCCTGGCGCTGCATCGCGCGCTGCATGGCCGATGGTCGATCCTGCCGCTGATCGCCTTTCCGCTGCTTTACAACCGCGTCTTCCTCATCGGGGTCACCAATTACCAGTTCGGCATCGGCATCGCGCTCTGGGGCATGGCGGCCTGGGTGGCGTTCCGGGAGAGGCACTGGCTGCTTCGCCTCGCGCTTTCCGCCGTCTTCGTGGTCGCGCTTTTTTTCTGCCATCTGTTTGCGGTCGGGGTCTACGCGGTCGGGCTCCTCGCCTTCGAGCTCTGGCGGCTCGCGGCCTCGCAACGCCGTGATTTGTGGCGCGTGATCGATTTCCTGGCGACCGGCCTGCCCTTCCTCATCGCCTTGCTGCTTCTCATCAAGAGCCCGATCCTGAGGCATGTGGCGGGCTTCGAATGGGAATCGACCGGCAAGATCGACGGCATCGCCTACACCATCGAGGTCTATTCCGACATCATCGCCTTCCTCTTGACGGGGGTGGTGGTCGCTGCCGGAATCTGGGCGGCGCGCCGCGGGCTTTTGCGCTTTCACCCCGTCGGCATATTCGTGCTCGGCGTCGGCGGGCTCGTCTACATGGCGTTGCCGCGCATGTTGTTCGATACCTACTTGGCCGATCAGCGCCTGCCGATCGCGCTCGCCTTCATGGCGGTCGCCTGCCTGCATCTCGACGTGCGCCCGCGCATGGTACGGCGCGGCTTCATCGCGCTCACCTCCATCGTGCTTCTGCTGCGCGTCATCGAGGTCAACGTCACCTGGACGCAGCTCTCGGCCGCCAGCCTGGAGTTCCGCGAATTCGGTGAAACGCATCGAGCGCGGCTCGACCGTGCTCGTCGCCTATGCGGACCAGTCGGGCGGCGACGACATCGAGAACCTCGGCCTGGTGCATGCGGCCTGTCTCGCGATCATCGAGCGATCCGCGCTCGTGACCACCGCCTTCACGGTCGAAGGCAAGCAGATCATGCATGTGCGCCAAGCCTATATCGACGAGGTCGACACCGAGGACGGCACGCCTCCGACGATCGACGAGCTCATCGTCACGGCCTTGCGTCCCGACGCCGGATTCGACGGCCTATTGGCGGGCGTGGCCGCAGCGCTTCGATTACGTCTATCTGCTCTTCACCGAGGACGGCGCCGAAAATCCGGCGCCCGACCTCTTGACCCAGGTCTTCGACGGAGGGCGCTTCCAGCTCTACCGCGTCGCCAAGGCGCGCACGGCGCAATCGGGCGGAGCCTCGCACGCACGCTGAGCGACGGCTCGACCCGGGGGCAACCCGCCTCGCGATCGCGCCGTCTCGTCCTTTCTATTCTCGGAAATCGCGGCGCCGGTAGCCTTGCACATAGAGGAGGGCCGTCAGATCCGCATGATCGATGCGCATATGGGCGGCGGCGGCCACCGCGGGCTTGGCCCGATAAGCGACGCCGAGCCCGGCTTCCGCCAGCATGGCGAGATCGTTCGCCCCATCGCCCACCGCGAGCACCTGCTCGCGCGAAAGGCCGAGCCGTGCGCGCAATTCGGTGAGTGCCGCGCGCTTGGCGTCCCGCCCGAGGATCGGTTCCTCGACCTTGCCCGTGAGCCGACCCTCCCGCAGGACGAGACGGTTGGCGCGGTGTTCATGGAAGCCGAGCATCTCGGCGATGCGCGCGGTGAACAATGTGAAGCCGCCCGAGACGAGGCAGCAATGCGCGCCGTTCGCCCGCATCGTGCGCACCAGGGCGTGCGCGCCGGGCGAGAGGGTGATGCGGCGCGAGATGAGCTCGTCCACGATGCCGATCGGCAGCCCCTTCAAGAGCGCGACGCGCTCGCGCAGCGCCGGCTCGAAGGCGATCTCGCCGCGCATGGCGCGTTCGGTGATGGCCGAGACCTCGGCCCGCAAGCCGACGCGCGCGGCGAGCTCGTCGATGCATTCCTGCTCGATCATGGTCGAATCCATGTCGGCGAGGAGGAGACGCTTGCGGCGATCGCGCGCGGGCACGATCGCGAGCATCGACCGGGCGCTCCGGCGAGCCGTCTCGCGAATGCGCGAAAGCACCGCGTGATCGCTCGCGGCGTCGCATGCCGGCAAGGCGATCTCGGCGCGCGATCCCTTCAGCGAGCCAGGCCGGAGAGGCTGCCTTGTCGACAATCTTCGCGCAAGCGCGCAAAAGCCTGCCGAAAGGGCGCGGCTTCGCGGCGCGGAAGCGAGAACCAGGACGTGCGACACGATGGTTTCCTGCAAGGCTTTCACAGGCTTTCCGAAAACGGGCCCGACTTTCGGATGCGGTCATGCGTTCGTGCAAAGACCCGACCGTGCTGGCCCGCTCATGCCCAAACCCATCCCGCTCCAGGCTGCGCGCCAAGCGAGGCGCTCCCGACGGCAAATCGGGGCGATCGGCCCGAGCGCGATGCTGATCGCAGGTCCGACCGCTTCGGGCAAGTCGGCGCTCGCCATTCGGCCTCGCGCGACGGCTGGGCGGCGTCGTCATCAATTGCGATTCGATGCAGGTTTATCGGGATCTGCGCATCGTCACGGCAAGGCCAAGCCGAGAGGACGAGGGCGTGGTGCCCCATCTCCTGTTCGGACATGTCGATGCCGGCCGCAACTGGTCGGTCGGCCTTTGGCTGAACGACGTGGAAGGCGCGATCGCACAGACACGCGCGCGCGGTCTCGTCCCGATCCTCGCGGGTGGGACGGGACTTTATTTCAAGGCGCTGACGCAAGGCCTCTCCGCGATGCCGCCTGTCCCCGAGGCGGTGCGCGGGAAGATTCGCGAGATGGCGCAAGGCATTGCCGGTCGTGGAGCTGCATCGGGCGCTTGCGGCGAGGACCCGCTCGCCGCCGCCAGGCTTCGGCCGAGCGATCGCCAACGCATCCTTCGCGCCCTGGAAATCCTCGAGGCGACCGGGCGCTCGCTTTTCGAGTGGCAAGACGCGCGGCGCCAGGAACCGCTTCTCGCCATGGCGGGCTGCGTCGGCCTCTTTCTCGCGCCTGATCGAGAGGAGCTTCGCCGACGCATCGACCGGCGCTTCGACGCGATGCTGGCCGAGGGCGCCCTCGAGGAGATACGCAGCTTCGGCGCGCGGCGGCTCGATCCTTCGCTGCCCGCGATGCGTGCCCATGGCGTGCCTTGGCTTCTGGCCCATCTGCGCGGCGAGATCGGCCTGGACGAAGCGGCGGTGCATGCGAAGGCCGACACCCGCCGTTACGCCAAGCGGCAGTTCACCTGGTTCCGGCACCAGATGCCTGGCTGGTCGTGGTGCCCGCCCGACGCGGCGCAGGACCGCGCCCTGGAGGCGATCGAAGCGCTCTCGCCGCAGACGCCGTCGGCGAGCCGAGGGGCCGCGGCGAAACATGACGCGAGCGACGCTGATCACCGGTGCCTCGGCGGGCATCGGGGCCGAGTTCGCGCGGCTCCTGGCGGCGGAAGGAGAGACGCTCGTCATCACCGCGCGTCGCCAGGACCGGCTCGAGGCCCTCGCCGAGGAGCTCCGCCTGGCACATGGCGTGCGCGTCGAGCCCCTCGCGGCCGATCTCGCGCAGGGCGACCGCGCCATTCCTTGCCGAGCAGGTGGAGGCGCTCGGGCTCGAGGTCCGCACGCTGATCAACAACGCGGGCTTCGGCTTGCGCGGCGCCTTCGCCGATCAGCCGCTCGATCGCCTCGTCGAGATGCTCGAGCTGAACACCGTGTCGCTCACGCGCCTCACCGGGATTTTCCTGCCGGCCATGCGCGCGCGCCGCGAGGGCGGCATCATCAACGTCGCCTCGATCGCGGCTTTCCAGCCGGGCCCCTATATGAGCGTCTATTACGCGAGCAAGGCCTATGTCCTGTCCTTCTCCGAAGCGATCGCGCATGAGCTTCGCGGCAGCGGCGTCGTGGTGACGGCACTGTGTCCGGGGCGACCCAAAGCGAATTTGCCGAAAATCGCCGGGATGGCCGAAACGCTTCGCTTGCGGCGGACTCTCGATGTCGTCGCGCGAGGTGGCAAGGCTCGGCCTTGCGGGCCATCGCGCCGGCAAGACGGTGGTGATCACGGGCACCGGCAACAAGCTCGCGCCTTTCATGGCACGCTTGGTTCCGCGCGCGTCATGGCCCGGATCATCGCGCGAAGCCTGCAAGAGGGCCGCCTGCATGAGAACGCGAAGCGCGGATCGCCGGCAAGATCGGAGCTCGAAACGGTGATCCGGAAATCAGATGGCGTCCGTTCCTGCCTTGATGCCTTCGCCGCCTCTTGTCGTCTCGCCGTGCTCGTTCTCGGGGCCGGGCAGCTCCATCTCCTCGACGCAGCTTTACGAAAAGCTCTTCGGGCCGCCTGATCTCGGGCCGGTCGCCTTCGAGACGATCACGCGGCGCGTCTCCGGCAACGACGCGCTCGCTTGCCCGCCCGGCATGTGCGGCAGCGCCAAGGACGATGTCGCGCCGCCGAGCTACGCCGACACGGCCGATGAGCTGCGTCGGCGCGTGCGGCGATTTTTCGCGGCGCAAGGCGCGGTGCTCGTCGGTTCCGACGACACGAGGCTGCACGACCGTTTCGTGGTGCGAACCCGGTTTTGGCGCTTTCCCGACACGGTCGATGTCGAGATCGTACCTTCCGACGCCGAGCACGCGACGCTTGCCGTCTACTCGCGAAGCCAGCTCGGCGGCTTTGACCTCGGCACGAATCTTCGGCGCATTCGCGCGCTTCTCGATGCGCTCGGCCCGGGCGTCGCCTCGGCATCCCGCGAGCTTCAGCGCGGCTGACCATCTCGCGCTCGTAAGCTGCTGGCAAGCGCGAGCTCGAGGGATATAACGGGGCATGAGCACGAATACGGTCGGTTTCGGCACCTACGATTATGTCATCGTCGGCGCGGGCTCGGCCGGCTGCCTGCTGGCCAACCGCCTCTCGGCCGATCCGCGCCGCCGCGTCCTGCTTCTCGAGGCGGGCGGGCTCGACAACTGGATCTGGTTCCATATTCCGGTCGGCTATCTCTTCGCCATCGGCAATCGCGCGCTCCGATTGGCTGTTCACGACGGACGAAGAGGCGGGGCTCAACGGGCGCAAGCTCGCCTATCCGCGCGGCAAGGTGATCGGAGGCTCATCCTCGATCAACGCCATGATCTACATGCGCGGCCAGGCCGCCGATTACGACGGCTGGCGCCAGCTCGGACTTCCAGGCTGGAGCTGGAACGATGTCCTGCCGGTCTTCCTCGCGCATGAGGACCATGTCGCGCCGCCGAATGAGGCGCATCGCAGCGGCGGGGAATGGCGCGTCGAATATCCGCGCGTGCGCTGGGACATACTCGACGCCATTCGCGATGCCTGCGAGGCCGCGGGCATCCGCAAGATCGAGGACTTCAACACCGGCGACAACGAAGGCTCGGCTTATTTCCAGGTGAACCAGAAGCGAGGCCGGCGCTGGAGCGCGGCGCGCGGCTTCCTGAAGCCCGCGCTCGGAGCGCCCGAACCTTCGCCTCGAGACCGGGGCCCATGTCGAGCGTGTCACCTTTCGAGGACGGTCGCGCGACGGGCGTCGTCTTTTCCCGCGGCGGTGAGCGCCATCATGCGCATCGCGATGAACGGAAGTCGTGCTCGCGGCCGGCGCCGTCGTCTCGCCCAAGCTTCTCGAGCTCTCCGGCGTCGGCGCCGCGGCGCGGCTCAACGCGCTCGGCATCACGGTCGTCAAGGATGCGCCCGGCGTCGGCGAAAACCTGCAAGACCATTTGCAATTGCGGCCCGTCTACAAGGTCGAGGGCGCGCGCACGCTCAATGGCGATTACGCGAGGCTTTGGAGGCGCGCCGCCATGGGGCTCGAATACGCCCTTCTGCGCAAGGGTCCCTTGACCATGGCGCCTTCGCAAGTCGGTGCCTTCGCGCGTTCCTCGCCCGCAATACGCCACGCCCAATCTGCAATTCCATTTCCAGCCGCTCTCGCTCGACAAATGGGGCGATGGGCTCCATCCCTTCGCCGCCTTCACGGCGAGCGTCGCCAATCTGCGCCCGACGAGCCGCGGCAGCGTGCACGCGATGAGCCCCGATCCTTCGCGCCCCCGCCATCCGCCCGAATTATCTGTCGACGCGACGAGGACCGCCGCGTCGCGGTCGAGGCGCTGCGGCTCACGCGCCGCATCGTGGCGCAAAAGCCGCTCGAACGCTTCCAGCCGAGCGAGCATATTCCGGGCGCCGCGAACGTCAGCGACGCCGATCTCATCCGTGCCGCGGGCGATCTCGGCACGACGATCTTTCATCCGGTCGGCACGGCGAACATGGGCGCCGATCACGACCGCAACGCCGTGCTCGACGAGAGGCTGCGCGTTCGCGGCGTTGCCGGCTTGCGCGTGATCGATGCCTCCGCCATGCCGAGGATCACCTCCGGCAACACCAACTCGCCGACGCTCATGATCGCCGAGAAGGGCGCCATGATGATGCGCGAAGACGCGGGAGCTTGACGGCGACGCGTGCTTGATCCGAGCAGGCAATAGCCAACACCTGCATTTTCCGGCATCATGGCGCCGCAATCGGAATGATCCGGGAACACCCTCATGTCGCTCGAGCTTTATCTCGCCTTCGTCGCCGCGACCGTCATCCTGATCCTCATCCCGGGACCGAATGTCGCGCTCATCGTCGCGAACAGCGTCGCGCATGGCTCGCGTTACGGGCTCCTCACCGTCGCCGGCACGAGCTCGGCGGTCGTGATCCAGCTCCTGCTCACGATCGCCGGCATGACGACCTTCCTTTCCGTGATGGCGAATTGGTTCGAATGGCTGCGCTGGATCGGCGTCGCCTATCTCATCTATCTCGGCATCCGCGCCTGGCGCGCGCCGCCCGTCGATTTGACGAAGGCGAAGCCCGGAGCCGCGCTCGGCGCGCGCGATCTATCTGCGCGGTTTCCTCGTGTCGCTCAGCAATCCCAAGACGCTCCTCTTCTACGGAGCCTTCTTTCCGCAATTCGTCAGCGTCGGTGCCGATCTCACGACGCAGCTTGTCGTGCTCGCGGCGACCTTCTTACGTCATCGCCGTCATGCTCGACGGCACCTGGGCGCTGCTCGCCGGACGCTTTCGCGCCGTGCTCGCCGTCAACGGCAAACTTCGCAACCGGCTCACCGGAGGCCTTCTGATCGGCGCGGGCGCGGGTCTTGCACTGGCTCGCCGATCCTGAGCGCCGATCCTGAGCGCGGGTCCCGAAACGCGGGTCTTTCGGGCCAGGCGCTTTCTTGCGGAGCGCCCCCTCGTCCGGCAAGCTTTCCGTGGCAGCTCCAAGAAAGCCGATGGCGAAGCGGAAAGCGGTTAGGGCGTGTACTCTTAAACGCGAGCGCCGAGTCCGGTTTCGGGGGTAAAGCGCACATCGCCGTGACGAGCCGCAGCTTCCGTCTTTGACCCGCAGCAGACATGGCGCAGTTGAGCTGCTGTTCGAAGATCGCGCTCGTCCGCGTGCCCAATATGCTAGTCTCAACTGCTGCGACGCCTTTTTTGGAACGGAAATTCATGAGACGACGTGAACTCATTGCGGTCCTTGGCGGCATCGCAGTCTGGCCGGCTTCAGGTACATGCAGCACAACCAGCGAAGCTGCCGATCGTCGGATTCATCATCCCCGGGACGGAGCAATCCCACGGCAAATGGGTTGCTGCGTTTACGGCGCGAATGGCGGAGCTGGGATGGATCGACGGCCGGACGGTGGTGCTTGCCTATCGATGGGCGGCGGGGCACCCCGACCGCTATCCGGAAATGGCGGCCGAACTTGCGACGCTCGGCGCCGATGTAGTTGTCACGTCGGTCTACGGAGGTGCGGCCGCCATGAGACAGGCAGCTCCACAGACGCCGATCGTCATGACGGCGCTGAGCACCGGATCCTTCGTGGCGCCAAGCCTGGCGATCTTCCGGTTCAGGAGCCGACCAAATTTGATTTCGTGATCAATTTGAAGACCGCCAAGGCGCTTGGCCTCGATGTGCCGCCAATGCTGCTCGCTCGCGCCACCGAGGTGATTGAGTAGAGCGCGGAGCGGAAGGTCGAAGAGGTAATCGAATGCGACGGCGAGATGTCCTCGGGCTACTGGGCGCCGCGGCGCTTTGCCCTTCGATCGGAAATGCGGAGCCGTCCACGCCTTTGATCGGCATTCTCGACCCCGACCTGCCGTGGATTTTCGACGCTTTCATCGAAGGCATGCGCGATCTCGGTTATGTCGAGGGGCGCAACATCGTCTACGCGCGCAAGCCAATACACGGAAACAACGATGCGGTGCCTGCGCTGGTGGCGGAACTGGTCGTCATGAAAGCCGACATGATCGTCACCGTCGCGCCCTACTACATTCGCGCCATTCGGCGGGCGGCACCCTCAATGCCCATCGTCTTTCTCGCCGCCGGTGATCCGGTATCCGCGGGACTCGTCGACACCCTCGCCCATCCCGGCGGGCGTGTCACCGGGCTTTCCTTCGCCGACGACGATCTGAGCACGAAGCGGCTCGACCTTCTGCGACAGCTCGTCCCTCATCTTCGGGACGTTGCGGTCTTCTACGCCGCCTCCTCGCGCAAGAACACGGCCTACGAAAGAACCGAAAGGACCGCGCACGCGCTCGGCCTCGAGATTCGCGGATGGGCGATCGCGAAGCCCGATGAACTCGAAGCCGCTTTTCAAGACGCAATCGGCGCGACAATTTCAGGCGGTCGATGTTCTCGCGGCGCCCTTCTTCAACGTCGACGCCAACCGCGAGTTTCTCACGAAACTTGCGGAAAAATATCGCCTGCCGGCGATCTACGAATTCGGCGAATATGTCCGCTCCGGCGGCCTGATCGCCTATGGGCCGGTCTTCGTCGACATGGCCCGACGCGGCGCGACGCTGGTCGACAAGATTTTCAAGGGGGCCGACCCCGGCGACATTCCCGTGGAAATCACCACCAAGTTCGCGCTGACGATCAATCTGAAAGCCGCGTCGGCGCTCGGCCTCGAAGTCCCGCCCGCCCTGCTCGCCGCCGCCGACGAGGTGATTGAATGAGGCGGTCGGATGTCGGGTAATGGCCCCTCTCGGACCTCCCGGCGCGTCCGCTTTTGCACCGCTATCCGGGGTTAAGCGGACATCAGCCCAAGAGTTGCACTGTTCCGATGTATGAGTACACGCCCTAGCTCCTCGCCCTTGCCTTTTTTCCCTTGCTTTTTTCCTTGGCGAAGCGGTTCGACGTCGATATATAAGGCTTGAGGCGGCGCGCGGCCAAAGAGGTCCCGCGCCCCGTTCGTTTTGGGGCGGCCGTGAGCTTCATCGGCGCGAAGGCGCCGACGAGCACGCCGCCCGAGGATCGCGAGATGGAAAACCCGGTTCAATTCCTGCAAGAGGTGCGCTCCGAGGGCTCCAAGGTCACCTGGCCGACGCGCAAGGAGACGGTGGTGACCACCGGGGGCGTCTTCGTGATGGTGCTCGCGGCTTCGGCCTTCTTCTTCCTCGCCGACCAGGTGTTGCGCCTGTTCGTCGGCCTCATCCTCGGGATCGGACGCTAAAGCCATGGCGGCGCATTGGTATATCGTTCACGCCTATTCGAACTTCGAGAACAAGGTCGCCCAGTCGATCAAGGATCAGGCGGCGCAGCGCGGCCTCTCCGACAAGTTCGAGGAAATCCTCGTCCCGATGGAAAAGGTGGTCGAGGTCAGGCGTGGCAAGAAGGTCGACGCCGAGCGCAAGTTCTTTCCGGGCTATGTGCTCGTGAAATGCGAGCTGACGGACGATGTTTTCCACCTCATCAAGAACGTGCCGAAGGTGACGGGCTTCCTCGGCGCGGACAAGAAGCCGCATCCGATCTCGGAACGCGAGGCGATGCAGATCAAGGGCCAGGTTCAGGAGGGTGTCGAGCGGCCGAAGCCCTCGGTGCATTTCGACATCGGCGAGCAGGTCCGGGTCTCGGACGGCCCCTTCGCCACCTTCAACGGCACGGTCGAGGAGATCGACGAGATGCGCGCCCGCCTCAAGGTCGCGGTGTCGATCTTCGGCCGTCCGACGCCGGTCGAGCTCGAATACGGGCAGGTCGAGAAGCTCTGATACGGTCGGCGGTGATCGCGGGAATCGTGATTCCCGCCGGCCTCGCAAAAAAGCAATATGCTGCCATCGTATGCATGGATCGGGCTTAGACCGCCCGTATCCTTAACCACGTCATAGGCGCGGTCGTTTAGGCCGTGCGGCAAATGAGGGGCAATTCATGCGCAGAGCTTGTCTGCTGCTGGTTCCGCTTATTCTCAGCGGATGCCAGTCAGCCGGGTACGGGGGCTTTCTCGATACCGTGCCGGTCGATCAAGAGCGAAAGGTGGCACATTACTATTCGATCCACGAAGATTGCTCGTCGATGCGGATCGGCAGTGGTGCGGATCATCAATCAACCGTTGCACGGCACGGTAAGCATTCGGGAAGGCCGCGAGTATCCAAATTTCCCGCAGAGCAATCCGCGCAGCGCGTGTAACAAGGAGAGCGCTCCGGCGACTTTGGTCTATTACCGGCCCTGCGTCCAGGCTACGTCGGCACCGACAGCGTCGATGTCGATGCCATTCTCGCGAGTGGCGCAGTCCGCCCGAACCATATCAACGTCACAGTGAAATAACCGCCTGATGCGCAGGCGCCGCGCACTGGCGCTCAATACTGCGCCTTGAACGTCTTTCCGAGATCGGCGCCCGTGCCGAAATAGTGGCGGAAGACGTAGAGCAGCGGCTCCCATCGTGCCGTGTCGACATGGTTCGTGCCGTCGACGACGATGTCCGCGATGGGCGTGCACGCGCTTCACACGCGTCTCGACGATGTAGAAGGCGGGCTTGCCGTCAGGTCCGTCCGAGGCGCGCGCCTCGACGAGCTCGGCCTCGAATTGCAGCGGGCATTCGGCGATGCGCGGTGGCTCGATCGTCTGCGAAGCGATGGGCGTCAGCTCCGCGAGCGCGAATTTATCCGCCACAAATTCATAGCCGATCGCGGCCTTGTCGGGCGGCACGTCGCGTCGTCCGGTGGCGCGCGCGATCCGCTCGACATGGCGCCAAAGCGCCGCCGAAGGGAAGTTCAACGCGCATTCCTTGCGGCGGCGCAGATTCTCGATGCCCTGGCCGCTCGACGTGCAGCCGAGCACCACGCGGTCGCCGAGCGCCCAGGCCGACGACATCGGCGAGATGTTGACCGTCGCGTCCGGATTGACCGTGGTGATGAGGACGACCGGCGTCCCGAAATACAAGATCTTGGGCGTGATCGTCATAGGCTCGCGTGTCTCGCGTTCGAGCAATCCGGCCGGGCTGTTCATTGAATCTCTCCTCGCGCTGTTGCGCTCCGCCCGCTGATATGGCGCTTGTCTTTCGTGAATGCTTCGGCTAGTACCGAACTATGAAGGAAGGCCCGAACCTCGCCGCCGTCGCCGCGCTCCTCGGCGATCCGGCGCGTGCCAACATGCTCACCGCGCTCATGGACGCTCGCGCCTTGACGGCGACCGAGCTTGCCCACGAGGCGGGCGTCACCTTGCAGACGACGAGCGGGCATCTCGCGCGCCTCGAGGCGGCGCGTCTCCTGCACGTCGAAAAACAGGGAAGGCACCGGTATTTCCGGCTGTCGGGGGAGGACGTGGCCGAAGTGCTCGAAGGCCTCATGGGCTTGGCCGCGAGAACCGGGCATTTGCGCTCGAAGCCCGGCCCCAAGGATCCGGCGCTGCGCCAGGCGCGCGTCTGCTACGACCACCTGGCCGGCGACATGGGGGTCTGGGCCTTCGATCGGCTTTGCGCCAAGGGGGTGATCGCCGGGCAGGACAGGGAGATCCACGTGACGGACGCAGGCCGCGCCTTCTTCGGCGCTCTCGGTATCGATGTCGAAGCGCTCGAGCGCGGCCGACGCCCGTTATGCCGCGTCTGCCTCGACTGGAGCGAGCGCCGCTACCACATCGCCGGATCGGTGGGCTCGCAGTTGTTGCGCAAGCTTTTCGAGAACGGCTGGGCAAGGCGCGAGAAGCAGGGTCGCGTGGTGCATTTCACGCCCAAGGGCCGGCAGGAATTCTCGCAGCTCCTCGCCTGAAAAAGCGCGCGTCGGCGCCCTACTGAAGCAGCGGATCGAGAATGAAGGGCGTCTTCGGCGGCAGAACCGGCGGCGGCTTCTTGGCGCGGAAGGATGAGACGCTGCTCGTGGGCGCTGCCGTCGCGGGCGCTTGTTGATCCTCATTCGTCGCGGAGCCGTTCACGGCGGCGTCATGCGCCGCGGCCGCCGCCTCGCCGGAAGTCTGCACCGCGTTCGTCTTCGGCGGGGGCTCGAGCGACCCCTTGCGGCCGCAGGACGTGGCCGCGCAAGACGACCAGGAGGAGGATCGCCGTCCGGCCGAAATATCGTGCGAAATCGACGTTCACCGCAAATCTCCCTCTCCATGAACGTTTCGCCCAGGTCCTGCGAACGTTTCGCCAAGGTCCCGCGACAAAGGCAATCCTTTCTTGCGATCCAGTCCTCTCTTGCGATCGAAGTGAAACGCGCTTCCTCAGCCGCCAAGATCATGCGCCGATACGGCATCTCGAGCCCCATCCCGTCGCGAGAGGTTCGCGCCGCGGATCGTGCCCGCGCGCGCCCTACCATGGCCGAAGGCGCGGCGCGAGCAAAAAGGGCGTAAAGGCGGTCGTCGGGTCACACGGCCTCCTGCCGCCATCGCCCGCAAGCGAAGCGGTCACGACCGAACAGGGTCGCCCGTTCGACCCGAGCGCCGGCGCTCATCGCGCGCGGAGCCGCTTCAACCAGCGCCGCGCCTGCTTGCGCACCTCGCTCGGCGCCGTGCCGCCATAGCTCTTGCGGCTGTCGACCGAGCGCTCGACGGAGAGCACCGAGAACACGTCGGCGGTGATGCGCGGCTCGATCCGCTTGCATCGAGGCGAGCGGCAACCGATCCAGGGCGACGCCTTTCTGCTCCGCCAGCGACACGATACGCCCGGTGACGTGATGCGCCTCGCGGAAACGGAACGCCGAGATTGCGCACCAGCCAATCGGCGAGATCGGTCGCGGTCGCGTGACCGGAGCCCGCCGCCTGCTTCATACGCGTTGCGTCGGGCGTCATGTCGCGCACCATGCCGGCCATGGCGGCGATGCACAGGCTCAAGCTGGCGAGCGCGTCGAACGTGCCCTCCTTGTCCTCCTGCATGTCCTTGCCATAGGCCATCGGCAAGCCCTTCAGCATCACCAGCATCGCCGTGAGCGCGCCGATGACGCGCCCGGCCTTGCCGCGCACGAGCTCCGCCGCATCCGGATTGCGCTTTTGCGGCATGATCGACGAGCCCGTCGAGAACGCGTCGGAAAGCTTGACGAAGCCGAATTGGGCCGAGGTCCAGATCACGATCTCTTCCGCGAAACGCGACAGATGCACGGCGCAAATCGAGGCGGCGGCGAGCGTCTCGAGCACGAAATCGCGATCGGCGACCGAATCGAGCGAATTCGCCGTCGGCCGGTCGAAACCCAGCGCCTCGGCGGTCATGTCCCGATCGATCGGGAAGGAAGTGCCGGCGAGCGCCGCGGCGCCGAGCGGAGATTCGTTCAAGGCGCTTGCGCGCATCGGCGAAGCGGCCCCGGTCGCGCCCCGCCATCTCGACATAGGCGAGGAGATGATGGCCGAAGGTCACCGGCTGCGCCGATTGGAGATGGGTGAAGCCCGGCATGACGGTCGAGGCCTCAGCGAGCGCCTTTTCGGCAAGCGCGTGCTGCAGCCCGGCGAGCGCTTCGTCGAGGTTGTCGATCGTGTCGCGCACCCAAAGCTTCATGTCGAGCGCGACCTGGTCGTTGCGCGAGCGCGCCGTGTGCAGGCGCCCGGCGGCCGGGCCGAGGAGCTCGGCGAGGCGGTTCTCGACATTCATATGGATGTCCTCGAGCGCTCGCGAGAAATTGAAGCTCCCCGCCTCGATTTCGCCGGCGACCGCGTCCAGGCCGCGCGCGATGGCCTTGGCGTCCTTCGCCGTGATGATGCCTTGCTTGGCGAGCATGGCGGCATGGGCCTTGGAGCCGGCGATGTCCTGGCGCCACAATTCCTTGTCGAAGTCGATGGAGGCGTTGATCTCCTCCATGATGGCGGCGGGGCCGCTGCCGTAGCGTCGCGCCCCACATCCGGTTGGCCATGATGTCATCCTCGGCTAAGGCAAGACGCCTTGAAGGCAAGCACCGGGTCGAAGCTTGCTCATCGGAGTTGGAACGATCGCAATGAAGACAGAGCGCATGCGACGATTGGCCATCCTCGCGCTTGCCGGAATAGGCCTCATCGCCGCCGGCGGGTTCTACGCGACGCGAGGCGCATCCGGCAACAGCGCCTGCGCGGCGGCACGCCAGACCGCCGATCGCCTGAAGCCGCTCGCCTCAGGCGAGCTCGCGGCCCTCCACATCCTCGACGACCCCGCGCCCGCGCCGAACCTCGTCTTCTTCGCCGACGGCGGCACGCCGAAGAAGCTCGCCGATTTCAAGGGCAGGACCGTGCTCGTCAATCTCTGGGCCACCTGGTGCATCCCGTGCCGCCAGGAGATGCCGGCGCTCGACAAGCTCGAAGGCGACCTCGGCTCGGCGAAATTCGAGGTCGTGCCGATCAACATCGATCAGCGCAATCCCGACAAGCCGCGCGCCTTCCTGCAGGAGATCGGCGTCAAGCATCTCGACTATTTCTACGATCAGTCCGTGAATGTCTTCCAGGATTTGAAGGCGGCGACGCCCGTCGAAGGCCTGCCCGTGTCGATGCTCGTCGGCGCGGACGGCTGCGCGCTGGGCGTGATCAACGGACCCGCCGATTGGGGCAGCGCGGATGCCGCCGCGCTGATGAAAGCGGCGCTGCCGCGATGAGATTTCACCGGGTTTGGCTCATCTTTTGCCGATCGCCTCGAGCAGCACGTCGTTGATACGCGTTTGCCAGCCCGATCCCGTCGCCCTGAAATGATCGATGATCCGGCGGTCGAGCCGCAAGCTGATCGCGGCCTTCGTCGGTGACTTCTGCGGCCCCCGCGCGCGCCGATAGCTCGCGGCAAGCTCGGGGAACATCTCCGCAAAAGGCTTCGCCTTCGCGATGTCGTCCTTGGTCCATTCAGGGTTGTCGAGGACCTCTTCGAGATGCTTTTTCGTGTAGGCTTTCGTTCTCTTCGTCATGCAATCGCCTTTCTTTCTTGCCGGCGGGTCGCATGGAGACCACCGAAACGCCTTCCGTTCCAAGCGTGCCGAAGACGATCGATACGAGCTGCCCCGTCCATCGGCGCGATCGCCTGGAAACGCCGGTTTCCATGGTGACCGTGCCGGGTCTCGCGGACTTTGGCGCGGTCCCACGGAAAACGCTCGGCGTCCACGAAATCATAGCCATGGACATCGATATTGGCCCGCCGCTTAAATTCGTCCCAAGTGATCTTCATTGCTTTTATCGTATATACGATTTTATCTCAATCAAGAAGGCCGTATCTACGATGAAGCTTTCGACGGAGCGACAACATGCGTCTACGAGACAGCGCCCCCTACCACTTGCCTTTCCCGGTCGGTTATGGCGTGATGTGACTCGTCTAATTTTATGGAGAGTTGCCATGTCGAACGCAGGCACCTCAATTCGCAAGACGGCCCCATTGATCCGCCTTAAGTCCACGCCTTCTCGAAGAGGGATTGATCACCCGGCCAAGGCTCAGAAGGTCGCTAAAGCTATGGCATCAGCGAGCAAGAAAACGGGCTCCTTCGCCTATGCCAAAAAGCGATCTTGAGGTTTTCGAGCGTCTTACCCAAGATGCTGACACAGCCACTGAAATCGACTTTATTGCCTACGCGATGTTTGCGTTCGAGAAGAAGGAATGGATTGAACATCACGTGAAGATTTCCGGTCATCCGCCAACTCAGGAGCAAATTGATAGCTGGATCTCCAATATTACTGATTTTCAATTCCAAAACATGCGTGAAAAGGCCATTGATTTTTTCGATGACTCCGCGCGAAACTATTTAGAAGAAGAAATAGCCCAGGCTAAGCAAGAAGTCTTGGAGTCCGCTATCATTCAAAAGGTGCAATCCGCCAGTGCTTTTTGGAAGCAACTTGCGACGGCGCTTCTGACCGCAATCCTGGCTCCGATCCTGCTGGGAGGAATTTTGGCAAGTATTTTGGTATGGCAAAAATATAGCTTCCCCGGCGAGGTCGCCACGAGGATATCGCTTCCTGACAGGGCGCAGAGCGAAGTGAAGTGAATTCACGTCATGGCGCCGTCGCTGAAGCTCGGCGGTCTCGCGTTGCGTATGCCCCGCCGGCTTCTTGGTTTATCAATTGAGCACGAACTTTCCGCAGATCCGGTTTCCACTTTTCCGGATGATATTCTAAGCTCTTCGCGAAGCGAGGCGGTTTCAGGCTTCGCCGAGAATCCGGGGAGGATGGGCATGTCCGAGATCGCGTTTCCCGCGCCCGATCGCGAATATCCTTAAGCGCCGCGATGCCATCGTCGCCGGCCTTCGCGGCGTGTGTTGCCCAAAGATTGCGTGATCGACAAGCTCGACGAGCGCCGCGCCTTCGAGACCGACGCGCTCACCGCCTATCGGCAGGTGCCGCTCGCCGTCGTGCTGCCGCGCTCGACCGAGGAGGTCGCGGCGGTCATGGCCTATCTCAACGCGCAAGGCGTGCCGGTGACGCCGCGCGGCGCCGGCACCTCGCTGTCGGGCGGCGCCATCCCGCAGGAGGATTCGGTCGTCGTCTGCGTCGCCAAGATGAACCGCGTGCTCGAGGTCGATTTCGCGAACCGCGTGGCGCGCGTCGAGGCCGGCGTCACCAATCTCGCCATCTCGGGCGCGGTGGCGCATGAAGGCTTCTTCTACGCGCCCGACCCCTCCTCGCAGCTCGCCTGCAGCATCGGCGGCAATATCGGCATGAACTCGGGCGGCGCGCATTGCCTGAAATACGGCGTCACCACCAACAACCTCCTCGGCGTGCGCCTCGTGCTCGTCGACGGGACCATCGTCGATCTCGGCGGCGCGGCGCTCGACGCGCCGGGCTATGATCTCCTCGCGCTCGTCTGCGGCGCCGAGGGCCAGCTCGGCATCGTCACCGAGGCGACCGTGCGCATCCTGCGCGCCGCCGAAGGCGCGCGGCCGGTGCTCTTCGGCTTCCCGTCGAGCGAGGAGGCGGGCGCGGCCGTCGCCGCCATCATCGGGGCCGGCATCATCCCGGTCGCCATGGAATTCATGGACGCGCCTGCCATCAAGATCTGCGAGGATTTCGCCCATGCGGGCTATCCGCTCGATGTCGAGGCCATGCTGATCATCGAGGTCGAAGGCTCCGAGGCCGAGATGGAGGCGGAGCTCGAAAAGATCATCGCCATCGCGAGGCAGCATGGCGTGAGCGTGATCAAGGAGAGCAAATCCGCGATGGAGACGGCCCTCATCTGGAAGGGCCGCAAATCCGCCTTCGGGGCCACGGGCCGCGTCGCCGATTACATCTGCATGGACGGCACGGTGCCGACCGGCCAGCTCTCTTACGTGCTGCGCCGCACTTCCGAGATCGTGGCGGGCTACGGCCTGCGCGTCGCCAATGTCTTTCATGCGGGCGACGGCAATATGCATCCCTTGATCCTCTACAACGTCAACGACGCGCAGGAGCAGCGCAAGGCCGAGGCCGCGGGATCGGACATCCTCAAGCTTTGCGTCGAGGCCGGCGGCTGCCTCACGGGCGAGCACGGCGTCGGCATCGAGAAGCGCGATCTGATGGGTTGCCAGTTCTCCAAGCCCGACCTCGAGCAGCAAATGCGCGTGCGCCAAGCCTTCGATCCGGCCTGGCTGCTTAATCCGGCGAAGGTGTTCCCGCTCGCTGGGCGGGTTTGAGGCGGTCAGGCGATGCGCCGTATCGCGCCCGTCGTGTTAGCGTCCGTTCCGCGATGACCACGCATCGTCCTTCCGGCGAAGCCGAAGCCGCTTGCGTGATCGCCGATGCCGTGGCGCGCCGCGCGCCGCTGTCGATCATGGGCGGCGGCACGAAGCGCGGGCTCGGCCGGGCGACACAGACGCAGGACGTGCTGTCGAGCGCGGCGCTCACCGGCATCACCTTGCACGAGCCCGCCGAGCTCGTCATCGCGGCGCTGGCCGGCACGCCGCTCGCCGAGGTCGAGCGCAAGCTTGCCGACGAGCGCCAGCGCCTGCCCTTCGAGCCGATGGACTACCGTCCCCTTCTCGGCACGAGCGGCGAGCCCACGATCGGCGGTGTCGCGGCCACCAATCTTTCCGGGCCGCGCCGCATCAAGGCCGGCGCCTGCCGCGATTCCTTCCTCGGCGCGCGCTTCGTCAACGGACGCGGCGAGGTCGTGAAATCAGGGGGGCGGGTGATGAAGAACGTCACCGGGCTTGATCTCACGCGCCTCATGGCGGGTGCCTTCGGCACATTGGGCTTTCTCACGGAGGTCACCTTCAAGGTGCTGCCCTTGCCGGAGACGCAGGCGACGCTTTCGCTCGAGGGATTGTCCGACCGGCGCGGTGTCGAGGCGCTCTCCGCCGGCCTCGGCTCGCCTTTCGAGGTGACGGGCGCGGCGCATCTGCCGGCCGGCGTCGATGAGGGTCCGGCCCGCACGTTTCTGCGGCTCGAAGGTTTCGAGAGCGCGGTTCGTTACCGGGCGAAGGCGCTCGCCGAAACGCTCGCGGAGTTCGGAGCGGCTCGGATCATCGACGCGCATGCGAGCGAGAAGTTGTGGTGCCGGGTGCGGGACGCGGCCTTCCTCGCCTCCCCGCGCGAAACCGCGATCTGGCGCATCTCGGTCGCGCCGACGCAAGGCCCCGCATTGACCGAGGCGCTCGGCCAGAAGCTCGGCCAAGCGCTCGGCGCGCGCTGGTTCTATGATTGGGGCGGCGGCCTGATCTGGCTTTCCTGCGCGGCTGAACGCGATGCCGGCGCGGCGCAGGTCCATGAAGCGACAAGGACGGCGGGCGGCCATGCACTTTTGGTGCGCGCGCCCGAGGCGGTGCGCGCCGCGGTCGACGTGTTCCAGCCGCAGCCCGAGGCGATGATGAAGCTCACGCGCGCCATCAAGGCGAGCTTCGATCCGGCGGGCGTGCTCGAGCCGGGACGCATGCATGCGGGCGCGTGACGGGGCGATGATGGCGGATAATCGGTAGGCGAAAGAGCGATGCAGACCTCCTTCACTCAGGCCCAGCTCGCCGATCCGGCCATGGCCTCCTCGGAGAAGATCCTGCGCACTTGCGTGCATTGCGGCTTCTGCACGGCGACCTGCCCGACCTACCTTCTCCTCGGCGACGAGCTCGATTCGCCGCGCGGCCGCATCTACCTCATCAAGGACATGCTCGAAGGCGACAAGCCGGCCTCGCCGGAGGTGGTCACGCATATCGACCGCTGCCTGTCTTGCCTTTCCTGCATGACGACCTGCCCTTCGGGCGTCAACTACATGCACCTCGTCGATCATGCGCGCGCCTATATCGAGGCGACCTATCGGCGCCCCTTCGGCGACCGCTTCATCCGCGCGCTGCTCGCCGCGACCCTGCCGCATCGCGGGCGCTTCCGGGCCGCCGTCAAGGCCGCAAGGCTCGCAAGGCCCCTCAAGGGGTTCTTGGGCTCGCTCCCCTTTCTGGGTGCGCGGCTCGCCGCCATGCTCGACCTCGCTCCCGCCTCGCTGCCGGCGCAGGAGGAGGCCGCGCGGCCACGCGTCTTTCCGGCCGCCGGCATCCGCAAGGCGCGCGTCGCGCTTCTCGACGGCTGCGTCCAGCCGGTCCTCGAGCCCTCCATCAACGAGGCCACGATCCGGCTCTTGAACCGGCTCGGTGTCGAGGTGGTGCTCGCCAAAGGCGAAGGCTGCTGCGGCGCCCTCGTGCATCACATGGGCAGAGCAACAAGCCGCCCATGCCTACGCGGCCCGCAACATCGAGGCTTGGCATGGGGAGATCGAGGGCCAAGGCCTCGATGCCATCCTGATCACGGCGTCGGGTTGCGGCACCACGATCAAGGATTACGGCTTCATGTTCCGCGATGACGCGAAGCTCGCCGAGAAGGCCGCGAAGGTCTCGGCGCTCGCCAAGGACATTTGCGAGTATCTCACGGGGCTCGAGCTGCCGGCGCCGAGCCGCTCAAGCGGCCTCACCGTCGCCTATCATTCGGCCTGCTCGATGCAGCACGGCCAGAAGATCACCGACGAGCCGAAGAGGCTCTTGCGGGCGGCGGGGTTCAAGGTGAAGGACGTGGCCGAGGGCCATATCTGCTGCGGCTCGGCCGGCGTCTACAACATCCTGCAGCCCGAGATCGCCGGAAAGCTGCGCGACCGCAAGGTCGGCACATATCGCGCGCACGAAACCCGATATCGTCGCCACCGGCAACATCGGCTGCATCACCCAGATCGCGAAGGGCTTCGCCGATCGGGCGAAAGCCGGCGGGCCGGCCTCCCCGCCGATCGTGCATACGGTCGAACTGCTCGACTGGGCGCTGGGCGGACCGCGCCCGGCGGGCGTCCCCGCCGCTCCCGGAGGCACCGGTGAATTACGGTGACAGTGCACTTAGAATTACGGTGACAGTGCACTTAATTCCGGAACCCCTACCTCCGGATGTTGCCAGAATTAAGTGCACTGTCACCGTAATTCTCACCCCATCACCTTAATTCCGGCGTCGGGCTTCGCGGCAGCCAGCGGCGCGACAGCTCGCGCGGATCGTCGAAGGAGGCCTCGAAGCTCGAGGCGGCGAGCGTCGCTTGCACGTGCAGAACGGTGTCCCCGACATTGCGGAAGCCGTGCCGGCGTCCCGCCGGGATGATCAGCGACTGGTTGGCGCCGAGCATTCCCCTTCTCCTCCTCCACCCAGACCTCGGCCCGCCCGGCGACGACGCTCAGCACCTCCTCGACCGCATGCAGATGGGTCGGCGCTCCGCTTCCGGGCGCGCACCATTGCTCGAAGAGGCAAAGCTGCGCGGTGCCGGTGAGCGAGGAGACGCGCATGCGCGTGGTGACGCCCGAACGCCACTCTTCACAGGTCTCATGCTCGTGATCGATGATTTGCATGCGTCATCCCCTTCCTCGTCGCGGGCCGAAGCCTTGCCTGTGACAGCCTTGCCTGTTTCGCCACCTTCGCCCGTTGCGCCCAGGGAGCCGAAAGTGAGCCGAAAGGCTTAACTGCTTGACACCGTATGGCCTTGGCCTCCTATTCGGCGCACCGTTTACGCGAATCATCAATCGGGGAGGCTTCGATGCCGATCGGCGGTTTCGGAATTTTCGTCATCGTCATCGTGGTGTTCGCGGTGCTCACCCTGCTTTCGGGCATCAGGACGGTGCCGCAAGGCTATAATTACACGGTCGAGCGCTTCCGCCGCTACACTTTCACGCTCCAGCCCGGGCTCGGCCTCATCGTGCCTTATCTCGACACCATCGGGAACAAGGTCAACATGATGGAGCAGGTGCTCGACGTGCCCTCGCAGGAGGTGATCACCAAGGACAACGCCTCGGTGAAGGTCGACGGGGTGACCTTCTTCCAGATCATCGACGCGGCGCGCGCCTCCTACGAGGTCGCCCAGCTCGGCAACGCGCTGCTCAACATCGTCACCACCAACATCCGCACCGTGATGGGCTCGATGGATCTCGACCAGCTCCTGTCGCATCGCGACGCCATCAACGAGCGGTTGTTGACGGTCGTGGATTCGGCGGCCTCGCCCTGGGGCGTGAAGATCAACCGCATCGAGATCAAGGACATCATGCCGCCGGCCGACATCGTGGAATCGATGGGCCGGCAGATGAAGGCCGAGCGCGAGAAGCGCGCCGCCATTCTTGAAGCCGAGGGTTCGCGCCAGGCCGAGATCCTGCGCGCCGAGGGCCTGAAGCAGGCGGCGATCCTTTCGGCCGAAGGGCGCAAGGAGGCGGCCTTCCGCGATGCCGAGGCGCGCGAACGCTCGGCCGCGGCGGAGGCGGCCGCGACCGCCGCCGTCTCCGAAGCGATCGCACGCGGCAATCTCGCCGCCGCGAACTACCTGATCGCCGAGAAATACACCCGCGTCCTGCAGGCGCTCGCCTCGGCGCCGAACCAGAAGGTGATCGTGCTGCCGATCGAGGCGGCTTCGCTCGGCGGCACGGTCGCGGGCATCGCCGAGATCGCGAAGGCCGTGTTCGGGCCGGACGGCGTCACCGGCGGGCCCCCGCGCCTCGGCGGCGGGGCGATATCGGCCGTGCCGCCCGCCGGCCCCGCGCGCGGGACCTGACGCCGATGGACGGCCTCGATCTTGCGTCGCCCTGGAGCTGGGTGATCGCCGGCGTCATCCTGATGGCGCTCGAAATGGCCGCGCCCGGCTTCTTCCTGATCTGGCTCGGGCTCGCGGCGGTCATCATCGGCGCGGGGAATTTCGTTCAGCCCTTGCCCTGGGAGGCGAATGGCCTGCTGTTCGCGGCGCTCGCGATCGCGCTCGTCTTCGTCGGCAAGCGGCTGACCTTCCGCAAGGGCGACGACGAGGCGACCGTCATGCATCTCAACCAGCGCGCCAACGCGCTGGTCGGCCGGGTGGCGACGCTCGATCAGCCGATCGTCGCGGGCGAGGGCAAGGTGCGCTTCGACGACGCGATCTGGCTCGCCAAGGGGCCGGATCTTCCGGCGGGCGCCCGGGTGAAGGTCGTCTCCGCCACCGGCAAGGTGCTCGGCGTCGAAGCGGCGGGCTGATCGCGGCCGCCGGCCTAATTCGGTGACTGCTTGCTCATTTCACCTACAAATCAAAATGCATAAGCTCGCGTGGAAAACATGAAATGAGCAAGCTGTCTCCGAATTGGAGGAGAGGCTTTCGTTATGCTGTGGCCGGGTGGGGGGTCGGGAAGCGCAAGACCAGCCAACATCAGTTGGGCGCGTCATGGGTGGATCGAGCGCGACTTGCCTCAACCGAGGCCTTCTGTCCCATACGTCATGACCGTACTCGGACCTGTTCCGAGGATCAGGCCGGTCATCCACGCCTTGCTGCCGATGCTGGCGGAAAGGCATGCGTGGATACCAGCACCCAGTGCGGTCATGACGGCTGCGAAAATCGCCCTCACCTTCTCCCGCGCGTGCCCCTCACCCCGCATAGCTCTTGCCGAGATAGGCGGCGACGACATCGGCGCGCGCCGCGACCTCGTCGAGCGGACCCTCAGCCGCCACGCGTCCCTCGATCAGCACCGTGACCTTGCGGCAGAGGCGCCGGATCACCGCCATCTCATGGCTCACGATGAGGAAGGTCAGGCCGCGCGCCCGGCTCTCCTCCTCGATCAGCTCGATCAACTGGTCCTTGATCACCGGATTGACGCCGGCGAAGGGTTCATCGAGCAGATAGCAGGTGAGCGACGGCGTCATGAATCCCGCGGCCGCCTGCAACAGCACGCGCTGGCCGCCCGACAAGGTCTTCGCCGGTTGATGGGCGAGGCGCGTCAAGGTGATGAGCTCGAGCAAGCGCCACGCCTTGGCGAGCGCCGGCCTCGCGCGCCTTCGAGCCTTGGCTCTGGGCGAGATGGGGCGCGAGCAGGTTCTCGAGCAGCGACAGGTTGCCGAAGACGCGGCTCACCTGGAAGGAGCGAACCAGCCCCTTGCGCGCGATCTCGTGGCTCTCGAGGCCGAGGAGGCTCCGGCCGGCGAGCAGGATCTCGCCCGAGCTCGGCCGATGCACGCCCGTCATGAGATTGACGAGCGTCGACTTTCCCGCGCCGTTCGGCCCGATGATGCCGCGGATCTCGCCCGGCGCGATGGCGAGATCGATCGCATCATTGGCGAGGGAGCCCCCGAAATGCTTCGAGAGCTTGCGCGTCTCGAGGAGCGGCGGGGCGGCGTTCATGCCTGGCGCAGGCGCTCGCCGAAGAGCCCGCTCGGACGCAAGGCGAGCACGAGGAGCAGGAGCACGAAACCGTAGGCGTTCTGATAGGCGGAGGCGATGAAGGTCGCGCCGAGCGATTCCGCGATGCCGAGCGCGACCCCGGCGATCAGCGCGCCCGGAATCGAGCCGAGCCCGCCGATCACGATGATCTCGAAACCCTTGGTGGTGGTGACGACGCCGTCCGTCGGATACACCATGAAGACCGGCGCCAGCAGCGCGCCCGCGAGGCCGGCGAGCCCGACCCCGATGCCGAAGGCGATCCTGTCGAGCGACAGCACGTCGACGCCCGAGGTCTGCGCTCCGACCCGGCTCTGCGAGGCGGCCCTGAGCGCGAGGCCGAGCCAGCTGCGCTTCAACAGGAGGTAGAACAGGGCGATGGCCGCGAGCGCGCAGAGGAAGGCCGCGAACCGCGCACCGCTCTCGGGCAAGGGCCCGAGCATCACGGAAGGCAGGTTCGTGCCGGGCGTGCGCTGATAGGGGCCGGAAAGCGCGGTCGCGAGATTGCGCAGCAGCAGAAGCAGCGCGATGGTGACGACGGTCGCGTAATCGTCCCTGCGCTCGATGCCGCCGGTGAACATCGGCTTGATCAGGATGGGCTCGATCAGCCAGCCGGCGAGAAACACGGCGGCGGCCGAAAGCACCGCCGCGACGTACCAGAGATCGGGGCCGAGAACATAGACGACGATGAAATACTGGGCGTAGCTCCCGATCATGTAGAACTCGCCCATCGACCAATTGATCATCTTCACGATCGAGTAGATGAAGGTGATGCCGAGCGCCATCAGCGCGTAGATCACGCCGATCACCACGCCCGCGATCAGCGCCTGGGCGAAAAGCTCAGGGGTGAACATCGCGCTTCACGGAATTACGGTGACAGTGCACTTAATTCCAGGAACTTCCCTTTACTTCCGGGTGTTGCCAGAATTAAGTGCACTGTCACCGTAATTCACCGCTCTCGAAGGCCACCTCCGCCTCCTTCCAATCCTGGCCGGGCTTCTGGAACTGGAGGATGAGGACGGGCGGGGAAAAATTGTGCCAGAACACGCCGTCGGCCTTCGGGAAGGTGACGTCGCCCGAGGACCAGAAGGCGAATTTGCCGGTCTCGAGCGCCGCGATGATGGCCTTGGGGTCGGTGCTCTTCGCCTCCTCGACGGCCTGGGCGATGATCGCCACGTCGCCGAAGCCGTTCAACGACGAATAGACCGGCGATTCCTTGTATTTCTCCTCATAGGCCTTGGTGAACCAGGCGCCGATCTCGGAGAGCTTCTGCTTTGGCGAGTAATAGGCGATGAAGTAGAGCTTATCGCCCGTATTCGGATGAAGCTGCCAGAATTGCGGCCGGATCGGCGCGTCGTAGGAGACGAGCATGGGGATCGCCGGCGTGATGGCGAGCGTCGCCGCCTGCTCGATCATCAGATCCATCGGTGCGCCCACGCCGACATTGACGAGAAGATCGGGCTTGAACGCCTTCACCTGCAAGAGCTGCGGGGTGAGGTCGGTCGAGGTTCGGTCGAAGGTGATGCTTTGCAGCTCGATCGCGAGCTTCTTCTCCTTGATCTGCCGGTCCGTCTCGGTGACGAGGCCGACGCCGTAATCGGAGGTCTCGGCCAGCATGGAGACGCGCTTGAAGCCCTTCTTCTGCATGAATTCGAGCCAGGCCGCGACGCGCAGCGGGTCGATGAGATGGGTGCGGAAGGCGATCTCGTAATGCTTGGCCGTGATGTCGGCCGCGGAAGTCTGCGTGCCGAGGGTCGGCACGCCCATCGTCTTCGCCACCTCGTTCGCGGCGATGTTCACCGAAGAGTGGAAGAAGCCGGTGACGGCGACCGCCTTGTCCTCGCCGACGACGCGGCGATAGGCGGCGACGCCGCCCTCGGGCCGGCCCTGGCTGTCCTGCACCGATAGCTGCAGCTTGCGGCCGCCGAGCACCCCGCCCTTGCCGTTATAGTAATCGACGGCGAGCTCCGCGCCTCTGCGGATGAGCTGGCCGGCGGTCGGGTCGCCGGGCGGGGAGAGCGGCACGATGAGCCCGATCGTCACCGGCTCCTGCGCAAGCGCGGGGGCTGCCGCGAGGCCGACGAGGACGAAGACGCGGCGAACCCGGCCGCGCGCCTGATCGGTGCATATGACGTCTCCTCGGCCGGCGATGAACTCTGTCGCAACCTTCGAAGAAGGGCGCCCGTGCGAGGCGATGTCAAGAGAAGCTACGCACTCTTCTCGTCGACGCCGGCCTGGGTGAAGGTCGCCATGCCGGAATGGCAGCGGGCCGCGGCCTTCACGATGACCGGCGGCGAGTGCCGCGCCCGAGCCTTCCCCGAGCCGCATGTCGAGATCGAGCAGCGGCTCGAGCCCGAGCCGCTCGAGCACCTCGGCATGCGCGCCCTCGGCCGAGCGATGGCCGGCGACGCAATGATCGAGCGCATGCGGGTCGAGCGCGTGCAGCACGGCTGCCGCCGCCGTCACGACATAGCCGTCGAGGATGACGGGGATGCGCTGGGTGCGCGCCGCGAGGATCGCGCCGGCGATCGCGGCGATCTCGCGTCCGCCGACCCGGCGCAGCACTTCGAGCGGATCGGCGAGATGGCCCTGATGGCGCGCCATGGCTGCCTCGATCGCAGCCGCCTTGCGCGCGAGCCCGGCGTCGTCGAGCCCGGTGCCGCGCCCCATCCAGCGCGAAGCCGGCCCGCCATAAAGCGCCGTGTAGATCGCGGCCGCGATCGTGGTGTTGCCGATGCCCATCTCGCCGAGCGCCAGAAGGTCGACGCCGCCGGCGATCGCCTCCATGCCGAACGCCATGGTGGCGGCGCAAGCCGCCTCCTCGAGCGCCGGGCCTTCGGTGATGTCGCCCGTGGGCAGGTCGAGCGCGAGGTCGAACACCTTGAGGCCGAGGTCGAAGCTCGCGCAGATCTGGTTGATGGCGGCGCCGCCGGCTGCGAAATTCGCCACCATCTGCTGCGTCACGCTCGCCGGGAAGGCCGAGACGCCCTTGTCCACGACGCCATGATTGCCCGCGAACACCGCAACCAGCGGGCGCTCCACCTTCGGCGGCGAGCGCCCTTGCCAGGCGGCAAGCCATTCTGCGATGGTCTCGAGTCGCCCGAGGCTGCCGGGCGGTTTCGTCAACACGGCGTCGCGCGCCCGCACTGCCGCGATCGCGGCCTCGTCGGGACCGGGCATGGCGGCGACGAGCGCGCGAATATCGTCGAAAGGCAAGGTCGTCGGTTTCTTGTTCATGATCGTGCTTTTGTGGTTGCGGCCGCTGTGGTGCTTCGTGGGCTTCTTGGCGGGCTTCTTCGTGGCTTCTTGGCGGTCTCGCGCCCGTTTGGCAATGCGGCGCGATGAGCCTTTCCGCGCCTCGCCCCCGTTTCGTCGTCGCGCTGGCGCAGGCGCTGCGCTTCTATTCGCGGCTTCCCGTTCCGCGCCTTTCCGAGGAGGCCCGTTCGGGGAGCGATTTCGACTTTCCCGGGATGGCGCCGGCCGTCCCGGTCGCGGGCGCGCTCATCGGCCTCGTCATGGCGCTGACGCTTCTCGTGGCGCATGGCCTCGGCCTTGGTCCCACGGTCGCGGCGATCCTGGCGGTGACCTGCGGCATTCTGGTCACCGGCGCGATGCACGAGGACGGGCTCGCCGATGCGGCCGACGGGTTCTTCGCGCAGGCCTCGATCGAGCGCCGCCTCGAGATCATGCGTGACGCGCGGCTCGGCAGCTTCGGCGTGCTCGCGCTCGTCGCCGTCATGCTGCTGCGGGTCGGGCTCGTCGCCGATCTCGCGCTCGCCGGCCCGCGCGCCGCGGCGGCGGCGCTGATTGCGGCGGCCGCGCTGTCGCGCGGCGCGGGGCTGATGCCGCTTGCCCTTCTCCTGCCGGCGCGTCGGGACGGCGCCGGCGCCGCCGCGGGGCGCTTGCCGGTTCCCGCCTTCACCAATGCGGTGCTCATCGGTAGCGGCATCGCGATCGTGCTTGCGGTGCTTCAAGGCTTCGGGCTTCTGCGCGCCTTAGGCGCTTGCGTCGCCGCGCTCCTTGTGGCGCGTGGCGCTTGCGCGCTCGCCGAACAGAAGATCGGCGGCCAGACCGGGGATGTCGCGGGCGCGGCGCAGATCCTCGCCGAGCTCGCCTTCCTTCTCGTCCTGGCGATGGGGTAGGCGACCGCGATTTTTCCTGTCCGCGACCGAGCTCAGCCGGAGCTTGACCCTGGCGTCACGGCTACGCTATCGCTCAGCCGCGATTTGCCCCCGCACCAGACGATCGCCCCATGGACCTGATCGAGACGCCCTGCCTCGGCATCTGCCTCATCTCGCCCGATGACGGGATGTGCGTGGGTTGCGCCCGCACGCAAGACGAGATCGCGCGCTGGAGCGCGATGGATGACGCGGAGCGCCGCGCCATCATGGCGGCCTTGCCGGATCGTCGTGAGCGCTCGCGCCGGGGCGGACGAAAGGCACGCCTCGAAGCGCTGCGCTCCTGACTGGCGCTGGCACGAAAATAGGCGCGCTTCCCTTCCCCGCTTGCGCGGGAGAGAAGGCGGCTAACGAACGGGCGAGCGAGTTGAGGAAGGGAGCAAACACGAGCGCTGGCGCCCTACCCCAGGTTCAATTCCTTGAAGAAGTCGTTCCCCTTGTCGTCGATGACGATGAAGGCGGGGAAATTCTCGACCTCGATGCGCCACACGGCTTCCATGCCGAGCTCGGGATATTCGAGGGTCTCGACCTTCCGGATGCAATCTTGCGCGAGGCGCGCCGCCGCGCCGCCGATCGAGCCGAGGTAGAAACCGCCATGCGTCTTGCAGGCTTCGCGCACCACGGGTGAGCGGTTGCCCTTGGCGAGCATCACCATCGAGCCGCCCGCCGCCTGGAACTGATCGACGAAGGCGTCCATGCGTCCCGGCGGTCGTCGGCCCGAAGGAGCCCGAGGCATAGCCGCTCGGCGTCTTGGCGGGTCCCGCGTAATACACCGGGTGATCCTTGATATAGCCCGGCAAGCCCTCGCCCCGGTCGAGCCGCTCGCGCAGCTTGGCATGGGCGAGATCGCGCGCGACGATCATCGGGCCGGTGAGCGCCAGCCGCGTCTTCACCGGATGCTTCGTCAATTCGGCGAGAATCTCGCGCATCGGCCGTCGAAGGTCGATGTGCACGACGTCCCCGCCGAGCTTCGTCTCGTCGACCTCGGGCATGAAGCGCGCCGGATTGTGCTCGAGCTCCTCGAGGAACACGCCTTCCCTGGTGATCTTGCCGAGCGCCTGGCGGTCGGCCGAGCAGGAGACGCCGAGCCCGATCGGCAGGCTCGCGCCATGGCGCGGCAGGCGGATGACGCGCACGTCGTGGCAGAAATACTTGCCGCCGAATTGCGCGCCGACGCCGAGCGACTGGGTGAGCTTGTGGATCTCGCTTTCGAGCGAGAGATCGCGGAAGGCATGGGCCTCCTCGGAGCCCTGCACCGGAAGCGCGTCGAGGTAGCGGGTCGAGGCGAGCTTCACCGTCTTCATCGTCTGCTCGGCCGACAGCCCGCCGATGACGATGGCGAGATGATAGGGCGGGCAGGCCGCGGTGCCGAGCGTGAGGATCTTCTCCTTGAGGAAGGCGAGGAGCCGGTCATGCGTCAGGATCGAGGGCGTCGCCTGGAACAGGAAGCTCTTGTTGGCGCTGCCGCCTCCCTTGGCGACGAACAGGAATTTGTAGGCGTCCTCGCCCTCGGCGTAGATCTCGATCTGCGCCGGCAGGTTCGAGCGCGTGTTCTTCTCCTCGAACATGGAAAGAGGCGCGAGCTGCGAATAGCGCAGATTCCGCTTGAGATAGGCGTCGCGCACGCCCTCCGCGACCGCGCCCTCGTCCTCGCCTTCGGTGAAGACGAGACGGCCCTTCTTGCCCATCACGATCGCGGTGCCGGTGTCCTGGCACATGGGAAGCACGCCGCCCGCCGCGATATTGGCGTTCTTGAGAAGATCATAGGCGACGAATTTATCGTTCGAGGTCGCCTCGGGGTCGTCGAGAATGCGGGCGAGCTGGGCGAGATGCCCCGGTCGCAACAGATGGTTGATGTCGATGAAAGCCTGTTCGGAAAGCGCCCTGATGGCCTCGCGCTCGACGGCCACGATCTCCTGCCCGTTGAACTTCTCGGCGCGCACGCCCTCTCCCGTGAGCTTGCGGTAGGGCGTGGTGTCGCCGACGAGCGGGAAGAGATCCTGGAACTGGAAGGTCATCGGAAAGGGTTCCGTTTTACGTTGGGGGCGTCGCCCTTCGCTGGTCTCGCGTGCTCGACTCGAGGCATGCCGCGGTCGGACGGAACCGGCCCCCGTTCATTCGTCAGGCGGCCGCGGGCTGCTGGGTGAGAAGCGCGAAAATGCCGTCGGCGTCGCGCGTGGCGCGCAATTTCGCCGTGATGGCCGGATCGCGCAACAGGCGGGCCATGCGGGCGAGCGCCTTGAGATGGTCCGCGCCCGCCGCTTCCGGCGCGACGAGAAGGAAGATGAGATCGACCGGTTCGCCGTCGAGCGCGTCGAAGTCGATCGGCTTCTCGAGCCGCGCGAACACACCATGGAGCTTCGCCACCTTGGCGAGCTTGCAATGAGGGATGGCGATCCCCGAGCCAATTCCGGTCGAGCCCAGACGCTCGCGCTGGAGCACCGCGTCGAACACGTCGCGCTCCGGCAGGCCGATGACGCTGGCGGCGCGCGCGGAGAGCTCCTGCACGGCCTGCTTCTTGCCGTTCACCTTGAGCGCCGGCAAGACCGAGCCTGGAACGAGGAGATCATCGAGAGGCATGTTGTTTTCAAAGCTCCTGAGGGAGGTGGCGACGCCAGAAACCGATCGGCCCTGGCGCGTCCCTCACGCGGCCCCGTCCGGGGCGCCGGCGGGATCCACCCAGCCGATATGGCCATCGCGACGGCGGTAGACGACATTGAGGCGCCCGCTCGTGGCGTGGCGGAAAACGAGGACGGACGCGCCGCCCGCACCGAGCTCGGCTGCCGCATCGCTCACGGACAAGCGTCGCGGCAGCGCCCTCTCCTCGGCGACGACCATCGGCTGGAATCCATCGGGAGCCTCTTCGTCGGTCTCGGCCGCGAGCGGCCAAGGCGTCTTCGTCGAGCGGCAGAGGCAGCCGATGCGGGGCGGCGCTCCTTCAAGCGCCGTTTGTAGCGTCGCAGCCGCTTCTCGATGCGCTCGGAAGAGATGTCCGCGCTCGCATAAGGATCATGTGAAATGGCCGATGCCTGGAGATCGACGCCGGTGTCGAGATGGAGGGAGCAATGGGTGCGAAACGCCGTGCCCTCCCGTTCGACGACCGCATAGCCGCCGAATCCACCATCGAAATAGCGCTTCACGGCTTGCTCCACCCGCATCGCGATCTGCCCTCTGAGCGCCTCCCCGATATCCATGTTCTTACCCGACACCCGCAACGTCATGGATGCCACCTTCTTTTTCTTCACCGGACAGCGAGCCTAGAGCCCGCGCCCGCACAAAGCGTTAAGGAGCCCGCCGCCTCAAGTCAACGCGCGGGCGATGGAGCCGGACATGCAATTTATGTGCAATCCCAAATCGACAATTGACGGCTCGAGCCGTGCGACAATCCAGCAATCTTGCAGTCACGCAAACATCAACCCACAATGTTGGGCGCGCCCCGCCATCCTTCAAGATGGGTCGGCCGGTCCAGACGAGCATGATCGAGGGCTCCAGCCCTGATTGCGGGGTTCCAGCGCAAGCGTCAAGCTGCTAATGCATTTTTCTCGAGGCGAGGCTGCCACCGCTTGGCTTCGAATGGCGCGTCGGGACATGCGTCACGACGAGGAGCTGGAGCTTTTGCCCGCTCGCCTATCGGGCAAAAATGCCTCCAGCCTCGACCGGAAATTTCGGCCGCCTCCGGCGGCATCAGGACAGACGGAGAAACGGCGATGTCGCTTCAGTCCAATCTTGCCAGAACCACGACCAGCGCCCCGAACGATCTCGAGGCCTTCTGGATGCCGTTCACACCGAATCGCGCCTTCAAGAAGCGCCCGCGCATGGTGTCGCGCGCCAAGGACATGCATTACTACACGCCCGAAGGCCGTGCCATTTTGGACGCGACGGCGGGCATGTGGTGCACCAATGCGGGGCATAATCGCGACCCGATCGTCGCGGCCATCAAGGAACAGGCCGAGGAGCTCGATTACGCGCCCCCGTTCCAATTCGCCCATCCCAAGTCCTTTCGTCTCGCATCGCGCATCGCCGAGCTCGCGCCGGGCGATCTCGACCACGTCTTCTTCACCAATTCGGGCTCCGAGGCCGTGGACACGGCGCTGAAGATGGCGCTCGCCTATTGGAACGTCTCGGGCCAGGGCAGCCGCACGCGGCTCATCGGCCGCGAGCGCGGCTATCATGGCGTCGGCTTCGGCGGCATCTCGGTCGGCGGCATCGTCGGCAATCGCAAGATGTTCGGGACGCTGCTTGCCGGCGTCGATCACCTGCCGGCGACCTATAACCGCGAGCATCAGGCGTTCACCAAGGGCGAGCCCGAATGGGGTGCCCATCTCGCCGACGAGCTCGAACGGATCGTCGCCCTGCACGATGCCTCGACCATCGCGGCCGTGATCGTCGAGCCGATGGCGGGCTCGACCGGCGTGCTGCCTCCGCCCAAGGGCTACCTCAAGCGGCTGCGCGCCATTTGCGACAAGCACGGCATCCTCCTCATCTTCGACGAGGTGATCACCGGCTTCGGCCGCCTCGGCACCGCCTTCGCGGCCGAGCGCTACGGCGTCATCCCGGACATGATCACCTTCGCCAAGGGCGTGACCTCGGGCACCGTGCCGATGGGCGGCGTGATCACCCGCAAGCATATCCACGATGCCTTCATGAAGGGCCCCGAGCACGTCGTCGAATTCGCGCATGGCTACACCTATTCGGCCCATCCGCTCGCGGTCGCCGCCGGCATCGCGACGCTCGACGTCTATCGCGAGGAAGGGCTGTTCGAGCGAGCCAAGAAGCTCGAGCCCATCTGGGCCGAGGCGATCCACGGCTTGAAGGGCGAACCCAATGTGCTCGACATCCGCACGCTCGGCCTCGTCGCCGCGGTCGACCTCGCCTCGAAGCCGGATGCGGTCGGCAAGCGCGCTTACGAAGCCATGGAGCATGCCTTCCACGAGCATGACATCCTCTTGCGCATCACCGGGGAGACGCTGGCGCTGACGCCGCCGCTCACCATCTCCGAGGCGCAGATCGGCGAGGTCGCCGACAAGCTGCGGGCCGTGATCAAATCGGTGGCGTAACGGCTGTCCCTCGATCGGTCGGCACGAGCCTGTCGTCTTCTGCCCATCCATCGTAAGACGTGGATGCCCGGCACAAGGCCGGGCATGACGTCGAAGAGGGGCCAAATACTGGAGTTGGAATTCTAGCGGGTGAGCTTCTTGCTCATGTGCACGGTCGTTCCCCCCATGAACGGCTCGCGCTTGTGAATCTGCGTAGCCGGCGCTTGTGTAGAGCGCGACATTGGCCTCGAAGGCGGCGTTCGTCAGCAGGCGCGCCTCGGCGCATCCCGCCTCGACGGCCTTGCGCTCGACATGCGCGAGGAGCAGGCGCCCCAGGCCCTTTCCTTGGCTCGCCGGCCGGACGGCGAGATTTTCGATCCAGAGATGATCGGGATGGAGCATCGTCTCGATCAGCCCCACCACGCTGCCGTCGATCGAGAGAATGTCGATCTGATGCTCCCGCACGGCGCGCTCGTAATCGGCCGACATGGGGAGCGGTTCACGCCCGATCACCGGAACCCATTTCGCGTAAGCCGCGCGCACGAGATCGCGGATCATCCGCGTCTTGCGCGGTGGCGGGCCGAAGTTCGATCGAGGGCGTGAGAGACATGGTGCGTTTCCTGTGAGCGGATACAAAAAACCCCGCCGACCGGATGGTGGGCAGGGCTGCCGAGGATTCGAGAGGGGTGGGAAGAGCTACTCTTCCGGTCGTCGTCGGTCTCTCGGGTTCAGCGCACCGCTCCGCACCGACGTGGAGCGTCGGCGTCGCAGCGTGAGGGTGCGGGAGCGGGCGTTCATAGATTCATTCACCCGAAGATGACGGCGACCGTCAAGGGCGTCGATCAATTCTCGCAGAGATCAGGACGCGCCTGACCGCTTCGAGGCGGCCGCCCAGCCGGCTGATCTGTTCAAGGAAGTGGCAGAGGCATCGGCAACAGCCCAGACTTCTGGCTGAACGTGCAACGGCGCAGCGACCTGTGGGAGGCGATGCACAGCCCCAAGGACCGGGAGCGGATCGAACGCGCCCGTCCGCTCAAGGCCGCGTAAGCCTTCCGCCGCGACGGCCAGCGCCTCCAGCAGCCGCCGCGTGCCTTTGTTATGATCCCACGCCACCCCGTCCGAGCGATCAGGGCCGGCGCACCATCCAGGCCTGTTATCGGCCGCCCTTCTTGGCCGGGCCTTGTCCGCTCCTCTCCAGGCTTCCCGCAGAGCCGAAGCGCGAGGTCGCGACGGGAGCGGCCTTCTTATCGGCCTTCGGCTTCTTCTTCTCGCGGGTGCTTCTCTTTTGACCCTTCGCCATTTGGTCCTCCTCCACGTTCATCCCAGTGAGCTTGTCCCATCGCACGGGTAACGAAGCCCATGCGCCACAAATTGGAGAGTTGTCGAGCAGTCTTTTATACGCTCGAAGGGCGTTCCTGGCATAAGCGGCGTTGGGCTATCCCGGCACGCGGTCGACCGCGACCGACTTCACCAGGCACCAGACTTCCGCGCCCGGCGCGAGGCGAAGATCGGCGACGGCGTCGCGCGTGAGCACGGCGCTCACGCCACCTCCCGCGGCGTCGAGAGCGCGACGAGCACCTGCGAACGGTCGATCGGCTCGATGCGTGTGATGCGGGCGCGGAAGCGGTTGCGGATCGACAAGGCCCGTGAGCTCCGCCGTGGCGAGCGCCACGTCGCGCGCATCGATGACGAGGCGCAACGTCTTGCCGATCGGCGTGTCCGTCATCGGGATCCGAAACGTGCCGACCGCGGTCGTCGACGCGCGTGAGCCCGATCGCGCGCATCATGCGCGAGGACGCTGCCCGTCGAAGACGGTGATGCGCCGCTCTCCGGCGATCGGATGGTCCGAGAGCACCGCCGCCGTCGGCCCGCCGCCTCGCAGCTCCCGCCCGCGATCAGCACCACCTGATCGGCGAGGCGAAGCACCTCATCGAGCGCGTGGCTGACGTAAAGGATCGGCAAATTCGCTTCGTCGCGCAGCCTTTCGAGATAGGGCAGGATTTCGCCCTTGCGATCCTGATCCACCGCCGAGATCGGCTCGTCGAGAAGCAGGAGACGCGGTTGTGACAGAAGCGCCCGGCCGATGGCGACGCGCTGGCGCTCGCCACCCGAGAGCGTCGCCGGGCGCCGCTTGCCGCGAGATGGCCGATGCCGAGCATATCGACCACATGCGAGGTTTCCTGCGTGATCGGCCGTCCCCGGCGGCGCGCAAGGCCATAGGCTTAGATTTTGCTCGACGCTCAAATGCGGGAAAAGCCGGGCGTCCTGGAACACGAAACCGCAGCCGCGCTCCTCGATCGGCAAGTCGAGCTTTCGGGTTGAATCGAAGAAGACCTCCTCGTCGATGGCGATCACGCCGTCGCGAGGCTTCGAGGATGCCGGCGATCGCGCTCATCAGCGTCGTCTTGCCGGAACCCGAGGGGCCGAGGACCGCGATCACGCCGGCGGCGGGCAGCTCGAAGCGCGTGTCGAGGTTGAAGTCGCCGCGTATAACGCGGACATCGATGCGAAGCCTCGACACCGTCAGCTCCGGGCCGCGAAGAGCTTGCCGCGTTGCAACGGCGTCCCTCACGCGAGGCCGAGCCTCAAGCGCAAGCGCGCGTTGAGCCATTCGCTCGAGCGCGAGGCCGAGAAGCGCGAGCACGATCGAGATCGCGCGATGCGCGCCGCCGCGCTCTCTCCGCCGGGCACTTGCAGCGCCGTGTAGATGGCGAGCGGCAAGGTGCGCGTCTCGCCTTCGATATTGGCCGCGAAGACGATCACGGCGCCGAACTCGCCGAGCGCGGCCGTGAAGCCGATCGCCGCGGCGGCGAGCACGCCGGGCGCCATGAGCGGCAAGGTGACGCTCGCGAAGACATCGGCGCGCGACGCGCCGAGCGTGCGCGCGGCGGCTTCGAGGCCACGGTCGATCGCGTCGAGCGCGAGCCGCGTCGACGCGCGCCATGATCGGGCAGGATCATCACCGCGGTCGCGATCACCACCGCCTTGGTGGTGAAGGCGATGCGCAGGCCGAACAGGGTCGAAAAGGAGCATGCCCGATCGGGCCTGCGCACGCCAAGGAGAACGAGAAGGAGATAGCCGATCACGATCGGCGGCAACACGAGGGGAAGGTGGATGCAGCGCATTCACGACGCCGCGACCCGGCGCGCGCGAGCGCGACACGATCCAGGCGCTTGCGACCGCCAAAGGCAACGCGATCGCGACGGCGAGCGTCGCGACGAGAAGGCTCAAGCGCAACGCTTCCCATTCGGGCGCGTCGGGCAAGGCACGGAAAGCCATGCGTCTTCCCATTGTTTCGGATGAGAGCTTGCGCCGCGATCCGTCGATGGCGCGCCTTGCCTTTGCCGCCTCCGGGAAAGGCCGCGTCAGCTTGGCCGATCGAGCGTGACTGCCGCAAGGGTGTGTCGTTGCGTTCGAAGGTTGGAGACGCCTCGCGCTTGAAATCGCGTTTGAAGCCGAGGATCGTTCAATCGTCCGCACGCAGGTCCGCCATCAGCTCATCGACGCTGGGGAGCCGCTTTCCCTTGCCGGCTTCAAGTTCGGCGATGGCCTTGCGCGTGGTGGCGTTGGGCACTTTCACGTCGAATGGTAACCGGCGCTCATCGGCCACGCGCAGCATCAGCAGGCGGATGGCGTCCGAAATGGACAGCCCCATGGCTTCCAAGGCGTCGGCGGCACGCCTCTTAGTGTTGGTGTCGATGCGGGCGCGAACATATGTATCGGTGGCGACCATGGCCCCTCTCCTCGAATTTGATATGTAGTCACATTGCGACTACAGACAAGATGAGGGGATGGCAAGATGGGCCTTCCCTCAACGGCGCTGGGCAAGCAGGATCGCGCCGCAAAAGCTGAGCTGGCTAGGAAACGCTCCATCCTCGGCAACGCGCTATGCTTGGTAGGAGCGCGCCCAAGCCATGTTTTTGATGCGCGGATCCGATTCGAACGCCTCACGCGTCAACTCAAATCGTTCCTGCGGAAACTCCCGAAGAACCTGGGCCCCGAAGGCTCCCACTTTAATCCGCCAGGTCTCGAATGTCCGTGGCGCGGCACTCACGAACGTGACAGGCGACAGGAGCGCCAGGTTGGCGTGATGCTCGGGGTCCCGCACGGATTCGTAGCGGATCAGAACGATCCCCGCCTCGCGCGCGCGATCGGCAAGAGCCTGACAGGGCTCGTAATCGATGAGCTGCGTCCAAATGGCCCGATCGGCGTCGAGAGGAGAGCTCATCAGATCGAGTGCCGCCACCGTGCTCACCGGGGCGTTGAAGGCGGTGAACTCGCCGGCGTTTTCTGGCCAGGGTGTCCGGGCGACTCGGCGTAGAACAGCAGCCTGTGGAAGGCCATCTCGGCAGCCGCGGTCCGCGGCCCTTCCGCGCCATAGAAGACCCCGAGCGTCCTGCCGGCGCGCCGAAAGCGCGAGCCGCGCGGATAGAGGGCGCCGTAGCGAAACGGCGCTGCCATCAGGTAATGGAGCCCGCGCGCTTCCGGTGGCAACGCAGGTTTCGTCTCCTCGAGGAGTTCCTCGAGGACTTGCTGCTCGGCGAGCGTGTCGGTGAGCTTCAAGGTTGAGATTTGGTGCTGGGCCTCGACCAGCCTCCAGCAAGCGCTCTCCGTGCGACCGCCGCTCAGACCACAGCGCGGCGGGCGTCCAGATAGGCAATGACATCGATCAGTCCCGGGATGTGCGTCATGAGATCGAGAGGTTTGCCGTTGAGCGCCGTGTTGTCGGCGCGGATCCAGGCGCGCGCCGTTACCGGATCACCGCCGGTGATGGCATCGAGCGAGCGGAATAGACGCACGAACAGAAGGGCGAGCTCGAAAGGCTTGCTTCTCGGCTCCAGCGCGAAGGTCTCTTGCGCAACGCGCGTGATCGAGGAGTTCGGAGAGCCCGATGATCCGGGCGAGCGCGCGATTGGAAATTTGCAGATAGGCCGCGGCGCGCATCAAGCTCTTGCCCACCACCGCCGATTTGCTGAGATTGCCCGGCTGGCTCGTGATCTGTCGCACGTGAACCATTTCGGACTTCTTTCCTCAGAAATAATATAGCATCAAATTTTCTGTGGGCAAGCAGAAGTCATGCAGGCAGGAACCCATGTATCGGTGGCGACCATGGCCTCTCTCCTTGAAATCGACCATGTCGTCACACTCAAGATGAGGAGGTCTTTGGGTTAAAGCAGACGGGGCGGCAAAACCCGAGGGCACAACGACCGTTTTTCCCGAGGCACCAGCCCCTGTGATCGGCGGTTCGGGAAGGTTTGAAGGAGCCAAGGGCGACGGGACCTTCGTGGGGGTGTACGTTTTACGCCGCTGCCGGGAGTACCCGCAGAACTGTGAAACGAATTCGTGATCAACTTGAAGAAGTAGAGAAGAGGGCCATACGCGATGCGATGCACTCGAAATCACCGGCCCAAAAATTTAGAGACGAGGTGATGAAGCGACGACACGTTCTCTCGGGGTTAATCGTGGCGGCGGTGCTGCCACACGATCTTCGTGCTCAACCGCCCGATCGAGTGCGGCGCATCGGCTATATGGTCTTCGGTTCGGAGACTGAATACACTGCGTCTCTGCTGGATACGTTCCGGGCAACATTGAAGCGCCTCGGTTGGAGCGAGGGCGAGAACATCGAGCTCATTATTCGTTGGACCGGCTCTGAAATCGGAAAGATACGAGCCACCGCCAGCGAGATGGTCGGTCTGCACCCCGATCTAATTGTTGCCTCGGGCACCCCACTTGTTTTGGCTTTGAAGAACGAGGGGAGCTCGATCCCGATAGTGTTCATGTTTGTTTCCGATCCCGTTGGCAGCGGAATTGTCGGTGACCTCGCTCACCCGGGAGGGAAGGTTACTGGGTTCACAGCTTTTGAACCTTCAATGGCCGGGAAATGGCTTCAGATCCTTCGAGAAATCGTACCTTCGGTCAGGCGCATAGGCTTGCTCTTCAATCCCACAACGGCACCCAACGTGCAGCTGTTTATTCGCGAGATGGAGCCTATTGCATCGTCGATGTCGATAGCACTCAGCAGAATTCCCGTCCACGACGTATCGGAAATGGACGTTGCACTCAAGACGTTCGCGTCTGCCGAGTATGTAGCCTTGGTAGTGGTCCCAGATATATTTACCACTGCTAACCGAAAGCGGCTTATAGCGGTAGTCGCGGAACTTCGGCTGCCTACTATCTACAGCTATCCACTTTTCGTCACAGATGGCGGACTGGTCTCCTATGGAATCCCTAGCCGAGCCCAGTACTCGCAGGCTGCTGCTTACGTTGATCGTATTCTCCGGGGAGCGTACCCTGGCGACCTTCCGGTCCAGCAACCAACCAAGTTCGAGCTCACCATCAACGTCAAGACCGCGAATGCGCTTGGCCTCACCATCCCGCCGATGCTGCTAGCGAGCGTCGATGAAGTGATCGAATGAACCGTCTCTCCTTGTCTTACGCTCTGGCTTTTCTAGCTCCGCCGCGTAGTTGGCTTCCATAGGCGCCGTTCATACCGAGGCCATTCATGCTGCGCATCATTCTGGGCGGAGCATGTTGCGAACACGGTAGGCGACGGAGCATTCATTACAGCGTTGCTGAGCTATTTCGCCGCTATCGCTTCTATCTCAACGAGAAAGGCGCGATTTGCGAGCGCCGATACCTGCACGACGGATCGCGCGACCTTGTTTGGCTGCTCTGCGGTTCCGAAGAACTGGCCGTAAGCCTCCGAGAACCCCTTGAAATCGAGCTTTCCGCCGAGGTTCGGGTCGCCAACGAGAAATACGGTTAGTTTGACCACATCCTTGAGGCCGAGCCCCTGTTGGGCAAGCAGAGCATCGATTTTGCGGAATACTCCAGTGGCTTGCGTTTTGGTATCGCCATAGGCCACCGGATCGTCCGCCGGCTTAGAGGCATCGAGCGGCGGAGGGACTTGGCCGCTCAGGAGGACGAGCGTGGTCCCAGCCGGAATGGTCACGGAGGCCAGAATAGGTGACTGGGGCGGCCCCGGTTGGCGGATCACCTCGGCATGTGCGCTGGACAAGGGGAGTGATACGGCCATCAGGGCGATAAGAGACAAAGCCATTCTCATGATCGGTTCCTTTTCAGCATTTTTCAGGCCGGCTGGGCGAGCAGGCTGACGGCTCTTTGGGCCGACAGTATGGCTGCGGGGCGTCCTATAGACAGTCGGCAATGCCAAGCTCCGCCAGCCCGATAAGTTGGATGTTGGCGACGCCACGCATCATGACCAGGAGCTGATTTTCCGGAGGATTTCGCGCCCATCATCACTATCGGGACATTGCCGGACGTTACCGGACAATTGTCCGCCTCCCGCCCAAGAGCAGCTGCCGTTTGAGCGGTCTCATTTGCACTTGCGCCTAAGCCGTCCAACCGCGCCATATGCCCCTCACCGGCGCTCGGCGAGCAGGCCGCGATGGCGGCGCGAAGCTCCGGCAGCCCCGCCCCGGTTCGCGAGGAGGTGAGGATCACATCCGGGATAAGCCGCCGGGCGGCGCGCCAGGCGCGCCTCGACCGCCGGCGATGCGTGCCGGCACGTCCTTTTCCTTCACCTCGTCCCCCTTGGTGAGCACGAGCTGATAGGAGACCGCCGCCTGGTCGAAGAGGTCGAGCATGGCAAGATCGGCGGCCTTCAGCCCATGGCGCGCATCGACGAGAACATAGACGCGGTAAAGATTGCGCCGTCCGCGCAGATAATCCTTCGCGAATTCGGACCAGGCCTTCACGGTCTCGACGGGCGCCGCCGCATAGCCGTAGCCCGGCATGTCGACGAGCATCAGCTTCGCCGCCGAGCTCGAAGAAGATCAGCTCCTGCGTGCGGCCCGGCGTGCGCGAGGTGCGGGCGAGCGCGTGGCGGCCCGTGAGCCCATTGATCAGGCTCGATTTGCCGGCGTTGGAACGCCCGGCGAAAGCGAACTCCGGCAGATCGGGCGGCGGCAGGCGCTCGATCGTGCCGGCCGCGTAACGGAACGTGCATTCGCGCGCGAAGAGCAGCCTTCCGGCCTCGAGCGCAGCGGCCTCGATCCGATCGTCCTTTGCCGCCTTGCCCGAAGCCTCGGCCACGCGATCACGCGGTCGAGGGCGAGCTCTTGCCCGGGATAAGCTTGCGCAGATTGTCCCAGAGCTCGATCTTCACGCCGTGCTTCTTCATGATGAAGCCTTGCTGCAGCACCGAGAGGGTGTTGTTCCAGCTCCAATAAATCACGAGCCCGGCCGGGAACGACGAAAGCATGAAGGTGAAGATCAGCGGCATCCAGGTGAACATCATCTTCTGGGCCGGGTCCGGCGGTTCCGGGTTCATCTTCATCTGCACGAACATGGTCACCCCCATGATCAGCGGCCAGGCGCCGAGCATCAAAAGATGCGGCGGCGTGAACGGGATGAGCCCGAACAGGTTGAACACCGAGGTCGGGTCGGGCGCCGAAAGATCGTGGATCCAGCCGTAGAACGGCGCCTGGCGCATCTCGATCGTGGTGAAGATCACCTTGTAGAGCGCGAAGAACACCGGGATCTGGATCAGCATGGGCCAACAGCCCGCGACCGGGTTGATCCGCTCGCGCTTGTAGAGCGCCATCATCTCCTGCTGCAGCTTCGCCTTGTCGTCCTTGTAGCGCTCTTGCAGCTCCTTGAGCTGCGGCTGCACGCCCTTCATCTTCGCCATCGAGGCGTAGGATTTGTTGGCAAGCGGAAAGAACAGCCCCTTGAGCAGCACGGTGACGAGCAGGATGGCGAGGCCGAAATTGCCGAGCAGCCTGTAGAAATAATCGATCACTTTGAACAAGGGCTTGGTGATGAAATAGAACCAGCCCCAATCGATGATCAGGTCGAAGTTCTTGATGCCGAGCTCGCGCTCGTAATTATCGACGAGCTGCACCACCTTGGCGCCGGCAAAGAGCTTGCGCGATGTCGATACGCTCGCTCCGGGAGCGACGCCGAGCTCGCCCTCGCGCAAATCCGCCTGATAAGCCTTGGCGCCCGTCGTGGTCGCGATGAAGCGCGCATCATAAGCTTTCGTCTGATCGGGAATGACGGCGGCGGCCCAATATTTGTCGGTGGTGATGCCGACGAAGCCGCCCGTGCCGGAATAGCTCTTCACCCCCTCCTTATCGAGCTTGGCATAGGTCCATTCCTGGAGGCCCGTATCGCCGATATAGCCGAGCAAGCCCTCGAAGAGCACGTAATAACCCGCGACATGCGGCGTGCCCTGCTGCACCACGGCCGCGTAAGGATAGACCGACAAGGGTTGCGCCGCGTGGTTCGTGATCGTGTCCGTGACGGAGAACATGTAATCGTCGTCGACCGCGATCTCGCGCTTGAACTCGACGCCTTGCGGGTTCGTCCAGGTGAGCGTGATCGGGGTCTTCGGTGTGAGCTCATTGCCGCTCGCCTGCCAGAGCGTATCGGCGTTCGGCGTCTCTCCCGCCGAAGAGGCGCCCGGAAGAAGGCCGAAATCCGCGTAGAAGGCGCCCGTCGTGCGCGAGGGCGAGAAAAGCACGATGTTCGGGCTGTTGGGAGCGGTGGTCTCGCGATAGCTCGTCAACGTCAGATCGTCGAAACGTGCGCCCTTGAGCGCGATCGAGCCCGAAAGATGATCATTGTGAATGGCGACGCGCGGGGATGATTTGAGCGCGTCTTCGCGCGAAATCTCCTGGGTGACGCTCGTCGGCGTCGCGGCCGTGGTGCCGGGCGGCGGCGCTTGCGGCGCGGCTTGGGCTTGGGGCTTGTGGAGGCTGGGGCGTCGAAGCGGGATTGCCTTCCTGCTGCGTCTCGATCTGGGCGGGCTTCGGCGTCACGAAGCGCGGCGTGACGAAATATTGCCAGCCGACGAGAACGAGCAGCGACAGGCCGATCGCCGTGAAGAGATTGCGTTTATCTTCCATTCGAAACTCTCGAAACCAATCGATCGGTCATCGGCCCCGGCCCTATATGGGGCGCCGATCGAGCTTGCGCATCAGCGCTTGGTTCGCCGGCCTCAGAGCTGCGTCACCAGCGTGTCGAAATCCATCGTGAGCACCGCGCGCGAGGCAAAAATGCCGATGTCGGCGCCCATCGACGCACCGTCACGACCGTGCTTTCCGAAGCTCGAAGCCCCCTGAAACCCATGCTCGCCGCATGCCCTCACGAAGCCGCCGCTTGATCCGGTTGCGCTGCGGCGCGTTGCCGAGCTTCCCGGGAACGATGAGGCCGACGCGCAGCGCGAAAGGAGAACGCGGCGCTTCGCTGCCTTGCGACGGCGCGCATGCGGCCGAACTTCCCTTCGTAGTTCTTGCCGCCGCCGCAGCCCCTGGAACTCGGCCGAACGGGTCAAGCGCCCGAGCGGCTCATCGCCTTGCGGCTTCGCTGCCCTTGCCATGCTGGACGCAATTTCGCTCTCGCCCGTCAGGCGGAGAGCTTCTTGCGGCCGTGCGCGCGCCGCGTCGCGATGACCCTGCGGCCGCCGACCGTGCCCATGCGAGCCCGAAAACCATGCCGGCGCTTGCGGACGAGCTTGCTCGGCTGATAGGTGCGTTTCACGGAACGAACTCCAAAGATGACGGCCGCGAATTTGAAAATCGGGGCTCTCGGGACCGGCTCAGCCGTTCGGGCGGCCTGTCCGAGAGAAAAATCGCTGCGCTGACGGAACGGCGGGCTTATGCAAGAGGCATAGGGGAAAGTCAACGCTTCGGACCGTGCGTTCGCTTTCAGCGCTTCGGCCTCGACTTGACGCGGGACTTGCCCCCGTCAATGTTGATCGGCATGAAGGAAGGCGCGTGGCGCACGTTCGAGAAGCGCCGGCGCTCCATTCCCATCGTCGCTTCAGCCATTATCTATTTCCCGTTTGCAATTCGAGGCAGAGCCGAGCCTCCATGTCCGACAAGATCCCCGTCACCGTCCTCACCGGCTATCTCGGCGCCGGCAAGACCACCCTGCTCAACCGCATCCTCACCGAGGAGCACGGGCGGAAATTCGCGGTCATCGTCAATGAGTTCGGCGAGATCGGCATCGACAACGAGCTCGTGGTCGGCGCCGACGAGGAAATCTTCGAGATGAACAACGGCTGCATCTGCTGCACCGTGCGCGGCGACCTCATCCGCATCGTCGAGGGGCTGATGAAGCGCAAGGGCAAGTTCGACGCCATCATCGTCGAGACGACCGGGCTCGCCGATCCGGCGCCCGTCGCCCAGACCTTCTTCGTCGACGCCGATGTCGGGCGCCGCCGCGAAGCTCGACGCGGTGGTGACGGTCGCGGATGCGCGCTGGCTCCTCGACCGGCTCAAGGACGCGCCGGAAGCCAAGAACCAGATCGCCTTCGCGGACGTGATCTTGCTCAACAAGACCGATCTCGTGACGAAGGACCAGCTCGAAGAGGTCGAGGCGCGCATCCGCGGCCTCAACCCCTATGCCAAGCTGCACCGCACGCAAAAATGCGCGGTCCCGCTCGATGCCGTGCTCGGGCGCGAAGCCTTCGACCTCGAGCGCATCCTCGAGATCGAGCCGGCCTTCCTCGACGAGAAGAGGCCCACGACCATGATCACGATCACCACCGCGCATGGGCATGATCATGACCACCACGACCATGCCCACCATGCTCACGATAACGGAAATGGAGCCTCGGCCGGCTCGACGCCGCAAAGGCGCATTCGCACGGCGGGCTGAAGCATTATCACGACGAGGAGATGCAGTCGGTCTCGGCGAGCATCGAGGGCGAGGTCGACCCCGAGAAATTCATGCCTTGGATCAATGAGCTGACGCAGACGCGCGGCGTCGATATCCTGCGCTCGAAAGGCATATTGGCCTTCAAGGGCGAGCCGAAGCGCTTCGTCTTCCAGGGCGTCCATATGATCCTCGACGGTGACTTGCAGCGCCCTTGGAAGGAGGGCGAGAAGCGCGAAAGCAAGATCGTGTTCATCGGCCGCCATCTCGACGAGGGAGCCATCCGCAAGGGCTTCCTCGCTTGCGCGGCGTGAGGGCGTTTCCGATCGGAGCGCCACCGTGACCATCCCGGATTCGATCTCGCTCACCGAGCATGTCACGAGCTTCGAGCTCGACGCGCATGTCAGCGGGGCCTGTTTCCTCGGCGAGACGGTCGGCTTCGCGCTCGGCGACGGACGCGTGGTGCTGCGCCTTGGCGAGGAGGCGCGCGAGATCGCCGCGCATGCGGGCGCGGTGCAGGTTTTCGACCCGTGACGCCAAGGCGCTGTTCACGGGCGGCGATGACGGCCGCCTGCTTCGGATCGATGCTTCGGGCGCGGTCGAGACGCTCGCCGACGAGAAGGGCAAATGGATCGACGCGGTGGCGCTCTCGCCTTCGGGCGCGCTCGCCTGGTCGGCCGGCCGAAGCGTGAAGGTGCTGCAAAAGGACGGCAAGCTCAAGGAGATGACCGCTCCCTCGAGCGTGCGCGGGCTCGCCTTCGCGCCGAAGGGATACCGCCTCGCCTACGCCCATAACGGGGGCGCGAGCCTGTGGTTTCCGAACGCCTCGAGCGCGCCCGACCTCTTCGACTGGAAGGGTTCGCATCTCGACGTCACCTTCTCGCCGGATGGGCGCTTCCTCGTGACCTCGATGCAGGAGAACGCATTGCACGGCTGGAAATTGGCCGACAAGAAGCACATGCGGATGACGGGCTATCCGGGGAAGAGCCGCTCGCTCTCCTGGTCCCATGACGGCAAATTTCTCGCGACGAGCGGGGCTGAGGCCTGCATCCTCTGGCCCTTCGCCGACAAGGACGGCCCGATGGGCAAGGCGCCGCGCGAATGCGGCGTGCGCCCCGCGCGCGTCACCGCGGTCGCTTGCCATCCGAAGGCGCTCGGTCACCTCGATCGGCTATGACGATGGCTGCGTCTTGATGTGCCGGCTGACGGACGGCGCCGAGCTCCTCGTGCGCCGCGCCTCCGCCTTCGCGGGCGCGATCTCGGCGCTTGCCTGGGACGACGCCGGCGCGCGGCTCGCCTTCGGCACGACGCAGGGCGCCGCGGGCTGGCTCGATCTGCCGCCTTTGCGCTGAGGCCCCGGTTTTGCGTGGCGTCCCTCGGCAGAGAGGCCACACATGCTCTCGGTCGCGAGCGAGGCTATCGGGCGGCCACAGCCTTTGAAATCTGGCTCATTTTGATGAGCATACGCGGAGCGTGCCCGGCGAGATCGACAAAGCCCAGCCTTCGATAGAGCGCGGCGGCTTTTTCGTTCAGGGCGTCGAGAACGATGAAATAAGCGCCAATTGCCTCAGCTGCTTTGGCGGATCGTCGAAATGCGTCGGCCATCAGGTAGCTGCCAATTCCGCAGTTTTGGTAGCCTGAATGGACGCCGACGACCGAAAGGTAAATGGCGGAGATCGTGGGAAATCGGGGTAGTTTGGATCGATCAATATCCGGTAACGTGCTCACGTCGACGCTGTGGGCATTGATGGCATAATAGCCGATGATTTGCGGCTTTTGATCGAGACAGGCAACCCACACGCGCGTGTGCCCTTCGTCCTGTTGCCTGGCCGCATTATATGCGAGAAAATTGTCAACGCGCTTTTCCCCACACGAAAAAGCCGCTCGATCGTGTTTTTTTCGATCAAGCGGCTCAATCTGAAGATGCGCTAAAATAGCGCCGTCAATCATTTACGTTCGGAAACGTCAGCGTGCATGCGCATGAGGTTCACGAGATCGTTGGTAGGCTCAACCGCGTCCAAAGCTCGAGAAAAAGCGGCATGATCCTGCGACGCCACCACGGTCATGTGATACTCTTGCAATGTGGCTCGCGCGGCCTTGGCTGCCGCCACCGTCGTGAATTCGGACGCGTTGACCCCGAGCAGATGCGCCGCTTCCTCGATTAAGCTTTTGACCTTCTCGGTGGTGCGTTGCTCCATGCGGACACTCTTTGCTCCGCAAAGGGCGTCATCCGTCATGCGCGCGAGCATGATAGTTCTCCCGATCAGAGCATCAAATGTACGGCATATGCCGGACAAGTCAAGTGGTAGGCAAAAGTTCCCAGCGCGGCGTCAATCATTCTTTAATGTCATGAAATCGCAAGTCAGTTCAAGTCGTTGCCGCTTTGGAGAAGACGCAGCTTCCCAATTGCAAACATGCATAGCTGATACCCCACGAATGGTAGGTCAGTCAAATTGAGCCACCGACGATCTCATCGACCGCGGCCAGGATCGCGTCAGGCCGCGCATGGTGCGGCATATGGCCGACACCTTCCAGGACGACGAGCTTCGCGCCTTCGATATCGCGCGCGAGACCTTGCGCATGAATGCCCGGCGAGACCGTGTCGTCGGCATCGCCCGTGATGATGACGCAAGGAGCCTCGATCTCTGCGTAGCGGCGCGAGAGGGTCGTGACATGCCGCTTGAGCATCGCTACGTCTTGTCCATTGGCGCGAAGGCGCGAAGGCGTGATGGCCAGCGCCGCCCCGGCCTTGCGTGCGTATCCGTTCGGCGGCGCTTGGGGCCGGAACACCGCTTCGATGCCTGGCCGCAGCATCAAGGAGCCGAGGACGGGCGCAAGGAGACCGGCAAAGATCGTTCCGAGAACCGGCAGCGCGGGCAGCCGGTAATGCCAGGCGACCCCTCCGGGCCAGGGGTGGGTCGCCGGCGCGACGAAGACGATCCCTTGGGCGAAGCCCGGGTTTTCGATCGCCAGCGCGGCCGCGACGGCCGCCGCCGAAGGAGTGCCCGACCACCACGGCGCGCGTGAGGCCATGCGCCCGCAGCGCCGCGACGATGAGCGCCGCCTGGCGCGCCGGGGAGGCATCCCGCGCCCGGCCCGGCCGATCGCTCCAGCCCTGGCCGGGGCGGTCGATCGCGACCACGCGATAGCGCGCGCAAAGCACCGTCCGACACCGCGAGAAGCTGATCGCCGAGCGAGGCGAAGGCCCCGTGAAGCAAGACGACATCCGCAACGGCGGTTTCGATGCGCGCAGGCCTGTCCACGATGTGCAGGCGGCCGCGGACGGGCGTTCGGCCCTCGGCCGACGCCTCCTCCAGGCGCCCTTCCGGCGGATAGCGGCGGTTGATATCCAAGGTGAGGGCGAATGACAGCGCCGCCAACCCGAGAAGGAGGATGAGGGAAAGGGAAAGCCCGAGCGGCACATGCAGGGGCATCAACGCCTCGCCCTGACCCGGGGAGAGAGCCCCGCATGACGAGCACGGCTCGGTCAGATCGGCACGTCGTTGAAATGCACCTTCAGGCGCTCCACGCCTTTTTGCGCCGCGGGCAGAAGCGGATAGACCGAGAGCACCCGCTCATAGGCCTCGAGCGCCTTGTGCTCATCGCCGATGCGTTCGAGAATCCCCGCGAGCCCCATGAGCGCGCCGAAGTGGCGCGGCTCTCGCGCCAACACCTCCTGAATATCGGCAGCCGAACGGGAAAGATCGTCCTCGAGGAAAAACACGGTCGCGCGTCGGTTCCAAGCCTCGGCCCATTCGGGGTCGAGCGCGATGATGCGGTCGAGAATCTCGATGGCGAGCGGCCTGTCTCCGCCGGCGAGCGCCGCATCCGCCCGCTGCATCAGGAGATCGGCGGTGTCGCTGCCGGATCTGGCCCAGCGCTGCTGGATGGCGCGGCTGGTGACGGCGGCGGATTCCGTGTCGGGAGCTTCCTTGAGCTTGGCGAACAGGCCATCGAGATCGAGCGGCGCCTTCGGGACGGCGACCATCGAGGAATCGCGGTCGGCGGCGCGCGCGTCTCCGATCGAGGACAATGAAGCGCAGAGCAGGAGCAACCCCGCAAGCAGCGAAAACTGCGAGACGCACGCGCCTTGACGCAAGCTTCGGCCCGCGGGCCGCGGATCGGCACGATCCTCCCTGCCCAACGCGCCATCACGATGATGCGTCGGGGGAGGAGCATGGCCCGTTCAACCCTGGCGGGCCTTGAAGCGGCGCTGCGTCTTGTTGATGACGTAGAGGCGCCCGCGGCGCCGCACGAGCCGGTTGTCACGGTGGCGGCCGCGCAAGGACTTCAAGGAATTGCGAATTTTCATCGGAGCACCTTATGTCGAAAACTGGCCGCCAGCGGCGGGGTCCATGCCGCCGCCCATCGGCGCAGGGGGCTCAATTCCTCGAGAAAGGCGCCCGCAAGGTCGAATACACGCTGGCTGGATATAGCAAGATCGGCAAGTTGATCAAGTGATCGTGCTCGATAACGACTCGATAACGCTGGATCAGGGCAAAACGACATCCATCGGATTCGCAGGAACGTGGCCGTCGGTGGCGGGTTCGCGACGTCGATAGGCGAGATCCCGGCTTTTGCGACGAAATATCGCGCGCTGGCCGCTCGCAGTCGAGGACGGTCTCGAGACGCGGGACGCCGTCTGCGCCGTTGCGCCCTCAACCTTGTGATGCGTGCCGCCGGTTTGCCGTATCCGTTCAGATCGAGGGAGCGACATGCTCTTGATTGATTGCATCGACGCATGATCATGCTCCAGCAATCGTGCTCAACGCTTGCGGCCCCGAAAGCTTCCTGTCGTTCGACCAGGCGTCGGCGGAAGGATCGCCCTCGGTCGCGCGCTTGAGCCGCTGCAAATAGGCTCGGGCGGGAAAGCTCGACGGCGCCGAAGGTCGCAAGATGCGGCGTCACGAATTGCGTGTCGAGCAGAAGATAGCCGCTTTGCCGGAGCAGCGCCACGAGATGCACCAACGCGACCTTGGAGGCGTCCCGCGCTCGCGAGAACATGCTCTCGCCGAAGAAGGCGGCGCCGAGCGACACGCCATAGAGCCCGCCCATGAGCGTCTCGCCCTGATAGGCCTCGACCGTGTGACAATGTCCTTCGTCGAAGAGCTCGCGATAGAGCGCGCGGATGCGCGCATTGATCCAGGTGCGCTGCCGCTTCGCGCCGCTCGGCGCCCGCGCAACCTTCGATCACCGCGTCGAAATCACGGTCGATCTCGATGCGAAAACGCTGCGAGCGCACCGTCCGGGCAAGGCGCGCCGGCACATGGAAGGCTTCGAGCGGAATGATGCCGCGGCGCTCGGGCTCGATCCAGTAGATCGACGGGTCGCCGGCATCCTCGGCCATCGGAAAGAGCCCGATCTCATAAGCCCTCAACAGCAATTCGGGCGTGATGACGGGAAGCGGATGCGACACCTCGGCGGGAGCCCCGGCTCAGAAGAGCTTGAGTCCCGGCGGCAGGGGCAGGCCGCCGGTCGCGTCCTTCATCTTCTCGGCGAGCACGGCTTCCGCCTTCTTGCGCGCCTCCGCATGCGCGGCGACGAGCAGGTCCTCGAGGATCTCGGCTTCCTCGCGGTTTCAAGAGGCTCGGATCGATCGAGACGCCCTTCATCGCGCCCTTGGCGTTGAGGCGAATCTTGACGAGCCCGCCGCCGGCCTCGCCTTCGACCTCGACGGTCTCCATTTCGGCCTGCATTTCCTGAAGCTTCGCCTGTGCGGATTGCACCTGCTTCATGAGGCCCATGATGTCGCGCATGCTCGCCTCTCCTCCTTCAGGACGGCCGGAAATCATCGTCGGAAAACGTGTCGAGAAACTCGAAACGGATCGTCCTCGTCGCCACTCTCCGGACGTCGAAGCCGCTCCGGATCGTCTTCACCCGCGGCCCGCTCCTCCTCGGCGCCGGCGAGGCTGTCGCGCACCGTGACGATCTCGGCCCCCGGAAAGCGTTCGAGGATGGCGCGTACGAGAGGTTCGCTCTTTGCCTCTTCGAGCGCGCTCTTCCTCTCGAGATCGCGCCTCTCGCCGACGCTGCGCGCGCCGGCGGCGGGCGAGACGGCGACGAGCCAGCGCTCGCCGGTCCATTCGAGGAGGCGTCGCGCCACGGTCTTGGCGAGATCGTCCTTGGCGCCCGGTGAGGGCTCGAACTCGATGCCGGCCGCGCTCGAAGCCGACGAGGCGCACGTCGCGTTCGAGCGCATAGGCCAGGGTGAGGTCGCGTTTCTCGCGGGCGAGCGCGATCAGATCCTCGAAGCGGTTGAGCATCGCCGCCGCCGGGGCACTTGACGCTGCCGGAGCATTTGGCGCCGGCTCTTCGCGGCGCAGCGCGTTCGCAGCCCCGGCGCCGCCTGCCGAAGAGCTCGACGAGGAAGCGACGCGCAGGTTCGCGGCGGCGCGAGGCGAAGGGGTGCCCATGCCTCCCGTCGCGAGGGAAGGCGGGCCCCGAAGTGCCGGCGGACGCACCCGGAGTTTCCTCCCCCGGCGCCGGGCGAGGAAGGCGCGTGCGGGGGACCCAGCGCCTTCAGCGCCTCGTCCGGCGTCGGCAGATTGGCGGCGTAGGCGAGGCGGATCAGCAGCATCTCGGCGGCCGCGATCGGCTTTCCGGCCGCCTGCACCTCGAGAAGCCCGCGCGACAAGATCTGCCAGGCGCGCGCCAAGACGGGCATCGACAGGCGTTCGGCGAAGGAGCGGCCGCGCACCCGTTCGGCTTCCGAAAGCGCGGCGTCCTTGCCGGCTTCGGGAAGGATTTTCAGGCGCGTCGCGAGATGCGCGACATCGGCGAGGTCCGCGATGACGAGCGCCGGGTCGGAGCCGACATCGTAGAGCGCGCGCAAGCCGGCGAGGGCCTCGCTTGCGTTCCCGGCCATCAGCGCCTCGAAAAGGTCGAGGAGGCGGGCGCGATCGGCAAGGCCGAGCATGGCGCGCACGTCCTCGGCCATGACGCTGCCGGCGCCATGCGCGATCGCCTGGTCGAGGAGCGACATGGCATCGCGCACCGAGCCCTCGGCGGCGCGCGCGATCAGCGCCAGCGCCTCGTCCTCGGCCGTCACCTTCTCGAGATCGCAGATGCGCTTGAGATGAGCGACGAGGATCGCGGCGTCGACGCGCCTGCAAATCGAAGCGCTGGCAGCGCGACAGGACCGTCACCGGCACCTTGCGGATCTCGGTCGTCGCGAAGATGAACTTCACATGCGGCGGCGGTTCCTCGAGCGTCTTCAGGAAGGCGTTGAAGGCGCCGGCCGACAGCATATGCACTTCGTCGACGATGTAGACCTTGTAGCGCGCCGAAGTCGGCGCGTAGCGCACGCTGTCGGTGATCTGGCGCACGTTCTCGACGCCGTTGTTCGAGGCGGCGTCGATTTCCATGACATCGATATGGTTGCCCTCGATGATGGCTTCGCAATGCAGGCCGAAACGATCGAGATCGACGGTCGGGCGCGCCGCTGCCGTCCGGCATTTGATAATTGAGCCCGCGCGCCAGGATGCGGGCCGTCGTCGTCTTGCCGACGCCGCGCACGCCCGTGAGCATCCAGGCTTGCGGGATGCGGTTATTGGCGAAGGCGTTGCGCAAGGTGCGCACCATCGCGTCCTGGCCGATCAGGTCCGTGAAGCTCGACGGCCGGTATTTGCGTGCGAGCACGCGATAGCCGGAGGGGCGGGCCGGCGCCGGCGCGAAGCCCGGGAGCGACGGCTCCTCGATCCGCCTGCGCCTCCGCCGGGAGCGCAGCGCTCGCCAAGGCGGAAGGAGGCGTTTCTTGCATCGCTCATGTCCCGATGAGGAGTGGGAGGCTGGACGAAGACCCGCTCGGTCCCGTTAGGGCTGCTTCCTTCCGGACCTGACCCGGTTGGCGAGTGAAACGTCCCTCGCCAACCTCCCGCAACCTATATCGCGCAGCCGCCCGCCCGGTGCAAGAGAAGGGTGGCGGGAATGTCATAAGCACGCGAGTTGTCCAGGTCAGGTAGCCCACGAATTGGCGATCGGTAGGCCGGCGCCATTGGTGCGGGCCTTGATCTTGGTCGAGAAGCCGCCACGCCCGTGCGTCGGAGAAATCACGCGGCAGACAACAACCGGATTGCATAGCCAAGCCAAGGCTTTCTGTGAAGCCGCGATGGGGCAGGCCGGGTTCTGTTTCGGAACGGGCTCGCATGACCCGAGCAGTGGAGTTGGGCCGAACCTATTCCCGGTCGACCGCGGCGAGACGCCCGACGCGTCGATTTGCCAATATCCCGCGTTTGACGGCTGCAAAAACCTCGCTCGGAAGAAATCCCCAGGCAAAGCTATCGGGCCTGCCTCTGTCGATCGGACGCAGATCATATCCCGGCCAGATCAAGCGATTGACCTCGCTCGTCACGATCCATGAGGGTGCTTCGTCGAGGCCAAGGCGCCGCCTGACGGCAGCCGGCAACTCGAGGCGTGCGGGTCATCGGGTCGTACCTCGGATGCCGGCACCGAAACGGCCATGGCCTGCCTCCCTTTTGGATTTCCCATAACTTACGGAAGATGTGCCATTTGTGTAGCACGATGAGGGCAAAGCCTCTGACGATGCTGATTGAGTTCGATGATGGAAACGTGTCACGCGCCCTCCTTCTCCGACGACCATTAGCCGGACAAAGAAATGGCAGCAATGTTCAAGCAGCAATGTTCAAGGACGAGCTGCGCCCTGGCAGGAGTGGAGGGACTTCAACCCCCAACCCCCGGTTTTGGAGACCGGTGCTCTAGCCAATTGAGCTACACTCCTAAGGCGCGTTGGACGTTCATTTGCCGAAAGCCCGGGCTTCGCGCAAGGAAAAACGCGTTTCCCACCGCGTTCAACCGGGGTCGACAGTCTCAATATGCATTGGCCCATAGGCCCGAATTCACGCTCGCGCCTCCCCTCCCTCCTCGAACCTCCCCTTTCACTTTTCACTTTTCACTCCTCCCTCCTCCCCCTTTCCTCCTCCCCCAAACCGACGCCACGGCGCACCTACCCCTCACCCCTTATGGCTCAAGTCCGCCATCGATCGTGACGATGGTGCCGGTCGTGTAGGCGGAGAGATCGGAGGCGAGGAAGGCCACCATGGCGGCGATTTCCTCGGGCGTCGCGGCGCGGCCGAAGGGCAAGGTCGGCGAGCATCTCCCGCCAGCGCTCGGGATCCCCGAGGAGGCTCTTCGCCCGGCCGCGCTGCAAGGTCTCGAGCCGCCCCGTCGAGACGGGGCCCGGGTTGATGCCGACGACGCGCACGCCCTGGCTCGGGCTCGCGGCGCCGAGCGCCCGCGTGAAGGCCATCAATCCGGCATTGGCGGTCGAGCCCGCGATGTAGGAGGCGCTCACCCGCTCGCCCGCCGCGCCGATCACGTTGACGATGACGCCGTTGCGGCGCGCCGCCATTCGGGCGTGGAAGGCGCGCGTCATGCCGATGTAGCCGAAAACCTTGAGCTCCCAGGCGTCGCGCCAACGTGCCTGATCGATGTCGGCGAGCGTGCCGCCGGGAATGGCGCCCGCATTGTTGACGAGGATGTCGATGTGCTCGCCATATCGCCCGGCAAGCGCGGGCACCGCTTCGTCCTTCGCAAGGTCGCAAGCCGCGATCTCGATTCGCGCCTTCGGAGCCGCGGCCTCGATCTGGCTCTTGGCGCCTTCGAGATCGGCTTTGGTGCGCGCGACGAGCACCACGTCGCAGCCCTCTTGCGCCAGGAGCTTGGCGCTCGCAAAGCCGATGCCCTTGGAGGCGCCGGTGACGAGCGCGTGGCGGCCGGACAATCGCAAATCCATGAGGTTCTCTCCTTGACCGAATGAGGCGATCTTCAACGCCGGCGCGACGGGCTTATCGTCTCGGTCAGCGCCGGAAAATGAAAGCTGCCGCCCTTGAACGGCGGAAAGCGATGGTAATCTTGACGCATTTCATGACGCACCGGCGATTGCAACGCCGCCGTCAGCGCCTCGGGGCTATCGAAGACGACGCGGTTGCGCTGCATGTGATCGGCGCGCTCGAAGGGCATCGCGTCGATCCAATCGACACGGCTCAAGATCTCGATCTGCCGGATCTCCGGAAAGCGCCGCATGATCGGGGGATGGCTCGCGACATAATGGTTGAACCAGAGGTTGAAGTCATCCGCCGGCCCCGGATAATGGACGAGGAAGCTGCATCTCGGCTGCGCTCCCGCCGCACTCCCGGCGATCGGGAAATGTCGCGCATACATCGCCTGATGCGTCGCCTTCGCGCCCGCGAGGCTCGACAAGGCGCGCCGGTCGGCGAGCGCCCGCAAATGCCCCTTCGCCGCGATCGCGGCCTCGAGCTCGACGAGGTCGTCGAAGTAAAGCTGCAGGGCAAGCTGCGGCGAAGGCCCGTCGGCCGTGTAGATGTCGCTTGCGACCGCAGGCGTGTGCATCTCGGCGTGACGAAGGAAGGGCGTCGCGGCGATGAGCGCCGTGATCGCCGCCTTGTCCGCCGCGCCGATCCGGGCCTTCGGCGAAGGGTGCTCGAAGGTGACGAAATAGCAAAACCGCATCGCTCCGTCCTCGCTGGCCTCACGCTCGCGACGGCCTTCGGACGCGCGATCAGGATGGCTCCACATTCGAGATTGCACGGAACGGAGCTGGCGCGCGCCGGCCGGATTCGGCGCTGATCATCCTTCGGCCTTTGCGCCTATCTCGTCCGAAAAGCGGGAGACGACATTGCGTCGGCTTCAGGCGACGCCCCTGCGCAAAAGATCGAGGAGATGCACGACGCCGACCGGCCGCTGATCCTCGACGATGATCAAGACATTGATCTTGGCCGTCTCCATGATCTCGAGCGCTTCGGCGAGCAGCGCGTCCGGCGCGACGGTGCGCGGCTTTCGCGTCATGATGGCGCTCGCGGCCGTGTCGGGCGGGCGCCCGGCGTGGCGGCGCAGATCGCCATCCGTGATGATGCCGGCGAGCTTGCCTTGCGCATCGAGCATGACGGCGCAGCCATAGCCCTTCGCCGAGATGACGGCGATGACCTCGGCGATGGTCGCGTTCTCGCGCGCGACCGGCAAGGCATCCCCCGCGTGCATGACTTCGCGCACATGGCGCAATTGGGCGCCGAGCTGTCCGCCCGGGTGAAAAACGCGGAAGTCCCTCGCCGAGAAGCCGCGCGCCTCGAGGAGCGCGATGGCGAGCGCGTCGCCGAGCACGACCTGCAAGGTGGTCGACGTGGTGGGCGCAAGGCGGTTCGGGCAGGCCTCGCGCGCCTTCGGCAGCACGAGCGCGATATCGGCTTCGCTCGCGAGGGTTGACCGGGGCTCCGACGTCACCGCGACGAGCGCGATGCGGAAACGCCGCGAATAGGAGAGGAGATCGGCGAGCTCGGCCGTCTCGCCCGACCAGGAGAGCGCCAGCACGACATCGTCGGCCTGGATCATGCCGAGGTCGCCATGGCTCGCCTCGGCCGGGTGGACGAAATAGGCGGGCGTTCCGGTCGACGCCAGGGTCGCCGCGATCTTGCGCGCGACATGGCCGGATTTGCCCATGCCGGAGACGATGACGCGCCCTTTCGAGGCGCCGATCAGCGCGACCGACTTTTTCAACGCCTGGCCGAGATCGCCCCCGAGCGCGAAGGACAAAGCCTCGAGCCCCTCGCGTTCGGCCGCGAGCGTGCGCTGGGCCGAGGCGACGGCATCGCCGCCCTCGGTTTCAGGAAGCGCGGCGCGAAGCGGCATGCTTGTCCCCATTTCCAAAGCGTCGCTCGATATAATCCGCGACCATCGCTTTGAAGTCGTTAACGAGGCTCGGTCCGCGCAAGGTCGCGGCCTTCGCGCCGTCGATGAACACCGGCGCCGTCGGCTGCTCGCCGGTGCCCGGAAGCGAGATGCCGATATCGGCGTGCTTGGATTCGCCCGGCCCGTTCACGATGCAGCCCATCACCGCGACGTTGAGCCCCTCGACGCCGGGATAGCGCGTCTTCCATTCGGGCATCGAGCTTACGATCCAGTCCTGAATATCCTTGGCGAGCTCCTGGAAGACCGTCGAGGTGGTGCGTCCGCAGCCGGGGCAGGCGGCGACGAGCGGCACGAAAGTCCGAAATCCCATCGTCTGGAGGAGCTCCTGCGCCACCTTCACCTCGAGCGTGCGGTCCCCGCCCGGTTCGGGCGTGAGCGAGACGCGGATGGTGTCGCCGATGCCCTCCTGCAACAGCACGCCCATGGCGGCCGAGGATGCGACGATGCCTTTCGATCCCATGCCGGCCTCGGTGAGGCCAAGATGCAGCGCATAGTTCGAGCGCGCGGCCAGCATGCGGTAGACGGCGATCAGGTCCTGCACGGCCGAGACCTTGGCCGAGAGGATGATCCTGTCGCGCGCAAGACCGATCTCCTCGGCGCGCGCCGCGGAGAGGAGGCAGGACTGCACCATCGCCTCATGGGTGACGGCGCGCGCTTCCTTGGGTGCGGCCGAACCGCGCGTTCGCATCCATGAGATGCGTCAACAGCTCCTGATCGAGCGAGCCCCAATTCGCGCCGATGCGCACCGTCTTTTCGTATCTCGTGGCCATCTCGATGATGGCGCCGAATTGACGGTCGCGCTTCTCGCGAAAGCCGACATTGCCCGGATTGATGCGGTATTTGTCGAGCGCCTCGGCGCAGGCCGGATGCTCGGCCAGGAGCTTGTGCCCGATATAGTGGAAATCGCCGACGAGCGGCACCTCGCTCGCCCATGCGCGCGAGGCGATCGCGGATGTGCGGCACGGCGGCGGCCGCCTCGGCGCGATCGACCGTGATGCGCACGAGCTCCGAGCCCGCGCGCTTGAGCGCCGCCACCTGTCTCGCGGTCGCTTCCACATCCGCCGTGTCGGTATTGGTCATCGACTGCACGACGATCGGGCGCACCGCCACCGACGATCACGCCACCGACATCGACCGCGACCGTGCGATGGCGCGGCGCCACGCCGTGATCCTTCATGCCGACGCTTTCGCTCATGGCTCTCGCTCCGCGCGCCAGCTTCTCGACCATGGCGGGCTCAGGGTCAAGGGCGCGCCGTGTCACGCGCCGCACCCGATGGCTCGTATCCCGGCTCAGATCCCCCGGCCGAGCCGCTCGAGCGCCGCGTCGAGCGTCGCGTCGGTCTTGGCGAAGCAGAACCGCACCACGCGTCTTTACGGGCGCATCCTCGTAGAAGGCGGAAACCGGGATCGCGGCGACGCCGCGTTCCTTGACGAGACGCTGGCAGAAGGCAGGCATCATCGGCCTCGCCCAAAGGGGCGATGTCGAGGTTGAGGAAATAGGTGCCTTCGCAGGGAAGCACTTTCAGGCCAAGACGCGTCAGGCCTTGCGAGAAGCGGTCGCGGCTCGCGGCGAAACCCGCGCGCATGCCGGTGAAATACGCGTCCTCCTTGCCGAGCCCATAGGCGACCGCGGCCTGCAGATTGGGCGGCGTGGTGAAGGTGATGAATTGATGCGCCTTCGCGAGCACCCGCATCAAGGCGGGCGCCGCGCAGACGAAGCCGACCTTCCAGCCGGTGAGCGAGAAGATCTTGCCGGCCGAGCCGATCTTCACGGTGCGCTCGCGCATGCCCGGGACGCGCGATCAGCGGCAGGTGCCGATGATTGTCGAAGACGACATGCTCCCAGACCTCGTCGCAGAGCGCGATCGCGTCGAACTCGGCGCAGAAGCGCGCCAGGAGATCGAGGTCCTCGGCCGAATAGACGATGCCGGCCGGATTCAGCGGGTTGTTGAAGAGCACGACCTTCGTCTTCGGCGAGAAGGCCTCGCGCAGCATCGCCTCATCGAAGCGCCAATGCGGCGGAGCGAGCCGCACGAGCTTCGGCACGCCGCCGGCGCGGCGCACCAGCGGCAGATAGGCGTCGTACATCGGCTGGAACAGCACCACCTCGTCGCCCGGCGCGATCGAGGGCGAGGAGCGCGCCGGCGATCGCCTCGGTCGCGCCCGAGGTGATCATGATCTCGGCGTCGGGATCGAAGCCGATCGCGTGATGATGCGCGTAATGGGTCGCGACCGCCTGGCGCAGCTCCGGCAGGCCCATCATCGGCGGATATTGGTTCCAGCCGGAGACCACCGCCTCGGCCGCCTTGCGGCGCACGTCCTCCGGGCCCGGATCGTCGGGAAAGCCCTGGCCGAGATTGACCGCCTGATGCTCGCGCGCAAGGCGCGACATGACCTCGAAAATCGAGGTGGGCAGGTTCGAGAAGGTCGGGTTCATGAAGAGAGCCGGTGGCGGATGGGATTTGAAGGTCGCCGAAGCCGAACGGAGGTTCGCCCGGGCGGAGCTTACGTCTTGAACCCGTCGCGATCCAAATCTTGCGTCGCGCCCGAATCGATCCCCGCTCATTCCCGCGAAGCCGGGAATCCAGACTTAATGAGGTACCGGGAACCTGCCGGACAGGCGCTCGCGACCTCAAAGGCCGCGCTCGAAGCGCACCGTCCCTCCGAGGCCTTTGACGATCAGCGTATTCGCGCCCTCCATGTCCCATTCCTTGGCGCCGCGCACCGCGTTCAGAAAGCTGCGCTCGGCCTCCACGACCGGCTTGTCGCAGGTTTGCCTGGCGACGGCGAGCGGGCCGACGACCAGCTTTTGCGCCTTCAGCGGATAGGCGGTCACCGAGAACATGTTGCAGCCGTCGTAGCCCTTCATGCGGAGCTGCTTGTCGACATAGATGGAGGGGCGGTTCTCTCCGTTCCACAACTGCTTGCCGTCGAGCGTATCGGCCACCCAGTTCGTATTGACCGGAAAGAGCTTCTCCTTGCCGATCTGGACGGCCGGCGGACCGTCCTCCTCCTTGCTGCTGGTCTTCTGGGCGAGGGCGAGCGAGGGACAAAGCACCACCGCCATCGCCACGCCGGCCAGCACCCGCGCGCATCGGTTCCACATGGCTCAATTCTCCGTGTTCGACGTGGTCACGCGAAGGTGCCCGCATGGCGCAAAAGAGGCCATCTCGTCAATATTCGTGATGTCGCGCTCTCTTTCGGGTCAATGCACGCGCTCGACCGCGAGTGCGACGCCCTGGCCGACACCGACGCACAAGGTTGCGAGGCCGAGCTTGCCGCCCATCTTCTCGAGCTGTCGCGTCAGCGTGAGCGCGAGACGCGCGCCCGAAGCGCCGAGCGGATGGCCGAGCGCGATCGCGCCGCCATTGGCGTTCACATGCTCGGCGTCGTCGGGAAGATGCAGCTGGCGGATGACGGCGAGCGCCTGGCTCGCGAAGGCCTCGTTCAGCTCGATGGCGTCGATCTCCGAAATCTTGAAGCCGAGGCGTTGCGCGAGCTTATGGGTCGCCGGAACCGGCCCGATGCCCATGATGCGCGGCTCGACGCCCGCCGCCGCCATGCCGCGCACCCGCGCCTTGGGCGAAAGACCATGCTCCTTCACCGCCTCTTCGCTCGCGAGGATGAGGGCGCAGGCCCCGTCATTGACCCCCGACGCATTGCCGGCCGTCACCGCGCCGTCCTTGCGCACGATGGGCTTGAGCTTGGCGAGCTCCTCGAGCGTGGTGCCGGCGCGCGGATGCTCGTCCTTGGCCACGCTTACCGTGGCGCCGCGCCCGGCGGGCACCTCGATCGGCATGATCTCGCCTTCGAAGAAGCCGCTCGCCTGCGCCTTCGCGGTGCGCTGCTGGCTGCGCAGCGCGAACTGATCCTGGTCGGCGCGCGATATCTGGAACAGCTCGGCGACGTTCTCGCCGGTTTCCGGCATGGAATCGATGCCGTATTTCGCCTGCATCTTCGGGTTGACGAAACGCCAGCCGATGGTCGTGTCGAAAAACTCCGCCGAGCGCTGGAAGGCGGTTTCGGCCTTGCCCATCACGAAGGGCGCGCGCGACATCGATTCGACGCCGCCGGCGATGATGAAATCCGCCTCGCCCGAGCGGATGGCGCGCGCCGCCTGTCCGACCGCGTCGAGGCCCGAGGCGCAGAGACGATTCACCGTCGATCCCGGCGTCGAGTAAGACAGCCCCGCGAGCAGAAGCGCCATGCGGGCGACGTTGCGGTTGTCCTCGCCCGCCTGATTGGCGCAACCGTAGACGACCTCGTCGAGCTTGCCCCAATCGGCCTTCGGCAAGCTCGCCACGAGCGCCTTGATGGGCGCGGCCGCGAGATCGTCGGTTCTGAGCCGCGCGAGGGCTCCGCCGAAGCGGCCGATCGGCGTGCGCACGCCCTCGCAGATGAACACCTCTCGGCTCATATCGGCTCTCCTCGGCGCGCTGGCGGGTCGAGAGCTAGGTGGCAGACGCGACAGCGAGGGTCAAGCGAAGAGGGCCACCGCCTGCTCGAAGACCGGCGTGCCGGCGCGACCGAGCTCCTCGACCACGTCGAAATGGTGCCGGCCCGGGATGTCGAGCGGCGCACGGCACACTTCCGGCCAGGCGCGCGCCAGCTCGGCGCTTTGGCGGTGGAATTCCGTCGATTCCCTTTCGCCCACGGTCAGCACCAGGGGGGCGGCCACATGCGGGCAGGACGCATTGAGGCTGAGCGCGCGCGCCTCGACGACGCTGAGCCTGATCGCCTCGTTCATGCTCGTGTTGACGAGCGGCTCGAGCTCGAAGATGCCGGAGATCGACAAGCCTCCGCAAAAGGGGGTCGGCGGCAGGCCGTGCTCGGCCCAATCGGTCGCGAACAACGCGGCCGTGAGGTAGCCGCCCGCCGAATGGCCGGCGACCACGAGCTTGGCGCGCTCGGCCGGCAAGAGCGCCTCGCGCCAAAGCCTCACGATCGCGGTTCTTGCGCTTTGCGCGATGTCCTTGACGGTGACTTCCGGGCAAAGCGGATAGCTCGGCATGGCGACCGAGATTCCGGCCTCGACGAGCGCCTCGGCGAGGAAGGCGAAATCATCCTTCGAGAAGCCGCGCCAATAGCCGCCATGGAAGAACACGAGCGCGCCGCGCGCGGCGGGCGCGTGGAACACATCCGCCACCTCGCGTGCATGGGTGCCGTAGCGAAGCTCGGCGTGATGCGGCAGCTTCTCCTTGACGCGCGCCGATTCCGTCGGCCAGCGCGCATAGATCTCGGCCGCGTTCGGGATGGCGCCGCGCGGGTTGTACTGCGCCTCGCACCAGGCGGGATCGGCATAGGAAGGGAATTCTTGCGCGTCATCGCGGTTCGGGAGGCTTCTCGTACATCGCTTGCGGATCCCGGCGATCCCCGGGCGACGGAGACGAGCCCTGAGGCTGAAGCTTGCCGGTTCATTCTGCGGCCGATCCGACCCTGAGGTCAAACGCCTCTTCCGACGAGCAAGCTTGAAATTCGGGAGCCCGGCATCGATCGGGAAGACGCCTGTTCAGGCGCGTTCCCGGGGGCCGCATCGGATCACGATTTCGCCGGCAGCGGCCCCGCCTTGACGAGGCCCAGATAGATCTCGACCCTCTGCCGCAAGCCCACCGGCGTCTCGGGGTCGGTGACGATCTCGTCGAAATCGCGGCCCGCCCCTTCGAAATCGCCGGCCTTCAGCTCGGCAAGCCCGATGAGCTCGCGCGCCAGATTGCGCCATGGGCTCGCACCCTCCGCGAGCGGATCGAGCCGCTTCTTCAGGTCCCCCGCCGAGAGGCTTGCGCTGAGCAGCATGGCGGCGCGCAATTGCGCCAGCCCCTGAAGCGCCTGGCCGAGCCCGCTATCGGCCGCCAGCGCGTCATAGAGCGTGGCGCCGGCGGCCGGATCGCGCTTGCCGGTCTCGGCCGCTTCGCGGAAGCGCGCCAGCACCGCATAGCCGGAAGGGCCTTTCCTGATCACGCTCGCGAGCAGCTTCTCGGCCTCGTCGCCATGACCCTGTTCCGACAGCTCGATCGCGGCCTGGAACTTGGCGGAGGCCCGTTCCGCCTGCTTCTGGCGGAAATGGCCATAGATTTGCCAGCCCGCGACGGCCGCCACCATGATCATGGCTGCCGCGACGATCAGATTGCCGTATTGCTTCCAGATCTGCTCGAAACGGTCGCGCCGGACGTCCTCATCGACCTCGCGGAAGATATCGCTCATGCGGGCTCGGATCTCACGATTGGCAAATCCGGGCCGCGGCAGAGCCGCGACCCGAAGGGTCCGGGACGAAGTAGCGGATTTCGCCCGTTCACGCCAACGGAAAACGCTCGAGGCAAGAGCCTGCAACGAAACGCTCGAAGGCTTCGCTATTCCCCGCCCCCGATCGCGAGGCTCACGATGCGGATCAGCACCAGCCCGCCCGCGACGACGAGATAAAGGCGAAGCACCCCCATCCAGATCTTCGCGGGAAGCGACAATTTTGCCGGCGGCAGCTCGTCGAGCGGCGGCATGCGCCAGCTCGCGCGCGGCCCTCGCGCGCCCTCGGCGTCCTGCGCCGTCGCGCAGGCTCCGCCGCGGCCGAGCGCCATGGCGAGGAGCGCGATGACGAGAGCCGCGGCACCTCCGCCCAGGAGGATGCCGAGGATCACCTGCTCGTTCGTCGCCTCCGGAAAGAGCACCGAGGCGGTGAGGATGACCGACAGGAGCACGAGCGCGGCGATGACCGAGCCGGTGAAGTAGTTCAGCCAGCGCGGGTTCACCCAGGGCCCGAGCACGGGCTTGTCGTTGCACAGGAGCAGCAGGAACACCGTGGCGCTCGGCAACAGCACGCCGGCGAGGGTCTGCACCGCGTTGGTCAAAAGCCCGAGCGGCGCGCCGGGCGTCAGCACGATCGCCGCCGCCACCACGATCAGCAAGGCGTAGACGGCGTAGAAGCCCTTCGCGTCCCCGACTTTCCGGTGCAGCGAGTGGCGCAGCGAAAACACATCGCCGATCGCATAGGCGGTGGAGAGCGAAACCGCGGCCGCGCCGATCAAGGCAGCGTCGATGAGGGCGATCGCGAACATCACGCCCGCCGCCTTGCCCGCATATTTCTCGAGGCCGGCGGCCACGCCACCCGCATCCGTGAAGCCGCCGAATTCCGGCTGGCCCGCGAAGATCGCGGCCGTGAAAGCCATCATGGCGACCGCACCGATGATGACGAGCGCGATGCCGATCCACAGGTCGAGGCGCTCGTAGCGCATGAAACGCGGCGTGATGCGCTTGTCCACCACGTAGCTCTGCTGGAAGAACAATTGCCAGGGCGCCACGGTGGTGCCGACGATGGCGATGATCAGCAGCATCACATCGCTGAGCTTGCCTTCGCCGGGCAGCCGGGGAACGACGAAATCGCGCGCCACCTCCGCGATCGGAGGGTGGGCCATGAAATAGATGGGAACCAGCAAGAGGCTGGCGAAGACGAGCGCCATGGCGAAGCGCTCGAAGCGCCGGAAATTGCCCGTGCTGACGGCCGCCACGATCAGCAGAGCCGAGACCGCGACGCCGGCCGTCTTGGGAAGGCCGAGATAATCGAGCGCCAGCGCGATCCCGATGAACTCGGTGACGATCGTCAGGGCGTTGAGGAGGAAGAGGTCGATGACGCTGAAGGCGCCCCAGAACTTGCCGAAGCGCTCGAAGATGAGCCGCGCGTGCCCGACGCCGGTGACCGCGCCCAGACGCAGCACCATCTCCTGGTTCACGTAAAGCACCGGGATCAGCAGCGCCAGCGTCCACAGCAGCGTGGTGCCGTAGTTCTGGCCGGCCTGGGTATAGGTCCCGAAGGCGCCGGCGTCATTGTCGCCCACCATGACGATGAGGCCGGGGCCGAGGATCGCGAGGAGCGTCTGGACCCTGTGCTTCCAGGTCAGGCGGCGCTTGGTATCGTCCTCGGCGATGGTGCCGAACGCACCGATGATGTCGCCGAGATGCGCTTGATCGAGAACCCGCCGCTTTTGGCGGGCGCCTCTTGATGTCGGTCACATACGCCATGTCGATCACCTGTTCGGAAAGGAGTTCAAGCTTCTTGCTGGAATTTCGTGGTCGCGGCCGCTGACGGCCGAGGGAATTTCAGAAGGAGGGCCGAGACGTCAGCCCTTCGTTCGCTTCGGCAGCTTTTCGGCGAGCCCGAGCGTATCGGCGCGTTCGCGCATCGCGTCCCAAACTTCGCTCGGCACGACACCGCACTCGCGCCACAGCACCACCAGATGGTAGATGAGATCGGCGCTTTCGCGCACGACGCCGCGGGCGCGGTGGCGCAGGCCCTCGAAGGCGACTTCGCTCGCCTCTTCGATGAGCTTCTGGCCCATTTTCCGCTTGCCGCAGGCGAGGAGCTGGGCGGTTCGGGGATTGTGGTCGGAGCGGACGAGATCAAGGTCCGCATAGAGCCGCTCGATCTCTTCGGAGGTGGCCTTCTTCGGCGTTCCCCCGAGACCCGCCGCCGAAACCGCAAGGGGCACGACGTCGTTCGCGGAAGCGAGCTTCAATCGATGCAAGTCGTCGCCGCCACGCAACAGCGTGGACGACACCTTGCGATCATGCTGGTTGAGAGCAGTCATGGCTCCGGTCTCCTTGACTCAGGTGGTGCTTCATCACCCGAGTGAGGCAGAGCCACTTCGATAGCCTGGAAAGGACGAAACGCCGCCTAGGCTATCGAGATATCCCTGATCCTTGACTCGGGCCGATGGGCCTGCGGAGAGCCGGCCGCCGCGAGGCGACAAGCGACTTCCCAGGCCGTATGGCTAGGTCGAGGGCCCATGGTCCTTAACGTTGGTTGCTACGGGACATCTCCAAGGAATTTCGGAGATACCCTGCCAGGTATGCCCCTCCGGAGGAGTTGTCAACCCGCCGCGCGAGAAAATCGCTGCGTAGGCGCAAGGCCGCTCGCGACCGGCTTTTCCGGGGTTTCTCGTGGCATGCAGCCGGCGGCCGGGGAACCGAACTTCCCGTCGAGAGACCGCGCCTCGATCAGACTTCGCCCGCCGAGGTCGGCGCGGCGCTTCGCGCCATGTCCCCGAAACCTCTCCGGCGCCGAAACAAGAGCTTTCCGCGCGGAGGCTGCGGCATCCGGCCAAGCTGGATGAATTCCGCAATGTCCTCGTTCAGTGTGATCCGATGGCGCATTTCCGCGATCTATGGCGGAAGTATGCAGCCCGATCGTTCTCGTGGCGCCAATCCATCGCGGATATGTCGTCGAAGTTCAGCAATCTCTATGGGACGGCGCGAGAAATCGAAATTTGTGAGAGGCCTCACTTGGGTTAAGTCTAGGCCAGGAATAGCAAAACCCATGACCCTGATTCGCATTCCACCATCATGGCGTGGAACGAAAGACCAAAAGAAGAGGAAATTCAGTCCGAGTTTCTCGACTCACGCCGCGGCGATGGCCTCGACCTCGATCAGGAAATCCTCGGAGACGAGCTTCGACACTTCGACCAAGGTGCTCGCCGGCCGCGGCCCCTCGCCCATGAAGCGATCGCGCGCCCGGCGATAAGCCGCGAGCTCCTTCGACGTCGCGCATGAAGACCGTGAATTTCACGACGTTGCGCGCCGTGCAGCCGACGCAAGCGAGAGCCGGCCTCGAGATTGCGGAAGACCTGATCCGCCTGCGCCTCGAGGTCCCCCTTGCCGACGAGCTTGCCTTGCGCATCGAGAGCGACCTGGCCGGCGATGTAGATGAGCCGGCCGCCGCGCACCTCCGCGACATGCGAATAGCCGGGAGGTGCGGAGAGCTCGGGCGGATTGACGAAATTGATCATGGCGCGCGTTCCCTCCCTTTCTTTGTGCACGGTCTATGCCGTGCAATTGCCTCGCCGTTCATCGATTGAGGCGTCATCGATTAAGGCGTCATCGATTATGGGCGCGTCGCCTCTGCGAAGCTCGAAAGCATGCTTCGGTTCGGTGGGAAACGCCGGCGTTAATCGCCCTGGCCGGGGTTCGGCGAGAAATACTGCTCGAGCTTGTTCGGCTTGCCGTCGAACTCCTTGCCGTCGGGCGGGCCTTCCCGCTTGATGGTGATGTTCGGCCAGGTCTTGGCGTAGTCGGCGTTGAGCTTGATCCAGAACTCGAGGCCGGGCTCGGTGTCGGGCTTGATGGCGTCCGCCGGGCATTCCGGCTCGCAGACGCCGCAATCGATGCATTCGTCGGGATGGATGACGAGCATGTTGTCGCCCTCGTAGAAACAATCGACGGGGCAGACCTCGACGCAATCCATGTATTTGCAGCGGATGCAATTGTCGGTGACGACGTAGGTCATTGGGGCTCTCGCTTGCGGCCCGCCGAGCCGGAAAGGTTAAGCGGTATCTTTAACATATAGTGCCTACAAAACCCGGTGAAACCGCGCAAGCGCTGACATTTTTCGAACCGGTAACGAGAAATTTTCGCATCGAGGACGTAGCTTCAGGTCCGCATGGCGTGAGGCAAAAGACGTGCGCCGCGCCGCGCCGTCCCGCGCGAAGGTGGCCGTGATCCTTGTCTCGCCCCGCGGCAAGGTGTAGGCGCAGCGATCGGGGACCCGCCGCCAAGCTCAAGACGAAATGATCTCGGAAAGAAAGCTGAACGAAACGAAGAAGATGGCGATCGTCATCCACGATCTCGTGATGACGGCGCTCGCTGTGTTCGTGGCGCTCGAGCTGCGCTTCGACGAGGCGCGCCTCGCGGGCTTCCTGCAGCATCTGCCGCTTATCCTTTCGATCACGCTGCCTTGCGCCGCGCTCATCTATTGGGCTTCCAACCTCTATCAGTCGAAATGGCGCTTCGCCTCGATCCCCGATCTCGTCAACATCGTGCGGGCGGCGAGCTTCCTGGCGCTCGGCTTTCTCGTCGTCGATTACATCCTGCTGTCGCCGCAAGTGCTCGGCCAATTCTATTTCGGCAAGGCCTTCGTCGTCGTCTATTGGGGCTTGCAGATCTTCTTCCTCGGCGGGCCTCGTTTCATCTACCGCTGGTGGAAGGATCGTTGGCAGAAGGCCGTCGCCCACCGCTCAGCGCCCGCCGAGACCGCGCTCATCCTCGGGCGCGCGCAAGAGACCGATCCGGTATTGCGCGCCATTCAGGCCGGGCAAGTGGGGCTTCGTCCGCTCGGCCTCATCTCGCCGCGCGAAACCGATCTCGGGCACAGCATCCGCGGCGTGCAGATCATCGGCAGCTATGCGGATCTCGAGGCGGTCATCGAACGCCTCGCGGCGGACGGCCGCACACCGAGGCGCATGGTGCTGTGCCCGAGCGCGCTCGACACTCCCGCCCATCCCGAAACCATCTATCGCGCTCGCGCGACGCCATGGAATCGCGGTGAGCCAGACTCAGCCGCTCGTCGGGACGGAGGGCGCCGACGCCACGCCGAGGCTCGCTCCCGTCGCCATGGAGGATCTCTTGTTGCGCCCCGCGGTCGCCATCGATCGCGCGCGCCTCGAGCGCCTGGCGCAAGGGCGCAAATTCGCCATCACGGGCGGCGGCGGCTCGATCGGCAGCGAAATCGCGCGGCGGCTCGTGCTTTTCGGGGCGCCCGAAGTGATGATCATCGAGAATTCCGAGCCGGCGCTGCACGCCATCATCGAGGCCTTGTCGCTCGGCGCGCCGAAGACGCGCATCTCGGGAAGGCTCTGCGATGTGCGCGACCGCGAGCGTGTCTTCGCCGTGATGGCGGAAGCCGCGCCCGACATGGTGATCCACGCGGCGGCGCTGAAGCATGTCAATCTGCTCGAACGCGACTGGGTCGAGGGCGTGAAGACCAACATCACGGGCTCGATCAACGTCGCGGACGCGGCACTCGCCTGCAACGCGCGCGCCATGGTGATGGTGTCGACCGACAAGGCGGTGCGGCCGGTCTCGATTCTCGGCGCGACGAAGAGGCTCGCCGAAATGTATGTGCAGGCGCTCGAGGCCGAGCTTCAGGCCCATGACGCGCGCCCCGAGCGCAGCCGGCTTCTCGCGGTGCGCTTCGGCAATGTGCTCGGCTCGGCCGGCTCCGTGGTGCCGAAATTCCGCGAGCAGATCGAGCGCGGCGGACCGGTCACGGTGACGCATCCGGACATGGTCCGCTATTTCATGACCATCCCGGAAGCTTCCGATCTCGTGCTCACCGCCTCCTCGCACGCGGTCGATGACGAACGCCACGGCACCTCGGTCTATGTGCTGAACATGGGCCAGCCGATCCGCATCATGGAGCTCGCCGAGCGCATGATTCGCCTGGCCGGCCACGAGCCCGGCGAGGACATCAAGATCGAGATCACCGGGCTTGCGCCCCGGCGAGCGCCTGCGCGAGATCGTGCTCGGCGAGGACGAGACCACGGTCGATATCGGCATTCCCGGCGTGCTCTCGGCGCGCCCCGCCTTCCGCACCGTGGACCAGGTGAGGGGCTGGATGGCCGCGCTCGCCGAGGCGGCCGATCGGGAGGATTGGCAGACGGCCGCGAACGTGCTCGCGAGCGCGCTGCCCGATTATCCGGCGGGCGCCCTGGCCAAGGCGCCGTTGCGCGCCTGAACGAACCGATGCGGCTTGCGCTCCTGGAGCCGGACATTCCGCAGAACACGGGCGCGATCGCGCGGCTCGCGGCCTGTCTCGGCCTTCCGCTCGACATCATCGAGCCGGCGGGCTTTCCGGTCTCCGACCGCGCCTTTCGCCGCGCCGGCATGGATTATCTCGACCAGGTCGAGATCACGCGCCATACGAGCTTTGCGGCCTTCGACGCATGGCGGCGCGCAACGGCGCATCGCCTGGTGCTCGCGACCACGAAGGCCGATTGCGCCTATACGGACTTCGCCTTCGCGGCGCATGACATCATCCTTTTCGGCCGGGAATCCGCCGGCGCGCCACCCGCATGTGCATGCGAGCGCCGATGCGCGCATCCGCGTGCCGATGCGCGAGGGCTTGCGCTCGCTCAATGTCGCGCTCGCTGCCGCGATGATCGCCGGCGAAGCCTTGCGGCAGATGGCGCTTCTCGCGCCGGCGGCGCGGAGCGCCTCCGCATGAAGCCTCGCGTCCTCATCGTCGGTCACGCATCTTCTCGGCGTCGGCCATCTCGCGCGTGCCGCCTTGATCGCGCGCGCGCTCGACGAAGCCGGAGCGAGCGTGCGCCTCGTCTCGGGCGGCAAGCCGAGCGCGACGGTCGATCTTTCGGCGCCTCGATGTCGTGCAGCTTGCGCCCGTTCATTGCCTGGGCGCCGATTTCAAGACGCTGCGCAGCGAGGACGGCGGCATCGCGGACGAGGCCTATCTCGCAAGCCGCCGCGACGCGATGCTCGACGCCTACGCAAAATTCAAGCCCGACGTTCTCGTCACCGAGCTCTTTCCCTTCGGCCGGCGGCAGCTCGCCGAGGAATTCCTGGCGCTGCTCGAGGCGGCGCGCGCCACGAGCCCGCGTCCCGCGATCCTGTGCTCGATCCGCGACATTCTGCAGCCGCCCTCGAAGCCATCAGCGCGCCGCGCAGACGCTCGAGCGCCTCGGCCGCTATTACGACGGCGTGCTCGTCCATGCCGATGAAAGCGTCATCTCGCTCGACGCCTCCTGGCCGGTCGACAAGGCGCTCGCGCGCCGCCTCGAATATACGGGCTTCGTCGCCGACCGCGCGCCGCGCCCGCGCCTTGCGGCTCGATGCCGCGCAACGGCGGCGAGATCGTCGTGTCGGGTGGCGGCTCGGCGGCTTCGCTGCGCCTCTTCGCGGCCGCGCTCGAGGCCGCGAGGGGCGATCGGCGGCGCTGGCACATCCTCATCGGCCATGGCGTCGAGGAGGCAAAGTATCCACGAGCTCGTCGCCGAGGCGCCCGCGAATGCGAGCGTCGAACGCGCGCGGCGCGATTTTCCCTCGCTCCTGCACGTGGCCGATGTCTCGGTGAGCCAGGCCGGATACAACACCGTCATCGACATCCTGGCGACCGGTGCGCGCGCCGTGCTCGTGCCCTTCGAGGAGGGCGGCGAGAAAGAGCAGCGCATGCGCGCCGAGCATCTCGCGGCGCAAGGCCGCGCCGTCGTCGTGACCCAGGCCGAGCTCGGGCCCGCGACGCTCATGGCGGCCATCGACGAGGTCATGTCCCTGCCGCAGCCGGGCTCCGCCGCGACCATCATGCTCGACGGCGCGGGCGTGGCGGCGAAGAAGATCGCGGGCGCCGCCGCGCGCGCCTTCGCGGTCGCGCGTCGCCTGGCAGAGGCTGCACGCGGTGCTCGAGGAGATCGCGAACGAACGGCGAGACCCTCCCGGTCTGGTGGCGCGACGATGATGTGGTCGCGCCCTCGCCGGCGCTCGATCGGCTGCTGGCGCTGAGCCGAACGCTTCGACGGCGCCGGTGGCGCTCGCCGCCATTCCGCTCCTGGCGACGCGAGGCTCGGCCGAGCGCCTCGCCGGACGAGCCGCGCGTCGATGTCATCGTGCACGGCCTCGCGCATCGCAATCACTCCCCGCAGGGCCACTCGTCCTCGGAGCTCGGCATCGGCCAGCCGCTGCTCGACCGCATGGCGGCGCTCTACGGCGCCCATGCGCGCTTGCGCCGTCTGTTCGGCGCCAAGGTCGTGCCGATGCTGGCGCCGCCCTGGAACCGCATCGGCGAGGATCTCACCGACGCCTCGAGGAAGTCGGGTTTCGTCGGCCTCTCGACCTTCAAGCGCCGCCGCGCCCGCGAGGCGGCGCCCGGCGTCCTGCAGGTGAACACCCATGTCGATCCGGTGTTCTGGCGCGGCCATGGTGGGCTGCGCGACGAGGCCGCGATGCTCGACGATCTCGCCGCGCTCGCGCGCGAGACCGTCGCTCGACCCTCCTCGACGAGCGCGAGCCGATCGGGCTTCTCACGCATCATCTCGAGCATGACCCTTGGGTCTGGCGTTTCGTCGAGGAATTGCTCGCCTTCCTCGCGGCGCACCGCGCCGTGCGCTTCACGAGGCCGGCGGAGTTCCTGGCCGAGCAGAAGGTGAGTTTAGCGAGTAGCGAGTAGCCGCCTCTCCGCTCATCCCGCGAAAGCCCTCCGCCCCGCTCGTGACTGTCACAACCTTGTTAACCCGAGTGCGGAGCCCTGGGCTTTTGCAGGGTGGGAATGTAGAAAACTCCTATCGCCGCATAGGCGGTCTCACGGGGAAGGAGGGGTATTGGCACTGATCCGATTTTCAACCGAAAATTACCCCAAGGTAGAGCGTTTCGAGGGCTGGCTCGAGGAAGTTGCGCGTCACGTGGCGCAAATGGATGTCGCCTGCCTCGATCGCGACGACGAAGTTCGGTTTCAGCAGGCGACCAATATTTTGCCCCTGGGGGAGATCATTCTCAACGAGACCACCGGCACGGCGATAAGCTGTTCCCGTAGTAAGAAGCAGGCGGCGGACGGCGACGATGCGTTTACGTTTTTGATCAACAGGCGGGGACCGATCCAGCTCATACAAGGTAATGCGCTCGTCACCCATGCCAAAACTAGCATCATCATGGTTGATCGCGGTCGGCCGCTTGAGCACGCGGCCGTTCTCAGTGAGAACAAAACGTGGGGAGCGCATAGTCGTGGCTACACCCTGCCGCGCCGTCAGCTCCTGGCGGTGGCCCCGGGCACGGAGGATTATGTCGGCCGGCCGCTGCCGGAAAACGGCCGCATCCTCACTTACCTCCTATGGTATACGGAGAAGCTGCTCGCCGAGCCCGACCTCGCCGCTGACCCGGTCTTGGCAAAAAGCATGGGGGACCATGTCTTCGACCTCATCGCCACGCTTCTGGGGCCGACGAAGGACGCCGCCGAGATGGCCCGCGGACGCGGGATACGGGCCGGCCGCCTCATGGAGATCCTCGCCGATATCGACAGCCATCTCGGCGACCCCAACCTTTGCGCGCCGCAAATCGCCGAGCGGCACGGCATCAGCACGCGGTATCTCAGCCGGCTCATGGAGGAGCAGCGCGAGACCTTGACCCACTATATCTCGCGCAAGCGGCTCGAAAAGGCGATGAAGATGCTGACCGTCCACCAGACCCGACATTGGCGCATCAGCGATATCGCCTATGCCTGCGGGTTCAGCGACATTTCCCACTTCAACCACAGCTTCCGCCGCCGCTTCGGTGACTCGCCCCGTTCGTTCCGAGGATCGGCGAATCCACAGTCACGGCACCGAAGCGTTGAATAGAACGGCGTCGCCGCGAATCGAGCGCGCCCGCGGGAAGGAAGGCGTGGATACGCGCAACAGTTAAGCGCGGCCTGCCGCGCTGGGGCAAGGCGGAGAAGGCGTGCGGCACCCCCTCTCTGGCGCTCTTTGCTCGGCGCCCACGAAGTGGGGGCGGATGAGGGCGGTGCCGCAGGCTAGAACTTCACGCGCAAGCCGCCCGAGATCGAGTGCTCCTGGAGACGTTGGCTGAGCTTGCCGTCGTAGTCCACGAAGACCTTGGCGTTGGGCGAAATCTCCATGCTGAAGCCCGCGCCCACGAGCGCGGCGTCGCGGCCGAAGGTGATGCCGGTTGCCGAGAACGAGCTTCCCGGAACGCCGACAAGCGAGGCGTTAAGCGACTGCGAGGCATCGCCGAACTCATGGGTCCACCCGCGACGATGTTGTTGTCGAACCGCCAATCGACGCCGGCGATGAAGGGCGCAGCCCGGTTGATGTTATAACCCACCCCCGCGCTTGCGGCCTGAGCCGTCGCCGTGCCGAACTGATCAAAACCGCGTGCCCAGACATTGGCGTTGCCGAAAGAGTAGGCCGGCGGGCTCACCGGTCCCTTCGAGATGGCCGGAGCCGGACCGCTAGGCGCCCACCACTCGCCAAGCGCTCCGCCGCTCGCGACGAGGCGATCCTGCACCGCCTCGGTGAGCACGCGCGGCGCGTCGAGGCCGAGGCGTGCATCCTGCGTGAGGTCTTGCGCGCTCGCCGCAAGCGCCGTCAGGCTCAAGGTGAGCGTCGCGTCGAGCGCATTCGCGGTCGTCGCATCAGGCGAAAGGCTCGCGGTGAAGAAAAAATTCCCTGACGTGACATTGGCGAAGCTGCCCGAGAGCGGCGGATCCGAAGGAGCCTTCGCCCTGTATTCCTCCGCTACTCTCCCATTCGCTACTTCTCTAATCCCTCACGATCTCGAAACGGTCGACATCGACGAGCCCTTTGTCGGTGATCTTCAGATGCGGGATCACCGGGAGCGGCAGGAAGGCGACTTGCAGGAAGGGTTCGGGCAGGAAGCAGCCGAGGCTCTTCGCCGCCCGGCGCAGGGGCACGAGGGCCGGCGCGCACCTCCTCGAAGCTCGAAGAGGCTCATCAACCCGGCGATCGGCAAGGCGAGCTCGGCGATCGACCTCTCCGGCCGCGACGACCGCGAAGCCGCCCTCGATCTCTCTTGAGGCGATTGACCGCGACCGCCATGTCGCCCTCGTCGGCGCCGACGACGCAGATGTTGTGGCTGTCGTGGCCGACCGAGGAGGCGAGCGCGCCGCGCTTCGAGGCCAAAGCCGTGGACGAAGCCCACGCCGATGTTGCGATTCACCCCGTGGCGCGCGACGACCGCGACCTTCACGGCATCCTGCGCAAGATCGACCTTCCTCGCGCCTTGGCGCAACGGCAGCGTCGAGCTCGAGCGTTGCGTGATGATCTTGCCCGGCGTGACGCCGATGACTGAGCGTCGTCGGCGTCTGTGCCGGGAGCGGCGAAATCGTCGGCGAGACGCGCTCCGCCTTGATGCTGCGGCGTCCGACGGGCGCGACCTCGCGCCGCGTTCGCGAAGGCGCCTCATCGACCGGGCGCCCGCCCGCGATCACCGACGACACCGCGCAATGATCGAGATCGTCGAGAAGGGCGAGATCGGCGCGATAGCCCGGCGCGACGAGGCCGCGATCGAAAAGCCCGAAGGCGCGCGCGCCCGAGAGCGAGGCCGCGCGATAGGCGGCAAGCGGGCTCGCGCCGAGCTTGATCGCCGTGCGGATCATGAAGTCGAGATGGCCTTCCTCGGCGATGTCGAGCGGATTGCGGTCGTCGGTGCAAAAGGCGAGATAGGGCGAATGCCGCTCGGTGAGGATCGGCAGGAGCGCACGCAAATCCTTCGACACAGAGCCTTCGCGGATGAGCACGGTCATGCCCTTGGCGAGCTTCTCCAGCGCTTCCTCGGGCGTGGTCAATTCATGCTCGGTGCGCACGCCGGCCGAGAGATAGGCATCGAGCGGGCGCCCGCGCAGCAGCGGCGCATGACCGTCGATATGGCCTCCCTGGAAAGCCGCGAGCTTGGCGAGCACGCGGCGGTCCTTCGCCAGCACGCCCGGAAAATTCATGAACTCGGCGAGGCCGATGACCTTCGGATGGCCGACGAACGGCAGGAGATCGCCGATCTCGAGCCGCGCGCCCGAGGTCTCGAGATCGGTCGCGGGCACGCAGCTCGAAAGCTGGACGCGGATGTCCATGATGGTCTCGGACGCCGCGGCGAGCGCGTAGCGCAACCCTTCGAGGCCGAGCACATTGGTGATCTCATGGGGGTCCCAGATCGCCGTCGTGACGCCATGCGGCAGCACGCAGCGGTCGAACTCGGCGGGCGTCAGAAGCGAGGATTCGACATGGCAATGCGTGTCGATGAAGCCCGGCACCACGATCTTGCCGGCGGCATCGATCTCGCGCGCGCCCCGATAGCCGCTCTCCACGCCGACGATGCGATCGCCGCACACCGCGACATCGCGCGCCTCGAGGGCGCCGGTGACGAGGTTGAAGACGCGACCTCCCTTGATGACGAGATCGGCGACAGCGTTGCCGAGGCTCTGATCGATGGCGCGGGCCAGGAAGGCCTCGTCATGGAGGGCTTCGTCGTGCAAGGGCGCACTCATGCGCCATGATGGCGCGAGCCGGCGGCGGTAAGAGCAAGCGGGCCGCCCTCACCCCGCTCATTCCCGCGAAAGCGGGAACCCAGACTTATCACGCAAGCTCCGAAAAGAACTGGATCCTCGCCTTCGCGGGGATGAGCGGAGAAGTTTAGCCTTCGCCCTCACTCCAAGTGACCTTCGCGGCGCATCAATGGCGTCGTTCGCCCATGCCTTGCGGCCGTCGCTCCGGCATGGCGATGCGCCGGCCGGCACCCTCCGGGAAAGGCGAGGCGCGAATGGGCGGCCTTCATCAAGCCGAGCGTCGCGAGCACATCGTCCGGGAAGGCCGCGACCCGGCGCTGCGTCATATCGACGTGGAGCGACATGTTCTCGGATGTGGCGGCGAGCCAGCCATCATGCGCGTGGCGCATCTCCATGAAATAATGGAGACGCTTCTCGTCGAAATCGAGAAGCTGCAGCGTCATGCGCACCGCTCTCGCCGACGCTGAGCTCGCGGCGGTAGCCGATATGGGCCTCGGCCGTGAACAGCGAGGCCCTGCGCGCCCGCACATACTCCTCGCCGATGCCGAGAAGCGCGAAGCACTCGTCGACGGCGCGATCGAACAGAAGGATGTAATAAGCGACATTGAGATGGTTGTTGTAGTCGATCCACTGCGGCTCGACGCGCATCGCCGATGACACGAAGGGCGCGAAGAACAGGACCGGCGCATCGATCTTCTCGGCCATGTCCCACGCTCCTCGTCAAATCCGCATCCGCTTGGCATCGCAGCGAAACGGGAGGCCCCACGACAAGAATAGGCGACGAAGAAGGATCGTCAAACTTCGTCGCGTGCTTCGGCGGGCCGCCGAGGAGTGGCCGTTCGAGCGCCTTCGATCGCCTTGCTGCCCGGGGGCACGAAGCCGCCAAGCGAGTTCCAACGCACGACCCTTGCCGGTAAGATGGCGTGAACCTGAAGCCCTTATCGGGAAAGCCTGATCCGGATAGCCTTGGAATGCGCTTGCATCCCCTTGGAACGAACATTGGAACGACCTTGGAACGCGTAAAGCCTTGGCAAGAACAAGTTCTCGCTGCACAGGAAGGCGAGGCTCCGAGATGAAGGTCCGCTGAGAATGACGCATATGCCCGACCCGTCCCGCGCCTTCGTGCGGCCGAATGAGTCGACCGTGGCCAAGGTCACGGAGGAGCTCGCCAAGCGCTTCGGCAACCGCCTCGTCACCTCGCACGGCGGTGCGCGAGCAGCATGCCAACACGCTCACCTGGCAGAAGAACCAAGCCGCCGGACGTGGTGGTGTTCGCCGAAAGCAGCGAGGATTGCGTCGACATCGTGCGGCTTTGCGCCGCCCACGGATGCCGGTGATCGCCTTCGGCACGGGGACCTCGCTCGAAGGCCATGTGAACGCGCCCTACGGCGGCGTCTCGGTCGATCTGTCGCGGATGAACAAGGTCCTCGCGGTGCATGCGCAAGATCTCGATTGCGTCGTCGAGCCCGGCGTCACGCGAGAGGACCTCAACACGCATCTGCGCAACGATGGCTTGTTCTTCCCGATCGACCCCGGCGCCAACGCCTCGCTCGGCGGCATGGCGGCGACGCGAGCCTCGGGCACCAACGCGGTCCGCTACGGCACGATGAAGGACAATGTGCTTTCGCTGAAAGCCGTGTTGCCGGACGGCACCATCCTGACCACCGCGACGCGGGCCAAGAAATCCTCCTCGGGCTATGACCTCACGCGGCTCTTCGTCGGCTCGGAGGGCACGCTCGGCCTCATCACCGAGATCACGCTGAAGCTGCAGGGCATACCGGAGGCGATCGCGGCCGGCGTTTGCCCCTTCCCCAGCGTCAAGGCGGCTTGCGACGCGACCATATTGACGGTGCAATCGGGCATCCCGGTCGCCCGCATCGAGCTTCTCGATGGCCTCTCGGTGAAAGCCGTGAACCTGCATTCGAAGCTCGACCTTCCCGAGACGCCGATGCTGTTTCTCGAATTCCACGGCACGGAGGCCGGGGTGAAGGAACAGTCCGAGCGTTTCGGCGAGATCGCCGCCGAGCTCGGCGGCGGGCCCTTCAGCTTCGCGACGAAGCCCGAGGAACGCAGCAGGCTGTGGAAGGCGCGCCACAACATCTACTGGGCGGGCTTCGCGTTGAAGCCGGGCGCCACCACCTTCGCGACCGATGTGTGCGTGCCGATCTCGCGGCTTGCCGAATGCGTCGAGGGCGCGCAGCGCGACATCGCCGAGCTTGGCCTCCTGGCGACGATCGTCGGCCATGTCGGGGACGGCAATTTCCACACGGCGCCGCTCTTCGACCTCGATGACCGCGAGGAGATGAAGCGCGTCGAGACCTTCGTCGAGCGCCTGGTCGAGCGGGCGCTCGCCATGGGAGGCACCTGCACGGGCGAGCATGGCGTCGGCCAGGGCAAGATGAAATATCTCGAACGGGAACATGGCGCGGCGGCGGTCGAGCTGATGCGGACGCTGAAGCGCGCGATCGACCCGTTGAACATCATGAATCCGGGCAAGATGGTCCTGGTTTGAGACGATTTTTTCATGATCGAATCGCCGGGCGAATGTGCCTTCCCGTCTGTTCGGACGGCCGATCGTCGCCGACGGACGATGCTCCCTCCTCGGCACGCTCGAACGGATCACGAGCCGCGAAGTCGGGTCGCGATCCTGGGGCCATGATCCGGCCGGGGAGAGGGAAAGGCGCGTCCTGATCCATGCGCGACTTTTTCGTCATCGTCGGCTCGCTGCTGATCGCGGTGCTGGTCGCGGCCTTCGCCGTGCCGCGCTTCATCGACTGGGCGCCCTACAAGCGCGAGATCGAGACGCGCATCCATGCGGCGACCGGGATCGATCTTGCGCTCGCGGGCCCGCTCAGGATCGAGATCCTGCCGAAGCTCGCGCTCAATGCGCAAGACGTCATCATCGACACGAAGGACGCGAAGGTGAGCGCGGCACGGCTGCGCGCCGAGGTCTCGGTCGCGACCCTGTTCGGCGCCATGCCGCATCTCGTCGCGCTCGAGCTCGACGGGGGCGTCGTCAAGCTCTCCGAGGCCGCGGCCGCGGATCCGGTGGGCGCGCTGATCGGCGTCTTGTCGAAGGACCATGCCCTTCAGATCGACGCCGTGACCTTGAACACCATCGCGATCACGCGCGCCGATGGCGATACGCCGCTTGCGACGATCGAGCGTGGCGAGGCGACCCTTCCGGCGTATCAGGGCCCCTTGCGCCTGAGTCGCCGAGGGCGTGCTTGGCGCCATTTCGGGACGAGGCCGGCTCGCCATCGGACCGCCGGAGGCGGATCTCAATCGCCATGTCTCGATCGCCTTCGACGCCGATGGCGACGCCGACGCGAGAGGGTGGCGGCTCACCTTCGAAGGACAGGCCACCCAAAACGGTCAGACGCCGGTCACCCTCGACGGTGCCGTCGCTCTTGCCCAGAGCGACAGGGTCGGGCTGCGCACCGGCAGCGGCGGCACCGGCGATGCCCCGTCATGGCGCGCTCAGGCGAAGGCGCATGGCGAGCTGCGCGCGTTGCGCTTCGACGAGATCGAGATTTCGCGCGAGCAGGCCGCGGCGCTCAGATTGACCGGGCAGGGAGCACTCGACCTCACCGCGCGATCCCAAGCTCACGCTCGATCTTGCGGCGCGGCGCCTCGTGCTCGATCCGCTCGTCGAGGCGAACCCCGCCGGATCCGAAGATCGTCGGCGCGAGCGGGAGCCTTCCGCTCGGCGAGGCTCTGAAAGCGCTCGCCGGCGGCGTGACGGCGTCGCTGCCGTCTTGGCTCAGCGTCGACCTCAACCTCGGCGCCGAGACGGCGGAGCTCGCCGACGAGAGCTTCGGAAATCTGCATCTGAGCGGGACCGCATCCGCGGAGCGCGGTCGCGATCTCGTCCTTGAGCGCCAACTGGGTCGGGCGCGGCGACATCGCCTTCTCGGGGAGCGCGGTGGGCGGCGACAAGGCGCTGGCTCGCGGCCATATCGAGGTCAAGGCACCCGATGCGGCGGCCTTTCTCCAAGGTCTCGGCCTTGCGAGCGAAGCCGCCAGCACCCGTGTCCCGCTGACGCTTGCAGGCGAGCTCAGGCTCGACCAGAGCAGCCGCGCGTATCGACGCCCTCGACCTGTCGCTTGCAGGCTCGCAGATCACCGGCAGGCTTGACCGTGACGGGCGCGCTCGCCGGCCGATCGGCTCGCGTCGAGGCGGAGCTGGCGAGCCGCGATCTCGACCTCGACAGCTGGCCGCTCGGCGCGGTGACGCATATCTTGCCGGCCTCGGTCGCCGGGCGCTCTGCAAATGCATGTCGAGCGGTTGCGGGCCGGAAAGGGGGCGGGCGACGTCGGGCGTCTCGACATGTCCTTGTCACGGGGCGAGGGCCGCACCCTGATCGACAAGCTGCAGCTCCAGGGCTTCGAGGGGCTGTCGCTTTCCGGCGCCGGCGCGATCGGCGGAGCCGGATCGAGCTTCGACGCACATATTACGGCGCCCAAGGCGGCACCGCTCGCGGCGCTTTCCCGCCTCGTCCTGCCGCAGGGCGCCGTCGAAGCCCTGACGGCGCGGCGCAACTTGCTCGAGCCGCTGAGCCTCACAGTTTCGGCGCGACGCGAGGCGGCGAGCCCGATGATCGATGTGACGCTTTCCGGCACGGCCGCCTCGTCTCATATCGAGGCCAAGACCGCGCTCGGCGCGGATTTCGTGCCCAGCTCCGGCGAAGTCGCTCTGAGCGCGCCCGAGGCGTCCACCCTCCTCAATCAGATCGGGCTTGCGATCGCGCCTGGCGATCCGCTCGGCCGCGGCGAGGTGAAGATCGCGGTGAAGCCCACCGACTGCCGGCTCCCTGGCGCTCACGGCGAATGCGAGCGCGGGCCAGGGGACGCTATCGGGTGATGGCACGCTGAGCTTCGCCGGAAGCGCGCTCGAAGGGCACGGCGGCTTCAGCGCCGCCACGCCGAACCTCGCCTCGGCTCAGCGGCTTCTGGGCTTCGTCCAGCATCTCGACGGCGATCAGCGCCTGGAGGTTTCCGGGAGGCTGGACGCTCTCCTCCGACAACCTCGCCCTCGAGCGCTTGAACGCGCGGTTCCTGGGAATGAGCTTGACCGGGACGCTCAATCTCGGCCTCGGCAGCGGGGCGCGTCTCACGGGCACGATCGAGGCGCCGGCCCTCTCCATTCCCGGCCTGGCGGCCCTGACGCTCGGTCCGACACGAACCCAAGCCGGGCAAGGACCATGGGCGGCGGTGCGCTTTCCGGCCTATCTTGCGCCCAAGCTGCCGGTATCGATCAGCCTCGCGGCTCCCGTTGCGGAACTCGGCGCCAGCTTCACGGGCCGCAATGCGAAGCTGAGCCTGGAGCTCGACGAGCGCGGCCTCGCACTCGCGTCGGGGACGGCCGAATTGGCGGGAGGCGAGCTCGGTGGCGATTGGCGCATCGAGCGGGACGGCGGCCTCGCCCGATCGGCCTTGCGTCTGTCGGCCGAGGGCATCGATTTGAAGAGCTTGGTGCCGGGCGCGGGCTTCGCCGGGCAGCTCTCCGGCCGCCTCGAGCTCGCGGGCGCCGGCGAAACCTTGTCGCAGATCGTCGCGAGCTCGGGCGGAAGCGGCAGCTTGCGCCTTTCGGACGGCTGGCTCGAGCAGGCGACGATTGCCGGCTTGCGGCGCAGCTTCACGAGGGCCGTTGCCGACGACAACCTGATGGACAAGGCACGGCTTGCGGCGGTCGTCGCGGGGGAAACGGCGCGCGGCGCGCTCACCGGAGCGAACTTCGAGGCGCCGCTCGTCGCGACGAACGGCATCCTCAGGACGACCATCCCTCGTCTCGATCTTCAGGGCGGCGACGGCGCGGAAGCGACGGCCACGCTCGATCTCAAGACGCTGTCCCTCGATGCGCGTCTCGGCCTCGCGACGGTGCTGGAGCGGCCCGACAACCCCGTGCCGCTCGCGGCCGCGATCACCTGGAAGGGTCCCCTCTTCGCGCTCAAGCGCGAGGCCGATGCCGGCGCCCTTCTGCAGACGGTCTCCGTCGAACGGCTGCGCATCGAGCTCGAGCGCATCGAGCTTCTCGAGTATGATCAGCGCGAGCAGGCGATGTTCATTCGCCGGCTGAAGGCCGGAAGGCAAAAGGCCCTGCCCTTGCCGCCTCAACCCGAACCCGCGACACCGGCGCTCGCACCGCCCACTCCGCCGGCTTCGCCGGGCGCCGAAGGCGAGACCGCGGCGAAGGAACCGGCCAATCCGCCAAGCTCCAAAAACTTCGACACCATTGCGCCCGCCTCGCCTGAGACGGTCTCGCCCCCGCCCTTGGTCCGGGCGCCACAACCGCCGTCTCGACCGGCCCAGTCGGCGCAGCCGGACGCCCAGCCGGCCGCAAGGCCAGGCTCGGGACGGCAGGACGCCGTGCCCTTCCAACCGGTCGAGCCGACGCCGCAGCCGGGAGCCCCGCTTTCGCCTTTGCCGCCCGAGATCGCCGTGCCTTCGGCACCGGCGGTCATAGGCGTGCCCGCACGCCCGACCCCCTCGCTGAGGCCACCGATCGTGCTGCATCCACGGGATTGACGGCCCTGTCCCGAAGCTCACCCATCAGCTCGGCAGGTGAAATCGGGCGTCAACCGATGCTCGCCCGAGTTGGTATTCGCAGACGATGCCCTGCGCGCGAGAGCCGATGGCTGGGGCGGCAGCTCGAGGCAGAACCTCGATGACCGGTCAGAGCGCGGCGATGCCCGCTTTCTCGGCCATCCAGCGGAGAACGAAAATCCGGATCGCCGAGGACAAATTGCCTTCGCCGATCTCCGGTTTCGGGCCGCGTCGCGTCGATGCGGCGCAGGAGCGCGGCGATGCTTATCCCTTCCGCCTTGCGCGATCCGCGCGAGACCCGTCCAGAAGGCTTCTTCGAGCGAAACGCTCGTCGCGTGACCCGCGATCGTCACCGAACGTTTGCGACCGAGGAAGCCCGCCCGCCGCCTGCCATTCAGAGCGTTTCGTCGATGATCGGAGGAGGCTCGCGCGACGCGCGAGCTCTGCGGGCGTCGAGATCGCGCATCGGCCTTCTCGGCGCGAGCCGCTCATGTTGCGGGCGGCCTTCGTCTCGCCGAGGAGGAGGCGATTTCGCGCCGCCTCCTCTTCCTTTGCCGGAACGCTCGCGCCGCTTGCGCGCGTGCCGTAAATTGACGACCTCGGCGCTCACGGCTTTGCGCTCACGGCTTCTTGCGGAAAGCGTCGAGGCTGATCACCTTCGGCTCATCCTTCGACCGGTCATGGTCCGGGTCCAGCCGCAAGCTTGAGCTTGCCCTCCGATTTGCCAGCCGAGGGCTTGCCGGATCGGAAGGCTTTGAATCCGAAGGCTTGGCATCTGAAGACTTGGCATCCGAAGCCTTGGCATCGGAAGCCTTGGCATCGGAGGCTTGGCATCGGAAGGCTTGGCATCGGAAATCTTGGCATCGGCGGAGGGTCGGCCCGCCTTCTCGGCGCCCTTGCGCGCAGGTTTGCCGGCTCTGCCGGCGCGCCGCGCGCGGGCAATTTCCCCTGCGCCTCGTCCTTCGCGATACTGGGCAGCGCCCTCGCGGCGCCAGCGGGCGCGTCCCCCTTCGATTGCTCGAATTTGAGCCCGAATTGCACCGAAGGGTCGAAGAAACCGCTCACCGCGTCGAAGGGAATGACGAGCTTCTCGGGCACGTTGGAGAAGGAAAGCCCGACCTCGATCGCATAATCGTTGACCGAGAGATCCCAGAACTGGTGCTGGAGCACGATGGTCATCTCGTCGGGATATTTGTCGCGCAGCGCTTGCGAGATGCGCACGCCCTTCTCGCGCGTCCGGAAGGAGAGGTAGAAATGATGCTCGCCCGGAATGCCGTCGCGTATCGCATTGGCGAGCACGCGGCGCACCACGCCCTTCAGCGCGTCCTGGACGAGAAGATCATAGCGGATCAGGTCGGTCGGCATCGTCGCTCGTCGTGTCGGCTTGCCTTGGCGCTTTCCCGAAAGCGCTCCCCATGCGCGAAAGCGGAGGCTTCTGTTGCCGGGCGCCTCCAGACCCCGCCTTACGCGGCTAAGCGCAAGGGCTTGATTTCGGAAGCTTACGCTGCATTACGCAGCGACGGCAACCGGAGCATAGTTGTCATTGGCAACTGTGCTTGTGGTCCGATAACGGTGGAACCATGCCGGGCAAAAACAAACCCTTTACACCCTCGTCGATCCTATTTCGCCCCCGCCTCGAACCGGCTGTCGCCGGTTCCGGTTCCAGGTGGAGGCGCCGGGTACCGCCCCCGGGTCCGAATGGTTTATTCCGATCGTCATTTATCGCCATAGCCGCCGTGAGGCGGCAATTGGCAATATAGGGCGATCGCGGTCGCGATTTGAAGCCGTGATTTTGAAGTCTCGGAGGCGTTTCGGCCGTTTTCGTTCATTTCGAGCGAAAACCGGCCCGCGTCGAGGCTCGTGGCGATCGCCCTCGGGCCTTCGAATCGACCCAGCCTTTCATGGGCAGCCTTTCATGGGCACCTTTCAGGCGCGCGGCGGCTTGAGCCTCCGGCGCGACAAATGGTAGCCGGCTGCCTCGCCGCTCGGTGCCGTGCCTTTGACGTAATGACGCTGCCAGCCCTGCTTCACCGTCTCGGGCTCGCTGGCGGGCGAGCGAGGCGTTGAAATCGGTGCGGCTCGCGCTCCATTGCTCATAGGCGGCCTGCATCTCGGCATCGTCCGCCAGCGATCTCAACCGCGGCTCGATCGCCTCGTAGAGAGCGTGGGGGGCGGGCGTGACGAAGCAGAAGGGCTCGCCGGCCTCGAAGCGGACGGTGCCCGGCCGGGTGAAGCGCCAGTTCATCGTGAAGGGGAAGGGCAGCCAATCCGTTTCGACGAGACCGTCGAGCGGAACGATGCCGTGCTTGACCATGTTCGGCGCGCCGCGGCACCACAGTCGCCCAGCCGGGGCTGGTGCGAAACAGATAGCCGGTGTGGAAGGTCAGGACGCCGTGGCCGAAATGCGAGACGACCCGGCGTGTGACCGCGGGCAGGATCGCCGAGCGGCCGGATGCGGATGTCGGAAGTGAGATTGCCGCCGGTCCAGGTCGCCGAGAAGGCGCAAGGCAGGATGACCTCCCAGCCGGACGCATTGGCGATCGAGAGCGGGATGCAGCGATAGGCGTATCGCTGGTCGGTGAGCTCCATCCAGTCGCGCTCGGGCCGCGCCGGAATGAGCTCGGGCGGGCTCTCCTCCGTGCGATAACAGATGAGATCGGGCGTTTCGATCACCGGTCTTTCCAGCGGCGCTGGCGTAGGCGGCCTTTGCATGCGGTAGCACCTCGACGTGGACGGCGTTCACGGATTGGACCTTTTCCGAGTGGCGCGCAACAGCGCGCGACGGCTCGAAGGCATCGCTCTTCGCTTGCAAAACTTCCGACCGGATGGCGATCCGTTGGCAGCCAGCACGCTCTTGGCCGCGATCGAGACTTGGCCGTGCATCCTGAGAACTTGGCCGTGCATCGAGACTGGCCATGCATATCGACGCGAAGGCTGGTAGGATGTGCGGGCAACTCAAAGCTTCGCGAGCTCCGGCCATGCGCGCCTATCTCGACCTTCTCCGCGACGTTCTCGAACACGGCGTTTCCAAGGGCGACCGCACCGGGACCGGCACGCTCTCCGTTTTCGGAAGGCAGATGCGCTTCGACCTGACGCGGGGGTTCCCTCTGGTGACGACCAAGAAGCTGCATCTCAAATCGATCGTGCATGAGCTTTTGTGGTTCCTCCAGGGTGATACGAACATCGCCTATCTCAAGGCAGCATGGCGTCTCCATCTGGGACGAATGGGCCGATGAAGAGGGCGAGCTCGGCCCGGTCTACGGCCGGCAATGGCGCTCCTGGCCGGCGCCCGAAGGCGGCAGCATCGACCAGATCGCCTGGCTCATCGAACGAGATCCGCCAGAACCCGAATTCACGCCGTCTCGTGGTCAGCGCCTGGAACCCGGCCGATCTCGCCAAGATGGCGCTGGCGCCCTGCCACTGCCTGTTCCAGTTTCATGTGGCGACCGGCGCGGACGGCGTGGCGCGCCTCTCCTGCCAGCTTTATCAGCGCTCGGGAGACATCTTCCTCGGCGTTCCCTTCAACATCGCGAGCTATGCCCTCCTCACCCATATGGTCGCCCATGTGACCGGTCTCGGCGTCGGCGATTTCGTGCACACGCTCGGCGATGCGCATCTCTACGTGAACCATCTGGAGCAGGCGCGGCTGCAGCTGCAGCGCGAGCCGCGCCCCCTGCCGCGCCTCAAGCTCGATCCGGCGGCGAAGTCACTCTTCGACATGCGCTTCGAGGACATCGCGATCGAGGGTTACGACCCCTGGCCGGCCATCAGGGCGCCGGTCGCCGTGTAATTCGGGGACGGTTTACTAATTTCCAGCCTTTGCCGAAGTGATAGGGATGGAGCTTGAAATTAGTAAACCGTCCCCGAATTCACCCGAATACCGATCGAATGGCTCGACAGCTTGCGCCGGCCGGGCGATCTGCCCGCCGCCTGGGTGCTCGACATGCAGGAGCCTGAACCGCGGCGCGCCGCCCTCGCGCTCGCGCCGACGCCGGATGATCTCGCGCGCGTCGCGAGCCGCCCGCCGCGCGAGCGCGACGACGTGCTTGTCCGGCGGGGACTTGCGAGGCTTTGCGTCGCCGCCGCGCTCGATGTTCGGCCGACGCGGATCGCGTTCGGCCGGACCGCGACGGGCGCGCCTTGCCTTGCGGCCCCTTTCGAGCGTTATCGCGCTTCCTTCGCGCGCAGGGGAAATCGCTTCGCTTGCGCGCTCGCGGTCCAGCCCGTCGGCATCGACGTCGAGATCGCCGACGGTGGGGAAATCCCATGGAATCTCCTGCACGCGCACGAAGCCGCGCTCCTTCGCGAAGCGGCCGAGGGCGAGCGGGAAGGGCTTTTCCTGTGCATCTGGGCCGCGAAGGAGGCTTACGCCAAGGCCTTGGGAGAGGGGCTCAGGCGCGAGCCCTCGAGCTTCGCGCTGCGCTTCGCCTCGCAACCAAGCGACGAGGCGGTGAAGGCTCGAGCCTTCATCGAAGATCCGGCGCATGAGGCTTTGGCGGTCGAGATCGGCTTCTCGCCCTTGCGGCTTGGCCGCGGCGTCGCGGCAATCGCGCTCATCGGCGATCGGTCGCGGGCTCCCCCTTAAGCCCGGTCGAGGGGTTGCGGCTCCTCAGGCAACGTCGTCCGATGAATTTTCCTTCGTCCTTGCGGCGCGCGCCCTCAGGATGAGGATCGCCACGACGAGCACGACGACGGCGGCGAGCCCTGCCGCCAAGGTCGCGTCGAAGCCGCGCTCCTGGAGGACGGGGCCGACCGTCGCGTCCTCGGCGATCAATTCGCCCGCGACCCAGCCGAGGAGAGCGCCACCGCCGACCGCGAGAACCGGGAAGCGTCGCAAGAGCGGCATGATCAGCGCCGAGCCCCAGACGATCAGAGGGATCGAGAGGAGGATGCCGAAGACGAAGACGCCGAGGTTCTGACGCGCCGCCGCGAGAAGCGCGAGCACGTTGTCGAGGCTCATGATGGCGTCAGCGACGCCGATCGTCCAGACCGCGCCCCACAAGTTGCGGGCCGCCGGCACGTCGGAACGTCCATGCCCGTCGTCGCAGGCGAGCTTGACCCCGAGATAGATCAGGACGAGCCCGGCGGCGGCCTTCAGCAGCGGCACCTCCAGCACATGGACGACCCCGAAGGCGAAGAGCACGCGCAGCGAGATCGCGGCCACGATGCCGAGCACCATGCCGAGGCGGCGTTGCGCCGCCGGGAAGGGCGCGGCAAGCGAGCGCGATGACGACCGCATTGTCGGCGGAGAGGATGAGATCGATCCACACCACCTGCGTGATGGGCCGAGAATGGCGAGATCGATGCTCATCCGCCGGGCCGACGGGAGCGTGCGGCGTGCGCCGTGGGGCCGATCGGAGCGTCTCACGCGGCGCTGAGCGCCTCGGGCAGGAGGAGGGGCGCGCGCGTCGTCAGGAAATCCTCCACCGCCTCGACGAGCCAGTCGCATTCCGCGGCGCCGATCGGCAACGAGAGGATCAGCATGCCCCGACGCGCGAGATAGATGCCGCGCTCCAGCATGTCGAAGAAGAAGAGCTCCTTCAGCCCCTGATGTCCGCGCAGCGCGTCGCGCGGCGTGCGCACCGGCGTCGGCGAGAAATGCACGGCCATCAGCGAGCCGTAGCCGGTGAACGTCCACGGGTGCGCGACGCGAAGCGCACAGCTCGTTGAGGCGCCTGCGTCAAATCCTCGCCGAGCGCCGTGAGCTCACGGGCGGCCTCCGGCGTGAAGATCTCGGTCATGCCGGCCAGTCCCGCCGACATGGTGAGGATGTTGTTGTTGAAGGTGCCTGCATGCGGCAGGGCGTCGGGACGGCGCGGATCGTAACGGCCCATCAGGTCGGCGCGGCCGCCGAAGGCGCCGAACGACATGCCGCCTCCGATGTATTTCCCGAGCGTCGTCATGTCGGGGATGATGCCGAGGGCCTCCTGCAAGCCGCCAGGCGACAGGCGCGAGGTCATCACCTCGTCGAAGATCAGGATCGCCCCGCACCGCGTCGCACCCCGGCGCAAAGCCTCGAGGAAGTCGCGATCGCCCGGAATGCAGCCGCCCGAGCCGAGCATCGGCTCGACCAGGATCGCGGCGAGCTCGGCCGCATGTTCCTCGATCAGCTCCTCGGCCCGCGCCTTGTCGTTGTAGGTGCCGATCACGAACTGATGGGGCGCATTCACCGCCGCTCCGCCGCCGCCGAAATAGAGCACGCCCCCGTGATAGCCGCCCTCGAAGACGAGGATCTTGCGCCGGCCCGTCGCGACCGTGACCGTCGCGAGCGCCATGAGATTGGCTTCCGTGCCGGAGTTGGTGAAGCGGACGAGATCGAGCGAGGGAAAACGGTCGCAGACGACGCGCGCCAGCTTTCCCTCGAAAAGATTGTGAGCCGAGAGGTTGATCCCGCCGTCGAGCGCGCGATCGATCGCGGCGCGAATGCGCGGATGGGAATGCCCATAGATTCCGGCCGTGTATTCGCCGAGAAAATCCAGATATTCATGACCGTCCGCATCGCGGAGGCGGCAGCCGGCGCCGCTCTCCATCGCGAGCGGAAAGGGTGCATAGAACAGAATCGTGCGGGTGTTGCCGCCCGGCAGGGCCGAGCAGGCCTCCGCATGGGCCGCCTGGCTTTTCGGGTTGCGCTCGACGAAAGCTTCGCGCGCCTCGGTGAGCGCGGCCTCGATAGTGATGTTCCTTGCGGCCATCGACGAACCTCGTGGTGAGCGTTTCCTTCGGCTTTCGAGAAGCGGAGCCTAGCCGAAAAATTCGAAGCGGCAAACCGTCGGAATTTCATTGCATGCGGAGATAGGCTTATCCGATGTCGAAAATATTGCTCTTGAAATATTCGTTCTGAAGTCTTCGTCCTTATCCGCGATCAAAGCACTTCCGAGACGGGACGATGGAAATGACGGGACGATGGAAATCGAGAGCCGCATCGCGCCCGTCGGACGATGATCCACATATGTCCTGGTGATCCAGGACGCATCCTTGGTGAGGGGACCAAATATTGGGGACGAAAATATTGGGCGAAAATATTGGGATGGTACAGCCGAGTGGAATCGAACCACCGACCCCCAGATCCACAATCTGGTGCTCTAACCAACTGAGCTACGGCTGCATGACGCGACACGAGGGTCGCACCCGAGTCAGGACCCCCGCCGGCACGACTCTCGGCGGGTCTTACGATAGGGGATGGCAGTTTGCAACCATCGTCGCGAGCCGAATACGAGCCATTCGGTCCCTGTGCGAGGTCGCGCACGCGGCTTGTCGCGCGTCCGAGCCGAACGAGCCATTCGGTCCCTGCGAGGTCGCGCACGCCGGCTTGCTCGCGCGCTCCAAAGACATCCGAAAACGCGTCGGCGTTTCGCCGAAACCAGGTACCGCCCTATTTTTGACAGTATGTCCCCTGCGATAACAGCAGAGCAGGCATTCGAAGGCGACGCCGCGAAGAGCTGAGGCGTCGATCGCCATGGAGCTCGCTGAAGTGATCGACAAGGCTCGAGCATGAGTTGGATTTTTGCGCTCTTGGGATTGGCGACCGCGATCGCCGGCGGGGGCGCGATGGTGATGGGCTGGCCGCTCGTTCCGCTCGAGCGCGGCTGGACGCTGGTGATCGCGGGCGCCGCTCTCGCGTCCGGCGGCCTTGTCTGCCTTGCGCTCGCCGCGCTCATGGGTGAAACGCGTCGCACGCGTCGCATGATCGAACGCGCACTCGCCGAAGTCGCCTGGGCACGTCCAATCGAGCGCGCAAGCGCCACGACACTTCCGCTCGAGCCTGAAGCCACGCCGTCGCGTCCGGCCGAGCGACCCTTTACGCCGTCCGTCGCGACCTCCTTCGGGTTGGACAAGGTCGAGCCCGTCATGCCGATGATGCCGATGATGCCGGCGGCCGCGCCGCTCGGGTCGGTGGATCCCGCGCCCGAGGCGAAGCCGGCGACGGCCCGGCCTGAGCCGGCGCGGGAGGGTTCCGGCCCGAGCTCGGTCTGGCAATCGGCGATCGAGCGGCGCGAGCAGCCCGCCGCGCCGGGCGCCTCGCCCGCCGCGGCCCCCGAATGGCCCGCGCCCGAGCCGGCGAGGCAAGCCGAGGAGTTGCGCCCGGCGCGCAGCTTCAGTGTCGGCGAGACGAGCTTCGTCGTCTTCACCGACGGCACGATCGAGGCACGCACGCCCAAAGGTGCGCGGCGGTTCGGCTCGATGGAAGAGGTGCGCAACTATCTCGAGGAATCGGCGTCCTCGTAAGGCCAGCCCCCTTTGCGGCGCCTCCCGGATTCCATTCAGCCCGATTCATCCGCGATTCACGGCGCAGCGACCTCGGCGCCGGATACGCGACTTTTTCGCCCTTCTGCCGACCTCATCATGTGGCGATCCCGTCGATCCGCGACACCGTTGCGCCAGCCGGCGCAAGGTGTCCCAGATCAGCGGCCGGCCGTCAGCTTTCAGCCAGCTTGAGGAATGAGGCGTTGATGCAGGCTCTCCTGGCGGTTTGGCAGAGAACGGAGGATACCTTCGCATCCGGCCTGCTCGCGCCGTTTTTTGCCTGGCTCGGCATCGCGAAATACATGGGCGATCCCGCCGAGATCGCCGAATTCTTCATGGTCAATGCGATTCAGATCGCGATCATCAGGTTCCTTTTCCGACCTGCGGCGTCGACGATCCCGATATCGACGCCGACAACGAGCGCTCCTGGCTCGGCCAGCAGATCGCCGGGTTCCAGCGTTTCTTCAGGGCCTTGCGTTCGTCCTTATCTGCGCGAGCCTCAGGCCTTCTCCGGCGAAGCGGGGAGCGGCTCGCGCTGAGCCGCGCGATCGGCATGAGGCCTGCGCCTCGGGCAAGGCCGCAGGCCCACAGAGCGAAGGCGTGGGTCAAGGCGAACTCCGCGAGGCGGTCGAAGCGGCCGGGCGCCCCCATATGTCCGCCGCTCATCTCGGTGCGCAAAAGCACCGGCTTTCCCGAAAGGGAATTGGCGCGCAGCTTTGCGACCCATTTCGCCGGCTCCCAATAGGTGACGCGCGGGTCGGCGAGGGCGGCGATCGCGAGGATCGCCGGGTAATGGAGAGGGCTGACGTTCTCCACGGGTGAATAGGCGAGGATGGTCCTGAAATCGCTCTCGCTCACGAGCGGATTTCCCCATTCGGGCCATTCCGGCGGCGTCAGCGGCAGATCGGCGTCGAGCATGGTGACGAGCACGTCGACGAAGGGCACCTCGGTGACGATGCCGGCGAAGAGCTCGGGTTCGCGATTGGCGGCGACGCCCATGAGCATGCCGCCGGCGCTGCGCCCGTTGGCGACGATGCGCCCGGCGGCCGTGTAGCGCTTCTCGATCAGCATGCGAGCGACGCAAAGATAATCCGAAAAGCTGTTTTCCTTCTCGGCGCGCTTGCCTTGCGTGTACCAGCGCCAGCCCTTCTCGGTTCCGCCGCGCACATGGGCGAGCGCATAGACCATGCCGCGGTCGACGAGCGACAGGCGGTGCGCGAGGAAATTTGCCAGCACCGGAGAGCCATAGGCGCCGTAGCCATAGAGCAGGCAAGGCGCGCTTCCGTCGAGCGCGAGATCGCGCCGATGCAACAAGCGTCACCGGGATCGTCTCGCCGTCCGGGGCCTCGGCGAACAGCCGGCGCACCACATAGGCATCGGGGTCGTGCCCCGACGGGATGAGCTGGCGCTTCACCAAGATGCGCTCGCGGCTCGCCATGTCGTAATCATAGGTTTCCGCGGGACGCGCCGGCGTGGACAGGGTGAAGCGCAAGATATCGGTGTCGAACTCCTCTCCGGCATCGAGGCTGAGCGCGTAGGCCTCCTCGTCGAAGGCGACCGCGTGCTCGGTCACCGCTCGCGAGTGCCCGGATGACGAGGCGCGGCAAGCCGTTCTCGCGCTCGAGCCAGGCGAGATGGCGCGCGAAGATCGCGTGGCGGAGCACCATCACGCCCGGCCGATGCGCCACGACGTCTCGCCAGCTTTCCGGCCCCGGAGCCTCGAGCGGCGCCTCGACGATCTTGAAATCCTCCGCCCCGTCGCGATTGGTTCGGATGAAGACCCGGTTTCCGCCGATCTCGATCTCGTAGCGCACGCCGGCCTCGCGGGGCGCGACGAGGCGCGGCGGCGCGTCGGGCCGTTCGAGATCGACGATGAAGGCTTCCGAGGTCTCGTGGTCGCGCACCGCGATGGAAGCGTGACGCCCCATGCGCTCGCGGTGCACCGACACGAACCAGCCCGGCGCGCTTTCCTCGAAGACGAGCCGGTCCTGAGCCGTCGACGTCCCGATGAGGTGACGCCAGATCGAGCGGGCGCGGTGATTGTCGTCGAGCCTCGCGTAAAGGAAGGAGCTGCCGTCGGCCGCGAAGACCACGGGATCCGCGTGCATGTTCAACACGGCGTCGGCACGCGCATTGGGGACCCGGTCGGCGAGATCGCGGCCGGTCGAGAGATCCCTCAGCCGGATGGTGAAGAACTCGGAGCCCGCTTCATCGACCGCATAAGCGAGGAGCCGGTGATCGGGCGAATGGCTCGCCGGACCGAGCTGGAAGAACGAAAGGCCCGCGGCGAGTGCCTCGCCATCGACCAGGAGCTCCTCCTCGCCGCCTCCGCGCGGCCGCCGAACGAGGCAGGGATGCTGAGCGCCGCCTCGCCACCGGCGATAATAGAGGAAAGGCCCGTCGGGAACGGGCGCCGTCGCATCCTCATCCTCGATCCTTTCGCGGAGCTCTTGCTTCAGCTCCTCGACCAGCGAGGCGAGCGGCGCGAGAAGCGCGTCCGCATAAGCGTTCTCCGCGTCGAGATGGGCACGGATGTCGGAGGGCAGGGCGGAGGCGTCCTTCAGCACCTCGCGCCAATTGGGCGCCTTGAGCCACGCATAATCATCGCGGATAACAATACCGTGATGAGCAATTTCGCGCGGCCGCGCGGCCGCCGAGGGCGCTTTCGGCCCCGGATCGACGACCGGAACATTCACCGCGAAAGCCTTTCGTGCGCCATCCGCCGAAGACTCGGCTGGACCAACGCGAATGCGGTTCGTCTTTCCAAGCACTTGATCATGAAAATCTTTTTTGCTGCGCAAGTCGATCGGGCACCGAGTGCTCGGGAACTTCGTCGCCGCTATTTCCATTCGGTGCAAGCATGGGGGCGAGCCTTTGAGGACAACTGTCGAGCCCCGCCAAAATAGGTGGAAGCGCGTGAAGTTGAAAGGCGGGAAATCTCCTGCAAAGGCTTAATTCAGATGATCCACGCCCGCTCGGGAACATTTTTAGCATCGAATGCTGAAACACGAGTTGAAATCACAGAAGACACAGAGTAGAGCAGCAGCGGCGGCTCTACTTAGAGGCAGAGGCCGCATCCCACGAAATCGTGATGTGTTAGAATCGGACGAATCCCGCCACTCTCGATCGGCTAATGCCGTCGATTCGAGAAGAATGGCGCTGGCTCGTCGTAAGGCTAATTCAACATTCAGAAGGGCTAACATGGAAATGAACACGACTGAGGGCACGACCCAATTCATCGAGCTCGCCACCGACATCGTCTCCGCTTACGTCAGCAACAATCCGGTTGGCGCGGGTGAGCTTCCTATTCTCATCAAGGACGTCTACGGCGCTCTCACGCGCGTCACCAATGCCGAGCCAAGCGTGCCGGCGGTGGCCGCCAAGCCGGCCGTCTCGATCAAGAAGTCGATCACGCCCGACCATATCGTCTGTCTCGAAGACGGTAAGAAGTTCAAGTCCCTGAAGCGGCATTTGCGCACGCAATACGGGCTGTCGCCCGAGCAATACCGCGAGAAGTGGGGTCTTGCTTCCGACTACCCGATGGTCGCTCCGAACTACGCCGCCGCCCGCTCGCGGCTCGCGAAGCAGATGGGCCTCGGCCAGCAGCGGAACAAGCGGCGCCGCTGAAAACGCCTTCGCGCGAGGGCGGAATTCCGCTTCGCAAGACTGGTCCCATTGACAGGATAATAGGATGAGTTCGAGCTGCATCTGAGCGCGATCATCGCCGATGGATGCGGCAAGCATCCGTCGGCACCCTACGTATCAGAGGCCATGACAGAGCCTGCCTCCATACGGCAGCGCTAGTCGTTTGGCAACCAGGCTCAGTCGCGAAGGACGGATGCTCGCGCCAATCTCGATCGTATAGCGGATCGCGCTTAGCGACGATCAGAAAAAGATTTGCAAAATACCAAAGATACTGGAGAGAAACGCGATCAAGCTACCATAAACGCTAAGCCTGCAATTGTGCTGGATACATCATGTTGCCACCTGTCATGTATTGATAAACTCAAGCGCTATCAGTGGAACGATGCCGACCCAGTTGCAACGTGGCGAACCAGCGCGTCCATAAGTGGAATGCCGGTTGCGCCGGAGATTCTCCATGAGACGACGCTAATTCGCATGACATGTTGCCCAAGCGTGAGCGCCGGTCCGGTGTTCCATCGTGACGAGATAGGCTAGGAGCGCGAGATTGTGCGAGCCAGTTGATGCGAAGAACGGGCTGTTCCGGGCTGGCCCTCGGCATCAAGATCATAGATCTGCGGAGATAGCCTTTCGGTCGTTCACTGCTCACCACTCGGAAAAATCGATTAGATCTCCGCGAGGTCGTCGACTCCCAAAATGGATGACCTGCACTCCCTTGCGAAATTCGGCTGCTCTGGGCGGAGGTGGATCGAGCAGTTGATATCGGCTGCCGATCTTTGTGGCATACTTGACTCAAAAGCAGTGGAGCTCGTATCCTTGTACCGCCCCCGCCGGTCGCGGCATAAAGGCAGACCGCCAGTATTTGAAAGGGCATGCACGACGACGAGAGCATCAATCGTAGACCCAAGTATCCGCCGCCAGAACCCAGCTCGAAATCCCAAGCCCATAGACATCCGCCAAGAGGCGAGCCCCCTCTCCCAACCCGAAAAGGCCAACGCTGCCGCTCATGGCCGTGAGTCTCAATCTAACTGTGCGATTCGCTCATAAGGCCTGCAATTTTTTGTGATCACTGCCTCGCAGACTCCATCATGCGAAATGGAAACTATTTGGCGATAAGGTCAGGCTCCGAACCCTGATTAAACGCGCGTTGACCTGAACCCATGCTCCGCTTCGTCCTTTGTGCCGATGATTTCGCCCTGAGCGCGGGGGTGAGCGCCGCGATTCTCGATCTCTTGGGCCAGCGCCGCATCAGCGCCACGAGCGCGATGACCAATCGGGCAAATTGGGCCGATGCGGCTCCGCGCTTGCGGCAATTCGCCGGCATGGCCGATCTCGGCGTGCATCTCAATCTCACCTGCGGCAACTCGCTTGGCCTGATGTCGCGCTTCGCGCCGAGCGGCGAGCTGCCGGCCGTCGGCCGCGTGCTGCGAGGAGCGCTCTTTGGCCGTTTGCCGCTCGCTGAAATCGCCGACGAGTTCCGCCGCCAGATCGATGCCTTCGCGCAGGGGATGGGGCGCGAGCCCGATTTCCTCGACGGGCATCAGCATGTCCATGCCTTTCCCGGCGATCCGCGACGCGCTGTTCACCGCGCTCGATACGCTCGGCCTTGCCCAGCGCCTCTATCTGCGGGATCCGGCGGACCGTCCCGGAGCGATCGTGAGACGCCGGCTTTGTGTGGGAAAGGCCATGGTGATCGCGCGGCTCGCGCGCGGCTTTGGCGAAAACCTCGCCGCCAGGGGCATCGCGGCGAATGCGGGCTTCGCCGGGGTCGTCCCCTTCGACCCGCGCCGTAGCTATGCCGAGGATTTCGCCCGCTTCCTCGAGGAACCCGGCGAGCGCCATCTCGTGATGTGCCACCCCGGCCAAGTCGACGACGAGCTGATCGCGGCCGATCCGGTGAGCGCGACCCGTCCGGCCGAACACCGCTTCCTGGCGGGCGATGAGTTCCCGGATTTGCTGGCGCGTCTCGATGCCGCGCCCGCGCGCTTCAGCGAGGTTCGGCGCGGCGCGTCTCGCTGAGGCGCTTTGGCCCGAGGGCCGGAGCCGGTGCTTGCTCGGCGAATGCTCGCAACTCTCCAGCGCAGGTGACTCTCGAGCGTTAAGTGACTTGCCGCCTCTTCACGCGTTGTGAGAGGACACACCCGGCATGACGAAGTAAGGGGCACGTACACCTGCCCTCGCGACGCGCGTGGAGCGCCAAGTATCGGGCAGCGCCACGCTCGAGCGAAAGACGAGTGGCGTCGCGCGAGGGGGATGCGGCGCGACGATCGCGCCGCGCGCGCCTCACTTCGCCTTGCTGAACATCTCCTCGACATATTCCCAATTGACGAGATGCTCGAGGAAGGCCTTGAGGTAGTCGGGCCGGCGGTTGCGATAATCGATGTAATAGGAGTGTTCCCACACGTCGCAGCCGAGGATGGGCTTTGCCCCGTGCACGAGCGGGTTCTCCCCGTTCGGCGTCTTCATCACCACGATCTTGCCGTCCTTGACCGCGAGCCAGGCCCAGCCGGAGCCGAACTGGCCGACGCCGGCGGCGACGAAGTCCTCCTTCATCTTGTCGACCGAGCCGAGATCCTCCTTGATCTTCTTCTCGAGCGAGCCCGGGATGGAGCCGCCGCCCTTCGGCTTCATCCATTTCCAGAAATGGGTGTGGTTGTAGTGCTGTCCCGCGTTGTTGAAGAGCGGCGCATTCTTGCCGAAGGAGCCCTTCACCACCTCCTCGAGGCTCTTGTTCTCCCACTCCGTGCCCTTGAGGAGATTGTTGCCCGTGTTCACATAGGCGGCGTGGTGCTTGTCGTGGTGGAACTCGAGCGTCTCCTTGGACATGTTGGGCGCGAGCGCATCATGCGGATAGGGGAGATCGGGAAGTGAAAACGACATGGGGGCCCTCCTGGCATGGTTCGAATGATGGATGTCGAAACGGGAGCGCGCGCGGCACCTTTGCCGGCTCGCATCTCCTTAACTAGGCCGAAGGCCCAGGATCGGCAACATCGAGGCGAGCCATGATCCTCGTCCGATGCCGAGGCCGGTCAGGACGACAGCGGCGCGAGGCGGACGAGGCGAAGCGAGATCAGGAAGGCGGCGCCGAGCAGCACCGAGACGAGCGCGACAACTCCGCTCCAGCCGTTGCGCTCCCAGAAGACGCCGCCGAGCGAACCGATGACGCTCGAGCCGACATAATAAAGGAACAGATAGAGCGAGGCGGCCTGGGCCTTTGCGGTTCGCGCCCTGCGGCCGACCCAGGCGCTGGCGATCGAATGCGCACCGAAGAAGCCGAAGGTGAAGAGCGCCACGCCGGTGATGACGAGCGCGAGCGGGCGCGCCAGCGTCAGCGCCACGCCCGCTCCCATGATGACGATCATCACCCAGAACACATGGCGCAGCCCGAGCCGGCTCGCCACCGCGCCGGTCACGGGCGAGGAGACGATGCCGACGAGATACACGCTGAAGATGAGGCCCACGCCCGCCTGGCTCATCCCATAGGGTGGCGCCAAGAGCCGATAACCGATGTAGTTGTAGATGCTGACGAAGCTTCCCATGATCAGGAAGCCTTCCAGCACGAGGAGACGAAGGCCCGGCTCGCGAAGATGGGTCGCAAAGCCGGTCATGAGCTCGCGCGCCGACCGGTTGCGCTTCGGGAAATGCCGCGAGGCCGGCAAGCTCCGCCAGAAGATCAGTCCGGCGACGATCCCCATGGCGCCGAGCACGAAGGTTGCCCAGCGCCAGGAGCCGAGATCCGCGAGAAGCCCTGCCGCCAAGCGGGCGGCCATGCCGCCGAGAGCGCTGCCGCCGATGTAGAGGCCCATGGCGAGGCCGATCGAAGGGGGCGCGATTTCCTCGGCCACATAGGCCATGGCCACGGCAGGAAGGCAGGCGAGCGACAGCCCGGCGGCGGCGCGCAGCGCGATCAGCACCGTCCAATTCGGCGCGAAGCTCGTGGCGAGCGTCAACGCGGCGGAAACGAGGACCGAGGCGACCATCACCGGCTTTCGTCCGACATTTTCCGAGATCGAGCCGGCGATCAGCATGGCGGGTGCCATGAGGCCGGTCGTCACCGAAAGCGCGAGGCTCGCCTGCGCGGCTCCGAGGCCGAAGATCTCCGAGAAGATCGGCAGACAGCGGTTGGACGTAATAGAGCAGCGCGAAGGTCGCAAAGCCCGCGCAGAAGAGGGCGAGGATGGTGTTCCTGAACGCGCGGGTGCCGCCCGGACGAGCGCATCGTCTCTCGGGCGCCTCCTCCTCCATCGCGGACGCCGCCGAACGGTTCAACGCTTGTCGAGCCGCGCGAGGATCTCCGCGTAGAAGAGACCCGCCGCCGCGCCGCCGACGAGGCCCGCCAGCAACGACAGGGCCGTGATCGTGCCGAGCATGCCGGGTGGCCTGATCCGGAGCACGAAGAGGATGACGAGCGGCACGAGCGCGCCGGCGACCGCGCCGACGATCATCATGTCGCGAAACAGCCGCGCGCCTCGCCGCAGCAAGATGGCATCGGCGGCCGGCAGAACGATGAGGCAGACGGGAGCGGCGACCACGAGCCCGAGCGGCAGGCCGACGAAGACGATGGAGAAGAGGCTCATCGGCTCGACGCCCTTCTGCAGGATGCTGAGCAGGAGCATCGCGCCGACCATGAGGACGGCGGAAATGACGCTGGTCGTCAATCCGGCCTTCAGCCAACCCATCGCTTCACCTCCAATAAGTCGCTTCACCTCTTGGTCGCGAAGAGATCGTCGTAGAGACCGTTCAATATCGTCCACCGCCTCGCAGCCGGCGAAGACGAAGAGGTCGATCGGTTGCCCCGGCGAAGGCTGGGGCGAGGTCGCGCGGCTTTCCCGCGACCGCGAGCTTCGCGGCACCCGCTGCCTTGAGCGCGCGTGCGGTTTCGACGCCGAGCCGCGCATAGGTGCTCATCGGACGAGCACAGGCAAGCGAGAGTAGCGCCAGAAGCGCGGAAGAGATCGACGATGAGCGGCTCAAGGTCGAGGGCTCCTCGTTCTCGAGGGCCTCGAAACCGCCGCCTCGAAGAGGCCCTTGGCGAATTGTCGGCGCGTCGCGAAGGTCGCCGCACCGCCGAGATTGGCGAGGAAGACCGGGGCGCGCCTGCCCTTGCGCGCAAGATGCGCGTCCGAGCGGTCGCGCAGGCTCTCGAAAGCCTCGGCGAGACGACGCGGCTGCCAGCGCCTCGAATGCTCCTGGCGCAGCGGATAGCTCGATCGCGCTTCGTCCGCGTTTTCCGGCGCGGGCGTGAGCACGCCGACCGGCGCTTCCGACAGGAGGGCGAATTCGCTGACGCCGGTGATCGGTGCTCGGCGCCGCCCGATCTGTGCTTCGCCATGCTCCTCGCGACCTTCGCGATGCGCGCCTGCAGCTTGCCGCCCATGAGGCTCTCGACGATGCCGCCCTCCCGCTCGATTTCCTGGAACAGCTCCCAGGCCTTGCGCGCGAGCGCCTGCGTCAGCGCCTCGAAAGCGCCCGAGCCCGAAGCCGGATCGGCGACGTGCCAAAGATGCGATTCCTCGATGAGCACATGCTGCAGATTGCGCGCGGCGCGCCGCGCGAACGCATCGGGAAGGCCGAGCGCCGCCGTGAAGGGCAGGACGCCGATCGCATCCGCCCCGGCGATCCCGGCCGAAAAGGCCGCGAGCGTCGCCCGCAGCATATTTCCATGAGGGTCGCGCCGCGTCGTCATGCGCCAGGCCGTCTCCGCCGAAAGCTCGATCGGTTCCGGAACGCAACCGCAGGCCTCCTCGACCCGCGCCCAAAGGCGGCGCATGGCGCGGAACTTGGCGATGGTCAGGAACTCGTCGGCATCGGCGACCAGGAGAAAGCCGAGAGCCGCGCGGGCCCGATCGAGGCTCCATCCGTGGCTTTCCAAGGCGCGCAAATAGGCGACGCCGGTCGCCAGCGCGAAGGCGAGCTCTTGGGCTTCGCTCGCGCCGGCCTCATGCGCCGCACGCCCGTCGATGCGCGCGAGACGCCGAGTGAACCCCTTCGCCCGTAAGCATTTTCGCGGTCGCCGTGAAGCGCTCCGCAAGCGTCCGGCCAGGCGAGCGGCAGCCCGCCGCATCGCGCCATGTCGGAGACCGGATCGAGACCGAAGTCGATCGAAAGCCTCGTCGCCTCGATCGCCGCGGCGCGCGATGAGCTCGAGCATGTTTTGAGCGACCGCACGCCCGTCGAAAGGCGCCGTTTCAAGGCGCAGCCCGATGAGGTCGAGCTTGATGCCCGAGAGTGCAAGCTCGAGCGCCTCGACCGTGCTTGCGTCCACGCCGAAGCCGCGCGCGGTCGGGGAACCGGAAAGCACGAGCACCATCTCGCGCGCGCCCCCCTCGAGATCCTCGAGCGCCAGACGGGACGCCTCGCGCGGGTCGGGATGATCGATGCGCTGCGCGAGGCGCCAAGGCCGGTGCCGGGACAAGGGCGGAGCCGGCTCTTCGGGCGCGGCCGGGTAGAGCGGCTCGATCGGCAGGCCATCGGCGCTGCGCGAGACGAGGGCATCGTCGAACGCCCTGCCTTTCAGCGCCTTTTCGACGATCCCGCGCCAGCCATGCGCCGCGCGATCATTCCAAAGATCGTTGTTGGCCATTGCCACTGTCATCGGTCAGTTCGACGCAAATGTCCTCATCGGTCGCTGAATCGACCCCAGCCGGGAATTGCGAAAACTCGGGATGGTCCAGGTGACGTCCTTGCAACTCATCGCAGCTTGCCTCGACCGCTCTCACACGAATTGCGAAAGTCCCGGGACGGCGCCCACGATGCCGCCCACCACGTCCTCTCCGGCCTTTTCGCGCACATGCGCAAAAAGTGTCTTGCCGACCGCCTGCATCTGGCCCATCGACAGGCCAGCGCTCGTCAATTGACCGGCGAGCACCATCAGTCCGCCGTCTCCGCCCATCAGTCCGCCGAGCCCCGCGATCGCTCCGCCGATCCCGCCTTCCTGCGCCAGCGCCTGCTGATCGGCGGCTTCCTGCGCGCCGGGAATCGCGGCAACCGCCTGGTCGACATGCTCCGCAGGCGCCTGCTTGCGCAGAAAATTCAGGATGATGCCGACGGCCTTCTGCGCGGTCGCCGCGTCGATGCCGGCGGCTTGCGTCAACTTGGCGATGAGTTCGTCCATTTGAAATCTCCGCGATGAGAAGCGCGGTCGGTCGCGCCGATCTTTCACGAGCCCGAGCGTCTCGCGAGCCCTTTCACCCTTACAGGCTTCGGCCGGGCGTGGCGAATTTGCAAGAGCCGCATGCGAGTGCCGATGCAAGGCCGATGCAAGATGTCGTGCCGATGCCCCGCCGCTCGCCACCGATGATGACATTTCCCAATGGCGACGCATGCTCTACATTCACTGATGAACGTGATCCGCCGCTCGCCGGAACGAGCGGTGTCCAAAGCTCGCCAGGGAGGATGAAGATGAATCGTTTCAATCGGCGCGACACATTGGCGCTCGGCGCCGGCGCGCTCGCGGCGACGACGTTCGCGACGAGCGCCAGGGCCGCGATCCCGACCGCGAATGTCGAGGCGCCGAAGCTCGACATCGAGAAAGGCGCCTCCTTGCGCGTGCTGCGCCCCACGAAATTCGTCGATCCCGACGAGACGATCTTCAACGCGAACACCCAGAGCTTCGTCAAGGCGACCGGCGTTCAGGTGAAGGTCGATTACTCGGCCTGGGAAGATCTGCGCCCGCAGACCGCGGTGACGGCGAATACCGGGGCCGGCCCGGACGTCGTGCTCGGCTGGACGGACGACCCGCATCTTTATTCGGACAAGCTGATCGAGCTCTCCGACGTCGCCGAATATCTCGGCAAGAAATATGGCGGCTGGTACCCGCTGGCCGAGCGCTACGGCAAGAAGTTCGGCACCAACAACTGGATCGCGATCCCGTTCGGCGGCTCGGGCGGGCCCTCCGTCTACCGCATCTCCTGGGTGAAGGAGGCGGGTTTCGACAAGTTCCCGACCAACCTCGACGATTTCCTCAAGCTGTGCCGCAAGCTCAAGGAGATCGGCCATCCGGCGGGCTATACCTTCGGCCACGCGACGGGGGACGGCAACGCCTTCTGCCACTGGCTCGTCTGGGCCCATGGCGGCTACATGATCGACGAGAATCAGAAAGTGACGATCAATTCGAAACAGACGATCGAGGCTCTCAAATACGGCAAGGCGCTGTTCGAGACCTTCATTCCGGGCACGCAATCCTGGCTCGACCCTTCGAACAACAAGGCGCTGATCGCCGGCGAGATCGCCGCGACCCAGAACGGCGTCTCGCTCTATTTCTCGATCAAGAACTCGACCGATCCGAAGATCGCCGCGATGGCGCCCGATCTCGATCACGCGCGCATGCCGATCGGGCCCGTCGGCTTCGGAACGGAGACGGCGCTCGCCATCAACTCCATGGTGTTCAAGCACACCAAATACCCGAACGCCGCCAAGGCCTATCTCGCCTATCATGATGGAGGTCGAGCAATACGATAAATGGCTCACCGGCACCTATGGGTATTGGGCGCAGCCGCTCAAGGCCTATGAGCAGAGCGATGTGTGGAAGAGCGATCCGAAGATCGCGGCCTACAAGGACACGATGAGGGATTCGCTCTGGTACGCCTTCAAGGGGCCGATCAACGAAGCCTCGGCCGCCGTCGTCGCCGATTACGTCATGGTCGACATGGCGGCTTCCGTGGCGACCGGCGCCGCGACGCCCGAGGATGCCGCGGCCGAAGCCGAGCGGCGCGCCAAGCGCTACTACAAGACCGGCTGACCGGAGGTCGCGGGTGCACGAAAGCTCCAACGTCCGGTCCGCGATGCGATCCTCCTCGCACGGTCGCGGCGCTTCGCGGACGAGCTTTGCCGCACGAGGATCGAGATCGGGCAGGACGCGCAAGGGAGGAAGCGGGCGATAGACCATGGCCGACATCGCGCAAAAATGGAGCGGGGCGCGGGAGACGCAGGAACAAAGCGTCATCCAGCGCCTGTTCGACTGGAAGCCCTTTCTCGTCTTCCTCTGCCTCCTGCCGGCGATCGGCCTTCTCGTCGTCTTCCTCACCTATCCGCTCGGCCTCGGGCTCTGGCTCGCCTTCACCGATACGAAGATCGGCCGCGCGGGCAATTTCGTCGGGCTCGAGAATTTCGTTTCGCTGTGGCACGACCCGATCTTCTGGACGGCGGTCGGCAACACGATTTTCTACACGACGGCGGCGACCATCGGGAAATTCGCGCTCGGCCTCTGGCTCGCGCTGCTTCTCAACCACCACATCCCCTTCAAATCGCTCATCCGCGCCATCGTGCTCGTGCCTTGGATCGTGCCGACCGTGCTCTCGGCGGTGGCGTTCTGGTGGATCTACGATCCGCAATTCTCGATCATCTCCTACATCTTGAAGGACGTGCTCCATGTGAGGTCGACGAACATCGATTTTCTCGGCACGCCCTGGGCCGCCCGCCTGTCGCTGATCGCAGCCAACATCTGGCGCGGCATTCCCTTCGTCGCCATCAGCCTGCTCGCCGGGCTGCAGACGATCTCGCTCTCCGCTCTACGAAGCCGCGATGCTCGACGGCGCGACCTCATGGCAGCGCTTCCGCCACATCACCGCGCCGATGCTGATGCCGGTCCTTTCGGTGGTGCTCACCTTCTCGGTGCTCTTCACCTTCACCGATTTCCAGCTCGTCTACGCCATCACGCGCGGCGGGCCGATCAACTCGACGCATCTGATGGCGACGCTCGCCTTCCAGCGCGGCATTCCGGGCGGCCAGCTCGGCGAGGGCGCGGCGATCGCGGTCTCGATGATCCCCTTCCTCGTCGCGGCGACGCTGTTCAGCTATTTCGGCCTGGCGCGGCGCAAATGGCAGCAGGGCGAAGCCAATGACTGACGCGGCGCTCGCCACACCCGATCAGGCCGCGCCCGAGCGCCTCGGCGTCATCTCGTGGGAAAGCGGCCCGCGCAAGCTCGTCACGGTCTATCTGCCGCTCGCCTGCTTCGTGATCGTGCTGCTCTTCCCCTTCTATTGGATGGCGATCACCACCTTCAAGCCGAACAACGAGCTCTACAACTACAAGGATTTCAACCCGCTCTTCGTGCATTCGCCGACGCTCGCCAACGTCAAGAAGCTCTTCTTCGACACCGATTATCCGCGATGGCTGTGGACCACGATGCTGATCGCCGCCGCGGCGACGGCCTTGTCGATCTTCGCCAGCGTGCTCGCCGCCTACGCGATCCAGCGCCTGCGCTTTCGCGGCGCCAATTGGGTGGGGCTCGCCATCTATCTCGCCTATCTCGTGCCGCCCTCGATCCTGTTCATCCCGCTCGCCGCGATGGTGGTGAAGCTCGGCCTCTTCGACTCGCCGCTCGCGCTTGATCCTGACCTACCCGACCTTCCTGGTGCCCTTCTGCACCTGGCTCCTGATCGGCTATTTCAAGTCGATCCCCTACGAGCTCGAGGAATGCGCGCTGATCGACGGCGCCTCGCGGCTGCAGATCCTGCGCAAGATCACCTTGCCGCTCGCCGTGCCCGGCTTGATCTCCGCCGGCATCTTCGCCTTCACGCTCTCCTGGAACGAGTTCATCTACGCGCTCGCCTTCATCCAGTCCTCCGAGAAGAAGACGCTGCCGGTCGCGGTGCTGACGCAACTCGTGCAAGGCGACGATTATCAATGGGGGGCGCTGATGGCGGGCGCGCTCTTCGGCTCGATCCCGGTCGCGCTCTTCTACTCTTTCTTCGTCGATTATTACGTCTCGAGCCTGACCGGCGCGGTGAAGGAGTAGAGCGCTCGAGCCTTAAGTGTTTTACCTAATCCGGCCGAGCCGGCGAAAAACTGAACACGCAGTTGTCATGCGCGGGCTTGGCCCGCGCTGGCAGGGATGCCCGGGCCAAGCCCGGGCAGGACCCAATCGGGCAATGCATCGCGGCCGCGCGGTCTCGCGATCACTCGACCGTCAGCACGATCTTGCCGATATGCGCGCTCGATTCCATCAGCGCATGCGCCTTGGGCGCGTCGGTGAGCTTGAAGGTCGCGTGGATCACGGGCTTGCAGCGCCCTTGCTCCAGAAGCGGCCACACCTTCTCCTCGAGTGACTTGGCGATGCGTGCCTTCTGCTCCGCCGAGCGGGGCCGCAAGGTCGAGCCCGTATGGGTGAGCCGCTTCATCATCAGGCGGCGCAGGTCGAGCGTCACCTTCGAGTCCTTGAGGAAGGCGATCTGCACGATGCGGCCTTCCTCGGCCGCTGCCTCGTAATTGCGCGACACGTAATCTCCGCCGACCATGTCGAGGATGAGATCGACCCCCTTGCCTTGTGTGGCCGCCCTTCACGGCCTCGACGAAGTCTTGCTTATGGTAGTCGATGGCGAGATCGGCGCCGAGCTCTCGGCAGCTCTCGCATTTTTCGGCCGAGCCCGCCGTCGCGAAGACGCGTGCGCCGAAGGCCTTGGCGAGCATGATCGCCGTGGTGCCGATGCCGGAGCTTCCGCCATGCACGAGGAAGCTCTCGCCCTTTTGCAAATGCCCGCGGTCGAACACATTGGTCCAGACGGTGAAGAATGTTTCCGGGATCGCGGCGGCCTCGACCATCGTGAGGCCCTTCGGGACCGGCAGCGCATTCGTCGCGTGCACCTTGCAGAATTGCGCATAACCCCCGCCCGGAACGAGCGCGCAGACTTTGTCGCCGACGCGGAAACGCGCCGCGCCCTCGCCAAGCGCGGCGACCTCGCCGGCGACCTCGAGGCCTGGCAGGTCGGAAGCGCCGGGCGGCGGCGGATAATGGCCTTGCCGTTGCAGCACGTCCGGGCGGTTGATGCCCGCCGCCGCCACGCGGATGAGAATCTCGCCGGGGCCGGGCGTCGGCACCGGCCTGGTCTCGGCGACCAGCGCCTCCGGGCCGCCGGGCTTCGGGATCGCCATCGCCGTCATGGTCGCGGGGAGCGTTTTCGGCATCATCTCACCTTAAGGTTTTGCTTTTCAGGCTCGCGCAAGCGGCTTCACCGGGCCGGCGCTCGCCTCCTCAACGGAAATGATCTAACTTTCTTCGCGCGGGCTGCCAACAGCGCGCGCGGCCGGAACAGGCATGCCGGCGGCGATTGATTGAATGCGACGATCGGTCTTGCCGCGAGACCCCAGAGCATGATGGCTTCAAGTGGAATCGCCATCATGCTCTAAGTTATTAGTGGAGCATAATCTTTTCGGAAAAATGGTTTCCATTTTTCCGAATCATGCTCTAGGGCAAGGCCGCCCGGGAAGGAGACGGAGGGAACCCTCATGGAGGATGACGAGCTTCGTCCCAAGCGCCCGGCGCCGGCTCATGTGATCGGGCAGGACCTGTCGATGCTGTCGATCGCCGAGATCGAAGAGCGGGTCGCCGTCTTGCGCAATGAGATCATGCGGCTTGAGACCGCGAAGGCTCAGAAGCTTGCGGCGCAAGGCTCGGCGCAATCCTTCTTCAAGCGATAGAGGGACATTTCCGTCCCATTCGGCGCGTCGCGGTCCAAGGAAGATCGCCGGCGCCCGCAATCCACAGCGTCGCCCCCGGTCCTTCATATCATTTAAGGGCGATCGTGATCCGTTTCGGGGCACTTAAGAAATTCGGTAAAAATTAACTCAATGTTAAGCTTTAGCCGGTATCAAGGTAAATGTCAGGTGGCTCTCCTGTCCACTTGTTTGACGCCTCCCTGTTTTACCTTCAGAGCCGCTTCGTGCGGCTCTTTTTTTGTTCTCGTTTGATAAAAAATACCGAAAACTTGCGCGATTAACCTTAACGAAAGGTAAGCGCGCCGGGCACGTCGTCCTGGCTTTACACTTGCGATGCTCGATTTCATCAATCGAGCCCGCTCCCTTTCGAGACGGAGACTCTCGAGGGGACGACGGCCAAGGGACGGGCCAGCGACGCGAACGAGGCGCAAGGTGAACGAGACGCGACCAGTCACGCGAATAGGGGCGCATGGCGCCGTGATCTTCGCCGAAAGCTTCGTCCATTCGGAGCAATTCGCCGGCTTGTTCCGCGAGGGCATGGGGCTCGTCGAGGAAACCGCGAGCTATCTCGACGGCAAGGGGCGGGAGGATTCGCGGCTTCTCCCGAAACAAGCAGCGCTCGGCTACGCGACGGAAAGCATGCGCCTCACGACACGGCTCATGCAGCTCGCCTCATGGCTCCTGCTGCAACGCGCCGTCGGCGAGGGCGAGCTCAGCCGCCTACAGGCCGAACGCGACAAGGCGCGCATTACGCTGAAGGACATGCAAGCGCCGTCGCCGGAGGAAACGATCGCTCATCTGCCGCAAGGGCTTCTGGCGCTGATCGCGCGCTCCTTGCGGATTCAGGAGCGCATCTGCCATCTCGATCGCCAGATCACGCAGAGCCTCGAGGGAGAGGCGCCGCCGCCAAGCCTCGAGAATCCCGTCAACGACCAAATCGCGAAGCTGCGCCTCGCTCTCGGCGCTAGCGACCTTGGCGGCTGCGACTGAAACCTTTCAGGATTTTCCGAATTTCAGGTCGCCGAATTTCTTGGCGAAACGCGACACGC
>CAVQNF010000025.1:0-225046 GCA_963713805.1 uncultured Alphaproteobacteria bacterium | reverse complement strand
GAGAGTTCACCGCGCTCGATATCTACGTTACCGTGATGGTCCATTGGCGGCCGCGCAAGAGCTGGTTCGAGACGAATTGCCCCAAGCTCGATGCCGTCGCCGTCGCCGGCCTCGCCTTCCCGAAGCTCAAGCCTGTGTGGGAACACAACGAATTCATCCGTCCTGCCTGGAGCGCCCTCTATTCGGCCGGTGGACCTATCCGGGCATGAAGCCCGTGCGCAGCGCGTGAGCCCATTCGTTTGGCTGTTCCTTCGCGCGCGACGCGCCGCTTTCTCGAAATCATAGGCGACCGCGATGAGCTCGACGCTCGCGCCCGATTTCCCGTCGTCTTCGACGAGCGCGTATCGCGCGTGCGGCGAGCCCGATTCCGACACATGGGCAGGTTCGCCCGGATCGTCATAGGCCGGGCTGCCGACGCTGCCGGGATTTAAGATGATGCACCCGTTCGCAAGGCTCACGAGATCGGCGCGGTGGCTGTGGCCGGTGAGCACGATCCTCGCCTCGACCGCGCCCAGCCTTTTGGCAATCGCTTCGGGCGTGCCGCGCGCGAGGCGGCCACCCTCAACCTCCTCGATGAGGTAGAGATCGTCTCTCGCCGGCGTCGCATGGCAGGCGAGAATGCCGGACGCCACGAAGCGGATCGTGGGAAGCTCGCCCAAAAAGGCGCGTTGACCCGAAGTGAGCTCGCCATGGGTGGAGCCGCCCGAAGGACCCATCTCCTCAGGCGCGAGCTCGGCGACCTGCCGGTCATGATTGCCGCGCACCGTGAGCGCGTTGAGCTCGGCAAGACGGTTCCACTGGTCTCGCGCGGCCATAACGGACCCGAGGCGCAATCGCCGAGATCGACGATCAGATCGGCGCCGCGGCTCTTCGGCATCCGCGAACGGCCTCGAGCGCCGGAAGATTGCCGTGGATATCGGCGATGACGGCGATGCGCATCACGCCATCATCGTGGCTGCGGGCGGCGCGAGCAAGGGGATGACGATATCTGACACGATCGACAAGCAGCGAAGTGGTGCATTGTTCGCGGGCCCGGCAGCTCACGCTCGGGTGTTAGCGCGCCCATAAGCCTCAGAACCGCGCGGAAACGTCGAGCCTCCGGGCCAAACGGGCTACACCATTGAAAAATGTGCGCGCAAGCGGCAGAACTTCAAAGGCGCGGCATCGTTCGGCAACTTCTTCCACGATCGGGACGCTTCATGACGAAATGGGTCTATGGCTTCGGCGACGGCAAGGCCGAGGGAGAAGCGAATACGCGCGATCTCCTTGGTGGGAAGGGCGCAAACCTCGCCGAGATGTCCAATCTCGCAGCTTTCCCGTTCCGCCTGGCTTCACGATCACGACCGAGGTTTGCACTTATTTTGACGCGCATGAAAGCAAATATCCGCTGGACCTCGCGAAGGAGGTCGACGCCGCGCTCGCACGGGTGGGCGAACTCACCGGCCGCGGCTTCGGGGACGCCGGCCGCCCCCTTCGTCCTCGGTGCGCTCGGGCGCGCGCGAGCGTCCATGCCCGGCATGTATGGACACGATCCTCAATCTCGGGCTGAACGACACCGCGGTCGAGGCGCTCGCACGGGAATCGGGGACGCGCGCTTCGCCTATGACAGCTATCGGCGCTTCATCCAGATGTATTCGGCCGTGGTGCTCGGCCTCGAGCATCACCTTTTCGAGGACGCGCTCGAGGAGGTGAAGGCGAGCCGCGGCCACCACCAGGACACGGACCTTACGGCGGATGATTGGAAGGGGCTCGCCAAGCACTATCTCGCCCTGGTCGAACGCGAGAGCGGAGCGGCCTTTCCGCAGGCGCCGCGCGAGCAGCTTTGGGGCGCGATCGGCGCGGTGTTCGGTTCATGGATGAACGCGCGCGCCGTCAAATACCGCGAGTTGCACGCCATCCCGGCGAGCTGGGGCACGGCGGTGAACGTCCAGGCCATGGTGTTCGGCAACATGGGCGAGACCTCGGCGACCGGGGTCGCCTTCACGCGCAACCCCTCGACGGGAGCGGCGGGAGCTTCTACGGCGAATTCCTCATCAATGCCCAGGGAGAGGATGTGGTCGCCGGCATTCGCACGCCGCAAAACATCACTGAAGCTGCCCGCAAGCAGGCCGGCGCCGACAAACCGTCGCTCGAAACGGCGATGCCGACGGCCTTCGCGGAGTTCAAGCACATCAGTGAGGTGCTCGACGCCATTATCGCGACATGCAGGACATGGAATTCACGATCGAGCGGGGCAAGCTCTGGATGCTGCAGACGCGCAACGGCAAGCGCACGACGAAGGCCGCATTGAAGATCGCCGTCGATCTCACCCATGAGGGCCTGATCTCACGCCAGGATGCCGTGCGGCGCATCGATCCCTTGTCGCTCGACCAGCTTCTCCATCCCGACCATCGATCCGAGCGCCGAGCGCAAATTGATCGGCACGGGGCTTCCGGCCTCGCCAGGCGCCGCCGCGGGCGAGATCGTGCTCACTTCCGATGAAGCGGAGCAGGCCAAGGCCGCCGGCCGCAAGGTGATCCTGGTGCGCGTTGACGCAACGCGACATCCACGGCATGCATGCGGCCGAAGGCATCCTGACGGCGCGCGGCGGCATGACGAGCCACGCGGCGGTCGTCGCACGCGGTAGGGGAAAGCCCTGCGTCTCGGGCTGGCGGGGCGCTGCGGATCGATCCGGCCAGAGCTCGCTGAGCACCGGGACCATCGTGCAAGCCCGGGGACGTGTAACCATCGACGGTCGCCCGGGCGATGCTGATGAGCAGATCGCGATGCTCGACCCCACGATGTCGGGTGACTTCGCCCTGTGATGGGGTGGGCGGACGAGGTGCGGAGCATGAAGCGAGGGCGCACGCCATACTCCGCAGACGCCCAGACGGCGCGGCGCGTCGGCGCCGAGGGCATTGGGCTTTGTCGCACCGAGCACATGTTTTTCGACGACCACCGCATCGTCGCGATGCGCGAGATGATACGCCGACGACGAGAAAGGCCGGCGAGGCGCGCTCGCCGAGCTCTAGCCGTCCAGAGCGAGACTTCATCGGACCTGTCACGAAGCATGGCGGGCCTGCCGGTGACGCAGCCGCCTCTCGATCCGCCCCTGCACGAATTCCTACCCCATACGGATGAGGAGATGACGGAGGTCGCCTCCGCTCTCGGCACCTCGGTCGAAACTGGCGACGCGCGCCCAGGGAGCCGCTCTACCGAACCCGATGCTCGGCTTTCGCGGGTGCCGCCTGGCGATCGCCTACCCCGAGATTGCCGAAATGCAGGCGCGTGCCAATTCCCAGGCGGCCGTCGAGGCCGCCGCGAGGACGGGCGCGCCAGTGACGCCGGAAATCATGGTGCCGCTCGTCATGACGAAGATGGAATTCGACCTGGTCAAGGCGCGGATCGACGCCATGGCGAAGGCGGTCGCGGCCGAGCGGAGGGTCGAATTATCCTATGAGGTCGGCACCATGATCGAGCTGCCGCGCGCCGCCCTGCTCGCAGGCGAGATCGCCAAGAGCGCCGAGTTCTTCTCCTTTGGAACGAATGATTTGACGCAGACCACGTCGGCATCTCGCGCGACGACGCCGCCTCCTTCCTTGGCCCCTACACGGCCAAGGGAATTCTCCCCGCCGACCCCTTCGTGACGCTCAACCAGGAGGGCGTCGGCGAGCTCGTGCGGCTTGCAGCCGAACGCGGACGCAAGACACGCGCCCCGGCATAAAGCTCGGCATTTGCGGAGAACATGGGGGGGACCCGGCCTTCGTGGCGTTTTGCGAGCGCACCGGGCTCTATTACGTTTCGTGCTCGCCCTATCGCCTGCCGATCGCTCGCCTCGCGGCCGCCCAGGCGGCGCTCGGCGCGATCACTGCAAGGGATGGGTAACCGGAATTCCGGTCAGCTCGAGCCTCGCGTTTCCTTGGCGAGCTTTTCCAACTCGTCCTTCAATTGCAATTTCCGGCGTTTCAATTGGCAAGCTCGAGATCGTCGATGCTAGGGTGCTGTCTTGCCTGGAAGAATCCCGTCCTTCAGGGACCGGTATTTGCGTTCGATCTGGTCGAGATGGGGAGTGGCTGTCATCGGCGCCTCCATGTCTACCCGATCAAGGAGGTTGACACAGCTTCTTCTCCTAGGGGAAGAGGCACAGGGTTAATCCTTGCCTCATCCACAAGGAGGTGCCTTGCGGCGATGCATGCCTTGAAGGGAGGTGAGCCGCGCCATAGTCAAAAAGAGCCGCTCGACGCCTTTTTCGTGGTAATCTCACGCGGTGCGCGATGAGAAACGCGATGAGTGGATGCGCGGGCGTGTCTTTGGGCCTCCTGACGGGTGGTCCGGCCACCCGCGCGGTCTTGCGCGCAAAGACCCCGCGAAGAGGACCGCGAGGGCCTAGGCGCTCGTCCTTGCGCCGGGATGCTGGGCCACAGACGCAAATTCGGGTCCGGTTGCGGTTGCGGAGGTCTGAGGCCGTCGGCTCGATACGGGTTCGGGAGGCAGGCTCGCGGAGGTGAATGAAGGGATGGCAGAGGGCGCGGACAGTGCCAACGGGGAGCAGCTCGAGGGCGAATTGGCGCGGTTGCGACAGGAGCATCGCGACCTCGACGTGGCGATCGAAGCCTTGCAGCGTTCCGCCGTCCATGACCAGTTGCAGCTCGCCAGGCTGAAGAAGCGCAAGCTTGCGCTGCGCGACCGCATCGGCCAGATCAACGACGCGCTCACCCCCGACATCATCGCGTGAAAAGGATGGCGGCCAGATCCCCCGCCGCGGCCCCCGAGCTTGCCCCGTCTCGCCGCGCACCGGGGGAAGGCGCGCGAAGGATCGACGAAATCGTGAGGCGAATTGCACGTGGCAAGCCCTGGACGGGAACGTCCCCGCGGTTCAGGACAGGCCGCACGCCGCAGCAAGGTTAGCACCGATGGCCAAGCCCGCCCCTCCCGTCGCCCTCATCATGGGCAGCCAGTCCGATTGGGAGACCATGCGGCATTCGGCCGAGACCCTTGACGAGCTCGAGATCGCCTATGACGCTCGCATCGTCTCGGCGCACCGCACGCCGGAACGGCTCTATGATTTCGCCAAATCGGCGAAGCGAGAAGGCTTCAAGGTCATCATCGCGGGTGCCGGGGGTGCGGCTCACCTGCCCGGCATGGCCGCCGCGCTCACCACGCTTCCCGTGCTCGGCGTGCCGGTGGAATTGAGGGCGCTCTCGGGCGTCGACAGCCTCTACGCGATCGTGCAGATGCCGGGGGGCGTCCCGGTCGGCACGCTCGCGATCGGCAGGCCTGGAGCCGTCAATGCCGCCCTGCTCGCGGCCTCCATCCTGGCGCTTTCCGATCCGAAGCTCGATCGGCGCCTCTCGGCCTGGCGCCTTTCGCGCACACGTTCCGTCGCCGAGCGGCCGAGTGGCAAGGCAGCCCAGCGGCCGAGCGGCAAAGCATGAGGCGCGAAGAGAGGGCTGGGCCGCTCGCGCCCGGTGCGACGATCGGCATCCTGGGCGGAGGCCAGCTCGGCCGGATGATCGCGATGGCGGCGGCCGATTTCGGGCTGAGAACCGTCGTTTACGAGCCCGAGATCTCCGGCCCGGCCGCGCAGGTGACGAATCAGCACATGGCCGGCGCCTATGGCGACGAGGCAAGGCTCTCGGCCTTCGCCGCGCGTGTCGACGTCGTGACCTACGAATTCGAGAATGTGCCGGCCGAGGCCGTCGCCTATCTCGCACGGCTCAAGCCCGTGCGGCCGGGCGGGCGGCTTCTCGCCGTGGCGCAGGACCGCTGGGTTGAAAAGCACGTTCTTCGCCGAGCGCGGCATCGCCACCGCCCCTTTCGCTCGTGTCGACGGGCTGAACGACCTCGCCGGCGCGATCGAGAAGATCGGGCCCCGCTCGATCTTGAAGACGCGCCGGTTCGGTTACGACGGCAAGGGGCAGGCGCGCATCGAGAAGGGCGCCGATCTCGCCGCGGCCTGGCATGCGATCGGCGAGGCGCCGGCGATCCTCGAGGGTTTCGTGCCTTTCCTGCGGGAGGTCTCGGTCGTCGCCGCGCGCGCGGCCGACGGCGATTTCGCCGCCTTCGACCTTTGCGAGAACGAGCATCGCGACCACATCCTGGCGCGCACCACCGTCCCGGCAAAGGTGACGCCGCAAACCGCGTCGGCGGCGATCGAGATCGCGCGGCGCACGGCGGAAGCCTTGGAGGTGATCGGCGTCTTCGCCGTCGAGATGTTCGTTTGCGAGGCGCAAGGCCGCGAGACGCTTCTCGTCAACGAGATCGCGCCGCGCGTCCATAACACCGGCCATTGGACGATCGAGGGCGCCGAGACCTCGCAATTTGCTCAGCATGTGCGCGCGATCTGCGGCTGGCCGCTCGGACCCACGCGAAGGCGAGCCGCAGCGGTCGAGATGGAAAACTTGATCGGCTCCGGAGCGCAGGAATGGTCGCGCCTCATCGAAGAGGAGGGCGCGCATCTGCATCTTTACGGCAAGGACGTCGCGGCGCCCGGCCGCAAGATGGGCCATGTGACGCGGCTTCTCGGGCGGCTGAGAGGCGCGCGAAACCTGAGCCACGAAGAAACTCGAGGCCCCGCCCTGCCGCCGACGCTGCGATGAGCGTTCTAACTATTGGCCGTCCTCGACGCGATATCTCGTTCCGGAGGAAATTAAACTCTTGACACAGACTAAGTCTCGCAGAGTGAATGTGCCTCTAACCACTCCCAAGGGGCAAGTTGCCTGAAGCGCTTTTTCACCGTTCGAGCGCCATTGGCCGAATCCGTTCGCGCGATCATCGTGATGGCCCTCTTTGACCGAAGCTCATCGGATAATCGCGCCCGAGAGCATCAAATGGCAACGCAGCTAGGATATGAGACAAGGCCGGCGCTAAAGGCCGATTACGACCGGATAGCCGATGTGCTTTACGTTGCGCTTGGACCGAGCGTCCCGGACGAGGGAGAGGATGCCCCCCGTGGCATCATCCTACGCTACGCGCTGCATGCCGACCGGCGGCCGACAGGTGCCGCCGTGGTCGGAGTGGCTCCGCACGATCAGTGGGATCGCGACCTTGATCAACTCGCAAGGGTGGTCGTCGAGCATCTCACGCGCCATTTCGCGACATCCGGGCGGCCATAAAAAGCGCGTTGGGCGGATAAGGCCTTCGCTCTATTTCCTGTCCGCCACCGAGAAGCCCTGCCAAAACGGGTCGCGATCATCCACCACGATGGTGTTCTGGCCCGTCACCCGAGCCCAACCCTCGATCGAAGGAATGATGGCATCGAGATCGCCGACCTTGGCGCGCGCCTCGATGCGCCCGCTGAAGGTCGAGCCGATGATGCTCTCATGCACGAACGTGTCACCCTCCTTGAGCTTGCCGAGGGCGGCGAGCTGGGCCATGCGCGCCGAGGTTCCGGTGCCGCAGGGCGAACGGTCGATCGCCTTGTCGCCGTAGAACACCGCATTGCGCGCGCTCGCGCCCTTGGTCTTCGCTTGCCCGGTCCACATCACATGGGTGAGCTTGTCGAGAGCGGGGTTCTCGGGGTGGACGATTCCGTGGCGGGCGTTGAAGGCGGCGCGTAGCCTTGGGCTCAAGCGAATGACGTTCGGAAGGTTCGATGGCGTCGAGCCCCGGATAATTCGCCTGCTTCTCGACGATGGCGTAGAAATTGCCGCCGTAGGCGACATCGACCGTGAGCTTGCCCATCCCCTCCACCTCGACCTCGTAGCCGCGCCCGCGCAGGAATGAGGGCACGTTCGTGATGCGCACGCTTTCCACAAAGGGCCCTTTTTGCACATAGCGTGCCTCGACGAGGCCGGCCGGCGTGTCGAGCCGCAACACCCCGGGCGTCCTCGGCGTGACGAGCCCGTTCTCGATGATGGTGGTCACCGTGCCGATCGTCCCATGGCCGCACATCGGCAGGCAGCCCGAGGTCTCGATGAAGAGCAGGGCTACGTCGCAATCCTCGCGAAGCGGCGGGTAGAGGATGGAGCCGGACATGATGTCGTGGCCGCGCGGCTCGAACATCAAGGCGTTCCTCACCCAATCGTGCTTCGACAGGAAGTCCTGGCGGCGCTCGAACATGGTGGCGCCCTCGAGCCGCGGAACCGAGCCCCCCGTCACCACCCGGACCGGGTTGCCGCAGGTGTGGCCGTCGATGCAAAAAAACGTCGCGCGCATGGCCCTTCGCTTACAGGGCGGCGCGAGCCCTGTCACGCGACACGAGCCTCCTGGCAGCCTCCTGGCAGCCTCCTGGCCGCGCCTCGATCCTTGAAGCCGAAAGGCGCGATTTGCGCTGGACGCGGCCCGCCGAAGGATGACAAGGAAAGCAGGCTCATACTCCTGCGAAAGGTGTTTCGATGAAGACCCGCGCCGCCGTCGCCTTCGAGGCCGGCAAGCCGCTGTCGATCGAGACCGTCGAGCTCGACGGCCCGAGGCCCGGCGAGGTCCTGGTCGAGATCAAGGCGACGGGCATCTGCCACACCGACGCCTACACGCTCTCGGGCGCCGATCCCGAAGGGCTGTTCCCGGCGATCCTCGGCCATGAGGGCGCCGGCATCGTGCGCGAGGTCGGCGCGGGCGTGACCACGCTCAAGGCCGGCGATCATGTGATCCCGCTCTACACGCCCGAATGCCGCCAGTGCAAAACCTGCCTGTCGCGGCGCTCCAACCTGTGCACCGCGATCCGCGCGACCCAGGGCAAGGGCGTGATGCCCGACGGCACGAGCCGCTTCTCGCTGCGACGGCGACGCCGGTCCTGCACTACATGGGCTGCTCGACCTTCGCCAACTTCACCGTGCTGCCCGAGATCGCGCTCGCCAAGGTGCGCGAGGACGCGCCCTTCGACAAGATCTGCTACATCGGCTGCGGCGTCACGACCGGCATCGGCGCGGTGATCTACACCGCCAAGGTCTGGCCCGGCGCCAATGTCGTCGTGTTCGGCCTCGGCGGCATCGGCCTCAACGTCATCCAGGGCGCGCGCATGGTCGGCGCCGACAAGATCATCGGCGTCGATCTCAACCCGGCCGCAAGCGCGCCATGGCGCGAGAAATTCGGCATGACGCATTTCATCAACCCGGACGAGGTCGGCCGCGACAAGGTGGTGCAGGCGATCGTCGACCTCACCGGCGGCGGCGCCGATTTCTCCTTCGAATGCATCGGCAATGTGCAACCATGCGCCAGGCGCTCGAATGCTGCCACCGCGGCTGGGGCAGAATCGATCATCATCGGCGTCGCCGCCTCCGGTCAGGAGATCGCGACGCGTCCCTTCCAGCTCGTCACCGGGCGCGTCTGGAAGGGCACGGCCTTCGGCGGCGCGCGAGGGCGCACCGACGTGCCCAAGATCGTCGACTGGTACATGGAGGGCAAGATCAACATCGACGATCTCATCACCCACACCATGAAGCTCGACGAGATCAACACCGCCTTCGACCTCATGCACGAGGGCAAGTCGATCCGATCGGTCGTCGTGTATTGAGGGCGGAGCGGCGCGGGCACCGCGCCTGCGCAAGGCCGTCGCGCCGCGCTCTGCCTGAGATGTCGCACGAGCCGCTCTTAGTCGCCCGGAAGAGAGCGTTTACACGCCTGGCCTGATTGCCGCTTGGCGCGGTCAGCCGGTTCGATGCGGCGAATAACAGCCTTAATCACCGCATGATGCGCGGTGATTATTTCTTGCTTTTGCGGAGAATAAATGACATATTCGCCGCAAAAATTGCGGTGAATGATGACCTATATCCACGAAGGGGCCGACTGGCCGAAATTCCGCTGGAGCGAGGACAAGATCGCCTTGCAGCTTGCGGACGTGCGCCATCGGCAGGGGCGGCTCATCGGACGTATGGAAGGGCTGGGCTTCCCCTTCAAGGCCGAAGCCTTTCTTGGGACCCTCACCGAGGAGGTCATCAAGTCCAGCGAGATCGAGGGGGAAGTGCTCGATAAGGAGCAGGTGAGATCGTCGATTGCTCGGCGTCTTGGCTTGGATATCGGCGCGCTCACGCCCGCCGACCGAAATGTCGAGGGCGTCGTCGAGATGGTGCTCGACGCGACGCAGAGATTCGCGGAGCCCTTGACGGAGGAGAGGATTTTTGCCTGGCACGCTGCCCTGTTTCCAACCGGGCGAAGCGGCATGAGCCGCATAACGGTCGGGGGCTGGCGCGACGACGCCAAAGGACCCATGCAGGTCGTTTCCGGGCCGATCGGTCGCGAGCGTGTTCATTACCAGGCCCCGCCAGCCAAGAAATTGCGGCGAGAGATGCAGGCATTCCTCAAATGGTGTGAGGGACAAGAAAAGATCGATCCGGTGTTGAAGGCGGCCCTCGCCCATCTCTGGTTTGTGACCATCCACCCCTTCGACGACGGCAATGGCCGCATCGCGCGCGCGATCACCGATCTCATGCTCGCCCGCTCCGAGCACAGCGCGCAGCGCTTCTATGGCATGTCCGCCCAGATACGCCTGGAACGAAAAGCCTATTACGACATTCTGGAGGCGACGCAGAAGGGAACGCTCGAAGTCACGGCCTGGCTCATGTGGTTTCTTGAATGTCTAAGCCGCGCATTCGACCACGCAGAGGATATTCTCGCCTCGGTTCTCAGGAAGGCGCGCTTCTGGGACAAGCACGCAAGCGCTTCCTTCAACAGCCGCCAGCGCGAGATGATCAACCGCCTGTTCGACGGTTTCGTCGGCAAGCTCACGACGTCGAAATGGGCGAAGATCGCCAAATGCTCCCAGGACACCGCCTTGCGCGACATCGATGATCTCGTGAGACGTGGCGTGCTCGCGAGGGATGCCGCCGGCGGACGCAGCACGAGCTATTCATTCGCCGTGGACTGAAGCCTGCGAAGTCAGGGCGTAAGGAAACAAGCCCCGCGTTGCGCATGGCATGAGGCACTGATGCCGGTCACCCGCAAAAGAAAGGCGTGGGCGCTCACGCCCACGCCCGACGCTGGTGTCGCCTGCGGCTCAGGCCGCGCGGCTCAAGCCCACTTCCGGCAACTTCGGCCGTTTCGCCATGGCGTCGCGCATGAGAAGCTCGACCTCGGCCTTCTCCTGCGCCTCCAGAGGAAGCCGAGGCGGGCGGGTGACGGGCGAGCCGCGCCCGACGATATGCTCGCACAGCTTGATGCATTGCACGAGGTCGGAACGTGCATCGAGGTGCAGGAGCGGCATGAACCAGTCGTAAAGCGGCATCACCTCGGCGAGGCGGCCGGCGGCCGCGAGACGGAAGAGCGTCTCGCCTTCGCGCGGGAACACGTTCGACAGACCCGACACCCATCCTTGCGCGCCGAGCGCGACGCTTTCGACCACCACGTCGTCGAGCCCGCAGAAGGGGATGAAGCGATCCCCCGTCATGTTGCGCAGATCGACGAAGCGGCGCGTATCGCCCGAGGATTCCTTGAACGACACGATGGTCTCGACATCGGCAAGCGAGGCGAGCATCTGCGGCGTCACATCCGTCTTGTAGATCGGGGGATTGTTGTAGATCATGATCGGCAGATCGCTCGCCGAGGCGACGGTGCGGAAATGCGCCAAGGTCTCGTTCGGCTTGGCCGAATAGACCATCGCGGGCAGCACCATCAGCCCGTCGAGGCGAAGCCGCCGGGCTTCCTTGGCGACTTCGCAGGCGAGCGCGGTCGTGTATTCGGCGACGCCCGCGACCACGGGAATGCGGCTGCCGGCCGCGTCCTTCACGGCCTCCATCACCTCGAGCTTCTCCTCGAGCGAAAGGACGTTGTTCTCGCCGACCGTTCCGCAAACGATGAGGCCCGAGACGCCGTCGGCAACGAGCGCCGCGGCGACCTTGCGCGTCGCCTCGACGTCGAGCGAGAAATCGGCGCGAAATTGCGTGGTGACGGCCGGGAAAACGCCGGCCCAGGCGGGTTTCTTTGCCATCATCGTCTCTCCTTGAGGCACCTTGCGGGGTTAAAGCTTACACAATCCTGCGTGCGAGCTTTGCTCCTTTTTGCTTTATCTCGCAACCGCGAGCGCGTGCTCTGAAGAGCGTCACTGGCACATAGTCATGATAGTCATAATAGTCACGCGAGGTCGCGATGGTCCTGCCGAGAAATAAATCACAGCCGGCCTCATCTCCCAGGGGATCGACGTGGACCCTCGCTAACGCCAAGTCTCGTTTTTCCGAGGTGGTGGACCGGGCGCAGCGCAGACCCCAGACCATCACCCGCAACGGCAAGCCCAGTGCGGTCACCGTGTCGGCCGAGGAATGGGCGCGTAAGACCGCACGCCGGGGAACGCTCGCCGAGTTCTTGCTCGCGTCACCCCTTCGTCACGCTGACATCGATCTCGAACGGCAGCACGATCTCCCCCGCGACATCACCTTATGAACGTCCTCTTGGACACCAATGTGCTTTCGGAGGCGAGACGACCTGCCCCCGATCTGAAGGTGCTGGCCTGGCTGGATTCCGTGGACGAGGACCGCGTCTTCATAAGCACCGCTTCAATTGCCGAGCTACGGCGCGGCGTTGCCCTGATGAGCCGGGCGCCGGATGATAAGCCCCCCTTCAAGGCCCCGTCCTGATCCCCTCCTTCTCGGCGCGATCGGTCAACAGCTTCGCATCCTCGGGCAAGAGGTAGCGCTTGGCGACGAGCCCGCCGGCCGCCGCCTTGAACGCCGCAAGGTAGCTCTCCTTCGACGGATAGCGTTCCTCGATTGAAAGCCGCGGGTCGCCGGCGGCGAGGCGCTCGGCGCGCGTTGCGGCGAAGGGAATGAAGCTCCCTTGCAGGTTGCACATGCCGTTCTCGAAGCGATCCTTGCGGCCGAGATTCCACCCCGTATACGTGCCGATCGGCACTTGCGCGAACACCGAGCGGACGCCGGCGATATCATTGCCGTCGGCGTCGACCTGCATCTCGAGGACGCCGTAGCTGCCGGAGCGCACGAGCGGGGGCTCGCGCGTGATGATGCCGCTCGAATCCTCGGCGCGGTAAAGCGGGCCGAAATCGAGAATGTGCAGCGTGTCATGGACGCGCGAGGTGGAGGTCGCCATGCGCTCGACGCCGCCGTAGCGATTGGCCGGAAGCGGAGGAAAGCGCACCTCGTCGGGCGGGACGAGCGTCCCGTCCGCGATGCGCGGCACGGCGCTTTCGGGCGGCGACACGTCATCGAGCACCCAGGAGGTGAGCGCGCCCATCAGGGCGCGCATCGTCCACAGTTGCGGGTTCGGGTTCGGCTGCTGCTGGCAATTGCCGAAAGGCGCTTGCGTCGCGAGCGGCAAGGAAGCCGCCCCGTGCTGCGTGCTCCCCATGATGAAGGTCCGCACATTCGGCGGATCGGCGACGTCGCGCTCGCCAAGCGGATCGGTGAGGCCGAGCGACTGGCGCCCTTCCCACATCTCGAGCGAGGTCGCCACATGGAAGATGCGTGGGCAAGTGTCCGTCGCCGAGCAACGGTCGAGAATGCCTTGCGTGCGCTGCGTCAGGGGGTCCGTCTGCCGCGCATAGGAGAAGGGGAAATCATAGGCCGGATACACATGATCGGTCTGTTCTCCCCAGGCGCGATCGGGCTGGGCAAAGCGAAGATTGAGCGGCATGAGCCCGCCCCCGATATGCACATAGGCGCCATCGAAGACGCGCTTGCCCTTTTCGTCGCGATTGAAGCCGAGCGCGAGGAAGCTTCGGATCATTCGCCCCGCCTGCGAGGTGCCCTCGATGATGGCGAGATGATCGGGCCGGTAGACAGGGTTCGCGGTGCCGGCATCGTCCTTTTCCGCGTTGCGCAGAAAAGCGCCCACATCGCGCGTCGCCGCGAAGCCGAGGCCCTGAACCGTCGGGTCCTTCGCGCGGTAGATCAGCTCGTAGAGGCGACCGGGCTTGAAACCAGCCGGGTAGCAGACGCGCTTCTCATCCGGCACCGGCGCCTTGCCCGGCTCGCAGGCGGCGAAGCTCCATTCGCTGTCGGGGATCGGCTCACGCGGATCCTGCTCATGGGCGCGCACCGTCAGCGTCGGCCGGAAGCCATCGGGGAAAGCACTGCGATGATCGAGGCTCGCGACCGGATAGCTGTCGTAGCTTCCCGGCGGAAAACCCTGGATCTGCTGGCTGAGACCGATCGGCATGCTTTGGGTTTCGACGGGCGTGATCATCTCCGAACGCACGATGCCGGTGATCGGTGACCCGTCGTGGTCATGCGCGACGATGGGCGCCATTCCCACCCGGTTCATGCCGGGATTGACGTCCATCTCCCATCCGAACCACACCATCGTGTAGCCTGAGCGCATCAGCCAGCCGTCGCCTGCCGAGGTGAGCCCGTTGCGGTCCGTCGCGGCACCCGTCACGCCTTCGTTGAAGGCACCGAGCGCGAGCTTGTTACCGCGGTTGTTCGCCTCGAAGAACAGGACGCGATTGCCGCGCGACATATCGGCGGGCTTCAGGATTTCGACCGAGGTCGTGTATTCGACCATGCCGCGGGCATTGCGCGGCGCGAGGTTGAGGTCCTGGATGATGGCGTTCTGCGGATCGGCCGGATCGAGCTCGCCCGTGACGCGTCCGGTGAGCCGCTGATAGGGCCCGGTATTGCCGAAGGAGCCGCCGCCGAAGGCCCAATCGGTCTTCTCGATCTCGATGCGCGTGACGCGCGCCTCGGCGGCGCTCACCGACATGGCCGCCGTGGCGCATCCGACAAGTGCGAGCTTGAGCAAAGTTTTCATGTGATCCCCCCTCTTCCGTTCGGGTCTCGAGATTGGTGAAGCGTCGATTTTCAATTCAAACGCCGTTGAGCGACGAAAGGCTCTTTTTCTGCCGTCCCCCGGCATCGAAATTCTCGGGCGCGAGGAAGCGCTCGAATGCCTGTTTTCGCGCTGGCCACTCGCCGTCGATGATCGAGAACCACGCCGTGTCGCGGTTGCGCCCCTTCACGATCAGATGTTGCCGAAAGACGCCCTCGAAGACGAAGCCGAAGCGGCGTGCGGCCCGACGCGAGGGGTCATTGGCATTGTCGCATTTCCACTCGAAGCGCCGATAGCCGAGGTCGTCGAAGGCATGTTTGGCTTCGAGGAACACCGCCTCGGTCGCGAGCGGCGTCTTCTGCAGGGCCGGCGAATAGAAGATGTGGCCCGTCTCGATCGAGCCATTCGGCTGATCGATGCGCATCAAGGTGACGCAGCCGAGCGCGCGGCCGCTCTGGTTGTCGACGACCGCGTAATAGAGCGGATCGGCGAGGGCCTGGCGCTCCCGAAGCCAGGCGCGAAACGACTTCTCGTCGCGCCACGGCCCATAGGGCAGATAGTGCCACATCGCGTCGGCGCCCTCGACCGCGCGCCACAAGCTTTCGCCATGCTTGGCCTCGTCGAGCGGCTCGAGGCGCCCGAAGCGACCTTGCAGCATGCGACGCTCGGGCAGCCCGCGCGCGGCTCTCGGTTGTGCCGTCATCCTCGGCGCTCCTGCAAATCCTTGCGGAAGAAGCCGTTGAGATCGACTGCCGGGACGCTCGTCGCCAACCCTGAGAAGGAGCCGCCCTTGGCGATCGTCTCGGCGGCTTGAACAAAACCGGCCCAGGCGACGCGCGCCAACGCCCCGCCGACGCTGATGCGCCGCACGCCGATCCCGGCGAGGTCGGCGACCGTGAGCTCGCTCGGCCAGCCGATGAGCACGTTCACCGGCTTCGGCGCCACGGCCTTGACCATCGCGGCGATGTCCTCGCGAGTGCGCACGCCCGGCGCATAGAGCACATCCGCGCCCGCGCTCGCATAGGCCTTGAGACGCGAGACCGCCTCGTCAAGCGGGTTCTGATGGCCGGTGAGGAAGCATTCGGCACGCCCGACGAGCAAGGCGCCGCTCTTCTTCGCGTCGATCGCCTTGCGCGCCGCGCGCACGCGTTCGACCGCCTCGGCCACGGCATAAAGGGGCTTCGTCTTGTCCCCGGTGGAATCCTCGATCGAAAGCGCCGCGACCCCGGTGTCGAGGCAGCGCTCCACATTGCGCGCGACGCCCGAGGCATCATGCGCGAAGCCTCCTTCGAAATCGGCATTCACCGGCAGATCCGTCGCCTCGACGATCATGCGGATATGTGCGAGCGCCTGATCGACGCTGAGGCCGTTATCCGGAAAGCCCAGGCTCCAGGCCGCGCCCGAGCTCGTCGTCGCCAGCGCCTTGAAGCCGTGGCCGCCGAGCCAGCGCGCCGAGCCGATATCCCAGGGGTTCGGAATGACGAAGCAGCCGCTCTCATGCAGGCGGCGAAACTCGGCAATCTTGTCCGCATTTGCCATTATGTGCTCTCCTGAGCGGTCATGGTGAGGAGTGAAAAGTGAAAAGTGAAAAGTGAGAAGTAAGTTAGCGGCGAGTAGTCAGTGGTGAGGCACTGCAAAGCAGCTCACCTTCACTGCTCACTTTTCACCATTTCACTACTCCCGCTATTTCGCTACTCGCCCCTTCAATGATTATCGCGCGGCAACCCCTTGGTTTCGACGATGCGCTGGTATTTGACGGCGGGCTTGAGCACCATGCCTTGCGCCATCTGATCCACCATGGCGCGCTGGATCTCCTGCCAGGGCGTCTGATGGGCCGGATATTTGTAGCCGCCATGGCCTTGCAGCGCGGCGCGCCTCTTGTCGATCTCGGCCTTCGAGATCAGGATGTCGGCCGTGCCCTTCCTCAAGTCGACGCGCACGCGGTCTCCCGTGCGCAGGATCGCAAGGCCGCCACCCGCGGCCGCTTCCGGCGAGGCGTTGAGGATCGAGGGAGAGCCCGAGGTCCCCGATTGCCGCCCATCCCCGATGCAGGGCAGCGAGTTCACACCGTCCTTGATGAGGTAGGCGGGCGGGCGCATGTTCACGACCTCGGCCGCGCCCGGATAACCGATCGGCCCGACGCCGCGGATGAAGAGGAGGCAATGCGCGTCGATCTTCAATTTCGGATCGTCGATGCGCGCATGGTAATCCTCAGGCCCGTCGAAGACCACGGCGCGGCCCTCGAACGCTTCGCGGTCCTTCGGGTTCGAGAGATAGCGGTCGCGGAACTCCTCCGAGATCACGCTCGTCTTCATGATGGCCGAGTCGAAGAGGTTGCCCTTGAGCACGATGAAGCCCGCGTCCTTGACGAGCGGCTTGGCGAAAGGACGGATGACGTCTTCGTCGCTCGAGGCGCGTCCGCGGCAGTTCTCTCCGATGCTCTTGGCGTTCACCGTCAAGGCCTTCTCGTGGATGAGGCCGTGGCGCATCAGCTCGCCCACCACGGCCGGGACGCCGCCGGCGCGGTGATACTCCTCGCCGAGATAGAAACCGGCCGGTTGCATATTCACGAGGAGCGGCACCTTGTGGCCCACCTTCTCCCAATCCTCGACCTCGAGCTTCACGCCGATGTGACGGGCGATCGCGTTGATGTGGATCGGCGCATTGGTCGAGCCGCCGATCGCGGAGTTCACGACGATGGCGTTCTCGAAGGCCTCGCGCGTGAGAATGTCGGAAGGCTTGAGATCCTCGTGCACCATGTCCACGATGCGCTTTCCGGTGCGATAGGCGATCTGGCCGCGCTCGCGGTAGGGGGCCGGAATGGCGGCGCAGCCCGGCAGCGACATGCCGAGCGCCTCGGCGAGCGAGTTCATGGTCGAGGCCGTGCCCATGGTGTTGCAATGGCCGGCCGAGGGCGCCGAATCCGCCACCGCCTCGAGCATCTCGGGGTAGTCGATCTTGCCGGCCGCGAAATCCTGGCGCGCCTGCCACAATATGGTGCCGGAGCCCGCCCGCGTTCCATGGTGCCAGCCGTTCAGCATCGGGCCGCCCGAGAGCACGATCGCGGGGATGTTCACGGTCGCCGCCGCCATGAGGCAGGCCGGCGTCGTCTTGTCGCAGCCGGTCGTCAGCACCACGCCGTCGAGCGGGTATCCGTAGAGCACCTCGACGAGGCCGAGATAGGCGAGGTTCCGGTCGAGTGCCGCCGTCGGTCGCTTTCCGGTCTCCTGAATCGGATGCACCGGGAATTCGATCGCCACCCCACCCGCCTCGCGGATGCCTTCGCGCACGCGCTTGGCGAGCTCGAGGTGGTGACGGTTGCAGGGCGAGAGGTCCGAGCCCGTCTGCGCGATGCCGATGATCGGCTTGCCGCCACGCAGCTCCTCGAGCGTCAGCCCGTAGTTGAGATAGCGCTCGAGGTAGATCGCCGTCATGTCGGGATGGGCCGAGTTGTCGAACCACTCCTGCGAGCGAAGCCGCCGGCCGGCCGCCATGCCCTTGGTCGAAGCCTTGGCCGAAGCCTTGGCCGAAGCCTTGGTCGCGCCGGACGTCCGCGCCCGCAACGCACGCCTCGTCGCGGCGCGCCCCCTTCCGTCGGCCATCTTGCGTCCCGCCATGATCGTTCCCTCGCTTTATGCCTTCGCTCGCCGAGACATCGTTCTCAAGTCTCGATCGCCCGCGTCATATCGCGCGATTTCCAGGCGCAAATCAATTCGCGACAGGCATGCGACGGATGCTTTTCAGCCGACTCACCGGAATGGCTCGCGGCCTTGCTGTTCAATTGCCGGCATTTTTGGCATAGGGAGGCGGGGCAAGCCAAAAGCGAGGCTCGTCCGACCGATTCCGTTCGCTGCCCGATCATTCGAGGAACGCCATGCTGCACACCATCGCCGCCTTCGACCGCCTGGGCGAAGAGAACGCCTTCGCGGTGCTCGCCCGCGCCACGGCGCTCGCGGGCCAAGGGCGCGACATCGTCAATCTCGGGATCGGCCAGCCCGATTTTCCGACGCCCGCGCATATCGTCGAGGCTGCCGTCAAGGCCTTGCGCGACGGCCACCATGGCTACACGCCCGCGACCGGCATCCTGCCGCTGCGAGAAGCGGTGGCGCGCGATCTTCATCGGCGCTTCGCCGTGGAGGTCTCGCCCGATCGGGTGATGATCCTGCCGGGCGGGAAGGTCACCATGTTCATGGCGATCTTGATGTTCGGCGAGCCCGGCGCCGAGATTCTCTATCCCGATCCGGGATTTCCGATCTATCGGTCGATGATCGAGTTCACGGGAGCGACCCCGATCCCGGTGCCGATCCGGGAAGAAAACGGCTTTGCCTTCTCGGCGCGGGAGACGCTCGCGCTCATCAATTCGCGGACCCGGCTGCTGATCCTCAATTCGCCGGCGAATCCGACCGGCGGGGTGACGCCGAAATCCGATATCGACGCGCTCGTCGCCGGCCTCGAGCGGCATCCGGACGTCGCGGTCCTGTCGGACGAGATCTACGCCTCGATGACCTATGACGGCGAGGCGCATGTCTCGCTCTTGTCGTATCCCTCGATCCGCGAGCGGCTGATCCATCTCGACGGCGCTTCGAAGAGCTATGCGATGACGGGTTGGCGGCTCGGCTGGTCCGTGTGGCCGCAAAATCTGTACGACCTCGCGAGAAAGCTCGCCGTGAACGCTCATTCCTGCGTCAACGCCGCGACGCAATGGGCGGGCATCGCGGCGCTCGACGGGCCCCAATCCTGCGTGGCGGAGATGGTGGCGGAATTCGACAAGCGCCGGCATGTCGTCGTCGAGGGGCTGAACCGGCTCCCCGGCACATCCTGCGTCAAGCCGAAGGGAGCCTTCTACGCCTTCCCGAACATCTCGCGCACCGGATGGAAGGCCAAGCCCCTCGCTTCGGCGCTTCTCGAGGAGGCGGGTGTCGCGGTCATCGGCGGGCCCGATTTCGGCGTGCATGGCGAAGGCTATCTGCGCCTCTCCTATGCGAACTCGACCGAGAACATCCGGCGCGCGATCGAGCGGATGGGCGAATTCCTCGCCCGCCGCAAAGCCGCGTGAACGGCGCCGAGAGGCATCTGCCCGATGTCCCAGGTCTTGCGTCTGTCCCAAGTCTTGCGTCGGTCCCAGGTCTTGCGACGCGCCGCGACCCTCGTCGTCGCCTCGATCGTCATCGCCGGCGCGCTCGGTGCCGCATGGGCACAGTCGCCGCGCCCCTCCGTCGCCAAATGCGATCCGGCGAAACTCCCCGTCACCGCCTGGGACGACTGCCTGCGCAAGGCCGAATCCGAGACCGATAAGGCGGTCGACGACACGCTGGCCAAAGTGAAGGCCGCGCTTGATGCGCGCACCGATCTGTCCGGCCAGCAACGCAACCTCCTCAAGCGCCAGATCGGCGATTCGAACGACCTCTGGATCCGCTATCGCAATCACCTGTGCCAGAATGTCGTGCCGCTGCTCGCCGGGCCGAAGGCCAAGCTCTACGAGGAAAATCTCGGCTGCATGGTCGACACGAACCTGGCACGCGAGGTCGAGCTCGAAGCGTTGCTCATGCGCAAATGAAAGCGGGCAGCGCCAGGACGCGACCCGCTCCGACGACGGCAACGCCGCCGCCTGCCGCGGAATCGGCACAAAGCGGCGCCAAGCTCTCCTTCTCCGTGATGGCGTGATGCGTGATTTTCGAACGAGCGGGCCTCGAGCTCGATCGACGGTCGGCTTGCTTTCCGGATCGCCTGGACCGTGCCGGCTCTTCGTCCAACTTGCACATGGGAAGGATAGGGATCATGTCCAGGAAGCATGCCGATCTATCTCGCCGCGAGGCGGTGTTGATCACCTCGGCCGCGCTCGCGGCAAGCGGTGTCGGCTGGGACCGAGCGGAGGGTGAAACCATGTCTGTCAAGCCGGGCGCCGAGGACGTTTTCATCGTCGTCGACGTGCAAAACGACTTCCTGCCGGGAGGCGCGCTTGCCGTGAAGAACGGCGATCAGGTGATCGCGCCGATCAACGCGCTCGGCAGGAAGTTCTTCAACGTGGTCCAGACGCAGGATTGGCACACCAAGGGCCATATTTCCTTCGCCTCGGCCCATTCGGGCATGAAGCCGTTCGAGATGACCAAGCTCGCCTATGGCGATCAGGTGCTTTGGCCGGATCACTGCGTGCAAGGCTCGCAGGGCGCGGCCTTTTCCGACAAGCTCGACCTGCCGATGGTGCAGCTCGTGATCCGCAAGGGCTATCATCCGAATGTCGACAGCTATTCGGCGTTTTTGGAGGCCGATCACGCGACGAAGACGGGCCTTGCCGGCTATCTGAACGAGCGCGGCGTCAAGCGCTGTTTCGTCGCCGGCCTCGCCACCGATTTCTGCGTCGCCTGGACGGCCACGGATGCGGTGAAGGCCGGCTTCGAGACCTATGTGATCGAGGATGCGAGTCGCGGCATCGACACATTGGGCTCGCTCGCGGCCGCGATCCGCAACATGGATGCGGCCGGCGTCAAGCGCATCCAATCGGGCGCGATCCTCGGGACCTGACGAGGAAGCGCGAGCTTCCGCGACGGGCCTCTACCGGACTTCGACATCCATCCAGCTCTCGAAGCAGTGGTTGCCGGCGAGCGACATCACACCGATCGTCGCCCGGCAACCGATGCCGATCTCCGGGCCGAAGACCTCGGCGAAAAGATCGGTGAGGCCGCTTGAAACGAGGTTGGGCGCGGTGAAGCCGGGCGCGCAGACGACGAAGTTCAAGGTCCGCACCAGGGCGACCACATTGTCGAGATCGCCGATCGCCTGCTTGATTCCGGCGAGGCCGTTGATGCCGGTCTGACGCGCGGCGGCGTAAGCCTGCTCGACGGTGACCTCGGCCCCGACCCTCCCCGGGTGTAGCGAACGACCGTCCGGCAGATCCGGAACATGGCCGGACAGCACCAATAGATTGTGCATCCGGTGAAAGGGCTTCATCTTCCCGTATTGCTGGCCATAGTATTTTTGCGATGTGCCATGCTCGGGAAGGCCGGCAACGGCCGCCGGGTTCGGCAGGTCGATCCCCATCCGCTTCAGCTTCTGCTCGATCTGCATCGATGCTCTCCCTTGCTTCGAGTTCCCTCAACGCCTCCGAAGACTAGAGTGAACGCCATTCGCCCCCGTCCGTACTCGAATTTATGCTTCAGGCGCGCCGTGCTGCGATGCAAAAGACCATTCCGGCAACGACCGTGACCATGCCGAGCGTCTCGGTGGGCGAGGGTTGCTCGCCCGAGGAGAGGAGATCGACGAGAGCCGTCACGATCGGCGTGAGCGGGACGAAGAGCGCGGCTTGCAGGGGCCCGAGCAGCGCCACCGCCCGCGTGTAGAGATAGAGCGCGACCACGCCGACGAGCACGCCCTGGAACAGCGCCTGCGTCAGGCTCGAAAGCCAGGGCGCGTGCAGCATATGGAGCGGCATGAACAGCGCGATGAGCGGCACGCTCATGAGCGACAGGATGGAGATGGCGGCGGCGGCACCGATCGAGCTTGCCTGCCAGCGGTTCGCCAGGAAGCCGAAACCGGCCCACATGCATCCGGAAAGCGCGAAGAGGAGATCGCCTCGCCAGGCACCTTCGCGGGAGGGCGCCCCGGCGAAGGCCTCGAAGGAGAACAGGACGAGCCCCGCGAGGGTGAGAGCAAGCGCGCCGAGCTGCGTCCCGGATGGCCGCTCGTGCAGCACGACCAGGCCGAGCAGCATCGCCGTCACCGGCGTCAGGCCAGGCCCGATGACCGCGCTGTGGAACGCCGGGGCGAAGGCGACGCCGCCGACCAGCGCCAGGCTGAACGGAGCACCCGCGAGCACGCAGAGCGCGACGGCGCGCCTCCAGCCGAGTTGCCCGACAGGAAAACCCGGCGCGCTTGCGGCGAGCGGCAACAGCACGGCGCCTGCCGCGAAGAAGCGCAGCACCGTCACGTCGGCTGCCGTCAAGCCATCGGCGACCGAGATCTTCGACACGATCGGCTGGATGCCCCAGATCAGGGCGCAGAGCGCGCCAAAGCCAAGACCTTTCCAGGAGCGGGGCCCGATGGCGCGCGCCAGCGGAGCCTTGGAGGTGGGATCGCAGGCTTCTGAAGAAGCGGAAGCCGTTGCACTTTTGACCCGTGCGGCACGGGTTTGAATGCGGGACATTGAATACGCCGACCGCCAATCTGATGGATTGAGAGCTTCCCGATGCGCTTACGTGTGACGGTGCGCCAAGCCTGCAAGATCGTCGAGATCGACCTGGAGCGCCCGTGCGATCGCACGCAAGGTTTCGACGGTTCCCTTTCGCTTCGCATTTTCGATGTCCGAGAGATAGCCCTTGCTGAGGCCCGTACGGCTCCTTAGCGCATCGAGCGTCAGCCCGCGATACTCGCGCCAGACCCGCACCGGGTTATCACCAACGACAAGGCGCTCGGTCATTTCGAGCGGGACCCGCTCCTCCCCCCTTGTGCGCTCATAAGCTGCGGACGCGGCCTTATTCTCGGCCTCATCCACAAGCTGCTCGTAATCCTCGCGTGTCAGCATGACGATTTCGCCGGCGGCCCGCTTTGTGCCAGCGAGAATATCGATCGCACCATCCGCTCTCGAGCGACGTAGCGCACGCGCGATCTTGCCGGCATGGCGCCCGGCGAGGCTAACACGCAGCTTGCCCGGACTTTCCTTGGTCGTAGCGGTCATCGGTAAGCACCTCCTCGGGGTGATATCTCGAATACGTCAATGGTGTCGATAGAGCGGTCGAGGGTGTAGGAAACGCGCCAGTCGCCAACCCTGATCCTAAAGCCCCGCTCCACTCCCTTGAGTGGCTTCAGATTGTTGTTCTTGGCCGTCGGATCCGCTGCCACGCGATGGATTACTTTCAAGATAGCCAAGGCTTTGGCCGGTTGCATTCTTTGGAGCACCTTTTGGGCAGAGGTGGCGATAACGATTTTCATTTTGCGGTAGGCTCGTTCGCATATAGCGAACAGGCCGTCAACAAAAACTCTGAATCAGCCAAGGGCGAATGCGGGAGGGACTGATCGTCCGACGACCGCAACGTCTCGGCGGTACATGCCGACGTGATCCGGCCGACTGGCGGCATGGCGTCTTCGCCTGATCACGAAAGCAGCGCCGACGTGCCCGTCTGCTTGCCCAGCGGCGTCACCCGAAGCTGGGTGATGCGGTTGCGGTGCTTGCGCATCACCTCGAAGCGGTAGCCGTGGAAGGTGAAGGCCTGGCCGGGATCGGGAATCGTCTGCGCTTCGTGGATCACGAGGCCCGCCACCGTGGTCGCGTCCTCGTCGGGCAGTCGCCAATCCATGGCACGGTTCACGTCGCGCACGGGGACCGAGCCGTCGACGACGATCGAGCCGTTCGGCTGCGGGCGCACGCCATGGACCTGGACGTCATGTTCGTCGGAAATGTCGCCGACGATCTCCTCGAGAATGTCCTCGAGCGTGACGAGGCCCATCACTTCTCCATATTCGTCGACGACCAGCGCCACATGCGCCTTGCGCGAACGGAAAGCCTTGAGCTGATCGGCGAGGCTCGTCGTGGCCGGCACGAACCAGGGCTCCGTCGCGATCTCGGCGAAGTCGAGCTTCGTGGCATCGCCATTGGCGGCGGCGAGCGCGCGCAGCACGTCCTTGGCATGCACGATGCCGATGATGTTCTCCGGGCTGTCGCGCCAGATCGGCAGCCGCGTGTTCGACGAGGCGAGCACCTCATGCAAGATCTCGGGCGCCGGCAACCCGCCGTTAACGCTGTGCATATTGGTGCGATGGACCATCACGTCGGAGACTTCGAGCTCGGAGAGGTCGAGGAGCCCGCCGAACATGTCGGCGTCGTCCTTCACCACCGCGCCTTCCTCCTCGAGGAGATCGACGGCGCCGCGCAACTCCTCGGTCGCCGAAAGGATCGGCTGGTTCTCCTCGATGCGCACGCCGAAGAGGCGCAGCAACCCCCGGATGAAGGCCTCGATCGCGGTGAGGATCGGCCCGAGCAGCGCGACCGTGATCGAGACCGGGCGCGCCAGGAGCAGCGCCGTGCGGTCCGGCTTCGCCACCGCGATGGTCTTCGGCAGCACCTCGGCGAAGACGATGACGAGAACCGCCATCGTGGCCGTCGCATAGATCACGCCGGCATCGCCGAACAAGGCGACGAAGATCGTGGTGGTCAGCGCCGAGGCGCCGATATTGACCACGTTGTTGCCGATCAGCATCGCACCGATCAGGCGCTCGCGCGCGCCGAGAAGCGCGTTGACCCGCCGCGCCGCCGGGTTCCCCTGCCGTTCGAGGGCGGTCATGCGGGCGCGCGAGGTCGCCGTCAGCGACGTCTCGCCGGCCGCGAAGAAGGCCGACAACACGAGCGAAAGCGCGATGACCAGCATCGCCCAGAGGTCCAGCGCTCCCTCGCTCATCATCGCGGCGCCTCAGCCATTCGAGCGCAACTCCGAAAGAAGGAAATCGCGCAGGCGCGGGAGTTCGACGCCACGCTCGATGAAGCTTTTGCCGATGCCGCGCGCCAGGATGAAGGTCGGCGTTCCGTCCCTCACCTTCTTGTCCTGCGCCATGGCGGCGAGCAAGGCCTCGACGGACCCGGCGCCGCCGGGCACATGGGCGAGCCGCGAGGGCAGGCCCGCTTGCGCCAGATGCGCCTCGACGCGCCTTGCATCCTGGGGATCGGCAAGGCCGAGCGCTGCCGAGAAGCGGAACGCCATGGCGCATCCGATCGCCACGCCCTCGCCGTGGACGAGCCGGCTTCCGTCATAACCCGTCACCGTCTCGAGCGCATGGCCGAATGTGTGCCCGAGGTTGAGGAGCGCCCGCTCGCCGGTCTCCGTCTCGTCGATCGCCACGATGTCCGCCTTGGCGCGGCAGCATTCGGCGATGGCTTCGGCTCGCGCCGCTCCGCCGGAGAAGATCTCGGCCCGCTTCGCCTCGAGCCAATCGAAAAAGCGCGGACGATCGATCAGCGCGTATTTCAGCACCTCGGCATAGCCCGCCCGGAATTCGCGCTGCGGCAGCGTGTCGAGCGCTCTCGTATCGGCGAGCACCAGCGCTGGCTGGTGAAAGGCGCCGATGAGATTCTTCCCGAGCGCCGAATTGATGCCGGTCTTGCCGCCGACCGAGGAATTGACCTGGGCGAGAAGCGACGTCGGCATCTGGATCAGAGCCACGCCGCGCCGCACGCTCGCGGCGGCGAACCCCGCAAGATCGCCGACCACCCCGCCGCCGAGCGCGATCACGATGTCGTCACGCCCGATCCTGGCGGCGAGGATCGCCTCGCAGACCTTCTCATAAACCCGATAGGATTTGGAGCGCTCGCCAGGCTCGATGCTGACGATGGATGTCCGCACGCCGCAAGCGGCGAGGGAGGCCGCGACCCGCTCCGCGTAGAGAGACCCGGTGTTCTCGTCGGCGACGATGGCCGCGGCCTTGGCGCGGCAGCGGCCGGCGATCAGCGCGCCGGCCTTCTCCAGAATCCCCTCGCCGATCAGGATGTCGTAGCTGCGCGGACCGAGCTCGACCCTCACGCGAAGCGGATCCGAAGCCGCCCCGGGCGAAGCGGCCTCCGTGGCTTTCCGGGACCCGAGCTCGCGCGATCGGTCGTTCACGGTGAAGCCTGCGAGGACCCGTCGAGGCGCAAATGCGCGACGAGGGACGCGACGAGCGCGCCGACCACCTCGTCATGCGGGCGCTCGCTCGAAATCCACGATGAGATCGGCGCGCGCATAGATGGGTTCGCGCAAGGCGAGCAGACGCTCGACCTGCGCCGCCGGATCGGCGGTGCGCAACAGGGGCCGGTTGTTGCGACGCGCGATGCGCTGCATCAACGTCTCGGCGTCGGCCCTGAGCCAGACGGAGATGCCCGCTTGCGCGATCGCCTCCCGGGTGCGGGCGTCCATGAAGGAGCCTCCCCCGGTCGCGAGCACGCAAGGGCCTTCGCCGAGGAGACGGGCGATCACGCGTCGCTCGCCGTCGCGAAAATAGGGTTCGCCGTGCCGGTCGAAGATTTCCGTGATGGTCATCCCGGCGGCCGTCTCGATCTCGGAATCCGAATCGACGAAGGGCAAGCCGAGCTTGGCCGCCAGGCGCTTGCCGATCGAGGTCTTCCCCGATCCCATCATGCCCACCAGCGCGACCACGCGCCGCCCGAGGGCGGCGCCGAGGAGGGCGCCGTCGGCCGCGGCCGCCTGCGCGCCGTCGCCCGAAGCGCCGCGCCGGGTTGCGTCATGAATGTCGCTGTCGCTCGTCAATCTCGGTCTCCTGACCCGCTGCGGCGCGAGCTGCGGGCAGGCGGTTCATTCGATGCATCCTAACAAAGCTCGCAAGCGCTGTCACAGCTTCGGTTGCCTCGCGCGCCCGCTTATGGTCCATAGAATCCGATCCCGAGCGATCGGGCGGGAAGGTAGATGCCGACACTTTTCAAGCTCATCGCCATCCTCCTCGTGATCGGCTGCCTCATCGTCGGCGGCATGATCGCGCTCGTCGCTCTGGTGCAGCCGGAAAATCGCACCATCACGGTCACCGTGCCGCTGCCGAAGCCGAAAACATGAGCGCCGGCTCGACCGCCGCCTTTCTCGCGATGCTGTCCGCCGAGCGCGGCAGCGCCAAGAATTCGCTTCTCGCCTATGAGCGCGACATCGAGGATTATCTCGCCTTCCTCGAAAGCCGAGGCGCGGACGAGATCACCGCGACGAGCGCCGACATCAGGGCTTACCTCGCGCGGCTCGCCGAGCGCCGCTTCAAGCCCTCCTCCGCCGCGAGGCGGCTCTCGGCGCTGCGTCAATTTCACGGCTTCCTGAGAGCCGAGGGCCGGCGGCGTGATGATCCCTCCACCATGATTTCCGGGCCGAAGCTCGGCCGCGCTCTGCCGAAGGTCCTTTCGGTCGCCGAGGTGGACAGGCTTCTCGCAGGCGCGGCCGAAGGAATTGCGGATGAGGCACGTCCGCGCGCCGAACGCCTGCGGGCGGCGCGGCTCGCCTGCCTGCTCGAGCTTCTCTACGCGACGGGGCTTCGGGTCTCGGAGCTTGTCGCCTTGCCACGCTCGGCGGCCGCGGCGCGGGAAGCGTTGATCGTCAAGGGCAAGGGCGGAAAGGAGCGGCTCGTGCCGCTCAACCAGGCCGCGAAGTCGGCGATGACCGCTTACCTCATGCTCGCCGACGAGGCGGGCCGGTACGCGCAAAGCGAGGAGGCGGGCGAGAGGGCGAAGCGTGGGGCAGCGACAAGCGCGCGGGGTTCGCGGACCGGGCGCCGCGCTGAACCAGCGATGCTTTCCGCCAAGCCGTCGCGCTTCCTGTTCCCGGCCGACAGCGCCGCGGGTCATCTGCCGCGTCAGGTCTTCGCCCGCGAATTGAAGACGCTCGCCGCGAGCCTCGCGATTGCGGCGCGGCGCGTGAGCCCGCATGTGCTGCGCCACGCCTTCGCGAGTCATCTTCTGCAGAACGGCGCCGACCTTCGCGTCGTGCAGGAGCTTCTCGGCCACGCCGACATCGCGACGACGCAGATCTATACGCATCTTCTCGACGAGCGCGTCGCCTCGATGGTGCGCGACCTGCACCCTCTGGGAGATGCCGAGGGCGAGAAACGCTGAAGCTGGAGGCCTCACATGGCGCTGACGACGAATGCCCAGAACGCCGCGCAGATCGAGCATTGGAACGGGCCGGCCGGCGAAACCTGGGTCAAGCTGCAAGCGCGGCTCGACACCCAATTCGCCCCGCTCAGCCGCCTCGCCATGGGCCGCGCCGCGATCCGCCCCGGCGAGGCCGTTCTCGACGTGGGTTGCGGCACGGGCGAGACGACGCTCGAGCTTTCACGGCGCGTGGGCCCGGGCGGAAAGGTGCTCGGGGTCGATGTCTCGCGCCCGATGCTTTCGCTCGCCCGCCAACGGCTGAAGGACGCGGGCTTTCCTCAAACCCGCTTCGAGGAGGGCGATGCGCAAAACCATGCCTTCGCTCGCGGCGGCTTCGATCTCGTCTTCTCGCGTTTCGGCATCATGTTCTTCGCGGACCCCGTGGCGGCCTTCGGAAACCTGCGCTCGGCGCTCAAGAATGAGGGGCGGTTGGCTTTCGTTTGCTGGCGCCCCGTCGCCGAAAACCCTTGGGTGGCGGTGCCCATGGCGGCGGCCTTCAAGCACATTCCCCGGCCCCCGCCGTCCGAGCCCGGCGCGCCGGGCGAATTCGCCTTCGCCGACCGCGACCGCGTGCACGGCATTCTTTCGGGAGCGGGCTTCCGGGACATCACGATCGAACCCGAGGACATGCTCATCGGCGGCGCGAGCCTGGATGTGACGGTCGACACCACGCTCTCCATGGGGCCCGTCGCGGCCGCTCTGCGCGAGGCCGACCCCGCGAAACGAGAGCCGGTCGAGGATGCGGTTCGCCGGGCTCTCGCGCCCTATGACGGAAGCGAGGGCGTGCGGCTCGGCGCCGGGGTCTGGGTCGTGCAGGCGAGGAGCGAGTAGCGAGTAGCGAGTAGCGAGTAGTTAAATAGTGAAGAGTGAAGAGTGAAAAAAGAAAGCTGAGGAGTATCTCTCACTTCTCACTTCTCACTACTCGCTTCTCACTACCGTCTCCGCAACAAAAACACCGCCTGCTGGCCGAAGATGTTCCAGAACCACCAGGGTGCGTTGACGCGGACAGGTCGTCCTGCCTGGTCGAGCGCCACCGCTTTTTCCATCCGCGCGTTCACCAATTCGACGAGGGCGACGAAATCGCGGATCGTGCAGAAATGGATGTTGGGCGTGTCGTACCAGGCATGGGCGAGCGTCTCGGTCACCGGCATGCGCCCGCGTAGCGCCAGATGGGTCCTGATGCGCCAATGGCCGAAATTCGGGAAGGACACGATGGCGCGCCGCCCGATGCGCAGCATGTGCTCGAGCACGGTCCTCGGCGCGAAGGTGGCCTGTAGGGTCTGCGACAAGATCACGTAATCGAAGACGTCGTTCGGATAGGCGACGAGATCGGTATCGGCGTCGCCCTGAATGACGTGGAGCCCCTTCGCCACGCATTCGTTGACGCCCGCTTGCGACAATTCGATGCCGCGACCATCGACCCTGCGGTGTTCCGAAAGCATCTTCAGCAGGGCCCCGTCGCCGCAACCGACGTCGAGCACGCGCGAGCCGGGCTCGACCATCCCGGCGACGGTCAGGAGGTCGACGCGCGTCGGCGAGATATCCGGAAGCGGAATGACGGCCATATTCATCGGCTCGCGCCGTCACGGCTCGTGGCGAGCGCGGACGATGCCTCTTCCCCCGCGCCTTGTTCACCCGCGCCTTGTTCACCCACGCCTTGTTCGCCCAAGCCTTGTTCACCCAAGCCTTGTTCGCGCAAGTCGGGTTCGCCACTCTCCTCGACAGCCGTCTTCGGCAGGTTGCTGCCGGTTCGCCCGGAAAACGCCGGCATCTTCGGCAATCCCCGTGCGCGGGCGGCCGCGTCGATGAAGCCGCCGGTCGTGGCGAAGAGTTCAGGCACGTCGAGGAGGAAAGCGTCATGGCCGCGGTCGGTCGCGATCTCGACGAAGGACACCGAGGCACCGGTGGCGTTGAGCGCATGCACGGTGGCGCGCGAATCGGCCGTGGGAAACAGCCAATCGGAGGTGAAGGAAACCAGGCAAAAGCGCGTGCGCGAGCCCTGGAAGGCGCGCGCGAGAACGCCGCCGTAATCGGCCGCGAGGTCGAAATAATCCATGGCGCGCGTGACGTAGAGATAGGAGTTCGCATCGAAGCGCTCGACGAAGCTCATCCCTTGGTGGCGCAGATAGCTTTCGACCTGGAAATCGGCGTCGAACGAGAAGGTCGGCGCCTCGCGGTTTTGCAGGTTGCGGCCGAATTTGCGGTGCAGCGCCTGTTCGGACAAGTAGGTGATATGGGCCGCCATGCGCGCCACGCCGAGCCCCTTGCCCGGCCGCGTGCCCTCCTCGACATAGCGCCCGCCGCGCCAATCGGGATCGGCCATGACGGCTTGCCGGCCCACCTCGTGAAAGGCGATGTTCTGAGCCGAATGCTTGCCTGCGGTCGCGATCGGCAAGGCGCAGAAGACACGGTCCGGATAGCTCGCGGCCCATTGCAGCACTTGCATGCCGCCCATCGAGCCGCCGAGCACGCAGAACAAGCTCTCGATCCCGAGCCGGTCGATGAGCTTCGCCTGGGCGCGCACCATGTCGCGGATGGTCACCATCGGAAAGTCGAGACCCCAGGGCTTGCCGGTCGAAGGATGGGTCGAGGCCGGGCCCGTCGTGCCCATGCAGGCGCCGAGCACATTGGTGCAGATGACGAAGAAACGGTCGGTGTCGATCGGCCTGCCGGGACCGACCATCGTGGTCCACCAGCCCTCCGCGCCGGTGACGGGGTGGCGATTGGCGACATGTTGGTCGGCCGTGAGCGCGTGGCAGACAAGCACGGCGTTTGTCTTTTTCGCATCGAGCTCGCCATAGGTCTGGTAGGCGATCTGGAAAGGTGCGAGGTCCACCCCGCAGTCGAGCCGCAAGGGATCGTCCGGGCCGAAATGAGCGACGAGGCTCGACGGATTGTCGATCTCGCTGAGGCGAAGGGGCCGGATGACCGTTCGGGTCGTCATGGGCGGGCTCGCACCTCTTCGTGAGTCCTTTAAGGGATTCCCTTGTCTTGGCCGCCCTCGGAAAATTCCGGATCGGCCCAGGTTCACGGCTTTGCCGCTCGTCGAGCTTCGTCGATGGACCTGCCCCGCGCACCGCGCCAAGGCACGTCCTTCGTTCGATATTCCGAACGGAACTCCGTGTAAAGCGAACAAATCCTCGTGTAAATAGCGGGGTTGGCACTGCGTCTCAACCCTCGTGCCGGATGGGATCGCTCATCGGAGCGGGGCGATGCGGCTCACGATTTAGCGCCTCATGTTGGATGTCTTTGATCGCCTTGCGGCTCCTTTCGCGAGGTGAGCGCGGCCACGACGGCCAGCATCGCGGCCGGAACAAACAACGGGCGTGAGGTCGCCGCCATGGCGAAGGCGGCCGCGATCGCGCCGAGGCCGTAGCAAATCCAGATCACGAGGAGCAGCGAGGGCGCGGTTTTCGGCGCCGCGGCCCTCGCCTGCGGGCGCGCGATCAGCCAAGCGAGGCAAAACTCCGCAAGGCGCGCCATGGTCGTCGTGACCACGACGGTCGAAGCCACGACCGAATGAAAGCGCGTGACCGCGACCGCCTGCATGCCCATCGCCGTGGCGATCAGCGCGATGGAGAGGTTGGCACTCGGCTCGATGAAGGCGGCCGCGAGAATGAGCGCGACCTCGCCGATGAGGGGCCAGGTGGTGCGCCCACGCAAGAGCCGCAAGAGCAGGCTCGCGACCACGACGCCGAGGAAGAAAGCGGCGAGCGTCATGCCGCGCTGCAGGGCGACGTCCCAGTGCCGGCCCGCGAGAGCGAGGCCCGCGAGCACGGTGTTGCCGGTCATATTGGCCGCGAAGACGCCGCTGTTCACATAGCCCACCGCGTCGGCGAAGCCGGCGGCGGCGCAGAGGAGACCCGCGACGCAGATCTCGTCTCCGAGGCGCTCGGACCATGAGCTCGCGCCGGAGACTAAACGCCAAGACTTCCTCATTTGGATGATCCTCTTGGATGGCGGCGCACGACCGACGGCGGCCCTTCGACGATGCTCCTTTTTTATCGTGGCCGCGTCGTGCCGACGACCGCTCATGGGAATCGGTGGCATTCGCGCCTGGTGGCCGACCTCGCTCCCTTAAGCGATTTCGGCGACCCTTCATCCCGGGCGCCGGCATGGCTGTCCCGCAGCTTTAGGCTTGTGGTCACCCGTTGCCCATGATCACCGTGTCGCCAATGGCCACCGCACTCGCCGGCGCGATGTCGCGCCTCAACAATCGACCCTATTTCCTCATCGCGCTCGCGACGCTGATGTGGGGCGGCAACGTCATCGCGGGACGTATGGCGGTCGGCCAGATTTCTCCGATGAGCGTCACTTGCCTGCGCTGGTTCATCGTCTGCGCGCTCTTCAGCCTGACCCTTCGGCGCCAGCTCGTCGCGGAATGGCCGCTCGTTCAGCCGCATTGGCGCAAGCTCGCCATCCTCGGCGGAGTCTGCTTCACGCTCTTCAACGCGCTCTTCTACGTCGGCGCGCAATATACGAGCGCCGTGAACATGGCGGTGCTGCAGGGCACCTTTCCGGCTCTCGTGATCTTGGGGATGGCGATTATCTTCGGCGCCGCCATCACGCGGGTGCAGGTCATCGGGATCGCCGTGACCTTCTGTGGCGTTCTCATCATCGCGAGCAGAGGGGAGCTGCGCACCTTGCTGGAGTTCAGCTTCAACCGCGGCGACGCGCTGATGCTCATCGCCACGATGATCTTCGCGGGCTACACGATCGCGCTTCGCGATCGCCCGAAAGCCTCCGGGCTCGTGGTTTTCGCGGTGCTCGCGGCCGCGGCCTTCCTCACCTCGATCCCGTTCCTCGCGATGGAGATCGTGCTGGGTGCGAGCTACCTTCCCACGGCGAAAGGCATTTGCGTCCTTCTCTATGCCGCCATCGGACCGTCGCTCCTGGCGCAGATCTTCTACCTGCGGGGCGTCGAGCTGATCGGCCCAAGCCGCACGGGCGTCTTCTACAACCTCGTGCCGGTGTTCGGCGCCCTGCTCGCGGTCGTGATCCTGGGGGAGCCCTTCCATCTCTACCACGCGCTGGCCTTCATTCTCGTGCTCGGCGGCATCTGGCTCGCTGAGCGCAAATCATTGCCAGGCGGCGGCGTGAGGCAGATAGCGGCGAAGTGAGGGATGAGGGTGAGGAGTGAGGAGTGAGGAGTGAGGAGTCGCTTTTCACTTTCACTTTTCACTTTTCACCCTTCACCCTTCACCCTTCAGGTTGAAGCAACATGGACAACCTTCCCGAACTTTTTCCAGGCTTCGACACGCATCGGATCGACGTGAGCATGGGGCAGGTCTTCGCGCGCGTCGCCGGCGACGGGCCTCCGCTCGTGCTCCTGCACGGGTTCCCGCAAACGCATGTTTGCTGGCACCGTGTCGCACCCTCTTTGGCGAAGACGCATCGCGTGGTGTGCCTCGACATGCGCGGTTACGGGCGCTCCTCGGCTCCGCCGAGCCGGGACGGCACGGCCTATGCCAAGCGCGCGCTCGCCATCGATGTCGTCGAGGCGATGGAACGCCTCGGACATACGCGCTTCGCCTTCGCGGGCCACGACCGTGGGGCGCGCATCGGTTATCGTCTGGCGCTCGATGATCCCGGACGCATCGAGCGCCTGGCCCTTATCGACATCGTGCCGACCTTCCAGGTGTGGCGCGAGATCCGGGCGGGCCGGCAGCCCGCGAGACATTGGGAGTTCCTCGCCCGGCCGGAGCCCGAGCCCGAAACCGAAATCGCCAAGGATCCGACCGGCTATGTGGACGGCCTCCTTTCGGCGTGGAATCGGCAAAAATCGCTTCACGTCTTCGATGCGCGCGCGCTGGCGGATTATCACGCGAGCGCGAAAGAGAGAGAGCGCATTCACGCCTTCTGCGAGGATTATCGGGCCGGCGCCACGCTCGACGTGGCGGCCGACGAGGCCGATCTCGCGGCAGGCCGCAGCATCGCCTGCCCGGTGCTCGTGTTGACGGGGCAGTTTTATCTTCCCGGCGGAGAACAGGCGGCGCGCGCCTGGTGGCGCGAGAGCTTCGCTCCGCGGGCCGAGAGCGCGAGCCTGGCTTGCGGCCATTTCCTCGCGGAAGAGGCGCCGGAGGAGACCGCGGCGGCTCTCACGCGCTTCTTTTCAGGCGTCGCATGACCGCGAAGAGGCTTGGGCAAGCCGCATCCAAAAAAGCAAGCATCGCGCTTGCGCTCGGCGGGGGCGGGGCGCGCGGCCTTGCGCATATCGCGGTGCTCGAGGCGCTCGACGAGATGCAGCTTCGGCCGGTCGCCATTGCCGGCACCTCGATCGGCGCCATCATCGGCGCGGCCTATGCGGCGGGCGTTCCAGCGGCGCGCCTGCGCGCGCATGTGCTCTCGGCGCTGCGCAACCGCACAAAGGTTTTCGCGGGCGTCTTCGAAGCGCGCGTGGGCCGCTTCGGCGATCTCTTCGCACGCGGGAACCCGATGCTCGTCGACGGCGAGCGCCTGCTCGATCGCTTCTGGCCGGACGAGGTTCCCGACACTTTCGAGGATCTCGCCATCCCCTTCTTCGCGGTGGCGACCGATTATTACGGGCGCGGCGCCGTCGCCCTTTCGTCCGGCGCGCTCGTCTCGGCCGTCGCCGCCTCGATGGCGCTGCCGGGCCTGGTGCGACCGGTCGGCATCGGCGGCCGGCTCCTGATCGACGGCGGCACCGCGAACCCGTTGCCCTGCGACATCGTCGCCGGCAAGGCCGATATCGTCGTCGCGGTCGATGTGACCGCCCCGCCTTCGGTGGAGGAGGCGCGCGCTCCGGACGCGTTCTCGACGCTCTTCGCCGCCGCCCAGATCATGCAGGCCGAGATCGCCAAGGCGAGGATGAAGGCGCGCCCGCCCGACATCTTGGTGCGGCCGGCCGTCGACGGATTTGGCGCGCTCGACTTCTTCAAGGCGGCGCGCATCCTGGAAGCGGCAGCGCCCGCGAAGGCGAAATTCAAGGAAGAGCTCGCGATGATGTTGAGGGAGAGATCGGTGCTCCCTTAAGGATTTCTCATCCTGCGCTGCGCGTCATGGGCGACCTTCATCAAGGCCAAGGCTTGACGAATGACCTCGGTCCTATTGCTCCCGGACGCAGGCGCCGCGGCGGATGAAGCGCGAATGAATCCCTTAAAGCCCTGCGATGCGCGCTCGCGCCGCCGCGGCAAGAAAGCCGCTCCGGCTCTCCCCGAGGCGTGCCGCGGACTTGTCGATGCGCGCGAGAAGCGCCTCATCGAGCGTGACATTGACCCGTTGGCTTTTGCTAGGGAGATCGAGGGGCACGAGCGCGATCGCCGTGGCATCCGAGATTTCCTCGGCCCAATCGGGATCATCCCTGACTTCGTCGATGCTACGCAGGCGCGGTATCTTGAGGCCCGCTTCGATACGCCCTTCGATGTGCACCGCGATATTTTCGGCGGCGCGAGAAAGCGCTTCCTGAACGCTGTCGCCGCCAGCTCCCGCTCCCGGAAAGTCGGGGAACACGACGCTGTAATTTCCCGCAGATCCGAGAACGATGGCAGCAGCCAAATGCTCGGCCATTTTGATTCTACCTTGCACTATGGCCGGCGTCACCAGCGCCAACCGGCAATCTTGTAGATGCGTTTCAGGATCGGCATCGGAATCTCCCGGCGGCCGGTGTCCAGGGTGATAACCTCGCGTACACCACGCTTGTTGAAGTTAACGTGGTCACCCTTGCCGGAGCGCTTCACCCATCCGCTCTTCGTCAGCTTTTTGGCAACTTGAGAAGGGGTTTCAGTCGGGCGGTCACTCATCGGTAGGGCTTCTATCCTATGAGTATTGGATACACACTTTAATTCCGCTCGTCAACGGATATTGTTCGTTCAACTTCTTCAAGGCGGCGCGCATCTTGGAAGCGGCGGCGCCCGCGAAGGGAAGAGCTCGCGCAATTTAAGTGCTATCATTGTGAGCGGCACCGCCTATCCGCGTCGCGCCTCGAAAAACGAGCGCAGCAGCGTCGCCGCCTCGTCCTCCCTGAGGCCGCCGTAGATTTCCGGGCTGTGGTGGCAAGTCGGTTGTGCGAAGATGCGCGCGCCGTGCTCCACCCCGCCCATTTTCGGATCGGAGGCACCGAAATAGAGGCGCCGCAAGCGCGCGAAGGAGATCGCCGTGGCGCACATCGCGCAAGGCTCGAGCGTCACGTAGATATCGCAAGCCGGAAGTCGCTCGGAGCCCGAAAGAGCGCAGGCCGCGCGGATCGCGAGCATTTCCGCATGGGCCGTCGGGTCCCTCATTTCGAGCGTGCGGTTGCCCGCCGAGGCGACGAGCTTCCCGTCGAGCAGGATCACCGCGCCCACCGGAATTTCACCGCGCGCCGCGGCCGCGCGCGCCTCCTTAAGCGCGACGCCCATCGGATCGACGCGATGAGGCCGTTTCGTATCGTCCGTCATGGGGCTCTCGAGGTGCTCATCGGGCGCGCGAACCACATCTGGTGCCGGGGCTCGAAGCGGACGACCCATTTCGCCGTTGTATTGCCCGGCGGCTCTGATAAGCGAAGATCATGTCGAACGACAATGAGGAAACCGGCGACGGCGACGGCCACTCGGAGGATTCGCCGTCGCGCGGCAAGGATGCGGCGCAAGGCCGGCGCTTCGAACGCGATCGCCCCGGGCGTTTTTCGGGGAAACCCGGGCCGCGGCCCAAGAACAAAGCGCATCGCGGCGGACGGGATGGCGGCAAGGAAGGCACTGCCCCCCCGACACGAGCGGGAACGGCCTCCCGGCATGACGATCGGGACCGCGAGACATCGCCGGCGGCGTCGAGCGAGGCGGGCGAGCGCATCTCGAAAGTGGTCTCCCGCGCCGGCATCGCCTCGCGCCGCGATGTCGAGCGCATGATCGGCGAAGGCCGCATCGCGCTCAACGGCGAGACGGTGACGACGCCGGTGGTTCTCGTGCGGCCGAGCGACCGCATTTTCGTCGATGGCGTCGCGCTGCCGACGAAAGAGCGCACGCGCTTGTTTCTTTATCATAAGCCGCCGGGCCTGATGACGACCGAGAAGGACCCCGAGGGGCGTGCCACGGTCTTCGCCGCGCTGCCTGAAGGCTTGCCGCGGCTCGTCTCGGTGGGCCGGCTCGATCTCAATACGGAAGGCTTGCTTCTCCTCACCAATGACGGGGGGCTCGCGCGCGTGCTGGCCCATCCGAAAACCGGTTGGCTTCGTCGCTACCGCGTGCGCGCCTTCGGTGAGATCACCCAGGATCAGCTCGACGGTCTGAAGCATGGCATCGAGATCGACGGCATGCATTACGGGCCGGTCGAGGCCAGGGTCGATCGCGAGCAAGGCTCCAACATGTGGCTCACGCTCGGATTGCGCGAGGGCAAGAATCGCGAGGTGAAGCGCATCCTCGAGCATTTCGGGCTCAAGGTGAACCGCCTGATCCGCATCTCCTTCGGTCCCTTCCAGCTCGGCGAGCTGGCGCAAGGGGCCGTCGAGGAGGTGCGCACGCGCATCTTGAGGGACCAGCTCGGCCCCGAGCTCGCGCGCGAGGCGAAGCTGGATTTCGCGGATGAGGCCGCAAACGCGCCTCCCCGAGACGGGACGCAGCGCCGAGAGAGAACACGGCATGAAGAGCGCGCAGAGCGAGAACAGCGTCGAGCGCGTGCGCCCCATGGAGAGGAGGCGCATCAGCGTCGAGGCTGGCGCCCCGACGTCGCGGGCCGCGAGCCGCGTGACCGCGAGCGCTCTTTCGGCAAGCGCGATCCGGCCTCGAGCGATCGGCCCGCTTTCGGCCGCCCTCCCGAGAAGAGGGGCGACGCCGATGAGACGCGCGCCTTGCGCAAGGCGCAAGCGATCGCGCAGGGCCGGCGAAGCGCGGCCCATCGCCATAGCTGGCGGGACGCTGAGAGCTGGGCGGCGCGAGGCGAACGAAAAGGCGGCGCGCTAACGGGAACGACGAAACGCCCTCATCGACCATTCCATGCCGGAGAGCCGGCAACACCGGATGAACGCCGCCATTTGCGTGGCGGCAGGATCGCCGATCGAAAGGGCCGTAGCGTCCTCGTCGAACGTGTCGCCCCGGACCCGGCGGCCGCGCCGCACCACTCGGCAGGCCGCGAAGAGAGGAGAAGCGCGCATGGCGCTTCCCCTCCACGCGACACCGACGTGTTGCGCCGCAAGAGCCGCCGGGAGCAAGGGCTGGGACCACCGCGCGACAAGCTCCGCGCGGGCGGACCTACGGGGAAGAGCCGAACCGACGCCTGGAAGGCAAGAGGAGGCGACCGCCCGGCTTCCCGTTTCGATCATCGGCCCGGCGACGAGCGCCCGTCCCGGCACGGAGGAGAAAACCGCCAAAACCGCGAGGGCGATCGCCCATGGCGTCGAGAGAAAACCGAGGGCGGCAAGGCGCGCAGCGAAGGCTTCAAGCCGCGGCACGAGGGCTTCAAGCCTGACAAGCGTCCCGACCACGCAAAGCCGCGCCAGGATCGCGCCGAGTGCCACAATCGCGTTCGCGAGCGACCGGAGGGTTCACCAGCGCATCGCGAACGCGTGGAAGGTTTCAAGCCGCGCCGCGAGCGCCCGGGAGGTTTCAAGCCGCCCCGCGAGCGCGAGCACGGTTTCGAGCCGCGCGGCTCCGGGCCGCGTCGCACGCGCCCCGGGCACTTTAGGCCTCGGACGCCTCGCCCCGACCGGCCGCCGCGCAAGCCGCCTCGCTGACGCGCTTTTGGTGACGGAACCGCCGCGATGAGGATCGTCGCCGGCCGCTTTCGCGGCCGCACCATCGCCGGGCCCTCGAGCGCTGCGATCCGGCCGACATCCGACCGCTTGCGCGAGACGATCTTCAACGTCCTCGAGCACGCGCATGGCGATCCGGTCACCGGCGCGCGCGTGCTCGATCTCTTCGCCGGCACGGGCGCGATGGGGCTCGAGGCGCTATCGCGCGGCGCGAGCTTCTGTCTTTTCGTCGATCAGGGGGCGCAGGCGCGCGGCTTGATGCGCGCTTCCATCGAGAAGCTCGGATGCGCCGGGCAAGCGCGCATCTTCCGGCGCGACGCGACAAGGCTCGGGCCGGCGAAGCCGCTTGCGCCCTTCTCGGTCGTCTTTTGCGATCCGCCCTATGGCCGCGGCCTTGCCGAGCTGGCGCTCACCTCCGCGCTCGCCGGCGGCTGGATCGCGCCTCACGCCACGATCATCGTCGAGGAAGCCGCCGATTGCGCCTTCACCTTCCCCTCAGGCCTCGTCGAGACCGGGCGGCGCACGCAAGGTGACACGATGATTGCCTTCGCGCACGCGGCCAACGAGGCTCAGATCGGCTCGCAAGCCTGCTTCTGATTGCCCGAGAGGGTCGCCCGTGTGTAGTGGGGCGGCGCCACTTTTCGGCACCGCCGCCGCGTCGATTTTCAGGCCGCAAGCTGCCTCAGCACATAGTGCAGGATGCCGCCGTTCTTGAAGTATTCGAGCTCGTCGAGCGTATCGATGCGGCAGATCAGCGGCACCTTCGTGATCTTGCCGTCGGTGGCGGTGATCTCGGCACTCAGCATCTGGCGCGGCTTCAGCCCTTCCGACAGGCCCTTGATGGTGACCATCTCGTCGCCCTTGAGGCCGAGCGATTGCCAGGACGTGCCGTCCTCGAAGACGAGCGGCAGGACGCCCATGCCGACGAGGTTCGAGCGGTGGATGCGTTCGAAGCTCTGCACGATCACCGCGCGCACGCCGAGCAGCTTCGTGCCCTTCGCGGCCCAGTCGCGCGATGAGCCGGTGCCGTATTCCTTGCCGGCGAAGACGACGAGCGGCACGTTCTCCTTCTGGTAGCGCATCGCCGCGTCGTAGATAGACATGCGCTCGCCGGAAGGATGGTGGATGGTGTAGCCGCCCTCCACGACATTGCCGGCCGCGTCCTTCACCATCTGGTTCTTGATGCGGATGTTGGCGAAGGTGCCGCGCATCATCACCTCATGATTGCCGCGACGCGTGCCGTATTGGTTGAAGTCGATCGGGCGCACCTGATGCTCGATCAGATACTGTCCGGCGGGGCTCTTCTCCCGGATCGAGCCGGCGGGCGAGATGTGGTCGGTGGTGATCGAATCGAGGAACTGGCCGAGGATGCGCGCGCCCATGATGTCCGTGATCGGCTCCGGCTCCTTCTTCATGCCTTCGAAATAGGGCGGGTTCTGCACATAGGTCGAGCCCATGTCCCAGGCATAGGTGAGGCCGCTCGCCACGCGCACCTTCTTCCAATTGGCGTCGCCGTCGAAGACGCTCGCATATTTGGCCTTGAACATCTTCTTCGAGATGTTCTTCTCGACGAAGGCGCCGACCTCCCGGCTCGACGGCCAGATGTCCTTGAAATAGACGGCGTTCCCCTCCCGGTCATGGCCGAGCGGCTCGCTGCGTGAGATCGACCTGCAGCGAGCCGGCGAGCGCATAGGCGACGACGAGCGGCGGCGAGGCGAGGTAGTTGGCGCGCATGTCGGGGTTGACGCGCCCTTCGAAATTGCGATTGCCGGAAAGCACCGCGGCGGCGACGAGGTCGTTGTCGTTGATCGCCTGGGTGATCGCCTCCGGCAGCGGCCCGGAATTGCCGATGCAGGTCGTGCAGCCGAAGCCGACGAGGTTGAAGCCGAGCTTGTCGAGGTCCTTCTGCAGCCCGGACTTCGGCGAGATATTCGCCGACCACCTGAGAGCCCGGCGCGAGCGAGGTCTTCACCCAGGGCTTGGTCGTGAGCCCTTTCGCCACGGCGTTGCGCGCGAGCAGGCCGGCGGCGATCATCACGCTCGGATTGGAGGTGTTGGTGCAGGAGGTGATGGCGGCGATGACGACGTCGCCATGGCCGAGATCGAAGTTCCTGCCCTCGACCTTGTAGCGCTTCTCGATGCCCGTCGCCTTCTTGAACTCGCTTTGCAGCGCCGCGGCGAAGCCCGCCTTCGCGCTCGTCGAGCGCCACGCGATCCTGCGGACGCTTCGGCCCGGCGATCGACGGCTCGACGCAGCCGAGATCGAGCGACAGCGTGTCGGTGAAGACGGGATCGGGCGTCGATCTCGTGCGGAACATGCCCTTGCGCCCGCGCATAGGCCTCGACGAGCGCGACGCGCGCGGGTTCTTGCGGCCCGAGGTCTGCGAGATAACGCAGCGTCTCGGAATCGATCGGGAAGAAGCCGCAGGTGGCGCCATATTCCGGCGCCATGTTGGCGATGGTGGCGCGATCGGCGACCGTCATGGCGTCGAGGCCCGGGCCGTAGAACTCGACGAACTTGCCGACCACGCCCTTCTTGCGCAGCATCTGCGTGACGGTGAGCACGAGATCGGTCGCCGTCACGCCTTCCGTGAGCTCGCCGGTGAGCTTGAAGCCGACGACCTCCGGGCAGCAGCATCGAGATCGGCTGGCCGAGCATCGCCGCTTCCGCCTCGATGCCGCCCACGCCCCAGCCGAGCACGGCGAGGCCGTTGACCATGGTGGTGTGGCTGTCGGTGCCGACGAGCGTGTCGGGATAGGCGATCTCGACCTTCTCCGGCTTGCCCTTCTTGGACTTGACCTTCTCCTTGCGGGTCCACACCGTCTGCGACAGATATTCGAGATTGACCTGATGGCAGATGCCGGTGCCGGGCGGCACGACGCGGAAATTCTCGAAGGCCTGCTGGCCCCATTTGAGGAAGCGGTAGCGCTCCTGGTTCTGCTCATATTCGCGCTTGACGTTCTGGCCGAGCGCGCGCGCGTTGCCGAAGAAGTCGACCACGACCGAGTGGTCGATGACGAGATCGACGGGCACCAGCGGGTTGATCTTCGTCGGGTCGCCGCCGAGCTTTTCCATGGCGTCGCGCATGGCCGCGAGATCGACGACGGCCGGCACGCCGGTGAAATCCTGCATCAGCACGCGCGCCGGGCGGAAGGCGATCTCATGCTCCTTCTTGCCGCGATGTTTTGCCCAGGCCGCGGTCGCCTCGATATCGGCCTTCTTCACCGAACGGCCGTCCTCGTTGCGCAACAAGTTCTCGAGCACGATCTTCATCGAGAAGGGCAGATCGGAGACGCCCGCAAGGCCGTGCTTCTCGGCCTCTTTCAGCGAGAAATAGACGTAAAGATCCTCGCCGACTTTCAGGGTCTTGCGGCAGTTGAAGCTGTCGAGCGATTGTGACATCGGGAGCATCCTTCGGGGTTCGGCGCGTGATCGAAACGCATGTGGCGAATGGCCTTTCGCGCGTAGCGCGCGCCGCTCCGGGAGCGCCCGGACCCCGCGCTGGATGGGAGATGAACTCCGGCGCGCGGCGCAGCCTCGTCTTCATATAGGATATTTCCTTAAACGCCGCTACGGCATCGTGATCGGACCAAGGCTCGGCGCTTCGGGCCGGCGCCTGGTCATGACGGATAAGCAGCCCCCGCTTCGTCATGCCCGCACTGGGTGTCTCGGGCGGGCTACGTATCCGCTTTTAGGCGTAAGGCGACTCCGTTTCCGCTCATGCCCGCGAAGGCGGGCGCCAGGCCTTCCCGTGGGATCGGGCTTGCATGGAAAGTCTGGGTTCCCGCTTTCGCGGGAAAGAGCGGAGGTGGAGGACGCGGGAAAGAGCGGAGGTGGGGGCCTTTCAATTGACCGCGTAAGGCGACTCCGTTTCCGCTCATGCCCGCGAAGGCGGGCGCCCAGGCCTTCCCGTGGATTGAGCCTGCATGGAAAGTCTGGGTTCCCGCCTTCGCGGGAAAGAGCGGAGATGGGGGACGCGGGAAGAGCGGAGGTGAGGGCCTTTCAATTGACCGCGTGAGGCGGCTCCGTTTCCGCTCATTCCCGCGAAGGCGGGCACCCAGGCCTTCCCGTGGGATTGGGCTTGCATGGAAGTCTGGGTTCCCGCTTTCGCGGGAAAGAGCGGAGGTAGGGCGCGGGAATGAGCGGAGATGAGGGCCTTTCAATCGACCGCGTGAGGCGACTCCGTTTCCGCTCATTCCCGCGAAGGCGGGAAACCAGGCCTTCCCGCGGGATCGGTCTTGCATGGAAGTCTGGGTTCCCGCTTTCGCGGGAAAGAGCGGAGGTGGGAGTCGAAGAATCCGGCATCAGGGCGCGGCGGCGAAGAGCGGCCAGAGCGAGACGACGAGGAGCGCCGCCATCGTGACGTTGAAGCGCCGCAGCCAGATCGGGTCGCGAAGCAGCCGCCGCAAGCTCGCGCCGAAAATGGCCCAGACGCCGATCGACGGCAGGTTGATGAGGCCGCAGACGCCGGTCACGATCGCGAGGTCGCGCACGAGATCGTTCGGCGCCACATAGGTCGCGACCGCCGTCACCACGATCACCCAGGCCTTGGGGTTGACCCATTGGAAGGCCGCGGCGCCGAGGAAGGTCATGGGGCGGGAGGCGGGCGACCCTCTGGGCGCGCGCGCTTCGCCTTTCGCCTCCTCCCGGGGCGGCGCGGATCGCGCGATTTGCCAGGCGAGCCACAGCATATAGGCGCCGCCGGCGAGCTTGAGGGCGAAGAACGCGCCCGGCACAGCACGCAGGACTTCGCCCAGCCCGAATCCGACGGCGAGCATCAAGATCACATAGCCGATCGAGATGCCGAGCATGTGAGGCAAGGTGCGCCGCACCCCGAAATTCAGCCCCGAGGCGAGCAGCATCATGTTGTTCGGCCCCGGCGTGATCGAGGTGACGAAGCCGAACATGGCGGCGGCCGAGAGGATGGCGGGCGACATCGAATGTTCCATCACATGCCTTCGGGCCCGCGGCTCATCGCGGCGACGCCGGTGCGCGAGGTCTCGACGAGACCGACCACCGCCATCATGGCGATGAAGCGGTCGATCTCGTCGGTCACGCCCGTGAGCTCGAAGACGAAGGAGGTGAGCGTCGCATCGAGCGTGCGCGCGCCGAAGGCCGCGGCAAGACGCATCGCCTCGACCCGATGCTCGCCCTTGCCGGCGACCTTGACGAGGGCGAGCTCGCGCTCGATCGCTTCGCCTTCGATGGTGAGATCGCGCACGCCGTGCACCGGAACGAGCCGCTCGAGCTGGCTCTTGATCTGCTCGATCACATGGGCGGTGCCCGAGGTCACGATCGTGATGCGCGAGACATGGGCCGCATGCTCGGTCTCCGACACGGTGAGGCTTTCGATGTTGTAGCCGCGGCCCGAGAACATGCCCGCGATGCGCGCGAGAACGCCGGGCTCGTTGTCGACCGTGACCGCGAGCGTGTGGCGCGCGCGCGGGCTCGGCCTTGGGCGCGGCGGGGTAATGCGAGGTGCTCGATATTCTGCATGGGTCACGTCTCGTTCAAGGTTCACGCTCGAAATCATCGCGCGCATTCGCCGGCGACGATCGTCGCATCCGCTTGCGCAAGGCCCTTCGGGTCACACCAGGGCCTTGCCCTTCTCGTCGATGACGCTGCCGATGTCTTCGGCCGTTTCGCCGAGCAGCATCTCGTTATGCGCCTTGCCCGAGGGGATCATGGGGAAGCAGTTCTCCTCCTTGGAGACGACGCAATCGACGATCACGGGCCCTGGGGTGTCGATCATCTCGGCGATCACCTCGTCGAGCTTTGCCGGGTCCGAGCAGCGGATGCCGTGCGCCCCATAGGCCTCGGCGAGCTTGACGAAATCCGGAAGCGCCGCGGTGTAGCTTTCGGCGTAGCGCCCGCCATGCAGGAGCTCCTGCCACTGGCGCACCATCCCCATATATTCGTTGTTGAGGATGAAGACCTTCACCGGCGCACGGTGCTGGATGGCCGTCGACATCTCCTGCATGTTCATCAGGATCGAGGCCTCTCCCGCGATGTCGATGACGAGCGAACCCGGGTGCGCGATCTGCACGCCGATCGCGGCCGGAAGCCCATAGCCCATGGTGCCGAGGCCACCGGAGGTCATCCAGCGGTTCGGCTCCTCGAAATGGAAGAATTGCGCCGCCCACATCTGGTGCTGACCGACCTCGGTGGTGATGTAATGGTCGCGATCCTTCACGGCGGCATAAAGCCTCTCGACCGCGTATTGCGGCTTGATGAGCTTCTTCGACGCTCGGTAGCTGAAGCTCTTCTTGGCGCGCCAACCTTCGATCTCACGCCACCAGGAAGCGAGCGCCCCCTTGTCGGCGCGCGACGCCGTCTCGCGCCAGAGCCGGACCATGTCCTCGAGCACATGGCCGCAATCGCCCACGATGCCGATCTCGGCCTTGACGTTCTTGTTGATCGAGGACGGATCGATGTCGATATGGATCTTGTGCGAGTGCGGCGAGAACGCATCGAGGCGCCCGGTGATGCGGTCGTCGAAGCGGGCGCCGACGCAGACCATCACGTCGCAATCATGCATGGCGAGATTGGCTTCGTAGGAGCCGTGCATGCCGAGCATGCCGAGCCATTGCTTGTCGGAAGCCGGGAAGGCGCCGAGCCCCATCAGCGTCGAGGTGATCGGAAACCCCGTGAGGTGGACGAGCTCGCGCAGGAGCATCGCGGCATGGCGGCCCGAATTGACGACGCCGCCGCCGGTGTAGAAGACGGGCTTTTTCGCCTGCGACATCAGAGCGAGCGCCGCCTTGATCTTCTGGAGGTCCCCCTTCACGCGTGGGCGATAGGTCTTGTGCTGGTTGTCGCGCGAACGGGCGTAGACGCCACGCGCGAATTGAATGTCCTTCGGGATGTCGACCACCACCGGCCCCGGTCGGCCGGTGCGCGCCACGTGAAAGGCCTCATGCAGGACGCGCGGCAGGTCGGCGATGTTCTTCACGAGGTAGTTGTGCTTGGTGCAATGGCGCGTGATGCCGACCGTGTCGCATTCCTGGAAGGCGTCCGAGCCGATGAGATGGGTCGGCACCTGCCCGGTGATGCACACGATCGGGACCGAATCGAGAAGAGCGTCGGTGAGCCCCGTGACGACGTTGGTGGCGCCCGGCCCGGACGTGACGAGGAGGCAGCCGACCTTGCCGGTCGAGCGCGCATAGCCTTCGGCCGCATGCGCGGCGCCCTGCTCGTGGCGCACCAGGATGTGGCGCAGCTCTTCCTGATGGAAAAGCGCGTCATAGATCGGCAGCACGGCTCCGCCGGGATAGCCGAAGACATGCTCGACGCCCTGGTCTTTCAGCGCGCGCACCACCATCTCGGCGCCTGTCATCTCCTCCAGCATGGCCCTTCTCCGTCATCGAACGTTCGCGGCCGCCGCTGCGACCCAATTTCGGCAATAAAAAAGGCCCTCTCAGGGGCCTATCACGCGCTGGCTCTCGGGCCGGTCGTCGAGGACCGTCCGTTACCAGCGCCACCTTACGAGAATCAAATTCGACACGTCGCAATTCTCCCAGCGATTGCGTAAGACTTAGCCGAGCGGGCGGGCATGAAGTTAAGTTAGTGCCGCCACCTGACAGCCACCTGACCTCTGTCCACCGGCCTTTGGAACTCGCTCCTACTGCCGCGCAAGTGCAATACGAACAGCGTCCTCCGGTGAAACAAGATGATCGGCGTTCTCGGCGGCGTCGGCGATGGCGATCTCCACCCCCTTGACGCGACCGGTGAACTCGTTGCCGCGCGGCCCGTAATCCTGCGAGACGGGCGAGCCGCGTATCGCGGCCGACATCGCAGCCGTCGTCGGCGGAGAAGACCATCGCCGCCGTGGCCGCGACCTTGCCCGCGCCGACCTTGCTTGCCGTCGACGTAGAGGGTCGCGGTCCCGCCCTTGCCGAGACCGCCACCGTCGTAGGCGAACTCCATCCGCACCTGGTGGTCGCCCGTCGGCAGCGCGCTCGCCGCCTCGACGTAGAAATACTGCACGCCGAGCAGGTTGTAGCAGTATTTCAGCTTGCCGCCCTTCGCATAAAGGCTCCAGCCGCCGATGTTGCCGCCCTGGGCGACGATCACGCCCTCGCGCCCCTGTGCGGGGACCGTGATCTCGGCGGTCACCGAATGGGACTTGTTCTTGATGTTGATGACCGAGTTCTCCGACAACTGCCCCATGCCGCCGAACAGGATTTGCCGGTTTCCCCTTGATCAGGACGGGCCGGCCGGCGGTGTCCGCATTGAGCCGCTTTGCAAGGTCGTCGTCCATCGGCAGCACGTTGTAGCGCGTCGCCTCGATGAGCCAGAGCCGCTGCAGCTCGTGCAGCTTTTCCGGCATCTGCCTTGGCGAGGTTGTTCGCCTGGCTCCAGTCCTTGCTGGTGTCGTAGAGCTCCCAGACATCGTCGTCGAAGGCCGGCGTCTTCTCGCCGATGAGCAGCCACGGCGTCTTGTGTCTCGTCACCGCGGTCCATCCCTTGTGATAGATGCCGCGATTGCCGAACATCTCGAAATACTGCGTCTCGTGGCGCTCGGCCGCCTTGGGATCGTTGAAGGTGTACAGCATGCTGACGCCCTCGATCGGCATCTGCGTCACGCCGTTCACCGACACCGGCTCGGGAATCCCCGCGGCTTCGAGGAGCGTGGGGGCGATGTCGATGACGTGATGGAACTGCGTGCGGATTTCACCCTTTCCCTTAAATCCGTTCGGCCAGTGCACGATGGTACCGTTGCGCGTTCCACCCCAGTGCGAAGCGACCTGCTTGGTCCACTGGTAGGGCGTATTCATCGCGTGCGCCCAGCCGACGGCGTAGTGGTTGTAGGACTTCGGGTCCGCCGAGCTTGTCGATGCGCGCGTTCAGGAACTCCGGCGTCTCGATGGCCGCGGCGCCGTTGAAGTTGATCATCTCGTTGAACGTGCCGTTCAGCGTGCCTTCGGCCGACGCGCCATTGTCTCCGATGATGTAGTAGATGAGCGTATCGTCGATGCAGGTTCAGCTTCTCCAGGCTGTCCACCAAGCGGCCGACGTGATGGTCGGCGTATTCCAAGAAACCCGGCATAGACCTCCATCTGGCGACGCAGGACCGGCTTCAAATCCTCCGGCATGTCCTCCCAGGCCGGGAATCTCCTTGTGGCGGGCGGTCAGCTGGCAATCGCGTCGGGATGACGCCAGAGCTTCTTCTGCCTCGCAAAGGTCGCTTCGCGCAGCTTGTCCCAGCCGTCGTCGAACTTGCCCTTGTACTTGTCCGCCCATTCCTTCGGGACGTGGTGAGGTGCGTGGGTGGCGCCGGGCGCGAAATAGACGAAGAACGGCTTGTCGGGGATCAGCGCCTTCTGCCGGCCGATCCATGAGATCGCCTTGTCGGTCATGTCCTCCATGAAATGGTAGCCCTCTTCGGGCGTCTTCTTCACTTCGACCGGCGTGGTGCCCTCATAGAGCGAGGGATACCATTGGTGCGCCTCGCCGCCGACGAACCCGTAGAAATATTCAAAGCCGCCGCCGCCCGTGGGCCAGGCGTCGAACGGCCCGGCGGGGCTCGTCTCCCAAACCGGGACCTCATGACACTTGCCAAACTGCGCGGTGGCGTAACCGTTCAGCTTCAGCGTCCGGGCGATCGGCGAGGCGGTATTCGGCAGCACGGAGGAGTAGCCGGGAGAGCCGCTGGCGATCTCAGTTATGCCGCCCATGCCGACCGAGTGGTGGTTGCGCCCGGTCAAGAGTGCCTGGCGCGTCGGCGAGCATAGCGCCGTCGTGTGAAAGCGATTGTACTTCAGCCCTCCAGCCGCCAGGCGCTCCGCGGTCGGCGTATGACAAGGACCGCCGAAAGCGCTCGATGAGCCGAAGCCGACATCGTCGAGCAGAATGATGAGGATGTTCGGGGCGCTCTTCGGGCGGGCGCAACTGCTTGATGGCCGGGTATTTCGTCTCTGCATCCTTGGCGTCGTAGGTAATCAGGCCGGTTCGCGGCCGATCAGGTATAGGAAGCACATTGCGTTGCAGCTTGTCGTTAGCATCGCTCATTGGTCTCTCCCTTTTGCGAGGAGCGTGACGAAGAACAGCTATCGCCGAAACTTGGTGATGGACGGGCCAGGCCGCAGAGGTTTACTGCCTGACAGCCTCGATGCCGTCAGTAAACCTTGCATCTTGGATCGACTTTGGCAACTGGTCGCGGCCTTGGTGCACACGGCAATGCGGTCGGGTTAGCGCGCCGATGTGTATGATTTTACTTGATCCTGTTCTCGTGATTCCGTCGCCGTTCTAATTCGATGGAGCGCGACCATGTCTCTTACGGCCGACGCGGATTTCCCACGAGATCGATCGGCGCTTCTGCTGAAGCATTTCGCCGATCTGAATGACGATCGCGAGTCGTGGCGGGTGGCCTATCCGATCAAGGAGGTGCTGTTCCTGGTGACCTGCGCGACGCCTACTCACCGCGACGCCCGCGCAAGACGCGGGGAGCGTGAACGGCAGCTCCCTTCGCGATCGCAGAAACAAGCGGTCGCTCGGGAACGAGAGGGTGCATTGGGTTGATTTCCAATAAACTGGATGATATTTCTTTTTTGGTGGAACCAGAGCCTCCCGAAATCGAGCTTCGCATCGCGTCGCGCCTCAAGGAGCTGCGGGCCGGGCAAGAGCTCACGCTCGACGAATTGGCCCGCAGCGCTCCGGCGTAAGTCGTTCGATGATCTCGCTCATCGAGCGCGCCGAAAGCAGCCCGACCGCGAGCGTGCTCGACAAGCTCTCGGCGAGCCTCGGCGTGACGCTCGCGTCGCTGTTCGCGCCGCAGCAGCGCGGCGATGCCGCGCCGGTCGCGAGGCGGAAGGATCAGCCCGAATGGCGCGACCCGGAAACCGGATACGTAAGGCGCAACCTGTCCCCGCCGGGCTTTCCTTCTCCGATCGAGCTCGTCGAGGTCGTGCTGCCCTCAGGCACGCGGGTCGCCTATGACAGCGGCTTTCGCGAGCCCCATGTCGATCAACAGGTTTTCGTGCTCGAAGGGGTTGTCGAGGTGACCGTCGGCGACGAGCTCCATCGCCTCGGCGCAGGCGACTGCCTCGCGATGCGGCTCGACCGGCCGGTGGCCTTTCGCAACCGCGGCCGCAAACCCTCGCGCCACCTCGTCGCGCTCACGACGAGAGACGGCTTCCGCCGATGATAGCGCCAACAGGACGAGGAAAGTGAGTTGATGACCGAAAGCTCCATCTCGATCCGTTCGCTCTCCGCAGAGGAAGCGCATGCGCAAAACCGCGCGCTTTGCGACGTGCTCATGGATTGCGTCGAGGGCGGCGCCTCGGTCGGCTTCATGGCGCCCCTCCCGCGCCAGAAAGTCGAGGCGTTTTGGCGCCTCGTCGCCGACGACGTGGCGGAAGGAAAGCGCCTCTTGCTGATCGCCGAGGACAGCGCATCGCGCAAACCGGTCGGCACCGTGCAAATCCTGCTCGCGCAACCGGAAAATCAGCCCCATCGCGCCGACATCTCCAAGATGCTGGTGCATTCTCGTGCCCGCGGGCGAGGCGTCGGCGCCCTGCTCATGCGCGCCGCGGAGGACAGCGCGCGCACCCTCGGCAAGACCCTCCTGGTGCTCGACACGGTGACCGGTACCGATGCCGAGCGGCTCTATCTGCGCCTGGGCTGGAGGAAGGTGGGGGAGATCCCCGGATATGCCTTGTGGCCGGACGGGCGACCGTGCCCGACGACTTACTACTACAAGCCGCTGGCTTGAGGTCGTGGACCGCGCCTTCCCGCACGGCATCGATGGCATCGTCGTCGGGGCCGCGCTTTTGAGCGCCTTCCTGCACGCGGCCTGGAACGCGGCCGTGAGGGCGTCGCCCGATCCGCGCAGCGCCATGGCGGCCCAGGTCGTCGGCTCGGGCCTTCTGTCCATCCCTTTGCTGATGCTCGTTCCGCTTCCTTCGGCGGCGGCTTTGCCATGGCTCTGCGGCTCGGCGTGCCTCAACCTCATGATGCTCATCGCGCTGCTGCGCGGCTATGCGCATGGCGGAGGCTTCGGCTTCGTCTACCCGCTGGCGCGAGCGACCTCGCCCTTGCTCGTGCTTTTCCTCGCGAGCGTCTTGCAAGGCGAGGCCGTCGGCCCTTTTGGGATCGCCGGCATCGCGCTCGTGTCGGCCGGCATCGCGCTCTTCGCCTTCGCGGAAGGCCGGCAGCAACCGAAGGCTCTGGCCTACGCCCTGCTCGCGGGTGCCTGCTCCGCGGGTTACGCGCTTTGCGATGGGAACGGCGCGAGGTTCTCGTCCTCCGTCCTCGGCTATGGGCTCACGGCATCCATCGTGAACGCTTGCGTCTTCGGCACGCTCCATATGATGCGCCATCCCGTGCCGCTGCGGCAGGCGTTGCGCTCGAACCTGCGCGTCGCGACCATCGGAACGAGCGCCGCCCTCCTCTCCTACGTTCTCATCCTCTGGGTCTGGACAAAAGCTCCGATCGCAATCGGCGCGGCGCTTCGCGACACGAGCGTCGTCTTCGCGGCACTCATCGCCGCGTGGCTCGGCGAAGGCTTGAGCCCGCGTCGCGCCGGCGCGATCGCGCTCGCCACGGCCGGCGCCTGCCTCATCCGGTTCGCATGAATGCGCGCAACGCTTTTGATCCGCGGCCCTCAACTCGCCGGAGCACCGGCCTCCTCTGCCGGCCGCACCTTCTGAAACTTGGCAAGCAGAAGGAGATCGTAGATCGCCTTCAACGCGCCGCCGATGACGAGCGGCCAGCCGAAAGCCGAAACGCTCATGAGGTAGCCGGCGAGCAAGGGGCTCAGTGCCGATGCGAAGCTGCGGGGCACCGCCGTCAAGCTTGCCGCGGCCGGCCGCTCCTGCGGCGTCACCACGGACATCACATAGGAGGTTCGTGTCGGCACATCCATCTGCGACAAGGCGCTGCGCGCCAGCAGCAAGCCGATCGCGGTCGAAAGGTTTGGAGCGAAGGGGACGAGCATCAGAAAAACGTTCGAGGGCAGATGCGTGAACACCATGGTGTTGATGAGGCCGAAGCGTTGCGAGATCGGCACGGCGAGGAGAAAGGAGATCGCCGAGAAGATGCTGCTCCAGAACAGGATGGAGGCGGCCGTCGTGACGGAAAGATCGAAGGCTTGATAGAGCCAAAGCGCGAGGAGCGACTGAACAAAGAAGCCGCTGCCGAATGAGTCGATGCTGAACAGCGCCGCGAGGCCGTAGACGATACCCCGCGATTGCCGCAAGGGAGCGGGCGGGGCTTCGGACGCCGCCTCGACCGCGGGCGTCAAGGGCCGGTAAAGCAAGAGCGCCAGGAGGCCGAGCAGCCCATAAAGCGCAAACATCCCCTGCATGGCGCCAAGATGCGGCAAGCCCCATCTCTGCGCCGCAAGATCGGGGATCGATGCGGCGACAGCACCGATGCCGCCGGCGAGCGTTCCGATGAGGCTGTAGCGCGCGAAAAGAGCGGTGCGCCGCTTCGGCTCGATCACCTCCGCCAGCATCGTCTGCTCGAGAGGGAGAAAGAGGCTCACATCGCCGGAGCTCGGATTCACCGTTCCGACGAAGGCGATGATGAGGAGGGGCCAGAAATCCCGCGTGACCGCAAAGCCCGCGCCGGTCGCCGCCATCAACAGGCAGGCGGCAAGCAGCATGTGCCGCCGCTTGTGCCGATTGGCGAAGAGCCCTGCCCAAAGCGTGAGGAGCGCGGAGCCGATGAGCGTCGCCGTGATGATCGACCCGATGGCGAGCACGCTGAAGCCGAGCTCGAGGAGGTAAATCGGCAAGAGCACGGAGACGAAGCCATCCGCGAAGGCGCGCATGCCGCGCGCGGCGAGGATGCGCAAGGCGTCGTTCGTGGTTCCGGGCGGGAAGGGCCGCCACCACTCATCGCCGGTGCTTCTCATCGGCCGCTCGCGTTGAAGAGCGCGCCGCCCGCTTCAGGCGCAAGACGCGACGGCGGCTCGGGCTCCCGGCGAGGCGAGCGCATCCCGATCCTTCCCTGGCGGCGCAAGCGGACAAGGCCCGCGTCGATCAGTTCTTCCTGACGGCGATCTTGTCGAGCGCTGCCCGCATGCCTTTGGCAAGCATTTGCGCATCGTCATTCGCCCAGAAATGCATGAAGAAGAGGCGGGGCTCGTCATCGAGCATGTGGCTATGCACCGCCGTCACCTCGATGCCGTTCGCCCGCAAGGCGCGCAACACCGGGTTGACCTCCGAGGCCGACGAGCACGAGATCGCCCGTGATCGCGGCCTTGCCGTTCCCGGTCGCCTGGAAATTGATGCCGATCGCCGAGCCCATCGCTTCAGGCACGACCATGCCTTCGTCCTTGACCGGGTCGGCGCGCGGGATCGAGAACGCGTAGATCGCCGCCATTGGCCTTGCCCTTGAAGCCGAGCGCCGCGTCGATCGCGCCGGTGTCGAGATCGATCGAGGCTGAGACGCGGCGCGCGGGATTGGCGCCGAGCGGCGTCCCGCTCAGCGCAAGCCCGTCATGAAGCGCGGCGGCGAGCTTCAGCGGGTCGCCATGAGCCGGCGACGTGCATATACATGGTGGGCGGCTCCGAGCGCAGCAGATGGTTGTGGAGCGCCGTGATCTCGATCCCGCTTTCGAGAAACTTCTTCATCACGGGGTTCACTTCGTCGCCGGTGAGCACGAGATCGCCCATCACCATCGCCTCATTGCCCATCGGCATGAAGGCAAGCCACGAGCCGAGCGCGAATCCGGGCTTGATGTCGACGCCGTCGAGCCTGACCTTCAAATCGCTGCGCGGCAGCCCGACGCGATAGACACCGCCCCCCTGGACGGCGCCTTCCTTGCCGAGCGCTTGCGCGACCGCTTTCCAATCAGGCTCGGCATGGGCCGGCGCACGACAGGGTGACGACGGCGGCGAGAATTGCAAGAAATCGACAACGCATGAGACTTCTCCTTGGTTTCAGTCTTCGATATCGAGCTCCCGGAAACCGCGTCTTGTTTGAGAGTTCCGTAGAGCGGAAATGAGCGCGAAGGGGCCGATCATGCCTTCGCGCTCAGCCGTTCCAAGAGCTGCCCGACCCGCCCGGTGATGAACTTCCAGGCAATATCGAAGTCGTCGATGACCGCCGGGCAATCGTCCCAGCGCTCGATTATTCGGTCCTCGCCGACGAGACCTTCAAGATCGCACCCAAACGAAACGATGTGGCTGGCACGCGCCAGAGCCGGCGCGCTGACGCGCTCCGGAACGCGCTGCCGCGCATCGATTCCGTGACGAAGCAGGCCTTCGATGACGTTGGAAGGAACCTCGGCGTCGGGTTCCGGGACCCGAGGTCGTTCCCGTGAATTCGAGAGCCACGCTCGCGGGCCAAGCGACTGAGATGCTCGGCGGCGATCAGGCTCTTCGCCGATCCATGCAAACAGACGAATGCCACTGTTTTACGCTCAGTCATGATGCCTCCAGGTCGGATGTGTTAAGATGCAATATCGGCGAGCAGCTTGTCGGCGCTTGCCCAACGCACGGCGTCCATGAACACGTCCACATAGCCGCCGGCCTTGGCGCCGAAATCCATGTGATAGGAATGCTCGTACATATCGAGCGCCAGGATCGGCTGCCCGGCGGCCAACGTATGGCAATGATCGGGAGCCCATTGATTGACGAGCCTCTTGTCTCGTCGCGACCATGAGAGAAGCACCCAGCCCGAGCCGCCGCCGAGCGCCTTGCCCATCGCGGTGAATTCCTGCCGCCATCGTTCGAAGGAGCCGAAATCGCGGGTGATGGCGTCGCGCAGAGCAGGACCGGGCTCGCTTTGATCGCCAAGCCCGTCAAAGAACAGCTCGTGCAGGATCATGGAGTTCGTCGCGACCAGCTCCTCGCGCTTCAGGCCGTTGATCAGGAACCCCGAAGCATTTGCGTAGTCGAGCGCGGCGAGCTGTTCCTCGATGGCGTTCAACCGCTTCACCGCTCCCCCATAATTGTTCTCGTAGTGGCTGATGATCAGCCGCTCCGACATTCCCCGAACCCGAGCCGGGTCGCAGGAGAGAGGCTTCATCGCGTAGGGCATGAACGTTTTCCTTTGCTCATCTCACCATCACCCAGCCCGGCTGGAGCAGCGGGAAGGCGATCAGCCCAACCACCGCGGTCGCGGCGATGAGCAGCGGATTGCTGACCTTCCAGCGGAAAAGGACGCCGAGCGATGCGAGACCGATCAATGCGGTGACCCAATCACCGATCGCGATACGGCCGAGAAGGATGCAGGCGCCGAGAATGGTGCCGATCGCAGCCGCATAGGCGCCCTTCACGAAGCCCTGCACATTGGGATTGCCGCGATGGCGTGCCAGCATCGGGGCGGCGACCAGCACCAGGATGAATGACGGCAGGAAGATGCCGATGGTCGCGACAAGCGAGCCCCAGAAGCCGGCAACGAGATAACCGACAAACGTCGCCGTGATGACGACCGGCCCGGGGCTGATCATGCCGATGGCGACCGCGATCAGGAATTGGCGCTGATCGAGCCAGCCATATTGCTGCACCAGGCCTTGCTCGAGGAAGGGCACGATCACGAGGCCGCTGCCGAAGGTGAGCGATCCCGCCTTGAGAAAGAACAGCAACAGCTTGCCCAGGGTCGACGCACCTGCGACGGGGGCGAGCGGGGTGACGGCGGCGGCGACAGCGGCCGGCGCGGCGCCCATGAGGGTGGCGGGGGGTGGCGGACGGCGGAAGATGCTGCCGTAGTAGAGGATACCGATCGTGCCGGCGCCGATGAAGAGCAATGCCACTTCGGCCTGCAGAACCACCGTGACGACGAGACAGGCGGCCGCGATCAGCCATTGCAGCCAATCCTCCATGCCGAGCTTCGCAAGCCGGTAGCAGGAGTGCAGAATCAAGGCGATGACGGCCGGGCTGACACCATAGAACACCGCCGTCACCAGCCGCAGGTCGCCGAGAAAGACGTAGAGCGCTCCGAGAGCAGCGACGATCAGGAAATTGGGCAATATGAACGCCCACCCACCCGCCCAAGCCCCCCGGAAGCCGCCGCGCAGATAGGAAATGTAGATGCCGACCTGAATGGCGAGCGGTCCGGGCAGGGACTGGCAAATGGCGATCGCTTCGCGCATCTGCTCCTTGGTCAGCCAGCCGCGCTCGTCCACCAATTCGCGCTCCATCTGCGCGACCAGGGCGACCGGACCACCGAAGCCGAGCAGGCCCAGACGCAGGAAATAGGAGACCACCTCACCCACCGGCCGGCGTGGGGCCTCAGCGACGGCCTCATTCATTTTCGCGCTCATGGGTTCTTCGATCGGGCAGGATGGCCGGGGTCGCGTCCGGCGAGAGGGATGCCGTGCCCGGCCGGGACCTTGGCCGGGGACAAGGTCGCGGCCGCGCTCACGCCGGTCATTTCGCGCGCCTCGGTTTGTTGGTCGGCCAGTTGTGGGTTTCGTTCGTCGCGTCGCGGCACCAGCGATAGAAGGCGTCGTAAAGGCCCATTCCCGCTTCGAGCTGGGGAAGATCATCCTCATGCATGCGCGAGAGACCGAGCGAGGCGGCGAGCAGGCCTGGCGCCTCCGGCGCGAGATCGAGGCGGGCCGTATCGGCCGCCCGCACGATCGCCGCAAGATGCAACAGCGGCTTGGTGGAAAGGCCGAACTCCTCGACCATCACGTCGAAGGTGCATCGCTCGCCGCGATGGCTCCAATGCACATCCTCGATGTCGAAGGGCGTCGCCTCGAAACGCTCGCCGACCAGGACGACCTCGGACGGCTTGACGAAGAGGAAGACGGCGGCAGGATCGACGAAGCGGCGGATCAGCCAAGGACAGGCGATGCGGTCGATCTTGGGCCGTTCGCGCGTGACCCACAAGGTACGTCCTTGCGCATCCCGCTTCGGCAGCCGTGCCTCCGGCACGAGCGGCAGCTCGGCCGCCTTCCACGCCTCGAAGCCGCCCTCGAGGGCATCAGCCGGAACGCCTTCATGGCGCAGCCAGGCGGCGACGCCATGGCTGAGCTTTTCGCCGCGCTGGCAGAGCACGACGACCGAGCGGCCACGGAATTCCTGCGCCCATTGCGTCACCTTCGCGTGGGGACGGCGCAGCGAGGCGGGAAGCAACCTGGGATCGGCCTGCGAAATCATCGTCGATGCGGACATCGACGAGCGCCGGAGATTTCGGCGTGCCGACGAGGCGCGCCAGTTGTTCGACGGAGATGGTGTTGATCGACGACATGATGCGTCCTCTCGTTGGAGTGGGACGCGATGCTTTGGCATGTCGCCTCGTGGGGAGATCGCAATCCCCATAAGGCCTAATTATGCAACCCCGGCGAGGCTGTCAAATCAGCTCCAACGGGAACGGCCGCGACCGAAATCGGAGAAAGCGAGACGGACCTCGAGGCCTCCCTCCCCGCTTCAGCCGAGCGGAAATGCGCTCCCGAGCCCGATCCATCCGGAAATGGCCATGTAGGCGGCGACCAGGAGCATGAGCGCGCCCGACGCATAAGGGGCGCGCCGCGCCAGCTCGCCAAATCCGGACCAGCGCTTTTGCGCATGTCTCATGCCGAGCGAGGCGATGACGCCGACCGACACCATGGTGACGGCGAGCCCGATGCTGAAGCACGCCACCAGCGCCACGCCGAGCGTGAGCTGCTTGAGCTGCAGGCAGAGCAGAAGCACGGTGATGGCGGCCGGGCACGGTATCAGCCCGCCCGTGAGGCCGAACAGCACGATCTGCCCCGTCGTGACGTTGCGATCCTGGAACCGGCGGCCGATGTCGTCGGCATGCGCGCGTTCATGCGCGTCCATGAACGCGCCATCCTGCGCCACGCGAAGCCCGCCTTCGACCTCGGGCATGGGGGCGTGATCATGGCCGAGCTCGCCCTCGATGAAGGGCACGTCATATTCATGGGTGTGGCCGCCATGGCCGAGGCTGACGCGCGCCAAGAACGCATGCGGCTCGGGGATTTCCTCGACGCTTTCGAGAAAGCCGCCACGATCCGCGAAGGCGAAAACCTGCCGGCTCTTGTCCGGGCGCTCGGTGGCGAGCCTCACGTCCTTCGCGGCCCACCCATGGCCGCCCTCGAATTTGAGGCGCCACCGGGGCGGCTCTCCCTTCTCGAATATCTCCAGCGCCATGACGCCGTGCCCGGTGTCGATCTTTCGGACGTCCTCACCATGGTGGTGGTGATGGTGATGATGATGCCCTTCCTCTTCCAGGAGCTGATCGCGCCGCGTGCGCCGGATCATCCAAAGCGCGATACCGACGATGATGACGGCGGAGACGAGCTGCAGATAGGGCTCGACCGCTTCAGCGTTCACATTGCGCCCGAGAGCTTGCCCGCCGAGCGCCACCACCCAGACGACGGCCGTGTGCGAGAGCGCGGCGGACAGGCCGAGCAGCACCGCCTGCGCGACCGTCCCTTTGATGGCGATGATGAAGGCCGCCATCATGGTCTTGGAGTGGCCGGGCTCCAAGCCGTGCAGCGCGCCGAGCAGGATCGCGGCGGGAATGAACAGCCAGGCATGCGAGGTGCCCTGCTGGAGAAGATCGGGAAGGGACGGCATCGGTGGCCTCAAAGATATTTGGAGAGCGCCTTGAATTCGCCGAGCGCCTGCTTGGCGCTCGGCCCGTCCTGCGCCACGGCGTCACCGATGCAATGTTCCATATGGTCTTGGATCAGCCTGCGCTTGGAGTTGTGGACGATGCTTTCGACCGCCTGGAGCTGCTGGGCGAGCTCCATGCACGAACGACCATCGGCGAACATGGCGAGGACGCAGGCGAGCTGGCCCTGCGCCTGCTTGAGCCGCTTGACGATTTCGGGATGGGAGGCGTGTCTCATCCCGATCCCCTACTCCCTAGGGGGGAGGGTGTCAAACCCGAACGGAAGAATGCGGACTACCGACCTCGAAGCACGCGCAAGCGCGTCAAGACTGTCGAGCCGTAGGCCCTTGCCCGGCCTCACTTCGTCAGCGCGAGCAAAGTGGTGACCACGAGCGCGGCGGCCAGCGCGACATTCACGACGCGCGAGCTCACCGGATCATGAAGAAGTCGCGAGAGCGAGGCGCCCGTCACGAGCCACGCCAGATGAATGATCACGATCATGACGCCGAGCAGCGCCGTCTTGACGACAGCATCCAGCGCGTGATCGCCCGCGATGACGGTGGTCCCCGCGAAAACGGCGGCGATCGCGAGATAGGCTTTGGGATTGGCGATGGCCAGGAGAAAGCCGCCGGCGAAAACCGGAGCCGCCGCGGGCTCGTCCCGGCTTTCGAGCGGGGGGGCCGTCGCGATCTTGTAGCGCGAGGAAGAGGATGTAGACGGCGGACGCGGCACCGAGCACGGTGGCGCCATGAGGTATCGAGCTCACGAGAGCGACGACGCCGAGCGCCACCATCAGCAGCACCGCGATCGTGCCGAGGATGAGGCCGAAGGCGTAGTCGAGCGAGCGCCGCACGCCGAAGGCGGCGCCCACGGCCGTGACGCTGATCGTCGACGGCCCGGGGCTCCCCATGATGACGGCCGACGCCAGTATCAGCGCCGCGAGTGGGCGCCAGATCTCGGACATGAGCGCGACCCCGGTTTCCATCGAAGCCTTCCACGAAAGTCTCGACGGGAAATCCTATAAGAGAGCGCAGCGCCCGGATTGAACGATCGTGCGGCGTCACTCACTTCGCGCGGCACGACCACCGCTCGAGGACGCCGGCCCCGCCCTTCGGTTGGGGCGCTACTATCTTGATCGCCTCCAAGCCGCTGAGGTCTGAAATCTCCGTCGGGCGTCGCGGCCGCGGGAAGCGCTCAAGAGCTCAGTCCAATTATCCGGTGGCGTCCCCCGCCTCAGCATTTTCTCGAAGACCAAATAGGCGTCCGTGGCGCTATCATAGGCCCTCAGCGTGTCCTCATCATTCACCCAGGCCAGTATGATGATGTTCGAGCTTTGGAAGCGCTGGTAGCGAAAGAATAGTCGAAATTGCTGCAGGAATTTTGCCCTGAACCAGTGCTTGTATTCATCGCCGAGCGTATCGCCTTGACGATAGATCTCACGGGTCGGATCGCTTGGGATGTCCTCGAACGCGACCTTGAAGACCGCCGCGAGGAGCTTCGTCACACGTTTCTTCTTATACCCCTTCGGGTCCTTCTTGCGCGCTTTTTCCACCGCGCCGATCATCGTCTCAAGCTGGTCGAGGAACAGCGGGTGCGCGTAGAGGGTCCAACCGTTTATCCTAAGCGTGTCTTCGCTCACGCCTCATCATCCGGAAGCGGCGCGTCGAGATCGACGCTTACGCCTTTCACCAAGCTGGCGCCACGCGATACCAGCGTTCGCCTGATCGGACGAATCCTCCGAGGCTCTCGCGCCATGTCGCGCGCGAGGAACTCAAGGAACCTGCCGATGATCGGATCGCGATCATCTCCACGAGCCTCTTTTCTCGCGATCACGACCGTTCCGTCGGAGAGGCCGCGAAACACAACCTCGTCGCGCTTGCCGAGGGCGAGCATTTTGCGGATCGCGGCGGGTACGGTGGTCTGGCCTCGCGCCGTGATGGTGGCGGGCACTTCAGAAAATCTTGGCCGTCTTCGTCATCGTAGTCTCATGGATGAATTGCGTTCGCGCTTAGATATAATGCATTTGCATTGTAAATCAAAACTGACGAGAGGGCACCTCTCTCGATACGACGGCAGCTTTGGCTCTGCCCTTCTCACCCGGCCTTGCCGTATTTCCCCTCGAGATAGCGCAGATACGGCCCGGCCTCGAGCGCGCGGCCGGTCGCACGCGTCAAGAGCTCGTCGCGGGTAAAGCGCTTGCCGTGCCGCCAGACATTCTCCTTGAGCCAGAGGCGAAGCGGCGCCGTATCGCCTTGCGCGAGCCCGCGCGCGACGCCTTCACCCTTGGCCTTCGCCGTCTCGAAAAATTGCGCCGCCATCACATTGCCGAGCGTATAGGTGCAAAACGAGCCCATGGCGCCCGAGGACCAGTGCACGTCCTGCAGGCAGCCCTCGCGATCGTTCGGCACCGCGACCCCGAGATGGCGCTTCATCGCCTCGTTCCAGGCGCCCGGGATCTCGGCGACCTTGATGTCGCCCTTGAGCAGGGCGGCCTCGAACTCGACGCGCAGCATGATGTGGAAATCATAGGTGAGCTCGTCCGCCTCGGTGCGGATGAGGCCGGGCTCGACGGCGTTCACCGCCTGGTGGAAGGCATCGGCCTCGACACCGTCGAGCCCGCCCAGCACTTTCTTGAGGCGCGCGAAATGCGCATGCCAGAAGGCGTGGCTGCGCCCGACATGGTTCTCCTGCAAGCGCGATTGGGATTCATGCGTGCCGAGGCTCGCTCCGCCGCCCGCGTAGAGGCTGACGAGATCCGTCGTGAGCGCGGTGCGGGTGTAGGCCGGGTCGATATTCTGCTCGTAAAGCCCGTGTCCGGTCTCGTGCATCGCGCCGAACAGGGAATTGGCGAAGCTGCGCTCGCCGAGACGCATGGTGATGCGCACATCCTCGCGGGTGAAGGAGATGGCGAAGGGGTGCACCGTCTTGTCGAGCCGGCCGTGCTCGTAGTCGTAGCCGAGAGCCTCGGTGAGCATTCGCGCGGCGGCATGCACCTTCGCCTCGGGGAAGCTCTCGTCGAGGAAATCCCGCCGCGGGCGCGGGCGCCCGAGCGCGGCATCGAGGATCGGCGCGATGGCGCCCTTCAGCTCGGCGAAGAGGGCGTCGAGGTCCGCGAGCGTGGTGCCGGGCTCGTAGAGGCCGATGAGCACGTCGTAAGGATGCGCGCTCCAGCCGGCCGCGTCGGCATAATCGCGCGTCACGGCGACGATTTCCGCAAGCGCGGGCGCGAAACTCGCGAAATCGTCATTCGCCCGTGCCTCGACCCAGATCTGGGTGCCGATGGCGCGCGCCTTCGCGCGGCGCTCGATGAGCTCGGCCGGGATGCGAAGGTGCAGCGCGATCGCCTCCTCGACCCTGCGCACGGCGCGCCGCCAGGGATCGTCCTCCGGGGAGGCTTCGACCTCGCGACGCGCGCCGTCGAGGGCGCGCCGCGTCTCATCCGACATCAGCATGTCGCGCGCGAGAAGAGAGAGGGTCGCGAGCTGGCCCGCCCTCGTCTTGGCGCTCCCTTTGGGGAGCATGGTGCGGCTGTCCCACACCAGCACCGAGGCGGCGCAAAGCACGTCGTTGATCCTGCCGACCGCGGCGTTGAGAAGGGAAAGGCTCATGGTGATTCCTGATCGAGAAGGGCTTGACCGAGAAGGGCTTGATCGAGAAGGGCTTGATCGAGAAGGGCTTGCCGGCCGGACTGACTTGACGGAAACCGGCTCGTGCCGGCAAGGCCTTATGCCCGAGAACCCGCGGGTGGGCGATCACATCCGCGTAATCGCGTCCGCGCCGGCGCGGCTCGCGGTGGACACTCTTTCGAATAGGCTTTACTCGTTGCGGCCGCGTGCGCGCCACCCCTCGGGTGGAAGCGGCGCGAGACTTGCCAGAAGCCCTTGCAAAGAAGCCGAAGGCCGATAACGGGTTATCTTGGGACGAAGCGCAATTCGGAGGACAACATGAGATTGACGCGTCGCAGCTTTTCGAGCGCGCTTGCCGCGACGCTCGCCGCGCCGGCCTTCATCGGGCGCGCCGGCGCCCAGGGCGCGACGCTCAAGATCGGCATGTGCGCGCCGGTGACGGGGCCCGCCGCCGAGCAGGGCCGCTACGCCCAGACCGGGGCGAAGATCGCGCTCGATGCCGTCAACAAGGCGGGCGGCGTGCTGGGCAAGCAGGTCGAGCTCATCATCGAGGACGACCAGACGACCAATCCCGGCATCGTGCTCGCCTTCTCCAAGCTCGCCGCGCAAGAGGATATCGTGGCCTTCCTCGGCTCGATCCGCTCGACGCAGGTGCACGCGATGGCGCCCGACGTCCTGAAGCTCGGCAAGCCGGTGATGATCGGCGGCACCGATCCGGCGCTCACCCATATGGGCAATCAGTGGCTGTTTCGCTTCCGGCCGAACGACTCATACTCGGGCCGCGTGCTCGCCGATTATGGCGTCAACACGCTCGGCAAGAAGAAATGGGCCATCGTGCACTCGACCGACGCCTTCGGCACGGCCGGCGGAAAAGCTCTCGCCGAGGCGCTCGGCAAGAGCGGCGCGACCATCGCGCTCGACCAGGGCTACGCCAACCAGAGCCAGGACTTCACCCCGGTCGTGCTCGCCGTGAAGCAGTCGGGCGCCGATGTCCTCGGCTCCTATTTCACCTTCGAGAACGATCTCGGCATCTTCGCGCGCCAGCTTCGGCAGCTCGGCGTCAACATCCCCTATGTGGGCTCGCCCTCGATCGTCAACGTCACGGCGCTGAAGCTTGCCGGTCCCGCGCTCTACGGCACCTTCGGGGTCTCCGATTACGCCGAGGAATCGAGCGAGGCCGCGAAGGCCTTCGGCAAGCTCTACCGGCGAGCTCGCCAAGGTTGCGCCCGATGTCCAAGCCTCATGGACCTATGACGCGGTGAACATTCTCTCGGCCGCGATCAACAAGGCCGGCAAGACCGACCCTCAAGCGATCCGCGAGGCGATCCTCGCGACCAAGGGATATGCGGGCGCCGAGGGCGTCTATAACTTCGACGCCAATGGTGACGGCCTGCACGGCTACAACATCGTGCGAAACGAGAAGGGCGACATCGTCTTCGACAAGCACATCGACTTCACCGATTGAGCCTGGCGGGGCCTGTCGCGGCGCAATGGACCTCGCTCTCCAGCTTCTCTTCACCGGCATCGGCATCGGGGCGCGTCTACGCCCTGGTGGCGCTCGGCTTCGTGCTGATCTTTCGGGCCACGAACGTGGTGAATTTCGCGCAAGGCGAGTTCTCGATGGTCGCCGCCTTCATGATGGTGGTGTTCGCGGTCGATCTCGGCTGGCCCTATTGGCTTTCCTTCCTCGCTGTCGCTCTGCGGCATGGCGCTCGTCGGCGCGCTGTTCAACCTCGGCGTCTATTACCCGTTGCGCCACCGCAGCTTCCTGCCGGTGATCATCAGCACGATCGGCGCCTCGATCTTCCTCGCGAACGGGGTGCTCGCCCTCTACGGTCCGCAGCCGCAGAGTGCTGCCAGGCTGGTTCGACGACGCCGGGCATCCAGCTCGGCCCCGTCTATCTCGACAGCCAATATCTCGTGATCATCGCGGTCAGCCATCGTGCTGGTCGGCTTCCAATACTGGTTCTTCGAGCACACGCTGCTCGGCAAGAAGCTGCAGGCGACCTCGCAGGACAAGGAGATGGCGTCGCCTGCTCGGCATTCCCGTGTCGGCGATGATCATGCTGACCTTCGTCTATTCGGCCCTGCTCGGCGGCATCGCCGGCATCCTCGTCGCGCCGATCCTCTTCGTGTCGATCCAGATGGGCGCGACGATCGCGCTCAAGGCCTTCGCGGCGACGCATCATCGGCGGCTTCGGCGATGTCGCCGGCGCGATCATCGGCGGCCTCGCGCTCGGCGTCATCGAGACCTTCGGCGCGGCCTACATCTCCGTGCCCTACAAGGACGGCTTCGCCTTCCTGGTGCTGGTCGCCTTCCTCATCTTCCGCCCGCAGGGCATCTTCGGCGAGCGCGTGGCGGAGAAGGCATGAGCGCGGCGGCGCAAACGGTGAAGCCCATGGCGTCGCGCGCGCTCCCCGGCACGCTCGCCTTGGGGCGCTTGCCGCGCTCGCGACGCTCGCCGCCGTCATCGCGCCTTTCGACGATTACATCCTGCACATCCTCGTCGCAGACCGCGACCTACGCGATCGCGGTGTTCGGGCTCACGGTCGTGCTCGGCCTCGCCGGGCAGATCAACCTCGCCCAGGCGGCCTTCTTCGGCTTCGGCGCCTATGCGGTCGGCCTCGGCACCGCGGACCTGCATATCGGCTTCTGGCCTTCGCTCCTCGCCGGCGCCGCTGTCGCGCTGGTCATGGGCGCCCTGCTCGGCATGTCCACCTTGCGGCTCGGCGGCCATTATCTCGCAATGGTGACCATCAGCTTCCAGCAGATCATGACCCTCGTGATGATCAACTGGATACCCGTCACGCATGGTCCCGACGGCGTCGGCAATATCTTAAGGCCCGCGCTCTTCGCTTCCGGCCACGGCTATCTCGGCCTGTGCGTCGTGGCGCTCGCGCTCGTCGGCTATCTCGTCTGGCGCCTGCCCGAGACGAAGCTCGGCCGCTCCATGCGCGCCGTGCGCGACAACGAGCTCGCGGCCTCGGTCTCCGGCATCGACGTCTACCGCGCCAAGGTCGCCGCCTTCGCGCTCTGCGCCCTCCTCGGCGGCCTCGGCGGAGGGCTGTTCGCGGGCGGCTTCTCCTATGTGAGCCCGGACCAGTTCTCCTTCGCCGAATCGATCGTCTTCCTCACCATGGCGCTCCTCGGCGGCGTCGCCTCGCCGATCGGGGCGCTCATCGGCACCGCCCTCCTCATCGTGCTGCCGGAAACCTTGCGCTTCCTGAAAAGCGTGCCGGGGCTCTATCTCGCGATCTACGGCCTTGCGGTGATCCTCATCATCCGCTTCATGCCGGACGGCATCTGGGGCTTCGTGCAAAGCTATCTGCGCCGCTTCCTGGCGCCGCCTCCCTTCTCGCACGTGGCGCCCGAGCTCATGCTCGCGCCCGCCAAGCTCGAAACGCTCTCGGCCCTCGAGATCGATGGGTTGTCGAAGCATTTCGGCGGGCTGAAAGCCGTGGACGGCGTTTCCTTCGCGGTGCGCCGCGGCAGCGTGCACGCGCTGATCGGACCGAACGGCTCGGGGAAGACGACGACCCTCAACGTGCTTTCGGGCCTCTACACGCCGACCGCCGGCAGGATCGCGCTCGACGGACGTGACGTGACGGCGCTCCCACCGCATGCGCGCACGGCGGCAGGCCTCGGCCGGACCTTTCAGAACATCCGCCTCTTCCGCTCGATGAGCGCGCTCGACAATGTGGTGATCGGGGCGGAACGTCCGGGCAACGAGCTGCGCCAGGGCCATGCCGCGCTCGTCGACCAGGCGCGCGCCGCGCTCGCCTTCGTCGGTCTCGAAGGCCGGGCGCGAGATCCGGTGGTGAGCTTTTCCTATGGTCATCAGCGTCTGATCGAGATCGCGCGCGCGCTCGCCGGAAACCCGACGCTGCTCCTTCTCGACGAACCGGCGGCCGGCTTGAATTCGACCGAGAAGCTCGAATTGCGCGGCCTGCTCAAGCGCATCGCGGGCAAAGGCCTCACCATCCTCATCATCGACCATGACATGACCTTGGTGAGCGATGTCGCCGAGCACATCACCGTTTTAAATTTCGGCCGGCGCATCGCCGACGGGGTGGCGGCCGAGGTGCTGCGCAATCCCGATGTGATCGCCGCCTATCTTGGAGCCGAGCCCGATGCCCCTCGTCGCGCTTGAGGCGCTCACCGTCCGCTACGGCGAGATCGAGGCCGTGCACGGCATCTCGCTCGGCGTCGAGGCGGGCGAGGTCGTGACCTTGCTCGGCGCCAACGGCGCCGGCAAGTCGACGACGCTGCGCGCCATCTCGGGCCTCGCCAAGCCGGCCTCCGGCGACATCCGCTTCGAGGGCCGCTCGATCGCCGGCCTCGGCCCCGAGGCGATCGTGAAGCTTGGCATCGCCCATGTGCCGGAGGGCCGGCGCGTCTTCCCGGGATTGACGGCCCGCGAGAACATCATGCTCGGGGCTTCGAATCGCGGCCGCCTGGCGCGGCGCGCGCTCGCCGCCGAAGCCGACGAGATGTTCGAGCTCTTCCCGACATCAAGCCCTTTGCCGACGCGCTCGGCTGGACGCTCTCGGGCGGCCAGCAGCAAATGGTCGCGGTGGCGCGCGGGCTGATGGCGAAGCCGCGCCTGCTGCTGCTCGACGAGCCCTCGCTCGGCCTCGCCCCCGTCATCGTGCAGAAGGTGTTCTCCATCATCGGCGAGATCAGGCGGCGCGGCACCACCGTGCTGCTCGTCGAGCAGAACGCGCGCATGGCGCTTTCGGTCGCCGATCGCGGCTATGTGCTCGAGACCGGACGCCTCGCGCTCTCGGGCACGCCCGAGGAGCTCTGGCGCAACGACGACGTGCGCGATGCGTATCTCGGCGGCAGGGCGAAGGTGGTGTAGTTTCGGCACCGCGCCCAAACCTCTCCCGCGAGGCGGGAGAGGTCGGACTCGTGAGCGTAGCGAACGAGCCGGGTGAGGGCGGCGGCGCCAAGTTTAGCGGCCGCTCACCCGGATCGCCATTGCACGGCGATCCGCGCTCTCCCCGCAAGCTGGGCGAGGTGGAGGCTACTGCCATATGTTCCGAAAAATGGCCCTGCTTTGAAAGCTCACGGAATCTCGTAGACGGACATTTCGTCGATGATGCCGCGCAAGGCCGTGCGCCGCAGCGTCGGCGTCAACCCGCTCGTGCGCAGGAAGGCCGCGGCCTCCGGGTCCTCCACCACTTGCCCGGTCGCCACGATCGAGCGTGAGGCCGCGAGCCCCTGCACGCGCGCCGCGATGTTGACGGTCTGGCCGAAATAGTCCTGGCGATCGTTGAGCGTGACCGCGAGGCACGGGCCCTCATGGATGCCCATCTTCAACAAGAGGCTCTCGTGCTGGCGCTGCTCGCCGAGATCGTTCATCGCTTCGCGCATGCGAATGGCGGCGGCGACGGCGCGATCGGGCGTCGCGAAGGTCGCCATCACCGCATCGCCGATCGTCTTCACCACGGCGCCCCGTTCCGACACGATGATCTCGTTCAGCACCCGGAAATGCTCCTTGACGAGATCGAAGGCGACCAGATCCCCCACGCGTTCGTAGAGCTCGGTCGAGCCCTTGAGATCGGTGAACAGGAAGGTGAGGCTGATGATCTTCAGGCGCTGATCGACGCTGAGCGTATCCGTGCGGTAGATGTCGCGGAAGGTCTGGTTGGTCAAAAGCCGTTTCGCGGTGAGCACCGGCTTGCGCCGCCCCAGGAGATCATGGAGCGTCTGGTTCCCGATCCAGACGCCCGGAAGCACGCGCGTGTCGGTGCGATTTTCGAGCGAGAGCCGCAAGGGCCCCGGCCGCAGCTCCGATGGTGCCGGTCGGTGCCCGCACCCTGTTGAAGACGAGCGACAGATTCTGGCGCTCGCGCGTCGGCTCGCCCTTCACGTCGAGGAATTGCGCCGCATGGGTCACCGGATCGAAGACGATCAGGAACTCCGCCGGCAATTGCAAGGAAAGGATGGCCCTTTCTCCGGCCGGCAGCTCGATGGCATCGACCGCCACCTCCTCCATCAACTTCGCATAGTCCTCGGGAAGGTCGATCCCCGAGCTCCAGAAGATCTGACGGTAATATTCCGGAGCCGAGAGCTCGTCGGGTGTGTGCGCCGCGATCTTGCGCACCCGCGGGCTCACGGTGAAAGTCACCTCGACCATGTTGTCGAGCGTCGTCTCGTAGCCCGCCGCGCAAAGAGCGCAGCTATATTCCGCCTGATCGAGCGTCTTCAATGTCGTGCTGGCATCGAGCACGCCGCTACAGCCGGGGCACATGACGTTCCACGACATCTCGAAGAGGCCGAGCCGCGCGGCATGCAGCAAGGTCGCGATGACGCGCTCCTCGTCGAGCCCTTCCTTTGCGGCGATGTCGAGCGCGTTGATCCTGTTCAGCGCATGATCGGGCGCGTCGCGAACCAGCCGCTCGATCGTGGCGACCGCGTCGGTGTCGGCCGATTGACGCAAGACCGAAAACAGGGCTTCGGCTTCGCTCATGCGCCGACATTACTCCAAAGCCGCCGAAGCGGAAACCCCGATGAGGGGCAGGCACGGGGCACGCCTTAAATTCGGTGACGCCTTACATTTCCCCCTTTGCGCGCTCATCTATGTGGTTTGGAATATTGGGGAATCAGTAAGGTGTCACCGAATTAACCGAAGACGAGCGTCGGCAGCCACAAGGTCAGCACCGGCACATAGGTGATGATGGCGAGCACGATCAGCAACAAGACGAGAAACGGCAGGATGCCGCGGATGACCTCGCCGATCGGCGCTTGCGCGATGGTGGAGAGCACGAAGAGATTGAGCCCGACGGGCGGGTGGATGAGGCCGATCTCCATATTATGGGTGAAGATGATCGAGAAATGCACCGGGTCGACGCCGAGCGGCTTCAGCGCCGGTGCGAGGATCGGCATCACCAGCAACAGCGTCGCGTTGACCTCGAGGAAGCAGCCGAGCAGCAAAAGCAGGGCGTTGATGGCGAGCAGGAACTGCCAGGTGGCAAAGCCGTGATCCACGGTGAATTGCACGAGCTTCGCCGGAATGCCCGATTCCGCCATCCAATGACCGAAGGCGAGCGCGGTCGCGATGATGAGCATGATGGTGCCGGCACTGCGCATGGCGTCGGCGATGACGAAGAGCGTGCGCGTCCAATGAAAGCCGCGATAGACGAAGAGCGAGACGAGGAGCGAGGACGCCGCGGCGAGCGCCGCGGCCTCCGTGACCGTGACGATGCCGCCATAGATGCCGACCATCACGATGAGCGGGACGCAGAGCGCGGGCACCGCGCGCAGCGTGGCGGCGAGCTTTTGCGCCAAGGGTTGCGCGGGCTCGATCGGGAAATTGCGCCTTCGTGAATCGTAGAGAACCCAGGCGAAGAAGACCGCCGCCTGCAAGAGGCCCGGCAGGATGCCCGCAAGGAAGAGGCGGGGAACCGATTGCTCGACCACGATACCGTAGAGAATGAGCGGCAGGCTCGGCGGGATGACGATGCCGATGGTGCCCGCGGCGCCCACGACGCCGAGTGCGAAGGAACGCGGATAGCCGCGCTCGATCATCGCCGGAATGAGGATCGTGCCCATCGCCAAGGCCGTGGCGACGCTCGAGCCGCAGATCGCCGCGAACAGCGTGCAGGCGACGACGGTCACGAGGCCGAGCGAGCCGCGTATGCCGCCGAGCCAAGCCGTCGCCAGATCGACGAGCGCCTTGGCGATGCCACCGAACCGCATGAAGGCGGCGGCCATGACGAAAAGCGGCAGGGCCATCAAGGTCGGCGAGTTGAGCTCGTTGATGACGAGTTGCGCCACGCCGACCAAGGGCTGATCGGTGAAATAGTAGAGCGCCGTCGCGCAAATCCCGAGGACGAGAAAGATCGGCGCTCCGGCCATGAGCAGGCCGAAAAACAGAGCGAAGAACAGGAAGCTCCACACGAGAGGCGAGGAGCTGACGCTACAGCATGGTGCCGAAAAATGGCCCCATTTTTCGGGTCATATTATACGTTAAAACAAAGAGATAGAGTGAGCTCGCTGAAACCATCTCATCGCATCCGGCTCTAGAGAACGTCGGGCGTCCGGGAATGGGCAGGCGGCATTCCCGCGCCCATCGAGGATTCATGGGCCGCATGAGCAAAGACGGCCATCGCCGGATCGTAGAAGAACACATGGCGCGCCAAGCGGATGAGATAGCGCGCCGCCATCAGACCCGCTCCGGTCGGCAAGGCGAGATAATAGACCCACATGGGGAATTGCAGATCGGTCGAGGAGTGCTCATCGATGAGAAGCGCGGTATCGACGATCTGCCAGCCGTACCAGACGAGCCCGGCCGAGAAGCCGATCGCCAAAAGGCAATTGAAGGCCTCGACCCAGCGCCGCGCGCGAGGCGGCATGATACGCAACACGAGATCGGGACGGACATGGCCGTCGCTGCGCACCAATTGACTGGAGACGATCATGATGGCCCAGACGATGAGGTAGACGGTGACCTCCTCGCCATAGCTGATCGATCTCGTCGGGATGAAATAACGGCTGATGACCTGCCAGACGCCGATGACGAGTGCGCAAAGGCCGAGCAGCCCGACGAGGGTCTGCTCGAGGATGTCCCAGATCCTCAACGCGCGTGACGCCGGTCCTGCGGTCAACGCGTCAGCTCGCATTGCCGGCATCGGCCATCACGAGCTTCACGAGGTCGGGGGCAACCTTGATCTCCTTGGCGAGCTGATCTTGCTCGGCAAGCATCTTCTGACGCTCGGCGGCGGTCTGCTGCGGCGTCGGATCGACGAATTTCACGCCGTGATCCTCGAGCGTCTGGCGCGCCTTGGATTGCGCCGCCGCCATGTTGGCGCGGTAGGTCGGAATATTTTGCGCCCACAGATCGGTCATCAGCGTCTGCAGCTCGGGCGAAAGCTTTTCCCAGAAGACCAGGCTGACCATCGGGATGTATTCGGCGACGAATTGATGGTCCTCGAAGCCATATTTGACGCCCGCCTCCCACAGCTTGGCGCTCGCGAGGGACTCGTTGGTGGAGACGAGCGCGTCGAAGGTACCTTGGCTGAGCGCCAAGGGCACATTCGGCCACGCCGTCGTGTTCGGCACCGCGCCGACGAAGCGCGCCCGCCAAGCTTGACCCGCGCCGCCGGAATTGCGGATCTTCAATCCTTTGAGGTCGGCGAGCGAGGTGATCGGCTTTCCCGCGCTGTACCAATTCTGGAAACCGAGATCGAGCCAGGGGCCGATGACATGCGAGCGCAGCTTTTGCGCGATATCGGCATTCACCACCGCACCCGCCTTCCCATCGATGATCTTGTGCACCGTTTCCATGGGCTGGCCATACAAGACGGGAAGCTGAAGGAAATCAGCGTTCGGCACGATGCCGGTGATGGTGAAGCTTCCGGGCGCGGCCATCTCGATCTGGCCCTGAATCAGCGCTTTTCCAACGTCGAGATCGGGAAAGAGCTGTCCGCTCGGGAAGACCTCGCCCTTGATGCTGCCTCCCGAGGCCTCTTCGAGCTTCTTGAGGTAATCGATGATCGAGAGGTTGCGCCCATGCGAGGGCGCCGTGTCGAGCGAGCAGCGAAGCCGTAAGGGCTCGCCGGCGGCTCTTGCCACCCGCCGGTGAATGGCGAAAAGCGATACGGCCGCCACACCGGCGACGAGGCCTCTGCGAGAAAGCTTGTCGTTCACGATTTTCCTCCCTGTCCTTCCCTTCCGGGGATGAGGACGCGCTGGCCAACGCCGGCTGAGAAGCCCTTGATGGCCTCACGCTAATTTCGTTATCCAAACCGGCAACGCGCGTCTATAGGGCTTGCGAATGGGTGTTGCCGGCGTGCATCGGTTCGAGGAGAGTCGACGATATGGAAGGCCCCAAAGGGCGAACGATCGCTGAAAAAATTCTCGCCGCGCATGCCGGGCGCGAAGTCGAGGCTGGCGAATTCGCGATCGTTTCCGTCGATCAACTTCTCGGAACCGACGGCTCGGCACCGATGGCGATCGACCTCTTCGCCTCCATGGGTTTTGACGCGGTGTTCGATGCGGCCCGCATCGCTTTTTCCTGCGACCATTACGCGCCGGCGGGCAGTGCCCGCATCGCCGGCCTGCACGACAAGATGCGGCGGTTCGCCGAAACCCATGGGATATCCTTGTTTCGTGTCGGCGAAGGCATCGGCCACCAACGCATGATCGAGGACGGCCGCGTGCGGCCCGGCGCCATCGTCGCGGGAGCCGACAGCCATTGCGTCACCTATGGGGCGCTCAATGCCTTCGGCGTCGGGATCGGCGCTTCCGATCTCGCGGCCGCCATGGCGACGGGGAAGATGTGGCTGAAGGTGCCCGAAACGCTGCAGATCGTGCTGACGGGCAGGCTTGCCGGCGGCGCGCAGGCGAAGGACGTCATCCTGGAGTTGCTGAACAGGCTTCGCGCCGACGGCGCGAACTACCTCGCGCTCGAATTCTCAGGGAGCGGCATCGCGGCATTGAGCGTGGAGGACCGGATCGTCATCGCCAACATGGCGACCGAGGCCGGCGCCAAGGCGGCGCTTTTTCCGGTCGACGCGGCGACGCTCGAATTTCTGCGCGGGGTCGGCGTCATGGATTGCGCGCCCGTCGAGGCGGATGCCGGCGCCCGCTATCTCGACAGGTTCACCCTCGACCTTGGCGCGATCACGCCGCAAGTCGCTCTGCCGCATCATGTCGACGCCGTCGTGCCGATCGAGCAAGCCGTCGGGCGCGCGGTCGACATGGTGTTCATCGGCACCTGCACCGGGGGCCGCGCCTGCGACATCCGCGCCGCGCTCGCCATCATCCGGGCCGCCGGAGGGATCGCGCCAGGCGTCGAGCTCGTGATCACGCCGGCCTCGCGCGCCGAGCTCGACCTTCTCGTTCGCGACGGCTCGCTCGCCGAGCTCCTGGCCTTCGGAGCCGTGTTGACCACGCCCGGCTGCGGCGCGTGCTGCGGCACGAGCGGCGCCATCCCGCGCGACGGCTCGACCGTGATCTCGACCGGCAACCGCAACTTCAAGGGCCGCATGGGCGCGCCGAAGGCCGAGATTTTTCTGGCCTCGCCGGCGGCCTGCGGCGCGGCGGCGGCCACCGGGCGCATCGCCGACCCGAGGAGCGTCACGCCATGAGCTTGCGCCTTTCGCTCAAGGGCCGCGCACGGGTCTTCGGCGACGACGTCAACACCGACTACATCATCTCGTCGCGCCGCAAGCGCGACGCGCGCGACGAAACGGAGATGGCGCGCTTCCTCTTCGAGGATATCGATGCCTCGATCGCCGCGACCATCAGGCCCGACGATATCCTCGTGGCCGGGCGGAATTTCGGCTGCGGCTCGGCCATGGAGGTCGCGGTCACCGTGCCGCGCGCCGCGGGCATCCGGGCGGTGGTGGCGAAGAGCTTCGCGCGCAGCTTCTACCGCAACGCCATCAACAACGGGCTCCTTCCGGTGATCGCCGACACGGACGAGGCTCGGGAGGGCGATCGTGTGGAAATCGCGATCGGGCCGGAAGGCGCTTTCCTCCTGCTCGACGGCGGCGCGCGCCGGATCGCGGCCGAAAGCGTGCCTGAGAGCCTCGTTTCGATCTTCGTTGCCGGCGGGCTCGTGCCGTATCTCGCGAAGCATCGCCGCTTCGCACCGATCGCGTGACGCGAGGCTCGAGATCGCCGACCTCGTGTGTCGGCTCTGACGCCTCGCCCCTACTCGTCATGACCGGGCGTCGGCCCGGTCATCCACGCCTATCTTGTCGCGACTGTGACAATTGGTCCTTATCAGCCGTCCTGCCCGTCCTCGGGCTTGTTGCGGCCATGCCTTCTCACTACCCGTCGAACATCATCTGCATGCGGATGCGCCCGGCATTCTCGATGTGATGACGCGCCGCCGCCTCCGCCCTCACGGCATCGCGGGCCTCGATGGCGGAAAGGATCGCCCCATGCTCCTCACGCGCTGAAGCGATGCGTCCTGGCGCCGTGAAGGTCGTCCCCGGCAAGAGCGCCAAGGAGGCGTAGAGCTGGCGCAGCGACAGCACGAGATAGCGGTTGTGCGCCGCCTCGTGGATGGCGTTGTGGAAGCGGCGATTGAGACGCGCCGCCTCCTCGGACGGCAGCGCCGAGCGGTCCTGGCGCTCGAGCCATTCCTCAAGCGCCGCGATCTCGGAAGGCGAAGCGTGCTGGGCGGCGAAACGGGCGGCAGCGCCTTCGAGCGTCTCGCGAAGCGCGTAGAGCTCACGCACCTGCTGCTTGTCGAGCTCGACGATCATCATGCCGCGAGAGGGCGCGAATTCGATCAAGCCCTCGGAAGTGAGCCGGCGCAACGCCTCGCGGACCGGCGTGCGGCTGACCTTGAGCCTCGTCGCGAGCTCGGCTTCGCGCAACCTCTGGCCCGAGTGAAACTCGCCGTCCTGGATGCCTTGCCACAGTTTCTTGTAGACGAACTCGGCACGCGACAAATTTTCCGCGCCTCCGGCCAAGTCGCGCAGGTCCTGAGCGTCTTCGTCACCCATCTCGTGCTCGATATCTCAGAAACATGGCGCATGAACCAAGTGATCGTCCCCGGCGCAGAAGCTCGAAGCCCAGGCCCGAACCGCCCTATAGCCGCATATTCGGGCGCTTTCGGCAAGCGTCGAACGCTCGCGCTCATTTCGCTGCAAGCGAACATCGACAGGCCCTCTGCGTCATGACCGGCCTTGGGCCGGTCATCCGCGCCTTTGATCGCTGGTACCTTGAAGACGTGGATACGCTTTTCAGGCCGTCTCGCCTTCCGCGCCCTAAGCCTTCACACCCATCCCGCGCATGAAGCGGTCGCGGATCAGCGAAGGGTCCCGCTCGGTCGTGGCGACGGCCGGCTTGTCGTCGATCCGCGCCGCGATCAGGTGCGGGCCGTCTTCGGCAAGCGCGCGCCGCACCAGGCTTTCGAACATCGCCTCGTCCGCCGCCCATCTGGCTTGCGCGATGCCGGCGCCTTGCGCGATCGCGACGATGTCCGCGGCGAAGGCGGTGGTCGTCTTCTGCGCACCGGTGATCTGGTAGCAGCCATTGTCCATCACGATGATCACGAGATTCCTCGGTCGCAGCATGGCGATGGTGGTGAGGCAGCCGAGCTGCATGAGCAGCGAGCCGTCTCCCTCCAAGGCGACCACGCGCCGCGAAGGCTGCGCCAAGGCGACGCCGAGCGCGATCGGGCAGGCGAGGCCCATGCTGCCGAGCATGTAGAAATTCTCCGGGCGCCGGCCGGACGCCCACAGGTCGAAATTCGTGTTGCCGATGCCGCCGATGACGGCTTCGCCATGCGTCGAGCAGCGCCACGAGCCGCTTGCTGAGATCGAAACGGCTCGCGACCTTGAGATTGGCGTGGTGGGGCGGCGGCGAGGCGACGTCCATATCGTTCCCTCTCAATGCTTGAAGGTCTTGCCGCCGGTGAGGAGCGGCGACAGGATCAAGGCGCAGGGCGCTTGCGTCGCCACGGCCTGCTTGATCGAGCGATCGAGGATGAAGTCGAGCTCGTCGAGGCGCGTGATCGTGTGCTGCTCGATGCCGAGCGCGTCGAGCACCGGGCGCATCGTCCGGCAGACCAGCGCCTGGCCGAGATTGAACTCGCCGAGCGTGCCGCGCTCCGAGATGATCATCAACAGCGGGATCTGATAAGGGACGGCGAGCGAAGCCAGCGCATTCGGCAAGGTGGCGAAGCCGCTCGTCTGCATGAGCAAGGCGCCGCGCATGCCGCCCATCCAGGCGCCGCTGAGAATGCCGAGTGCTTCCTCCTCGCGCGTCGTGACGAAAGCCGTGAAGAACGCGTCCTTGTGGATGCTGTCGATGAGCGGCGTCAGCACGCGGTCCGGCACATAGGTGACGAGACGAACCTCGTTCCTCTTCAGAACCTCGTGAACGACCGCATGCCACGGCAAGGATTCGACGATCTTGGGTTCGACGACCTTGGGTTCGACGACCTTGGGCTCACTCGCCTTCGGCTCCCTTTTCGGCTGCGTCCTTGCCCGACCTTCGTTCATCCCGTCCTCACTCACGCGCTCTTCCGGCTCCGTGCGAAGCGACAAGATTTTCCCGCCGTCTTGACATTGTCAACAATCATTTCGACAATTTTGACGACCAGATTTCCTGCCCGGACGCCCCAATGGCCTTCGAATGCCAAGCCGTCACCTCGAAGGCCGTCACCCCGAAGGCCGTCACCTCGAAGGCCGTCATCTCCAAGGCCGTCAAATGCCGCGTCGAAGCGCTGACGAAGCGCTTCGGGACGCGCACGGCCGTCGAGAATGTCGCCTTCGACGTAGCCGAAGGCGAATTCGTCGTCCTGCTCGGGCCGAGCGGCTGCGGCAAGACGACGACGCTCCGGCTCATCGCCGGTCTCGCGTCACCCGATGCCGGGCGCATCCTCATCGGCGGGGAGCCCGTCTCGGACGCGGAGCGCAACCTGTTCGTGCGGCCGGAGCGGCGCGACATCGGCATGGTGTTCCAGTCCTATGCGGTCTGGCCGCATATGAGCGTCTTCGAGAACGTCGCCTACCCTTTGCGCGTCCGCAACAAGAGGCGCGGCGAAATCAAGGAGAGAACCGAAAGCGTCCTCGAGCTCGTCGGGCTTGCGGGCGAAGGCGGCCGCTCGGCCGCCCAATTGTCCGGCGGGCAGATGCAGAGAGTGGCGCTCGCGAGAGCCTTGGTCTTCGATCCGACGCTGCTCCTCTTCGACGAGCCCCTGTCCAACCTCGACCTGAAGCTGCGCGAGCGCCTTCGCTTCGAGCTCAAGGCCCTGCAACGCCGAACGGGCCTCACCAGCCTCTACGTCACCCATGACCAGGCCGAAGCCGTCGAGCTCGCCGACCGCGTCATCGTGATGGAAGGCGGCAAGGTCGTGCAAATCGGCGAGCCGCACGAGCTCTACCGAAGCCCGCGCAGCCGCTTCGTCGCCGAGTTCATCTCGACCGCGAACATCTTCGAGGCGCGCGTGCTGGCGCGCGTCTCCGAAACGGCGGCCTCGATCGGGACCGGCACGGGCCGCGAGCTCGTCGCGTCCCACGACGGCGCCTTCGCGGCCGGCGATCGGGTCGATGTCGTGATCCACCCCGAGGATTGCCTCATCGCGGAGGCCGGCGGCCCGTCCCTCGACAGCTATCCGGCCCGCATCGTCGCGCGCCGCTACCAGGGCACCTCGACGCGCTACACGCTCGATTGGGCGGGCGCGCCCTTCGAGGTCGTCGCGCTCGGCAGCGGCGCGCCGGCGCGGGATGGCGCCGAGATCACCTTGACCATCCCGCGCGACCGGGCTCGGATCATCCCCTCCGAGAGCGCGCGGCGAGGTTCGCCGTGACGGCGGCCGCCGCGCTCGCGCGCCACCGCTCCCGCCCGCGGCAGATCCTCGCCGAGACGTTGTCGGCGCGGGGTCTCTTCATGGCGCTGCTTATCGCGGGCCTGCTGTTCCTCATCGTCCTCCCCGTTCGTCGCGCTCGTCCTCGGGTCGTTCCTGCCGACGCCGCCGCGCGCGCTGAGCGTCGATTGGTCGGGGCTGACGCTCGGCAACTACCGCGAAATCCTCACCGCAGGCGGCTTCCTCGATCTCCTGCGCGTGACGCTCGCCGCCGCCGTGATCGGCACGGCGGGCGCCATGCTGATCGGCTCGGGCCTCGCCTGGCTCGCGACCCGAACCGACGTGCCCGGAAGGCGGCTGCTCGAATGGATCGCCATCCTGCCGATGTTCGTGCCCCCGCTCGTCGGAGCCTTCGCCTGGGACATCCTCGCCTCGCCGAGGAGCGGCATCATCAATATCGCGCTGCGCTCCTTCGGGATTGGCGCCGCCGTCGACATCTACAGCTTCGGCGGCATCGGCTTCGTCTTCGCCATCTACTACGCGCCCTATGTGCATCTCTTCGTTGCCGCCGCGCTGCGCAACATGGACCCGGTGCATGAGGAAGCGGCCGCGATGTGCGGCGCCTCGCGCCTGCGCGGCCTGTTGCAGATCACGCTTCCGCTCATCTCGCCCGCCCTTCTTTCGTCGGGCCTTCTCGTCTTCGTCCTGCTGATCGAGCTCTTCGCCATCCCGGCGATCCTGGGAGAGCCCGGCCATCTTCACTTCATCTCGGTGCGCATCTGGGAAATGGTCGGCTTCGCTCCGCCCAAGGTCAATCAGGCTTCCGCGCTCGGCGTGCTGATGCTCCTCATCACCGTCACGCTGGTGCTCATCCAATACCGCGTGCTCGGCGGCAGGAGCTTCGTCACGGTCACCGGCAAGGGCCTGCGGCCCGACGTGGTCCCGCTCGGCTCGGCGCGCTGGCCGCTCGCCGTTCTCGGCTTCGGCTACATCGTCTTCGTCGTGCTCCTGCCCTACGCGGCGCTCGTCTTCATCGCGCTGCGCAAGAACCTCTTCTACGCGACGCTCGGCGCGATGGCCGATCCCACGCAACTCTCGCTCGACCAGTTCGCGCTCGCCTTCGGCGACCCGGTGGTGAGAGCGTCCTTCGTGAATTCGCTTCTCGTTTCGCTCGGCACCGTCGCGATCGGCAGCGTGCTCTACTTCACCATCGCCTATGTGGTGCATCGCACGACCATGAGGGGGCGTCGCGCGCTCGACCTCATCGCGGTCCTGCCCATCGCCATTCCCGGCCTGATCATCGGGCTCGGCTACCTCTGGTCGTGGATCAGCCTGCCGATCGGCATCTACGGCACCTTGTGGATCATCATTTTCGCCTATGTGTCGCAATTCTCGCCGCAGGGCGTTCGCGCCGTCTCGGGCTCGCTCATGCAGATCCATACCGAGCTCGAGGAAAGCTCGCGGCTCTGCGGCGCAGGGCTCTTGCGCACCTTGCGGCTCATCGTCATCCCGCTCGCCCGGCCCGGCATCCTTTCCGCCATGATCCTGCTTCTGATCCTGTCGTTTCGCGAGCTCGCGACCGCGCTCTTCCTCTACACCTCGACGACGCAGGTGTTCTCGCTCACCATGTTCGACTTCTGGCTGCGCGGCTCGACCAATCTCGTGGCCGTGATGGCGCTCGCGCAAAGCCTCGTGCTGGTGCTTCTGGTGGTTCTCGCGCGCCGCCTCGGGCGTGAACGGACGCAAACCTTCCCGTGACTCAAACCTTCGGTGAGTATGTACGATGAGCACGACGACGAAAGACTTAATCGAGCACGAAGCGCCGAAGCTTTACATCGGCGGGGAATGGAGCGCGCCGCATTCGGGCCGGATGATCTTATCGATCGATCCGTCGACCGAGGAAGTCTGGGCGCATGTCGCGGAGGCCGACGAGACGGATGTGGACCGAGCCGTCGCGGCGGCGCGCGCCGCCATGCGCGGCCCCTGGACACGAAAGGTCACCGCGAGCCAGCGCGGCGCCCTGATCTTGAAGCTTGCCGAGCTCCTCCGGCGGGATGCGAAGACGCTCGCGATGCTCGAGAGCCGCGACAACGGCAAGCCGCTGCGCGAGACCCTGGGCGAGGTGCAGCGCGCCGCCGACTGGCTCACCTTCTTCGCCGGCGCCGCCGACAAGATCAACGGTGCGCAAATCCCCTTCCGCCCGGATGCGCTCGCCTATACGCGCCGCGAGCCGGTCGGCGTCGTCGGCGCCATCCTGCCCTGGAATTCGCCCATCTCGCTCTATTCCTGGAAGATCGGCCCGGCGCTCGCGGCCGGCAACGCCGTGGTGCTCGAAGCCGGCCGAGCAGACGCCGGTCTCGGCCCTCGAGCTCGGCAAAGCTCATCGAGGAGGCGGGGTTTCCGCCGGGCGTCGTCAACATCGTGCCGGGCTTCGGGCCGCTCGCCGGCGCGGCGCTCGTCGCCCATCCCGGCGTCGACAAGATTTCCTTCACGGGAGAGCACCGCACCGCCCAGGAGATCATGCGCGGCGCGAGCGTGAACCTGAAGCGCTGCTCCTTCGAATGCGGCGGCAAATCGCCTCACATCCTCTTTGCCGACGCCGATCTCGACAAGGCGCTGGTGGTGGCGACGCATGGCGCCTTCCGTTCGACGGGACAATCCTGTTCGCTCGGCTCGCGCCTGTTCGTGCAACGCTCGATCTATGACGAGGTCGTCGAACGCATGGCGGAGCGGGCGCGCCGCATCCGCGTCGGCCTGCCGCTCGATGCCGCGACCCATATCGGCCCGCAAAGCTCGGCCGAGCAGCTCGCCAAGACGAAAGCGTATATCGCGCTCGGCCGTGAAGAAGGCGCGCGCCTCGTCGCCGGCGGAAAGCGCCCCGCCGGTTTCGAGCGCGGCTATTTCATCGAGCCGACGGTGTTCGCCGACGTCGACAACCGCTCGCGCCTCGCCCAGGAGGAGGTCTTCGGGCCGGTGCTCGCCATCATGCCGTTCGACACGGAAGAGGAGGTGATCGCGCTCGCGAACGACGTAGCCTACGGCTTGGTCGCCGGACTATGGACGAAGGACATCGGCCGCGGTCACCGCGTGGCGGCTGAAATCGAGGCCGGCCTCGTCTCGATCAACACCTACCGCCCGGTGCATTGGATGCTCCCCTACGGCGGCTACAAGATGAGCGGGCTCGGGCGCGAGAACGGCCTCGCCGCGCTCGACGAATACACCGAGATCAAGACCGTGGTGGTGGAGCTTGCGACCGGCATGCCGGCCGATCCCTTCGCGGATTGAGCACGAGGATGGGAATGAGGGAGCACGGCAAGGATGTCACCTCGCGATTGCGCGAAGCGATCACCAGCGGGCGCTTCCAACCAAGCGAAAGACTGATCGAGATGGAGCTTGCCGCCCTGCTCGCGACGAACCGGGCCAATGTGCGGACCGCGCTGGCGCAACTCGAGCAGGAGGGCCTCGTGGTGCGCGAGGCCCATCGCGGGGCGCGCGTACGGCTCATCAGCCATGAGGATGCGATCGAGATCACGCAGGCGCGCGGCGCCTTGGAGGCCTTCGTCGCCGGGCTCGCGGCCGAACGGGCGGGCCGCGACGACCATGAGCGGCTGCGCGCCATCGTGGTTGAGATGCGCGGCGCCGTCGAGACGGGCGACCTGATCGCCTATTCGAAGATCAACGGCGGGCTGCACGCCGAGATCCAGCGCATCGCCGCCCATCGGACCGCCGCGAAGCTTCTCGCCAACCTGAAATCGCAGGTGGTGCGTTTCCAATATCGCTCGATCCTCCTGCCGGGGCGCTCGCGCCGTTCGCTCGCCGAGCATGAGGAGATCGTCGCGGCGATCTGCGCCGGTGACGCCGAGGCGGCGAGGCGCAGCATGGGCGCCCATCTCAGCGCCGCGGCCGAGGCGCTGAGCAAGGTGATCGAAGCCTCGAAGACGGGCTTGGGCTGAGCGCGCAGCGTCGATCGAAAGCAGCGCGGATGAAGGAAAACAGCGAGATGCGAAAATCTTCGGCCGCGAAGCGACATCGTGTGATCATCGACGATCCGGTCGCGCTTCAGGTCGTTTGGACGCGCCTGATCGCCATCGCGGACGAGGCGGCGGCGACGCTGCGGCGCACCTCGTTCTCGCCGATCGTGCGCGAATCGAACGACTTCTCCTGCGTCGTCTTCGATGCGAAGGGCAACGCCATCGCCGAGAACACGATCGGCATTCCTTCGTTCAACATGACCTTGTCGCGCACGCTCGCCCATTTCCTCTCCCGGCGCCCGGCCGGCGAGTGGAGCGACGGCGACGTGGGCATCTGCAACGACCCGTGGCTGACCTCGGGGCATTTGCCCGACATCACCATCCTGGCGCCGGTGTTTCACGAAGGGCGGCTCATCGCCTGGACGGGCAGCATCGCGCATATGGCCGATATCGGCGGCACATTATGGTCGGCCGACACGCGCGAGGTGTTCGAGGAGGGCCTCCTCATCCCGCCCCTCCTCTACATGCGCGAGGGGCGCCTCAACGCCGATCTGCAATCTATCATCCGCGCCAACGTCAGGCTGCCCGAGGAGGTGCTCGGCGACATCGCGGCGCAAATCGCCGCCGGCGAGACGGCGGCACGCGGCTTACGCGACCTCGTCGAGCGCGAGGCGATCGACGATCTCACGCCGATCTCGCGCGAAATCTGCGCGCGCACCGAACGAAGCATGCGCGACGCCATCGCGGCGATGCCGGACGGAACCTACCGCGCGGCCCTCGATCTCGACGGCACGGGCGAGGAACCGGTGCATCTCGAGGTCGCGGTCGAGATCCGCGGCGAGGAGATGATCCTCGACTACGCCGGCACCTCGCCCCAGGTCGGGCGCGCCCTCAACACGGTGATGACCTATACCGAAGCCTATTCCTGCTATCCCTTGAAATGCGCGCTCGATCCCGGCACGCCGCGCAACGAGGGCACCTATCGCATGATCACGGTGCGCGCGCCCGAGGGCTCGATCCTCAACCCGCGCTTTCCGGCGCCCGTGCATGCCCGCCAACTCGTCGGCCATTGCCTCGCGGCCGTGATCTACAAGGCGTTGTCGCCCATTCTGGGCGAGCGCATCATCGCCGAATCGGGGAGCGCGCCGACCTTGCGCGTCATCGTCTCGGGATATCGCGAGGACGAGCGGCGCTACACCTCGATCCTCTTCATCAACGGCGGCATGGGAGCGCGCTCGCGCCGGGACGGCTTGTCGGCGACCTGCTTTCCCTCGAATGTGGTGTGCGGCTCGATGGAGACGATCGAGGCGCAATCACCGCTTGCGCATCTGGCAAAAGGAGCTCGCGCCGGATTCGGGAGGTCCCGGGCGCTTCCGCGGCGGCCTGGGGCAGGACGTCGAGATCGAGCTCACCGGCACGAGGGCGGCGACGCTCTCGCTGCTCGTCGAGCGCGTGCAACATCCGGCGCTCGGCGTGCTCGGCGGCCATGCGGGCGCGCCCTCGCGCGTCCGATGGAACGGCAAGGAAGGCGGCTTTCCGCTCAAAGGCAAGAGCCGCATCGAGGCCGGCGACCGTCTCCTCGTTCGCTATCCCGGCGGGGGCGGCTATGGCGATCCGCGCGAACGCGACCGCGAGGCGGTGCGCGAGGATGTGGCGACCGGGCTCGTCTCGGAGCGCGTCGCGAAGGAGATCTACGGCCTATGACACGCTTTCTCGCGGGCGCCGACGTGGGCGGCACCTTCACCGATCTTGCGCTCTACGACGGCGAAACCGGAACGCTCACGCTCAACAAGCTGCTCACCACGCCGGACGATCCGCGCACGCGCCATCCTCGAAGGCCTGCGAGCCATGCAGGCTCCCGCCGGCCAGGTGGTGCATGGCACGACGCTGGTCACCAATGCCCTGATCGAGCGACGCGGCGCGCCCGTCGGGCTGATCACCACGGACGGCTATCGCGACGTGCTCGAGATCGGCAACGAGCTTCGCTACGACACTTTCGATCTCGAGCTCGAACGGCCGGCGCCGCTCGTCGCGCGTCCGCTTCGCAAGGCGGTGAAGGAACGCATCGGTGCGAAAGGCGACATCGTCGTGCCGCTCGACGAAGCGGGCGTGCGCGCCGCCGCCGAGGAACTCGTCGCCGCGGGCGCCCGCTCGCTCGCCATCGCCTTCTTCAACAGCTATCGCAATCCCGCTCATGAGCTTGCCGCCAAGGCGCTCGTGCAAGCAGCGTGTCCTGGAATCGCGGTCTGCGCCTCGGCGGAGATCGCGCCGGAAATCCGCGAATACGAGCGCTTCTCGACCGCGGTCGCCAACGCCTATGTGGCGCCGATCGCCATGCGCTACCTCGTCGAGCTCGAACGCCTGCTCGGCGTGCCGCTGTTCGTCATGCTGTCGGACGGCGGCATCACCACGGCGCGCAACGCCAGCGAGCAGCCGATCGCGCTCGTCGAATCGGGGCCCGCCGCGGGTGCGATGGGCGCGGCCTTCCTGTGCCGGCAGGCCGAATGGCGGGACGTGATCGCCTTCGACATGGGCGGCACGACCGCCAAGATCAGCCTGATCCACGACGGGCGGCCGCATAGGAGCCACGAGCTCGAGGCGGCGCGCCTGCAGCGCTTCAAGAAGGGCAGCGGCCTCCCGTTGCGCCTGCCGGTGATCGAGCTCATCGAGATCGGCGCCGGCGGGGGCAGCATCGCGGCGCCCGACGGGCTCGGCCTCATGCGCGTCGGTCCGCGCAGCGCCGGCGCGGTTCCCGGCCCGGCCTGCTACGGCCAAGGCGGCGAAGAGCCGACCGTGACCGATGCCGACCTCATGCGCGGCTACCTCTCGCCCGAACGCTTTCTCGGCGGGCGCATGCGGCTCGATGCCGGGCGGGCGCGCGCCGCGCTTGCGCGGCTCGGCGAGAAGCTCGGGCTCGGCCTCGACCAGACGGCGGCCGGCATCGCCAAGGTCGTCGACAACAACATGGCGACGGCTGCGCGCGTGCACATCGCGGAAGCCGGCACCGACCCGTCCCGATACCGCCTGGTCGCCTTCGGGGGCGCGGGTCCGGTGCATGCCTATGCGATCGCGCGGCTCCTGAACCTGCGGCGAAGTGATCTTCCCGCTGGGCGCGGGCGTCGCCTCCGCCATCGGCATGCTGGTCGCGCCGCGCAGCGTCGAATATGCAAGGAGCCTCATCGCCGCGCTCGACGATCTCGATTGGGCGCTCGTCGAGGAGATCATCGCGTCGCTCGATGCCAAGGCCCGCGCGGTGCTGCGCGAGGGCGGCATCCTCGACGAGGACATCGCCTGCGAGCTCTCGGCCGACATGCGCTATGCGGGCCAGGGCTTCGAGGTGAATGTGCCGCTCGACCGCAAGGCCATCGCGCGCCACGACGCGGTGGCGCTGCACCACGCCTTCGACGCGCGCTACGAGGAGCGCTTCGGGCGCAATCTCGGCGCGGTGCCGGTCGAGGTCGTCTCCTGGCGGGTGCGGCTCGTCGCCCCGCCCTCGGTCACCGAGATTCGCTTCCGCGAGGGATCGAAGGAGGCGGACGCGAGCGAGGCGCTGATCGAGCACCGCCTGGCTTTCTTCGAGGAGCTCGGCGGCTTCGTCGAAACGCCGGTCTACGCTCGCCATCGCCTTGAAGCCGGGAGGAGGATCGCGGGCCCCGCCCTCATCGAGGAGGCGGAATCGACCGCCGTCATCGGGCCTCGCGCCGATGTCGAGGTCGACCCGTTCGGCAACCTCATCATGCGGCTCGAAGGACCCGCGGCGATTGGAAACGCGAAGCAGGCTTTGCAGGAGAAGGAAAGGCGATGACGATTGTCGAGAAGAGAGCCGGCGCCGGCGCGCGCGCGAAGGTGAGGCTGCGCGCGAGCATCGGGTTTGGCGTGATGCTGGCGCTTATCACCATGCTGGCGCTTATCGCCGGCGCTCCAGCGAAGGCCCAAAGCCCCGTCGTGGAGGGCGAGACGATCGGCACGCCAGAGCTCGTCAAGGCTGCTTGCGCCGAAGGGCAGGTCGTCTTCTACACCGCGCAAAGCGATGCCGACGAGCGCGCCATCATCGCGCCTTTCGTCAAGCAATTCCCTTGCGTCAACGTTTCCGTCATCAGCGCCGTGACCGGCCGCCTTTACGAGCGCATCGCCACCGAGGCCACGGCCGGCAAGACGCAAGGGGACATCGCCATCGTCACCGACGAAGCCCTGACGCAGCAATTGGTCGACGCCAGATTGGCGCGGCCCTGGTCACCGCCGATGAGCGCGAAATACAGCGCGAACGCCAAGGTCGAAGGCTGGTGGTACGCAGCCTCGGGCTCGTTGATGTATCCCTTCTACAACACCAGCCTCGTCAAGGCGGAAGAGGCGCCGAAGAGCTGGAAGGACATCGTCGATCCGAAATGGAAGGGAAGGATCGCGAGCTCGCCGATCTCGATCGGCGGCACCGCCTGGTTGCAATACGCCTTCCTCCTCGACCATTTCGGCGCCGATTACGTGAAGGCCTTCGTCGCGCAGGAGCCGAAGCTCTTCACCGCCTATAATCCGGCCGTGCTCGCCGTGGCGCGCGGCGAATCGCTCGTCGGTGTCGGCGCGGCGGTGAACGAATACCCCGCACGCGTCGGCCAGGGCGCGCCGCTGAAGCCGGTCTACCCGCCCGAAGGCCTGCCCTACACCAATTATCCGATGCTCCAGCTCGCCGGCGCGCCGCATCCCCACGCGGGCGAGCTCTTCGGCAACTGGTATCTCTCGCGGCTCGGGCAATCCCAGCTCGTGAAGGTGCGCGGCGCCTATTCGGTGCGCGAGGACGTTGCGCCCGCCGAAGGCAATCCCCCGCTCGCCGAGGCGAAGCCGTGGAACCCCGGCCATGAGGCGATCCTGAGGCGGCATGACGAAGTGATCGAAACGATCAACCGGTTATTTGCGGGGCATTGAGATCGTGACCTATCGCCGTCGTCCTGACCGTCCTCGGATTTATCCCGAGGATCGGGCCGGTCATCCACGCCTTTCCCCTCGTTACGGCAAAGACGTAAGTGGCGTGACTAGCGCGGGCATGACGATTAAGTGTTCGGCGTAACTTGAGGTTTGAAAATGCATCATGATCAAGGTCGCGGCGGCCGAGTTTCAACGCAACATCGGCCGATATCAGGACATGGCCCTCGTGCAGCCGGTAGCGGTGACACGCAATGGGCGCGAGCGGACGGTCATGATCTCGGCCGAGGAATATCACCGTCTCAAGCGGCGTGATCGTCAGGTGCTCGGCCTCGAGGATTTCACCGACGCCGATATAGACGCCCTGGAACGGACACGGTACCGGAATCGTCCAAGGCGTTCGACCACGAGCTCAAATCATAGCTAAGTGGCATTCCCCGAGCCTGTCCCCGGCTAGGCGATCGAAGAGCCGAGGGAAGGCCCTCGGTGTCATCCCGGCGAGGCGAGTGAAGCGAGCCGAGGGAAGGGAATTCAGGAATCGCGGAGGAAAGATAGATTCCCCTCCCCTCGCACCCCTTCGGAGTGCTCGGCCGGGAATGACATGCACGCTGCCGAACCGCGCGAGCCCCTTTACGAAGCGGCGTGCGTGGCCTTGCCTCCCGCAAAGCCAGCATGGACCTCGCGGAACGCCGCGAGCGCGCGTTCGACCTCGCTTTCACCGATATGTCGATGCGTGAGGAGGCGAAGGCGCCTCGGCTTCGTCGGCCCGACCAGGATGCCGCGCTCCTTCAGGGCCGAAGCCCATTCGGACGCAAGACGGCGGCTTCCCGAGAGATCGATGTTCACGATGTTGGTCTCGACCGTGCGCGGATCGGCGAGGCCCGGCTCGAGCGCCGCAAGGCCCTTCGCCAACGCCTTGGCGTTACGGTGATCCTCCGCGAGGCGATCGATCATCTCCTCGAGCGCCACGATGCCGGCGGCGGCCACGACGCCCGCCTGGCGAAGATTGCCGCCGACCATGCGGCGAAAGGCGCGGGCCCGTTCGATGAAGGCGGCCGAGCCGCACAGCAGCGAGCCGACGGGCGCGCTCAGGCCCTTCGAGACGCAGAAGGCGACCGAATCGCCGAAGGCCGCGACGCGGCTCGCCGGGACGCGAAGCGCGCTCGCCGCGTTGAAAAGCCGCGCCCCGTCGATATGGATCGGCACGCCGCGCGATCGCGCGAGCTCTTGCACCCCCGCCATATGATCGAGCGAGGGCACGGTGCCGCCGGCATCGTTGTGGCTCGTCTCGACGCAGATGAGCCCGGTCGCGAGGCGGTTGTGCGCGAGGCCGGGACTGAGCGCCTCGCGCAAGCGCCTCGAGATCGATGGCGCCGCGCGGCGCCGGAAGCTCGCGATGGAACAGGCTCGCGAGACAGGCGACGCCGCCCATCTCGGTGCGCGAGATGTGGCTGCCGGCGCTCACCAGGACCTCGCCGCCCCTTCCCGTATGGGCGAGAAGCGCGACGAGATTGGCCATGGTTCCGCTCGGCAGGAAGAGACCCGCCTCCTTGCCGGCGCGCTCGGCGCCGAGCGCTTCGAGACGCTTGACCGTCGGGTCGCCGTCGCGGGAATCATCGCCGAGCGGAGCCCTCGCCATGGCTTCGCGCATGCGCTCGGTCGGCAAGGTCACCGTGTCGCTGCGCAGATCGATGAGGGTCATGGCGAATGCTCCAAGATCAGAGAAGCGAAGCCTCGTAGCGTCGCAGCAATCGATAGACGAGGGCAAGGGGGGCTGAGCGTGATGACGATGAGAAGCGAGGCGGCGGCGACCGCCGTGCCGGCCCCGGTGCCTTCCAACGCCTGGAACATGACGACGGTGAGCGTCTGCCATTCCCCGCTGTAGAGCACCACGGTGGCGCTGAGCTCCGAGGACACCGTCACCCAGGTGAGCACCATGCCGCCGATGATGCCGCCGAGCATCAAGGGCACGGTGAGGCGCGCGAAGGTCATCACGGGCGAGACGCCGAGATTGATCGAGGCTTCCTCGAGGCTCGGATCGATCTGATGCAGGATGCTCGCCGAGGAACGCACGCTGAAGGGCAACTTGCGCACCACATAGGCGATGACCATGATGAGCCAGCCGCCGGTGAGCACCATGCACGCCCGAGTTGAACGAGATGATGAGGCCGATGCCGAGCACCGTCCCGGCGACCGCGAAGGGCATGGTGGCGACGATCTCGAGCAGGCTCGTGAGCGAGGAGCGAAAGCGGGTGATGGCGTAGCCGATCGGCACGCCGATCACGGCGGCGACGACGGCGGCAAGGCCCGACAGCATCAGCGTGTTGCCGAGCGGGCGGGCGGAGCGCTGGAACAAGGCGGCGAAATTGTCGAGGCTGAAGCTTTCCTGCAGCACGGGCCCGCGGAACTTCATGAACGAGAGCACGACCACGGCGAAGAAGGGCATCAGGGACGCCATGACCACGCCCCAGCAGCACGCACTCGCCACGAGCCGAAGCCCGGAGCCGATCTCGATGACCGGCGGGCTGCGCCTGGCGCCGGTGGCGAAGCGCCGGCGCGCGAGATAGCGGCGCTGGATGAGGAGCACGAGCGCGGTCGAGACGATCAGCAGCACGCCGAGCACGCCGGCCGAGGACGGGTTCTGGTCGGTCTCGCCGACGAAGAGCTTGAAGGCTTCGACGGAGAGGATCGGCTTGTCCTCCGCAAGCACGATCGGCACGCCGAAATTCTCGAGCGTTTCGATGAAGACGAGGAGCGCCCCCGACAGCACCGAAGGAATGACGATCGGCAAGGTGACGGTCCAGAAGCCGCGCCAGCGCGAGGCGCCGAGGTTGCGGCTTGCCTCCTCGACCGAGACGTCGATCGCCTTCAGCCCGGCGATGGTCGGCAAGAGCACGTAAGGGTAGAGGGTGAGCGTGTAGACCGCGACGATGCCCGGAGCGCCATAGATCGAGCCGAAGGGGATGCCGAGGTCGCGCAAGGCTTGCGTCGCGAAACCCGCTCGCCCGAGCATGAGCAGGAGCGCATAGGCGCTCACGAAGCTCGGCAGGACGAGAGGCAGCACGACGATGGTGAGGAGCGCCGATTTGCCGGCGACCGGCAAGCGGGCGAGCGCGAAGGCGAGCGGCAGCGCGAGGACGACCGTGAGCAGCGTCGCGATCGCGCCGATCTCGAGGCTGTTCGCGACGCTCTGCTGATAAAAGGCGCTTGCGAGGATCTTGGCGTAATTCGCGAGAGTGAAGTGCTCCCCCTTCGGGTCGAGGAAGCTCGCGCCGAAGATGCGCGACAACGGGTAGAGGAAGAAGACGCCGAGAAAGGCGAGCGCCAGCATGGTGACGATGAGCGGGAAACGCTGGCGCGGGGCGGCAATGCTCATCATGAGGGCGCCCGAGATGTCATCGCGCGGCGCGCCACGCGGGTATCGCGGCGAGCCTGCGCGGAGGCGACGCCATCACGAAAACACCATGACGCGGCGCGGATCATAGGCGAAGGAGAGGGCATCGCCCGCCTTCAGATGATCGAGCGGATGGTCGAGCCAGGCGGCGCGCAAAGGGGCGCCCTGGCTCAAGCGTGCCTCGATGCGGGTCAAGGCTCCGAGGAACTCGAGCCGGGTGAGGCGCGCGGGCACCACCGCCCATCCTTGCGGCGGCGCCTCGCCGTCGAGAAGAGGACGCAAGGCTTCCGGCCGCAGCGAGAAGGAAATGACCATGCCGTCCGGCGCCTCGAGACGCGGGACCGCGAAGACGGTGTCGCCGACCTTGATCCTCGTGCCTTGCGCCTCGACGCTGCCGCTCAGGAGATTGGTGGTGCCCATGAATTCGGCGACGAAAGGCGTCGCCGGACGGCGGTAGATTTCGTCGGGCGCCCCGATCTGCTCGAGGCGGCCCGAGCGCATCACCGCGATGCGATCGGAAATCGAGAGTGCCTCTTCCTGATCATGCGTGACATAGATCGCGGTGATGCCGAGCGATTGCTGGAGCTGGCGGATCTCGCCGCGCATCTCGACCCGCAATTGCGCATCGAGATTGGAGAGCGGCTCGTCGAGCAGCAGCACCTCGGGCTCGATGACGAGCGCGCGGGCGATGGCGACGCGCTGCAACTGGCCGCCCGAGAGCTGATGGGGCCAACGATCGCCGTAGTCGGCGAGCTTGACGAGCTTGAGCGCCTGCGCCACGCGCGAGCCGATCTTCGATGGAGCGACCTTCCTGGCGCGCAGCCCGTAGGCCACATTGTCCCCGACCTTCAGGTTCGGGAAGATCGCGTAATTCTGGAACACCATGCCGGTGTTGCGCCGATGCGCGGGCAAATTGTCGATGCGCCGCTCGCCGAAGCGGATCTCCCCCGTCTCCAGCTCGGCGAAGCCCGCCACCATCCGCAACAGCGTTGTCTTGCCGCAGCCGGATGGGCCGAGCAGCGTGAAGAATTCCCCGTCCGCGATGGTGACGGAAATATCGTGGACGGCGCGAACCGATCCGAACGACCGATTCACGCCTTTGAGGATGATGTTGGCCAAAGCTCAGCGCGTTTCTTAGCGCGTTTCTTAGCGTGTTTCTTGGATCAGGTCCTTGAGCTTCTCCAAGGTCTCGGAGCGCTTCGCGGTCCAGCCATTCTCGTCATAGGGGAGAAGCTTGAGGCTCGACAAGGCCGGCATCCCGCCCGGCAGCTTGGAAAGATCGAGGTCCTGGCGTGCCGGACGGCGGAAGGTCGCCTTGAGCATCAGCTCGCATATGTCCTTGCGATTGATGTAGTCGACGAATTTCTTCGCCGCCTCGAGATTGTGATCGCCCTTGATGATGGCGACGCCTTCCATCAAGGCGAGGGTGCCGTCCGCCGGATAGATGTTCTTCACGGGCGCGCCATTGCTCGCCCAGAGATCGCCCGCGTATTCGAGCGAGATGCCGAGCGCGTATTCGCCGGTGCCGACGCCCTGGAAAACCTGCGTCGAGCGGTTGAGGATCTTGGTGTTCGCGAACAGCGCCTTGAGCTTCGCCCAGCCGGCGTCGCCGCCGCCCCAGTGATCGATGAGGAGGGTCGCATTCGTGTAGGCGGAACCTGAGTTCGCCGGATCGGTGAAGGAGATCTTGCCCTTGTATTTCGGGTCGAGAAGGTCGTCCCAGGTCTTCGGCCCCTCCCCTTCGGGAATGAGCTTGGTGTTCTGCGTCACCACCAGGAGATGCACATTGGTGCCGGTCCATAGATGGTCGGGGTCGAGGAAATCGGGAGGGATCGCCGAAATCTCGGTCGACACGTAAGGCGCGAAATAGGCCTTGTTGGTTTGCAGCAGCGAACGGCTCACGCCCCAGATGATGTCGCCTTGCGGATTGTCCTTCTCGGCCTGGATGCGCTTCATCAGCACGCCCGAGCCGGTGGAGACGGTCTCGACCTGGATTCCCGTCTCCTTGGTGAAGGCGTTGAAGACGAGATCGTTCAAGGTGCTGTCGTTGGCGGAATAGATGACGAGCTTCTGCTGCGCTTGCGCACCGTTCATTCCGGCGAGGAAGGAGGCGCAAAGTGCCAGCGCCGCGAAGCTCAACTTGCGCAGCGCCAGGCCCGCAAAGCTCGCGCAGGCCCGCCTCTCGCCCTCACCGAGGGGTTCTCTTGTCATGGTCCGCTCTCCCTGGATCGCGCCGGTTCTGCCGCGAAATCGGTGCCGAGATGCTGGCGGGCCCGACCCGGCTTTTCGAAACGCGCCGTTGCCGGTATACAAAATTATACCCTGGGGCTGTCAACGCTCGGAACCCATAGCAATTCGGACAGGATGATGCGGCTCGCCATTCTCGATGATTATCAAGCTGTCGCGCTCTCCATGGCGGATTGGCGAAGCCTCGGACCGACCGTCGAGATCGATGTGGTGAAGGAGCCGCTGCGCGGCATCGAGGCCGCGGCCGCAAGGCTCGCGGATCACGAGATCCTCATCGCCATGCGCGAGCGCACCCCCTTTCCGCGCGCGCTTCTCGAGCGCTTGCCCAAGCTGAAGCTCCTGGTCACGACCGGACATCGCAACGCCTCGATCGACGTGAAGGCGGCGACCGATCGCGGCGTTCTCGTCTGCGGCACCGGCATGCTGCCTCATCCGACCGCCGAGCTGACCTTGGGTTTGATCCTGTCCTTGGCTCGCCACATCCCTTTCGAGCATCAAGGCATGCGCGAAGGCGCGTGGCAAAGGACGGTCGGGATCGGCCTCCACGGGCGCAAGCTCGGCGTCGTCGGCCTCGGCAAGCTCGGCACCGAGGTGGCCCGCCTGTGCCAGGCCTTGCGCATGGAGGTCATCGCCTGGAGCCCGAATCTCACGCGCGAGCGTGCCGCGCAGGCCGGCGTGGAAATGGTCGACAAACAGACGCTGTTCGCCAGCGCCGACATCGTCACCGTCCATATGGTGCTGAGCGAGCGCTCACGCGGCATCGTCGATGCCGCATCGATCGGGGCCATGAAGAAGAGCGCCTACCTCGTGAACACCTCGCGCGGGCCGCTCGTGGACACCCAGGCTCTGATTTCGGCGCTCGTCGGGCACCGGATCGCGGGGGCGGCGATCGACGTCTATGACGAGGAGCCGTTGCCGGCGGACCATCCGCTGCGCAAGCTCGACAATGTCGTGCTGACGCCGCATCTCGGTTACGTGACGCAGGAGAATTACCGCGTCGCCTATGGCGAGGCGCTCGAGGATGTGAAAGCCTGGCTCGCGGGCAAGCCGATTCGGGTGCTGCAGGCGGGGTGAGGAGGCCCGGGCCGCGCGATCAATTCTTTCCGGCACGCTATTTGACCACGATGTCTTTTGTAAAACTCAGTCCGGCGCCGATCCGATAGCCTACGCGATCGGGACCCTTATATCCTGGTTGTGAGGTGTAGAACACGCCTCTCATGGGTCCGTCGCCACGGCGAACCATTCGGCACGTCCTTATCTCAACGGAGCCATGAGCCGGAAACTCGAGCATCATGATGAACGGGGCGTCATCCGGTCTAACACAGTTCCATGACGCGCCGACCCGCTGCTCGACACCGCTCACCACGTTCACGTCCAGCCAGTCCGGCCGAGGCGCGTTCTGGCCTTGGAACTGACCGTGCTCGCCATGATTGGCGACGCTTCTCCGTTGCGTGCCCACGTGCGAGCGCCGGGCCTATCGAGAGAAGCAAAAAGGCCGGCAAGATGAGAACGCGCATTTCCGAATCTGCCCCGGGTCAGGTAGCTTCATTCCAAATCGCCGGGGGGATTACACGGATCAGGCCTCCCTCAAGATAACATTTCCGACACCTCCCCGATCGCCCCCGTTTGCGCTTGCTTGGCAACGGCGCGGCAGGCACAGACGCAACGAAGATCGAGCGTCAATAGCGGTCCTCGTCGCGCATCCGGCGAACGAAGTCGCGGGAAGTTTCGGGCTGGAATCGGCATGGCGTCGGTCATCGCGCGCAGTGCCGCGAGATCGATCCGCTTGCGTGGCCGCTTGATCGCGGTGATCTGGGCCACGGGCTTACCCCGGCGCGTGATGCGCACAGAGTCCCCGCCCGTGGCTCGCTCGACGAGTTCGCTCAAATGCGCCTTGGCGGCTGTGAGACTGACGCTAAGCATTTTGCGTGCTCCTGACCATCTGGATAAGTCACTTGTAGCATGATCCAAAGGATACAGCCAAGACGCCGGTTCAGCTTCGCCAGCGCGACGAGCGCGGAACATCCCAAGAGTAAATGGCCACCACCACCGTCCATGACGAGGGCTGGCCCAGACGTCGAATTCTCGCCTCGCCTCGCAAGGGCCCACCACGCCCTGGCCTACCGATCGGAACGAGTCTGTTGCCGCGATACGGCGAACGGCAAATGCCAGCGAAGAAACACAAAGGCGGATGTCTGTGCGGCGGCGTGCGTTACGAAGTTCGCGGCGAGCTTCGCCCGGTGGTCGCCTGTCACTGCTCGCAATGCCGCCGCACCAGCGGGAATTTCGTCACGGCGACGAATTGCGCTCCAGCGGATCTCGTGTTCGAGAGCGAGAAGAGCCTTCGCTGGTTTCGCTCCTCGGAAGCCGCCGAGCGGGGATTCTGCGGCGTCTGCGGCGGCAACCTCTTCTGGCGGCCGATCGGGGGCGACCATGTCAGCATCATGGCCGGCACGCTCGATGCGCCGACGGGCTTGCGGCTCACGAAGCACATCTTCGTCGCCGACAAATCCGACTATTACGAGCTCAATGACCACGCCGAGAAGCATGCGCAATGGTAGGCCGATGCGCGACGCTCCTCGATCATGCGAGGCACGAATGCCCTATCCGAGAACCTCGACGAGGTCCGGGAAAATCCGCTGATAGGCTTCCGCGTAGGTGACCTTGCGGCCGCTGTTGCGCGCCGCCTGATTGCCGCGCTGCAAGGCGACGCGCGTGTAATATTCCCACAGATGCTCCTGCGCCGCCATGCATTCGAAGGCCTTGCGCTTGCGCTCCCAGGCCGCGCCGATGTCGAGGAAGACCTCCGGACGAAAGCCGCATTGCTCGGGCTGGTGAGGCTCGAAGAGAAAGACCGGCGGCGCGCCGAGCACCCCTTGCTCCGGGCGATGACCATGGGCCTGCGCGACGATCCGGGCCTCCTGCGCGAGGCGGGCGGCTTCCGGATGATCGAAATTATAAGGATCCGAGAGGGAGTGGGTGAGCACGAAGGCGGGCATCAGCTCGCGATAATGAGCGACGAGGTCGAAGAGGACCTGGTCGCCGAGGCGCAGCGGATAATCGCCGAGATCCATGAACACCACCTCGCAGCCGAGGATGGCGGCCGCGGCTTCGGCTTCGCGGCGGCGATCCGCCTTGACGCGCTCGAGCGTCATGCCCTTCTCGCGCCAGAGCTTGGCTGATTCGCCGCGCTCTCCGAAGGAGAGGCAGACGACGCGGACGCGGTAGCCCTTGTCGGCGTGGAGCGCGATCGCACCGCCGGCACGCCACACGAAGTCGGCCGAATGGGCACTGACCACGAGCGCGGTCTTTCCTGCCATGATCTGCTCCTTGCTCAAGCGATGCTGTGGCCGTCCCACACGGAACGGGGAACGAAGAGGCTTCCGGAAAACAGGCGCCGCGCGGTGCGCAAGAGCGCCGCGCGCTCGACGACGGGACCATCGGCGCCCATGCGGACCGAGAGCTCCGCGGTGAATTCGCCTGACGGGTGCTCGATCGAGACGCGCATCGGGTCACCTTCGGGCAGGCGGGCCATGGCGTGCGGCATCGATCCGGGCAGCACGCAGGCGGTGGCGACGCTCACGGCGCCGAGGACGCCGATGCTCGCGTGGCAGACGTGAGGGATGAAGGTCCGCGTCGAGATCGCGCCGCCCCGGCGCGGCGGGGCGACGAGCGTCATCTTGGGCACCACTTTCGCCGAGACGTCGCCCAGCCCCATCAGCGCCCCGGCCTTCAGCCGCAGGCTTTCGAGCCGCGCCTTGAGCTCGGCATCGCCGTTGAGCTCGTCGCGTGTTTCATAGCCCGTCTTGCCGAAGCTTTCGGCGGCGGCGACCACCACCGGCATGCCGTTGTCGATGCAGGTCAAGCCTATGCCCTCGACGATGTCCCGCACGCGCCCGGTCGGCAGGAGCGAAGCGCAGACGGAGCCGGCAATATCGAGGAAGTCGATGGCGATCGGCGCGTGGCCTCCGGGAACCCCGTCGATCACGCAATCGCCCTCATAGGTGACCTCCCCTCCGGGCGTCTCGACCGTGATGGCGGCGACCATGCCGGTGTTGACGGTCAGCACCCTCGCGGTGGTCGTCGCGCCGGCGGCAGGGATCAGGCCCTGCTCGATGGCGAAGGGCAGGGCCGCGGCGAGCATGTTGCCGCAGTTGGGCGTGGTGTCGACGAGAGGCTTGTCGAGGCTCACTTGCGCAAACAGGAATTCGAGATCGATGCCGGCTCTTTCGGAGAGCGACACGATGCCGACCTTGCAGGTCAAGGGATCGGCACCGCCGACGCCATCGATCTGGCGCCTGTCGGGCGAGCCCATCGCGGCGAGCAGGACCCGGTCGCGCAGCGCCACATCCGGCGGCAAGTCCTTCGCCAGGAAGAAGGGGCCTTTCGAGGTGCCCCCGCGCATCAAGCTGCAAGGTATCGGAGTTTGCATCAAGACGTCTCCTGGTCACGCCGGCGTTTCTGTCCGGAACGCGCATATGTCCCAGGACGCAAGACCAAGCACGATCACGACACGACCCCGATGCGGGCGACGCGCCCGAGGGCCTCGTCGAGCTCCGCGTCTCCCGGCGTGAGCGAGAGACGTAGATGGCCTGCGCCCGAGCGGCCGAAGGACGAAGCGAGGCGACGCGGCCGGAGGCTTTGCGGCGACCGACATGATGCAAGCTCAAGTGCCAAGCCTCCACCAAGCCTCCGCGGTCGAGCGCCGACATCGTCGGCATCACGGGAGTTTCTCGCGAAGGCCGACCCCTTCCGAATGAGATCACCCAAGGCCGCACCGGTCAAGGCAGCAAGGATCAAGCAGGATCAAAGCCATTTGGGACGATCAGCGGATCGGCGAGACGCGGCTTGGCCGCTTTCGCCTCGGATGTGCTCGATCGCGGGGAGCGATCGGACGCGATCGCGCAAATAGCGGTCGAGCGATGCTTTGCCGTACGGCAAGCCCCTCTCGAGGCAGCGGGCTCTTCCCATCCCGCGATCGCCGACGTGCGGGACGGCCTGCGCCCGTGCCCCTTCAGGCGCGCGCCCGCCGCTTGTGCTAGAGCCTCGCCTCCTTCACGAAAATAGGTCGTGGAAGGTATCGTGAGCGTCTTCGAATGCCGCCATCCCCCGTCATCATCGACACCGATCCCGGCCTCGACGATGCGCTTGCGCTCTTCCTCTCAGGCGCCTCGCCCGAGCTCGACATCCTCGCCGTCGTCACCGTGGCGGGGAACATTGCGCTTTCGCGCACGACCGGGAATGCGTTGAAGCTCCTGCACCTTCTCGGCCGCGACGATATTCCCGTGATCGCCGGCTGCGCCCGGCCGCTCATGCGCGACAACGTCCATGCGGCCGAGATCCACGGCGGGGATGGGCTCGGCGGAATCTCGCTGGCCTCGCCACCTCGCGGCGCGCTCGCCGTCGACGCCGCCGAGTGGACCGCCGACGAGCTGACGCGGCGGCCCGAGCACACGGTTCGCATTCTCGCGCTCGGGCCCATGACCAACCTCGCCCGTCTCGTGGAGAGCCGCCCGGATGCCGCAAAGCGACTTGCGGGCATCATCGCCATGGGCGGCGCGGTTCGCGAGCGCGGCAATGTCACGCCTTTCGCCGAATTCAACATCGCGGCCGATCCCGAAGCCGCCGCCATCGTGCTCGCCTCGGGCCTCCCGGTCACGCTCGTCCCTCTCGACGTGACGCGCAAGGTCTTGGCCGATCGGGATTGGAACGCGAGGCTCGCCGCGAAAGGAGGCGAGATCGCCGCCATCGCGCATGCGCTCATCGAAGCCTATCTCGTCAACCTCGAGGATCGGCTCTCCGCGGGGCGCGCATCGGCGCACCCTCTTCACCAGGCCCTCTCCTCGAGATTTCCGATGCACGACCCTTGCGTGATCCTGCGCGCCCTCGATGCGAGCCTCTTTCGAGCCGAGCCCTTGCCGATCCGGATCGTCACCGACGGGTCCGAACGGGACGGTGCGACCGTCATCGACCCGCAAGCGGGATCGCTCGTCGAGGTGCTGACACAGGCCGACACCCGCCGTGCGCTCGAGCTCATTCTCGAGCGGATCGCCTCGTTGCGCTGACGGCTCTGTGCCGTGCCATGCGCGAACGGGCCACCCACCTTGCCGGATTTTTCTGCCGTGCCGCTGTTCGTGACGCGGGCGCGGCGGTAGAATCGGCGAGATGAGGTCCATGAACACCGCGTCGCTTCGTCACGCTTGGCGTGCCCTCGCGCTGATCATCTGCACAGCCGTGGGCGCGGCGTCCGCGCTCTCCGCGGACTGGCCGCCGGTCGATCCGGGAGAGCCCACGGCCAGGGTGGAATTCACCCCGCGCCTGGGCCTTGACCTTGCGCGGCATCGGCATCCGCGATTTACGCCAATTGCAGGATGCCGCCGGCGCGCGCGGAAAGATCGTGGAAACCGTGCTCGACGGCGAAGCCCCGCACGTGACCTATGGCTGGAACGGTGCCGGAGGGCGCGGGCGGATGCGCGTCCTCCTCTACGAAAGCGGCGGCTTCGCCGCGATCATCACGCCGGCCGGCGCGTCGGGCGAGATCGTGCTCAACAGCTTCGACGCTTTCATCTGCGGCTCATGCGCGCCGCCGGTGAACGCTTGCGGCCACAGGCCCTCATGGGTGCCCCATGACCTGCATTGGGACGTGTTCGACTGCGGCTGCACCTTGACCGGGCCTCAGAGCCTGCATTCGGGCCGGTGCTGAGGAATAGGACCGCTCACGCCGAGACCCACGAGCTCAGATGCGATGCTCGGGCAATCTCGAAGCCGGGGCGATCCAGTCGAAGCGCTTGGCCCTCCCGACCCGCTTTTCGTGATCCCAGACTTCGACCACGGGATAGTCCCTGTGCCGCAGCGCCGCCCGCGCATTCCTGAGCGCCGCGCTGTCGTCCGCGCATTCCATATCCTCGCCGAGCGCGATGCGATCGGTCTCGTCCTTGAAATACATTTGATAGAAAGTCATTTGGGTGACCTCCTCCAGATTGGCGCGCAATCGGCACCCGATGACGAGGGCGGACGGAGGGATGAAGCTTCCCGTCTCTTCGACCGCTCTCTCGGGGCGCGGGCCGCGCTTTCGGGTCGATTGCATCCTGCACGAAGATTGCGTCGCTCAGGTGACAGGGACTGCGTCAAATCAACTCGTGGTGCCGCTTATTCGACATGTTTCGGCATGCCGCTGGCGAAGCCCTTTCCTGGTCGGGCAACCTCGTCGGTCCGCGCTGCGCGGCGCCTGATTTCCGCCGCATGTCGCTCGCGGCGATGCGATCGCCGGGTGGTTTTACACAACCTTGCTCCAGGCGAACTTGCTCCTGGCGAACACGCAAGAGAGGCGCATTTGCCCTGCCGCATCGGCCGGTCTATAGACCCCTGCAGCCGCGGCGCGATTGCCCCCCACTTGCGCCCTGGCCCGGCCCTCGCAATGGTTCGCTATTGCGAGGGCCACTTTTTTTGCATGGCGGGCCAAGGATCTTGGCTAGCATCTTGGCGGGCTCCAGGACGAGCGCTCGATGCGCGGAGTCGGCGTGAGCGACATGCCCGCAATCTGTTGTTTTGACGCATGATCTTCTCGCGACAAGAGTTCGCGCCCTAGGCCTTTGCGACGCGACGGGGGCCTTCGAGATGGGTGGAAAACACCCTGTCCCAGAACGAGGTGATGATGCCGTAATTGCCGGGCGTGGCGTGGTAGTGGTGGGCCATGTGTCGGATGCGGGCCCGGTAAAGGAGGCTACCCGGCTTCGGCGTCACGTGATGGGAAGCGTGATGCACCACCATGTAGCCGATATAGCCGACGAGCATCCCGCCACCGAAGCCGCTCGCGACGCCAAGGCCGAGGGCGAGAAGCGGAGCGAAGAACAACGCCAGGATCACGCCGATGGCGATGAAGGACGGAGCGCCGATCAGCCCGTTCGGATCGGCGTGATGAGCGTCATGGAACTTCTCGAAAAACGGCACGCGATGATAGAGCCAGCGATGCACGGCATATTCGATGAGCGTCCAGGCACAAATGCCGGCGAGCAAGGCGAGGAGCCACGGCCCGACCGCTTCGATCCCCCGCCCCGCGAACGCCATTGCGGCAAGCACGAGAATGGCGAGCGGAGCGGCGACGAAATCACCGAAATAGAGCGCTTTGCTCAGCTTCATGCGTGGCTCCATGCTTCGAGCGATTCATAGAGCGACGTTGCGCAGGGCTCCGCCCTCGCGCCGCGTCGAGGAGAGCACTGCCAGCAAATCCTTACAACTTCATGGCGATGGCGATTGGCCGGTCGCCGCCAGGATTTGGCTGGACGAAGCGTCGCGCCTCCTTCCAGGTGAGGCTTGATGGGCGAGATGGTGCGGGCGGTCGGAATCGAACCGACACTCCTTTAGGGGGAACGGGATTTTGAGTCCCATTGTTCCTTCCTGGGTTGGATGGCTTATCCGAGAACGATTACACGCGGTCAATTTGCGTCCACCGGCTGGACATGATCCAAATCGAAGCCCGGATAGGCGAACGCACCGGAGATGCGTTCACAGTCATTCTCAGAGACTCCCACGCTTCGGGCAACCTGGTGCCATGTGCCGCAGACACGATCCCGCATTGCGGCGACTATGCCCTTGGCATCGTCGTGCGACAACAGGAAGCGAGCGAATTGCGAAAGCAGGTTTCTTGCATTTGCGAAGCGGCCTTCGTCGCCGCAGATCATCGCTAGGTCCCTGCGTTCGAGGCTCACATGAGGCGTAGGTGTAAGATCATACGCCGGCGAGAGCTTCCAATCGCGCTCCTTGGCGAGGAGCGCCTGATTGCGCGGATGGTCGTCGGTGTTGGAGATGAGCGCGTTGAAACACATGCGCCGGAACAATTCCGCGGCGTCCTTTTTGGGTTCGGCGCTGACACGACGTAGCTCCTCGACAAGCAGAATGTAGGACCATCTGTCTCTAAACTGATGCGAGTCTTCCGTCTTGAGCAGGGTAAGGCCGCTCACCATGCGCGCACGTTGGTAGCCCGCCTTCACTTTCTCTCGGTCGAAGCGTTTTACGAGCAGGACATCGCCGCCGCCGATTGTAGTAACCTTGCTTTCAGCCGCGGTCAGTCCCGACGCGCGCGCCAGCGTGAGCATGGCATGCTCGACCCGCGCGTTGTTCCAAGTGTCATCGGATCGGTTGAATTTGGCGATCCAAAGCCCGTCATCATCCTCGACCACGGCCTTTGGCCGCGCGCCCCCCATTGACGTGCCGATAAGGAGCAACTCTTCGGCCTGCCCGATCTGGGGATCTGTTGGCAGTTCTTCATCCTTGACGATGGCATCCGCTATCGCCTGAAGTTTGGCGAGAATGATCGTCTGATTGAATTTGCGCTTCGGTGCGGGTGGCTTTGGTCCGAGACCAAAGCTCAATGCACCGGCACGGTCATCTGGTGAATGAAGGAGGTAGTCGAGTTCGCTAAGAGGCGATTTGCCGACATGGCGCTCGATAACACGCCTTCCCCAATAGTCGGGACCCGCGTCACGCAAGGCGCCGAAGATACCCTTCATTGCCGTCGTCTCATAGACGCGCGGTGCAAGTTTGAGTTCGACCGGATCAAGAGGGACCGCATCGCTGCGTCCAAGATAGGATTTGCCGTAGACAAATCGTCCGAGTGGAATGCGGCGGCGATCCGTAGTGAGCTCAAAGCGCGCTGCCGTAACCGGCTCGGTCGCACCCGGTAACGTGATGTAGACGAAGCACTCGGTGGGGGCTGGCTCAGAAGTCATTGTCGAGCCTTGCGCCATGGCGGGTGCGAGCACGCGCCCGGCTAAGCGAGCGCCTAATGCCTTCCTCGTCCTTGCTGGGGTCCGCGAGATCGGCGAGCCGATCGACAATCCCATAAGTCCACAACAGGGCGGCATAGACAGCGACGCTCGTCGAAGGTTTTCCCTTCTCAGCGTCAGCGACCGCAAAGCGGCTGGTTCCAATCTTTTCGGCCACCTCTTCAATCGTGAGATTTCGACGCAGCCGCGCGGCTCTTAGATCGCCTCCGAGCTTCCTGAGGGCTTGCTCGACCTCATAGGGAGTTGCGCCTAAGAGTATGTTTCTAGCTTTCATGTCGCCTCAAGCCATCCTAAAGACATTTAACGATAGCTTGAACTAACATAGCAAATCCGATCCAAAAGTCCAGACCCGTTAGCTAGAGCTCACATTAAGTGGCTTTATGTTGGTTCAAGACAACATCCCTAGCGCGAGGCAGCGCGGTCGCGTATTCCCGCTTGCGATCTGATCTGGATGCGCAGCACACCATTCGGGGTGATCCGCAAGGGCATGCAAGAGCCGTGGCGCGGCACGCTCTCCACAGTCGGCGCAGGCACCTATCTATTGCGCCCCGGTCAGCACGGTCCCCCGCATGGTGAGGTCATCCAAGCGTAACGTACCGCGCCATCAAACTTGGTCAGCAAATGTACGAGCCCAACCGCTGAGGTGATAAGTACCTCCTCGTTCTGACCGTTGTCGACGGGCACATGCAAATCTCTGGAGGTGTATTTTTACAGTTCATTTGAAAAATGGATCGAAAATGGTGCGGGCGGTCGGAATCGAACCGACACTCCTTTAGGGGGAACGGGATTTTGAGTCCCGCGCGTCTACCAGTTCCGCCACGCCCGCTCGGGACGCTCCTCATATACTGTCGGGAAGGCACGTCAAAGGGGTGCGCCCACCCCCGAGCCGGTTCGAGGCGTGTAGCGGATTTTGCTGGCGCCGCGGCCCTGCGACCGGCATATTGAGCCGATGAGCGAGGACCACCCTTTCACCATCACGGTTGAGCGCAACATCGACATCGTCAGCCGCTTTCGCTGGCTCATCTACGAAGACGGCAAGCTGCGCGAGCGCTCATCGAGCCGCTCGCATGCGACGAAGCGCGAAGCTCTCATGGATGCTGAAAAGGTCCTGAAAAAACTCGTCGCGCGCTGGCAGACCGGCAAATTGCCGAAGCCTAAAGCCTCGGCGATCCCTGAACATCCCTGAATGCGACGCGCGCACGGCGCCTTGCCGCGTGACCCGAGCGCTTGTGACGAGCGCTCAAGCGGTGATGCGCCCTGCGGCGGCGATGGCGGCAAGGGCTGGTGGATGCTAGATTGAGGCCAGGCCATCAGGAGAGCTTTTCGACATGCCCGCGAAGCCCAAGGGAATGCAGACCTTCTTCGTCGAGATCAAATGCAAGCTCGGCAAGACCTATGAAGTCGCGAGCGCGCTCGCGGACGCCGAGATCGCCTCGGAAATCTATTCGACCGCGGGCAATTACGACATCATCGCCAAGTTCCATCTCGATCCCGAGGTCGATATCGGCCATTTCGTGGCGCAGAAAGTGCAGACCATTCCCGAAATCCTCGACACGCGCACGATGATCACCTTCAAGGCCTTCTGAGGAGGCAACGCCTCTTCGGAAAAGCCGGATTCCCCATAACGCGGCCCCCGCGACCCCGGGGCGGAGGGGATGGATATCCGGTTCCGCTTTTCCAGATCATGCTTTCACGATCACGAAATCGAGTGCTCGCGTTGTAAGCCGGCAATCGCCGCTTTATCGTCTTGGCTGATGCCGCCCACCGAACCTTTTTTCCCGCTGAATCGGAGTGTTGAGATGCGAAGCATGAGCTTCAGGGCCGGATTGGCGGCGCTCCTCGCCGGCCTCGCCTTCACGACGAGCGCGTTCTGCGCCGAGCTGCCGCGTGCCACGCCGAGCGAGGTCGGATTATCCGCCGAGCGTCTCGACAAGATCACCGCCGTCCTGAAGAACGACGTGGCGCAGAAGACGCTGGTCGGCGGCGTGTTGCTGATCGCCCGGCACGGAAAGATCGCCTATCTCCAAGCGGTCGGGGCGCGCGATCCGCAGGAAAACGCGCCGATGACGCCCGATTCGATTTTCCGCATCTATTCGATGAGCAAGATGGTCACGGTCACGGCGGCGCTGACGCTGGTCGAGGACGGGCTCATCTCGCTCGACGACCCGATCGCGAAATACCTGCCGCAATTCGCCAACATGAATGTCGGCGTCGCGGTGCCGAATCCGGCGGGCGGGGACACGAATGTGCTACAGCTCGTCCCGGCGCGCCGGCCGATCACCGTGCTCGACCTGATGCGGCACACCTCCGGCATCACCTACGGGTTCTTCGGCGATACGCTCGTCAAGAAAGCCTATCAAGGCGTCGACCTCCTGAGCGGCAAATTCACCAATGCCGAGCTCGCCGACCGGCTCGCCAAGCTGCCGCTCGCCTATCAGCCCGGCACGACGTGGGATTACAGCTACTCGATCGACGTGCTCGGGCGCCTGGTCGAGGTGGTCTCGGGCAAATCGCTCTATCAATACGAGAAGGACCGGTTGCTCGATCCCTTGCAGATGCCGGATACGAGCTTCTACGTGACCGAGGCCGCGCGCAAGGCGCGCATCGCCCAGCCTTTCCCCGACGACAAGGTCATGGGAGTCGATCTCACGATGAGCGATCCGACCGATGTGCGGCCCTGGGAGTCGGGCGGTGGCGGCATGGTGTCGACTGCGACCGATTATGCGCGCCTCCTGCAAATGCTCCTCAACGGCGGCACGCTCGAGAGCAAGCGCTACCTCGGGCCTGAGACGGTCGCCTACATGACCTCGGACCAGATGGGAACGGAGGTGCATCCCGGCCCCTATTACCTGCCGGGGCCGGGTTACGGCTTCGGGCTCGGCGTCGCGGTGCGCCTGACGCGGGGCGGCCCGGCGGCCAATGGCGAGCCGGGCGACTGGTATTGGGGCGGAGCGGGCGGCACCTATTTCTGGGTCGACCCGAAAAACGACATGCTCGTCGTGTTCATGATGCAATCGCCGAAGCAGCGCGTGCACTACCGCGGCCTCTTGCGCAACATGGTCTACGCCGCCATCGAAAAGTGAGTGCGAGTGTCGTCGGCGGACCGTTGAGGCTCGGCATACCGGGTTTCGATCCGTCAGGCCGGATCGGCGATCCTCGCCGGCTATCCCCGCGCTAACGTCCCGCTGCGGCCCGGCCGTCGCGGTCGGTGTTTGAGTGCGCGGCAGCGCGTCTTCGCCCGGCGCGAGCCCGGATTTTCCAGTCCGGATTTTCCAGTCTGGATTTTCCTGGCGTCGCCGATTCCCACTCGGGCAAAAAATGCTCTAGAAGATCGCGGCCCTCAACCTTCGGACAGCTTCCTCCCATGACCGACTTGCCCACCGCCTCGGCCCAGGCCCATCTCCTGGTGCAGGCGCTGCCGCATATGCAGCGCTATGACCAGCAGGTCGTCGTGATCAAATACGGCGGCCACGCCATGGGCTCCTCGGCCGCGGCCGAGGATTTCGCCGAGGATGTCGTGCTGCTCGAGCAGGCCGGCGTGAAGCCGATCGTCTGCCATGGCGGCGGCCCGCAAATCGGCGCCATGCTCGACAAGCTCGGCATCAAATCGGAATTTCGCGATGGGCTGCGCGTGACCGACGAAAAGTCCGTCGAGGTCGTGGAAATGGTGCTCGCCGGCTCGATCAACAAGCAGATCGTGAGCTGGATATCGGCCGAGGGCGGCAAGGCGGTCGGACTTTGCGGCAAGGACGGCTCGCTCGTCACCGCCAAGAAGCTGATGCGCAGCGTCGTCGATCCCGACAGCAAGATCGAGGCGATCGTCGACCTCGGCCTCGTCGGCGAGCCGGAAAAGGTCGACCGCACCGTGCTCGACGCCGTGCTGAAGGCCGAGCTGATCCCGGTGCTCGCCCCGGTCTGCCCCGGCCCGGACGGCAAGACCTACAACGTGAACGGCGACACTTTCGCGGGCGCCATCGCGGGCGCGATGCGCGCGAAGCGCCTGCTGCTTCTCACCGATGTTCCGGGCGTGCTCGACAAGAACAAGGAGCTCATCTCCGAGCTGACGGTCGATCGGTGCCGCGCGCTCATCGCCGACGGCACCATCACGGCCGGCATGATCCCCAAGGTGGAGACCTGCATCGACGCCATCGAGCAGGGCGTCGAGGCCGTGGTGATCCTCGACGGCAAGCAACCTCATGCTGTGCTCGTCGAGCTGTTCACGGATCACGGCGCCGGCACGATCATCAAGCGGTGAGGGGGGATGGCGAGTAGCGAGTAGTGAGTGAGTAGTAGTGAGTAGTGAATTGTGAAAAGCGAATAACTCACGTCTCACTTTTCACTTCTCACTTCTCACTTCTCACTTTACGCCACTCACTACTCGCCACTCGCTACTCCCCCGTGAGCGCCTGATCGAGATCGGCGTAGAGATCCTGCGGATCCTCGAGGCCGACCGAAAGACGCAGGATATCGGGGGGACAAGGCGTGCCCTCGCCTTCCACCGAGGCGCGATGCTCGATCAGGCTTTCGACGCCGCCGAGCGAGGTTGCGCGCTTCCACACCTTGACGCGTGCCGCCGTCGCGACGGCGCGCGCCTCCCCTCCCCGCACCGCGATCGAGAGCATCCCTGAAAAGCCCCCGCGCATCTGGCGGCGCGCCACATCGTGATTGGGATGAGACGGCAGCCCCGGGTAGAGGACGCGCGTGACGGCGGGATGGACCGCGAGCTTTTCGGCGAGGAACATCGCGGTCCGGCATTGGGCCTCGACGCGCAGATGAAGCGTGCGCATGCCGCGGATGAGGAGAAAGGCCTCGAACGGCCCGAGCACGCCGCCATAAATCGTGCGGATGCCTTGGAGCCGTTCGAAAACGGCGTCCCGCCTCGCAAAGGCCAGAGCGCCGGCGATCACGTCGGAATGGCCGTTCAGATATTTCGTCGCCGAATGCATCACGATGTCGGCACCGAGCGCGAGCGGGTTCGTGAGCACCGGCGTCGCCACGGTCGAATCGACGGCGAGCTTCGCGCCGGCGCCATGCGCGATCTTGGCGGCGGCCGCGATGTCGGTGATCGTCCAGAGCGGATTTCCCGGCGTCTCGAGCCAGACGAGCTTCGTGGGCCCAGCCTCGACGGCCTTGCGCAGCACGTCGAGGTCGCTGGTGTCCACGCGCGCGAAGGTAAGGCCACGGCGCTTCGCCTCGTCGCGCAGCCAGTTGCGCGAGCCGGTATACATCACCTCCTGCGCGACGATGCGATCGCCGGCCTCGAAAGCTTGGAACACGGCCGAGATCGCCGCCATCCCGGAAGCGAAGAGCAGCGCCGCGGCCGCGCCTTCGAGCGCGGCGAGCACGGCTTCCGCCTCACGCACCGTGGCATTATGCGGCCGCCCATAGGAAAAGCCGGATCGGTACTGGTTATCCGGGTCGCGCACATAGGTGGTCGACATGTGCAGCGGCATGACGATGGCTTTGGTGACGGAATCGACCGACCCCATCGCCTGCACCGCCAGGGTGCGCGGCGACAACGCCCTGTCATTGGCGCCGGAGCGCCGAGCATCCTCGGTCATGCGGTCATTTCTCCCTCGCCGCGTCGCGGCCGTCGCGGCCGTCGATCTTATCGGCAAACCGCGCCCTTTGCGACCGCGAGATCCGAGGTGCCGCTATTCGGGCACGAGATCGACCGTCACCGCCTGCGCCTCGGTGGGCGGCGCGGCGAGCCTGGCGCGGAAGGGCGCGGTTTCGCCGGGCGGGAGCGCCTTGATTCCCGAGCTCGCCGTCCAGGTGTAGACGGACCTTCCGGCAGCATCGGCCAACGACAGACGCAGGCGCGGGACGTCTCGATTGCCTCGCGCGACATTGCGCAGCAGCCCCTCGACGGTGAGGAACCGGCCTTTTCCCGCTTCCTCGAATCGGGCCGCGACGTGCTCGAACGCCAGGCCGCGCAGATTGACCGGCACCCCGATCGCCGCGTAAACCTCCGCGGTTCGCGGCAGGAGACGCACGAGCATGCCGGGTTTCGCGAGCGCACCAAGGATGATGAGGGCTCCAAGCCCGGTTCCGAGCCCGGCGAGCCAGTGGCCGACGCCATGCCTTGCGGGAGCCTGCGGCGGGTCCGCACGCCTCTCCTCGCTTTCCTCCCCTCGCCATTCGGGCGCGCGAGGCTGAAATTTCGGACCTCGCTCGAATATCCGGCTCATGTCGCCACGCTTGCTCAAATCATATGCGAGGTTCATCTGCCGTCCCTCATCGCTCGCGCCATGTCTTCGCTCGCGCCATGTCTTGGCTCGCGCCATGTCTTCGCTCGCGCCACGGTCGGCAAGGCCTTTGCGTCACGGCCCGCTTGCATCCGGTTCGCAATCCGGCAATGCCTATTCGAGCACGAAGCGCGGCATTCCGTCGGTTCTCGAATGGTCGACGAGCATGGTTAACAGCCGATGAATGAGGCAGCCGACGCCGCCCCGATGATTCGCTTCGAGCATGTCGGCATGCGCTACGGCGTGGGGCCCGAGATCCTGCGCGACCTCACCTTCGCGATCGCGCCCTGCTCGTTCCAGTTTCTCACCGGCCCCTCGGGCGCCGGCAAATCGACATTGCTCAAGCTCATCATGCTTTCCTTGCGTCCGACGCGGGGCGTCATCGAAATGTACGGCTCGGACGTGGCGCGCATGTCGGAGACGGAGCTGACGATGGTGCGCCGCAAGACGGGCGTGGTGTTCCAGGAGTTCCGCCTGCTCGACCATCTGACGACTTTCGAGAATGTGGCGCTCCCCATGCGGGTCCAAGGGCGGGGCGAGGCGAGCTACCGGCCCGAGGTGATCGAGCTTTTGCAATGGGTCGGCCTCGGCGACCGCATGCATGTGCTGCCGCCGGTCCTTTCCGGCGGAGAAAAGCAGCGCGCCGCCATCGCGCGCGCCTTGATCGCCAAGCCCGAATTCCTGATCGCGGACGAACCAACCGGCAATGTCGACCCGACCTTGGCGCGCAGGCTCTTGCGCCTCTTCGTGGAATTGCATCGCCTGGGCACGGCGATCATCATCGCGACCCATGATTATTCCCTGATGGAGCAGTTCGAAGCGCGGCGCCTGGTGCTCGGCGACGGCCGGCTCAGGGTCGAGGAGCCGACAGGCATGGAGGAGCTGCGCTGATGAAAGGCGGCGCTCGCGACGCATCTCCCGCGGATGCACGAGAGGGCCAGGGGCCGGCCGCGGCAGCGGCTCCGTCCTCGACCGGGCCCGGGCTTCTGCGCCGCCAGGGCTCGCTCGTCCCGCAGCGGTCGATCGCGGGTCGTTCGCTGGTGATGGTCATCGCCATCATGACGTTTCTCGCCTGCCTCGCGGCCGGCGCCGCCCATCTCGTCTCGCGCGCCGTCCAGGATTGGACCTCCTCGATCGCGAGCGAAATGACGATCGAAGTTCGACCGATGCCCGGCCGCGATATCGAAGCCGACGTGGCGGCGGCGGCGGATGCGGCCCGCAAGACCGCGGGAGTGGCCGGGGTGAAGGTTTTCACCCGTGCCGAATCCGAGGCGCTCCTGCAACCCTGGATCGGCACGGGGCTCGACGTCACCGACCTGCCGATCCCGCGCATGATCACCTTGGCGCAACAGCCGAATGCGAAGCCCGACACCGCCGCTCTCGCCCGCAGGCTCGCGGCGCTGGGACCTTCCGCGTCGCTCGACGATCACCGCGCCTTCATTTCGCGCCTGTCCGCCATGGCGAACGCGCTGATCGTGGTCGCGATCGGAATCGTCGCCCTCGTCCTTGCCGCGAGCGCGCTCGCCGTCGGCTTCGCCACGCGCTCCGCCGTCGCCCTCAATCACGAAGTGGTCGAGGTGCTGCACCTTGTCGGAGCGGATGATAACTTCGTCGCGCGCGAGTTCCAGCGGCGCTTTTTCGCGCTGGGCGTCGAAGGGGGCTTTCTCGGCGCGGCCGCGGCCGCCATCTGCTATTTCATTGCCGGCATATTATCGACGAAATTCGCTTCGAGCGCGGCCGCCGACCAGATGGAAGCCGTGTTCGGCTCTTTCCAGTTCGGCGCGCCCGGTTACGCGCTCATCGCGGTGGTGGCGATGACGGTCGCCTATTCGACATCGATCGTATCGCGCATGACCGTGAAGCGGCGCCTGCGCGCGATGGCGTGAAATCCTGGCCGCGCTCGCGGCATTCTTTCAATTTACCGCGTAAGGCGACTACGTTTTCCGCTCATGCCCGCGAAGGCGGGCACCCAGGCCTTCCTGCGGGATCGGGCTTGCAGGGAAGTCTAGGTTCCCGCTTTCGCGGGAAAGAGCGGAGGTGGGAGCTCCCGACCTGAGGCATCGGCTTCTCGGCGTATTCTCGCTTCCTTCGCGTGCGACGCCGGGAAAGCGAACAGGCGGGATTGCCTTGCAGGGGAGGCCGCCGCCTGCTTCATCTTTTCGACATGATGTTTGTCTTGTCGAAGATTATGAAACGCGCTGCGGGAGTTCTGCCTCCGAAAGAGAAGAGCTTGCACGGCGCGCGACTGGAAAGTTTCGCGTTCGAGCGTTCGGACAAGATGCTCGTGCTTTTACTGTTGGCGCCGGGCGCTCGCGAGATTAACCTGTCGTGAAGGAATTCGCTTGACTTTGTCCCTTCTCCCCGCGACGTGCGGCCATGAGAGGCGATGTCGTTGAATGAGCCGCGGATTTACGTGAGCGAAGCTCCGCCGGCGCGCCGACCGCAGGGCGTGTCGGAAAAGGCTTCGCCCCCTGGGACGCGTTTGCGTTGGAGTCGCCGTGCGGGGCGGGCGCTCAGCGTCTTCTGCATCGTCGCGGTCGCGCTGTTCGGAGCGGGGCTGGTGCGCTTCGCCGAAGCGCTGCCGCGCCCGAAACCCTCGAACCTGACCGCCGATGCCGTCGTCGTGCTCACGGGAGGTGAAAACCGCGTCGCCAAGGCGGTCGACCTGATCGCCGCCGGTCAGGGACGACGCCTTCTGATCAGCGGTGTCAACGACCACACCTCGGCGAAAGCGATCGCTGAGGCCGTCGATCAGAATGAAGCGGTGTTCAGATGCTGCATCGACATCGACCGGCGGGCGCGTAACACCGTCGGCAATGCGACGGAGATCGCGCGCTGGGTCAAGGCACATGAATATCGTTCGCTCATCGTGGTGACGGGCGCCTATCACATGCCGCGCGCGCTCAATGAATTGAGGAGCGCCTTGCCCGGCGTCCAGCTCATTCCCGATCCGGTGCTCGCGCCCGGCCTCGACCTCGACAGCTGGTGGGCGGACGAACGGACGGTGCGGCTCATCATGTTCGAATACACCAAATATCTCGTCTCGGAAGTCAGGACGCGGCTGTCCTTCTCGACCGAGACCTCCGGGAATCTCTGAAGGCGAAACCTTCGCGGCAAATCGAGGCGAGGCGGCCATGACCATCCTGCGTAGCATCGAGGAATTGGAGCGCGTCTACGGCCGTCCGAAGGGCGGCGCCGTCTTCAAGGAGATCGCCTTCCTCAACGCGCATTACCGTGCTTTCGTGGAAGCCTCGCCCTTCGTCATCCTGGCGTCGGCGGGCCCAAATGGGCTCGACTGCTCCCCGAAGGGCGATGCGCCTGGATTCGTGCGCGTCCTCGACGAAAAGACGCTCGCCCTTCCCGACAGGCTCGGCAACAACAGGATCGACACGCTGCGCAATCTCGTCATTGACCCGCGCATCGCGCTTTTGTTCATCGTGCCTCGCCGCAGCGAGACCTTGCGCGTCAACGGCCGGGCGGCGATCTCGACCGATGCCGAGCTCCTCGCCTCTTTCGCGGTCGAGGGAAAGGCGCCGCGCAGCGTCATCCTGGTGACGGTCGAGGCCGCCTATGTGCATTGCGCCAAGGCGTTCATGCGATCGAAGCTGTGGGAGAGGCGCCTCGACCTCGAGCGCTCCGATCTGCCGAGCATGGGCGAGATGATGGCAGCGCTCAGCGCGAACAGCGTCGATGCGGCCGCTTACGATCGCGAGGCGCCCGCGAGGCTCAAGGGTAGCCTTTATTGAGCGCGCGCGGCACGCAAGAGTTGGCGGCGCCGTCGCTTGTCCTCGGGTGAGACGCGCCCGCATCGAAACCGACAGCCCCTCCGCCCGCCGCTCGACGCCCGCTTTCATCATCTTGAGCTCGGCTCGAAACTTCGTCAGCGGATCGCGCCTTAGGTTTTTGGATCGCTCCTCGAAGGCGGCACTCCGTTGCCAGCGCTTGCCCGGCCAATACCATGGCCTTAATGATGGGCCAACTCGCTATCGCTTCATGGTGGCGCTACGCTTGATCGGTCGGGGCCGCGCACAAGATGAGTGGGATGATCGGTCCCTTCCTCGGCACCGGTCCGAGGCCGGTCACGGCGACCCAGCGTGCGAAGCGTCGATCCCGGAACTCTTTGTCCATGCTCACCATCAGATCGGCGCTCTACAACGTCGCCTTCTATCTCAATCTCCTCGCATGGCTCGCCATCGCCATTCCGACGCTCGTGTTGCCGCGTCGCTATTTCATGGGCGTGGCTCGGCTCTGGGGGGTATCTTCCGTCTGGCTGCTGAAGAAGATCGTCGGCACGGATGTGCATTGGGCAGGCCTCGACAAGCTGCCCCGAGCGGGTTGCATCATCGCAGCGAAGCATCAATCGACCTGGGAGACCTTCGCTCTTTTCATCATCTTGAAGGACCCGGTCTTCATCCTCAAGCGTGAGCTGATGTTCATCCCCTTCTTTGGCTGGTACCTGATCAAGGGCGCCATGATTCCGGTGCGGCGCGGGCAAACGGGACGCGAGGCCCTGGCCATCATGAGTGAAAGAGCGAGGGAGGCGATCGCGGCGGGGCGCCAGCTCATCATCTTTCCGGAAGGAACGAGGCGTCCGGCCGGTGCGGCTCCCGATTACAAATCCGGCGTCGCCCATCTTTACGCGGCCACGGGGGCGACCTGCGTGCCGATCGCTCTCAACTCGGGAGCCTATTGGTCGAGGCGGGCGCTCATTCGACGGCCGGGCACCATCAAGGTCGAGATCCTCGACCCCATCGGGCCCGGCATGCGTCCGAAGGCCTTTCTGGCCGAGCTTCGGACGCGGATCGAAGCGGCCTCGATGCGTCTCTTCGACGAGGCCCGGCGCGAGACCGCCGAGTGAGCATCGACGAAGCCTTGGGAGCAGCTCCGGCGGGGCGCCGCGCCGCCGCGCGCGGCCCCGACCCAGCCGATCTCCTCGCCTGGTACGACCGGCATCGCCGGGCACTCCCCTGGCGCGCGGTGCGTGGCGAGCGCATGGACCCCTACCGCGTGTGGCTTTCGGAGATCATGCTGCAGCAGACGACCGTCACGACCGTCGCCCGGTATTTCGAGCGCTTCACGGCGCGGTTTCCGACCGTCCGGGCACTTGCCGAGGCGCCGCTCGAGGACGTGCTCGCGATGTGGGCGGGGCTCGGCTACTACAGCCGCGCGCGCAAGCTGCATGCCTGCGCCAAGACCGTTGTCGAGAGGCATGACGGCGAGCTGCCGCGCAGCGAAGCGGAGCTTGCGACCTTGCCGGGCATCGGCCCCTATACGGCGGCCGCGATCGCTTGCATCGCCTTCGAGGAGACGACCGTTCCGGTCGACGGAAATGTCGAGCGTGTGCTCGCGCGGCTCTATCGCGTCGAGGACGCCCTGCCGCGCGCGAAGCCCGCGTTCCGCAAGCTTGCCCAAGGCCTTGCGCCAGCGGCCCGCCCGGGGGATTTCGCGCAAGCGCTGATGGATCTGGGCGCGACGATCTGCAGGCCGCGCCAACCGCAATGCCTGCTCTGCCCCTGGCGAGGTGCATGCCTTGCGCATGCGCATGCCGATCAGGAGAGATTTCCAATCAAGAGCGCCAAGCGTGAAGGCAGGCTCCGGCGCGGCGCGGCCTTCGTCGTGCTGCGCCCGGACGGGGCGGTTCTCGTGCGCAGGCGCAAGGAACAGGGTCTGCTCGGGGGCATGACGGAAGTGCCCGGTAGCGAATGGTCGACCGATTTCGACGAACACGCCGCCCTGTCTTGCGCCCCGCGCCTTGCGGGCGAGCCTGACCCCGCGTGGCGGCGCCTAGCGGGCCATGTGCGGCATGTCTTCACTCATTTTCCGCTCGAGCTCTCGGTCTTCGCCGCGAGCGTGGGCACGAAGGCGCGCGCGCCGAAGGATTGCCGTTTCCTGCCGCCGGACCAGATCGCGACCTCGGCTTTTCCGACTTTGATGATCAAGGTGCTCGCGCATGCCGGCGCCTTGCCGGACCGGCCCTGATGGATTGAGCTATGGCCTGATGCGTTCAGCTGGAACCGGCGACCTGCTCTTGAGCCATCGTTTTGATGCCTGATCTGATCGCAAAAGGAATTCCTGTTCTTGCGGATCACGCTCCGGGGCGTCAGGCGGCCTCGGCGAACTCGCGCCTCAGCCTGTCGCGAAGCCTGTCGATCGGCAAGCGGCGCCCCTCCTCCTCATAGTGCCAGAAGATCCAGCCGTTGCAGGCCGGCAAGCCTTGCGCCAGCGCGCCGATCTTGTGGATCGAGCCGATCGCGGGGCCGAGCGAGAGCGTGCCGTCGGCCCGCACGAGGGCGCTGCGTCCGCCGCGCCCATCCGTCACCAAAGCGCCCGGCATGACGAAGCCGCGCTCGACGACGCTCAGAAACGGAATGCGCGGCTCGCTGCGCTTGCCCGGCAAAGGCGCGACCGTGCCCGGCGGCAAGGGCGTGACCGCCGCGATCCTGCGATGCGCGATCGCCGCGTAGCCCTGGTCCCGTTCGATTCCGATGAAGCGCCGCCCCAGCGCTTTCGCGGCGGCACCCGTCGTGCCCGATCCGAAGAAGGGATCGAGGATCACGTCGCCCGGATTGGAGGAGGCGAGGATGATGCGGCGCAGCAGGGCCTCCGGCTTCTGCGTGGGATGCGCCTTGCGGCCCCCTTCGTCCTTGAGCCGCTCCTCGCCCGAGCAGATGGGAAACAGCCAATCCGAGCGCGCCTGCGTGTCGTCATTGCCGGCCTTCAGCCCTTCGTAGTGGAAGGTGTAGCCCTTGGCCTGCGGCGTTCTCGAAGCCCAGATCAAGGTTTCATGCGCATTGGTGAAGCGCCGGCCGCGGAAATTCGGCATCGGATTCGCCTTGCGCCAGACGATGTCGTTCAGCACCCAGAAGCCGAGATCCTGCAGCATGGCGCCGACGCGGAAAATGTTGTGATAGGAACCGATCACCCACAAGGTGGCGTTCGGCTTCATCACGCGGCGAACCTCGTTGAGCCAGGCACGCGTGAACGCGTCATATTCGGCAAAGGAGGTGAACCGGTCCCAATCCTCGTCGACCGCGTCGACGACACTCTGATCGGGGCGCGACAAGCTTCCGGCGAGCTGCAGATTGTAGGGAGGATCGGCGAAGACGAGATCGACGCTCGACGGCGGCAGCTTCGCGAGCTCCGCGACGCAATCGCCGATCCTGATGTGGTCGAGCAGTTGCTCGGAACACAAATCCAGCGCCGCCGACGCGCCCATCCCGGTACGCCATACCCTGTTCCGGGATGTGGGGTCGGCGCGCCTGGTACGCATTGCACACATGCCAAGCAACCGTTACGCGACCTACGCGACGCACCTTGCCTGATCGCGGTAAAGGCGAGGTTGAGGCGCGACCGCGCGTCTTGTCCCGATTTGAGATGCGTGAGCCGCGAGGCTTCGCGAGAGTGGCCATGGCGCGCCCGGCCGGCGCGCAGGCGGGCCGATCGGCTCAGGCGCCGGCGGCGAGCCGCACCGGCGTGAAGCTCAGGCGATGCACCGGCGAAGGCCCGAGGCGTGCGAGCGCGTCGAGATGCGTCTTCGTGCTGTATCCCTTATGCGCCGCGAAGCCATAGCCGGGATGACTTGCTTCGAGGCGCCGCATGAGGCCGTCGCGAAAGACCTTCGCCACGATCGAGGCGGCGGCGATCGAGAGCGAAAGCGCGTCTCCCCCGATGATGGCGCGCCCCACGCAGGAGAGCACAGGCAAATCATTGCCGTCGACCAAGGCGACGCAGGGGCGACGCGGAAGTCCGAAGATCGCCCGACGCATGGCGAGCAAGCTCGCCTGACGAATGTTGATCCGGTCGATCTCGGCGGCGCTCACGACCGCGATCCCGACCTCGGCGCAGCCGAGGATCTCCTCGAACAGAGCGGATCGCTGCTCGGGCGTGAGTGCCTTCGAATCGTCGATGCCTTTGGGCACGCGGCGCGTGTCGAAGACGACCGCGGCGGCGACCACGGGCCCGGCAAGAGGGCCCCGCCCCACCTCGTCGACGCCGGCCACGAGCTGGTGGCCCTGCCGCAGCATCGCCTTTTCGAAGTGGCGGGTCGGAGCCATCGGACCTCGAGCGCTCGGCGCCCGCTATTGGCTGATTCGCGGGGTTGGCGTATGAAAAAGGGGTGCGGGCCTAGGGTCAAGGCCTCGGCGGGGCATTCAAGCGAATTTGCGAGGACATCCCATGCCGGACGTTCAGCCGAAAGCGCAGGATGATCCGAACGGCGTTGCCGGCGCGGGCGAGACCGGCGCCGCGCCCGACAAAGCTCCTGCTCCGGCGATCCCCGAGCGGCCCGCGGCCGCGTCGACGGGCTCCGCCGCGACGCCACGCAACCCGATGTTCACCGAGCTCGTGCAAGGCGAAGAGGACCTCGCCGGGCTCGTCGGTTATGCGCTTTACAAGATGAGCAAGCGCGATTGGCTCGCCGCTTTCATCAAGACCCATGGCCGCGAGCCGACCGAGGACGAGATCGAATCCTATATTCTGGGCGAGCGCACCCAGCGCCGGCTCACGACCTATCGCCGGCTGGCGGATGAGCTCATCGGCCGCAGGATCGCGGCCGCCGAGAAGAGCGCGAGCGCTGCGGCGGCGATGCCGGAATCACCTCAGAGCGTCGCGGCGGTGAGGGCCAACTCGCTGCGCTCCTCCTTGCCGGTCGAGGCGCAAGGCGCCCCCGCCAGATCCGCCTTCGCCCGATCCGCAAGCGACAGGTCCTTGAGCGACAAGTCTTCGAGCGACCGGATGGCGAGCGACAAGCCGCGTCGGTCGGGCGTGGCCACCTTGATCTTCTGGGTTCTGGTGCTGCTCGTGCTCGCGGCCGCGGTCTACTACTTCCCAAGCTATTCTTCCCTTCTCACCGTCCGTTGAGCGGATCGGATCGCCGCGTGACCTCTCGCCAACGCTTGCATCTCTTCGACACGACGCTGCGCGACGGCGCGCAGATGACGGGCGTCGATTTTTCGCTCGAGGACAAGCGCCAGGTGGCGGCCATGCTCGACAGGCTCGGCGTCGCCTATGTCGAAGGCGGCTATCCCGGCGCCAATCCGCAGGACACGGAGTTCTTCAAGGAAAAACGCACAAGAACGGCGCGTTTTGCCGCCTTCGGCATGACGCGGCGCTCGGGCCGTTCGGCGGCGAATGATCCGGGCCTCGCCTCTCTCCTCGACAGTGCCGCCGACGCCATCGTGCTCGTCGCCAAGGCTTCCGACTACCAGGTGCGGGTGGCGCTCGAGACCACGCTCGAGGATAATCTCGCCGCCATCTCGGAGAGCGTCGGCGTGATCGTCGCGAAGGGCCGCGAGGCGATCGTCGATTGCGAGCATTACTTCGACGGCTACAAGGAGAACCCCCAATACGCTCTCGCTTGTGCCAAGACGGCGCATGACGCGGGCGCACGCTGGATCGTGCTGTGCGACACGAACGGCGGCACCTTGCCCGACGAGGTGCGGCGCATCGTCGCCGAGACCGCGAAGGTCGTTCCCGGCGATCGCCTCGGCATTCACGCCCATGACGATTGCGGCTGCGCGGTCGCGAATTCGCTCGCGGCGGTCGAGGCCGGCGCGCGCCAGATCCAGGGCACGCTGAACGGCCTCGGCGAGCGCTGCGGCAACGCCAATCTCGTGACCTTGATCGGCGCCTTGAAGTTGAAGCCCGCCTTCGCCGGCCGTTTCGACATCGGCATCGACGAAGAGGGGTTGGGCGAGCTCACGCATGTCTCGCGGGCGCTCGACGAAATCTTGAACCGCGCGCCGAATCGGCACGCGCCCTTCGTGGGCGCTTCCGCCTTCGCCACCAAGGCCGGCATCCACGCTTCCGCCGTCCTGAAGGACCCACGCACTTATGAGCATGTGATGCCCGAAAGCGTCGGCAATCGGCGCCGCGTGCTGGTTTCCGATCAGGCCGGCAAGTCGAATGTGCTCGCCGAGCTCGACCGTGTCGGCATCAAGCTCGACAAGAGCGACCCTCGCCTCGGCCGGCTGCTCGACGAGATCAAGGACAAGGAGGCCGAGGGCTATGCGTTCGAAGGCGCCGACGCGTCTTTTTTCCTGCTCGCCAAGCGCGTGCTGGGTGAGGCGCGCGAGTTCTTCACGGTCGAGCGTTTCTCGGTGAGCGTCGAGCGGCGGCACAACGCGATGGGCGAGCTCGTGACCTTCTCGGAGGCGATCGTGCGGGTGCGCGTCGCGGACGAGACCCTCATCTCGGCGGCGGAAGGCAACGGGCCTTTCAACGCGCTCGACCTCGCGCTACGCAAGGATCTCGGCGTCTACCAATCGCTCATCGACGATCTCGAGCTCCTCGACTACAAGGTGCGCATCTTCCAGGGCGGCTCGGACGCCGTCACGCGCGTGCTGATCGAATTCGGCGACAAGCGCGGCGATCGTTGGACCACCGTCGGCGTCTCTGGAAATCTCGTCGATGCCTCCTTCCAGGCGCTCGTCGACGCGATCACCTACAAGCTCATGAAGGAGCACGGGCTCACCTGACCCCCTTGGCGTCCCGCGTCTCTGCCATAAGATCATGCGTCAAAACAAAGAGATAAATGGCTGCACCGATTCCGCTAAGCGCAGCCGCGCTAAGCCGCGGTGAGCCTCTTTTTCGAAGACGCCTTCACTGCGTTTTCCAAAGCTCGGTGCGGGCGATCTCTCATCATGAGAATTTCTCTATTGAGATCCCGCACCATCCTGGCCTCCACCACGGTTTGAAGCGAAGATATTTTGCCTTGGCGATACATCCAGGAGGATACTTCAACCCAATCCCACAGCGGGCTATCGGACGTCACCCTTGCAACCGGTGGCGGAAACCCTGCGCCCCGCTTCCCTTCGGAATAGAGCGACACGGTGGCGCGGACCAATCCAGCTCTCCTCGCAATTTCCGAGGAGCTTACGAGATAGTCCGGTTCGATGCGTTCAACTTCTGCGCCGGCTTTGCCGACAGCGATTATGGCTGAGACAAGAGCCGACAATCGCGTCTTGGCCTCGCGCTGAAACTCGAGCACGACCAGGCCCTTTTGGAAACTAACTGTGGCGTCGTCGCATCCAGCCTCAAAAAAACGGTCCATGACCACATCGTCCAGCATGTCGACACCAGACGCGATAATGGTGAAACTATGAGTTCTCATGGTCCACCTCCCGGATGGCACTGTGGACAACGATCGACCGCCTTCACAATCTGACTTGCATGATTTTGCGGATTTCTAGGCGTTGACCACACTGAAATTATACAACCATCCCTGTTGCTTAAGGGACAGAATAAGCGCCCCCAAAGCATGGCCGTTCGATATCACTACCCTCCAGCCTTTTGCTTCCCGCATATTGTACCGCCTCCTCGATTTCCTTGTTGAGGTGCCGGGGCCTAGCCATCGGTGCCCTAGCAATAGGTACTGTCAACAATTGTCAACAAAAGGCTGCCCCAAGAGCGGCGGCGTGGGGGTCACCTAGCCTTAGCCTATTTGGTTCGATCGCCGCCGTGCGCAAAAGGGACGCAAGGCCATGCTTCCAATGCGGCGAGCTTGGTTTTTTCGCGGTGAGGCCGCCGATCATCTTATGAACGATCCTCGTCGCCGGACGGACCGTGATCCGTTCCCCTAAAAGGACAGCCTCATTCGTCGAACATGTAGCGAAGGCCGAGGCGGAATTGGTGCGAGGCGAGCGATTTCAGTCTCGGCGCGATGCCCAGATTGTCGGTGGCGAAACGTGCATCGGAGATGTCGAGATAGCGATAGCCGAAATCGAGCTTCACGCTCGGCGCGACGTCGATGGCCGCCCCCGCCATCAGCGCCCAGGCAAAGCGGCCGGTGGTATGGGCTTGGAAGGCGTTGAACACCGGCAGGCCGGTCGTCGGATCGGTCAGAGGCACGAAGGAGCCCGTGACCGTCTGCACGAATTCCTCGTTCACGATCTTCGAGACTTCGGTGAAGGCATAGCCGACGCCGCCGCCCACGTAAGGCGTGATGGCGGACCAGGTGCCGAGATCGACATAGCCGTTGGCGAGGAGCGTCCAGCCGCCGAGCCTGGTCTTGTCGATCGCCAGGCAACAATTCGGCACCACATAGCTCGCCTGAACATTGCCCGAGAAGAGGTAGTCCGCCGTGACATCGGTGCGGAACCAATTGCTGATCTTGTAGCCGACACCGCCGCCGAGAACGGGGGAGCCGGTCACGCGCAAATGCTCGAACGGCGCTCCGTTGTAGCTGCCGCTCGGCCCTTGCGGGCGCGAGTAGCCGATATCGCCGCGGATATACCATCCGCTTCCCAAATAGGTCGCGTTCTCGGTTTGCGGAATGACCGGGGCGGGAATCATGTCGAGGTCGGCCGCCGCCGCGCCCTCCAGGTGGAAAGCGGTGAGCAGAGCCGAAAGAAGAAGGAGCGTGCGGGTCATCAAGATCGGTCCTCGATTGCTCGGCGCACGCAAGGCGCCATGCGCTGCTATCGAAGCGATCATTGTCCATTAACGTTAATGAGGCTTTAAATACCAACATTTGTTAGCATCTCGGCTCAAAAAAAGGCGTTGCGAAGACTTCGGCGTCCCCTCGAACCGTGTTCAGGTCGATCAGTATTTGCGAATGATCGGGGGCTGCGGGACAAAGGGCGGCGTATAGGCGGGCGCCGCGAGCGCCACGGGGCCGGTTTCGCCGAACAGCCAACGCATGCCGATCAGCAATTCGTTCGAGGCCAGGTTCCTGATCTTGAATCCCGGGAAGGTCTGCCCGCAAACGCAATCGATCGGGCCCGATCGGATATCGCCGAGATTCATGTAGCGATAGCCGAGCTCGAGCTTGATATTGGAGGTGATGTCGTAGGAAAGCCCGGCCATCAGAGCCCAGGCGAGATTTATCCTGGTCTTGTCCGCGACCCGGCTGAAGGCGACCGGCGTCAAGGGACCGTTCGGCGCGTTGTTCGAATTGAAGGCCGTGCCTGTTTGGACGATGCCGGAATCGGCAAAGCCGCCGAGGTCGTGTCGCGCAAGACCGACACCCACGCCTGCATAGGGCGTGAGTCCATACCAGGTGCCGAGATCCGCATAGGCATTGGCCAACACCACGCTCGATTGCAGCGTGCCCGGATATTCGTTCTGCCTCAGGAGGGCGAGCGGAGCGCAAGGGATTGAACGTCGTCTCCTGGAAGACGCCGCGCAAGCCGACGGCGGTCCGGTATTCGGCGGTGACGTCCGCCCGCAGCCATTGGTTGAGCTGGTAGCCGAAGCCGGCACCGATCAAGGCCGGTCCTTGGATCGACTTCGAGATGAAACCTGCCGAGAGAAGCTGATCGCCGGGGCTCAATCCGGTAACGGGTTGCGTCCATCGGCCGGTCGAATAGGAAGCGATCCCGACGTCGCCTCGGATGTACCAATTGCCGGCAAAGCTCGGCGGGGGGCAGCGAAGGTGCCTCGGGCAAGGGAGGTAGATTGGCCGCCTCGGCGGCAACACCACCAAGCACGATGAGGCTCGCCGCCGCGACATGCTTCAGCAACCCCATTGCCACCGCCCTTCCCTCATGCCGAGCTCGCGCGCTCGGGCGCCTATCGAATTTCGTGCCCGGGACGAGTAGCGATGAATATTTAAGGAGGAATTAACCCTAACTGGTAACCTGAATTTCAGGTTAATATTCGACCAGATAATACGTTGTCTTTTGTATTAGGTTCATGTTCGTCGGTCAGTTGAACGTCATTCAAACGATTGTTCAATAATTTCGTCTTGCTTATACTTTTCGGTTTGCACGGATCACCATCGGGATGGTGAACTTCAACGTTACGCGATTTGCGGACGGACCCTAAGTGCAGGCAGGCTCGGCTCGCAAGCCCGCCGCGGCGAGCGGCACGCCGACCGTTTTGTTCACGAGGAAGGGTATCTCGCCTTTGCCGGCGGCAAGACTTTACGCGGCAAGACCTTACGCGGCAAAGACCTTACGCGGCTTGCGTCAACGCCTCGACGATGTCGTTGACCACCCGCTCGACGAGGTCGCGGTCATCGCCTTCGCCCATCACGCGAATCACCGGCTCGGTACCGGATGGGCGGATGACCAGGCGGCCCTGGTTGCCGAGGCGGCCGCGCCCGCTCTCGATCGCCGTCACCACGTTCTGGGCCGTGAGCGGCTCGCCCATCTTGTAGCGCACGTTCTTGAGAATCTGCGGCAGCGGCTCGAAGCAATGGCAGACCTCGCTTACGGGCCGCTCGGTGCGCTTGACCACCGCGAGAAGCTGCAATGCCGCAACGAGGCCGTCGCCCGTCGTGGTGTAATCCGACATGATGATGTGGCCGGATTGCTCGCCGCCGAGGTTATAGCCGTGCTCGCGCATATGTTCGAGCACGTAGCGATCCCCGACCGCGGTGCGCGCCAGCGACAGGCCGATCCCTCCGAGATAGCGCTCGAGACCGAGATTGGACATGACCGTCGCCACGATCCCCGGCTGCGACAGGAGCTTGTCGTCGCGCCAGCGCGTGGCGACCACCCCCATGAGCTGGTCGCCATCGACGAGATGGCCGCGCTCGTCGACGATGAGCACGCGATCCGCGTCCCCATCGAGCGCGATGCCGACATCGGCGCGCATCTCCTTGACCTTGCTGATCAGCGCCTGCGGCTCCGTCGAGCCGCATTCCTTGTTGATGTTGAAGCCGTCAGGATCGACCCCGATGCTGATGACCTCGGCGCCCAGCTCCCACAGCGCTTCCGGCGCCACCTTGTAGGCCGCGCCATGGGCGCAATCGACGACGACGCGCATGCCGTCGAGGCTCAAGCCGCGCGGCAAGGTGCGCTTGGCGAATTCGATATAGCGCGCGTGCACGCTTTCGATCCGCTTGGCTCTGCCGAGATCGCGTGCCCCGGAAAGGCGTGGCGCGATGTCCTGGTCGAGGAGCGCGCCGATCTGGGTCTCGATCTCGTCGGAAAGCTTGTAGCCGTCGGGACCGAAAAGCTTGATGCCGTTGTCCTCGAAGCCGTTGTGGGAGGCGGAGATCATGACGCCGAGGTCGCAGCGCATGGAGCGCGTCAGCATGGCGACGGCGGGCGTCGGCATCGGGCCGAGCAGGAGCACGTCGAGCCCGACCGAGGTAAAGCCCGCCACCATGGCGTTCTCGATCATGTAGCCGGAAAGGCGCGTGTCCTTGCCGATCACCACGCGGTGGCGGTATTCGCCACGCTGGAACACGAGGCCTGCCGCCTGGCCGACCCTCAACGCGAGCTCCGGCGTGATGATCGTGTTCGCCTTGCCGCGAATACCATCGGTGCCGAAATATTTACGCCCCATCATGAACGCCTTGATCGGATCCGCCCCCAAGCGCCGGATCGTTGTTTACGCCCGCAAGCTTGCAGATTGCTTGCTATCATACGCGAAGTACGCGCCGAAATCATTCACTTTCCGCGACTCGAGATTACCGAAGCGCTGAACCCGTTCTCGCGAAAACGTCCGCCGGTGCCGATACACGCTTTCCCGCCGGAGAGGAATTACGCGCTCGAGCCCCGTGCAAACGGCTTATATGTTCCAATTCGACTGACCCGGGAGACCCGCTTCACGCCGACCTCAAGGCGCGGCATGATGGCGCGAGCACCGTGCCGGTCCGGCCGGGTTGTGATCGACTGAGAACGCTCCTGGTAACGCCATGTTCGTGCGCCGACTGATCCTCATCCCGACCGGCCTCATCCTTGCCATCACGGCCGGCTTCATCTTCCTGTTGATCGGTGGCCTCGCCGAGCCCGCCGGCCGCAGGGTGCTCGACGGCCTGGGCTGGCTCTTTCTCCTCGCGGTGCGCGCCGACGCGATCCAAGGTGAGCCGCCGAACTCTTATTTCGTGCTCATCTGGAGGGCCACGCTTGCGATCGTCGTTGCGCCCGTGCTGCTCACGGCGCTCGTCGGCGAGACCGCGCGCCTTCGATCCTACGTCTGGTATATCGCGGCGCCCGCCGTGCTGACCGCCGCGATCCCCTGGCTCGCGCGTGGCGCGAGAGCAGCCGGCAGCGCCGCCATTCGTGATGCCGCGACCCGCAGCGCGCAGACCCAGGCCGACGAGGCCCGGCTCGCGCTGCTGTTGTTCCTCTGCGGCGCGCTGTCGGGCTTCATCTATTGGGCCGTGGCGGGACGCGACGCCGGAGCGAAACAGGCCGCGGATGCTCCTCTCGACGGCCCAGGGTTGTCCAGGCCCTGAAGCGCGGCGTTGCGCAACAAAGCCCGCATCGATCGACCGCGCGATTGCGGTGCCTGCCTGGAAGGTTTTGCCCGCGGCGAGCGGTTCCGGAAGACCGGCCACGGTCCGAGGGCCGCGAGCAATCGCCGCATATGGCCTCCACGATCGGCAAGCGCGAGCACTCGCGCGTGTCGCGAGCACTCGTAGCGAACGTGGCTCACCTCCGCGCTATCGATTGCGGCAAAGATCATGGCGAATTCCAAGATCCTGGCAGTCCAAGTCCTGGAGTGCAGGATCTGGTTCTATGTCTGCGCAGAATTGCGGATCGCGCCTTGCAGCAGCGTAGCGTCGCGCCGTTATTTCTAGGTGTTTTCGTCACGCCTTGTTGACCAACATAAGATCGCCACCATGTTCTGCTGCACTGACTGTGAAGGACGACCACCCTGTCCCTTCGCAGAGCGGAGACCTTCACAGCGAGGAGACCTTCATCAAGAGGAGACCTTCAATGTGCGACTACAGCCTGCAACACATCGCATCGAGACCGGCCGTGGTGGGTGACAAGCTGGTGAGCACCAGCTTCAGCAACTCGTCCACTCGCGGCTTTGCCGCGGCCGGCGCAACCCGACGTGGCGGTGTGCCTGCTTCCGGGCACCGAGATCGCGTTCGAGAGGGATGTCGAGTGCGACGACACCTTCGGCCTGTTCCCGCGCAAGCTCCGCGAGAAAGTGGCGCGCTTCCGTCAGGTCGACATGGACAAGCCCCACACGCATCACGACGCGCTCGAGTTTCCGAGCGGCCGCAGCGTGTTGGTGACCCAATTGTCCAAGGGGCAACACGCAACCGTCCTGCAGCTTCCGGCTTCCGCACACCCGGCGAAGACGGCGCAGGAGCCGACGCATATCGAGGAGACGGAGCGGCAAGGCTCTTTTGTGAGCTGAAGCGACCGATACACCGATGACCTTCGCGCTCGGCGCGTGATCGGCCATTCCAAGACGATCGCGCGCCGGGGCCTGTCCCGAGCATGATCGCGTAGCGAAGCTGATCTTGCTCGCATCTTGAGGTGCGCGCCGCAGGTCCCGCAAAGCGCGGACCCGGTGACGAGATTCTTACGCGAAAGTTTTCGCCGGAATTTCCCGCTCAGCCGAAGCGGCCGGTGATGTATTCCTCGGTCTGCCTCTGTTTCGGCGCGGTGAAGATCATCTGCGTCTCGCCGAACTCGACGAGCTCGCCCAGATACATGAAGGCCGTGTGTTGCGACACGCGCGCCGCCTGCTGCATGTTGTGGGTGACGATGGCGATCGTGTAGCTCGAAGAAAGCTCGTCGATCAGCTCCTCGATCTTCGAGGTCGAGATCGGGTCGAGCGCCGAGCAGGGCTCGTCGAACAAGATCACCTCGGGCTTCACCGCGACCGTGCGGGCAATGCACAATCTCTGCTGCTGCCCGCCCGACAGGCTGGTGCCGCTGGCGTTGAGCTTGTCCTTCACCTCGTTCCACAGCGCCGCTCCGCGCAGCGCGTGCTCGACGCGCCCGTCCATCTCCGAGCGCGGCAGGCTCTCGTAGAGCCGCACGCCGAAGGCGATATTCTCGTAGATGGTCATCGGGAACGGCGTCGGCTTCTGAAACACCATGCCGATCCTGGCACGCAGCACGTTGCGATCCTGGCTGCGGGTCGAGGATGTTCTCGCCATCGAGCAGCACGGTGCCTTCGGCTCGCTGATTGGGATAGAGCTCGTAAATTCGGTTCAAGACCCGCAGCAAGCGTCGATTTCCCGCAACCCGACGGGCCGATGAAGGCCGTGACCTCGTTTTCGCGCAGCGAGAGGCAGATGTCCTTGAGCGCCCTGGTTCTGCCCGTAGAAGAAATTGAGATTCTCGATCCTGATCTTGTCGCGTGTCGGAGGCGGCGGGCGCCGCCTGGAGCGAGCCGCGCCGCTCGGCGCGATGACGGTAAGCATGGGCGCGGAACTCGCCGAAACGCTCATGGGCCGCTCCTCTTCGACACGAGCACGCGCGCGATGATGCTGAGCAGCAAGACCGCGACCGTGATGATCAAGGCACCCGTCCAGGCGAGCGACTGCCACTCCGGATAGGCGCTCGATGCGAATTGATTGATGGTGAGCGGCAGGCTCGCCATCGGGCTGGTGAGGTCGAGGCTGAAATTGAGGTTGTCCGAGCGCCGTGAACAGAAGCGGCGCCGTCTCCCCGCTCACGCGCGCGATCGCGAGCAGGATGCCGGTCACGATCCCGGCCTGCGCGGCCTTGTAGCACACCGAGCGGATGATCACCGAACGTGGCGCGCCGATCGAGGCGGCGGCCTCGCGCAGCTGGTTGGGCACGAGCAGCAGCATGTCCTCGGTGGTGCGCACCACCACCGGCACGACGATGACGGCGAGAGCCACGCCGCCCGCGAGCGCCGAGAAGCCGCCCATCGGGACCACGACCAGCTCGTAGACGAACAGGCCGATGATGATCGAAGGCGCGCTGAGCAGGATGTCGTTGATGAAGCGCACGACCGGCGTGACGCGCTCATAGCGGCCGTATTCGGCCATGAAGGTGCCGGCGAGAACGCCGATCGGCGTGCCGACGAGGACGCCCGAGAAACGTCATGATCAGGCTGCCGACGATCGCGTTGAGCAAGCCACCCTCGGAGCCCGGGCCCGGCGTGATCTCGGTGAAGACACGCAGGCGAGACCACCAACGCCATGATAGAGCAGCGAGCCGAGGATGAGGCACAGCGCGCTCAGTCCGACCGCGGTCGCGGCATAGCACAGCCCCTGAAAGACCGCGTTGGCCGACTTGCGGCGAGCGGGCAGGGACATCGCGCTTCGCGCCTTTTCGAGCGGCATGCTCAGACTCCCGCGCGCCTGTTCATGCGCAGCAGCATGAGCCGCGCCGCGGTGAGGACGACGAGAGTGATCACGAAAAGAACGAGGCCGAGCGCAACCAGCGCCGAGGAATGCATGGCATCCTTGGCTTCGGCGAATTCGTTGGCGATGCTCGACGAGATGGTCGTTCCCGGCGCCAGGAGCGAGGCTCGCACCTTCGGATCGTTGCCGATGACGAAGGTCACCGCCATCGTCTCGCCGAGCGCGCGGCCGAGTGCCAGCATGGCGCCGCCGAGGACGCCGACACGGCTATAGGGCAGCACCACCTTGCGCACCACCTCGCGCGTCGTCGCAGCCGAGCCCATAAGCCGCTTCCTTGAGCACCGGCGGCACCGTCTCGAAGACGTCGCGCGACACGGCCGCGATGAAGGGCAAGACCATGATCGCGAGGATGATGCCCGCCGTCAGCACGCCCTGGCCGTAGGAGGGCCCTGCGAAGAGCGTCGACAGCACCGGCACATGGGCGAGCGTCGGGACGAGATAGATTGTTCTCGAAATTTTGCAGCACCGGGGCGAGGACGAACAACCCCCACATGCCGTAGATGATGCTCGGGACGCCGGCGAGAAGCTCGATCGCGGTGCCGATCGCGCGGCGCAGCTCGAAGCGGGCAGAGCTCGGTGAGGAACACCGCGATGCCGAGTCCGACCGGCAGGGCCAGCAGCATGGCGATCGCCGAAGTGACCACCGTGCCGTAGATCGGCGCGAGCGCGCCGAATTTGAGAATGTCGGGGTTGGGGTTCCAGGATTGGCTGGTGAAGAAGCCGGCCCCGAATGTCGACAGCGCGAGCCAGGAGCCGATGATCAGGGTCACCAGATCACGCCGGCGAGCAGCGTCAGGACCAGATAGGCGGCCGACCGGGTGATCAGGCGAAACAGCGCATCGCGGGCCGCGAAGCGCTTGACGGCGAGTGTCGCGAATTGCAACGCTCAGCCGAACTCATCGGGATATCGACCATATGTCCCCGAAACTACAATGATCCCGGCCGCTTGCCGTGGGAAAAAGCGCGCGGAGCCGTGACGCAATGGTTGCGTCCGGCTCCGTCTGTTAGCAAAGCTGCGTGCGCTTGCCGCCATCACATGCCGGCAAAGGGCTTGCCGTCGGGCCCCTTGATCGCGCTCCAGCTCTTCATCACGAGATCCTTCACGCTTGCCGGCATGGCCACATAATCGAGCTCGTCGGCCGCCTTGTCGCCGTTCTTGTAGGCCCAGGCGAAGAATTTCAACGCTTCGCCCGACGCGGTCGCGTCCTTCACTTCCTTCGGCATCAGGATGAAGGTCGAGGCCGAGATCGGCCAGGAGGCGGGACCCGGCTGATCGGTGATGATGAGGTAAAAGCCGTCCGATCTTCGCCCAATCCGCGTCGGCGGCGGCGGCCTGCACCGATTGCGCATTGGCCTCGACGGCCTTGCCGTCCTTGTTGATCATCTTGATCGTGGTCAGCTTGTTCTGCTTGGCGATAGGCGGTCTCGACATAGCCGATCGCGCCCTTGGTCTGCGCCACATTGTTCGCCACGCCCTCATTGCCCTTGGCCCCGAGGCCTGTCGGCCATTCGACCGAAGTCGACGAGCCGACCTTCGATTTCCAATCGGGGCTCACCTTGGAAAGGTAATTGGTAAAGTTGAAGGTGGTGCCGGAGCCGTCGGCGCGATGCACCACGAGGATCGGCGTCGCGGGCAGCTTGGCATCCGGATTGAGCTTCTTCAGCTCGGGCGCGTCCCAGCTCTTGATCTCTCCAAGAAAGATCCTGGCGAGCGTCGCGCCGTCGAAGGTGAGCGAATTCGGGGCAATCCCTCGAGATTCACCACCGGCACGATGCCGCCCATCACCATCGGCCATTGGATGAGATCGCCGTCGGCGGCGAGCTCCTTCGCGGTGAGCGGCACGTCCGAGGCGCCGAAGGCGACGGTGCGAGCGGTGATCTGCTTGATCCCGCCGCCGGAGCCGATCGACTGGTAGTTCAGCCCGATGCCAGTCTCGGCCTTGTAGAGCCTCGGCCCATTTCGCGGCGATGGGAAAGACGAATGTCGAGCCGGCGCCGGTGATATCGCCTGCCTGGGCCAGAGGATGGCATTGCGCAAATCGCGGTCGCCACGATCGCCGCGGCGCGGACGAGCCTTGCTGCCTGCTTATACATGAGAGCCTTCCCGAAGGTCTGTTGCGCGCAGCATGTCGGATAACGACAAAGGCCTCACAAGGTTCTTTCAAGATATCCGTGAACGTTTGGCCACTCCGACACGTTCTGCATGAGCGGCGTACCCAGCCTGGGTGACAGTTTGATGAAATTCGTGAAAAGCCCTTAAGCTTTTTGCCTCTTGTTGCCTCTTGCCGACGTTCCGCGAGCTGACACGCGGGCCATCATCCGTACCGGCCGTTCCGAGGGAGCTTCCATGCGCATTGTCAAAGTCAGGCACCTTATCGAGGGATTGCGTCCGCGCCGGACGAAGCTCGAAATCCCGGGTTGGGCCGGCAAGCGCGAGCCGCGCGTCGATGGTTCGCATGAATATGTGTGGCATTGCCTGCCCTTTTCCGAGGGCGCCCAATACGGGATCGAGCTCTTCTATCCTTATGAGAACGAGTTCAGCGTCACCACGCGAGACGGCCATCTCCTTCTCACGGGAGACTTCGGGCCCGCTCCCGACACCGGAGTGCTGTGGCCGCCCTTCAGGAATTTCGGAGATAATTTCTACACCTATCAAATCCTTCTCGATCTCGACCCGGGCGAGGGCTTCGCCATCAGGACCGAACCGCATCCGCGCTTCTACACGGACCGCACCGACACGGTGCCGATCGCCGTGCCGGCGCTCTTGCGCAACTGGTGGCCGATGATGTTCTTCATCGTCTTCAAATCACCGGCCGAAGGACGAACCCATATATTCAGGCCGGGAGAGCCCTTCGCGCAGATCATCGTCCTGCCCGCCGAGGCGGAATTCACCTTGGCCGAGATGGACGAGGAGGAAGCGGCGGAACGCGAGCTCAAGGCGAGGCGGATTCACGAGGCCCGCCAAACGCTGTCGGCCGACACCCACTGGACCTCGGCTTCGAACACGGTGTTCGACGGCACCTACCGCCACATCCTTCGCGCCGCCAAGGCCAAGAAGACGACGGGTTGACGAAGAGCGCCGCGCGGCTGAGAGCGGTGCGGGCTGGAGCATGTTCGGCAAAACGAGAACTGTTCTTGCGATGATGCGGCAAGACAATGGATCAAGGCCGCGACGCTCATTCCATGTGAGCGTATTCGGCCCTTGGCCACTCAGGCTCGACCCGGGACCATCGAGATCGAACTATTCTTGCGACAACAACCGTGAACCGTATTCGAAGCTTCCTTGGAACGCCGAAAGCGGGGCTCGACGCGATCGAGCCCCGGCTTTGTCTTTGAAGCGCGGCTCAGCGGTCGCGATAAAAGATCGGCCCGTAATGATGGTGGTGATGATGGTGATGATGGTGGGGGTAATAATAGGGGCGCGGCGGGCCCCATCCCCAATGGTGGTGGTGGTGATGGTGGTGGTGATGGTGATGGTGATAGAAGAACTGCGCCACCTTCACATTGTCGCTCTCGGCATTCGCTCCCGTTTTCGCCTTGGCTTCGTCGGACGCCTGTAGCAGCGCAAGCGCATTGGGAATGGGCTCGAGCAGATCCCCGAAAGTGCGCGCGGTCATGACCTCGTCCAACTTCGGAGAGGTCGGTGTCGCCGCCTGCGCCGCATCGACCGTCGCCAAGGCGGAGATGGCTCCGATCAGCCCGACGATTGTCTTGTCCATGTCGCATCTCCATTGCATCCCGCACGAAAACGCCGCCCGCAACCTTCGGTTCCGTGAGAATGGCTTCCCGATCGCCCCCATGGGATGATCGATGGTGTGCGCCTGTCACCTCCAATTCTCCACTTTCCGATGATTGGGGGGAATTGAAGCAGCCGCCGTGCGATTCTGGCCCGGGATGAAATCCGCCCTCAGGACGGATCGCGCGCGAGCGTCTTGAGCCGATACAGCGCCTCGAGCGCCTCTCGCGGCGAGAGCTCGTCGGGATTGACGGCCGTAAGCGCTTCGCGAAGGCGGTCGTGCTTCTCCCGGGCGGGAGCGGCCGGCGCCGTCGCCGCGAAAAGCGGCAGCTCCTCGATGAGCTTCGCGGCCGGCTTCTCGCGTTCGCTGCGCTCCAGGCTCGCCGAGAATCGATTTCGCCCGCGCAATGACCGAGGCCGGCAACCCCGCGAGCCGCGCCACCTGTACGCCGTAGCTTCGATCCGCCGCTCCGGCGACGATCTCATGCAGGAACACCACGTCGCCCTGCCATTCGCGTACCCGGCTCGTGAGATTGACGAGGCGGGTCAAACGTCCGGCGAGCGCCGTGAGCTCATGGAAATGCGTGGCGAACAAGCGCGCGGCAGCGGTTGGCCTCGTGCAGGTGCTCGAGCGTCGCCCAGGCGATCGAAAGCCCGTCGAAGGTCGCCGTGCCGCGCCCGATCTCGTCGAGGATGACGAGAGCGCGCGACGACGCCTGGTTGAGGATGGCGGCCGTCTCGATCATCTCGACCATGAAGGTCGAGCGGCCGCGCGCCAGATCGTCGGCCGCGCCGACGCGCGAGAACAGCTGGTCCACGACGCCGATCACCGCGCGCTCGGCCGGCACATAGGAACCGATCTGGGCCAGAATGGCGATCAGCGCGCTCTGCCGCAGGTAGGTGGATTTGCCGGCCATGTTGGGACCGGTGACGATCGCGATCCGGCCCGCGGCCGCGCCTTGCGGAGGAGACAGGTCGCAGGCATTCGCCACAAAGCTCTTGCCCTCACGCCGCAGCGCGGCCTCGACCACCGGATGCCGGCCGCCCGTGATCTCGAAGGAGAGGCTAGGGTCGACCGTGGGCCTCACCCAGCCGAGATCGGCGGCGAGGTCGGCGAGCGCGGCCGCCACGTCGACGGCGGCGATGGCGCGCGCCACGGCTTCGATCGCCGCTCGCGCTTCGACGATGCCCGCCGCGAGCCGCGCGAAGGTCGCAAGCTCGAGCGCCAGGGCCTTTTCGCCGGCCGAAGCGATCTTGCTTTCGAGCTCGCCGAGCTCGACGGTCGAGAAGCGCATGGCGTCCGCCATGGTCTGGCGATGCACGAAAGTCCCCGCCAAGGGCGCCCGGAGGAAGCGTTCTCCGGCAAGCTGGGGGACCTCGACGAAGAAGCCGAGCATGTTGTTGTGCTTGATGCGCAGCGTTCGGCAGTCCGTCTCATCGGCATAGCGCGCCTGGAGGGCGGCCACGACGCGGCGGCTTTCGTCGCGAAGCGCGCGCGTCTCGTCGAGCGCGCCGTCGTGGCCCGCGCGAACGAAGCCGCCGTCGCGCTTGAGAAGCGGCAGCTCGTCGGCCAGCGCCGTCGCGATCTCGCCGCGCCAGCTCGGGGTCGGCGTGCAGCATCGCTTGCCGCGCCGCATCGACCGCCGCGCTCCCCTCGGTGCCGGATGTGGCGAGCATGAGCGCGACGGCCTGTGCTTCGTCGAGGGCCTGTCCGATCGCTGCGAGGTCGCGTGGCCCGGCGCGATCGAGCGCGATCCGCGTCAAAGCCCGCAACAGGTCGGGGATGCGCCGCAGGCGCGCACGAATTTCGGCGCGAAGCTCCGGCCTATCCACGAAGAAGGCGACCGCGTCGAGCCTTGCGCTGATCCCCGCCGGGTCGACGAGGGGGCTCGCCAGCCGCGCGGCGAGGAGGCGAGAGCCCGCGCCCGTGGCGCAGCGATCGATGGCCGAAAGGAGGCTGCCGTCGCGCTCCCCCGACAGCGTGCGGGAAAGCTCCAGATTGGCGCGCGTCGCGGCGTCGATGCGCATGGCGCCGGTCTCGCTCGCCCGCACGGGAATGGAAAGCGGCGGACGCGCCCCGCGCTGCGTGCGCTCGACATAGGTGATGGCGGCGCCGGCGGCCGCGAGCTCGGGGCGCGAGAATTCCCCGAAGGCATCGACGGTCGCTACGTCGAAATAGGCAGCGAGCCGGCCGGCCGCCGTCCCCGCATCGATGCCTTCGCGCGGTTGCGGCGCGATGGGCGCGCGCACTTCGGCCCATAAGGGCGCAAGCGCGGGGTCTTCATGCACCGCCTCGGGAACGATGATCTCGCGCGGCTCGAAGCGGGCGATCTCCGCGGCGAGCCCGGCCGGAGAGGCCTCGGCGAGCTCGAATGCGCCGGTCGAGATGTCGAGGGCGGCAACTCCGTAGGTCCAGGGGCCGTCCGAGGCCCGCACTCGCGCAATGGCGACGAGCGTGTTGGCGCGCGAAGGATCGAGAAGCGCATCCTCGGTGATCGTGCCCGGGGTCACGAGCCGGGTGACGTCGCGCCGAACGACGGATTTCGAGCCGCGCTTTCGCGCCTCGGCCGGGTCCTCGAGCTGCTCGCAGACGGCGACCCGATGGCCCTGCGCGATGAGCCGCTGCAGATATTCGTCGGCGCGGTGCACCGGGACGCCGCACATCGGGATGTCCACGCCGTTGTGCCGTCCGCGCTTGGTCAGCACGATGCCGAGCGCGCGACTGGCGATCTCGGCATCCTCGAAGAACAGCTCGTAGAAATCGCCCATCCGATAGAAGAGAAGGCAATCGGGATTGGCGGCCTTGATCTCGACGAACTGCGCCATGACGGGCGAAATGACGGGCGAGGCGGTCTCGGCCTTTCCCGAGGATGGAATCGCTGGCGAGGGCGCGTGCATCCCTCTTTTTAGCAGGTGCAGGACGCGTAACTAAGGGGGTGTCGTGGGGAAGACCACAGATTCGGTGGGAAACCCTCCGGCCGCCGCGGTCACGGCGGCATCTTCTGCTGATCAACGCGGGTTAACGGGCTCGTGCCGCCGGGTGCGGCCTCTGCGTCTTCGTGCCTGTCCGGGCACTTCAACGCCCGTGTCGCCTGCCGGCCGTCGAAGCGCCCCGGACGCGCAACGAAGCCCACGGAAACGAAAGCCCGCAAAAACCCAAAAGCGAAGCCCATTTGGACTCTGGCCTCGCAAAGGCTCGTTTAACGCTAATTAACCAATAAACGGATAATTAGCCTTAACCGACGAAAACGAGAGTTGAGCAAACGCTCGTTCCGCCAATATGCGAGAGGGGCTATTCCGTGACGCTATCTTCGTTCGTTTCATGGCGGGGCGTCGCGCCTTCGCTTCTCGCCACCACCTCGGTCGCGGCCCTCCTTCTCGGCAACCCCTTGCCGGCGAGTGCCGGACAAAGCATCACCAACATGACGGTCTCGAGCGTCGCGAACCCCCAGGGCCAAGCGACGACCTCGATCGTCATCTCCGGCTCCACCGTCACCGGCGCCGTCAGCAATGCCGGGACGATCAGCGCCGCGATGCCGAGCGTTCTCTCGATCGCGACGAGCACGGTCGGAGGCGGCATCTCCAATAACGGCACGATCAGCTCGAGCGGCACCAATGCCCGGGGAGTGAACATCGGCCCAGCGAACACGATCTTCAATGGCATCGCCAATGGCCAAAACGGCGTGATCACCGCGAGCGGCGCGGGACAGGTCACCGCCCTCTCCATAGGCGAAGACACGGTCTCGGGCGGCGTCACCAACAATGGGAAGATCACCGCCAGCACGACAACCACGGCCGTGGGTACCTTGGCCGATGTCAACGCCATCGCGGTCTTCGGAGGCACCAGCCAATTCTCGGGCGGCATCAACAATGCGGGCGCCGTCAGCGTGAGCGGCCAACAAACCACCTCGGCCCGGCTTTTGCGACCGGCATCCTTGTCCAGGGAGGAAATTTTTCCGGCGGCGTTTCCAACACGGGAAACATCTCGGCGCAGGTCACCGGCTCGAATCAAGGCGCGCAGGCAAGCGGCATCGCGCTCACGGCCGAGGGAGCGCAGGCGAACGCAAATGCCGGCGGCAACTTCGCCGGCAGCGTCTTCAGCGGGGATTTGGCTCTTCGCGGGAGCATCTCGGTGAACGCGAGCGCGAATTCCCAAATCCAGGCCGCGACCGGCTTCGGCGTCCAGATCGTCGCGCAAGGCGGCGGCGTCCCGACCGCGAATGCTCTCGCCACAGGCGGCACTTTCACCGGCAACATCCTCAACTCCGGCAGCATCACCGTGAACGCCGCCAACTCCGGGCCAAGGTGTTCGCGGTCGGCATTCTCGCCGCGGCCGATGGCGGGAGGAATAGCCGAGGTGCAAAATGGCAACGCCGCGCTCGCCAACAGCAGCTCGACCGGAGGCGTCTTCGCGCAGCTCGATCGCGAACAGCGGGACGATCACGGTGAACGCCACGGGCGCCGGCAGCGGCAACGCCGCAGGCATCGCGGTCAATTTCACCAATCCCGCGCAGCTTGCCGGCGTGACGACGACGCAAGGCACCTTCGCGGGCAACGTCTCCAACACGGGCACGATCACGGCGACGGCCAACGGCGGCGGGGTGAGCGCTTTCGGCATCCAGATCGGCAACACCGCCGATCAGGTGGTGCAGACCGGGGTTTTCACGGGCGCGGTCTCCAATTCCGGCACGATCACCGCGACCGGCGTGAATGGCGCGACCGGCGTCGGCATCAAGATCCTCACCCCCGTGGCGGGCGGCGTCATCAATACGGGCTCGATCACGGGATCGACCGCCGCGATCGACCTGTCACAAGAGGTCGGCGGGGCCACGATGGTGACGCAAGCAGGCGGCGCGCTCAACGGCAGCGTCATCGGCTCGGGCAATGCCAATGGCGATGTGCTCAACCTGACCGGCGGGCGCATCGTGCTGGCGCCCGGCCAAAGCATCGCTCGGCTTCGGGCACGTTCAACCAGACCGGAGGCACGCTCGTGCTCGGCGTCACGACGAGCATTGCGCCCGGCGGCTTCCCGACCGTCTCGGCCGGCACCATCAACCTGCGCGGCGGCGCCTTGCAATTCGTCCCGCAAGGCAGCCTCTTCGCTCTTCGCCACGACCCCGACGATCTTCCGGAACATCATCACGGCGACGAACGCGATCAACGGGAGCTTCGCCTCCGTCACCACGACGACCTCGCTTCTCGGAGTAACGCTCACGCCCGATGCGACGACGCCGAACGCGCTCGACGCAACGGTGTCGCTGAGCAGAACGGGCCTCGCGGCGAGCGCGCAGGACCTGACCCAGGATCTTCGCCTTGGGCTCGACGCGCCTCAGGTGCTCACGCAAGCGTCCAGGATCGGCTCGTCGCGAGCGGCGGCGTGCTGGGGGATGGGCCGCCGAACGCCGCGGCCGCGAGGCGCACCACGCGTGCCGCGGCCCCGGTCGGAGAATTGGATTTCTGGGCGCGCGGCTATGACCAGTTCGGCAGCGCCTCGGGCACGGGCACAGGTTACGATGTCAATCGCGGCGCGCCGCTCATCGGCGGCTTCGATTGGCGCTTCGGCAATGGCGTCGTGCTCGGCCTTGCCGGCACTTACGTCGAAAGCACCGCGAGCTTCAAGGACGGCTCGCACACGACGGGAAGCTCCTACCAGGGCGCCGCCTATGCGGGATGGGCGGGAGGCCCGTGGTATGCGCTCGGAAGCGGGGTGGTGAGCATCAACAATTTTTCGACGACGCGGCAACTTGCATCCGTCGGGCTCCCGGCGCCGCGACCTCGACTCCCACGGGGCAAAGCTATCAAGGCCATGCGGAGGCGGGTTATCATTGGCTCTTGCCGGCGGGCCTGGCTGGCCGGAACCTCAGCGTCACACCCTACGCCGCCTTGGACTATGTGACCGCGCGTAGCGACAGCTTCAATGAGACGGGCGGCTTCGGGGCGCTCGCCGCGAATGTGGCCGACGAGCAACTCCTTCGCGACCACGCTTGGCCTTCGCCTCACATCCAAGATGAGCGTGGGAGCACACGGCTTCGTCGTGCCCGAGCTTCGCATCGGCTGGAATCATGAGTTCCTCGATGCCTCGCAGACGATCGGCGGCTCGCTCCTGGGCGTGCCGGGAAGCGCCTTCTCGACGACGGGCATCAATTTCGGCCGCGACAGCGCCCTCATCGGCGCGGGCGTAAGTGCCGATATTTCAAAGGACGCGAAGGTCTTCCTCGATTACGACGGCAAGCTCACCGCCAAGCTCCAGGAGCACTCGGTCTCGGGCGGCATGCGGATGCGGTTCTGATCGAGCGCGGTCCTGTCGGGCCGCGCCTCGCCATCACGCCGGCACCGGAAGCGCCATCACCTCCTCGGCGAAATGGCAGGCCGCGCGGCGTCCCCCATCGAGGGCGCGAAGCGGCGGAACTTCGGCATGGCAGCGCTCGCGTGCCTGGGGCAACGATCGGCGTAAGGGCAGCCGCGCCCCCCATCGCTTTCTGCTGGCGGCGCCGTGCCGTTGCCCTTGACGGGCTCGCGTCGGCGCCCCGGGATCGGCTTCGGCATCGCCGCGATCAGCGCGCGCGTATAGGGATGGGCCGGCGCCCGGAACAGCGCCTGGGGCGTGCCTTCCTCGACGATCCGCCCGCGATACATGACGGCGACCAGGTCGCAGACATGGTCGACCACCGCGAGATCATGGCTGATCAGGAGAAAGGTGACGCCGAAATCGCGCTGGAGATCCTCGAGAAGATTGAGGACCTGCGCCTGGACGGAGACATCGAGCGCGCTCACCGGCTCGTCGGCGACGATCAGGCGCGGCTTGGTGATCAGGGCGCGAGCGATGGCGATGCGCTGGCGCTGGCCGCCGGAGAATTCATGCGGATATTTCGCGCCATCGGCCGGGCGAAGCCCGACCGGAGCCGAGAACCTCGGCGACGGCCGCCTGCTTCGCCGCGCCGACCGAGACTTTGCATCCACAACGGCTCGGCGACGATCCAGGCGACGGTGCGGCGCGGATCGAGCGAGCCATAGGGGTCCTGAAACACCATCTGGAAATCGCGGCGCAGCCGCCTTGCGCGCCTCGCCCGAAAGGAGGGCGAGGTCCTGCCCCTCGAAACGCGCGGCGCCGGAGCTCGGCGCTTCGAGCGCCATCGCGATGCGCGCCAGGGTGGACTTGCCGGAGCCCGATTCGCCGACGAGGCCGAGGCTTCGTCCGCAGGACGACGGAAAGGCTGACGCCCGCGAGCGCCGTGACCTGTCGCGGCGCGTCGCCAAAGGCTCTCGCGCGGCAACGCGTAGAGCTTGACGAGGTTGTCGAGCTCGAGCAGCGGCGCGCTCATGTCGCCCCCGCGGCGACGTCGAGCCTGATGCAGCGCGCCGCATGGGCGGGCGAGAGCTCGGCCGGGGGCGGCAGCGCCGCGTCGCAGGCCTCGATGGTGAGCGGACAGCGCCCCGCGAAGGGACATCCGGGCGGCATGTCGACGAGCTCGGGCACCGTGCCTTTGATGGTCGCGAGCTTCGCGCCTCGCCCCGCCCCGAGCCTCGGACGGGCGCCGAACAAGCCTTGCGTGTAAGGATGGGAGGGCCTCGCGAACACGCCCTGCGTCGGACCCTCCTCGACGATGGCGCCGCCATACATCACGAGCGTGCGCTCGACGTTCTCGGCGATCACGCCGAGGTCATGCGAGATCATCAGGAGCGCCATTCCATCCTCCTCGACGAGGCCGGCGATGAGATCGAGGATCTGGCGCTGAATGGTGACGTCGAGCGCGGTGGTCGGCTCGTCGGCGATGAGGAGGTCCGGCCCGCAGGCGAGCGCGATGGCGATGGTGACGCGCTGTCGCTGTCCGCCGGAGAACTGATGCGGATAGGCATCGACGCGGCGCGCCGCATCGCGAATGCCGACGCGGTCGAGGAGGCGAATCGCCTCCTGTCGCGCGCGCTCGCGCGCTCATGCCCCGATGCAGCATCAAGGTCTCGGCGACCTGGCGGCCGATGCTGTGCAAGGGATTGAGCGCCGTCATCGGCTCCTGGAAGACGACGCCGATTCGGTCCCCGCGCACCCGGCAAAGCCCTGCCTCGGCAAGCGTCAGGAGATCGAGGCCGTCGAAGCGCACCCTGCCTTCGGTTCTTGCGCCCTCGGGCAGCAAGCCCAGAATGGCGAGCGCGGTCATCGATTTGCCCGAGCCCGATTCGCCCACGAGGCCGAGCGTCTCGCCGCGGTCGAGCGCGAAGCTCACGCCGCGCACCGCCTCGGCCGGCCCGCGCGCGGTGCTCAAGCTCACGGTCAGATCGTCGACTTCGAGAAGCGGCATCGGAGCGCTATCGCCTGCGCGCCAATCGGGGATCGAGAAGATCACGCATGCCGTCGCCCACGAGGTTGAGGCCGAGCACGGAGAGCGCGATGGCGATGCCGGGATAGATGGCGAGCCGTGGCGCCTGGAACATCAGCGTCTGTGCCTCGTTCAGCATGCGGCCCCAGGAGGGTTGCGGCGGCTGGGTGCCGAGCCCGAGATAGGAGAGCGCGGCCTCGGCCAGGATCGCGGTCGCGAATTGGATCGTCGCCTGCACGATGATCACGGGGAAGATGTTGGGCAGCACATGCTCGAGCGTGATCTGCAATCGGCTCTTGCCGGCGACGCGCGCCGCGAGGATGAACTCACGCGTCCATACCGCGTTCGCCGAGGCGCGCGTCACGCGCGCGAAGACCGGTATGTTGAAGATGCCGATGGCGATGATCGAATTCACGATGCCCGGCCCGAAGAGCGCGGTCAGCATGATGGCGGAAAGGATCGCCGGAAACGCGAAGGTGAAATCGGAAAGCCGCATCGCGACCTCCTCGACCCAGCCCTTGACGGCCGCGGCGAGCGTGCCGACGGCCGTGCCGAGGACGAGGCCGATCGCCACCGCGATCACGCCGACGAGGATCGAGTTGCGCGCACCGGCCATGATCAGCGAGGCGACGTCGCGTCCGAGCGAATCCGTGCCGAACCAATGTTCTGCGGAAGGCAAGGCGAGCTTATGGGGAATGTCCATCTCTCCTGGCGGCCAGGGCGTCCACAGAAGCGACAGGGCCGCCGTCGCCACGAGCAGGACGACGAGCGCCGATCCGATGGCGAAGCTCGGATGGCGCAAGGCGCGGCTCTCGAAGCTCACGCGAGACGCTCACAGCGCCTGCGCCTTCAGGCGAGGATCGATCGCGACGTAGACGAGATCGACCGCGAAGTTGACGGCGACCACGAGCGCGGCGAGCAGCATCACGCAATCGCGCACCACGATCAGGTCGCGGTTGTTGATCGCCTGGAAAATGAGACGCCCTAGACCCGGCAGGTAGAAGACGTTCTCGATGACCACCGTGCCGGCGATGAGATTGGCGAATTGCAACCCCATGATCGTGACGACCGGGATCATGGCGTTGCGCAGCACATGCCGCCACAGGGCGGCGTTCCTGGTCAGCCCCTTGGCACGCGCGGTGCGCACGAAATCCTCGCGCATCACCTCGATGATCGAGGAGCGCGTGACGCGCGCCAGGATCGCCGCCTGCACCACGGCGAGCGCGACCGCGGGCAGGATCAAGGCGCGCAAGGCCGGCAACGGTCCGTCGGCCCAGCCCGGAAAGCCGCCCGCCGCAAACCAGTGCAGCCGGACCGCGAACAAGAGGATCAAGAGGATCGCGAACCAGAAATTCGGGATGGCGATGCCGATCTGGCTGATGCCCATGACGCCCGTATCGGCGAGGCTGTTGTGGCGCGCGGCCGCGAAGATGCCGAGCGACAGCGCGATGAGCGCGGTGAGCGCCATCGCCATGACGGCGAGCGGCAGGCTGATGGAGAGACCGCCGAGGATGAGCTCCGCGACCGGCGTGTCATAGGCATAGCTCACGCCGAGATCGCCCGAGAGGAGGCCGAAGATCCAGCCGAGATAGCGTTGCAGGGGCGGCTGGTCGAGCCCGAGCTTGTGGGAGAGGGCCGCGACGGCGTCCGGCGAGGCATCGGCGCCCAGGATGGTGAGCGCCGCGTTGCCCGGAAGGATGTCGAGCACCAGGAAGATGACGACCGAAGCGCCGACGAGCGTCGCCGCGAAGACCGCCGTTCGCCGCAACAGAAAGAGGCCCATTCCCATAAACTCCGAGGCCATAAGAGGGAATGCCGAACGGAATGGCAATTGGAAAGGTCGTCGAACCTTCGCCGATCGTGAGCCGCGAGCGGATCGCGCGCCACCCTTCCCTCACCGCCTCAAGCCCGCTATAGACCCCGCGCCAGCCCTCGACCCCGCGTGAAATCCTGACGCCGCGGCGCGCCGCATGGATCGGCACGCGTCCGCGCCCGACCGTCCCTTTTGGATCCACATGCCCAGACGCACCGACATTTCGACGATCCTGATCATCGGCGCGGGGCCGATCGTGATCGGCCAAGCCTGCGAGTTCGACTATTCGGGCACGCAGGCCTGCAAGGCCCTGAAGGCCGAGGGCTATCGCATCGTGCTGGTGAACTCCAATCCGGCGACGATCATGACCGATCCCGAGCTCGCCGACCGCACCTATGTCGAGCCGATCACGCCGCAGATCGTGGCGAAGATCATCGAGGCCGAGCGCCACGTCGGCGCCGGGCGGCTTCGCGCTCCTGCCGACCATGGGAGGCCAGACGGCGCTCAATTGCGCGCTCTCGCTCAAGCGGATGGGCGTGCTCGAGAAATTCGGCGTGGAGCTGATCGGCGCCTCCGCCGAGGCGATCGACAAGGCGGAGGATCGCGAGCTGTTCCGCCAGGCGATGATCAAGATCGGTCTCGATGTGCCGCGCGGCCGCACGCTCAAGGGCTCGTTGCGCCAGAAGAAGGACGCCAGGGGCAAGCCGATCTATGACGAGAACAACGAGCCGGTGATGGAATTGTCGCCGGACGCCTTCGCCAACGCTCTGCAGACGCTCGACTTCGTCGGGCTGCCGGCGGTGATCCGCCCCTCCTACACGCTCGGCGGCACGGGCGGCGGCGTCGCCTACAACCGCGAGGAATTCTTCGTCGCCATGGAGCGCGGCATCGACGCTTCGCCGACCAACGAGGTGCTGGTCGAGGAGAGCGTCGCCGGCTGGAAGGAATACGAGATGGAGGTGGTCCGCGACCGGGCGGACAATTGCATCATCGTCTGCTCGATCGAGAACGTCGATCCGATGGGCGTGCACACCGGCGATTCGATCACGGTCGCGCCGGCGCTGACGCTGACCGACAAGGAATATCAGCGCATGCGCGACGCCTCGATCGCCGTGCTGCGCGAGATCGGCGTCGATACCGGCGGCTCGAACGTGCAATTCGCGATCGACCCCGCGGACGGGCGCATGATCATCATCGAGATGAACCCGCGCGTGTCGCGCTCCTCGGCGCTCGCCTCCAAGGCGACGGGATTTCCGATCGCCAAGGTCGCCGCCAAGCTCGCGGTCGGCTACACGCTCGACGAGATCGAGAACGACATCACGGGAGGCGCGACGCCCGCCTCCTTCGAGCCGACCATCGACTATGTGGTCACCAAGATCCCGCGCTTCGCCTTCGAGAAGTTTCCGGGCGCCGACCCCGTGCTGACGACCTCGATGAAATCGGTCGGCGAGGCGATGGCGGTCGGCCGCAGCTTCGCCGAATCGCTGCAGAAGGCGCTGCGTTCCCTCGAGACGGGGCTCACCGGGCTCGACGAGATCGAGATCGCAGGCCTCGGTGTCGGCGACGACCACAACGCCATCCGCGCCGCGATCGGCACGCCGACGCCGGACCGGCTGCTCAAGGTCGCCCAGGCGATGCGCCTCGGCATGGACCCCGCCGAGATTTTCGAGGCTTGCCGCATCGATCCATGGTTTCTCGCCCGCATCGGCGAGCTCGTGACGACCGAGGCGCGCATCAAGGCACATGGCCTTCCCGCGACGCCGGGTGCGTTCCGCGCGCTCAAGGCGATGGGCTTTTCGGATGCCCGGCTCGCCGTGCTCTCGGGCAAGAGCGAAGCCGAGGCCAAGAAGGCGCGGCTCGCGCTCGGGATCAGGCCCGTGTTCAAGCGCATCGACACATGCGCCGCCGAATTCGCCTCGCCCACCGCCTATATGTATTCCTGCTACGCCCCGCCTTTCGCCGGCGAGGCCCGGGACGAGGCGCGGCCTTCGAACGAGCGCAAGGTGATCATTCTTGGCGGCGGCCCGAACCGCATCGGGCAAGGCATCGAATTCGACTATTGCTGCTGCCATGCCGCCTTCGCGCTCAAGGAAGCGGGCTTCGAGACCATCATGATCAATTGCAATCCGGAGACCGTGTCGACCGATTACGACACCTCCGACCGGCTCTATTTCGAGCCGCTCACGGCGGAAGACGTGCTCGAGATCATCGAGAAGGAACGCTCGAACGGCACGCTGCACGGCGTCATCGTGCAATACGGCGGACAGACGCCGCTGAAGCTCGCGAAGGCGCTCGAGGAGGCGGGCGTGCCGATCCTCGGCACCTCGCCCGATGCCATCGATCTTGCCGAGGATCGCGACCGCTTCAAGCGCCTGCTCGACAAGCTCAACCTGAAGCAGCCGAAGAACGGCATCGCCTATTCGGTCGAGCAGAGCCGCCTGGTCACGGCCGATCTCGGCTTTCCGCTCGTGGTGCGCCCCTCCTACGTCCTGGGTGGACGGGCCATGGCGATCATCCATGACGAGCGCAGCTTCGACGATTATCTTCTCGGCACCTTGCCGAGCCTGGTGCCGGAGGAGATCAAGGCGCGCTATCCGAACGACAAGACCGGCCAGATCAACACGCTGCTCGGCAAGAACCCGCTGCTCTTCGACCGCTATCTCAGCGACGCGATCGAGGTCGATGTGGATTGCGTCGCCGACGGCAAAACGACCTATGTGGCCGGCATCATGGAGCATATCGAGGAAGCGGGAATTCATTCGGGCGATTCGGCCTGCTCGCTCCCCCCTTATTCGCTCGATCCCGCGACCGTGGCCGAGCTGGAGGCCCAGACGAAGAAGCTCGCGCTCGCGCTCGACGTCGGCGGCTTGATGAACGTGCAATATGCGATCCAGGACGGCGTCATCCATGTGCTCGAGGTCAATCCGCGCGCCTCGCGCACCGTGCCCTTCGTCGCCAAGGTGACCGGGGTGCCGGTCGCGAAGATCGCGGCGCGCGTGATGGCCGGCGAGAGCCTCGCCTCCTTCGAGCTCGTGCCACCGCGCCTCGGCCATGTGGGCGTGAAGGAATCGGTGTTCCCCTTCGCGCGTTTCCCCGGCGTCGACGTCCTGCTCGGCCCGGAGATGCGCTCGACCGGCGAGGTCATCGGCCTCGACGCCGATTTCGACGCCGCCTTCGCCAAGAGCCAGCTCGGCGCGGGCTCCAAGGTCCCGCGCTCCGGCACCGTCTTCGTCTCGGTGCGCGACGTCGACAAGCCCCGCATCGTGGCGACGATGAAGCTCCTGCATCAGCTCGGCTTCAAGATCCTCGCGACAGGCGGCACGCAGCGCTTCCTCGAGACGGAGGGTGTGCCGGCGCAGAGAGTGAACAAGGTTCTCGAGGGTCGCCCCCATGTGGTCGATGCCATCAAGAACGGCGACGTGCATCTCGTCTTCAATACAACCGAGGGTGCCCAGGCCCTGGGCGATTCCCGATCGTTGCGGCGGGCGGCCCTCTTGCATAAAGTGCCCTATTATACCACCCTAGCAGGTGCGGTCGCCGCCGCGAGGGGGGTGAGATCATTCATCAGCGGCGATCTCGGCGTACGCGCGCTGCAGGATTATGTCCGCGGCCGGTAGGGTCTTTGGGTCATTTTCGCCCGCAGCGCGTTTCTGGACACGAAAACGGCTCGTTCCCCGCAAGGGGGCGGTAGGTTTATGCTGAAAGGACTACGCTGCCATGGACAAGGTGCCGATGACCCACGCGGGTTATGTCGCTTTGGAAACCGAGCTGAAGACGCGCCAACAGGAGGAGCGCCCGCGCATCATTCAGGCGATCTCCGACGCACGCTCGCTCGGCGATCTGTCCGAGAATGCCGAATATCATTCGGCCAAGGAGGCGCAATCGCATAATGAGGGGCGCATCCTGGAGCTCGAATTGCTCATCGGACGCGCCGACGTGATCGACATCGCGAAGCTCACCGGCAAGACGGTGAAATTCGGCGCGACCGTCAAGCTGCTGGATGAGGACACCGAGCAGACCAAGGTCTATCAGATCGTGGGCGAGACGGAGGCGGATGTGCGTTCGGGCAAGGTATCGATCACCTCGCCGATCGCGCGCGCCCTCATCGGCAAGAAGGTCGGCGACACGGTCGAGGTGCACACTCCGGGCGGTGGCAAATCCTACGAGATCGTGAGGGTGGCTTTTCGCTGAGCGCTTGGTCGCATCCTGGAAGATCCCCTTTTTCTGCAATCGCATCCGCCGGATCGACGGGCTTCAGGCGTCTGGGCCCAGATCATGTGGAACGGCCGGGCGCGGCGAATACAGGCCCATCCGCTCGCCAGCGAGCCGCGGCAAACGCCCATCGATGGCGACGAGGCCAAGGCCGATCAACGCCATGCCGAGAAGCTGCGCCGGGACGACCGCCTCAGCCGAGCGCGAGCGTGCCCAGGATGAGGGTGCTGACCGGCAGAAGGAAGGTCACGAGCAGCAGGTTCGTCGCCCCCGCCGTCGCCAGCAGGCGGAAGTAGAGCACATAGGCGAGCGCGGTCGAGAAGAGGGCCAAGCCGAGGACCGCCCCGAGCACCGCGATTTCCGGAAGCGGCAGCGTCCAGGGGTGTTCGCCGAGGAGCGCGACGGGCGCGAGCATGATGGAAGAGGCCGTCACCTGCCCGGTCGCGGTCGTCATCGGCGCGATCGCCCATACGCTTGAATCGCCGCCCGAAGACGCCGGCGAACGCATAGGTGAGCGCCGCGCCGAGGCAGGCGAATTCGGCGAGCGTGTTGGCACCAAGTCCTTCGAGCGCCTGCGGCCCGATCATCACCGTGACCCCGGCAATGCCGAGGAGCACGCCGAGGAGGCGATTGCCCGTCATCTTCTCGTCGCAGGTGAAGACATGCGCCACGACCACGGTGAACAGAGGCGTCGTGGCGTTCAGGATCGAAGCGAGGCCGCTCGCGATATGGGTCTGGCCCCAGACGAAGAGCGTGAACGGCACGGCGTTGTTGAGAAGCCCCATGCCGAAAAACTGGACCCAGACGCGCCTGTCGCTCGGCAGGAATTGGCCCATCAGGCGGGTGACGACGTTGAGGATGATCGCCGCGATCGCGACCCGCAAGAACACGATGGTGAAGGGCGGAAGCTCCTTCACCGCAACGGCGTTGAAGAAGAAGGAGCCGCCCCACAACACCGACAAGGCGACGAGCATCGCCCATTCGCGCGGGCGCATCGCGCGGTTGACGGTGGCTGGCTCGCCCATGGGCATGCGCGGGGGCGCGCCTCCCAGCTCTCGGATCAGGACGGGTTCGCTCGAGGCCGGACGGCGTGACGTTGTCTTCTCGGCGCATGATCTCACCCGAAAGTGCAAGCCACCTTTCGGCGAAACGCTACCGCGGAGCTGTCAGTGCCGCGATCCGGTTCTTGCGCTGAAATTGCGCCTCGCCGGGCTTGCGCTCAGGCGCGGGCAAGGGAGACGCGGCTCATCTCCACTCCCTGACGTCGACGAAACGGCCCGCGACCGCCGCCGCCGCCGCCATGGCGGGCGATACGAGATGGGTGCGTCCGCGGAAGCCTTGGCGGCCTTCGAAATTGCGGTTCGAGGTCGAGGCGCAGCGCTCGCCGGGCGCGAGCTTGTCGGCGTTCATGGCGAGGCACATCGAGCAGCCGGGCTCGCGCCATTCGAAGCCCGCCGCGAGGAACACCTTGTCGAGCCCTTCGGCCTCGGCCTGCTCCTTGACGAGGCCCGAGCCCGGCACCACCATCGCGGCAACGCTCTCATGCACGCGCTTGCCGGCGGCGATCTTGGCGGCGGCCCGCAAATCCTCGATGCGGCCATTCGTGCAAGAGCCGATGAAGACGCGGTTGATCGCGATGTCGGTGATCTTCTCGCCGCCGTTGAGGCCCTGATATTCGAGCGCCCGCTCGGCCGACTTGCGCTTGCCTTCCTCCGCGATCTCGGCCGGCACCGGAACGCGGCCCAGCACGGTCGTGACCTGCTCGGGCGAGGTGCCCCAGGTGACGATGGGCGGCAGCTTCGCCGCGTCGAGCGTGACGATCCGGTCGAAATGGGCGCCCTCGTCGGATCGCAAGGTCCGCCAATAGTCGAGCGCCATCTCCCAGGCCTTGCCTTTCGGCGATTTCGGCCGGCCGGCGAGATAGGCGAAGGTCGTCTCGTCGGGCGCGATCAGGCCGGCGCGGGCACCGCCTTCGATCGACATGTTGCAGACCGTCATCCGCCCTTCCATGGAGAGCGCGCGGATGGCCTCGCCCGCATATTCGATGACATGGCCGGTGCCGCCGGCCGTGCCGATCTCGCCGATGATCGAGAGGATGATGTCCTTCGCGGTCACGCCCTCCGGCAAGATGCCGTCGACGCGCACCAGCATGTTCTTGGCCTTGCGCTGGATGAGCGTCTGGGTCGCGAGCACATGCTCGACCTCGCTCGTGCCGATGCCATGCGCAAGCGCGCCGAAGGCGCCATGCGTCGAGGTGTGGCTGTCGCCGCAAACGATGGTGGTGCCGGGCAAGCGTGAAGCCCTGCTCGGGTCCGATGACATGCACGATGCCCTGGCGCACATCGCGCTCGTTGAAATATTCGACGCCGAATTCGCGTGCGTTCCTCGCGAGCGTCTCGACCTGCGTGCGGCTCTCCGGATCGTCGATGCCCTTGGAGCGATCGGTGGTCGGGACGTTGTGGTCGACGACCGCGAGCGTCTTTTCCGGCGCATGCACCTTGCGCTTCGCGAGGCGCAGGCCCTCGAAGGCTTGCGGCGAGGTGACCTCGTGCACCAGATGCCGGTCGACATAGAGAAGGCAGGTGCCGTCCTCTTGCGCGTCGACCAGATGGTCGTCCCAGATCTTGTCGTAAAGGGTGCGCGGCTTCACGGGATATCCTTCAAAAGATCGCTGCTGCGAGCCGTTTTCGCCGGCCGTCATGCTCCCCTTTTACCGGGATCGAGGCCAAGCGGAAAGTGGCCGTCCTCCGGATCAGGATGAGGGTCCGTCACCCTGCCCGATCGCTCGCGAGCCGACGCTCGCGAGACTGGGCGCGCCCGTGCGGTCGCCGCACGGCTCAGACGACGAGCCGCCCGTGGCAATGCTTGAACTTCTTGCCCGAACCGCAGGGGCAAGGCCCGTTGCGGCCGACCTTGCCCCAGCTCGACGGATCGGCGGGATCGAGCCTGCGCGTCGCCCTGGCCGCGGCGCCGATGCGGGCAGCGTCTCCGGCTGAGCCGCCGGGTCGAAGCCGAGCATCGAGGCCGCCGCGCGGAAAGGATCGCCGGCGTTGAGCGAGGCGAGCGCCATCTCGTCCTCGCCCGTCACCGGGTCGAGATGATGGGCTTGCATCATCGGGGGCGCCTCCAGCGGCGGGGGCTGCATCACCACCTCGACGCGCATGAGCTGGCCCGTGACCGCCTCGCGCAAGTGCGCCACCATGCCGTTGAACAGCTGGAAGGCCTCGGCCTTGTATTCGTTGAGCGGATCGCGCTGCGCATAGCCGCGCCAGCCGACGACCTGGCGAAGCTGATCGAGCGTCACGAGATGCTCGCGCCACAGATGGTCGAGCGCCTGTAGCAGCACCTGCTTCTCGATATAGCCCATCAGCTCGGGGCCGTTCGGTCTCGACGCGCTTGGCGTAGCCCTGATCGGCGAGCTCGCGCAGGCGCTCGCGCACCGTCTCCTCGGTGATGCCCTCCTCCTTCGCCCAATCGGCGATCGGTAGCATCGAGATTGAGCGATTTCGCCACGGCCTCCTTCAAGCCCTCCGACATCCCATTGCTCGGGATAGGAATCGGGCGGAATATGCGCTTGCGCCACGTCGTCGATCACGCCGTGGCGCATGTCGTCGATCGTCTCGCGCACGCTTTCCTGGCCCATGAACTCGCGGCGCTGCTCGAAGATGACCTTGCGCTGGTCGTTCATGACATTGTCGTAGCGCAGCACGTTCTTGCGCATGTCGAAATTGCGGGCCTCGACCTTGCCCTGGGCGCGCTCGATCGCCTTGTTGATCCAATTGTGGACGATCGCCTCGTCTTCCTGGAGGCCGAGCTTCTGCAGCATGCCGTCCATGCGCTCCGAGCCGAAGATGCGCATCAGGTCGTCCTGCAGCGACAGATAGAATTTCGACTTCCCGGGGTCGCCCTGGCGGCCGGAGCGGCCGCGCATCTGGTTGTCGATGCGCCGGCTCTCATGACGCTCGGTGCCGAGGACGTAGAGCCCTCCGGCGCGCGATCACCTTGGTCTTGAAGCGAGGCGATCTCGGCGCGGATCGCGGCCTCCTTCGCCTTGCGCTCCTCGGAAGGCTCCATCGTGCCCAGCGTATGGCGAATGCGCATGTCGGCATTGCCGCCGAGCTGGATGTCGGTGCCGCGACCGGCCATGTTGGTCGCGATGGTGATCGCGCCCGGCACGCCCGCCTGGGCGATGATGAAGGCCTCCTGCTCGTGGAAGCGCGCGTTCAGCACGGCGAACAGGCGCGACGGACGCCCCTCGCGCGCCGCCGCGTAGAGCGGCTCGAGGCTGTTCGGATCGGCGAAGTCGATCATCTTGAACTTGTGCTTCTTCATCACCTCGGCGAGAAGCTCGGATTTCTCGATCGAGGTGGTGCCGACGAGCAGCGGTTGGCCCTTCGCATGGGCCTCCTCGATCTCGCGCAGGACGGCACGGGTGCGCTCCTCGCTGGTGCGGTAGACCTCGTCGTCGTGGTCCTCGCGCGCGACCGCGACATTGGTCGGGATCTCGACCACCTCGAGCTTGTAGATCTCCTGGAATTCGTCGGCCTCGGTCGCCGCCGTGCCCGTCATGCCGGCGAGCTTCTTGTAGAGGCGGAAGTAGTTCTGGAAGGTGATCGAGGCGAGCGTCTGGTTCTCGGGCTGGATCTGCACCCGCTCCTTGGCCTCGAGCGCCTGGTGCAGGCCGTCGGAATAGCGCCGGCCGGGCATCATGCGGCCGGTGAACTCGTCGATGATCACCACCTCGTTGTTGCGGACGATGTAGTCCTTGTCGCGCTGGAACAGCTTATGGGCTCTGAGCGCCTGATTGGAGTGATGCACGAGCGAGGTGTTCTCGACATCGTAGAGGCCGCCTTCGACCAGCAGCCCGGCCTCGGTCAGAAGCTTCTCGATATGCTCATTGCCCTGCTCGGTGAGCGAGACCGTGCGCTGCTTCTCGTCGACATCCACATCGCTCGCGGCGAGCCGCGGGATCAGGGCGTCGACCGCGACGTAGAGCTCGGAGCGATCCTCGGTCGGTCCCGAGATGATCAACGGCGTGCGCGCCTCGTCGACCAGGATCGAATCGACCTCGTCGACGATCGCGAAGTCATGTCCGCGCTGCACCATCTGCGCCATGTCGTATTTCATGTTGTCGCGCAGATAATCGAAGCCGAATTCGTTGTTCGTGCCGTAGGTGATGTCGCAGGCATAGGCGGCGTGACGCTCGCCGTCGTCGAGCCCGTGCACGATGACGCCGACGCTGAGCCCGAGGAATTTGTAGATCTGGCCCATCCATTCGGCGTCGCGGCGGGCGAGATAGTCGTTGACGGTCACGACATGCACGCCCTTGCCGGCGAGCGCGTTGAGGTAGACGGGAAGCGTGGCGACGAGCGTCTTGCCTTCGCCGGTGCGCATCTCGGCGATGCCGCCTTCGTGCAGCACCATGCCGCCGATCAGCTGCACGTCGAAATGGCGTTGGCCGAGCGTGCGCTTCGCCGCCTCGCGCACCGTGGCGAAAGCTTCCACCAGCATGTCGTCGAGCGTCTTGCCGGCCGCGAGCTCGTCGCGGAACGCCTGGGTGCGTGCGCGAAGCGCCTCGTCGGAAAGGCCTTCGAGATCCTTCTCGAGCGCATTGATGCTCTCGACCGAGGGATCATAGGTCTTGAGCCGTCGATCATTGGAAGAGCCGAAGAGCTTCTTCGCCAATGCGCCAAACATGCAGGGCCTTTCCGTCCGAGCGGCAGAAAAAGATATAACGGGCGCCGCTTGAGCCTTCTCAACGGTGCTGATTGCACGGCGCAGGTGTCAAAACCATGTCTTGCCGCAATTCACAGGTGGGGGCTAGGGGGGCGGCTTGTCAACGTTTCGCCTTGCGCAAATTCGCCCGTCGCCGGACAATTGCCACGAAGCCAGAAAGCCAGAAAATCGGCGCACGAAGACCAGGGTTTCAGACATAATTCGGCGACAAGCCCATGCTCCAGATGCGCTTCACGGGATTTCAGTTGACCGGATGCACCCATTCGGTCGAAAAGCGCGGCGGCGGCGCGCTAACAGCGAAAAAGGCAGGTTCGATGACAATCTCACGGAGCTCCCTCGGCTCGATGAGCTTTTTTGGCATGAGAACGCGCCTCTGGGCGCGGCGGAGCGTCCTGGGTGCGCTCGCGCTCGTCGGAGCCTCGGCTCCGGCGCTCGGCGCAGACCGCGCCTGCGCCCGACAAGGTCGTCGCGACCGTCAATGGCGCGCCGATCAAGGAGAGCGATCTCACCATCGCCGAGCAGGACATCGGCAGCCAGCTGCAATCGGTTCCCGAGGCGTCGCGGCGCGATTATCTCATCCGCTTCATGGCCGATCTGAAGCTCGGCGCGCAGGCGGCCGAGGAGGCGAAGCTTCAGGACGCCCCGGATTTCGCGCAAAGGGTCGAGTATTTCCGCGACAAGATCCTCCTCGACGACCTGATGTTCAAGGAAGGCGACGAAGGCCGATACGCCCGACGCGCGCAAGAAGCTCTATGACGACACCGTGACCAAGCTTCCGCCCGAGACCGAGCTGCATGCGCGCCATATCCTCGTCGAGGACGAGACGACGGCGAAACAGGTCGCCGAGCGCGCCAAGAAGGGTGAGGATTTCGTCGCGCTCTCGAAGGAATTCTCCAAGGACCCGGGCTCGGCGGCCGACGGCGGCGATCTCGGCTGGTTCACCAAGGACAAGATGGTGAAGGAATTCAGCGAGGCGGCGTTCAAGCTCGAGCCGGGGCAGATCTCCGATCCGGTGAAGAGCCAATTCGGCTGGCACGTCATCAAGGTCGAGGACAAGCGCACGAAACCAGTCCCGCAATTTACGGAGGTGCAGGACCAGATCGGCAATTACCTCGTGCAGCGCGCGCAGCAGACCCTGCTCCTTTCGTTGCGCGAGAAGGCGAAGATCGTGCAGGTCGAGAAGCCGCCGGCGGCTCCCGGCGCGGCAGGCGGCGCCACCCCGGCGCCCGACGCGACCGGTGGCGCAGCGCAAGCCCCCGCGACGCAGGCCCCGGCCGAAACTCCGACGGCCCCGCCGAAGTGACCGAAGGCCGCGTGTTTCCACGAGCCTGAGCCGCCCCTTGCAGGGAGCCGCGATCTATCTCGTTCGCCATGGCGAGACCGAATGGAATGCGCAGGGACGCTTCCAGGGCCGGCTCGACTCCCCTCTCACCCGGCGCGGACGCGATGAGGCCGATCTCGCGGGACGCACCCTCGCGGCCCATCTTGGCGCAAAGGCCCGCTTGCCCTTGCATGTGAGCCCGCTCGGGCGCGCGAGAGAGACCGCGGCCTTGCTGCGAAACCGCTTCGCCGGCGCCGAGCCGATCGTGGATCAGCGTTTGCGAGAGGTCTCTCTCGGCTCCTGGGATGGTCTCGACGCCTCCGAGATCCATGCCGAATGGCCGGGCGCGCTCGATGGCGCGAGCCCCTTTGACTGGTATTTCCGTTCGCCCGACGGCGAGACCTACGAGGAAGCCTCGGCCCGCCTCGAGGATTGGCTCGAGGAACAACGCAGACCCGTCATCGCCGTCTCGCACGGGCTTGCATCGAGGCTGTTGCGCGGCGTCTTTCTCGGCCTTTCGCCGGTGGAAGCGCTTTCCTTGCCGGTGCCGCAAGATGTGGTGTTCAAGCTTGCCGACCGGACGGTCGAAGCCTTGACACTTCCCGCGTCACCTGTTGAGCACGAGCGCTGAGAGGCTGCGCCAGCGCGTGATCGCGTGGCGGGCCGACCGTGGCGATCCTCGTGGGGGCCAAATGTCCGTAGCCGTTTCACCGCTTGCGCCGAAATCCTATCCGGATCTCCCCGAGGTCGAAGGCGTGCGCTTCGCCACCGCGGAGGCCGGCATCCGCTACAAGGGGCGAACCGACGTCCTGCTCGCCGTCATGGAGAGGGGCACGCAGGCCGCCGGCGTGTTCACCCGGTCGAAATGCCCTTCCGCCCCGGTCGATTGGTGCCGGGCGAAGCTGAAAGGGGGAAAGGCGCGCGCGCTCGTGGTGAATTCCGGCAACGCCAATGCGTTCACCGGACGCAGCGGCAGGGAAGCGGTGAAGCTCACGGCCGCATTCGCCGCGAAGGCGATTGGCGCCCCTGCGTCCGAAGTCTTCCTCGCCTCGACGGGGGTCATCGGCGAACCGCTCGACGCCACGAAATTCGGGGGCGTGATGGAGGCGCTGGCCGCAAGCACAAGGCCCGACGCCCTCCTTGACGCCGCCAAGGCGATCATGACCACCGACACCTATCCCAAGGTCGCGACCGCGCGCTTCAGGCTCGGCGAAGCGCAGCTGACGCTCAACGGCATCGCCAAGGGGGCCGGCATGATCGCGCCCGACATGGGAACGATGCTGTCCTTCCTCTTCACCGACGCGCCGATCGCCGCCGCCGGCCTTGCAGGCGATGCTGGCGCGCGCGGCCGAGACCTCGATGAACGCGATGACCGTCGACGGCGACACCTCGACCTCCGATACCTTGATGATCTTCGCGACGGGGGCCGCGAAGAAGCGCGGCGCGCCCCGGTCTCGACGGCCACGGACCCGCTGCTGCGGCCTTTCAAATCCGCGCTCGCGGCCGTCCTCGAGGACCTCGCCAAGCAGATCGCGCGCGACGGTGAGGGCGCCCGGAAATTCGTCGAAGTGAATGTGACGGGTGCGGTATCCCCCCGCTCGGCGAAGAAGATCGCGCGAGCCATCGCCGAATCGCCTTTGGTCAAGACCGCCATCGCCGGCGAGGACGCCAATTGGGGGCGCGTGGTGATGGCGGTCGGCAAGGCCGGCGAGCCCGCCGACCGCGACAGATTGTCGATCTCTTTCAATGGCATCCGCGTTGCGCACAAAGGGGGGCGCGATCCGGCCTATGACGAAGGCGAGGTCTCGGCCGCCATGCGAGGCGAAGAGATCACGATCGATGTCGAGCTTGGTCTCGGCAAGGGCCGCGCCCGGATGTGGACCTGCGATCTCACCAAGGCCTATGTCGAGATCAACGGGGATTACCGGTCTTGAGGCGAGAAGCCCGAAACGCGTGAGAACGCCGTTCCCTGCTGCCCCACACGCTCGCAAATCCGCGATAAAAGCGCTATATTTGGTAGAATATTGACGAATAGGAACCTTGGAAGCCTCAACTCGGAAGCGTCACATGGCGTTGAGCATCAAAGATCCAGAGACGGAGCGGCTGGCGCGAGAGCTTGCGGAGCGGACCGGCGAGACGATTACCACCGCCACCCGCCGTGCGCTCGAGGAACGGCTGCGCCGCATCGGGTCTGACGCGCGAAAGGCGGCGCTCCTCGAGGATCTCGCCGCAATCCGGCGGCGCTGGAGCGCGCTTCCGGTTGTCGATGCCCGAAGCGCTGACGAGATCATCGGCTATGACGAGAGCGGCGTACCGCGCTGATGGTGATCGATACTTCGGCCATCGTCGCGATCGCCTCAATGAGTCTGAGGCGCCGGACTTCGAGCGGCGCATCGCCGACGATCCATCCCGCTGATCTCGGCGGCCACGATCCTCGAAGCCGCCATGGTGATCGAGACCCGGCTTGGCGAGGCCGGCGGTAGCGACCTCGATCTCTGGTTACACAAGGCCCGCGTCGAGATCGTTGCGGTCGATGCGCACCACGCCGACTGGGCGCGCCGCGCCTGGCGCCGCTTCGGCAAGGGCAGGCATCCGGCCGGGCTCGACTTCGGCGACTGTTTTGCCTACGCCCTCGCGACGCTGAGCCAGGAGCCCCTGCTTTTCAAGGGCGATGACTTCGTCAAGACCGACATTCAGGCGGCCTGAGATGGCCGTCACCATCCTCCCGTGATCGCAGGCGCACAACGCTTGCCGACGGGCCGGCAAGCTGCTCGTTTTGTCGCGCTCGCGTCCAAACGGCATCAGCTCACGAGAAGCAGCGGCTTATCCAGCACGCGCAGCACATTGCGCAGCTCATGGCCGCGCTTGACGATGAGGCCGGTTGCCGTGATCACCGCATAGGCGCCCTGGCGCCGCGCCAGCGAAGGGTCCTTGACGATGCGGTAGAGCGGAACTTCGCTCGCCCGCCGGAACACCGAGAAGACCGCCCTGTCCTTCAGGAAATCGACCGCGTAATCGCGCCATTCGCCCGATATGACCTTGCGCCCATACAGGTTGAAAATTTCCCGCAGCTCCTGCCGGTCGAAGGAGATGCGCTCTTTCGCCGCAACGGGGAAACGGACGAGTTCCGCTCCCCGCGCGGCGCTGGGTATCGGTTCGGGATCGCTCATTGCGCCTCTTCTGATGCGGAAGCCCTGGCGACTTGTGTCGTGACTCGATCGCCGCATCATCGCGCGATGATGCCTTCTGTTCAAGCAGATTCACGATCGCTGGCCGATCGTCGCGCCGGGCACGCCCGCCCGCGGATGGTCGCGATGAGGATTTCCTTCGCGAGTTCGCACGGCGTGATCTTTTCCATGATCTTCGCGCGGACGCCTTTAGCTCAACGGATTGGAGCCGCCGTGGCAAAAGCCCAATTTCCGCCCAATCCGCGCCCTTCGAACGCCCCACTGGGCGCTATGCTGACGCATTGTCGTCTGACCGGTCCGGTGCGTGGTTCCCGGACTTTTGCCCCCCAGCCCCCTGGGAATTGCCACCGTGATCGGCAGACGCGCTTGAGTTGATCCCCAAACGACTCCGTAGGCCGGCTCACGCCGGCCTTTTTTCTTTTCCGCTTCAAAGGGACGTGCGCCCTGGAGCCTCAGCGCGCCTGGGTATGATATTCGCGGTTCGGCCGCATATCGACCGCGGAGGCCATACGATTCGACATGTTGAAGAAAGAAGCGACGGCGGCGATGTCCCAGATGTCGCGGTTCGAGAATCCGGCCTTGCGCAAATTTTCCCGATCCGCCTCGTTGATCTGGCGCGAGTGCAGCGTCACCTTGGAGGCGAAACCGAGCATCGCCCTATGGCGAGCGGAAAGCTTGGCCGCGCGCCAGTTCATCGCCATGAGCTCACCGAGCACCGGATCGCCCGAGAGCTGACGAACCGCGGCCCCATGCGCCGTGAGGCAGTAGAAGCAATGGTTCTCGCTCGAGACCGCGACCGCGATCATCTCGCGCTCGAGCTTCGAAAGTCCCGAGGGGCCAAGCATCAAATCATTGTAGAAGGCCGCGAAGGCGGCGAGCTTCCCATCATCATGCGCATAGCTGGTCAGCACATGCGGCACGAAGCCGATCTTCTCCCGGCATTTTTCGAGATAGGCGCGCATTTCGGGCGAGAGATCGCCCGGCGGCAGCGCGAGCGCCATGGGCGCCGGTTCGCCGTCCTGGCGGCGAGGCGCCTCGCCGACGAGCGGCTTCGGCTTCGGCAAATGGTCTGGGCTTGTGGGCGCGGTCCGGGCTTTTGACAGTCGCAAGCTTGGCGGCGGATTTGGCGAGCGGCGCCTTTGGCATCGGCGCCTTCGCGATCGGGGCCTTGGCGAGCGGTGCCTTGGCGGGCGGGCCTTGGCAGGCGGTGCCTTGGCGGGCGTGGCCTTGGCTGGCGGTCCCTTGGCGGGGGCTTGGCTACCGTGGGCTTGGCCCGGCGGGCTTGCCGTCTTTGCCTTGGCCGGCTTGTTCAGTTTCGCAACGCTCGTCATCGTGTCCTCGGATTGTTCGAGCCAAGGCGGCGGTCGCGCTTAACGTCCCGCGCCCTGAGCATTTGCGGCGTCCCATCACGATACTCTTGAGCACCCGGAAGGGAAACGGCTTCAAAACAGGTCTGGCGCAGCAACGTCGCGGCACCCCCGACATGGTCGAGGCAGCGAAGAGGCCCTTGTGTTGGCGCCGCGGAGGTCGACATCCTGGCCGACACCGCTTCTGTCACCCGCCTCGTGGCCTAGCAGAGCAGCACGGCGGTCATTCTGGCCGCTGGGGACGGAGCAAAGGCACATGCGCGTGGTTTCGGCGGAAGAGATCGATGCGGCCTTGAGCTTTCCGATGCTGATCGAGGCGCTGCGGCGCGCCTTCGGCACCGGGCTCGTCGCCCCCGAAAGGCATCACCACGCGGTGGCGCGCGGCGATGAAACCGCGACGCTCCTTCTCATGCCCGCCTGGACGGGCGCCGGGGAGCGCCCCTCATATCTTGCGACCAAGCTCGCGACGGTCTTCCCCGGGAATGCCGCGCGAGGGCGTCCGAGCGTCCATGCGACGACCATCCTGCTCGATGGGGAGACGGGCGAGCCGCTCGCCGCGATGGACGGCACGCGGCTCACGCTCTGGCGCACCGCCGCGGCCTCGGCGCTTGCCGCCTCCTACGCGGCGCGCGAGGATGCCTCACGCCTGTTGATGGTCGGGGCCGGCGCGCTCGCACCCTTCCTCGTCAGGGCCCATTGCGCCATTCGGCCGATCAGCGAGGTGACGATCTGGAACCACAATCGCGCGCGGGCCGAGGACATCGCTGACCGCTTGCGCAATGCCCCGGCGCGCAGCGGCAAGCGAGCGTCGGCACCTCCACGCCCATCCGGCGAGCCTTCAGGGCCACGCATCCTCGTCGCCGACGATCTCGAAACCGCGGCGCGCAAAGCCGATATCGTTTCTTGCGCCACGCTGTCGCGCACGCCCTTGATCCGTGGGGAATGGCTCAAAGACGGCGCCCACCTCGATCTCGTCGGCGCCTTCAATCTCGAGATGCGCGAAGCCGATGACGAGGCGCTGCGCCGCGCGCGCCTCTTCGTCGACACCAAGGCCGCGCTGAAGGAAGGCGGCGATGTCGCGGTCGCCCTGCGTGACGGCGCCATCGGGGAGGAGCACGTCGCCGGCGACCTCGCGAGCCTCGTGCGCCGGTCGCGTCAAGGGACGAAGCTCGCCGCGAGAGATCACGGCCTTCAAATCGATCGGCGCCGCGATCGAGGATCTCGCGGCCGCCGTCGCGGTGTGGGAAGCGCTTTGACGAACGTCATGACAAAGATTAGCGTTCTTCTTAGCTCACTATGAGCTTTGAGTTAGCCTTTTGCCTTTTGAACCGAATTGTCCGTAGATCCCACGCCTCTTAAGTAGAGCGCCGCTGTGGCTGTTCACGATCCTCAAAAACTCCTCCATTCGCTACGCAGTCAGCCACGCGAGACTGAGTGGTTGGAATTCAAGCTCAATCGCTTTGATCCGGACGACGTTGGCAAATACGTTTCGGGACTTGCAAATTCAGCAATGCTTGCCAACGAGGAAGCCGCGTATCTGATTTTTGGCGTGGAAGACCGCACTCACAATTTAGTGGGCACCTCAGTGAATTTGAAGAATGCCAGAGTGGGCGCTCAGAATTTCGAGGAGTGGCTAAATAGATTGCTATCACCAGATGTCCCGATGGAAATTATTGGTTTTGACGAGGGCGGAAAGCATGTGGAGATGATCGTCATCCGCCCTGGCTATACGGCGCCTGTGCGCTTCAAAAGAGAAGCGTTCATCCGTGTCGATTCCGTACTAAAACCTCTCCTGGAATTTGAGGAACGAGAGAGGGCTCTGTGGGCAATTACGTCGCGATTTGGATTTGAGCAGGCGGTAGCAGCGACGCGCCTTTCGACCGAGGATATATTTGATAGCTTCGACTGTATTCATTTTATGAAATTAATCGGCAGTAACAAGACATCTAAGACATCCATCATCGATCATCTACTTCTCGAAGGCCTCATCAAAGATGATCGGCAGGGCTCCTTTGATGTATTTAATTTGTTCGCAATTGTTGCAGCCAAGGACCTGTCGAAATTTCCTTTATTGGCGAGACGTGCCCCTCGTGTGATTCAGTACAAGGGCTTATCGAAGTTGGCTGGAGTCGATGAAGTCCAAGGGCACATGGGCTACGGCGCCGCATTCCCGCGCTTACTCCGTTACGTAATGGGAAAGCTTCCACATACGGAGGAAATGACCCATGGTGTTCGCAAGACGCGCCATTGGTTGCCCGAAATAAGTCTTCGGGAGTTCATCGCGAACGCTCTTATTCATCAGGACCTGACGACAAAGGGGAGTGGCCCGGTAATCGAGTTATTTCAAGATCGGGTCAAAATCACGAGCCCTGGAGCTCCCCTGATTTCTCCCGAGAGGTTTATTGATGCGTGTCGATCCCGCAACGAGAAGCTGGCAGGCCTAATGAAGCGGTTTGGACATTGCGAGGAACGGGGCAGTGGAATCGATCGTGCATTAGAAGCGATAGAGAGCGAAGCGCTTCCCCCGCCTCTCTTTCAATCAATGGAAGGCACCACGGTCGTTACCGTATACGCCGATAAGCCGTTCGCAGCCATGTCCAAAGAGGACCGTTTAAGGGCATGTTTTCAGCACGCTGTCCGTCGATTCGAAGCCAACGAAACCATGAGCAACGCGAGCTTACGCTTGCGGTTAGGATTAAGCGACAAGCAGTATCCTCAGGTTTCGGTGATTATCCGAGAAGCAATAGAAGCGAAGCTGATACGGCCTCTAGATGAGGACCAAGCCAAAAGGACGGCCCGATATCTCCCTGCTTGGGCCCCATGACATTATGTAATTGGTTCGTGGCAGATGCATGGTCTCGGTTCAGTGCGATCCTAAAAAGCTCAATAAATCCCGGTGTTTAACTGATGAGACTAGCTGCCCAGTTTATGTAATTGGTTGGTGGACTGGCTTAGTTGCGTGTCGCAGTGCGAGCATCCCCAAACCGTGCATGGCTCGTTCCTTCGCTACTCACCTCAGCGGCACATGCGCCGTTTCCTTGATGCGCGAGATCACGACGAAGCTCACCGCGGCCGCCGCCATCACATAGGCGACGGGGGAGAGCGCAGAGCCGGTCACCTGGATCAGCCATTGCGCGATCAGTGGCGCGAAGCCGCCGAAGACCGCGACGGCGAGCGCGTAGGAAGACGACATCCAGGTCGAGCGTCCCCGCGTGGTGAAGATCTCCGCGATCGCGGCCGGTCCCGCTCCCGAGAAGAGCGCGATGGCAATGCCGAAGACGATCTGCATCGAGGCCACGAAAGCGAAGCCATAACCCTGCAGCATCAGCCAGAAGACGGGCAGCGGCAAAAGGAAAAAGGCGGCGCAGGACGAAAGCAGCAGCGGCTTGCGGCCGATGCGATCCGAGAGCGCCCCCATGATGGGCACGAAAATCACGACGGCGAGGAGGCCGATCGTGTTCGACCATAAGGATTCCGCCGGGCTGAGCTTGAGCTGGACCCGCGTGAACGTCGGCATATAGCTCAGGAAGGTGTAGTAGCAGACCGTCCAATGGACCGTGAAGCCGAAGGCGATGAGGGCGAGCCTCATATCGCTGCTCTGCGCCGGCGCGCTCGCGTCGCCATATTCCTGCGCGACCTCGCGATAGGGAGGCGTCTCGTCGACCGCGCGGCGAAGCCACAGACCGATCGGCAGGAACAGGCCCCCGAGAAGGAAGGGGATGCGCCAGCCCCAGCCGTCCATCGCCTCGCTGCCGAGCGTCGAGGTGAGAATCGCCGCGAGGCCCGAGCCCAGCAAAGTGCCGCCCGCGACCGACATCTGCTGCAGGCTCGTGTAGAAGCCGCGCTTCCCCTCGACCGACCATTCGGCCATGAAAGCCGTCGAGCCGCCCCATTCACCGCCCGTCGAGAAGCCTTGCAGCATCCGGCAGACGAGGAGGAGGATGGGAGCGAGGATGCCGATGCGGCCATAGGTCGGGATGAAGCCGATGAGCACGGTGCCGATCGCCATCAGGAGAATGGTCAGGATCAGCGCGGGCTTGCGGCCATGCGTGTCGCCCATGCGGCCGATGACGATGCCGCCGAGCGGACGAACCACGAGGCCGACCCCGAAGATCGCGAAGGTGGACAACAGCGCCGATTTCGGGTCGTCCTTCGGGAAGAAATTCACCGCGAGCGACGAGGCGAGATAGGCGTATACGCCGTAGTCGTACCATTCCATCACATTGCCGATGGTGGCGGCATAGATGGCCTTGCGGCTCTGGGCCTCGGTCGGCCCGGCGGCTCGTCCGGCAGCCCCACCGTTCCAATGACGGCGTCCGACATGGCGATGGCCCCAAGCCCATCCGAGTGACTTGATCGGAAGCTAAGCTTAAATGCGCGAAAGCCGCAACGCGAATGAGCGCCTCGCCCGCAATGCGCATGTCATTTGCGTGATGGCGAACGTCGCGGCGACGCTTGCGCCTTCATTTTCGTGACGGCGACCACCCCGACTTCTCGCGGTCCCAGGTTCCGGGCTGAACGCCGCGCTCGCGCAGCTTGAATTTCTGCACCTTGCCGTTCTCGGTCTGCGGCAGCTCGGTGACGAACTCGACGAAGCGCGGCAGCGCAAAGCGCGGCAGGCGCGGCTCGCAGATATCGCATGAGCTCGAGCTCCGACAAGCGGCTTGCGGGCTTGCGGAGGATCGCGGCCATCACCTCGTCCTCGGCGAGCTCCGAGCGCACCGGGAAGACCGCGGCCGACGCCGACCTCCGGATGGCTGATCAGCACCTGCTCGACCTCGAAGGAGGAGATGTTCTCGCCGCGCCGGCGGATCGCGTCCTTCAACCGGTCGAGGAAGCGGAACTGGCCGTCCTGTTCGCGCAGCACGCGGTCTCCCGTGTGGAACCAGAGATTGCGCCAGGCCTCGACGGTCTTCTCCGGCATGCCGAAATAGCCGCGCGCGAAAGCGTAAGGGCTCGGCCGCGCGCAGCATCAATTCGCCGGCCTCGCCATCCGGCAGCTCATTGTCGTCCTCGTCGACGACGCGCGCCTCGAAACCCTCGATGACCGCGCCCATCATCCCGGACCTCTGCACCGATTGGATGGGCGCCGATGACGAAATTCGTCTCGGTCGAGCCGTAGCCGTCGAGAAGCGCGATGCCGCTTCGCGCCGCGAATTCCTTGCGGAACATCTCCGGGACGCCGGGCGCGAGCGCGATGCGCGCCGCATGCGCCCTCTCCTGCGGCGAGGGCGAACGCGAGAGCAGCATGGGCACCATGGCGCCGAGCAGATAGGTCACCGTCGCCTTGTGCTCGGCGAGCGAGGCGAAGAAGCCCGACACGGAGAAGCGCGGAAGATAAACCACATGCGCGCCGAGGAGCAGCGCCTGGTAGAAGCTGTTCAACGCATTGCTGTGGAAGAGCGGCAGCGGCGTCACGAGCACGTCGCCTTCCCGACGCCGAGCATGCCGGCGGTGATCACCCCCCACCAATAATATTGCGCATGCGGGCAGATCACGCCCTTCGACGGGCCCGTCGTGCCGGAGGTGTAGAGGATCGCAAGCGTGTCGCCGGGCCCGAGCGCGGCCGGCGGCTCGGGCGAAGCCGAGCGCGGGCAAGGGGACGCAGGGTCAGCCCCTGCGACCTCCCCCGTCTCAGCTTCCCCGATGAGCCAGATGCGCCTCGAGGGCCGCGTCCGCCGATGCCGGCATGATCGAGCGAAGGCAAGGAACTCGCGCCTCGAGGATCAGCAGCCTCGCGCCGGAATTGCTGCAGGATATGCGCGAGCTGCGGCCCGCGTGAGCCCGTGTTGATCGGCACGAGCACGACGCCGATCCAGGCGGCGCCGAGCATGATGGTGACGAAATCCATGCTGTTGCCGCAGATCAGCGCGACGCGGTCGCCGCGCTTGATGCCGGCCCGTGCCAGGCGTTCCGGCAAAGCCGCGCCGCGAGATCGCGCGCCTCGCGAAAGCCGATCGTCTTGCCGCTCGCCGTGACGAGCGGCTTGTCGCGCAACGCGCGCTGCCTGCGCGTCGAGCATCGTCGGCAAGGTCCGCTCGGCCGGGCGCGAAGAGCACCGGGAACCTCCCGAGCGCTCATGCCGCCACCAGCGCCAGCACGCGCAAGGGCGAGCCCGAGCCTTGCCTGATCTTGAGCGGCGCCGCGATCAGCACGGCCCCGGTCGGCGGGAGAAGATCGAGATTGGCGAGGCATTGCAGCCCGAAGCGGCCGGCCCCATGCATCAGCGCGTGGCAGGGATAGGGCGGCCGGAAATGCGCCGCCTGCCCTGCGTCCGTGCCGATCGTCTCGGTGCCGAAGCCGATCACGTCGCGCTCCTCGACGAGGAAGCGCACCGCCTCGACATCCGGTCCCGGCGTGTGCTGGCCGGTCTCGTCGAAGTTCTGGAAGGCGACCGGGTCGTGCTGCGCTTCGACCAGTCGGTGCGCATCAGCACCCAGGAGCGCGGCAGGATGCGCCCATGCCGCTCCTCGAAGGCGCGCAGCTTGGCGACCCCCATCAGGTAATCGGCATCCGCCGCCGCTTCGCGCGAACAATCGACGACGCTCGCCGAGGCGATGAAATTCTCGAGCGGGATCGTGTCGGTCGCGTTGTTCGGCAGGTCGCGGCCGGTGATCCAATGGATGGGCGCGTCGAAATGCGTGCCGGTGTGCTCGCCGAAGGACAAGATTGTTCCAATACCAGGCAGGCCCGCGGCTGTCGTAGCGCGATACCTCCTCGATGCGCACCGGCGCGCTTTCGCCGAATTCGGGAGGCAGCACGATCGCAGGAAACTCGGGCGCGAGCGTGTGGGTGAGGTCGACGACGCGGATGCGTCCCGCGATGATGTCCGAGACGAGATGAGGCAGGATGGGAGAGGTCATGTCGTCACCGGGCGAGCTCCCGCTCGAGCGCCTTGGGATCGTCGAGAAAACGGGCCAGGAAATCCTTGGCGACCTCGCCCGGATAGACATCCTCGAGGCCGCGCTTCAGCGCATCGACGACGGACGACGCGAGCGCCGTCGGCGAAAGCTTCGGGGGCAGGCACGAGCGCGTTCCATTCGTCGTCGATCGGTCCCGGAAAGACATTGACGACGCGAATGCCGCTCGCCTGAAGCTCGGCGCGCAACGCCTGCGCCAGCGACAAGGCGGCGGCCTTCGAAGCCGAGAAGGTGCCGTGCGCGGGGTCATTCGAGAGCGCATGGACCGAAAGGATGTTGACCCAGGCGGTCGCGCTCGCCGGGCCGTCGGCGGCGCGTGCCTTGAGCGCCGGCGCCGAAGGCCTGCGCCAGGCGCAAGAGGCCGAAGTAATTGACCTCCATCTCGGCCCGAGCGCTCTCGACGCCGGGACGCGACGAGATCGTGCCGGCGCGGTGATGCTCGGCCGTGTTGACCAGGATGTCGACCTTGCCGCCGATGCTGCCGGCGAGCTCGCGCACCGAGCTCTCCTCGGTGACGTCGAGCGCCACGAGCGTGACCGCGGGGAGCTTGCGCAGGGCCTCGAGATCGGCGAGGGCTTCCAGGCTTCGGCAAATCCGGCGAAGACGAGGTCGGCGCCGGCCGCGATGAGCGCCTCGACCATCGCACGCCCGACCTTCGTCTTCGCGTCGGTGACCAGCACCTTGCGCGCGCTTGGGATCGCAAGTCGTTTCGCGGATGAGGGGATCGTCTGCCATGTCGGGCGTGTCCTTCTCCGGTAAGCCGATCATCAGCGCCTGGCCCGCCTTGTCGAGAGCGAGGCTCAGGCGCAGCCGCGACGGGGCGGGCGCGCAATCGCGATGCAGGGCCACGATCGCGCTCGGCCCGCAATCGAGCCGGACGAGCCCGATGCGCCAGGGCGCGCGCTCGCGGAAATAGAGCTCCTGGCCGTGCCGGATCGAGGTCTCGGACAGGAGTTCCCCCTCCCCCTTCACGGGACGCCAGCGCAGCCGTCGCCGAAAGACAGGCGACGCAAGCCTCGCGCGCCGGGTACTGCACCGCCCCGCAATCCTCGCAGCGCTGCAAGGCGAAGATGCCGCGCGCCGCGGCAGCCGTGAGTCCCAGCGCGACGCGGCTGCGCGCCGAAGGCGGAACGGTCGGCGGCCTGAGCGGAACGAGCGGGTTCCTGCGCTTTGGCAGAAGGGGCGAGGCGGAAGGATCGGCACGGGTCGAGGTCACCGCTTCTTCCTGCCTTTCTTGCCGCCTGCCGCCGCCAGGATCGCCGCGCCCGAGCATAGGCCGCGATCATAGTTGATCATGCCGAAGCCGCTGACGAGGCCAAGACGCGCCTTCTCCACCTTTCCGCCGAGCGGAGCGCCGGTCAACTGGCGGATGGCCTCGACGAGCCCGAGATGCCCGCCCGCGGCACCCGCCTGCCCCATCGACAACTGGCCGCCCGAGGTGTTCAGCGGAAACGCTGCCGTCCGCCGTGAAGCTGTGGCGGCGCACGAAATCCGGCCCCTCTCCCTTGGCGCAGAAGCCGAGGTCCTCGATCTGCATCAGCGTGATCACCGGATAATCGTCATAGGCCTCGAGGAAGTCGACGTCCTTCGGTGTGACGTCCGCCTGGTCGTAGAGCGCCTCGCGGTCGAGCGCCCAGCCGCCGCGGAACTGGATGGGATCCTCGGGATAGGCGTTATGGCGCTCGATCGCGGCGATGAGCCGCGCATGGGGAAGCTCGAGCTTTTTCGCCGTGGCGCGCCGCATCACCAGGAAGCCATCGGCCCCCGCGCAAGGCATGACGCAATCGAACAGGCGGATCGGGTCGGCGATCAGGCGGGCGTTGAGATAATCCTCGAGGCTGAGCTTCTTGCGCAAGAGCGCCAGCGGATTGGCAAGCGCGTTCTGGCGCTGGGCAACGCAAAGCTTGCCGTAATCCTCAGGCGTCGCGCCGAAGATGCGCATGTAATGAGCGGTCAAGAGCGCGAAGCTGCCGTTCGGCCCTCCCGAGCCGTAAGGATAGACGGCGTCGCGCGCGAAACTGGCTGAAGCTCGAGGTGTTGAGGCGAAAGCTGTCGACATGGTTCGTGTCGCCGGCGATGCAGGCGACGATATGGGCGTCGCCTGCCTCGACGGCGCGCGCCGCGCGCCGCAACTGGACGATGGCCGATGCGCCGCCCATCGGCACATGCTCGAGAAAGCGCGGCGAGAGCCCGACATGCTGGGTGAAGCCGACGGCCGTATCGGGCGCGAGGGTGAAGCTCGAGACGGCAAGTCCGTCGATATCGCTCTTGCGGATGCGAGCCGCCTCGATCAGTCTTCGCCAAGGCCTGCGCGAGAAACCAATGCGCGCCCTTGATCGAATGGCGCGCATAGGGGACGGTGACCGGTGCGGCCACCACCACATCCTCGTAAGGCCGCGCCGCCATGGCCATCAGGCCGCTTCCACCCCGAGATAGGCCTCGCGCACGCGCGCGATCGGCGCTCACCTGAGCGGCGACCCCTCGGCGATCTTGACGCCGAAATCCATGACGACGACACGGTCGACGAGGTTCATGACGAAATCCATGTCGTGCTCGACGAGCATCACCGTCACTCCCTCCGTCCGCAGGCCTTGATCAAGTTCGCCAGCGCCTGCTTCTCCAGGCGGCGCAAGGCCCGCCGCCGGCTCGTCGAGGATGACGAGCGCCGGATCGGCCGCGAGCGCGCGCGCCACCTCGAGAAGGCGCTGCTCGCCGAGCGGCAAGCGCGCCGGCGCGCTCCTGCCATTTGGCGCCAAGCCCCACTCGCGCGAGCTCCCGCGCGGCTTCGGCCCGCACCGCGCGTTCCTCGGCACGATCGAGCCGCAAGCGCGCCGCCGCAGGAAGCCCGCGCGGGTGCGTCCGTAAGCGCCGAGCGCGACATTGTCGAGAAGCGTCATGGCGGGGCGAAGCTTCACATGCTGGAAGGTCCGCGCCATGCCGCGCCGCGCCAAGTGCGTGCGCGGAGAGCCGCGCGACATCCTCTCCGAGAAAGCGTGATGCGCCCGGCATCAGGCGAGGCGAGGCCGGTGACGAGATTGAAGAGCGTGCGTCTTGCCGGCTCCGTTCGGGCCGATGAGGCCGAGGATTTCGCCGGCCCGCAGCTCGAAGCCCACATCATTCACCGCGACGAGGCCGCCGAAGCGCTTGACGACGCCCTCGATCGCGAGCAGCGGCGTGCCCTTCTGCCTCGGCGCGCGGCGCGGGAGGGGCGTGGCGTCTTCGAGCGCGGGCATGGGCGCAGGCGCGCGGCACGGCGCGCAAGACGAAGGGAACGAGGCCGAAGCGCGCCTTCTGCAGGATGAGGATGAACAGGGCGCCGAGCACCACGGCCTGGAGCTGCGTGCTGTTCGAGGTGACGAGCGGCAGGAAGGACTGCATGCCCTCCTTCAAGAGCGTCACGATCGCCGGCGCCGACCACCGCGCCCGCCACATGGCTCGCGCCGCCGATGAGCGCCATGAGCAGGAACTCGATGCCGGCCTCGAGATCGAAGGCGGTCGAGCTCACCACCCTTTGGAAATGCGCATAGAGCCAGCCGGCGAGCGCGGCGAGAAGCGCCGCGAGCACGAAGACGCAAAGACGCGTCCGGAACGGATCGATGCCGAGGCTTTCGACGAGCGCATTGCCTCCCGCGCAGCGCGCGAATGGCGCGGCCCTCGCGCGAATCGAGGAGATTGGACAAGAGCAGCATGGCGAGCCCGAGGAGCGGCCAGACGAAATAATAGAAGGACCTTGGCCGACACGAGCGAGACGCCCGCCGAAGCTGATCGGCGGGATGGCGGCGATGCCGTTATGGGACCCGAGCGCTTCCACATTGCCGAAGAGGTAGTCGATGGCGATCCCCCAGGCGATGGTCGAGAGCGGCAGGAAATGGCCGCCGAGCCGCAAGGTGGCGGCGCCGAGCACAGGCTGCGGTGGCGCCGCAAGCGACGAGCCCGATGGCGAGCCCGACGAAGGGCGATCCACCCATCGCGGTCGTCCACCAGGCGCTCGCATAGGCGCCGATGCCGACGAAAGGCGGCCTGACCGAAGGAGATGACGCCGCCGGCGCCCGTCATCAGCCACGAGGCCGAGCGCGACGAGCGCCATAGATCGCGATGTAGTCGAGGAGCGTCAGCGCGTAACCGCCGAGCATGAGCGGGGCGGCCGCGAGGAGCACGATCGCCAGCATCGATGCGGCGCAAGGGTGCGACCGCGCGGCGGGCGCCGAAAGGGGGACGCCGGCTCATGCGGCGATTTCTTCCTCGGCCGCGCCATCCTCCTCATCGAGGTGATGGGCGAAGGCGAGCGAACGCCAGACCAGGATCGGGATGAGGGCGGAAAAGACGATGACCTCCTTGAAGGCGCTGTTCCAGAAGGCGGCGTAGCTTTCGAGAAGCCCGACGAAGATCGCGCCGACCGCCGCCATCGGATAGCTGACGAGGCCGCCGATGATGGCGCCGACGAAGGCCTTGAGGCCGATGATGAAGCCCGAATCGTAATAGAGCGTGGCGACGGGACCGACGATCACGCCCGACACCGCGGCGAGTGCCGAGGCGAGGAGAAAGGCGCCAGCGCCCGTCCGCGAAGGGCTGATGCCGCACAGGAGCGCGCCGAGCCGATTGACCGCCGTCGCCCTCAGCGCCTTGCCGAGGGTCGTCTTGGCGAAGAGCAGGAACAAGAGAGCGCAGACGAGCCCGCAGGCGCCGAGGATGATGAGGGTCTGCCCCGGAAGCACGAAATCCCCGAGGCGCAGCATGGCGCGCGTCAACGGCTGCGTCCGCACCCCTTCGGGCCCGAAGTAGAAGAGGGCGAGGCCCGAGACGGCGAAATGCAGCGCCACGGCGACCATGAGGAGGACGAGCACCGACGCGTCGGCGAGCGGACGAAAGGCGATGCGATAGAGGAGCGGGCCGATCGGCAAGATCAAGGCGAGCGTCAGGCCGATCGCGACCGGCTCGGCAAGCTCCCGCCCCGCCAAGGCACGCGACCAGGCGCCGCCGGAAGGAGGGGCAAGCCTGCGTAGAGGAGAAGCCCGCGCGGAAGCTCCGCGGCTTCCTCGAGCGCGCTTGGCGCAGGATCTCCATGGTCGAAGCGATGGCGGCGAGCGTGAGGACGAGCCAGACCGTGCCCGGAAGACGATGACGCTCGAGCGCGCCGAGCGTCAGGGCCGCGTAGGCGAGAATATCGCCGAAGGGAACGAAGATGACGCGGGTGACGACGAAGACGAGGACGATCCCGAGCCCGACGAGCACATAGATCGCGCCATTGGCGATGCCGTCCTGCGCCAGCAGCAGCGCGATTTCCAAATTCATGCGCTCGCCTGTCGCGGGAGAGGATCGGCCTCGCGCGACTGTCACACAGCGCAGGTCGAGGTTCAACCCCGTCGCCGCGGAACAGGCTCGGATCGGCGGGAGCCCTTCGGATATCGACCGAAGCCGGCGACGAGCCTGGCGCTATCAGCCTCGCCTTCCTCGTCATATTATGGCAGATGAACGCGATTCGCATGGCGCTTCGCGCCACAATGCTCGGCGCCCATCGACAAAATGCGCCCTTTTTTGCGAGATAACCGCAACCCGCCACAAGCTGTTGCAAAGGGCCAAGGCATGATCATTCTTCGCTCACCGGCACTGCGTTTCCTCGGCGGGGCCGTTCTTCTCCTCCTGCTCTCGTCAGCTTCCACGACCCGCCGTCCGCCGCGCCCGCGAAGGCGAAGCCGCCGGCCGCCGCCGCGCAGGCGAAAAAAGGGACAGCGGCGGCGCCGGCGGCCGCCGCGTCCGCCAAGCCCGGAACCGGACAGGCGTTGAAGCTCGGCCAGTTCGACGACTGGATCGCCTACGCGACGCCGGGCGCGAAGAAGATCTGCTATGCCCTGTCGATGCCCGAAGGAACGCCTGCCGAAGAACCTCAATCGCGATCCGGGATATCTTTTCGTCTCCTATCGGCCCGACGAGAAGGTTCGCGGCGAGATCGCCGTCGTCATGGGTTTCGCCGTGAAGGAGAATGCGCCCGCCGAGGCCGTGCTCGGCGGCAACATGTTCGAGCTCGCCGGCAAGGACACGAGCCTTTTCGTCCACAACGCCGCCGAAGAGGGCACGATGCTCGCCGCCATGAAGCGGGGCGGCAGCCTCGTGGTGAAGGCCTCCTCGAAGCGCGGCAACGCGACGACCGACCGCTTCTCGCTCGCCGGCATCGTGCAGGCGCTCGATCAGGCGGAGAAGGACTGCAAGTGAGCGCGGCTGGCGCAAGCTCTTCCGCTCGGAGAAGCGCCGCGTCCGCGCCGGCCTCGCTCGCGGGGCTGGGCCGCGCCGAGCTGGCGGCGAAGCTCGCCGAGCTCGGCGTTCCGGCGCGCGAGCAGCGCATGCGCGCTGGCCCAGCTCTGGCACTGGATCTATCATCGCGGCGCGACCGATTTCGCCTCGATGACCACGATCGGCAAGGAGATGCGCGCGAACCTGGCGGCGAGCCTTCAGCCTCGAGCGGCCGCAGATCGTCTCGGAGCACGTCTCCTCCGACGGCACGCGCAAATGGCTGTCTGCGGATGGCGCCCAAGGGGCCGGGCGACAAGGGCGCGGAAATCGAGACCGTCTACATCCCGGAGGTCGATCGCGCGACGCTCTGCGTCTCGAGCCAGGTCGGCTGCACCCTGACCTGCTCCTTCTGCCACACCGGCACGCAGCGTCTCGTGCGCAATCTCGACGCGGCGGAGATCGTCGGCCAGTTGCTCGTCGCCCGCGACCAGCTCGGCGACTGGCCGGGCGCCGGCCGGCCCGGCGACGGCGAGGCCTTGCCCGAGGGCTCCGCGGCTCATCTCGAACATCGTGTTCATGGGCATGGGCGAGCCGCTCTACAATTTCGAGGCCGTCAAGGAGGCGGTCGAGACCATCGCGGACGGCGAGGGGCTATCCTTGTCGCGCCGGCGCATCACGCTCTCGACCTCCGGCGTCGTTCCGATGATCCCGCGCGCCGGCGCCGAGATCGGCACCATGCTCGCGATCTCGCTGCACGCGGTGCGCGACGATCTGCGCGACGAGCTGGTGCCGCTCAACAAGAAATACCCGATCGCGATGCTGCTCGACGCGTGCCGCGCCTATCCAGGCCTGTCGAATGCCAGGCGCATCACCTTCGAATATGTGATGCTAAAGAGCGTCAACGACACGAACGCCGACGCGCGCGAATTGGTGCGCCTGCTGCGCGGCATTCCGGCCAAGATCAATCTGATCCCGTTCAATCCCTGGCCCGGCACGCGCCACGAATGCTCGGACTGGGAGCGCATCGAGGCCTTCTCCGAGATCGTCTTCAACGCCGGCTACGCCTCGCCCATCCGCACGCCGCGCGGACGCGACATCCTCGCCGCCTGCGGCCAGTTGAAGAGCGAGACCGAGAAGCTGCGCGCGCGGGCCCGGCTGATGCTCGAGAGCGGCATCGGCGCGGAAGGAATGTTCGCCGGTTCGCGAATAGCGGAGCGCAGGCGGGCCGATCCCTCGTCGGCGGCGCCTGCGAAATTTTTTTCCGCAGCGGCGGTGATTTTTATCGGCATTCTAAAATACCGCGAAAAATTCATCGCTGTTACCAGAGCTTCAGGAGTAATATCAATTTAGAATAATTTAAAACTGAGCATAAGTCACGGCGAATTGAGAAAATTATTGAATAATACTGCTTGACCTTCGCCAGCATGTCGCCCTCTTTACTCGCGCTTGCGCGGATGCGAGCAGGAGCGGGACCTGAAGGTCCATGTGTGCGGATGTATCGTCGAGCATTGCGGACGTTTGCCGCGACCGCGCCGCGTCGCGCGGCGCTGGCGATCGCGCTCTGCGCCGCGCTGGCTCTGCGGGAGCCGAGCCGCCGGCGCGCGCCGGAGCCCGCGAGCCAGCCTGCCGCCACGCCCGACCCATACCACGAGCTCGAGACCAAATATCTCTTCGGCTTCACCACCGGCGCCGATATCGGCGAGGAGGGCGAGAAATCGGTCGAGTTCGAAACGACCGCCGCGTTTCAGAAGCGTCATGGCAGCTATCGAATGATCGAACAGGAATTCGAGTTCGAGGGCGTGCCGTACGCAGTTCTTCGCCTATGAGCTCTCCGCGCATGTCACCAACCATTCGATCAACGGTGTCGAAGGCCTCGACAATCTCGATCGCACGCAGTTCAGCGGTTTTTCGACGCGCTCTGAGCTATCTCATCATCGGACGCGGTCCGGGCTCGCCGATCGGCTTGACCTTCTCGGTCACGCCCGAATGGTCGCGTGTCGACGGCACGAGCGGCCTGCGAACGAGAGATTTCAGCACCGAATTCCGCCTGATCGCCGACACCGAGATCATCCCGAACCGGCTCTACGCGGCGGTGAACGCGCTCTACCAGCCCGATGTCGCAAAAGCCTCGGGAGACCTCGCCTGGAGCCGCACCGCGACGGGCGGTGTCACCGGGCGCTCGCCTATCGGGTCGCGCCCAAGGTGACGATGGGAGGTGAGGTGGAATATTACCGCGCCTACGAGGGTCTTGGCTTCAGGACCTTCGATGGTCATGCCCTCTATCGTCGGACCGACCATGTATATCCAATTCACTCCGAAGACCTTCCTGTCGCTCGCCTTTTCGACCCAGGTCACGGGTCATGCGGCAGGAGACAGCCGTTCCCTCGACCTGACCAATTTCGAGCGCCACCGCGCCAACGCCAAGCTCGAGTTCGAATTCTAGCTTCGCCACGCTCGCGCGATTTCGTGGAGACGAAAATGAGACGAACCTTCGTAAGACTCACGCCGTATCGGCATCTGCCCTCTGCTCGGCCTCCTTGGCGGCCAACACGCCTTGGCGTTTCGCGCGCCTTGGCGCAGGAAACGGCGGCGGTCAAGCTCACCATCAAGAACCATCGGTTCGATCCGGCCGAGCCGCATGCGCCGGCAGGCAAGCCCTTCACGATCGAGATCACCAATCTCGACGCCACGCCCGCCGAATTCGAAAGCAAGACCTTGCGGGTCGAGAAGGTCGTCGCCGCCGGCAGCACCGTCACCTTGCAGATGCGCGCGCTGGCACCCGGACGTTATCGTTTCTTCGACGATTATCATGAAGATACGACCGAAGGCTTCCTCGTCGTTCAGTAGTGAGTACCTCCATGCTCGGCGCATTGATCATCGTCTTCCGGGAAGTCATCGAGGCCGGCCTGATCATCGGCATCGCGATGGCCGTGACGCGCGGCATCGCGCGGCGCGGCTACTACATCGCTGCCGGCGTCGCGGCGGGCGTGTTCGGCGCCTGCCTCGTGGGCGCCTTCATCAACACCATCTCCGGCGCCTTCCAGGGCGTGGGTCAGGAGCTGTTCAACGCGGCGATTCTCGGCATCGCCGTCGTCATGCTGACCTGGCACAACGTCTGGATGGCGCGGCACGGCCGCGAAATCGCGGTCGAGATGCGCCAGGCCGGCGAGGCGGTGCGCACCGGCGCCTCGACGCTCATGGGCCTTAGCGTCGTGGTCGCCGTCGCCGTGCTGCGCGAAGGATCCGAGGTGGCCTTGTTCCTCTACGGCATCTTCATCGCCTCGACGCCGGGCTCGGGTGTGAGCCTCTTGCTCGGTGGCCTCATCGGCCTCGTGCTCGGCGCCTGCGTCACCGCGCTCACCTATGGGGGCCTCGTGCGCATCCCCGGACGCTATCTTTTCGGCTTCACGAGCGTGCTCATCGCCCTGCTCGCCGCCGGGCTCGCCGCGCAGGCCGTCGAGCTTCCTCGAGCAGGCCGATGTGGTGACCGCCTTGCCGGGCCAGCTTTGGGATTCATCGAACATCCTGTCCGACACGAGCATTCTCGGGCGGGTGCTGCACACGCTCGATCGGCTATAGCGACCACCCCTCGGCGATGGAGGCGCCTCATCTATGTCGCGACGCTCGCCGTCATCGCGCTGCTCATGAAGCTCTTCGCGCATCCGGCCGGCACAGGCCGCAGCGGGTCGCGCAGTCGTGAGTGAAGGGCGAGTAGCGAATAGCGAGTAGCGAATAGAGTCGCACTCCTGCCACTAGCTCCTCACTGCTCACTCGCTACTCGCCACTCCAAAGCTTGCTCTCGATCGCATCCCAGATGACGGGCGCGAGATCGGGGCCGCCGGTGTTGCGAATGGCGCGGATGCCGGTCGGGCAGGTGACATTGATCTCGGTCAAATAGCCGTCGATCACGTCGATGCCCACGAAGATCAGGCCTCGCTTTCTGAGCGCCGGCCCGATCGTTTCGCAAATCTCTTGTTCGCGGGGCGAGAGCTGCGCCGCCTCGGCCGCGCCGCCGCGCACCATGTTCGAGCGGATGTCGTTTGTCTGCGGCACCCGGTTCACCGCGCCCTTGGCGACCCCGTCGACGAGCACGATGCGCTTGTCGCCCTTGACCACCTGCGGCAGGAAGCGCTGGACGACCCAGGCTTCCTTGAATGTCGACGAGAAGAGATCGTAGAGCGAGCCGAAATTGGCGTCCTCGCGCGCGACCTTGAAGACCGAGGCCCCGCCATGGCCATGCAGCGGCTTCATCACGACCTCGCCATGCTGCCGGCGGAACGCCTCGATCTCCGCCTTGTCGCGGGTGATCAGGGTCGGCGGCATCAGCTCGGGAAACTCGGTGACGAAGATCTTCTCCGGCGCGTTGCGCACGCTCGCCGGATCGTTGACGACGAAGCTGCTTCGGGATGGACCCGCTCGAGCAGATGGGTCGCGGTGATATAGGCGAGGTCGAACGGAGGGTCCTGGCGCATCAGCACGACATTCGTGTCCTTGAGATCGACGCGGCGCGCCTCGCCGAGCGTGACGTGATCGCCGACGACGTCGCGGACGTCGGCCTCGCGCATCGGCGCGCTGACCTTCCCGTCGAGCATCGACAGCTTGTCGGGCGTGTAGACGAGGAGCTTGTGGCCGCGCGCCTTGGCCTCGAGCATGAGCGCGAAGGTCGAATCGCTCGCGACATTGATGCGCTCGATCGGGTCCATCTGCACGGCGACGGTGAGGGGCATGGGCTATTTCCTTCGAGGCTCGGCCGGTCGGGCGGGCGCTTCCCGCCCGGGCGCTCGATAGGGCCGGGCATCGCGGCTGGCAATGGCCTGGAGCGGTTCCTGCAGAGTGGCGCGGATACAACGGCCGTCCGGCTTCAGCTCCGCAGATCCCCAACGCGCCTTGACCAGGGGCACGCGCGATGCGCATGGTGGCAGGCAAATTTTCGAGGATGTCGCCATGGGGCTCAATCGGATCGCGGGGCGTCGTCGCGCTTTTTCTCGTCGCGGCCTGCACCGCGCCGTTCCAAGGCCCGTATATTCCCCTGACGAGATTCACGCCCGCCACCCCTGCGCGCCCGCTGATCGCCGAGAATCGTGTCGACCCCTACAGCGGGGTGATTCCCGCTTGCGGGGACGCCGGCGTGCTCGGCCTCATCAAGGATCGCTTCGCGAGCCGCGAGGCCGGCTATTGGGATTCCTCGATCGAGATCGCGGGTTTCGATGCGCCCTATGAGATCGCCTACCGTCCGCGCGGCCCCACTTTCGTTCCACGCCGGTATTGCAGCGTCACCGCCCAGTTCTCCGACAATCGGCCGCGCAAGATCTTCTACTCGGTCGATGAAGGCATGGGCCTGGTGGGCTTCAGCTGGAACGTCACCTGGTGTCCGGTCGGCCTCGACCGTGACCTCACCTACGCGCCGGGATGCAAGATGGCGCGTCCCTGACCGGGTCGATCGGCCGAAGGGGCGGCGATGACGCGAAGGTGGATCCGTCACCCGCTCGTTGCAGTCACCTGCGCCGTACTCTTGCTCTCAGGACTGGCGAGCCGCGGCCTTGCGCAGGATGTGCATGAGCGTTACGGCGCGCCGGTCGGCGATTTCGATCTTTATCTGTTCTCGCTTTCCTGGTCGCCAGGCTTCTGCGACGTCGAGGGCGACCGCAAGGGTAAGCCCGAGTGCTTCGCGGGCGCGGGCCTCGGTTTCGTCGTGCACGGGCTTTGGCCGCAGTTCGAGAACGGCGACTACCCCTCCTACTGCGATCGCTCCAGGAATTTCGTGCCCGGCGCCGCCCTTTCCATCGCGCGCGAGATCTATCGCGACAAGGGGCTCGCGATCGGCGAATGGAGGAAGCACGGCGAGTGCAGCGGTTTAGCGCCCTCGCTCTATTACCAGGCCGAAATCGCTCTGTTCCGCAAGGTCACCATCCCGAACACGCTGATCGCCCCGTCCACGCCCTTGCGGGCGACGCCGCGTGAGATCGCACAGGCCTTCGCGCGTGCCAATCCGGGGGTGATCGAGCCCGACATGGTGAGCGTCGCTTGCCGGCGGGGAGAATTGGAGGAAGTGCGCTTTTGCGTCGCCAAGGACCTCGCGAGCTTTCGTCCCTGCGGCGGCAGCGCCGCCGACGCTTGCGGCCCCGGCGAGATCACGGTCCCGTGCCGAGGTAAGTTTCGGTGACGGTGCGCTTAAGGCTGGCATCGCCGCGGGGCGCCAGGCGAGTCCTAGAATAAAGCGCTCGACGTGTACCAGCCATAGCGCCCATGAATTATCGCCACGGGTTCCATGCCGGGAATTTCGCCGACGTGCTCAAGCACGCGGTGCTCGCCCGCATGCTCATCCATCTGCGCTCCAAGGATAAGCCCTTCCGCGTCATCGACACCCATGCGGGGCGAGGCGCCTATGATCTTCGCGGCGAGGAAGCCATGCGCACCGGCGAATGGCGCGAAGGCATCGGACGCTTGCTCGATGCGGCGGAGAGCCCGCTGGAGCCCGGACTGGCGGAATTCCTCAGGCCTTATCTCGAGGCCGTCGCGAGCTTGGCGCGCGCAACATGGGCCTTTCGCCTATCCGGGATCGCCCGCGATCACGCGCCAATTCTTGCGTCCCGGACGATCGCCTGCTCGCCATCGAGACGCACGAGCGCAGCTTCGCGAAGCTCGATCGCCTCTTTCCGGCGGGCGATCGCGCGAAGGCGCTGAGGCTCGACGGGTATGAGGCGTGGAAGGCGTTCATCCCACCGAAAGAGCGGCGTGGCCTCGTCCTCGTCGATCCCTCCTACGAGGCACAAGATGAATTCGCGCGTGTCGCGGAAGGCCTCAAAGAAGCAGTGAGGAAGTGGCCGACCGGCATGACGATCCTATGGTATCCGGTGAAGGATCGTGGCTTGGTGGACCGCTTCGTCGAAACACTCGCAGGATATCTGCCGCAAGAGAGCTTGAGGGTCGAGCTCGACACCGGCGCCCCGGATGACGGGCCTGGACTTTCGGCTTGCGGCCTCATCCTCGTCAATCCGCCTTGGACATTGGAACGCGAGCTCGAAACGGCCCTGCCGCTCCTGGCGCACAGACTGGCGCGAGGCCCGCGCCCCAAGGGCCTGTGCGAGCGGCTATAGAGGCGCCGGCGCCCCTAAACCTCTCCCGCTCGCGGGCAATTACGGTGACAGTGCACTTAATTCAGGCATCCGCCGGAGGCAAAGTGAGTCTTTAGAATTAAGTGCACTGTCACCGTAATTTATGGTGACCTTCGTGCCGGATTTCATCAACCGGCACTCCTACGAGTGGATGCGCCCCTTCAAGGACGAATATGGGAAGACGCGCGGCGATGTCGACATGGCCAAGGCCTTGTCCGAGCGCGAGCGCCAGCACGGGCGCCGGCCCCGCAGCACGCTCGCCCAGCTGTGCGATCACGTCGACTACATCGTGAAGCGCATCGGCATCGACCATGTCGGCATCGGCTCGGATTATTTCGGCGGCAAGACGCCGGAGGCCTGGAGGATGTGAGCCGCTTCCCGCATCTCCTCGCCGAGCTCATCAGGCGCGGCTATAAGGACAGCGCCATCGCCAAGATCGCAAGCCACAACTTCGTGCGCGTCTTTCGCAATGTCGAGAAGATCGGCAAGGAGTTGCGCAAGACCGAGGCTCCGCGCGTGGGGCGGATCGAGGATTTCGATCACGGCTAGCGTTACAAATCTTTTGCGGGCATCAGCGGATTTTCATTTTCGCTCGTTCCCGCAGAAGCGGGAACCCAGCCCTATTCGTTTTTCCATGTCGGTCTGGATTGCCGCTTTCGCGGCAATGAGCGGAGTTGAGGCACACCGCTCCGCTCTTTTCCGGGAAACCAGAGTTGTGATGTGAACGCAGCTCAGGAGGGGATGCGCGAGAAGCGCGTCGGCAAACCGCCGTTGAGCCAGCGCCCGTGCGAAGGCTTGAAACGCCAGGCTTTTTCTTGCCAGGCGATTTCCGTGACGCCCGTGATCTGCAGGAGGTCGCCACGGTCGAAATCCACGAACAGGAGCCCGGCGCGGGGATTGAGCATGAGATTGCCGAGCGTGTTGAAGAAAAGATTCCCCGGATAATCCGGCACGGTGATGGCGCCGTCCGGGCTCAAGCCGAGAAAGCCCGCGGGCCCTCCGCGATGCGAGACATCGGCGCTTTGCGCCATCCCATCGGCCGCCGGCGCGTAGGAGGCGACGAAGAAAGTGTCCGCCTCGGCGATGAGCGCACGCGCGCGCTCATCGAGCGCGGTGAAGCTTTCGGCCTTGCCTGAAGCGCCCTCGCCCGAGGCCGGCGCTGGGCCGGGGTGATGGCGCGGCTGAATATATTTGGGGCAATTGCCGAAGCTCTGATCGACGTGCAGGGAAAACCCTTTAGCATCCATCCTGACGATCTCACCATTCACCCGGTTGCGGCGGCGTGTCGAAAGATCGATGCCGAGCATGCCAAGTCGCGTTCCGGGTTTCAGGGAGCGCGCCAGCGGATCGCCGCTCGTGGGCCGCGCCGCGATGTCGAGGGTGACGGCATCTGGGCTTAGCAGGAACCCGGGCTCGCCCGAGAGAATGGAAGCCCAGGGCCAACCCTCCTCATCGACCGACCCGACGATCACGAAGGGCAGGCCCGCGAAGAACAAGCGGTGCTGATCGGGCATGAAGGGCCGGATGACGCGCTTTCCGACCTCTTCCATGCGTTCCGCGACACCGGCGAGCTTCTGCGCTGCGCGCTCGCCCTCATGCCAGGGCGAGGCTTGCTGCGCGCGATCCGGCTCCTTCATGCCCCGATCTCCTCTTACGCGGCGAGGCCGACCTTGCTGCGCGGCATCGGCGTGAAACCGGGCACCTCTTCGACGCGCCGCAGCCAGGCACGGATTTCCCTATAGGACTCCAATGAGACCCCGCCTTCAGGAGAAAGCGCCACATAGCTGTAGACGGCGATATCCGCGATGGTCGGCCGGTCGCCGACGAGGAAACGGCGCTCGGCGAGCTCGGCGTCGAAGATCTTGAAGAAGCCGTTGGCGACGGTGACGGCCCGGTTGTGGTCGAGGGGTGCGTTGAAAAGCGTGACGAGGCGAGCCGAGCAAGGGCCGTTGAAGACGGGTCCCTGTGCGATCGAAAGCCAGCGCTGCACTTGCGCGAATTGCTCAGGATCGCGCGGCAGCCAGGTACCGCTCTCGTCATATTTGGTGGAGAGATAGGAGAGGATCGCCGCCGAATCCGGCACGACGACATCGCCATCCTCGATCACCGGTACGGTGCCGAGCGGGTTGAGTTTCCGGAACGCCGCTCCGTTCTGCTCGCCCCCCGCAAGGTCGACCTCGCGGAAGGTGAAGGGGAGGTCGAGCAAATGCAGCATCAGCTCGGCGCGATGGGAATGACCGGACAATCTGAAGCCGTGGAAGAGGATCGGTTTTGCTGGTTTCATGGGGCTCTCTGGAGGGGGGCTTTGGAGTTCACTGTCGAAATCGACCTCACACCTAATGCGTCTTACGAATTGGTTTAATCTCTAAAATATGCGAATGTCTGTTGCGAAATATGGAATAATCGATGGACCGGCTCGATTCTCTCGCGATTTTCGTCGCGGTGGCGGAAGACGGAAGCTTCGTTTCCGCGGCGCGACGTTTGCACCGCTCGCCGGCGGCGGTGACCCGTGCGGTCGCGGCGCTCGAAGATCGTCTGGCGACGCGGCTTCTCAATCGCACGACCCGGGCGATGGCGCTCACCGATGCGGGCGCGCGCTATCTCGACCGTTGCCGCCGCGCACTTGGCGAATTCGAAGCCTTGGAGCTTTCCGCTGCCAGCGAGCAGGCCGAACCTCGAGGCTTATTGACGGTCACGGCGCCCGAGATCTTCGGGCGGCTGCATGTGCTGCCGATCGCGCAAGCCTTCCTCGATGCGCACGGCGCGGTTCGCATTTCCCTTCTCCTGCTCGATCGCGTGGTTTCACTGGTTGACGAGGGCATCGATGTCGGGGTGCGCATCGCGCATTTGCCCGATTCCTCTCTGCGCGCCATTCATGTGGGCGATGTGCGGCGCATCGCCTGCGCAAGCCCCCGCTATCTCGCGGCTCGCGGGACCCCCAAGACGCCGAAGCATCTCGGCGCTCATGACGTGATCACGGTTCTCGGTGCCTTGCCCGCCGGCGAGCGCTGGCGGCAGGCCGGCTCCCGCCTGACGGTGAATACCATGCAAGCAGCATTAGACGCGGCCGTTGCGGGCGGCGGCATCGTCCGCGTCTTCTCCTATCAGGCGGCGGCCTATGAGGCGGCGGGAGATTTGCGGCGCGTCCTTCGCGGTCATGAGCCTTCGCCCATCCCGATCCACGTCATTCATCCCGCAGGCCGACATTTGCCCGCGAAGGCGCGGTTCTTCATCGATCAGGCGGTGGCGTCTCTGCGCGCGAAATTCGCGAATTCTCAACTCTCCCGCAGGGCCCTGCGGGAGAGGTAAGGGGCCGGCGGCTCTTCACCTCTCCCATTGACCGCCTCCTCACATGCGCGGCGGCAAGGTGCCGAGAATGGCGGCGACGCCGAGCACGAGCCCCGCGAGGACCTGCTCGATCGCGATGTTGCGCCGCAGCGCAAGGAGCATCGCGCCTTCCTCGCCGTTTTCGAGCCGTGGCATCAACCGCCATCGATTGATGGCGGCGGCGACGAGCATGAGGAAAAACAGCGACGCCTTGGCGAGGATCGCCCAGCCGTAGGGCGAGGTGAAAAGGTCGTTGAAATATTTGAGACGGAACACGCTGTTGGCGGTGCCGCTCGCGAGGATGAGCAAGACCAGCGCGATCCCGAGGTTCGAGAACCTCCTGAGCGCGAGGCGGCAATCATCGGCGCTGGCGTCACCTTGCGCCGATCCGCGGCTCGCAAGCAGCCTGCCGAGCGGCAACAGCCCGCCGATCCAGGCGCCCGCCGCGAGAACATGCGCCATGTAGGAGGCGAGCTCCACGCCAAGCTCGGCGCCTGTCCGCATGGCGGCGTGGCCGAGCCAGGCCTGGCTCGCCAGGGCCGCGCCCGAAAGACAGGCGAGAAGCGCCCCTCGCGACCGCGAAGCTCGACCGGCGGGGACGAGAAGAACGAGCGCGAGGATGAGCGCGAGGCGAACGAGCCAGATCGGCCCGAAGCTCGTTTCGAGAAAGAACGCCGCGAGCGCGTCGGTGTCGAGAATTTGCGCGAAGCCGCCGACCATCGTCGCGAGCGAGCTCGACACCCAGAAGAGTGCGGAGGCGAGGGCGAGATAGGCGGCGAGCCGGACGCGGCGATCCGTCGCCGCGAGCGCACGTAATTTTCCGCTGCCCGCGCCCGAGGTGAACGCATAATGCGGAAAGAGCGATGCCCCGAACACGATCATCAGTGAGATGAAATGCACCCATCGCGAAAGGACGAGCGGGACATCGATCTCCATCGGGCTCAAGGCTTCACGGTGAAGGTGAAGCTTCCCTGCGTCGCATGCGTGTCGACGGATACCGCATGCCAGGTCACCTTATAGCTGCCCGGTTGCAGCGTCGTCTTGAGCGCGGCGACGAGCGTCGCATGGTCCGCCGGCTCGACGTTCGCGGCTCCGGTCTCGACCGAACGGCCGTCGGCCCCCGTGACCACGATCTTGGAGAAGCGCGGCTCGACCGCCTCGGAAAAGGTGATCTTGATATCCGCGGGAGAGGCGGAAACCGTGCCGCCGACCGCCGGAACCGCCTTCACCAGGAGCGCATGGGCCGTGGCGATCCGCGGCAAGGCGAGCGCGAGGCAAAGGGAAGCTGCGAAAAGAAATCCGCGTTTCATGTCAGTGCTCCGAGAAGAGGGGTTTGCCGATGGAGTTCGGGAAGATGTCGTCGAGGAAGAAATGCACTTGGGCGATCACGCCCACATGCTTGCCGCTCGCCTTGTTGATCGGGATCATCGCCTCGACCGCGACCTGAAAGGTATCGGCGAGATAGATGAAGCCCGGATTGACGGTGCCCGTCGTCTTTTCGCCGGCGAAGCTGTTGGCGATCGGCGATTGCAACGCGACCTCGACGACCGGAATCACATGCTTCAGCCAATCCGGCCCGTCGATCTCACGAACATGCGCGTTGAGATACGGCAGGCTGTATTGGAACGTCAGACCCCAGTTGAGAAAGACGGGGTGGTGATCGACATTGACGTCGACGCCGCAGATCGAGCTTCCCGAACCGTCATTGCAGCTCGTCGTATCGACCGAGACGGCGGTGTGGTTCCAGGGATCGGGAAAGCCGACGCCGATCGTTCCGGTGATCGCCACCGGCTTCAACCACATCAGATTGTCGGGGAGATCGCCGAAGCCCTTGCCGAAGAAGACGGCCGGCGTGATGGTCGAAAAATTATTGGCCCCGACACGCGCCGCGCCCGTCCCGCCGACCGCCGTATTGACGCCGACCGACAGCATGAACTCATGCGGGGCGTTCGTGAATAAAAGATATTTGGCGCCGAGCGTGACATTCTGGAAGCCGTCTCCGCCGGGCCTGACATGTGTCCAGGTGTCGGAGATCGACAAGGCGAAATTCGGGGTGATGAGCTTGTCGTATTCGAACGAGAGGTCGCTCTCGATCGAGCCGTCGGCGTTGGTGAAACGTGCGAAGGTCGGCAGCGAGACTTCATCGGCGACGCCTGGATCGTCGATCGCGAGGGTCACCGGAAACAGGCGGTCCCCGACGATGGCGTGCGCAAACGCAAGGGTGACCGCGCCGAGCGTGGCGGCAGCCGCGATGCGCGCCCGCAAAGGCGAGCTTGTGCTTCGATTTCATGGTGTGAAGGTTCCGAACTGAAGAGAAAATTCGCAAGCGACGCCGGTAGCCGGCGCGCCTGCGGCGATCACGAAGTCTTCAGACGGAGGAAGGCGGCCCGCGCGGTTGAGCGCTTCGCGGATGCGTGCCGAAATGCAGCGAGACCGCCTGAACGAAGCGAATCTCGACCGGTCGGCTGACGAGGATGGCGGGTGACGAGGGAGGCGGCGGCAGGAAGAGCGCAAGCCCTTGACCGAGATGACAACAAAGGCCCGGGCAATCGGCATCGTCATGCGAGGGAATGCCGGAGTGTTCGTCTCCGACATCCGCGCAGAGCACATTGTGCTCTCCGGTCAGCGCGGCGAGTTCCGCCAATGCGGCGGATTCCGGCGAGGCGGACGCCTGGTGCAGAAGGGGAAGGTGGAGCGGTGCGAGGAAAAGCTGAAGGATGAGCGCCGCGGCGCCCGCGAGAAGCGCGAAGGCACGCGCGGCGCCGCAAGGCACCCGGCCCACGCCTTTCCGCTCTCGCCCCTCGAGCCATGTCACTCCGCCACGAGACAACCCGCCCCGCCCGGCACTATAGCCGCATCTTGCCTCGGGGCGAAACAGGGTCGCGGGCGAAAATTCGAGAGGAGAGGCTCGAGCGCCTCCGCATGTCGAAGAACGTCATCTGCGATGGCGAGATGGAGTTCGCCGTGCCGCGCCAGGTTGGCGAGCCCGCGCGACTGCGCGCGACCCAGCCCCCTAGCCGATCGCCGTCTTCACCGTCTCGATGAGCTGCTTGAGCGTGAACGGCTTCGGCAGGAAGGTGAAGCGCTCGCCTTCGGGCAGATTCTTGGCGAAGGCATCCTCGGCATAGCCGGAGACGAAGATGATCTTCAGCCCCGGATCGCGCTTGCGCAGCTCGCGCATCAGGCTCGGCCCGTCCATCTCCGGCATGACGACGTCCGAGACCACGAGATCGACCGAGGCCTTCGTCTCCTCGAGAATGTCGATCGCTTCGCGTCCCGAGGCCGCCTCGAGCACCTCATAGCCGCGCGAGGCGAGCGCGCGAGCGGCGAATTTGCGCACCGCCTCCTCGTCCTCGACGAGCAGCACGCAGCCTGTGCCGGTGTGGTCGACGCCCTGGGTCTCGAGCGACGTCGTCACTTCGATCTCCGACGCGGGCGGGGAGATCGTCACCGCCCCGTCACCCGCGAGGAAGGCGCTGGCCTCCTCGACATAGCGCGGCAGGAAGATGCGGAACACCGTGCCCCTGCCGAGCGCCGGAATCGCAGAAGATGAAGCCGCCTGTCTGCTTGACGAAGCCGTAGACCATCGACAGGCCGAGGCCGGTGCCCTTGCCGACCTCCTTGGTGGTGAAGAACGGCTCGAAGATCTTCTCGATGTTCTCGGGCGAAATGCCGGTGCCGGAATCCTCGATCTCGACGAGCACGTAATCGGCCGGCGCCAGGTCTTGATGACCGAATGCGGCGCATTCTGAAGATGCGACATTGCGGGTGCGGATCGCGAGCTGGCCGCCCTCGGGCATGGCGTCGCGCGCGTTGACGGCGAGATTCAAGATCGCCTGCTCGAACTGGGTCGCATCGGCATGCACATCCCACAGGTCGCGTCCTTGGCGCATGTCGAGCTTCACCGTCTCGCCCACGAGACGTTTCACCAGCAGCGACAAATCGCCGATCAGCTCGCCGAGCTGCAGCACCTGCGGCCTCAGGGTCTGTCGCCGCGAGAAGGCGAGCAGGTGCTGCACCAGGTTCTTGGCGCGATTGGCGTTCTGCTTGATCTGGATGATGTCCTGGAAGGCGGGATCGGTCGGCCGGTGGTTGGCGAGGAGGAGATCGGAGTAGCCGATGATCGCCTGGAGCACGTTGTTGAAATCATGCGCGACGCCGCCCGCGAGCTGGCCGACCGCCTGCATCTTTTGGGCTTGCGCGAATTGTGCCTCGAGCGCGCGCTGCTCGGTCGTCTCGATGGCGTAGACGATCGCCGCCTCGCCCTCGCTGCCCGGCATTGCCGGTCGGCGTCACGAAGAAGCGCGCCGAGCGGGCTTCCTTGCCGGCGAGCGATCGCGTCGATCGGGGTCGCCGTGACGCGGCCCTCGGCGGCGGCCGAAATCGCCCGGTCGATCGCCGCGCGGCCGGCATCCGCCACGATGCTCCCGATGCTGCGCCGCTCCCCGCTCTCGGGGCGCAGCGCGCCGCCGAACAGCCGCAGGAAGGAGGCGTTGGCGCTCAGGATCCTGCCCGCGACATCGACGATGGCGAGCGCGAAGGGCGTGGTGTTGAACAGCCGCGCGAAGCGGACCTCGGCGGCGCGCTGCGCCTCGTCCTGCGCGCCCTTCGGGCCTCGATCGAGCACGAGCGTGCGCGAGGCGCCGGGTTCCCCGTCATGAGCGAAGGCGACGCGGTGCAGCATGCGCACCGGCACGGTCTCGCCGCCGCGCTTCTTGAGGTCGACGTCGAGGATATCGGTCACCACGTCGCCCGGCGCGCCGGTGAGATGGGTGATCAGCGGCGAGGCGTCTCCCGCCACCACATCGGCGAGCTTGAGCCCGCCCGCTCCGATCTGCGCGAGATCATGATCGAGCCAGGAGGCGAGCGTCGCGTTCATGTAGGCGATGGCGCCCGAGGCATCGACCGACATGAAGCCCGCCGGCGCATGGTCGAGATAGTCGATCGCCTGTTGCAGCTCCTGGAAGACGTTCTCCTGGCGCTCGCGGTCGCGGGTGATGTCGGAAACCGTCCACAGCGCCTCGCCCTGGCCTTTGCCGCGCGGGATCGGCTGGACGCGCAGGCGATACCAGGCGACCCCGCCCGAGGTGCTGCCCACCGGCTGGGCGAGGCGGATCTCCTCCACGGCGCGGCGGCCTTGGCGTGCCGCCTGCGCCAGGCGATAGATCGCCTCCGACACTTCCGGCGGGCCCGAGAACAGGCGCTCGACGGGCGTGACGGCGCCCTGCAGTCGGCACCTGGCACAAGGCGAGATAGGCCTCGTTGGCGTAGACGATCTGTCCGCCGGCCCCGCTGATCAAGAGCCCGTCGGGCGACGAATCGGCGATCGCCTGGGTGAGGTCGTTGGCGGTCGGCGCGAGGCCGAAATGCATGAGGCGGAAGGCGCAGGCGAACAGGAAGAACACGCCGGCCGCCGAAAGAAAGGCGAGCATCACCCCGAGAAAGGGCGAGGTCTGCCCGTGCGAGACGAACAGCACGCTCAGCAGACCGCCGACCATCAATCCGGCGATCAGGAGCATCAAGCCGAGGCCTTGATGGCGCTGGGAGCGGTTGATCGTGGAAGGAGCGGTCACGCCGGTCATCGTCTGCTTCCTCGGCGAATCAGACATCCTCTCTCGCGATCCTATAGCATGTTCCCGGGAACGGCCCCCAGCTTTCGGACGCGATGCTGACTTCAAAGATAGGGTGGCGCGGCGGCTTTCGACCCTTGCGGTTCCGACACCTGCATGCGGCGCGTGCCTTTGCGGCGATATTCCGTCCGTCGCCCGCCCCCGGACGTTGGGCGGCACCGAGGGTTCACCCCGGCGGTTCGACGGGAGCGAGAGGGGGAAGGCTCGCTTCGATCTTGCGGTATTCCTCTTCGCGCTTCGCGATGTAATCGCGCCTGATCGGCACCGTATCCTCGTGCTTGGCCATCTGCACCTGGAAGACGAGCGTCCGATCGAATCGGAAGGCCGCTTCGGAGGCAGCGAGAAAGAATTCCCACATGCGGCAGAAGCGCTCGTCATAAAGCGTCGCCATCTCGTCCCGCTTCGCCAGGAAACGCCGCCGCCAATTCTTGAGCGTGTAGGCGTAATGCAGACGCAGCGCCTCGATGTCGGTGGTGATGAGATCGCTCTTCTCGATCACCGGCGTCATGTCGGAGAGAGCCGGGATGTAGCCTCCGGGAAAGATGTATTTCGTCACCCAGGGATTGGTCGGGCCCGGTTCGTCGCCGCAACCGATCGTGTGCAGCAAGGCGACGCCGTCTTCCGGCAGGGCGTCGCGGATGCGATCGAAGAAGGGCGCGTAATCGCCCTTGCCGACATGCTCGAACATGCCGACCGAGACCACGCGGTCGAACGAACCCTTCACGTCGCGATAATCCATCAAGCGGATATCGACCTTGTCGGCCAGTCCCTCCTTGGCGACCCGGGCGCAAGCCACCTTGTGCTGCTCCTCGGACAGGGTCACGCCGGTGACCTTCGCCTTGCAGACGCGCGCGAGGTAGAGCGCGAGACCGCCCCAGCCGCAGCCGATGTCGAGAACGTGCTGGCCGGGACGCACCAGGAGCTTGGCCGCGATATGGCGCTTCTTGGCGAGCTGCGCTTCATCGAGCGGCTGGTCCTCGCTCTCGAAATAGGCGCAGGAATATTGAAAATCCTCGTCGAGAAAGGTGCGGTAGAGGCGAAAGTCGAGATCGTAATGGTGATGCACATTGGCTTTCGCCTTCGCCTTGGGATTGCCCGGAAAGAGCCTCCAGGCGGCATCGCGCAGGCGCCTCAACGCCATGATCCAGGCGGCCGGCTTGACGTTGCGCACCGATTGCGCGGCGATCGCCAACACATCGTAGATGCTGCCTTCGAGAACCTCCAGGCGGCCGTCCATATAGAGTTCGCCGAAAGCGAGGTCCGGGTCGCGCAAGAGCGCGAGGAGCGCCGCCATGTCGGTGAGCCGTACCGCGACCCGCGGATCAGGTCTGTCGCCGACCTCTTCGGTGGCGCCCGAAGGGAGCACCACCCGCAATCTGCCTCCCTTCACGTGGGTCTGCAGGAAATTCAGCAATAATCCATCGAAAATGTCGCTCATCGAAATCCCCGTGCACCGCGATGGCATGGCCACGCGTCCGATCCCTCGATCATCTAAATGCAACCCGGTTAGGGCTCGCGCAAGCCAGACGCATCATCGAAAGGGCCACGACGCGTCGCCGAACGGCCGCGATAGTGCCGCGTTTACCAAGTGTTAACCTTGGTGACACGAAGCATCCGAAGCATGATAGATTGGCCGGAAGATCGCGGCCCGCTCGGCGGGCGAGGAAGCCGGGAGTCGATGTCGGGTTTCACGAAGCCCATTGCAAAGACGTGAAATTCGAGATTTGAACCCGATTGCGGAGGCGCTCGCATGGGGCGAAGGCCCCGGGCGTGTTGAATGCAGGGCGTGAGCCGGGATTTGGGATGAATGGGGTGAAACGATTGCAGGAGGGGAAGGCCGGCGCCGCGATGACGGGGGCCGTCGCCTTCCTCTTCGCAGAGCCAAGCGATGTTGCGTGCGGGCCGCGCGCCCGTCGAGCCGCGGGCCGGACGTGCTGCGACACAGGGTTCGCTGCATCGGCGATCCATCGGCGAATTCGAGGCATGGGCGCCTGGCACCTTCCGACGGATGGCTATCCATCTGTCGCGGCCGGGCCGCCTGCGAGGAGCAGATCATGAATTTGAGCGGCAGCCCCTTGTGGGTCAGCGCCGGGCTGGGGCTGATCGCGTTCATCGCGCTCGCCGCCATCGTGTTTTGGGTCGTTCGGCGGATGTGGACGCGCGGCCTCAATTTTTCCGACGGCGCGCAGCGGGGCAAACGCTCGCGCCTGGGCGTGGTCGACGCCTACGACATCGACCGCCAGCGCCGGCTCATCCTCCTGCGACGCGACAATGTGGAGCACCTCGTGATGATCGGGGGGCCGAATGACATCCTGATCGAGCCGACCATCCGGCGCGGCGTCGCGCAGGCGCAGCGCGGCCAGGGCGTTCCCATGCAGCAAGCTCCGGCACCGCTGCCCGCCAATTTGCACCCGCGCGAGGTTCCCCCGCCGGCAAGGTCCCCCGAACCGGCGCCGCCGCGGGTCACGCCCTTGCCCGCGCCCTTGCCCGCGTCCTTGCCTGCGGAGCCGGTGCGGCCTCCGCAACCCGCGAATGTGGCGCAGCGCATGTCCGGCGCGCCTTCACAAACCTCGCAGGCCCCCTCGCCGCGAAGCGATGCACCGGCGCCCGCGCGCCCAGACGCCGAGCGGGCGCGGCGAGCCGAGCCGCCGAGCGTCGCGGCCCCTCCCGCCGCGCCTGCGGCGCGCAGCCGCCTCCCGGACGCCGATCTCGCCGCCATGGCGCACAAGCTCGAAGAGGCTCTGCGACGCCCCCCCGGCGGCGCCACCGTACCGGGGCGAGCGCCGATGCCGCCCACGCCGGAGGCTTCGCCCGCGAGGCCCATGCCCGCGCCGCCAAAGCCGGCGCCGATGCCCATGGGAGCGCCCGTGCCGACCCCCGTGTCCATGCCGGTACCCGCGCCCGTGCTCCCTCGTCCGGCCGAAGCGCAGCCGAAACCGCCAGCGCCGAGCCAGCCCCCACGTCCGCCCGAGCCGCCTCGCCCTCACGAGCCGACGAGCGGGCCTTCCGCATCGACCGCGGCGCCAAGGCCGGCCGAGGCGCCTGCGAAGCCGCAAGGGCAGGCGACGACCGGAGAGGCGAACAAGGCGACGCCACGTCCGCCTTCGCCAACTCAGCCAACGGTCGCGCCGAAGGACGACGCGCCCGATCTCGATTCGCTCGAAGCCGAGATGGCGAAGCTTCTGGGACGCCCGCCCCTGCCCGGCGAGCAAGGTTCCTGATCCCGGCGCCACCCGATCCGCGGGCCTGTCCGCGAGCCTCTCTCGCGCGGCCCCCGAACAGCCTCCCGAGCGGGCGAATTCACGCGACGGGCGCTTCGCGCTCGCGATGCGTCCTCAGGCCGCCGCGTGGAATTCCGCGCGCCTTGCGCAAGGCGTCCATGCCCTTGTAGGTCGGGAACTTCAGCATCGCCTGCCAGAGATGATCGCCATAGACGAAGGGCTCGAAGGCTTCGATGCCCGGAAGCGGCAAAGGCTCGATGACCGCCTCGACGCGCGGCTCGTAGAAGAACGGGATCGAGTGGCGCGGCCGGCCGGGGCTCAGCACCCGGTGCCGCGTCGCCTTGATCCGCCCGCCGGTCCAGCGCTCGAGCAGGCCGCCGAAATTGACCGCGACCGTTCCCTCTCGCGGCGGCACGTCGATCCAGCGACCGGATGAGGCGAGCGCCTGCAAGCCCTCGACCCCGTCCTGTGCCAGCAAGGTCACGAAACCCGAATCGACATGCGCGCCCCCGATCACGCGGCGCTTGATGCCGCCCTCCTCGACGAAGACCGCCCCTTCGCCGATCTCGGCGGGGTCGCGATCGGGATAATGCAGGAAGCGCAAGGTCGAATTTCCGCCCTCGAAGGCGGCATCGAAGAAGCCCTCGTCGAGGCCGAGGCCCCGCGCGATCGAGGCCATGAGCACCCGCCCCGTATTTTCGAGAGCGCCGTAATAGGCCGCGGTCGTGGCGCGCCAGCCCGGCAGCTTCTCCTGCGGCGGAAAGGGCGTCGCCTCGAGCAAGGGATCATCGCCCGCATCCGCGCGGCGCTGATGGGCGATATCGGGGCCCATGTCATAGCCTTCGGCATTTTGCGCGGGGCCGGGCAGGAGCGGAAAATAGCCGCGGTAGATGTTCGGCCGCTCCGGCGCGTATTTCTGCCGCCAGAGCTTGCGCTTCTCGGGCTCGGGCAGCGAGAAAAGCCTGAGCATCTCGGCGCGCCGGGCGCGCGTCGCCGGTAGAAGCTTGGCGTCCGCCATGACCGTAAGGAACCCCGAACCCGTCGCCGCCCGCATGAGCTCGGCATCCGTCGCGCGCCTTTGCGCGCCGTCGGCTCCGTAGAGCGGGGTGATGTCGATGAGCGGGATCATTCAGCTCTCCTTGCCGGCCGGAGGTCATGATCGCCGAGCCGCCGCAGGAGCGCAATGGCGCCCTTTCGATCGCTCGCCCACTCACCGTGCCAGGCAAGACGAGAACGCCCGGGCTTCATCGCATGCCGTGTTCCCGATCCCGGACACCGGGGCCGAGGCTTTTCCATGCCCCTGGGAACCGGGACCGGCCCACCCCATATCAGCGGCGCTCCCTGAATAGGGAGACGCCTTGGCGAGAGTGAAATGACGAGATCAGCCCTCAGATACGCCGTGATCGCCGCGATTTGCGCGCTCTTCCTCGGCTCCGCGACCGCCGAGGCGCGGCCGGGCGGCCGGCATGAGCTTCGGCAGCCGCGGCACGCGCACCTTCAGCATGCCGGGTCCGACGCCGACCGCGCCCGGCCCCGTAGCGCCCATTCAGCGCTCGATGACGCAGCAAGGGGAAGGGATGCCTCGCATGGCGCCCGCCTCTCCTTTCGGCGGCTTCGGTCTGGGGCGCGGCCTGCTCTTCGGACTGCTCGGCGGGGGACTCATCGGGCTTCTCCTCGGCCATGGCATGGGCTCGATCTTCTGGCTCATCCTGCAGATCGGCCTCGTGTTTCTCCTGGTGCGCCTGGCCTTCAGCTATTTTGGCCGCCGCGCCGCGCTCGCCGGCAATGCACCTGGCCTCATGCGCACCGGACTTGGCGCGCCGGCCGGACCGAGCGGCTTTTCGGCCGGCCCGCTCGACATCTCGCCCGCCGACTACGCCGAATTCGAACGGCTCCTCTCCGACATCCAATCGGCCTATGGGCGCGAGGATGTGGCGGGGCTGCGCCGCGCCGCGACACCCGAAATGGCTTCCTATTTCGAGGAGGAGCTCGCCGCCAACGCCGCGAAGGGCCTCGTCAACAAGGTCTCCGGCGCGAAGCTGGTGCAGGGCGACCTCGCGGAGGCCTGGCGCGAGGCGGGTGCCGACTACGCCACGGTCGCCATGCGTTTCACCATCCTCGACATGATGGTCGAGCGCGCCTCCGGCCGCATCGTCTCGGGCGATCCGGCGAAGCCGGAAATGGTCACCGAGGTGTGGACCTTCCGCCGCCCGGGTGGCGGAGCGTGGCAGCTCTCGGCGATCCAGCAGGCGGGATCACGATAGTGAGTAGCGAGTAGCGAATAGCGAGTAGGGAGTAGAAATTCGCTACTCGCTACTCGCCCTTCACTATTCAGCCGATATCGATCAGGATCTTGCCGATCTCCTTGCCGCTCTCCATGGCCTCGTGGGCGGCCGCGATCTCGTCGAGCCCGTAACGCGTCGCCACCTGATGCTGGAGCGCGCCCTCCTCGATGAGCGCGTTGATGTCGCGCACCGCCGCATCGAGCGCGGTTTGCGGCGCCTCGTAGACGATCAGCATGCGCAAGGTCGCGTCCTTCACCAGGAAGCCCCCGAAATTCAAGGTCGGTCGCGGATCGGCATCGGAGGCGTAGGCGGCGATCACCCCGTTCGGCGCGAGAAGCGCAGCGTCGTTCGTCTGGTTCGCCCCGAAGGCGACCTCGACGATGAGATCGACGGGCGCCTCCTTCTCGAGGAGACGCCGCAGGCGCAGCACCACATCCTCGGTCTTGTAGTTGATGATCGTGCCGGCGCCGGCGAGCCTTGCCTTCTCGGCTTGCGCGTCGCGGCTCACCGTCGCGATGACATGGGCGGCCTTTCCCCATTTGGCGAGCTGCACGGCGTAGAAGCCGACGGCGCCCGCGCCACCCTGCACCAGCACCGTCTTGCCCGTCAGGGGTCCGCCAGCGAAAAGTGCGTAATGGGCCGTCATCGCCGGTATGCCGAGGCTCGCGCCCGCGCCGAAATCAGCGCCTGCCGGCAGCGGAACGGCGCGGATCGCCGGCACGCAGCAATATTCGGCGGCCGTGCCGAAAGGCCGGCCGCGCTGCGCCATATAGACCCAGACGCGCTCGCCGAGCCGCGTCTCGTCGACGCCCGGCCCGACCTTGTCGATCACGCCCGCCCCGTCCTGATGCGGGACGATGAGCGGAAAGCCCATGGTGCTCACCCCGAAGCGAATGGCGCGACCCTTGGTGTCGGAGGGGTTCACGGCCGAGACGGCGATCTTGACGCGCACCTCGCCGGGACCCGGCTCGGGCGTCGGCTGCTCGCCGACCTGTAGGACCTCGCGCGCCGCGCCGCGGCGCTCGTAGAAGGCTGCTTTCATCGGGGTCTCGCCTTTGGGCTTTTCGAGTGGAAGGGGTGGCGGAACATAGGCCGTGGATGGAGGCGAGGCTAGGGTGCGGGCTAGGCCATGGGCGATAATCATCGGATGGGCGGGTGCGGCTCTCAATGTCCCGCGTCTCGTCTCGGAGGCGGGGTGGCCTCATAAGGTGCTTTGGCTGCGTTGCTCTTTTGGCTGAAGATCGGGGAAAAGCGCGGAAATTAGCTGGCGCGGAGTTGTTCACGCGGAATAACGTTAGCTTCTGCAATAGGAGCGACACATGGTTGAAACGGCTTGGCTCTACCTCACGGCAACTGAAAAAAGGCTATTGCTCGAGGCCCTGCGTTCGCTTGCCGAGAGCCGGGAAACCAACCTGCGGAAAATTGAAACCCTGGCCATCAAGATTTCTCAGGGCAAGGCACATCCCGATATTACGATCGGGGTGTACGGCGGGCAGGTTCAGTGGGCAGTCGGGCATCCCTTTCCAATTCGAATCCGCGACTACGATGGTGAAGAGAATGAGCTGCCCAACGTCGACGAACATGGTCAGCGTTGCAGGACGTGGTTGGAGTTCCCTGATACCAAGACCGATGCCTAATCCTTGCCTCGGGGACGTAGGCGATAAAATCCACGCGAGACGAAATCAAGATATCCGTGATCACGTAGAACCTGAAGCTGCTGACGTATCTTTTGCCTGACATGCCTATTATTTGGATAAATTTGTCGCAAATTACCTTCATAGGCGTACATCTCTTCTAGTGAAAACTCCGGCTTACCGATAGTTTCGGTGCATTTCATTACCTCAATTAACCAGCCGCGCGCCTCAATGCCTTCTTCGCGGAGAAAAAGCGTTCTTCTCCATTGTAAGAGTCACGGAGTCCTTTGCTTGGAGTTGCCCGTCTCGGACAATGGAGATTTTACCGGCTGCCGGGATTTGATTTAATAAGATGTTGCAGCCAATCCAACCGGCTCGCCTAGCCGTGTGAGCGAGCGGTTTGCGTTCCTCGATGATTTCGCGAATAAAAAAGTGCTTTGGAATCACCATGAGATTTGTGACTGCCAAACTACTTAAATCATAGTTCAGAAGGAGAAGATTTGGATTGTTTTGAGATGCTAGGCGCTCATGCATACTACTAAAAGCGCCGTCGACTATTTTTGTCTACCGAATTTTTTCTTTTGACTTTTTAATTCATACTCCTCGTTACAGTTTACACAGAAAAAATCCGCCACGGGGCGGTTTTGTTCGAATTCGGTCTCAGCTTTGAACTTCCACAGTTGGGACAGTAAACCCAATTGCCAGCCCATTGCTCAGTCCATGCGCGCGCGCTCTGTGAGCCACTGACGTAGGGCGTCTGGGCTTCCTCAAAACCTAGCTTCATGTCGGATCATCGTAGATAGGGGCATGCTGAACCGACAGAGCGCATGTAATGGCTAAGGAGACGTGAATTGGCGAGAAGCCCGAGTCACCCGCCCGGAGTCTCCACCTCCGCCGCCTCCGTTTCCCCGTGGCGCCCGTGTAGCGCGCCTCGGCGGTGGTGCTCGGCCCCATCTCGTCGAGCGTCGGCTTGCGGGCGCGCGTCTTGGGCAGCCCCTTGGGCAACCCCTCGCCTCCGCCCCAATTATGCGGGCCCATCTCGTCGCTCGCCGGCTTGTGCGGCCGGTCGCGCCGGGCGCTCTGGCCCCTGCCGCGCGCTGAGCCCGCGGGCAGGTTCGCGGCGTCGCCGAAGGCCCGCTCGCCCGCGTAGCGGCCGGCACGGCCCTCCACATATTCCTGGCGCGCCATCGGGTCGTCCGCGATGGCGAGCTCGGTCGCCTGCAAACGCTTGATCTCGTCGCGCAGCCGCGCCGCCGTCTCGAATTCGAGGTCGGCCGCCGCCTCGCGCATGCGTTTCTCGAGATCGGCGATCGTGGCCTTGAGATTATGGCCCTTGCCGGCCACTTCCTCGCCGTCGATCAGCCCCTTGTCCACCGTCACGTGATCGCGCTCGTAGACCGAGCCCAGGATGTCGGCGATGTCGCGCTTGATGGTGGCCGGCGTGATGTCGTGCTCGCTGTTCCAGACGACCTGCTTCTCGCGCCGGCGCGAGGTCTCGGCCATGGCGCGCTCGATCGAGCCCGTCACCTGGTCGGCATAGAGCACGACCTTGCCGTCGACATTGCGCGCCGCGCGGCCGATCGTCTGGATGAGCGAGGTCTCGCGAGCGCAGAAAGCCTTCCTTGTCGGCGTCGAGGATGGCGACGAGGGCGCATTCGGGAATGTCGAGGCCTTCGCGCAAGAGGTTGATGCCGACCAGCACGTCGAAGGTGCCGAGCCGCAGGTCGCGGATGATCTCGATGCGCTCGATGGTGTCGATGTCGGAATGCATGTAGCGCACGCGCACGCCGTGCTCGTGCAGATACTCGGTGAGGTCCTCGGCCATGCGCTTCGTGAGCACCGTGACGAGCGAGCGATAGCCCTTCGCGGCCACCGCCTTCACCTCGCCCAGGAGATCGTCCACCTGCGAGCGCGCCGGGCGGATCTCGACCGGCGGATCGACGAGGCCGGTCGGACGGATGACCTGCTCGACGAACACGCCGCCGGTGCGCTCGAGCTCCCAATGGCGCGGGCGTCGCCGAGACGTGCACGGTCTGCGGGCGCATCGCCTCCCATTCCTCGAAGCGCAGCGGCCGGTTGTCCAGGCAGGACGGCAGGCGGAAACCGTATTCGGCGAGCGTCGCCTTGCGGCGGAAGTCGCCGCGATACATGCCGCCGATCTGCGGGATGGTGACATGGCTTTCGTCGGTGAAGACGAGGGCGTTGTCGGGCAGGTATTCGAAGAGCGTCGGCGGCGGCTCGCCGGGCTTGCGGCCGGTGAGCCAGCGCGAATAATTCTCGATGCCGGCGCAGGAGCCGGTGGTCTCGAGCATCTCGAGGTCGAAGGTGGTGCGCTGCTCGAGGCGTTGCGCCTCCAGAAGCCGCCCCGAGCGCACGAGATCGTCGATGCGCCAGCGCAGCTCCTCCTTGATGCCCTTGATCGATTGCAGAAGCGTCGGGCGCGGCGTGACGTAGTGCGAATTGGCGTAGAACTTCACGTAATCGAGATCGGCCGACTTCTGGCCGGTGAGCGGATCGAATTCGGCGATGCTCTCGACCTCGTCGCCGAAGAGCGAGAGGCGCCAGGCGCGATCCTCGTAATGGGCCGGGAACACCTCGATCACGTCGCCGCGCACGCGAAAGAAGCCGCGCGAGAAATCGCCTTGCGTGCGCCGGTATTGCAGGGCGACGAGATCGGCGATCAACTGGCGCTGCTCGACCTTGTCGCCGACCTTCACGCCGAAGGTCATGGCCGTGTAGGTCTCGACCGAGCCGATGCCGTAGATGCACGACACCGAGGCGACGATGATCACGTCGTCGCGCTCCATGAGGGCGCGGGTCGCCGCGTGCCGCATGCGGTCGATCTGCTCGTTGATGGAGGATTCCTTCTCGATATAGGTGTCGGTGCGCGGCACATAGGCTTCGGGCTGGTAGTAATCGTAATAGGAGACGAAATACTCGACGGCGTTGTTCGGGAAGAAGCTCTTGAACTCGCCATAGAGCTGGGCGGCGAGCGTCTTGTTGGGCGCGAGGATCAGGGCCGGGCGCTGCGTCGCCTCGATCACCTTGGCCATGGTGAAGGTCTTGCCCGAGCCGGTGACGCCGAGCAGCACCTGGTCGCGCTCGAAACGCCGCACGCCGTCGACCAGATCGGCGATCGCCTGCGGCTGATCGCCGGCGGGTTCGTAGCCGCTCACCGAGGCGAAGCGGATGCCGCCCTCGGTCTTGTCGGGCCGCGGCGGGCGGTGCGGCATCCACGGCCGGTCCTTGGCGATGCGCGGATCGCCCTCCGTGAGAAGCCTCGACAGGGCCTCGATGGTCGCCGGTGCGCCGATAAGGGCGTCCGGAGAGGGCGGGACGAAGGCGCGACGCCCCGATTGTTCGGCGAGCGGCGGCTCGAAGCCCGCCTGCGGTGCTTCGCCGAAGCCGGAGGAGGCCGCATCGGTGTTGAGCGCCGGATTGAGCAAGGCGGCGAGATGCTCGTCGAGCGGCTTTCCCGCCGGCTTCGAGGCCTTGGCGCGCGTATGGATGATGGCGTGCGGGTCCTTCCCCGCTTTCGCGGGGCGCGACGGGTCTGATCGTTTGGCCATGCCCTCAATATGGGCCAAGTCGCCGGAAAGGAAAAGCGCGCGAATGCCGTGGCTGGCATCCTCGCGCGCCTATGATATCAACCCGCCTCGCTCACACGGAGAACGCAAACTCGTGGCCCAATTGCTGATCCGCAAAATTTCGGATGACATCAAAGAACGCCTGCGACAGCGCGCGCTTCGCCATGGCCGGACCCTGGAGGCGGAGGCCCTCCACATTTTGCGCAATGCGCTGAAGACCGATGAAGCTACACGGAATCGGCTTGGGCAGCCGGATCGCCGCGCGATTGCAGGCGCGTCGGATTGCGCGAGGGCGAAGAGCTCACGCCACTGCGGGGCTACGCGATCCGAAGCCCTTTCGAGGAATGACCGTCCTCGCCACTCTCTCACCCCATCGTCGGGATCACGAATTCCGCGCCTTCCTTGACGCCGGTCGGCCAGCGCGAGGTGACCGTCTTGGTCTTGGTGTAGAAGCGGAAGGCGTCCGGCCCGTGCTGGTTGAGGTCGCCGAAGGCCGAGCGCTTCCAGCCGCCGAAGGTGAAATAGGCGAGCGGCACCGGGATCGGCACGTTGACGCCGACCATGCCGACATCGACCTTGGCGGCGAAATCGCGCGCCGCGTCCCCGTCGCGCGTGAAGATGGCGACGCCATTGCCGTATTCATGGTCGTTGGCGAGCGCGAGCCCCTCGTTGTAATCCTTGGCGCGCACCACGGAGAGCACGGGGCCGAAAATCTCCTCCTTGTAGATGCGCATGTCCTTGGTCACATGGTCGAAGAGGCAGCCGCCCATATAGTAGCCGTTCTCGTAGCCCTGCATCTTGAAGCCGCGTCCGTCGACGACGAGCTTCGCGCCTTCCTTGATGCCGATCTCGACATAGTTCTTGACGCGCTGCAGCGCCTCCTTGGTCACGAGCGGGCCGAAATCGGCCGAAGGATCGGTGGAGGGGCCGATCTTCAGGGATTCGACGCGCGGCGTGAGCTTCTTCATCAAGGCGTCGGCCGTCCCCTCGCCGACCGGCACCGCGACCGAGACCGCCATGCAGCGCTCGCCCGCCGAGCCATAGCCCGCGCCGACGAGCGCATCGACCGCCTGGTCCATGTCCGCGTCCGGCATGACGATCATGTGGTTCTTGGCGCCGCCGAAGCATTGCGCCCGCTTGCCATGGGCGGTCGCGGTCTTGAACACATATTCGGCGATCGGCGTCGAGCCGACGAAACCGACGGCCTTGATGTCGGGATCGGTCAGGATGGCGTCGACCGCCTCCTTGTCGCCGTTCACCACATTGAACACGCCGGCCGGCAGGCCGGCCTCGAGGAACAGCTCGGCGAGGCGCAACGGCACGCCCGGATCGCGCTCGGAGGGCTTGAGGATGAAGGCGTTGCCGCAAGCGAGCGCGGGCGCGCATTTCCACAAAGGGATCATGGCGGGAAAGTTGAAGGGCGTGATGCCGGCGACCACGCCGAGCGGCTGGCGCATCGAGTAGATATCGATCCCGGGTCCTGCGCCTTCGGTGTATTCGCCCTTCATCATCTGCGGCGCGCCGATGGCGTATTCGACCACTTCGAGGCCGCGCTGGATGTCGCCCTTCGCATCGGGGATGGTCTTGCCATGCTCGCGCGCCAGGAGCTCGGCGAGCGCGTCGTATTCCTTGTGCACGAGCTCGAGGAACTTCATCAGCACGCGCGCGCGTCTTTGCGGGTTGGTCGCGGCCCAGGCCGGCTGGGCCGCCTTGGCATTCTCGACCGCGGCGCGCACCTCGGCACGCGAGGCGAGCGCCACCTGGCCGCGCACCTCGCCGGTCATGGGCTCGAAAACGTCGCTGAAGCGGCCCGACCTGCCTTCGACCCGCTTGCCGCCGATGAAATGGGGAAATTTGGTCATGATGCTCACCTCCCGCGGGCGCATGGACAGGCGCGAGGAGAGATGGCCTGCCCTTGCCGCAAGGCGGTAGGAGCCTGCCGCGATCCTGTCAACGGCGAGCTTCGGGCTCGCTATTCGCCGAGCTTCACCATGACCAGGGAACGCAGTCGCACTCACGCTCGGGCTTCGGGGGCGGGGCGACAGGACGGCGCCGGAAGGGAAAGCCGAGCGCGGCTTGGCGCGCCTTGATCCGGGCGATCGGGCGCTCGTCCGGCCCGCCGCTCGCGAGACGCAAGAACCCGAGCGCGCTCTCGACGGTCCTGCGCAGTGCGGCGAGGCGCCCTGTCTCGCGACGCTCCTCACGGACCGGCGGCCGCGCCGTCGCTTCGGCGCGTGCGGCGCGATCGCCCGTTTCCTGCCTCGCCGCCGGAAGGCGCGGCATCTCGCGAATGACGGACAAGCTTCTCGTCACGACAGCACCACCGCGACCGTGAGACAAAGGGCCGCGAGGCCCGCCACGAGGCAAAGGTCGATTGCAAGCCAGCGTCGCTCGATGCCGCCCGCGACCGGCAGGCTGCTCGCGAAGGATTTCGCGCCGCGCGTCGCGCGCTCGAGGCGCCACCAGGCGGGGAGGCCCTCCCCGCGTCCGATCTGGTTTCGATCGAAGGGCAATTCGAGCGGCGCCGAGGTGAGCCGCACCGCACCGGGCGAACGCCCGGCTTCCGAATGCGCATAGCGCATGGCCGCTTCCTTGCTCCTGAAGACGCCGCCGGCAAGCCCTCCCGCCGCGAGCGCGGTCCAGCGGCCGCGCGAATCCATGCCGATGGTGAAGCTCGAGCCGCAACCGCGATCCTGCCGCCGTGCCGCGGGGCTGCTGCTCATCGGGGAACCGGGCTTTGACCTTGAATGGCCGATCGAGCCGCGCATAAGCGCTCCTCTTGCCGTTGCTGACGGCGGGGAATCTAAGAAGCGCGACATAAAGGATCGATTGGATTTCGCGCTGGGGCCCATAAATCCCGCATCAACGCCAGGCCAACCGGCAAAGCCGCGATTTCCGCTGGCTCGAGCCTCGCGATCGGGTCGGCGTGGCCCCTGCGATCCTTCGCGCGAGCCCGGCGTCCGGCAACCCCTTCGTCGACGCGCCGCGTCCCGTCTGCCGCTTCACGCCGCGCGCGGGGAGTTCGCTTTTTCGGGAAGGTGAGGCGGCCTCGAAACGAGGCTATGGACAGGCCTTGGCGCCTATGCCAAAGGACGCGAAAGGCGACTTCTGGTCGCATTGTGCGGCGGGGCGAAACTCGCGATCCGTCGATGTCCGGCGCTTTCTCCTTCCGATGAGGAGCCGTTCGGGCGGCCAATCCGGCCGGGAGCATTCCCGCCGCGACATGAAGGAGCTGCAGGTGGCGACAGGGGCTATGACTGCGCATGGGGCCAGGACGCAAGAGAGCGTCGATCAGGGCAAGCGCGATTTCCTCTACATCGCGACCGCCGCCGTGGGCGCCGTCGGCGCCATTGCGGCGATCGCCCCCTTGATCGGTCAGCTGAGCCCGGACGCCGAGACGATCGCCGCCGGCGCGCCGATCGACGTTCGATCTTGCGCCCATCGTCGAAGGGCAGATCATGCATGTGGTGTGGCGCTCGAAGCCGGTCTTCGTGCGTCACCTCACGGCAAAGGAGGTCGCGGATTCGAAGAGCGCCGACTGGCAAAAAATGATCGACCCCGCCTCGGAAGAGACGCGCGTCCAGGAAGGCCATGACCAATGGCTCGTCGTCATCGGCATCTGCACCCATCTCGGCTGCATCCCGCTCGACAAGGAAGGCCCTTTCGACGGCTGGTTCTGCCCCTGCCACGGCTCGATCTACGATACGTTCGGGCGCATCCGCCAGGGGCCTGCGCCGCTCAATCTTGCGATCCCTCCCTATGCGTTCCGTCAGCGACACCAAGATCCGGATCGGCGAAGAACGGACGCGCACGGCGTCAAGCGCCGCGGCTGGATAAAGGTAAGAACCAATGAGCGGATCCATCGACCTACGTTCCCAAGAGCGCGCTTGCCAAATGGTTCGAAAGCGCGGCTGCCGATCGTCGGCCTGGTGCACTCGTCCTTCATCGCCTATCCGACGCCGCGCAACCTCAACTACTTGTGGACCTTCGGCGGCATCCTGGCCTTCTGCTCGGTCGCCCAGATCGTCACCGGCATCGTGCTGGCGATGCACTACACGCCGGAATGCGACGCTGGCCTTCAACTCCGTCGAGCACATCATGCGCGACGTGAACTACGGCTGGCTGATCCGCTATCTGCACGCCAACGGCGCCTCGATGTTCTTCCTCGCCGTCTACATCCACATCTTCCGCGGCATCTACTACGGCTCCTACAAGGCGCCGCGCGAGGTGCTGTGGCTGCTCGGCGTCATCATCTACCTCCTGATGATGGCCACCGCCTTCATGGGCTACGTGCTGCCCTGGGGCCAGATGAGCTTCTGGGGCGCGACGGTGATCACCAACCTCTTCTCGGCGCATCCCGGTGGTCGGCGACACCATCGTCACCTGGCTGTGGGGCGGCTTCGCGGTCGACGATCCGACGCTCAACCGCTTCTTCTCGCTGCACTACCTGCTGCCGTTCGTGATCGCCGGCGTGGTCGGTGCTGCACATCTGGGCGCTGCACGTGCCGGGCAGAACAACCCGACCGGCGTCGACGTGAAGACGTCGAACGGACACGGTGCCCTTCCACCCCTACTACACGGTGAAGGACGGGTTCGGGCTGTCGCGTGTTCCTGATCGTCTTCGCTGGTTCGTCTTCTACGTGCCGAACATCCTCGGCGACGTGACAACTACATCCCGGCCAATCCGCTGGCGACCCCGGCGCACATCGTGCCGGAATGGTACCTCCTGCCCTTCTACGCGATCCTGCGCGCGATCCCGAACATCTCTCATCCCGGCGAAGCTCGCCGGCGTGATCGCCCTGTTCGGCGCCATCGTGATGCTGGCCCTCGTGCCCTGGCTCGACACCTCGAAGGTCCGCTCGGCGAACTTCCGGCCGCTCTACCGGCCGTTCTTCTGGGTGCTGCTCATCGTCTGCATCGGGCTCGGCTACCTCGGCTCGAAGGAAGTGACGCCGGGCCACATCCTCGTCGGGCAGATCCTCACCGCCTATTACTACGTCCACTTCCTCGTCATCCTGCCGCTGCTCGGCCTCATCGAGACGCCGAATCCCTTGCCGAATTCGATCAGCGAAAGCGTGCTCGGCAGCGCCACCGCGATGCCGGCCGGTGTCCCTGCCGCACCCGAACGCAAGGGATGACCGGAATGGCAAACTTCGTCGGTCGCGCACGAACGGAAATGAGAACGATGAAGAGGGTTCGACTGCTGCTTGCCGCACTCGTGGCAATGAGTTGCGCCGCGGGCTTCACCGCGCAAGCGCAAGAGCAAGAGGAGGCCCCCGCCTTCGTGCCGAAGCTCCCCGAGCGCCAGTCCTGGAGCTTCGCCGGTCCCTTCGGCATCTACGACACGGCCCAGCTCCAGCGCGGCTACAAGATCTACCGCGAGATCTGCTCGAACTGCCATTCCATGGTGAGCATGCATTTCCGCAACCTTTCCGATCCGGGCGGACCCGAGTTCACGGAGGGCCAAGTGCAGGCGCTCGCCGCCGAATACAAGGTGCAGGACGGCCCGAACGACAACGGCAAGATGTTCCAGCGCCCCGGCCGTCCGGCCGACCCGTTTCCGAAGCCCTTCCCCAATGTGCAGATGGCCAAGCTCGCCAATGGCGGCGGCGTTCCCGCCCGACATGTCGGTGCTCGCCAAGGCGCGCAGCTACGAGCCTTACGACTGGTTCCCGGCCGACATCGTCTACGGTATCTGGAGCATCCTGACGCAATATCAGACGCAGGGTCCCGATTACATCTCGGCGCTTCTCCAGGGCTACAAGACCCCGCCGAAAGACTTCAAGATCGATCCGGGGCAGAATTACAACGAGGTGTTCGGGGCCGGCAACGGCATCATCGCCATGCCGCCTCCGCTCCAGGACGGGGTCGTCGAATATCCGAAAGGCCCTGACGGCAAGCCGGTCGTGCCGGAGACGGTGCAGCAATATTCGCGCGATGTCGCGGCCTTCCTGATGTGGGTCGCCGAGCCCAAGCTCGACCAGCGCAAGCGCCTCGGCCTCGAGGTCATGATCTTCCTGCTGGTCGCCGCGGGTCTCATGTATTTCGTCAAGAAGAAGGTGTGGGCCGAGGTTCACGCCTGAGTCGGTCCGTCCGGATCGCGCGCGCTTGGGCCTCTGCGATGAAACGGGCCGGCGGCGCGAGCTGCCGGCCTTCCTGTATCGGCCGATCCTCGATCCCGCAGACGGACCGGGCCTGCCGAACGCTCGCCTTCGGCGAAAAGGCTCGGCCGCCGCCTCAGCTCGATCGACAAATCATGCCGACGACGTGGAGCTCGCGGCCATATCCAGAGCCGCGGGAGAAAGCGCATGGGCAAGGCCGTTCTCGGCGTGATCGGGGGTTCCGGCGTCTATGACCTGCCGGGCCTCGCCGACCGGCGCGAGGAGCGCGTCGCGAGCCCTTGGGGCGAGCCCTCCGATGTCCTCACCTTCGGCCGGCTGGGCGCGACCGAGCTCGTCTTCCTGCCGCGCCATGGCCGTGGCCATCGCCTTTCGCCTTCCGACATCGACTATCGCGCCAATATCGACGCGTTGAAGCGCGCGGGCGTCACCGATCTCGTCTCGCTCTCGGCTTGCGGCTCGTTCAAGGAGGAGCTGCCGCCCGGGCTTTTCGTCCTCGTCGACCAATTCGTCGACCGCACCGTGAAGCGCGAAAGCTCCTTCTTCGGCAAGGGCTGCGTCGCCCATGTATCGATGGCGCATCCGGTCGGGCCGATCCTGCAGGACCGCATCGCGGCTGCGGCCAAGGCGGAGGGCATCGAGATCCGGCGTGGGGGCACCTACGTATGCATGGAGGGGCCGCAATTCTCGAGCTATGCCGAATCCATCACCTACAAGAACCTGGGCTATGACGTGATCGGCATGACCAACATGCCCGAGGCCAAGCTCGCCCGCGAAGCCGAGATCACCTACGCGACCATCGCCATGGTGACGGATTTCGATTGCTGGCACCCGGGGCATGACGCGGTCGACGTGGCCTCGGTCATGAAGGTGATGCACGACAACACCGAGAAGGCGAAACGGCTCGTCACGCGCCTCGCGCGCGATTTCCCCGCCGAGCGCGACCCTTGCCCCGCGGGCTCGCACCGCGCGCTCGAGGGCGCCATCATGACGAGCCCGCAAGCGCGCGATCCCGCTCTCTTGGCCAAGCTCGACGCGGTCGCGGGGCGCGTGCTGCGAAAGGGGTGATTTTGGGTGAGGCTGCGACATGGCGGAGCGTTGCCCAAAGGACGAAGTTGAACGGTGTTCCCTCAACGTCGAGTCAGATTGTTCAAGATCGGCCGGGATCAAGCCGTGCGGATTCCACGGGAGTTCGAGCTTGCCGGCGAAGACGCGATCATGCGCAAGGAGGGTGAGAGGCTGGTTATCGAGCCCGTCCAGCGAAAATCCCTGCTCGCGGTTTTGGCGACGTTGCAGCCGCTCGATGAGGAGTTTCCGACGATTCTCGATCCGCGTCCTGAGGGTTTCGAGCTTTGATAGGCGTAGGCTCGATCCGGTCGTCGCTTCCCGTCTGTTCCACCATCTTTTGGGCCAACTCGATGGCGCTGCGCCATTCCCTGGCGTGGCGCGGGCCGGAAATTCGCAACGCAGAGCTTTACATTGGCGCCAAAACGCTTATCTAGCCGATACGATCTTCGTAAGGTTGCCGCGGGGTGGAGCAGTCCGGTAGCTCGTCAGGCTCATAACCTGAAGGTCATAGGTTCAAATCCTATCCCCGCAACCAATCAAAGCCCTTGAAAGCACAATGCTTTCGAGGGCTTTTTCTTGGCTAACAAGCGTCTCGATGGTCTGGACCAAGAAATATCAATCAAATCAAGGTCATGCAATCTGGTGTCATCTGGTATCGGCCGTTCCATGTCACACGGATGGCACATGGAACCGGACATTTTGTTCAAGCGATGTTCCGCGCGAACTGGTGTCATCAAAAGGATCGAGTATCCGAGGCTCAATTTGCACAAGAGGAGGTAGCAATGGCCCAGGGTTACTATGTGAAGAGCTATTTTCCCGATCCGAACGGTCCCGGCAGCTGAAAGAGCAGGAAGCCCGCGCCTCCGACCACAAGGAAGGCGAGGCCGACCATTAGCGCATAGTCGGAAGCTCGTAAGCGCTTCCGACGCTCGCCTTTCCATTCTACCCGTTCATTACGCGTAAAGCGCTCGTCATCCATCACCTGGTGCTGGTAGAGGTTGTGGCTCATGCCGCTGCCGCGCCAATCGTTCAAATCGACGCTCGTCGCGATGAAGATGATGAGTATGCCGAAGAGGCCGACACCTAAAAACCCCATCCATTTATAGAGCCCGACAGCGATGAAACATGCGGCAACGCCTGCGGCGATATGAAACAATTCGATGTCGTCGCGAGGCATATGGAACTCTCCGCCTCAATGCGCGGACCTCGCCTGCGCATCTTATATGCTTAGCGCAAAGCAGGAACCTCGCAATGCCCACCGGACTAAGGCCGCAGGTCAACAGTTAACCGCGCTGATCTAGCTTGCGAGCGGGCTCGCAGGACATGGCTTAAAGAGACCTGCGAGTCAGAGTGTTTAATGGGGCAACCAAGTTTCATACCACGGGTGACATGAGAAGTAGCCAGCGCCAACGTAGGTGCAACGGTAGTCGGTGCGTGTAGTCGGCGCAGGCACCGTGATGCAGCCTGACATGAGACAGGCCACAGCAAAAGCGACGGCAACTCGTGTCATGCGTTCCTCCCTGCGTGTCAATGGCATGCCGCCACTGGCTTGCGAGCGGGCTCGCAAGGCATGGCTCCAGGACGGCGCCGCCTACCATCATACCTGCGGAACGCGAGGACCATAGGCGAGCCCGAGCCGCAAGGCACATGGCTATTGCTTTCCCTGGAAAATCTGCCACTCTCATAACCTGAAGGTCATAGGTTCAAATCCTATCCCCGCAACCAATCAAAGCCGCTGTTTCTCGTAAGAAGAAATCAGCGGCTTTTGCGCCTCTGACGTGTGCAGCGGATGCCAAAATCCAAGTCACGGCCCCTTGCCCTCGTCACGGGGGCTTCATCAGGCATCGGCGCGGTCTATGCCGAGCGCCTCGCGCGCGACGGTTACGACCTCATCCTGGTCGCTCGGCGACGCGACCGGCTGGAGGCTCTCGCCACGCGCTTGCGCCACGAGGCCGGCACGGAAGCCGAGCCGCTGGCGGTCGACCTCGCGGACGCAAAGTCACTGTCTGGGCTCGAGGCGCGGGCCGCGAACGACGAGCGCCTCGAGCTTCTCGTCAACAATGCCGGCTTCGGCGGCTACCGACGCTTCGCGGAAATCGAGGCAGGCGTCATCGACGAGCTGATCGGCGTCCATATCCGCGCGGTGGCGCGGCTCACCCGCGCGGCGCTTCCCGGCCTGCTTCGGCGGGGCAAAGGCGCCGTCGTGAACATCGCCTCGCTGCTCGCGCTCAGCGGCGCCCTCCCACCCGACCCGCTTCCCTACCGCGCGGTCTATGCCGGCGCGAAAGCGTTCATCCTGGCTTTCACCGAGGCGCTTTCCGGCGAGCTCGGCGAGAGCGCGGTCCGCGTCCAGGCCTGTCTGCCCGGTCTGGTCGATACCGAATACCATAAGGTCGCGGGCAGGGATCCGGCCAAGATGCCGCCGATGATGAAAGCGGCCGATGTGGTCGCGGCATCGCTCGCGGCGCTGAAGCGGGGCGAGGTGGTGTGCATTCCCGGCCTCGATGATCCTACCCTGATCGGCAATCTCGCGGAGCTGCGGGGAACGATCTTGATGAAAGCCAACCGCCCCGCCCTGGCGCAACGCTATCGCTAATCGAGACGAGCGACGGCGCGGCCGAAGCCATCGGGCGTGCGATCGCATCGACAAGCATCAGGCCAAGACCGGAGCGACCAACCCTTTTTTTGGAGGTAGGTTGCTGTCGCTCGACCTCATCCAGAGTTCGGCATTGAAGACGATCTCCACGCGGCTCCCGATGCGCGCCGGCGGACATCCCGCCTGGCACCGAAGAGGTTCGCGCCACGTGCCTTACATCTTCTTCCAGTCGCCTGCCTCTTCGAAGGCCGCGGCGGCCCGATAGATCGTCGCTTCATCGTAATGCTTGCCGATCAGCATCAGCCCGACGGGCAGCCCCTGGCTCATGCCGCACGGAATGCTCATCGCCGGGTGTCCCGTCGCGTCAAACGGCGCCGTGTTGCCGATCATCTCGAAGGCGCGCTGGATATACAGAGCCCGCGGCGCGTCGGCCGGCGGCAACGGCGTCGACTTGAGCGGCAGCGTCGGCATCGCCAAGAGGTCATATTCGCCGAAAGCCGCGTCATACGCCGCACGCAGCTTGCGGCTCAAATTCTGAGCCTTGGCGTAATAATGGCCGCGATAATGCTTGATGAAGTAGTGACCGAGCAGCATCGAGACCTTCAAGGTGTCGGACAGCTCATCCGCCCGATGCCTCCAGCCGGAATGCGCGTCCAGAAGGCTCGTCGTATAGAGGCCGCGCCAATTCGTGCCCATGCCGTTGCCGCGCATCATCAGCTCGGTCGCGCCTTCGAGCGCGATCGGGCTCCAGATGGCACCGCCCATGGCATGCAGCGGCACCGACATTTCCGCGACTTTGGCGCCGAGCTTCTCGAAAATGCTTCGACTGCTTTCTTGACCTTGACATCGACGTCCTTCTCCGAATTCGGATGACCGAAGCCCTCCCTGACGACGCCGATCTTGAGCCCTTTGACGCCTTTGCCGAGCGCCTTGGTGTAGGCCGCGACCTTGGGCGCGTATTGGCGAGGATCGAGCCCGTCTTCGCCGGCCAGCACCTCGAGCAGCAGCGCGTTGTCCGCCACGTTTCGCGTCATCGGGCCGGTGTGGTCGAGGGTGATCTCGATCGGCATGACGCCGGTGTAGGGCACGAGCCCATGCGTCGCCTTCATGCCATAGACGCCGCAATAGGATGCGGGAATGCGGATCGAGCCGCCCTGGTCGCCGCCGATCGCCATATCGACCTCGCCGGCAGCCAGGAGCGCCGCGCTCCCCGAGGAGGAGCCGCCGGCGGAATAACCCATCTTGTGCGGGTTATGCACCGGCCCGACCGCGTTGGTATGGCTGCCGCCCGAGAAGCAGAAATACTCGCAATGCGCCTTGCCGACGATCGTCCCGCCGGCATCGAGGATGCGGGTGACGATCGTCGCATCGATGTCGGGCATGTAGCCTTCAAGCGTCGAGGCGCCGTTCATCATCGGCACGCCGGCGAGACAGACATTGTCCTTGAGCACGACCGTCTTGCCCGCGAGCTTGCCGCGCGCGGCGCCCTTCACCGTCGTCTTGACGTACCAGGCGCCATACTTGTTCTCGTCGCCCTCGGGCTGATAGCCGGGCGTGCGCGGATATTTCGCCTGGCCGGCAGATAATCGGGCATCGCCTCGATCGCGTCATAGGCCGAGAAAATTCGGCTGCATGATCTCGAGATACGACGTGATGTCGGTATCCGACATGGTCATGCCGAGTTCCTCGGCAACGGTGCGCAGTTGCTCATGTGTGGGGCGCTTGACAGTCATGGTCTCAGTCTCCCTCGGTTATAGTTTCTTGAGGGCGAGCGGCTCTCACCCCGTGACGCCGATGAATTCGCCGACGAGCCCGGGGTCGCCGAGGTCGCTCGGTCGCGCCTCCCGGGTGATCATGCCTTTTTGAATGATGAGAACGCGCTGCGACAGCGCCGCGATGAAGTCGAGATTCTGCTCGACCAGGATCATGGTGAGCCCGCTCTTCGTCGCGCAGCCGCCGCAAGGTCTCGACGATCTCGTCGATGATCGAAGGCTGGATACCCTCGGTGGGTTCGTCGAGGAGCACCAGGCGCGGCTTGCCGCACAGGCAGCGGGCAATCGCCAATAGCTGCTGCTCGCCGCCGGACAGCGTCCCTCCCACACGATCGAGGAGAGGCTTGAGGCGCGGAAAGTCCTCGAGGACCGGCGCGATGATGTCTCGTTCGGCGCCGTCTTCCTTGCCGCATCCCATGCGCAGATTGTCATGAACCGTGAGGCCGGGGAAAATCTCGCGCCCCTGCGGCACATAGCCGAGCCCCATCCGCGCGCGTCGGTAGGGCGCCGCCGTCGTTATGTCCGCGCCGGCAAAGCATACGCGTCCGCCGGTGGCCGGAAGGAAGCCCATCAGCGCCTTGAGCAGCGTCGTCTTGCCCATGCCGTTATGGCCGAGAATGCCGATGTACTCGCCTTTCGCGACCGCGAAGTTGACCCCGTTGAGGATCGGAATGCGGCCATAGGCCGTGCACAACTGCGTGACTTTCAGCATCGTGCCGGCACCTGCTTGCCGAGATAGATGTCCCGCACCAGCGGGTTGCGCATGATGTTCTCCACGACGTCCTCGACCAGCACGGTGCCCTGGTTGAACACCGTCACCTGTTTCGCGATCATGCGGATGAACTGCATGTCGTGCTCGACGACGATGAGCGCCTTGCTGCGATTGATCTCGCGCACGAGTTCCGCCGTCTTGAGCACCTCTTCATGTGTCATGCCGGCGGCGGGCTCATCGAGCAAAATGAGCTGCGGATCGGTCGAGAGCACGATGCCGAGCTCGACCCATTGCCGCTGGCCATGCGCAAGCTGGCCGACGAGGCGCTGTGCCGCGCCGGCAAGGCCGAGGCGCTCCAGCATCTCGTCCACCACGACATTCGCGCGCCTGCCGGAATGGACGCGACTGGCCGAGAGCCAGATATTCTCGCGCACGCTCAAGCCGTCGAAGACGCTCGGCACCTGCGTCTTGATGCCGATGCCGAGGCGGGCGATCCGATGCGCCTGGGCATGAGAGATATCGCGCCCGCGGAACAGCACGGCGCCACGGCTCGGCTGAAGCTGGCCGGTCACGATCTTGAAGAAGGTGCTCTTCCCCGCGCCATTGGGGCCGATGAGGCAGCGCAGCTCACCCTCCGCCAGCGCGAAATTGACATTGCGCACGGCCTGGACGCCGCCGAAATGCACGCTGAGATCGCGGGCCTCGAGAAGCGGCGCGGCCATCACGCCTTCTCCGCCGGCGCGGGGCTCGATGCTGGCTATCGCCTCACGCAGGCGCGGACGCAGCAACCTTTCGGCCCAATCGCGGAGCGTCGGCACCAGCCCTTTGGGCACGAGGAGCACGAAGGCGATGAGGATCGCGCCCAGAACGAGAGGCGCATTGCTGAGCAGGCTCGCCCAGGAGCCCGAGCCGCTCGGCTGGTTCGCCCCGAGGGCGGCGCTGAGCCATTGGATGCCGACGCAGCCGATGATCGGCCCGATCAGCGTGCCGCGCCCGCCGACGATCACCCAGATGATAATCTGGGCCGACTGTGCCAGACCAAACACGGTCGGACTGACGAAGGCGCCCCAATTGGCGAAGAGGCAGCCGGCAAGACCCGCGAGCGCGCTGCCGATCGTGAAGGTGGCGAGCTTATAGGCCCGCGGATCATAGCCCAGGAGCTCGGCGCGCCGCTCGTTCTCGCGGATACCCACGATGATCCGGCCGAACCGGCTCGCGAGCAGGAGACGCAACCCGGCATAGACGGCAAACAGCGCCACGGCCGAGAGATAGAACATCCCCTCGAGGTCGAGCGGCGCATCCCTGTCTCCGGGGACGTTGAGCGGCGGTATCCCAGGGATGCCATTGAAGCCGCCGAGCCGGGCCGAGCCGATATGGAATTCCGGCCCGGCAGTCGAATTGAAGGAGTTGAACAGGATCAGTGTCACCGTCAGCGTGATGACGCCGAGATAGACATCGCTGATGCGCCCGTAAAACATGAAATAGCCGAGCAACAGGGCAAAGGCCGCGGGCAGCGCGATCGCCAGGAGGAAAGGAATGGTGCTCTCGCCGATGTTGAACATGGCAATGGCATATGTGTAGGCGCCCAACCCGAAAAATGCCGATTGGCCGAAGCAGAGAATGCCGCCGTAACCCCAGACGAGCGCCAGGCTGAGCGCCAGAATCGCCATGATCATGTAGACCGTGAGCTCGAGCACGGTATCGAGATCGGCGAAATGCGGCGTCAGCAGCAGGAAGGCGAGAGCGACGGCGCCGAGGCCGGCCATGCCGGCGAGGGTGAGCGTCCGGGCGCTCACATGCCTCTCCGGAAGAAGCGGCCGGTGATGCCTTGCGGCAGCAGGCGAATGAGAACGATCGCGGCGGCGAGCAGCGCGACCTCGCCGAAGACCGGTGTCGTGGCGTAGGTGGCGACCTGGTTGATGGTGCCGAACAGCGCTGAAGCGGATGCCGTGCCGCTGAGGATGGCCGCGCCCCCACCGATGACGGTGATGAAGGCTTTGGCGACATAGGCGACGCCGATCGTGGGAAACACCCCCGAGACCGGCGCCAGCACACCGCCGGCAAGGCCCGACAAGGCCGCGCCGAGGCCGAAGGTCACCGCATAGACGCGCGCCGGATTCACCCCGAGCGCCGCGGCCATGTCGGCGTTCTGCATCGTGCCGCGCGCGATGAGGCCGAGGCGTGTCCAGCGCAACATCGCGAAGACGCCGCTCAATACGACGCCTGCGGCGGCGATGACGAAAAGCGTATAGGCGCTGCTGCGGTAGGCGCCGATCTCAAAGCTGCCGAGCGGCGCCGAGATTCCGACGGTGGTATTGCCGAAGATCACCGTGGTCATGCCGACCAGGAAGAGGCTCAACCCCCAGGTCGCGAGCATGGTGTCGATCATGCGGCCGTAAAGGAAGCGGATGATCGTCCGCTCGACGACGACACCGATGATGCCGACCACGATAGGCGCCACCACCAGCATGGCGATCCAGATGCTGATGCCATGGTTCGTGGCAACGATCGCCGCGTAGCCACCGAGCATGAGAAACTCGCCATGCGCGAGATTGATGACCCGCATCATTCCGAAAATGATCGCCAGCCCGATACTGATCAACGCCAAGCTGGCGATCGCATAAAGAACCTGGATCGCCAGGAGAGCAATGAGATCCACGTTCACCTTTCCCGAACAGAATCCGACAACCGGCGAGGCTCAGATCTTGATCACGTATTGCTGGTTGTCGTTGGGGTTCTTGATCAGGTTGCACGAGGCCGCGGTATCCGAAGGCTTCTGTTGCGCGAAATCCTCGAGCACATTGAGCTTCTTGTCCTTCACCTCGGCGATGTGCACGTCGAGAATGCAATGGTGGGTCGGTGGATCGATCGTCACAGCGCCCGAAGGGGCATCGATGCGGATGCCGGTCTCGAGCGCCTCGATCACCTTCAAGCGATCGAGGCTCTTGGCCTTCTTCACCCCTTCGGCCCATAGCTGGAAACCCTGGTAAGTGCCCATGGCGAGTTCGGTGATGTTGGGATAGTCGGCGCCGAAGCGCTTGAGAAAACGCGCCACGAAAGCCTGGTTGACCGGGTTTTTCAGATCCTGGAAATAGTTGTAGCAGATGAGCATGCCATTGCATTCCTCGGGTGACAGGACGATGTGCTCATTGCCGACGGCGAAAGTCGTCGAGGCCATCGGAATGCTGGCGCGCATGCCGGCCGCGGCCCATTGGCGATAGAAAGAGATGTGCGCTCCGCCGACGAGGGCCGACCAGACGAAGTCGGGCTTCGCGGCCTGGATTTTGGAGATGGTCGAGCCGAAATTCGTGACGTCGAGCGGAAAAAAGTCGATCGAGGCCACCTCGCCGCCGTTCTCGAGCACGTATTTCTTCACCCATTGCGAGGTGATCTGGCCGTAGTTGTAATCGGCCGCGATCACATAGACCTTCTTGCCCCATTTCTTCATGGCGTATGGCACGAGCTTCTCGACGGTCTGCGCCGGCGTGACACCCGTGTCGAACTGGTCGCGGTCGCAAACGCCACCCTCATATTGCGTGTTGTAGAAATAGAGCGTCTTGAAGCGGTCGAGCACCGGGCGGATGACCTCGCGCGATGCCGAGGTGATGCCGCCATGCACGACGGCGACCTTGTCCTTGAGCGCGGCCTGCTGGGCGAACTGCGTGTAGAGCTGCATGTTCGACTGCGGGTCGTAATTGATGAGATTGATCTTCCTGTCCAGCAGACCGCCCGCCGCGTTGGCCTCTTCGACGGCGAGCGTCAGCGCGTCGACCATCGGCTTGCCGTAGATGTCGAGGCCGCCCGAGAGATCGTGGATGCCCGCCACGTTGATCGCCTCCGCCGCCCATGCGCTCGACGCGAAGCTTCCTGCGCCGGCCGTGGCCGCCGCCACCGCTGCGCTGCTCTGTAGGAACTCCCTGCGATTGAATTTCATCGTCGTCCTCCTCCGTCGCCGTGGTTGTTGATGCTTCAGGCTGACAAATACCGTCTCAAAATCAAGGCGCTTGATCTCATATTTCGGATCGCCCCTATTGCCGAGCCGTGTCCGTCCACGCGACCGGGCATGGGCGTCGATTTCGTCGAAGCCATGATCCGCGCTCGTCGCCGCGGCCCGGCATGGCGTGGCGATGCCCGGGCGCCGTCAACGATGAGCGCGCGTTGGGCGCGCAGCCCGCGGACATGATGAACACCGCCGCGCGCGACGGCGGTGAGGTCATGACGCTGGCCGGCTCGACACTTCGCAAGTCCATCACGATCGAAGTCTTAAGCCACGGGTCTTTCGTCATCGGAACTATCCTCGGCGATCGGCGCGAAGGGTCGCGCCCGTGCCGGGCGGTGGGCAGCTCATTCTAATGTCGGCTCCTATCGCTTCCGGCTTCGATCGCGGATGCCAATCGGATCAAGGTCGCTTCCTCGAAGTGCCGGCCGACCAACATCAAGCCAACCGGCAAGCCACCCACGCTGCCGCACGGAATCGTAAAGGCCGGATGTCCCGACACATCGAACGGGCAGGTGTTCGCTTGCATGTTGAGGGCCGTATCGATCGCCTCGCCCAGCGGCGCGTCGGCCGGCGGGATCGGTGTCGCGGTGAACGGGATGGTCGGCATTGCCAGCACGTCGACCCCCGCGAGCGCTTCGTCATAGGCGCGGCGCAGCAGCACACGTAAATTCTGCGCCTTTGAGTGATACCTCGCGTGATAGTTGCGATGCATGTACTCGCCGAGAATCAGCACCATCTTCACGGTCGGCGACACATCGTTAATTCGCGTTCCGAGCCCGCGGGCGAAAGCCTCCTGCATCGAAAGCGGATAGTAGGTCGGCAGGTTGTTGCCGACGCCATAGCCCTTCAGCATCATTTCGGCGGCGCCTTCAAGGATTATGCCGGTCCACACATGCGGTCCGTCGAGATGCCAGGGCACGGAGATTTCGGTGGCTTCGACGCCCGCCTTCCCCAGCGCCGCAATGGTCTCGCGCACCCTGGCATCGACCTTTGGGTCGCTCTCGGGATGCCCGAACCCCTCGCGCAAAATGCCGACACGCAGCCCCTTCGCCGGCTTGCCGAGCGCGGCCATGTAATCGCCGGTGCGCGCCGCGATCGTTCGGGTGTCCCAACCATCATGGCCGGCGATGACCGTCAGCAGCCGCGCGACGTCTTCGACCGTAGCGCCCATCGGACCGCAATGATCGAGGGAATAGCTGATCGGCATCGAGCCGGTGGTGGGGACCAACCCCCAGCTCGGCTTGAGGCCATAAATTCCGCACCAGCTCGACGGCGTGCGGATCGAGCCTCCCTGATCTCCGCCGATCGCCATGGGCACCTCGCCCGCGGCCACAAGCGCCGCGCTGCCGCCCGAAGATCCTCCCGCGCTATGGGCTGGATTATGCGGATTGCGGATCGGGCCCGTCGCGCAGGTGTGGCTGGCGCCGGAAAAGCAGAGGTCCTCGCAAGCCGCCTTGCCGGCGATCGTGCCGCCCGCTTCGAGAATCCGCGAGACGATGGTCGCGTCGATTTCCGGGACATAACCCTCGAGCAAGGCCGACCCGTTCATCATCGGCACGCCCGAAACGCAGATGTTGTCCTTGATCGCGACCTTCTTGCCTTTCAGCAGACCCTCACCGCCTGAGCAAATATCGGTTTTCCAGTACCAGGCGCCATAGGGGTTCTCGGACGCCGGAGGCCTATATCCCGGCGCTCGTGCCGTGACCGGCGACAAGCCGGGCGCGACCAACTCGTCGAGACGGCCGAATGAGGCGATCGGCCCCTTGAAGGCCTGTTGAAAGGCAGCAAGCTCATTCGCGTTGAGGATGAGGCCGTAAGCAGATCCCAGATCCCGTATTTGCTCCACTGTCGGCAAGCGAACCGGCATGCTTCCTCCATCCTTGCTTTTTCGCGGACAAGCAAAAGCCACCCGTGGCCCGAGAGGACCGCGAATGGCTTCAGTGCCGTTGTTATCAAAAGGGTTTCGCTGGCTCACATTGCGATGCGCAAAACCAAACGAATCGCCCAGACATCATTGGCCGAGCGAAAATTCTTTCGCAATGTGCTCTCGCGCGAGCAAGTCATCGTGTCGTAACCTCGGGGGCTTGTCAATGCATCCCTGGCGATGATCCAATGCGGCGGGAAGCCCATCTGACGCTCACCGCCGATCGGTGGTAAACGGGCCCTTCGCAGGTGCTCGCGAAATCCAGGGAGCGCATGACTGGCGGCGGGATTTCCATGGATTCATCGCAAAAAACTCTTCGTCTTCGTCGTGAAAAAGCCTTCATCAAAATGGGTCCCTCATGAACAAGCCGGCCATTCCTCTCGGTCTCGTGTTCTCCCGCTCGGGACCCTATGAGATGATGGCGGGCGAGATGCTGAAGAGCGCGCTGATGGCGATCGATGAAGTCAATCAGGGCGCCGAATTCGATTTCACCTTCGCGCCGCGTCTACGTGATCCGGGCGGAGTCGTCGCCGCCTATCACACGGCGTGCGCGGAGCTCATTCGCGAGGATCGCGTCGACCATATCGTCGGTTGCTACACCTCGGCTTCGCGCAAGCAGGTCCTTCCCATCGTCGAGCGTACCGATCGCCTGCTCTGGCACCCGGCTCGCTACGAAGGATTCGAATGCAGCGACAACGTCATTTACGTCGGAGCCGCGCCCAACCACACGGTCGTTCCGCTGGCCCGGTATATGCTGGATCATATCGCCGACGACGTATTCAGCGTCGGGTCCAACTATGTCTGGACATGGGAAACCAACAGGGTCATGCGCGAGATCGTGACCGGCGCGGGCGGTCGTATCCTCGCCGAACGCCTGCTCGAGCTCGGCGAAACGACTGTGGAACACATCGTCGAGGAGATCATCGCGCGCAAGCCGCCGGTCGTCTTCAACACGCTCGTCGGAGAATCCAGTTACTATTTCGTCCGCGCCCTCCACCAGGCGACGACGAGCGCGGGCCTCACGATTGCGATGCTGAGCTGCAGTCTGTGCGAGCCTGAGCTAGAGCTGATCGGATCGGCGGCATCGGTGGGGTGCGTTACGTCATCGGCCTATTTCGAGAGCATCGCGCGACCGGAAAATCGCGCCTTCGTCGCACGCTGGAAGAAGCGCTACGGCGCCGATCGTCACCCTTCCGTCGACGGGCAGTCGACCTATGTCTGCGTCATGCTGCTCGCGCGCGCCATCCGGCGCGCCGGGACGTGCGAGGTCGGGGCGGTGAAGCGCGCGGCGGCAAATCACCGCTATGAATTGCCGCAGGGCCCGGTTTGGATCGATCCCGCCAATAATCATTGCTTCCTGACGCCACGCCTCGCCCGCTCCGTTCCGGGATGTCAGTTCAAGATCCTCTGGGAGGCGTCCGCGCCCGAGAGGCCCGATCCTTACCTGTCAAACCTCGACCTCTCGACAGTCGGAGCCAGATTGGAAAGGGCCGATGGAGCGATGGCGAAGCAACCCCATCACTTGCGTGTCGTGAAATGACAAGGCCATCGCCTTACGCGGTGCACGGTCGTCATGCCCTGATGTTGATCCGGGACGAGCGCGAAATTTCCATTGTGCGTCGCCAGCTCGATCGGCTCGGCATGACGATAGCGGAAGGCGACCCGGCCACCTCGGCACCGCCGGACGATACGGTCGACGTGATCATTCTGGATGCCGACATCATTCCCATCAAATCCGACCTCGTGGCCGAATGGAAGACCGACATCCCTATCATCGTGCTGGTCGGAACCGAGACGCCAAGCCGCTTGAAATGGCTGCTCGAGCTCAAGCCGGCGTCGATTCTCATCAAGCCGTTGCGCTCGGCCGGCCTTTATACCGCACTGGTGGTGGCGTTCGATCACGTGCAAAAAAGAAACGAAATCGCGAAGCGCATCGAAAGGTTGGAGGAACGCGTTCGCTCCCGGCGCATCGTTCTTGCCGCGGTTCTGCAAATCATGCGCTGCCACGATCTTTGCGAACCGGACGCCTTTGCGCTCATCCGGCGCACGGCAATGCAATATCGCACCACCATCGAGCAATTGAGCGCGGACATCATCGCTGTGGGCGCAATACCCGGGCTGGCCACGCGGACCGCCTGATCTGAATGCCGCCATGGCGCGAGCGCCGAGCGGCGCGCTTTGGCGACCACGGCATCCCTAACTGTGGCCTGGGCATCGTTGGCCGGCAATTCATGCGGCAGCTCCGAAGGGCAATATGGGAGAGTCGACGGGTTCCCGCGACCAACCTCATTTACGATCCCGATTCGCGAATCTCCCGGCCTCGACCGGGAGGGCCCTCATGTCCCGCCACCGCCGGCGGCAAGCGCGCCGGACCTCGCTGGCGCATTCTTCGCCAGCGATGGAACCATACCCTCTCACCGTGGCGCTTTCGACCGGAAAATGGGACGCCATTGCTTCACGGCCGCACACAGCGCCGATCATCCAAACCTACACGGTAGCGCCCGCCCGACCAACGCATAGCATTTGGGATCTGGCTTGAAGGTCTTCGCATGATCGACGCCGATCACATCTGCGAAGAAAGGCGCGACGCCTGCGGCGTCGTTGCGGAGCTGACGAACTGCGTGCGCCAACCATCTATGACGGCAAGCAACAGATCGCCGTGACCCTGCCACACGATCATAAGCCGCCCTCGCGAGGAGTATTCGCCGCTTCTGAACACCTTCCTTCGAAAGGTGGCGAAGCGTTATACCGCGCGGCCCAGGGCGTAATCGTATTCCCCCTACTTCGCGGCCGCCCTCTTCGGCGCGCTTGCGCCGTCAAGGGTGCCGCGAGCGCCGCAATAGACCGGCGTGCAGCGCTGCTTCTTGTCCGACAAATGGATGGCGCCCGAATTGAAGGTCGCCTCGAGCTCGCACTTTTCATTCTCCTTCAGCCCCTCCGCCTCGATGCGCACGCTGCTCCCCGTCCACCGGCCGGTTTTCTCGAGAACGCAGACCTGGCCGTGGCCGAAATAGAGCTTCACCTCGAGGCCCACCTTGTCGCCGCCCTTCCGGGTCACCCGCACCCGATCGGGACCGAGGGCGCGCACCACGGGCTTACCCTGGTAGAGGCCGAAGATTGAATCCGGCGGCGCAGCCGATTGCGCGTGAAGAGGGAAAGGGAGCCCCAGGCATGACGCCACGGCCACCGCCGCAACGAGGCGGCTTATCGATCGGACGGCGCATCCGGCAAAATGCATCAAGGACAATCTCCTCAGGATCGGCGGCAGCGTCGCTCGGCAGGTGGTCGTGGCGCGATCCATACATCGTGACCGCGCTTGAGGGCGATGCGGAATACCGGGAGGCGCTGGCCGAGATGGCCGTGTCCTTGCCAGCACCGCGAATTACAAGCGGAGCGCTCTTCGATCACTCCCTCAGGCCGGACACGATCTTCGGCAAATCGGTGAGCGCCTTGATGCGGAAATCCGCCCGAGGCCCGAGCTTCTCGGCGCGGCCGCGCAGCAGCTTGTAGAACTCAGCCGGCCCGACATCGGAGCTCGCCGGCGCACCGGCCCGCCGCCGCGTTCGATCCAGGCGACCTTGAAGCCGAAGGGCTTCGCGCCCGCGACATCGAAGCCGTTCGAGGAGACGAACAGCACCTCGTGCTTCGCGATGCCGAGCGCCGGCTCCACCAGCGCGTAGCATCTCGGATCGGGCTTGAAGGTCTTCGCCCGATCGACGCTGATCACATCCGCGAAGAGCGGCGCGATGCCCGAGGCTTCGACCAAGGCGTCGAGCATTTTCGGGCTTCCGTTCGAGAGGATGGCGAGCTTGCGGCCGGCAAGCGCGTCGAGCGCCTCGCGCGCTTCGGGATAAAGGTCGAGATCGAGATATTTCGCCATCAGTCGCTCGCAGAGGGCGGGCTCGGCCGGCAGGCCCGCGCTCTCCAAGGCGAATTCGAGCGAGGCGCGCGTGAGGCGCCAGAAATCCTCATCGCCTCGCATCAAGCCCCGCAGCCAACTGTATTCGAGCTGCTTCAACCGCCAGAGCTGGGTGACGAGCTCGCCCTTCTCGCCGCACAGCTCGGTCGCGAGACCGCGCACCGATTGCACGTCGTAGAGCGTTCCATAGGCATCGAAAACGAGAGCGCGAACCGTCATCGCGGGCCTTTGGGAATTTTCGTTTCCATCGAAATCGGTGATCCTCCGACATCCTACCGCAAGCTGCTTGCGGGCCAAGCTCCAACGTGGCTTGCGATCTGATGTTCGATTCGCGAGTATATGGCAAAAGGGAGCGTAACCAGCAGAGGGAGGGAGCGATGTGCCGGCTTTGCGAAGAGGGGATTGGCGCGCCCGCGCCGTCGCGGCGCGGGTGTCTTCGCTATCTCGGGATGCTCGCTGGCGCGCTACGCGCTCTGCTGCGCAAGCCGTCGCGCATCGCCGTCTCGGCCAAGGAAACCAAGGCGCCGCCCAAGCCCCAGAACGTCGTTTCGCCGGACGAGGCGCTCGACCTCCTGAAGGAAGGCAATGCCCGCTACGTCAAAGGCGTGGCGAAGCGCCACGACTTCCACCATGAGCGAGAACCGCTGACGCGAGGCCAGAACCCCTTCGCAAGCATTCTGAGCTGCGCCGATTCGCGTATCGCTCCCGAATATGCCTTCGACAGCGCCCGCGGCGATCTCTTCGTCTGCCGTGTCGCTGGAAATTTCGCCAATGACGACGTGATCGCGAGTCTCCGAATATTCCGTGGCCATCCTCAACACGCCGCTCATCATGGTGCTCGGGCACGAGAGCTGCGGCGCCGTCGACGCTACGATCAAGTCGCTGAAGGACAACACGACCCTGCCGGGCCATCTCCCTTCCCTCGTCACGAGCCTCGCGCCGGCCGTGAAGGCGACCGAGGGACAGGCGGGCGATGCGCTCGCCAATGCAATCCGGCAAAACGTCGTCTTGAACGTGCAAAAGCTGAAAGGCGCTGCGCCGATCATCAATGCAGCGGTGGAACAGGGAAAGCTCCGCATCGTCGGTGGCATCTACAGGCTGGCCGACGGGCACGTCGAAGTCATGGCCTGAACGCACGCGTCCGAAGCGATGCCGTCGGGTCATTGAACGGGTCGCGGGCTCGGAGTAGCAATCAGCGTCGCGAGAGGGGTGAGAATGGCAGGCGGCAACGGCATTGAGGCGATCATGACGGAGAGGTTGGCGATCGCACATGAAGAGTGGTCTCGTCGGCTTCGCATCTTCGGACGAAGGCCTGCCCCGCTTTTCCAGCCGTTCCGGGCATGCTGAGAAGAGGCCTCGCGCGATGAATCCTCAATCAGTCATACGGGACCTGCTTTCGCCCGCGCAGGTCGAGATCGGCGGGCGCAATCCCTGGGACATCAAGGTTCACGACGAGGCGCTTTATGGCCGCGTCCTGGCGAACGGTTCGCTGGGGCTCGGCGAAGCCTATATGGACGGATGGTTCACCTGCGAGCGCCTCGACGAGTTCTTTGCCCGCGTCGTCCGCGCCCGCTTGAGCGAACGGCTTCCTCTTTCGATGAATTTCGCGCTCCTCGTCGCGAAATCGAAGCTGCAGAACCGGCAGACCCGGCAAAGGGCGCGAGAGGTCGCGAAAATCCATTACGACCTGCCCGTCGAGGTGTTCGAAGCGACCTTCGATCGTCGCCTCACCGGAAGCTGCGGTTACTGGAAAGAGGCGCAAACGCTCGACGAGGCGCAGGACGGAAAGCTCGACCTCATTTGCCGCAAGATCGGATTGCGTTCAGGCGAGCGCGTGCTCGACATCGGCTGCGGATGGGGCGCCTTCATGGGCTTCGCGGCGGAGCGCTATCGCGCGCGTTGCACCGGCGTCACCGTCTCGAAGGAACAGGTCGAATATGGCCGCAAGCGCTATGCCGGGCTCGCGGTCGAGCCTCGGCTCGAGGACTATCGCGATTGCGCCGACGGCCCCTTCGACCATATCGTGTCGATGGGCATGTTCGAGCATGTCGGCCCGAAGAACTACCGCGTCTATTTCGAAACCGCGCGCCGGCTCGCTGCGCGCGGATGGGCTCTTCCTGCTGCACACGATCTGGGCGAACGAGCCCTCCCCTCTCGATCCCTGGATCGACAAATACATCTTCCCCAACGGCGCCTTGCCGACCGTCGGGCAGATCGGCACGGCCGTGCACGGCCTTTTCGTCGTCGAGGACGTGCATAATTTCGGCCCGGATTACGACAAGACGCTCATGGCCTGGAACGAGAAGTTCCAATCCAACCGGGCCGGCGTCTCGGCGCTGATGAGCCGGAAGGGCCATGATGGAGAGCGTTTCTGCCGCATGTGGGAATATTATCTTTTGTGCTGCGCGGGCGGCTTTCGTTCCCGCGAGATCAGCGTCGGGCAATTCGTCCTCTCGCCGCGAGGCGCGCTCGGCGGCTACCGAACCGTGCGCTGACCTCGGCCGGCAGCCGGCGAAGCCTCAGATCCAGAGAATGCCGAAGAGGATCGTGAGCATGGTCAAGGGCGCTCCGATCCTGAAATAGGCCCAAAAGCCGATCTCGATGCCGCGCGAGCGCGCACGCTGCGCCACGATCAGATTGGCGACGGAACCGACCAGGGTGAGGTTGCCGGCGAGCGTCGAGGCCATGGCGATGACGAGCCAAGCGCGTTGCGGATCGGCGAGCGAGGTGACGAAGGGCTTGATCACGAGCACGGCCGGCACATTGCTCACGAGGTTCGAGAGCACCGCTGTCAACACGGAGAGCACGGGGATGTTCGCAAGATCGAGACGCAACGGGAGGCGAATGGTTGTCGCTTGCTGTGGGATCCCGTTAGGGACGACGCACGAGCCACGATGGTGCTGGGCCGTAGAACTAAAACGAGGTCGCTCTGTCCTGCGAGAGGATATAATAACCGCTTATACGGTGTAGTGTTAACTTTTAGCAGAGGAACTGTCAAGTTTTTTTCGGTGGCTCACTTATCGGGGCGGCCGCGCGCGCGACCTTCTGCGTACTCAGTCATTCCCGCTATTCTCCGAATCGGGCTCGGTGGTTGAAAAGCTCCGAACAGCATGGGTAAGATAAGCACCGCCGAGGTCCTTCGACTCCGCGCCACCAAGCGCTGTGTCACGCGATCAATCTGTGAGGCGCTCCGCTCAGGATGACGATTCTGTGGGAGAACTGGACGAGTTTGTGATGGAGAGGAAGAGAGCACAGTACCTGCAAGCCGCTGCGCCCGGTCAGGGATGACGGGTCGTTTAAGCTCGAAAACACCAAACAAGTCATAATGGCGAAAATTCGCTCCTCCCCAGACACATTGTTTCATTTCCCGGCGGATGTCGCGGTCGCCCTTCCTCCCGCTATACTCTTTAGATATTAGACGGCCCATGACGCGTAGCTCGCTAACTAACCCGCTTTGTCGCTGGTCAAATAGGATTGACTTTCCGATATGCCAGAGGAAATGGGAATGCCCGGCAAGAGTGTCGACCCGTAGACAGTTTCTTAAATCGATCGCGGCCATGGAACGTGGGCCGCCTCGCCGGCGGTCGCCTCCACCACATTGGCCGATAGCTCCTCGCCTAAAACCTACCGTGTATTCACCCCCGCGCAGGCAACGCTTATCGAAGCTGTAGTCGACCAGTTGATACCGCCAGACGATTTTCCGGCGGCAACGAAACGGCACCGCTCACTACGTCGATATAAAAGCTTCGCGGACCTCACGGCAGGTTTTACATAGACCGCTATGAAAAGGATTGAGGCGCATCGATGCGGTACAGCGTCAGCAGGCGGGCAACAGCATTCGCTTCCCTGCCCGCGGATCAGCAGTCGCTTGCACTCCACGGCGTTGCGAAAAGCGCTGAGACCGCGACTTTTTCAACCTGCTGCTCGGGGATACGTTTGAAGGCTACCACGGTGACCCTGGAAACGGTGGAAACCGGGAGGCGCAGCTTGGAAAATAATCGGCTTCAGGGGCTAGGTTCATGACACCGGAAAAGTCGATGTGTATGGTCGGCGGTCTGGGGCTGGCGGCGGCGTCATCGCCGAAGGGCTTGGCGGAAGCAGGGCTTTCTGTGTCGTGTTCGAGCGGGGCAAGGCCTATACCACGGCGGACTTTATCACTCCGGGGAAGGCTCGGAGAGCCACGTATTCCCTCTCGACACCACCCGCTCTGGGCCCGAGGGTGTCTCCCAATCCCCGCACCTTTCGTTACACCGACCGGGAAGAGGCCCGGATGGTGTATGCAGGAGTGGATGGCGTTTATGGAAAAACAGCCACCGGGTAGGAGGAGCCACGCTTGCTTACGGGGCAGGCCGCTGAGCGCTACAACGGGAAGACTTTCGCGTGAAGTCCACCTACGGCACGATTCCGGATCTTCGCTCGAAGACTCGGCCCATTACCTATGACGATCTCGAACCCTACTACGAACGGGCGGAATAGAAATCCGGCGTCTCCGGACCGCCGGCGCTGACCCGTTGCGAACCGCGGAAAAGCCTTATCCTTTGCCTCCTCTGCCTATCAATCCGCGGGGAAATCCTTCGCGATGCCGGCCTACGTCTTGGATGGCATCCGTTTCCCCCGCCCTTTTGCCATCCTGACGCAGCCCTACCGCAAGCGCATGGCTTGTTTCCAATGCCGTTGGTGTCTTGCTCACGCGTGCGAGGCCGGGGCAAAATCGGGAACGCAGATCAGCATGCTGCCGTTGGCGATGCAGACCGGACGCTGCGAGCTGCGAAGCAGTTCTTTCGTGACCCGCATCCTGACAGATGCGAAGGGACGGCCATGCGGCGTGCAGTATTTCGATGCTCACCAGCGCGGCCATGAGCAATATGCGGACCTGGTGGTGGTTTCCGGTTCCGCAACCGAATCGGCGCGTCTGCTGCTCAACTCGGCCAACAAGTTTCACCCAGACGGACTGGGCAACTCTTCCGGGCAGGTCGGGCGCAATATCAACGACCATATGAGCGGCGATGTCTTCGGCATCTTTGAACAGGAGATCCCGCACGATAAGGGCGAGCCGGTCCTTCGATCGCCTTCAATGACTGGAACCATCCGCGGAGCCGCGAGATTCCTGGCGGAGGCTACATCTATAACTACTACTGCACTCTGCCCGCGGAATTCGCCGGCGGCCACGGGGAAGCACGATGGGGAAAAGCGCATAAGGATTTTCAACGGAAGTACTTCTACCGTTACATTCATCTGGGCAGCAACTGCCAGGCCATGCCGCAGGAAGCGAACCGCGTCGATCTCGATCCAAAAGTGCGGGATGCCTGGGGCATGCCCGTAGCCAGGATCACGCATTCCTATATGCAAACCGACCATGACGTCGCCAATTTCGTCATGGATAAGGAAGAGTTGCTGCTGAAGGAAGCCGGGGCCATCAAAACGTGGCGCGGCGGAACCCCGCGCGGAGGCGTAGACGACCACCAGAACGGTTCCTGCAGAATGGGGAGTGACCCCAAAACATCGGTTGTCAATTCCTACGGTCAGAGCCATGATCTGGACAATCTGTTTGTGGTGGATGGAAGCGTCCTGGTGACCGATGCCGGTTTCAATCCGTCCTTGACGATTCAGGCGATCGCATTTCGTTCTGCGGAGTATATCCAGCGGCAATGGCACGGCTCGGCATGGCGTGAGGGGAAGCGGGCATAAGCGCTTCAGGCAGCAGGGTTCAGGAGAAGCGCAATGACCGGAGACAAATCGCTAATATTCGCGACATGGATGGGCGTGTTCATCTATGGCTATCTCAATGCCATGTTGGGCATTGTGCTACCTAATCTGATGGAGAAGCTGCAACTGGACAAATCCAGGGCGGCCCTCTTTTTCATGATGAACTCCATCGGCCTGATTGTTGCCTCGGTTCCTTCGGGTCTGGCAATGGATGTGCTTGGAACCAAGGTTGTCGTGTGCCTGGGCCTGTTCCTGGTGACGATTGCTTTCTGGTCGCTGGGGTCGATCCAATCCTCCAAACTTCTCTATGGCTTAGCCTTCGTTCTGGGTCTGGGCGGCGCCATGGTGATCGCGGGCGAAAACACGGCGATGTCGTTGGCCAATTCCTCGCATCGGGAGATAGCGGCAAATCTGCTCAATCTGTTTTTCGGGGTCGGTGCTTTCGTGGCTCCGTTTCTGGTGATGCCGGTGCTCCGGCGATGGGGATTCTCCGGAGTGCTCAAGGTCTCGGCCCTTTTGGCCGTCGCCATCCTGATGTTCCACCTGGCGCTTTCCTTTCCAACACCGGCCGCAAGCCCGGAGCCCCCCTTCGCTCGCTTGGGTATTTTGCTGACACAGCCCCGCCTGCTGTTGCTAATGCTTCTGGTCTTCCTCTATGTGGGAAC
>CAVQNF010000024.1:0-78135 GCA_963713805.1 uncultured Alphaproteobacteria bacterium | reverse complement strand
GGATAATCATCTCCACGATACGGTGAAAGTCCAGCTCCTACACCACCGAGGAGTGGTGGAAGCCCGACCAACCGCCGCGGCAATTGCTGCCGGGGCACGCCTACACCTCCGAGAGCTGGTTTCAGCGCAGCGCAGCGAATTGTTCGGAAAAAACCTGGGCCTTCGCCGGAATCGGTCGAGGATGTGGGCGACCCCGGCGACTACGTGACGGTGCAAAGCGGAGATGCGGCCCTCGTCGTCTTGCGAGACATGACCGGCCGGTTGCGAGCGTTCCACAATGTCTGCAGGCACCGCGGCGCGCGGCTGCTCGAAGGTCTCGGCGGGAACATCCAGCGGGGGCTGATCTCGCGCTTCTATCACAAATGGACGTATAAATCCTCGTAAAGGCGAGCTGCAGCTTGCGAGCGTTCCGTATCAGCAAGAGGCTCTCCCCTTGCTTGGACAAGTCGCTTTACGGCCTGGATCACGCGAAGATCGCAACGTGGAAGAACCTGCTTTTCGTCCACCCCGACCCCCGTGCGATGCCGTTCGAAGAGTGGTTCGCCGAGGTTCCCGCCAAGCTCGGCCCGTTCAAGCCCGATCAGCAGCGGCTGCACGACCCCGAAGAGCTTCGTCGAGATTTCCGACATCGTCTATCGGGTGCGCGCCAACTGGAAGATCGTCACCGAAAACTTCATCGACGGGTACCACCTGCCGCTCTTGCACGCGGTGTCGCTCGGAGACGGCGATTTCATGCTTCAGAGATGGCAGCCAGCCGGGCGTCATCAGGCCTTTTACCGTCCCCTCAAACCGGGCGTCGCCAAGGACAAATCATATGCCGATCCCGAGGAGCCCATGCCCGTCATCGAGGGGATCCCGCCCGATTATGGATTTTCCTACCAATGGCTCTTCCCGAATGTCGCGCTTTCCCAGACGGCCTATAGCTGGAGCACCTTCCACGTGCTTCCCGTGAGCGCGAGGGAAAGCCTGGTGCGCACGAGGGTGCGCGCGATGAAAACATCCGGCCAATCCAAGATGAATGAGGTCGATCCCACGGACCTACCCCCGCATATCGTGAGCGCCAAAGGCTACAACCTTTCGGCGGATCGGCTTCAGGTCGGGCCTGTGCACGCCCTGGAATCGAACAACGTCATGCTCGAGGACATCTATGCCTGCGAGAAGGTGCAGGAGGGCATGTGCTCGCCGGTATTTTCCGTCGGACCCTTGTCGAAATGGGAGGCGCCCCTCACTTTCTTCCAGCGCCAGGTGCTGGATTTCGTGCCGCTTCGCTGACCGGACGCTGCGCGAGCCAAGCGAGCGTCTATTTGATTTCCTCGGAGGCTTTAAGGCGCAATAAGTCTCCCACGGTAAAGGGAGCATTAGGGAGCGCGAAAGGTGTTCGCTTTCGCGTTGATAGTTCGAAGGTGTCCCCGGTCACATATTGCTTTGTGCCTGGCGCCGTTATAATGGTATCAATAGACGATGGAATAGTACAATTCTCCGGCTGAGTAGCCGGATCTTTATCGTAATACCAAGTACACAATAAATAGCCGAGGCCAACTCTCCACCTGTCGTTGTATTCCAGAATGTTAATTCGAGGATTGGCTGCCCATATACCTTTAAAAATACGCCTATCAGCACCAAACCACCTAAAAATGTGATGGTGCTCATCGAAATAAATCACGGAATTTTGTGTTGCTATGTGCATTCCATCGGTTGGCTCAGTGACGACGATTGTCTGGTTGGCTAGATGTTGTTCGATCTGGCGTGCTGACGGAAATTCTCTCGAGAACAAGTCTTCGTTAAACACTGTCGAGGCCCCGTATGAGTCCTCCAAACGCCAAATCTCGATGTGGCCGTATACATATATGTAAAGCTTAAAAAAACTATAAGTGCGATTACGATAGCCAACAATCGCGCGAGCCGCCGCATTTTACCAAGAATGCCGGACGTCAACGTGATCGCGCAGGCAAGGGCGCCTCAGTTACCGGCAATATGACCTCGCTCGAACCCGCTCCGACCTATGGCGCCGGCGCGATTGGCCCGTGGCCCGTGCCGGCGGAGACGGCGACGCCGACAGCGAGATTATTGGTGACCTGATAATCGAAGCCGGCGCCGACATTGCCCAACACCCTCACATTCGAGGGCGAGCCGAAGAGATCATTGGCCGTCTCCGTCGCGCCCAGATAGCCTCCGGAGCGCACATCCGGCTTGGCGAAAGCGAAGCCAGCCGTCACGAAGGGCATCAGACGGCCCATGTCGTAACCGAGCTTGACATTCGTCGCGGCGAACTCATAGCCGCTGTAGCGGGCATGTCGGAAAAGGCTCGGCGCATAGCCGGTGCTCGCCTCGATGCCGAGGACGAGATTATTGTCGAATTCGCGATTGTAGCCTGCGAATGCCGCGCCTCCGGCGCCATGCTTCACGCCTTTTCCCAGAAACGGCAAACACCTCGCTTCCGGCGTAAAATCCGGTCCAAGGAGATGCGGATTGCGGGTTGCCGTCGAATCGGCGCCCGCTCCAAGGCGAACGTCGGCAGCTTGGCGGAGCCTGCGTCGCATCATCGCTCGCGGCGGGAAGACCGAAGCCGCACAGCACGGCGAACGCAAGAACTGGCTTCACGGCCATTCGGGCCTCCTCGGATCTCGAACGCAACCGCAGCGTCAACATAAGCACCAGCAACTGCGGCGTCAAAAGGGCCGGCCCGCCCCTTACCTGACCTGGCTCTCACAGAGCGTCGTGTTCCGGCTCCGTAAGCGCCTCGGATCAGAACAAGCCCCTCGATCGCGCCTTGCGCGTCGAGGCCGATCTTCTCGGAAGCGGGATGGCGTGGCAGGCCCGGCATGGTCATGATGTCTCCACAGATCATCACGACGAAGCCGGCGCCGGCCGACAGCGCACTTCCCGGACCGGGACCACATGACCGCTCGGCGCGCCGAGAAGCGAGGCGTCTGCCGCGAAGGAATATTGCGTCTTGGCGACGCAAATCGGGAGCTCCGAGAAGCCCATCGCCTCGATCTCGGCGAGGCGCGCGGCCGCCTTCGGGTCGAGCGCGATATCCGCGGCGCCATAGATCTCGCGCGCGATGACGCGCATTTTCTCGGCGAGCGGCATGGCGGCGGGGTAGAGCGGCTTGAAGGAAGCCTTGCCGCCATCGGCGATCTCGACCACACGCTCCGCGAGCTTGACCGTGCCCTTTCCGCCCTCGGCCCAATGGCGGCATTGCACCGCCTCGACGTTGTATTCTTCCTTGCAGAGCTTGGTGATGAGGTCGTGCTCGGCCTCCGTATCGCCCGTGAAATGATTGATGGCGACGATCGGCGGCACGCCGAATTTGCGCACATTCGCGACATGGCGTCCGAGATTCGCCAGCCCACGGCGCAAGGCGCCAAGATCCTCGCGGGCAAGATCGGTTTTCTTCGCGCCTCCATGCATCTTGAGCGCACGCGCGGTCGCGACGATGACGGCCGCCGCGGGCGAAAGCCCGGCACTGCGGCATTTGATATCGAAAAACTTCTCCGCGCCGAGATCGGCTCCGAAGCCGGCCTCGGTCACCAGATAGTCGCTCAAGCTCAAGGCCGCCTGCGTCGCCATCACCGAGTTGCAGCCATGGGCGATGTTGGCGAAAGGGCCGCCGTGCACGAAGGCGGGCGTGCCTTCGAGCGTCTGCACCAGATTGGGCGCGAGCGCGTCCTTCAGCAGCACGGTCATGGCGCCCGGCGCCTGGAGCTCGGCCGCCGTGATCGCCTTCTTGCCATGAGTTTGCGCGACGACCATGCGCGAGAGCCGCTGCTGCAGCTCCTCGAGGCTCCGCGACAGGCAGAAGATCGCCATCACCTCCGAGGCGACGGTGATGTCGAAACCGGCTTCGCGCGGCACTCCGTTGGCGACGCCCCCGAGACCCGACACGATCTGGCGCAGCGAGCGATCATTCATGTCGAGGACGCGCCGCCAGGTGACGCGGCGCGGGTCGATGTCGAGATCGTTGCCCCAATAGACATGGTTGTCGATAAGCGCGGCGAGAAGGTTGTGCGCCGCCGTGATGGCGTGGAAATCGCCGGTGAAATGCAGGTTGATCTGCTCCATCGGAACGACTTGGGCATAGCCGCCGCCCGCGGCGCCCCCCTTCATGCCGAAGCAGGGTCCGAGCGACGGCTCGCGCAACGCGATCATGGCGCGCTTGCCGATCTGGCGAAGCCCGTCGCCGAGGCCTACGGTCGTCGTCGTCTTGCCCTCGCCGGCAGGGGTCGGGTTGATCGCGGTCACGAGGATGAGCTTGCCCTTGTGGCCTTGGGCGGCCTGTGCGCGTCGCTCGGCGACGAACTCGAGACTGACCTTGCCGATGTGGCGTCCATAGGGCTGGAGCGCGCCTTCGGGTATGCCGGCGCGCTCGGCTATCGCGCTGATGGGTTGGAGCTTGGCGGCGCGGGCGATCTCGATGTCTGACGGCACGGCGGAGTTCCTGCTGTTCGGGAGGAGGAGGGGCGGGGCGCGCGAGGGGTCGAAAATCAATAGGGTGGATCACCCGACCGCGAGTGAGCCCGTGACCAAAGGAAAGCGAAGAGGTCATAGCTGTTCGCGGACCCCGAGGTAAAGAGCCGGCCGTCGAACTCTCGTTGCCGGACCGGGAAGGGTCATGTCGTTTCGCCGGCCTGCTGGTCGATGAGCCCCAGGCGGGGAATGATCGTGCCGGCCAGGATCAGGGCTCCAGGCGCGATCACGGCGTTGGCGCCGAGGCGAACCCCGTCTCCGAGGAGGGCGCCGAATTTATCCGCGCCCGTCGCGATCACTCGCCCTTCGAAGACGATCCTCGCGTGCGGGTCATCGTTTTCGTTACGACGATTGGCAATCACACTGCCGGCCTCGCAGTTGACGTCCTCACCGAGGATGGAATCTCCCACAAAATTCATGTGAGCGAGCTTGCTGCCCTTGAACAAGAAGCTCGATTTGATCTCGGTCGCGGGACCGAGGATGCAATCCTCGTCGAGGAAGACGCCGCCGCGCAGATAGGCGGTGGCCGCGACGAAGCAACCGGGCCCGATGATCGCGGGCCCCTTGAGGACCGCGCCCGCCTCGATTCGTGCCGTCTCGTGCACGGCGAGATCGCCGCTCACATGATATCCAGCGCCGAGTGTTCCAAGACAAGCCGCGACGATCGCGGGCGCATCCCCGGTGAGGCGCCATGGCCATTCCCGCCTTTGCCCGAACACCGCGTGATCGGCGTTCCGTCCGATGAAGCGCGCGAGCAGCTCACGCGGATCACTCGCCGAAATCATGAACTCTCCTGTCGAGCGCGGATGCCGAGGAAGCTTTTGTCCCCAGGCGCAGGGCGGACGGCAAACCAGTGAGGCTGCTTCCTCGTGAGCGTGACAAGACCGGCGCCCCGGTCTATGGGAGACGAATGACCCCTTACGCGGCCAGCTATTCGTTTCGGTCCTTTACCTATCCGCGAGCGCCGGCGGCCGAAGGGATGTGCCCGATCTGAGGATCGCTTTCAAGAACGTCCCGAAACCGCCAGCCTCCACTGGCGGTTTTTTTGTGCCGCCGGTGGCCGAACATCAAGGAGCCACCAAATGTTGCGCACGACAGACGATCTTCGCATCCGCGAAATCAGGGAACTGAGCCCACCCGCTGACATCATGCGCGAATTCCCGCGCGGGGCGCGAGCGACCCGCACCGTGAGCGGTGCACGGGCGGCCCTGCATGGCATCCTCCATGGCCGGGACGATCGCCTAGCGGTGGTGATCGGTCCCTGCTCGGTCCACGATCCGGATGCCGCCGTCGAATATGCGGGAAGGCTCGCCCCGATGCGCCAGCGCCTCGGCGGCGCGCTCGAGATCGTCATGCGCGTCTATTTCGAGAAGCCGCGCACGACGGTCGGCTGGAAAGGCTTGATCAACGACCCCGATCTCGACGGCAGCTTCAAGATCGACAAGGGGTTGAGGCTCGCGCGGCGCCTTTTGGTGCAGATCAACGAGCTCGGACTTCCGGCAGGCTGCGAGTTCCTCGACATGACGACCCCGCAATATATCGCCGACCTCGTCGGCTGGGGGGCTATCGGGGCCCGCACCACCGAAAGCCAGATCCATCGCGAGATGGCCTCCGGCCTCTCCTGTCCGGTCGGCTTCAAGAACGGCACCGACGGCAATGTGCGCGTCGCCGTCGACGCGGTGCTTTCGGCCTCGCAGCTTCATCATTTCATGGCGGTTACCAAGGAGGGACGATCGGCTATCGCGGCAACGACCGGCAATGAGGACTGCCACGTCATCCTGCGGGGCGGAAGCACCCCGAATTACGATGCCGATCACGTCGAGGCCGCCTGTCGTGAGCTCGCCCGCTCCGGACTTCCCCCGATGGTGATGATCGATGCGAGCCACGGCAACAGCCACAAGAAACCTGAGAACCAGCCGCTGGTGATCGCCGATATCTGTCGCCAGATCGAGACAGGAGATCGGCGTATCGTCGGCACCATGGTGGAGAGCCATCTCGTCGGCGGGCGACAGGATCTCGTCGCCGGCCGCACGCTCACCTATGGGCAGAGCATCACGGACGGTTGCATCGATTGGGACACGAGCGTCGAGGTGCTCGAGCACCTGGCCCGTGCTGTCGAGGCGAGACGGGCGCGGCAGATGGTGGATTCCAAGGATCAGGCGCAGGTTTCGAATGAGACCCTGCAAAGAGCCTCGTCAGGCCGCCCCGACTGATGAAGGCGATCCGAGTGCCGAGGCGGCGGCGATCCGGCCGTCTTGGGCGCGTCGTTCATCGCCGTAGGGCATGATGGGCTCAATGCGTCGTGAGCTTCGTGATGAAGGCCTCGACGGTCGGCAGCATTTTGGCGACGATGACGCGCACGCCTTCGGCATTGGGATGCAACCGATCGGGTTGGGTGAAGGCGGCATCGCCCGCGACGCCGTCGAGAAAGAAAGGGTAGAGGACAAGGCCGTATTTGGCCGCGAGGCGCGGATAGATGCCGTCGAAGGCTTCCACATATTCGGCACCGAGATTTCGGGGCGCGTACATGCCGCACAGAAGCACCCCGATGCCGCGGCCTTCGAGCGTGCCGATGATCTGATCGAGCGTGGTCTCGCAACGGCGCGCATCCATCCCGCGCAAGGCGTCGTTCGCGCCAAGCTCGAGGATGACCCCTTGCGCATCTCGCGGCACCGACCAATCGAGGCGGGCGAGGCCATCTTCGGCGGTGTCGCCCGAGACGCCCGCATTGACGACCGTGACCGTCTCGCCCTTTGTCGCGAGCTCGCGTTGCAGCATCGCCGGAAAGCTGGCCTCGGACGGGAGGCCAAAGCCCGCGGTGAGGCTGTCGCCGAGCGCGACGAGGCGCAGCGGCCCTTGCGCGTTCGCGCCCCTGGTTAGAGCCGGAACGCCCGCCAAGGCGAAGAGCAGGGACCGACGCGAAGGCCGCCCGCCTTTGTTCCGCCGGAGTTGCACGCCATCGCTGCGCGCCGCGTGCACGTCGCTCGCGCGCGAGCCCCGGCCTGCCTCCGTTTCGGACAGCCTCATGCTTTCACCCATCGTCAAGCTCCGCGACGTCGATCTCAGCTTGGGCCGCGGCGCGGGCCGCGTCCATATCCTTCGCGGCATTTCGCTCGAGGTAGGGAAGGGCGAGGCCGTGGGGCTGGTGGGGCCGTCGGGATCGGGCAAATCCTCGTTGCTCATGGCGATGGCGGGGCTCGAGCGGGTCGATGCGGGCGGCGTCGAGATCGCCGGCCAGAACCTCGCCGAGCTCGATGAGGATGACCTCGCCGAGTTCCGGGGCCGGAACATCGGCATCGTCTTCCAGTCCTTCCATCTCATCCCGACGATGACGGCGCTGCAGAACGTAGCCGTTCCGCTCGAGCTCGCGGGGCGAGGCGATGCTTTTGCGCGGGCTGCCGCGGAATTGCGCGCTGTCGGTCTCGGCGATCGCTTCGGACATTACCCGGCCGAGCTTTCCGGGGGCGAGCAGCAACGGGTTGCCGTCGCGCGCGCGCTCGCGCCGGACCCGTCGATCATTTGCGCCGACGAGCCGACGGGCAATCTCGACGAGACGACAGGTGCCCAGGTCGCCGATCTCATCTTCGCGCTCAGACGCGAGCGCGGGACCACGCTGCTGCTCGTGACCCATGATCTGCCGCTCGCCCGGCGCTGCGACCGCATCGTGCGTCTGCGCTCGGGGAGGGTCGAGGCCGAGGCGGCGAACGTTCCCGAAACGGCGAGCGTCGCGTAAGCATGGACGCGATCAGCCCGCGGCCGAGCTTCGCGCAGAGGCAGACGCCGCGAGGCGTCGCTGGCTTCAAGCTCATCTTGCGCCTTGCCTGGCGCGACCTGAGCGCGGGCGCGCGGGGCTTCGGCGTCTTCCTTGCCTGCCTCGCCATCGGCACTTTCGGCATTGCCGGCGTCGGCTCGCTGGCGCGCGGTTTGCAGGAAGGCCTCGCCGCGCAAGGTCGCGTCATCGTCGGGGGGGACGTCTCCTTCGCGTTGCTGCAGCGCGAGGCGAGCGATGCGGAGCGCTCCGCGATCGGGAAGCTCGGCCAAACCGCGGTGGTCGCGACGCTGCGGGCCATGGCGCGAGCGCCGAACGGGGACGCCGCGCTCGTCGAGATCAAGGCGGTCGAGCCCGGCTATCCGACGCTGGGGCATTTGGAGACCGAGGGCGCGGCTTCGATCTCCGACGTGCTCGCCGCGCAAGGGGGCGCCTATGGAGCGATCGTCGATCCCGCGCTTCTCGCGCGGCTCGATCTGTCGCCGGGCTCCGAGGTGAGGATCGGCGCTGCTCGCATCGCGCTGAGGGCGAAGCTCGTCTCCGAGCCGGATGCGCTCGCGACCGGCATCGGGCTCGGGCCCAGGATCATTCTTTCGCAGGAAGCACTGCGCGCGAGCGAACTCTTGCGCCCCGGCAGCCTGGTGAGATGGAGCTATCGCGTCCTTCTGCCTGAAGGACATAATGACGATGCGGCGCTCGAGGAGACCGTCGCCGGGTTGAAGGCGCAATTCCCGCAAGCGGGATTCGAGGTTCGTTCACGCCTCAATGTGGCTCCTCAATTCGAGAAGAACATCCGCAGGTTCACGCAATTTCTTGCGCTTGCCGGTATCGTCGCGCTGCTGGTCGGCGGGGTGGGGGTCGCGAATGCCGTTGAGGCCTTCGTGGAGCGAAGGCGAGCCACCATCGCCATCTTCAAGAGCCTCGGCGCGAGCGGCGCGCGCGCGGTCGCGATCATGCTGTGCGAAGTCGTCCTGCTGGCCGGCCTCGGCATATCCATCGGCGTCGCGGCCGGGGCCGCGCTGCCCTTCCTCGTCGTCGCGCTTTTTGGCGATCTGCTGCCGGCTCCGGTCCTGCCCGGCCCTTTTCCGGGTCCGCTGGCGCTCGCAGCGTTGTTCGGAGCCTTGGTCGCGGGCGCCTTCTCGCTCTGGCCGCTCGGTCGGGCCCATGACGTGCCCGGGCTCGCAATTGTTCCGCGACCTCGTCGCTCCGGACCGAGGAAGGCCGCGGGCGCGCTACGCCTTCGGGGCCGGCCTTCTGGCGCTTGCGCTCGTCGCCGCGGCGATCGGGTTCGCCTGGGATCGGCTCATCGCGACGATCGCCGTCCTAGCCTGCGCCGCCGCCTTTCTGCTCCTGCGTGGCGTCGGCGCAGGCGCCGTCGCGCTGCTGCGCAAGATGCCGGCCCCGCGGAACCCCTTGGCGCGCCTCGCCTTCGCCAACCTCCATCGGCCCGGTGCGGCGACCACGACGGTCGATCGTTTCGCTGGGCCTCGGAGTCACGCTGATGGTGGCGCTCGCCGTGATCGATGCGACCGTCTCTCGCGAGCTGACGCGCAGCCTGCCCAAAAGAGCGCCGAATTTCTACTTCCTCGATGTGCCTGGCCGGGACGGCGAAAGTTTCGCCAGGCTTGTCGAAGCCACGGCGCCCGGCGCCGTCCAGCAGCGCGTGCCGATGATGCGGGGCCGCATCGTCTCGATCGCCGGCGTGCCCGCGGAGAAGGTCAAGGCGGCCGAAGACGTGGCGTGGGTGCTCGAAGGCGACCGCGGCATCACTTTTTCCGCCGTGCTGCCGGAAGGCGCGAAGCTCGTCGGCGGGGAGTGGTGGCCGCCCGATTATTCCGGCCCGCCGCTCGTCTCCATGGAGCGCGATATCGCCAATGGCCTCGGCGTCGAGATCGGCGACAGCATCGTCATCAACGTGCTCGGCCGGAATGTCGAGGCGCGCATCGCCAACCTGCGAAGCGTCGAGTGGTCCTCGCTCGCGATCAATTTCGTGATGGTGTTCTCGCCGAATGCCTTCACCGGCGCCCCCTTCAACGATCTCGCCACCTTGCGCCTCACGGATGGCGGCACGCCGCAGGAGGAGAGCGCGGTCGTGAAGGCGGTGGCTTCCGGCTTTCCCACGGTGACCTCGCTCCGGGTCAAGGATGTCCTCGAGGCCATCGACGGGCTGGTGCGCAAGCTCCTCGTCGCCGTCCGGGGCGCCAGCGCGGTGTCGCTCCTGTCGGCCGTCCTCGTCCTGGCGGGAGCGCTCGCCGCGGGACGTAGGCTTCGGCTCTACGACGCCGTCGTGCTGAAGACTCTCGGAGCGCGGCGCGGGGCGATCTTGCGGATCTTCCTCATCGAATATGCGCTGCTGGGCGCCATCGCCGCGCTCTTCGGGCTGATCGCCGGCTGCGCTATCGCGGCCGCGATCGTGACGATTGCCATGAAGATCGACCCCAGCTTCGATCTGGTCACGCTTGCAGCTATCGCGGTCGTGGGCGTGTCGACGACAGTGCTGCTCGGACTTCTCGGAAACGGACGCATTCTCGGGGAGAAGCCGGCGCGGCGTTTGCGCGAGCAATAGGATAGCCAGCCGTTCGCATATGCCCTGAAGGGCCGCGCCCTGTCGACGAGCGACGTTCCAAGCTTTGCATCGAGGCGACCAACCCGCTGCGCTCTTTGGAAGCGCGCGGGCACCGTCTCGAAAACTGTGCGTTGCCGGAAGCCCCAAACGCCAAGCAACGCCGTGTCGCGAACCTGACGGCCTACGACGGGGCGTTGCCTTGCAAGATTGCGCCGAACGACATGCGCGGCGCTCGCGGCTACTCGAAGCCGAGCATCGGGCGCCTTCTGGAAGGCGAGAGTCCGATGCGAGGGCGGGCGAGCTTACTTCAAATGGGCGGCGATGTGCTTGTTCATCTCGAACATCGTCACCTTCTTCTTGCCGAAAATCTTGGAAAGCTTGTCGTCCGCCAAAATCTCGCGCTTGTTGGCAGGGTTCTGCAACTTGTGCTTCTTGATGTAGTCCCACATCTTGCTAACCACCTGCCCGCGAGGGAGGGGCCCTGCGCCGACGACTGCCGCCAACTCGGCGGAAGGCTTCAAGGGAATTTGAAGCGCATTGGGTTTCTTCGCCGCGCCGCCCTTGGACGCTTTCGTTGCCGCTTTCGCGGGTGCCTTGGCCATGAGTCTTCTCCGCTTCCGCCAGGTTGATCAGAGCTTTTCGGCGCGGGCCTGCTCGCGAGGGCACGGCCTGAGCCGCAAGTTCCCCGAAATGTTCCCAGCCGAACCCCCCTTTTGTCATGAGTCGCGGCTTTCGCCTAGTCGTCAAAAAAATCTTCCACCGCATGAGGCGTTCGTGCAACATACTGGATGATGCGCCAACGCCTTTATGGCTGACTACCGAGCCAAGCGTCCGACGATTCTGAGCGGCGGCAGGTGCCGGCTACTTTTTTGGCGCGGGAGTGACACCACTTCCGGTCGTTGGGGGGGTGGGCTTATTTCCGCCTGCTGGCGCCTGATAGCCCGTGGTCGAGTTCGGTCGATAGCCGTCATAGCTGAGCGTCGGTCGCCCTTGATGACGTTTCTCGAGCCTCTGCGCGGGTTGATGTGCACTGGCTTGTTTATCGATCGTCATAGTTTGGGTTCCCAAAATTCGACGTATTTGATCATGCTCAGAGGAATCAGAATTCCTACTTTTTCGTCCCGAGGCTTCCAACCCTCGTCAGTCACGGAGTATTCCTCTTCTATGTATATGTCGCGATCACCAGCATCGGAAGATGCGAATGAGTTCGATCCAAAAAAACCGGCAACCTTCTCGTCGTTTGATAATGTGATCATCACGAACATACCGCTTCGTGGAATTGTCGAAAATCGCCAGTCCCATGCAGCCGGTATGACATGAACAAGGGTCAGCTCCAGTTTGTTCGTGACCCAGGCGAACCATTCTTTTTGAGTAGCTACGCCTAAAATCACCCCTAGAATGTACGGCCCGATAAGGATAAGGCCTATCCACGCCGCGGCCCATGCGGTCCAAGATTTTCGTTTGGCTAAAGCTTCGCCGATGAATGGTATTATGAGCGCATAATATAGGGTAGAAAGGACGATGTAACTAAGTATATTGTCTCTATGTGAGGGTGGTCGGCCAGAAATGAATCTAGATCTAATGTACATTATGATAAGACCTGGAACGATAAATGCGAGGACGAGCTGTAGCTGCTCAATATTCTTTGGATCTAGCATGTGTGACCTTGTTTCAGAGCGAGAAGCCGCCGTCGACGACGATCGTCGTTCCGGTCGTGAAGCCGCTTTCGTCGCTCGCGAGATAGACGGCCGCCGCCGCGATCTCTTCGGCTGTGCCGAGCCGGCCCATGGGCTGCCGCGCAGCGAAGGCCGAGCGCGTCTCCTCGGAGGATTTGCCGGTCGAGGCCGCGAGCGTGGCGATCCTCTCGTCGAGTGAAGGCGACTGCACCGTGCCCGGAGCGATGGCATTGCAGCGAACGCCCTTTTGAATGAAATCCGCCGCGACCGCCTTGGTCAGGCCGATGACCGCGGCCTTGGTCGTGCCATAGACATAGCGGTTCGGGATCCCGCGGATCGAAGAGGCGCCCGATGCGATATTGACGATCGCGCCGGCGCCCTTGGCGAGCATGCCGGGGAGATACGCCTTGATGAGGCGATGCATCGAACGCACGTTGAGGTCGAAGGAGAAATCCCAGGCCTTGTCGTCGCAGTCGAGCACGGTGCCGTGATGGACGAAGCCCGCGCAATTGACGAGCACGTCGATCGGCCCCGTCCTTGCGGCAAAAGCCTCGACGGCCCTCGTCGAGAGGACATCGAGCTTGCGCCGCTTCGCGCGGGCGATCCCTTCGAGCTTTCCGACATCGACGTCGGTCGCGAAGACGAGCGCTCCTTCGCGCACGAAGGCTTCGGAGATGGCCCTGCCGATGCCTTGGCCGGCCGCGGTCACCACTGCCGTCTTGCCCTTCAGCCGTCCCGCCATGTCATTCTCCTTGCAGGTATTTTTTCGAAGGCCCCGCGTTCGTCGAGGCTCTTGAATCGCGCAAAATCGTCACGACATAAGCTTCGCACCGGCCAAAAGGCGGTGTGAACCTGTCCGGCCCTCGCGGCGGACCCAATGCATGTTGCTTCTATAGGAGAATATGCCATGCGCCAGTATGATCTGCCCTCCCTCTATCGCTCGACCATCGGCTTCGACCGTCTCTTCTCGATGTTGGACCAGGTGTCCGGCGAAGCTCAGAGCTACCCGCCCTACAACATCGAGCGCGTCGGCGAGAATGCCTATCGCCTCACCGTGGCCGCGGCCGGCTTTTCGGCTGACGACCTTTCGATCGAGGTGAAGGAAAATGCTCTCACCCTGCGCGGCGAGAAGAAGCCCGCGGAAGGGGAACGCAAGACCGAGATCGTCTATCAAGGGATCGCGGCCCGCGCTTTCGAGCGTCGCTTCCAGCTCGCCGACTTCGTTCAGGTGACGGGTGCGAGCCTCGAGAACGGGCTCCTGCACATCGATCTCGTCCGCGAAATTCCCGAGGCCAAGAAGCCTCGCCTCATCCCGATCAATGGCCGCGTCGCCAATGATCGAACGATCGAGACCAAGAAGGCCGCGTAAAGATCACGAAGATCGAACCGATCCAACTCAAATAAAAAGGGCGCCCGAGGGCGCCCTTTTTTGATCCTCATTCGAAGCCCGCATCGGGCGGGAGCACGGGTTTTTCAACCGGCTTTGGTGCGGCAGGCGGCGGCGCCGCAGGAGCGGTGGCCTCGGCCGATTGCGGGGCGTGTGCCTGCGGCTCCCCCGGACCGCCGCCCTGAGGGGGATAGACCTGGCGTACGCTGGGAGCCGACCCGGAGCTTGGCGAAGCCGGCGCGGAGGTCGTGCCATTTGCCTCGGGCGCTGATGGGATAGGTACGGCGGGCTTGACGGCGGGGGGTGCCGCGGAGGGCTTGGCGACCGCGATGGTGCCTTCCTTCTCCCTCTCCTTTTCCTTCGGCGGCCCGAGCGGCGTGCTCTTCACCGACGGAGGGAACACATGCTTCGCCTGCAAGGAAGGACGGCGCGGCCTTGGCGCAGGTGTCGGCGGCACGGATTGCGGCACGACCGGACGTATGACTTCATCGGGACGGGTTGTTGGCGACACGCCGTCGGGGATGGCGGCGAGCTCGTTGGTATTGGGGCGCTCTTCGACCTGGCGAGCATCGAGAATGCGGCCGTCGTAGGCGTCGAGCACCACGAACAGACGCTGTCCATTGCCGTTGCGGACGTTCGCGACATAATGCCGTCCGGAAATCGCAGGTGGAGAGAGAATGCTCCAGCCATGGTTCCTCAGGACATCCGCGATCTCGCCCGGCCTCAGGCGGTCCTCGTCATAGTCACGTGAATAGGGAGGCGGCCCTCCCCAGGGTCGCGGGCCGCCGTACCACGACCCGGAGCCCCAGAATTGCGCATTGGCGCTGCTCGGATGGAGAGCGACCATCGCCACGCCCGCGACGAGCGCTAACCCGACTTGGGCCCGCCGAAGCGACATCGGCCTCAGCGGACGGAAATTGGTGATCAAGGTCATTTTGCGAGCCCCTTACGAAAAGATCGCCCGTACCATCTCTCGGAGCCGATTGCGGCGAGCTTTGGACGATGGCATGGACGCGATTTGTCCGATCTTTGCTATCGAGCCGGCCTCAACCTCCACGGTTTCAGCCCGCCTTGGCCCTAACGCGGGGAACGGCAATCGGTTCGGCCTGGCCCGCGGCGCGTAGCGCCTCGATCTCCATCGAGGTCGTGCGGAAGGACGTCACGAAGCGAAAGAGCATCTCGCCCTTTTTCGGCATGGATTTCACGGGAAGCCAGGCGGGCGACCAGGGGTGGTAGGAAGCGTTCGCGGCGCGCAAACGCCGGTCGACAGCCTCGGGAATGATGGCAAAGACCGCGTTGGCCTGACGCGCCCAGCCGATCCTCACACCCGGCAGGGAAAGCAGAGCCTCTTCCAACCGCGCTGCGGCTGCATTGGCGTGCCGTGCGAGCTCGAGCCAATGCCCGTCGCGAAGATAGGCTCCCATCTGCGCCGCGAGCAACCGGCCCTTGGACAGCGTGTGGCCGGCGCGCTTGCGCCGGATGGCCATGTCGATCGCCCTTTTTCGGTCGAAGAAGATCACCGCCTCGGCTGCGAGGCAGCCATTCTTGGTGGCTCCGAAGGACAGAATATCGACGCCCGATTTCCAGCTCATCTCGGCCGGCGTGCAGCCGAGCGTGACGAGCGCGTTCGCGAAACGGGCCCCATCCATGTGCACCGTGAGGCCGCGCGAGCGCGCCACCTGCGCAAGCGCCGCGATCTCTGCGCAGGTGTAGATCGTGCCGGCCTCGGTCGCCTGGGTGATCGAGAGCGCGGCCGGCTCGCAATTGCGCAGCGACCCCGCCGGCATCTCCTCGAGCTTCATGGCGACGGTCGCGGGCTCGAGCTTGCAACCGACGCCCGGCAGCCCGACGAGCTTGGCGCCTGCCGAAAAGAATTCCGGCGCGCCGCATTCATCCTCGGCGATATGGCTTTCCGTATGGCAGAGCACGGCTCCCCAAGGCGGCGTCGCGCATGCAAGCGCGAGCGAATTCGCCGCTGTTCCGTTCACGACCAGGAACACCGCGACGTCCCGCTCGAAGATTTCGCAGAGCGTCTTCTCGACCCGCGCCGTCATGTCGTCGGCGCCATAGGCCGGCTGGGTGCCGCCGTTCGCCGCAATCAGCGCGGCGAGTATCTTTTCGCTCGCACCCGCCGTGTTGTCGCTTCTGAAATTCATGGACGTCCCCAAGTTCGAATTGTTCTATTGAACATCCCCGGCAAGTTTGGCATGGTCGGAGATAAGGCAGCAAGGCTGACCTTTTTTTAGGCAGCCGGGCGCGGAAAGTTCTGTGGGGGCTGGCGCGAAGGCGGTCAAGCAACAAGGCGAGGGCGGCGAGATGGACGCGATGAAGGTTGCGGCGAACGAGCGGACGGGCGCGACATCGCGGACCCGTGCTCGCAAAGCCGTGCCTTCCGGCGCAATGGCCCGAATGGGCGCCCGCCCGCGCAAGGGCTGTTCGACCCCGCCCGCGAGCACGACTCCTGCGGCGTCGGGATCATCGCCGACATGTCCAACGCGAAGCGCCACGACATCATCGAGAAGGGACTGCAGATACTCCTCAACCTCCGCCACCGAGGCGCGGTGGGAGCCGATCCCAAATTGGGGGACGGTTGCGGCATCATGGTGCAGATACCGCATCGCTTCTTCCTTGAAGAATGCGCGAAGCTCGGCTTCACGCTGCCGGAGCCCGGACAATATGCGGTCGGTCATTTCTTCCTGCCGCGCGTGGCGGGGGCGGCGGCGCTCTGTCGCGAGGTGATCGAGAAGACGATCGCAGACGAGGGCCAGGTTCTGCTCGGCTTTCGCGAGCCTCCCGTGAACAACAGCGATCTTGGCGAGAGCGTCAAGCCGACGGAGCCACTGCATCTGCAAGCCTTCATCGGTCGCGGCAAGGGCATCGCCAGCGAGGAGGAGTTCGAGCGCAGGCTCTATATCCTGCGCAAGCAGATCTCCGGCACCGTCTACAACATGAAGGCGAATAATCTGCGCGGCATGGGGTTCTACCCTGTTTCCATCTCCTGCCGAACGCTGGTCTACAAGGGCATGGTGCTGGCCTCCCAGCTCGGCGCCTATTACACGGATCTTGCTCGATCCGCGTTTCGACAGCGCGCTCGCGCTCGTGCACCAGCGCTTTTCGACGAATACATTTCCGAGTTGGCAGCTCGCTCACCCGTTCCGAATGATCGCCCATAACGGGGAGATCAACACCTTGCGGGGCAACGTCAACTGGATGGCGGCGCGGCAGGCATCCGTCAATTCGGATCTGTTCGGCAATGACATCTCGAAGCTCTGGCCCATCTCCTATGAGGGGCAATCGGACACGGCCTGTTTCGACAACGCGCTCGAGTTCCTGGTGCGCGGCGGCTATTCGCTTGCCCACGCCATGATGATGCTGATCCCGGAAGCCTGGGCCGGCAATCCGTTGATGGATGAGGGCAGGCGCGCTTTCTACGAATATCACGCGGCCCTGATGGAGCCGTGGGACGGGCCGGCTTCGATCGCCTTCTCGGACGGCCGGCAGATCGGCGCGACGCTCGACCGCAACGGGCTTCGCCCGGCCCGCTACCTCGTCACCAAGGACGGGCTCGTGGTGCTCGCCTCGGAAGCGGGCGTGCTGCCGATCCCGGAAGGCGACATCGTGCGCAAATGGCGCCTGCAACCGGGCAAGATGCTGCTCATCGACCTCGAGAAGGGTCGGATCGTCTCGGATGACGAGGTCAAGGCACAGCTCGCGGCGCGCCACCCTTATCGCCAGTGGCTCAAGCGTTCGCAGATCGTGCTCGAGGATCTGCCTCCGGTCCAGTCGCGCGAATCGCGCACCGACGTGTCGCTTCTCGATCGCCAGCAGGCCTTCGGCTACAGCCAGGAAGACCTGAAGATGCTGATGGCACCCATGGCGGTCACCGGACAGGAAGCCGTCGGCTCCATGGGCACGGACACGCCGATCTCGGCGCTTTCCGACAAGTCGAAGCTGTTGCCCACCTATTTCAAGCAGAACTTCGCGCAAGTGACGAACCCGCCGATCGATCCGATCCGCGAGGAGCTCGTCATGAGCCTCGTTTCGTTCATCGGGCCGCGCCCCAACCTGCTCGACCTCGAAGGGACGTCGCGCAAGAAGCGGCTCGAGGTGCGCCAGCCCATTCTCACCAATGAGGACCTCGAAAAGATCCGGTGCATCGGCTTTCGCGAAGACGCCTTCGACACCAAGACGCTCGACATCACCTATCTCGCCGAGCAGGGCGCGAAAGGGATGGAGGGCGCTCTCGGCCGGCTCTGCGAACGCGCCGAAGCCGCCGTGCACGGCGGCTACAACATCGTCATCCTCTCGGACCGCATGGTGGGCCCCGACCGCATCCCCATCCCGGCGCTGCTCGCGACCGCCGCCGTGCATCATCATCTGATCCGCAAGGGCTTGCGTACCTCCGTCGGCCTCGTCGTCGAGACGGGCGAGCCGCGTGAGATCCATCACTTCTGCTGCCTTGCGGGCTATGGGGCGGAGGCCATCAATCCCTATCTCGCTTTCGAGACGCTGACCTCGATGCGCCAGCAATTGCCCGAGGAGATCGACGAGAACGAGATCATCAAGCGATTCATCAAGTCGATCGACAAGGGCCTGCTGAAGGTGATGTCGAAGATGGGCATCTCGACCTTCCAATCCTATTGCGGGGCGCAGATCTTCGATGCCGTCGGCTTGTCTACGGCCTTCGTCGACCGCTTCTTCTTCGGCACCAAGACCACGATCGAAGGCGCCGGTCTCGCGGAAATCGCGGAAGAGACGGTGCGTCGTCATCGCGACGCCTTCGGCGATGCGCCCGTCTATCGCAACTCGCTCGACGTCGGGCGGCGAATATGCCTTCCGGTTGCGCGGCGAGGCGCATGCCTGGACGCCGCAGGCGATCTCGCTGCTTCAGCATGCCGTGCGCGGGCGATCAGCAAGAGCACTATCGCGCCTTCGCCAAGCTCCTCAACGACCAGGCGGAGAATCTGTTCGACCATCCGCGGCCTGTTCCGCATCAAAGGCGGCGAAGAGGATGGGCGCAGCGCCGGTGCCGCTCGACGAAGTCGAGCCTGCGAAGAATATCGTGAAGCGCTTCTCGACCGGGGCGATGTCGTTCGGCTCGATCTCGCGCGAGGCGCACACGACCTTGGCCATCGCCATGAACCGCATCGGCGGCAAGTCCAACACCGGCGAGGGCGGCGAGGAGGCGGATCGGTTCCGGCCGCTCGCGAACGGCGATTCGATGCGTTCGGCGATCAAGCAGGTGGCCTCGGGACGCTTCGGCGTCACGGCGGAATACCTCGTGAATTCCGACATGATGCAGATCAAGATGGCGCAAGGGGCGAAGCCCGGCGAGGGCGGCCAACTCCCGGGCCACAAGGTCGACGCGGTGATCGCCAAGGTGCGCCACTCGACACAAGGCGTCGGGCTGATCTCGCCGCCGCCCCACCATGACATCTATTGCATCGAAGATCTGGCGCAGCTCATCTTCGATCTGAAGAACGTCAATCCCGCAGGCGGACGTCTCGGTCAAGCTCGTCTCCGAGGTCGGTGTCGGGACGGTCGCGGCCGGCGTGTCGAAGGCACGCGCCGATCATGTGACCATCTCGGGTTTCGAGGGCGGCACCGGCGCTTCGCCGCTGACCTCGATCAAGCATGCGGGATCTCCTTGGGAGATCGGGCTTGCGGAAACCCATCAGACGCTCGTGATGAACAGCCTGCGCTCGCGCATTTCGGTGCAGGTCGACGGCGGCGTGCGCACGGGGCGGGACGTCGTCATCGGCGCGCTTCTGGGCGCGGACGAATTCGGCTGCGCCACGGCGCCGCTTGTCGCTGCCGGCTGCATCATGATGCGCAAATGCCATCTCAACACCTGCCCGGTCGGCGTGGCGACGCAAGATCCGGTGCTGCGCAAGCGCTTCACCGGCTTGCCGGAGCATGTCATCAACTACTTTTTCTTCCTCGCCGAGGAGGTGCGCGAGATCATGGCCGCGCTCGGCTTCCGGCGCTTCGACGAGATGGTCGGACAGATGCAGATGCTCGACCAGGAAAAGGTCATCGAGCATTGGAAGGCGAGGGGGCTCGACTTCTCACGCCTGTTCCATAAGCCCGAACCGCTGCCGGGCACGGGCATCTACCGCTCCGAGCGGCAGGACCACAAGCTCGACAAGGTGCTCGACCGAGAGCTGATCGAACGCGCGACGAGCGCCATCGAAACGCGCCGCCCGGTGCTGATCGAGGCCGCGATCAACAATACCAATCGCGCCACCGGTGCGATGCTCTCCGGCGAAATCGCCAAGCGCTACGGACATGCGGGCCTTCCGGACGAGACCGTGCATGTGAAGCTCAACGGCACTGCCGGCCAGAGCTTCGGCGCCTGGCTCGCCCATGGCGTCACGCTCGAGCTCGAAGGCGAAGCGAACGACTATGTCGGCAAGGGGCTCTCGGGCGGGCGCGTCATCATCTATCCCTCGCGCGATGCCGTCCATATCACGCCGGAAGAGAGCATCATCATCGGCAATACGGTGCTCTACGGCGCGATCGCCGGCGAATGCTATTTCCGCGGCGTCGCGGGCGAGCGTTTCGCCGTGCGCAATTCGGGCGCGATCGCGGTCGTCGAGGGCACGGGCGACCATGGCTGCGAATACATGACGGGCGGCGTCGTGGTGGTGATCGGCCAGACGGGGCGCAATTTCGCTGCCGGCATGTCGGGCGGCATCGCCTATGTGCTCGACGAGGATGGCTCCTTCGCCAAGCGCTGCAATCTCTCGATGGTCGATCTCGAGCCGGTCGAGGAGCGAAGAGGTGATGATGCAGCGCCTGCACCATCACGGCGGCGATCTCGAAGGCCATGGCCTCGTCGATGTGATGGCCGATCATCGATCGCTTCGACGGCGAGCGCTTGCATCAGTTGATCGCCAAGCACGCGGCCTATACGGGCTCGGGGCGCGCCAAGCTCATTCTCGAGCATTGGGACGAATACCTGCCGAAGTTCCGCAAGGTCATGCCGGTCGAATATCGGCGCGCGCTCGCCGAGCTGAATGCCGAGCGTGCCGTGCCCGCCTTCGCTCTCGCGGGCGGGTGAGATGGGCAAGGTCACGGGATTTCTCGAGATCGACCGGCGTGAGCGCCGCTACGCGCTCGCCTCCGATCGCATTCGCCACTATCGCGAGTTCATGCTGCCGCTCTCGGAGGAGGCGACGCGCGACCAGGCGGCGCGCTGCATGGATTGCGGCATCCCCTATTGCCACAACGGATGCCCGGTCAACAATCAGATCCCCGATTGGAACGACCTCGTCTACAGCGGCGCATGGCGCGAGGCGCTCGAGAACCTTCACTCCACCAACAATTTTCCGGAGTTCACCGGCCGTGTCTGCCCCGCGCCCTGTGAAGCCTCCTGCACGCTCAACATCCAGGAAGCGCCGGTCACCATCAAGACGATCGAATGCGCCATTGTCGATCGCGGCTGGGAAGAAGGCTGGATCGTGCCCGAGCCGCCGGTGCGCCGCACGGGCAAGAAGGTCGCCGTGGTGGGCTCGGGTCCGGCGGGGCTCGCCTGCGCCCAGCAGCTCGCACGCGTCGGGCACGAGGTGCATGTCTATGAGAGGAGCGCCAAGCCGGGCGGACTGCTTCGCTACGGCATTCCCGATTTCAAGATGGAAAAGCGCCATGTCGAGCGTCGCGTCGCCCAGATGGAGGCAGAAGGCGTCGTGTTTCATTGCGGCGTGACGGTCGGCGTCGACCCTCGGCGCGAAGCAGCTTCTCGCGGAGCACGATGCGGTGGCGCTCGCCGGCGGAGCCGAGAAGCCGCGCGACCTGCCCATCCCCGGCCGCGAGCTCCACGGCGTCCATTTCGCCATGGATTTCCTGCCGCAGCAAAACCGGCGTGTCTCGCGCGAGCCGATCATCGCGAACGACCAGCCGATCCTGGCCTCGGGCAAGCATGTGATCGTGATCGGCGGCGGCGATACGGGCTCCGACTGCATCGGCACCTCCGTTCGCCAGGGCGCGCTCTCGGTGACGCAGCTCGAGATCATGCCGAGGCCGCCCGAAAAGGAGAACAAGCTTTTGACCTGGCCGGATTGGCCGTTGAAGCTGCGCACGTCGTCGAGCCATGAGGAGGGCGCCGAGCGCGACTTCGCCGTGATGACGCAGCACATGAGTGGCGAGAACGGCACGGTCAAGAACCTCCATTGCGTGCGCCTCGACACGGCCATGAAGCCCGCGCCCGGCTCGGAATTCGAGCTCAGGGCCGATCTCGTCCTGCTCGCCATGGGTTTCATGTCACCCGTGCATGAGGGTCTCCTCGCCGATCTCGGCGTCGCCTTCGATCAGCGCGGCAATGTCGCGGCGAATGTGAGCGACTATCGCTCCTCGATCGACAAGGTGTTCGCGTGCGGCGACATGCGCCGGGGCCAGTCCCTCGTCGTCTGGGCCATTCGCGAGGGGCGCCAGGCGGCGCGTTCGATCGACCTTTTCCTCGAGGGCGAGAGCGCACTGCCGAGGTGAGTATTGGTCATGGAAAATAGTGCGATTCTAATTATACCGAATCGATCAATAATTTAGCAGTAATCGTTGAAACGGTGGAGCTTCCGTTATCAATTTCTGCCTCGGAATATATGACTAGGTATACTTGGGCGCGCCAGAGAAATTTCTCCTCGAGAGTCAGTCCACAGTAAATATAGTGCTTATCTCGTATACTCTGGGTAAGCTCGAAGCCACCTGACGTAAGAATAAATTTTGTTTCACTAATTGATATCCCAATAGAGATATATCTTATAAAAATAGAGGTAACATCATTTCGAAATACTCTATTGGTCAGCGATCTTGAATTTTGTAGCTGGATGTATTCCTTCTCGAGATCACTATGAAGCGATATTCCATCATGTCTCATATCATCAAGTCGCTTATCAGGAAAGTTTCCGGCTGGAAGCACGGAAAGAGCAAGGGTGAGAGCGGAAGATAATTGCCAACTAATCATCTTTCATTCCCAACTCGTGCTTTTTGGGTGCCACCGCAATTGCCGCACCACCCTTAAGCCCAGCCCCTCTCACGCCACCCGCGCCGCGCGTGCCGCCATCATCGCCTCGAGGCCGTCGGCCATTTCGTCCCAGACGCGGCCGAGAGCCGCGTCCTTGCGCGCCGTGTCCGCATAGGCGGCAACCGCCTTATGGCGATCGAGGAGACGGGGCAACTCGGCAAAGCCCATCAGCCCGTCCAGGGAGAAACGCACCGGGGTGAGCCAGACATCGGCTGTCGTGAGCTGTCCCGGGAAAGCGTATTCGCCCACAAGAAGTATCGCTTCAAGATGCTTGAGCCCTTCCTCGAGCTTGCCGAGCTGCGTCGCGATCAGGGCTTGGTCCTTGGCCTTCGCATCGAACATGTAGAAGAGCGGCATCATCGCCTGCATCACGTAGAGATCGGCGATCTGGGTGATGAGCCGCACGCGCGCGAGGGACTTGGCGGTGTCGGGCCGAAGCGAGGGCTTGGGATGGGCGTCCTCGAGATATTCCACGATCACGGCCGACTTCCGCGATCACCGTGCCGTCGTCGAGCAGCAGCACCGGGATGCGCACCAGCGGGTTGATCTCGCGATATTCGGGAGAGGTCCGCCAATCCTCAGGGGGCGCGAAAATCTCGACCGCCAGTCCCTTGGCATAGATCGCGCCGCGCACGCGGGCCGCATAAGGGGAGAGAGGCAATGAATAGAGCTTCACGAGGCCCTCCGCTGAATGAGTGCGCGGGCAGCCATGCCATCCCGGTTCGAACGAAGCAAGAACATTTTTCGTGCACTCTCCGGTCTCGTGGGGAGGATCGACCTTCCTCGCACCTACGCCAGCGCAAAATGCGGCTTCAAGGTGAGGAATGCCAGCTGAAATCGTCGGAACGGCCAGGCTTTGCGGCGCGCAATTGATCGAGAGCGAAAGAAGAGGAGGCGAGCGGTCGCGCGGTCCTCGTCAGGGGGGGCGTGAGGAGGCCGTCCGAAGCGCGCTCGGGGGTGGTCAATGAAATGATCGGACCGATCGCCGGACGTTCCGGGATTTTTGCGATGAGGGGCACCACATCGGCCGGAGGCGGGGTGCCGGCCATCTGGTCGATCAGGCGCTCGATATCGCCCTTCGCGCCGGGTTGGCCGGGGGTGGCGAGGATCGAGTTCGGGTGTAGCCGCCGGTTTTTGCGCGAGGATCCTCTTCACCTCGACATCGGCAAAATACGCGGCCTTCAGCGCGCCTTGTTGGGTGAAGCTCACCCCGTCGCTGGTGCGAAGCCTGCACCGTCGAGCCGTTGAGCGCGGGTCCGGTGTCCGTGTATTTGCCGTCTTCCCCGCTGAACGCGTCATGCAGGTCGACGAAAGCGCCGCCCGCCGCATGCGTCGCCTCGCGCACGATCGCGTTGAGGCCTTGGAGCTCCTCGGAAAATTTGGGCTGGCTCATCACCGGCAAACCCACCCACACCACGGGCAGGTTCTTCTCCTTGAACACGCCGAGCAGAGCTTCGACCCGCTTGCCATAGGCCTCACGCCAAGCGTCCGAACCCGGTTCGAGGGTCGCTCCCGAGCTCTGCATCGGCTGCCAATCGTTGATGCCGATCAGCACCACCGCGACATCGTAGTGCTGTGGCCCGGCGAGTGCGGCGCGCGCACCTTCGACCCAATCGAAGACGTCGACGCGCGTAAGGCTCGAAACCGATTTGGTCTTGCGCACGACCTGCACATCGGGGTTGTCGCCGAATTCCTGGTCGATGCCCTGCGCGAGCTTGTCGGCCAGCGCATCGCCGATGACGAGAATCGCCGTCGAAGGATTGGTCTTCGTCTTGATCTGCTCTTCCTGCTGAGCTTCCTTCGCACGGTGGGCCGCATGGCTTGAAGCTGGATTATAAGAAGAGTGCCGAGGCACCGGCTCGACAGGATGCTTCACGGGCGCCGGATTGCCGGCCCGGATGAACCTTTCGAGGAAGGAATCCTGAGCGCCGGCCAGGCCCGGACACACCACGGCTGCCGAGGTCAACGCCAGAACGAGAGCGGCGTGTCGAAGAGAGAAACGCATGGGCTTCACCTTCGCCGGTCCATCTTTGGATATGGAACCTCGTAAGGGGGCTCGTCAATGTGCGGCGCGCAATTTGGCGAGCATTTGAGGCGTCGGAAATCCGTCGGGAACGAGGCCGTTTCCGGCCTGGAAACGTCGCGTGGCCTCGCGCAGCGCGGGGCCGAGATGCCCGTCGAGCTTGTCGGAATAAAGACCGAGGTTCTGCAACAGCTTCTGCGCCTCGAGCCTTTGGCCATGATCGAGCCCCTCGATCGCGGATGGCCAGGGGGCGCGAATGCCGCCCGCGCCTCCGATGCGGTCGGCGAGCAGCCCTGCCGCAAGGGCGTAGGCGTCGGAAGTGTTGTAATTCTTGAGAACGAAGAAATTTTCGGTGATCAGGAAGGCCGGCCCGCGCCAGCCGACGGGAAAGAACATCAGCGCTTCGCCCGAGGCCGGCAACCCCGCACCATCCGCGCGCGTGACACCCCGGCTTTTCCACTCGGCGAAGCTCGCCTTCGCGGGCGTGTAGTCGAAGCCTTGCTGCAGCACGACCTCGAAACCCCAAGGGAGATCGGCGACCCAGCCATTCCCTTCGAGAAAATTCGCGATCGAGGCCAGCACGTCTTGCGAATTCGTCCAGATGTCTTTGCGGGGGCCGCCGTCGAAGGCGGTCGCGTATTTCATGAAGCTCGACGGCATGAACTGTGCCTGGCCCATGGCACCTGCCCAGGAGCCCTTCATCGCGTCGCGAACGACATGGCCTTCCTGGAGAATGACGAGCGCATCGATCAACTCGTCGCGGAAGAGCCCGCCGCGAAACTCGATGAAGGCGAGGCTCGCGAGCGAGCCTATGACGTCCTTGCCTCCGATCCCGGTTCCGTAACCGGATTCGAGGCCCCAGAGCGCGATGATGATGTGACGATCGACGCCGAAGCGGCGTTCGATCGCCGCGAGTGTGTCCGCCCATTTGGCTGAGAGCGCACGGCCTTGATCGACCTGCCGCTCGGAAACGGCCGAAGCGAGGTAGTCGCGGATCGATCTTTCGAACTCGGCTTGCTTTTTCATGTGCTCGAGGACGGATGTGTCGAGATGGACACCCGCGAAGGCGGCATCGAAAGTCTCGCGCGAGACGCCCGCGGCCTTCGCATCGGGCCAGAGCCCTTCGACGAAGGCGGCGAAGGCGGCGGCGCTCTTTTCCTTATCCGACGCCGGCGCCGCGGCGATCATGATCGCCCTCGCTTCGGCAGGGTGAGGGGCAAATGTTCCCGCAAGTGCCGCCGTCGCCATGACGAGCACCAAGCCTATCGGCGCCGGCTTTCGGAGGAAGGACAATCGCCAAACCATTTCATGAAGATGCGAAAATCGGTCTTGCGACGGCAACCGCGCCGCATGGGCGCAAGCGCGACTATGCGGCACGTTGATCGATGAGCTTTCTTTCCCAGGCGAGCGCTTGGGAAACGATCTCGCGAAGATCGTCATGCTGCGGGATCCAGCCGAGCTCGGCGCGAATCCGGCCGGCCTTGGCGATGATCGCCGCGGGATCGCCGGCACGTCGCGGCGAGAGCCTGACCTCGAATTCCACGCCCGAAACCCGTTTCACCACCTCGACCACTTCAAGCACCGAAAAGCCTTCCCCGTAGCCGCAGTTCAAGGTGAGGCTGTCACCTCCGTCACGCAAATGCGCGAGCGCGGCAAGATGCGCATGGGCGAGGTCCGTGACGTGGATGTAGTCGCGAAGGCACGAGCCGTCCTTCGTCGGATAATCCGTGCCGAAGACTTCGAGATACGGGCGTTCGCCGAGCGCGGTCTGCACCGCGGCCTTGATGAGATGCGTCGCGCGCGGCGTCGACTGCCCGGCGCGTCCCTTTGGATCGGCGCCCGCGACGTTGAAGTAGCGAAGGGATACGTGGCGCAGCCCGTGGGCGCGCCCGGCATCCTCGAGCATCCATTCGGTCATCAGTTTCGAACGGCCGTAGGGCGAGACAGGGGCGAGCGGCGCATCCTCGCCGACCGGATTGTCGCGCGGGTTGCCGTAGACGGCGGCCGTGGAAGAGAAGATGACCTGACGAACCCCGCCGCGCACGGTGGCCTCGATGAGGCTGCGCGACTTCACCGTGTTGCCGAGGTAATATCCGAGCGGGTCGGAAACGGACTCCGGCACCACGATCTTCGCCGCGAAATGCGCGATTGCGGTGATGGCATGTTCGGCGATCAGCCGCAGGACGAGCGCGGGATCGCCCGCATCGCCCCGGATGAAGATCGCGCCGGCGGGCACCGCCGAAGCAAAGCCCGTCGAGAGATCGTCGAGGACGATCACCTTCTCGCCCGCGTCGATGAGTTCGAGCACCATATGGCTGCCGATGTAGCCGGCACCGCCGGTCACCAGGATGGGCATTCTCGTCTCCTCGCGAACGATCCGGGCTTGCGCCCAAGGATCGTGCCGAAACGGGTAAAGCTATCATGAATCCTAAGTTCCGTGGCCACGGGCTTTGCCGATCATCCTCGACGAAGCCCGTAGCTCCCCGCGTACTCCTCAGTCGAAATTGACAAACCCTCCTTGGCGACGCACGGCTGAACCCGCCATTTTCGATGCGAGCAACGCGAGGTCTGATGAAACGCATTCGCAAGGCGGTGTTCCCCGTCGCGGGGCTCGGCACGCGCTTCCTGCCGGCTACCAAGGCGATCCCGAAGGAGATGCTCACCGTCGTCGATCGTCCTGTGATCCAGCATGTGGTCGACGAGGCCCGTGCCGCCGGCATCGAGCATCTGATCTTCGTCACCGGCCGCAACAAGAGCGTGATCGAGGATCATTTCGACGCGGCCTATGAGCTCGACCGCACGCTCGCCGAGCGCGGCAAGACGAAGGAAATCGAGGAGCTGCGCCGTGATCTGCCGCTCGCCGGCCAGGCGAGCTTCACGCGCCAGCAGGCTCCGCTTGGCCTTGGCCATGCGGTCTGGTGCGCGCGGGAGATCGTCGGCGACGAGCCCTTCGCGGTGCTTCTTCCCGACATGCTGCATCATGGCCGCGAGCCCTGCCTCAAGGGCATGATCGCTGCCTTCGAGGCGCAGCCTTCGAACATCATCGCCGTGAGCGAAGTGCCGATGAGCGAGACCCATCAATACGGCATATTGGGTGTCGGGCCGGTCGGGAAGGGCGGTCTCATGCCGGTTCAATCGATGGTCGAGAAGCCGCCCAAGGGGACTGCGCCCTCCAACCTCATGGTCTCGGGGCGGTATATTCTGGAGCCCGGCATCTTTCCCATTCTCGAGTCTCAACCCCGGGGCGCAGGTGGTGAGATCCAATTGACCGATGCCATGATCACCCTTTCGAAGTCGCGCGCCTTCAGCGCTTTTCGTTTCGAGGGAAGGATATTCGACACCGGAACGAAGCTCGGCTTCCTCGCGGCGAACGTGATTTACGCACTGGAGCGGACCGATCTCGGGCCGGCCTTGCGGAAGGAGTTGCGGGCGTCCTTGGCGGCCGATCGCGAATGAAATGAACCGGGTGCGAAGGATGGGCGCTGCCATCTCGCGCCCACGAGACAGGTGCTTGCTCTCGCCCGAATATACTCCGATCCCAACCGCGGTACCGGGCGCGGCGAGAAGCGCAAGCGCGATCAGCTTGGACCCGAGGCTCGGTTCGGAGCCTGCGCGAAACGGCGCGGACGCGTCTGACGCTGGCCAGGTTCAACCCATCGCTTCGGCGAGACGGCCCGTCACGATCTCGCCCGCTTCGCGCACGATGCGCGAGATCAGTTCCTCGCAGGTCGGGATGTCGTGAATCAATCCGACCGCAAGGCCGGCGGACCACACGCCTGCATCCGCATCGCCGCCTTCATAGACGATCTTGCCCCGTTGCCCGCTCACGAAAGGGGCAAGATCCGCGATCGTCAATTCCGCGCCCTTGTCGCGCTCGACGGCGAGCGCATCGTCGGCGACACGGTTGCGAAAGTAGCGGGCCGTGTTGCGCAGGTGCCGCATCAAAAGAGCGGTGTCGAGCTCGCTCGCGGCCACGATGCGTTCCTTGATGTTGGGATGGATGGGCGCTTCGACGGTCGCCATGAAGCGCGTTCCCATATTGATGCCATCGGCGCCGAGTGCCAAGGCCGCGACGAAACCGCGCGCATCCGCGATGCCCCCGGAAGCGATGAAGGGAATGGTCAGTTGCTCGGCGGCTCGCGGCAAAAGGATGAGACCGGGGATGTCGTCCTCGCCGGGATGGCCGGCACATTCGAAGCCGTCGACGCTGACCGCATCGCAGCCGATCGCCTGCGCCTTGAGGCTGTGCCGGACGGAGGTGCATTTGTGGATCACCTTGATGCCGGCCTGCTTGAAGCCGGCGAGATAGGGTTCGGGGTTGCGACCCGCGGTCTCGACGATCTTGACGCGCGACTCGATGATCGCTTGCGCGAATTCGGCATGCGAGATGGCGCGCAGCGAGGGGAGGATCGTCAGGTTCACGCCGAAGGGCTGATCGGTCATGTCACGACAGCGCCGAATCTCCTTGGCGAGGTCTTCGGGGGTGGGCTGGGTGAGCGCCGTGATGATGCCGAGCCCGCCCGCGTTGGAGACGGCCGCGGCGAGCTCGGCCCGCCCGACCCATTGCATGCCACCCTGCACGATCGGGTAGCGGATGGCGAACATCTCGGTGATTCGGGTTTTCAACAGACGATCTCCAAGCCGACGCATGGCGCTCGAACGAAGTTGTGCCGCAATCTGGACGATGGGGAAATGGGTTCTCCGGGGGACTCACGAGATCCGACGGCGCCTCTGGCCGAGGATCGATTTGTGCCATCGCCTTTTTGCGGTCAGGGTCTCGAGGACGCGCAGGCTCTGTGCACAACGGGCAGCTTTTCTCATCCTTGCGCCCCAAACGCGCTATAACGCTATCCAGGCGACAATCCGCGCGGCGGTGTCGGGCGTTCTTCGGAACGCCGTGACCACGAGCGGTCCGTCGGGTAGAAATGGCCAAGGATCGGCCCGACATGCGTTTCTCGGCTTCCCTTCTCGACGAGATCAAAGCCCGCCTGCCGGTCTCGCAGGTGGTCGGGCGGCGCGTGCGTCTCGTCAAGGCGGGGAAGGAGTGGAAAGGGCTTTCGCCTTTCAACGCCGAGAAGACGCCGTCCTTCTTCGTCAATGATCAGAAGCAGGCCTGGTTCGATTTCTCGTCGGGCAAGAACGGCAACATCTACGATTTCGTCATCGAGAGCGAAGGCGTGTCGTTCCCTGAAGCGGTGGAGCGTCTCGCGGCGGAGGCCGGCGTTCCGCTCCCGGCGCGTTCGGCCGATGCCGAGCGCCAGGAGAAGAAGCGCGCCGGGCTCGTCGAGGTCGCGGAAATGGCCTGTGCCTATTTCGAGACGGTGCTCAAGGGACCGCAAGGACGAATTGCGCGCGAATATCTTTCGGGCCGCGGGCTCGCCGACGCGGCGCGGGCCGAATTCCGCCTCGGCTATGCGACCGCCGATCGTCATGGCCTGCGCGATCACCTCGCCGGCAAGGGCGTCGATGTCGAAACCATGGTGGAGGCCGGTCTCCTGGTGTCCGGCCCCGACATACCGGTCGCCTATGATCGCTTTCGCAACCGCGTGATGTTCCCGATCCAGGACGGGCGCGGCCGGGTCATTGCGTTCGGCGGCCGCACCCTCGACCCGGAGGTCTCGGCGAAATATCTCAATTCCCCCGAGACGCCGCTCTTCCACAAGGGCTCCTTGCTGTTCAACCAGCACCGCGCGCGAAAGGCAGCCCATGAAAAGGGCAGGGTGGTTGCGGTCGAGGGCTATATGGACGTTATCGCCATGAGCGCCGCCGGTTTTGCCGAGACCGTCGCACCGCTCGGCACCGCCTTGACCGAGGACCAGATGGCGCTGCTCTGGCGCATGGCGGAGGAGCCGATCCTGTGCTTCGACGGCGACAAGGCGGGCCAGCGGGCGGCCTTCCGCGCCGTCGATCTCGCGCTCGCGATGCTTGCGCCGGGAAAGAGCGTGCGCTTCGCCTTCCTGCCTCAAGGCCAGGACCCCGACGACCTCGTTCGCGCGGCGGGCTCTTCCGCGGTCGAGACCGTGCTCGGGGCGGCGCGCCCGCTTTCCGAGGTGCTGTGGACGCGCGAGATCGCGACGGGACCCCTCGATACGCCGGAGCGGCGCGCCGCGCTCGAGCGCCGCCTGCGCGAGGCCGTGGCGCGGGTGGGCGATCCTGTGGCGCGACGCCATTATGAGGCGGAGGTTGCCGAACGCCTGCGCGGCATAGCGCCGCGAGGTCCCATTCGTCGTGGAGACCGCTTCCCCGAGCGGAGCTTCCCGCGTGAGCGGCCCTATGCGCCCCGTGACAAGCGGCGCTGGGATCGTCCCGACTGGCGGCCGCAAGCACCCGCCGTGCCGAGTCCGGGGCTTGCCAGCGCGGCGACCTTCAGCGGCACTCATCCCGGCGCCGCGCAGGAAGCTCTGATCGTGCTCGCGCTCGACGCCAGGCGCGATCTCCTTCACGAACTCACCGAGGACCTGTCGAGCCTCGCCTTCTCGGATCGGGACGCGCGCGAGCTCGCCCATATGCTTCTCCACGACCATGCATTCGAGAACGAGCGCGAAGGGGGGGCAGCCCGCAACAACGCGGCAAGGATCGCCGAGCTTCGCGCGACGCTGACGCGCAAGCTGCGTCCCGGCGATGATCGGTTTCTCGTCCAAACGGGCGCCGTGTCCGACATCGAAGCCGCGTTGCGTCAGGCAATCGGATTGCACGACCTGTCGCGAGCGCTTCGCAGCGAGCTTCGCGACGCCGAGCGCGCACTCGCCGCCGAGGGGACGGAAGCGAATCTCGCATGGCTCTCCGATATTCACACAAGGCTTGCCGCCTTGCAGCAAATGCCCGCTTCCTCGGATCTGCACGGGGACGAACGCAGCCTCGAGCAGGTGCTCGCGGAGGCGCCGACCTACAAGGTATTGAGATGATCGCCATGCCGGATTCACAGCGAGGCTGGTTTATTGGCATTTTATCAGCCGGTTGTGGCAAGTTGCCGTCTTGCATCGACCGGCGCGCGCGCTACATAGGCTAGAATGCGCACGCGCCCTCGTTGCGGGTGCCTGAGCGGTCGGCTTCGAGGTATGAATGTGGCCGAGGCAGTGGGGCGCTTCGCCTTCGTGAAGGATACGAAGGCGTTAAGTTCGTTTTTTGAGCCAAAGGTTGAACGCGTCACCATCCCCGCTGATGGGACGCTTACCCCAAGGCCGAGCTATCGCAGGGCCCGACATGGGACTTAAGAGGGATTTAAGCCGAATCACATTGCCTCTCTATCGGGATCGCCCTGAACCAGCCGGACGCGTGGTCAAGATGCGGAAGCCGGCGTTTGTGTCTTTCGTGCCATGAGTTCGAACCCGTCCACTCGGCTCCGATCCGCTGCGAAGCGCGCAACGAGCCCATCCAAGCCCGTCGGCGCCGCGGCGCCGAAACGAAATCCTGGAGCCCATCTGATGGTGACGAAGACCGCCACGACCGAAGAAGTCAAGGACAAGCCGGCCGAAGCGGCCGACGGCCCGCTCCTCGATCTGTCGGATGCTGCCGTCAAGCGGATGATCAAGGTCTCCAAAAAGAGAGGCTTCGTCACTCATCAGGAGCTCAATTCCGTTCTGCCTTCCCAGGAAGTGTCGTCGGAGCAGATCGAGGACATCCTCGCCATGCTCTCGGACATGGGGATCAACGTCGTCGAAAGCGACGACACGGACCCCGAAGCGCGCGAAGAAACCGCCGAGCCAGACGACGAGGAGGAGGGCGGCGACCTCATCGACGCGCCGCGCAGCGTCCCCGTCAAGCTCGACAAACCCTCCGAACCTATCGATCGCACCGATGACCCGGTGCGGATGTATCTGCGCGAGATGGGAGCAGTCGAGCTCTTGTCGCGCGAGGGTGAGATCGCGATCGCCAAGCGCATCGAGGCCGGACGCGAGGCGATGATCGCGGGCCTTTGCGAGAGCCCGCTCACCTTCCAGGCGATCATCATCTGGCGCGACGAGCTGAACGATGCCAAGGCGCTCCTGCGCGACATCATCGACCTCGAAGCGACCTATGCGGGCCCCGATGCCAAGGCGGCCCCGAAAGTGGAGATCGACGTGGCGACGCTCGGGGGGGCCGGCGCGCCTGCGCCCTTTGGCGGGCCGCGCCCATTTCCCCCTACCGGCGCACCGCAAGGGCCCGCGGCCTTTCAGCCCCGTCCGGCCGCCGCTGCGTTTCAGCGCCCGGAGCGGCAAATTCTCGGCGAAGAGGCTTCCGAGGGCGCGGACGGGGCGTTGCCCACCGAGGCGGATTTCGACGACGATCTCGAATTGAACATCTCTCTTTCCGCCATGGAAGCGGAACTTAAGCCGCGCGTGCTCGAGATTTTCGACCGCATCGCGGACGACTACAAGAAGCTGCGTCGGCTGCAGGATCAACTCGTCGCCGGACGCCTCGAGAACACGACGCTCACGCCGGCCCAGGAACGCAAATACAAGAAGCTCAAGCAGACGGTGATCGCGGATGTGAAGTCGCTGTCGCTGCACAACAACCGTATCGAGATGCTGGTCGAGCAGCTTTACGACATCAACAAGCGGCTCGTCGGTTTCGAGGGTCGCCTGATGCGCCTCTCGGAAAGCCACGGCGTGCAGCGCACGGATTTTCTCAAGCATTATCAGGGTGCCGAGCTCGATCCGAAATGGATCTTGCGGGTTTCCAAGCTCGGCGCCAAGGGCTGGAAAGGGCTGATCAAGAACGATCGCGAGAAGGTCAAGGAAATCCGCTCGCACATCCACGATCTGGCGACGGAGACGGGGCTCGAGATTTCGGAGTTCCGCAAGATCGTCGCCATGGTTCAGAAAGGCGAGCGCGAGGCGCGCCAGGCAAAAAAGGAAATGGTCGAGGCGAATTTGCGCCTCGTCATCTCGATCGCCAAGAAATACACGAACCGCGGCTTGCAGTTTCTGGATTTGATCCAGGAAGGCAACATCGGCTTGATGAAGGCCGTCGACAAATTCGAGGTACAGGCGGGGCTACAAATTCTCGACCTATGCCACCTGGTGGATCAGGCAGGCCATCACCCGTTCGATCGCCGATCAGGCGCGCACCATCCGCATCCCGGTGCATATGATCGAGACGATCAACAAGATCGTCCGAACCTCGCGTCAGATGCTACATGAGATCGGCCGCGAACCGACGCCTGAGGAACTCGCCGAGAAGCTCGGCATGCCGCTCGAGAAAGTACGCAAGGTCCTGAAGATCGCCAAGGAGCCGATCTCCCTCGAGACGCCAATCGGGGATGAAGAGGATTCACATCTCGGCGACTTCATCGAGGACAAGAACGCGGTCTTGCCGGTCGAAGCCGCGATCCAGTCGAACTTGCGCGAGACGACGACGCGCGTCTTGGCCTCGCTCACGCCGCGCGAAGAGCGCGTGCTGCGCATGCGTTTCGGAATCGGCATGAACACGGACCACACGCTGGAAGAGGTCGGTCAGCAATTCTCGGTGACGCGCGAGCGCATCCGACAGATCGAGGCGAAGGCGCTGCGCAAGCTCAAGCACCCGAGCCGCAGTCGCAAGCTGCGGAGCTTCCTGGACAATTGAGGCCGTCGTGAAACGCCCCGATCGGGCAGGGGCCGTTCACTCGATCTCGACGATCTCCGCTTCCATATTCCCTGCCTGGACCGTGTCGCCGACGCTCTTGCCGGCGAGCGCGCGCGCGAGAGGCGACGCCTGAGAAAGCGTGCCGTGAGCGGGGTCGGCTTCGTCTTCACCCACGATGCGAAACTTCTGACGTTGACCGTCGGCCCGGTCGATCGTCACCGTCGAACCGAACTGCACGCGATCGGCGGCTCGCGGTGGCGCGATGACTTGCGCGGTTGCCCGCCGCGAAGTGAAGTAGCGCAAATCCCGTGCGGCCTTGGCCGCAAGCGCGCGATCACCGGCGGCATTTGCGGCGTCGAACTCGCTCTGCGCGCGCGCGAGTTCGCTTTCGATCGCTGCCAAGCCTTCGGCAGTGACGAAATTCGGATGGGGCGACAGCGGTCGGTCGGGCAAGGTGTCGAACGATTCCGCGTCTTCCTGTTCTTTTACAAATGCCCTGCTCATGACGGTTCAATCCCGTTTGTTCGTTTTTCTCAGAATATCTTGTGCCAGCGTCACACCGGTGCACGATGGCGCCAGGAAATAGGCGGCATTCTATCCTTGTGAGAAGGCCTTGAATACCCCGCTCCATTTAAGCGTTGCACGACAATCGCGCGTCCGTGCCGGCTCAGCATTTCCCGCTGCCCCTCTCTACATTCTAATATAGGCATTCGGTCACCTCGTGCCATCCCCGAGCCCGCCGGAGCGCAGGAGCCGCAAGACGTGGAAGATTGAGAAAGCTGCCCTTCGGAAAGCTTTGGCCAGGAGGCGGCGTGTTCCGGGACCAACGCACCTTCCGCAAATTCAGTCGGCCATGGGCGCGAGCGGGGCGGAGGATGACTGGGTGCGCGGTGCAGGAAGGTCATGGAGGATCAGGGTCGGAGCAAAACTCGGGTCGCGAGGATCGTTTTGCCCGATGAGCTTGCCGCAGCGCGGGCAAGATCACCTGCGCTTCATGTGCCGTTCGAGCCAGGCTTTGAGCGCGACCGCATTGTTGCGTTCCTCGTCACGCGCGGCGTAGAGCAAGGTCACCGGGCCTTCCCTGAGGCGGCCGAGAATGTCTTGCACGGCTGCTTGATGTGCCTCGTCTTCGAGTTCCGCTGCATAAGCCGCGCGAAACGCCTCCCACCCATCGCGTCTCCCATGAAAGCGCTTGCGCAGCGCTTGGCTCGGCGCGATTTCCTTGAGCCAAAGATCGATGCGCGCCTTGTCGCGGGCCATGCCTCGCGGCCAAAGCCGATCGATCAAAATCCGCGTCCCGTCTTCCGGACCGGGCGGCGCGTAGATGCGTTTCAGCGTCAACCGTACCATCGCGTGGCCCCCCGCTTGAGAGGCGCGAGGCGTGCCTGAACGCCTCGCCAACGGCCTAGGCCGAAGCGCGAGGCTTTGCCGGCAGGCCAGCCTCAATAGTAGTGGCGATAGTGCCGATAATGGCGGTGGTAGTATCGGTGTCCGCTGATGCGACTACCGACGATCGCGCCCGTCCCGGCGCCTACGACGGCCCCCACGGGACCACCTACCGCCGCTCCGACCGCCCCGCCCGCCACGGCCCCACCCACGGCACCTCGTTCGGTCGCCATTGCAGGCGCGGCGATGGACATCGCCGTCGCAAGGGCAAGAATCGTGACGGGAATTCGCATGGACATCTCCTCGAGATTGTTGATCTTCCTCTTTGAAACGTCTGGCGAATTTGATGGTTCCCGCCCGGGCGCAGGCCAAATGCCGCATCGCACCCAAGAACATGCGCCGGAACCCGGTGAATTCCCTTGAAGCGGCTTGCATCCAACGCCGATCTGGCTCGATCGCGGCCTCGCCCCGCGCAGCATGAGCCAGGGTCGAATTCTACGCCACGATCGTCAACCGCTTCGCCGCTCGCGTGATGCCGGTGTAGAGCCAGCGCTCGCGGCTTTCCGGGAAGGCAAAGCTCTCATCGAAAAGCACCACGTCGTCCCATTGCGAGCCCTGCGACTTGTGCACCGTCAGAACATAGCCGTAGTCGAACTCGTCATAGGTCTTGCGCTGTTCCCATGTGAGAGCCTCGAAATTCCCGGTGAAGCATTCCGGCCGCACCGAGACCTTGATGGGGCGCCCGCCCATATCCTCGTCGGGAGCAAGCCGCATCGCGAGGGTGCCCGACTTGCGGTTGCGTCGCTCCTTGACCTGCCAGAGGCCTCCGTTGAACAGCCCCTTCTTGCGGTTGTTGCGCAGGCAGACGAGCTTGTCTCCGGCGAGCGGCAGAAGCTCGGCAAAACCTCGTCGTTCGCGCATGCGCCCATTATAGGCGCGCCGCGTCGCGTTGCGGCCGACGAGCACCTGATCGGTGGCAAGCACCCGCGCGGGATCGAGTTGCGCGCGCTTGACGACCTGCGACATTCCATATTCGCCGAAGCTGAGGCGCTGCCCCTCGCGCACCTGCATCGACAGGCGCACGATCGGATCGTCCTGCGCCTGGCGATGCACCTCGGTCAGCATCGCATCGGGCTCGGCGTCGGTGAAGAAGCCGCCGCCCTGGACCGGGGGAAGCTGCGCCGGGTCGCCGAGGACAAGGAGAGGCGCGCGGAAGGACAAGAGGTCGCGCCCCAGCTCGGCATCCACCATCGAGCATTCGTCGATGACGATGAGCTTGGCCTGGGAGGCGGGCGAATCGTCCCACAGCTCGAAATTCGGGGTCTTGTCGCCGCTTTCAAGCGCCCTGTAGATCAGGCTGTGAATGGTGGAAGCGCCGGAACAGCCCTTGCTGCGCATGACGAGGGCGGCCTTGCCTGTGAAGGCGGCGAACAGAACCTTTCCCGAGACGCTTTGAGCAAGGTGCCGCGCCAACGTCGTCTTGCCCGTGCCGGCATAGCCGAACAGGCGGAAGACTTGCGGTGCGCTCTGCCCCTTGCGCCTTGCCTTCAGCCAGGCGGAGACCGCCTTGAGCGCCGCGTTCTGATGACTCGAGAATTCGGGCATGGGAGAGAGGCCGATCAGGGGCGTTCGAGATATCGCTTATCGAGCATCACATGCACCCCCTTGTTGCCGTTGACGACCTGCGTGACGCGCAGATCGGCGGCGAGGCTCGCAAGCGCATAGGCCTGGTAGCGGTCGATACCGGCGCGCGCGCAGACGAGATCGAGCATCTGGCGCAATGCCACCACCACGCAATCGTCGAGGTCCGGATCGAAGGCCATGGTGATCATATGCGTCGGCGTTTCGGCGAGCGGCCATTCGAGCTTCATGTCGTCGCGGAGCGTGAGCCTGAACGTGCCGGTGAGCCCGGTCTCGACGGCCGTGATGCACACTTCGCCATCGCCTTGCGCGCCGTGTCCGTCGCCGACCGAGAACAACGCGCCGTCGACGAAGATCGGCAGATAGAGCGTGGTGCCGGCGACGAGTTCCTTGTTGTCGAGATTGCCGCCGTTGCGCCGCGGCGGCAGCGTTGAGACCGTGCCCCAAGCGGGAGGAGGCGCGGTGCCCATCACGCCGAAAAACGGCGCGAGCGGCACTTCCTGTCCCCAGGGAAGGCGCCAGACTTTCCGGGCGCGATCGAGCGCGACATGGTACAGTCGGCTCTCGGTGAAATCATCGGGCAAGGCGCCCGCGAGCGGCCGAACGACCTGGTAGCCCCAGTCGTAAAAAGGCTCGATGGCCTCGATATCGACTTGCAGGGTTTGGCCTTTCTTCGCGCCTTCGACCGCGATCGGGCCGGTGCAGATGTGGCCTTGCAGCTTCGGCTTCACCTTCTCGTGGATGGCGCTGAGCTGGGCGGGAATGACGAAGGGTGGTGGAGGCATCGCCTCCGGCGGCCCCGAGACCGTCGAGATCGTCACGCGACCGCCGTTCGGAACGCTCCTCACCGGCGGTAGCTTGGCGTCGAAGAACCCCCAATGGACATTTTCGGGCTCGGGATCGAGGCGAGCGGAGGGCATGAGCTGGGTTCCGATATCGAAGGGGTTGGACGACCGGGAAATCCGACCGGCATCAGTTATTCAAAGCGAAGCAGCTTTGGCGCGGGCTTTCTTGTGCACGCCGCATACCTGTCATGTGGCCTTGTCGCAACAGTCACGATCGCGCCGTGGCCGTTGCGGCTGAAACGGCTGCCGTCGGGGCCAGCGTGCAAAGGTCACGATGGGTGCCGCGCGACGGAAATCTCTCATAAAGAGCTCTTGGCGAGGGGTACACGAAGGCCTTCATAGCCGGCTCCGGGATCACGGTCCAGCCGGTTCGCCGCACGGCGCCAGGGCCCTCAATTTGAGCCGGATTGATACTTTCCGGCTGCTGGTTCTCGGGCCCAAAGGATTGCGAGCCGCAAATTGCCGCCCGTCGCCTTCCGCGGAGAGAAGCGGCGCGCGGCACCTTCTGATCGCCGATCGAACGCTGATCGGCTCTAGAGCGGCCCTTGCCTCGCTGGCCCGAATGGCCATATCAGGGCGGCATGCCTAACGAGCAACTGGCCCTCAATGCCTCCCCCGCGGACGCGGCCGTTCTACTTCAGGAGGGGGAGCCGTCCGCACGGCTGGACGCCAAGACCATCTCCAAGATGAATTCGTGGCAATTGCGCGACCTTATCGGTCCGAAAGCCACGATCGAGGTGGGAGCTTTGCGCGATTGGCTGTTGGGGGAGGCGCGCCGAGCCGAAGACCCCTCGAAGAACCTCACCGAGCTTTGCAACCGCCTGCTCGCCATCGGCGTGCCGATCGATCGCGTCGCCGTATCGATTTCGACGCTGCATGCGGAACATGATGCGGTCGGGCGCATCTGGCTCAGGGATGGGGGTGTGAAGGAAAGCGTCTATGTGAGCCCGGGTCCTGACGACCCGACCTTCCTGCGCAGCCCTTATTACGCAGCGCTCTCCTCGCGGGAATGGGTCGAGATGCGGCTTGCCGAGACGCCCGACGATCGCTTCGGCATCGTGCCCGACCTCAAGGCGCAAGGGTACACGCATTACATTTGCGCACCCATCACCTTCGCCAACGACATGACCGCCTGGGCGACCTTTGCGACACACGCGCCTGACGGCTTCTCTCCTCGCCACCTTGCCATCATCGCGGCGATCCTGCCGCCGTTCTCCGCCTTGCTCGAGCTTCGCGTCGCCTGGGGCACTTTGCGCAACGTGTTGCGCATCTATGTCGGAGACGAGCCGCGCGAGGCGATTCTCAGCGGCAATGTCAAGCGAGGCCAGGTGTCCACGATCCGCTCGGCGATCCTGTTCGCGGACATGCGCGATTCGACGCAGCACACGGTCGAGCTCGGCGCGGTCGGGGCCGTCGAATTGTTCAACGCCTTCTTCGATTGCCTCGTGCCGGCGATCGAAACGCGCCAAGGAGAAGTGTTGAAATATCTTGGCGATGGGCTTCTCGCGATCTTTCGCGAGGCGAAGAACGGCGAAGGCGACGCGCCGGAGCGGGCTCTCGCGGCGGCTCGCGACGGCCTCGCGACGCTCAACACCTTCAACATCGAGCATCCGGACAAACCGCAGATGCGCGCTGGCGTCGCCTTGCATTATGGCGAAGCGGCCTATGGCAATATCGGATCGGGCACGCGCCTCGACTTCACGGTGATCGGGCGCGACGTGAGCCTTGCGAGCCGGATCGCCGACATGAATCGCACCCTCGACGAACCGTTGCTGATGTCGGCCGCCTTCGCCAGCGAACTCGGCCAGAAAGTGAAGCCGCTCGGGCGATTCCCCGCCAAGGGCTTTGCCGACCCGGTCGAAATCTTTCGTCCGGACGCGACCGATGTCGCTCTCGACAAAGTCTATCGAACGCCGAAAGCGACTTTCTTCGACATCGGATAGTCGAGAACCTCTCAGCTCGCATCCTCGTCGATCACGCCGCGGTCACTTGGCGGTCACTTGGCAGTTACTTGGCAGTCACTTGGCAGTCACTTGGCAGTCCACTTGGCAGTCACTTGGCAGTCACTTGGCGGGCCACCCTTGACAGCCTTGGGCGATTGGTTGGTCATTGTCGGGCGGAGAACGTCGTAACGCTGGGAAAGGCGCGCGCTTGCTGCAAGAACTGCTTGCCGAACGGCCCTTCTTGTTGGCCGATGGGGCGACCGGAACCAATCTGTTCGAGATGGGGCTCATCTCCGGCGAGGCACCGGAATTGTGGATCGAGGCTCATCCGGACCGCGTCATGGCGCTCCACCAGGGCTTCGTCGACGCGGGCGCCGACATCATCTTGACCAACACCTTCGGCTGCAACCGACGCCGGTTGATGCTCCATGGCCTGCAAAGCCGTGCGCGCGAGCTCAACCGGAAGGCGGCGTCCCTTGCGCTCGAACTCGCCGGGAAGGCGGCGCGACCGATCATCGTCGCCGGCTCCGTCGGACCGACGGGCGATCTTCTTGCGCCTCTCGGCCCGCTCACCGAAGAAGAAGCCGAGGAGGCTTTCGCCGAGCAGATCGCGGGACTGAAGGAGGGAGGCGCCCATCTCGCCTGGATCGAGACGATGTCGGCACCCGAAGAGATGCGGGCAGCCGCGAAGGCCGCGGCAAGGCTCGGCATGCCCTTCACCTTGACCGCGAGCTTCGACACCGCCGGACGCACCATGATGGGTTTCTTGCCCGCCGCGCTTGCGGAGTTTGCGGCAGGCCTCTCGCCCCCGCCGGTGGCGCTCGGGGCGAATTGCGGTGTGGGTGCCTCGGACCTCGTCATGTCGGTTCTCGATATCGCTGCATCAGGTGCGCCGGCGCCCATCATCGCCAAGGCGAATGCGGGCATTCCGCAATGGCGCGGTGCTCATATCCATTATTCGGGCACGCCCGCCGTGATGGCGGATTACGCCTGCCTCGCCTATGACGCGGGCGCGCGCATCATCGGCGGCTGCTGCGGCACCTCGCCCGCCCATCTCGCCGCCATGCGACTTGCGCTCGACGCGCACGAGCGGCGCCCGAAACCCACGCTCGACGCCGTGATCGCGGCTCTCGGCCCGCTGGCGCAGCCCCGCAGGGATGAGAGCGGGCTCGTGCGTCGACGGGAGCGAAGGCGCGGTTGATCCTGCCGCGTTAAGCATTCGAGCAAGTCCCGACAATCGAAAGATCTCAAGAACAAAATATCAATCATTGCCGGTCAAAGCTGTCCGCTGCAACGCGCCGCCAAGGCGCGGTTTTTTACAACAGGGACGGCTGTCATGTTGGGCCTTTCATCCGGCAGCATCGCGTTCATTGCTGCGCTGTCTATCGCGATGACCATTACGCTGACGGCCGCGACGTGCTGGCGCCGGCTTCGTCAGGCGCAACGGCAAGCTGCTGTTCGCGAGGGAGAGATAGAACATCTGCGCGACGAGATCTGGCAGGCCCGCGAAAGCGAGGAGCGCTACCGCAGCCTCGTCGAAGGGCAGAACGACCTCATCTTGCGCAGCGATCGGGAGGGCCGGATCGTCTACGCGAATACGGCCTTTCTCGAAGCTGCCGGTCAAGGCGAGGCGACGATCGGCGCGCGCTTCCATCTCAAGGCGATCTATTCGGGCGAGGTTCTGATGACGGCCGACGGAGCGCGCAGTTTCGACCAGGAGGTCGAGACGGAACGCGGCCGGCGCTGGATTTCCTGGCTCGAGACCATGGTGCGCGAGGCCGACGGACGCATGCTGCGTCAATCGGTGGGCCGTGACATCACGGAGCGGCGCCGCGCCGAAGAGGCACTCGCTGGCGCGCAGCGCAAGGCCGAAGCGGCGAGCGCCGCGAAGTCGCGCTTCCTCGCGACCGTGAGCCACGAGCTGCGCACGCCGCTCAGCGGCATCATGGGCATGGCCGATCTTCTGCTCGACACGGGGCTTACGCCCGAGCAGGCGACCTACGCACGGGCCGCCAAGAGCTCGGGCGAATCGCTCCTCTCCCTCATCGACGAGATCCTCGATTTCTCGAAGATCGAATCCGGCAAGCTCGAGCTGGTGCACGAAACCTTCGATCTTGCTGCATTGGTGGAAGGCGTCGCGGAGCTTCTGGCGCCACGCGCCCAGGGCAAGGGCATCGAAATCGCGAGCTTCATCGCGCCGCGCACGCCGCGCCAGTTGCGCGGCGATCCCGCAAGGCTGCGCCAGGTGCTTCTGAATCTCGCGGGCAATGCGGTGAAGTTCACGGCGAACGGGGGCGTGGGGGTTTCGGTTTCGGTCTCGGCCGAGGGGCGCACCGCCTTCAAGGTGACGGACACCGGAGAGGGCATCAGCGCCGATCGGCAGCGACGTATCTTCGAGGAATTCGAGCATGGCGAGGGCACGAACGCCGGCGCCGGCCTCGGCCTTACGATTTCGCGCCGGCTCGTCGAGATGATGGGCGGCACCTTGAGCGTCGAAAGCGCTCCCGGTCGAGGCGCGACATTCACGGCCGAGATTCCGCTCGCCGCCGTGAAGGGCGAGCCGCGGCCGAGGCGTTCGTTTCCCGCCGGCAGCCGCGCCATCGTGGTGGCACGCTCGCCTTTCGAGGCCCCCTATCTGAGCGAGAAGCTGCGCGACTTCGGCTTCGAGGTCGATCAGGCGATCGACGCCTCACAAGCGCTGGCGCTTTTTGCAACTGCACCGGCGCCGCTGCTGCTCGTGGTCGATGCGGCGATCGGCGAGGATGCGGCGCGTGCGCTCGCGACGCGGGCTGTCGAGGCCCGGACCTCCTCGCGCCTCATGCTGCTCTCGCCTTTCGAGCGGCGCCAATTCGGCACCCCGGCGGCCTTCGGCTTCGATGGCTATCTCGTCAAGCCGATCCGCGAGCGCTCCCTCAAGGCGAGATTGATCGACCCGATCGCTCTGGAGAAACTCGGCGGAGAGCGGCCCCTCGATCCGCTTGCAGCCGTCGTCCACGAGCCCCTTCGCGTCCTGCTCGCCGAGGACGATGAGGTCAACGCGCTCTTGGCGACCCGCTTGCTGGAACGCGCGGGCGCAAAGGTCGAGCGTCATCGCAACGGGCTGACTGCGCTCGAAGCCGCCGTGCGCGCGATGGACGGCAAATGTCAGCCCTATGATCTCGCCCTCCTCGACATTCGCATGCCTGGGCTTGACGGTAACGAGGTGGCGCGGCGGCTTCGGAAGGAGGAATCCCGGCTCAAGCATGCACCCTTGAAGCTCGTCGCCCTCACGGCGAACGCGCTCCAGGAGGACAGGGCCATGGCGCTCGCGGCGGGTTTCGATGTCTTTCTGGTGAAGCCCGTGCTTCGCGAGGATCTCTTGCGGCTGCTCTCGCAGGAGAGGGTGCGAAGCAAGGTCGCCTGACGGAAATGCCAGTCTAGATGCCCCGGCTTCCCGTCATGCTCGCGTCATCTCGTCATGTTGGCGTTTTTCGCAAGGGAATCGCAGGGGCGACGCGCAATGACCAGCAACGTCTTGAAGAACGGGACTTGGCCGGGATCGAGCCTGTTCCGAGGCATCCTTCCAGGCGGCGGCTTTCTCGCATTGCCATTCGCCGACCCGGCTTTCGCCTTGCGCAGGATCGGGGCGCCGGAGCGCCTCAGGCGCTTCGCGCTTGCGCCTTTCGTCGGCTCGAAGGCCGCGGGCAGGAGCCCTCCTGACCCGCGCCAGGGGGAAGGGGCGGAAATTCTGGGCCGGCTCGGTTCCCTCGAAGTGCGCCTCGCTCGCGATGCTCGCGAATTGCGCGAGGCGCAGCGCCTGCGCTTTCGGGTGTTCTACGAGGAGATGTCGGCGCTCGCCGACCCGATGAGCGCGTTCCTGCGCCGCGACGCCGATCGCTTCGATCGTATCTGCGACCATCTCGTGGTGGTCGATCGCGCGGCACGGCCGGGCCCCGGCCAGAGCCGTGGAGGAACGGTCGTCGGCACCTACCGTTTGCTCCGCCAGGACGTGGCGCAGGAGAGCTTCGGCTTCTACGCGCGGCGCGAGTTCGACGTCGCTCCTCTGCTCGAGGCGCATCGCGACAAGCGCTTCCTCGAGCTAGGCCGCTCCTGCGTGCTCGCGAGCCACCGCGACAAGCGCACGCTCGAGCTCCTCTGGCGGGGCATCCACGCCTACGTCCGACGCCATCGTATCGACGTGATGATCGGCTGCGCCAGCTTCGCCGGTAGCGACCCCGCCGCGCTCGCCGAGCCGCTGAGCTTCCTGCATCATTACGCGCCCTCTCCGGACGGCTGGCGAGTGCGCGCGAGGCCGGAGCGTCACCTGCCCATGAACAGGGTGCCGAAGGCACAGCTCGACGCGAGGGCGGCGCTGCGCAGCCTGCCGCCCTTGATCAAGGGCTACCTTCGCCTGGGCGCGGGCTTCGGCGACGGCGCGGTCGTCGACCGTCAATTCGGCACGACCGATGTCTTCGTGCTGCTGCGGACGAGCGACATCGCCGCGCGCTATCATCACCATTTCGCAGCGGTGGAGGAGAGGCGAGCGGCGTGATAGGTACGAACGCATCCCGCGAAGATGGCCCCGTCGTGCCGATGGACAGAAGGGAGCGAAGACGCGCCAGCCAATCCGAGGCAATGACGGGCGCAACTGTCGCATTCACCGAAGGATGAGCTAAAATTAATTATGCATCTTGTGCAAGAGGGTCATGGCCATAACGATTCGGGCCGACGACCCCGCGCAAGAAAAACGTTTCAGCAAACAGCCAGCCTTGAAATATTAGAAGTAATACGATGAGTGCAGGTGCTTTTGAGTAGGTAAACAATGAAACGATTAGCGAAATGAGTGCTAACCATCCAGTATATCCTCTATCGTGAAGTCTTCTGATGAACATCGAAAAATTGCACAGCATCACCAGTACGGTCGCGGCGATTGCGGCATAACCTCCGGCAGGATAATCGAGGTTGACGGCAAAAAGGCCGGCGACGAGGATAATTCCTCCGAGAAGGGTTAGCCTCGAAAATTTTCTCAAGAATGTCCACCGATCGATTCTTCCTTTGAACGAAAAATGGACAACAAGGAAATCTTTCATGGCGTGCGCTCTCGTTAGCATCCGTGCCAATGCCCGGTTATCAAATTGAGCATGAGAGAGAAAGCACGAAAGGCTGAATTCGAAAATGAATTTCGGCTAATATAACCGAGGATGTCGGCGATTGGCCTCGCGCCCGGCTTACCCTCGCTCCGCCCCTTCGCCTTGACGCGACAGTTCCCGCAATCCCTCGCGATAGCTCGGAAAGGCGGGAGCAAGGCCGAGCGCGCGCTTGATCAAGGCATTGCTCACCCGCTTGTTCTCGCCATAGAAGCTCGCCGCCATGGGCGAGAGCTCAGCGTCCTCGAAGGCGATTTCAGGCGGGGGCCTGATGCCGAGAAGCCGAGCCGCGAAGGCGACCACCTCCTGAGGCGGCGAGGGCTCGTCATCCGTTACATTGTAAACGGCGCTCGCGACGTCGTTCTTCAGTGAAAGACCAAGCGCGGTCGCGATGTCCTCGACGTGCACGCGGTTGAAGATCTGTCCGGGCTTGATGATGCGCCGCGCCTTCCCCTCCCGAAGCGCCACGAGCGCATTGCGTCCCGGCCCGTAAATTCCCGGAAGGCGAAAGGTGATCACAGGCTTCTTGGCCGCTGACCCGAGCCGGGCCCAGCCTGCTTCCGCCTTCATCCTCGCTCGGCTGCGCGGGCTCGTGGGCGTGCATGGCGTCGCCTCGTCCACCCAGGCGCCGGCATGGTCGCCATAGACGCCGATCGTGGAAAGATAGCCGATCCAACGAAGGCGCCCCGCCTCATCGAGGATCGGGCGCCAAAGCTTCTCGGGCAATGCGTCGCTCTCGCCATCCGGCGGGATCGAGACGAGGAGGGCGTCGGCTTCGCGAAGCGCGGGGGCGGCCGAGCCGAGCTCGTCCGTTCGCGCGTCGAAAGTGAAGGTCTCGATGCCTTGCGAGCGAAGCGTCTTGGCCTTCTCCGGCGCTGCGCACGGTGCCGGACACGCGCCACCCTTCGGCGAGCTTGCGGCGCGCGAAGACGGTCGCCGAATAGCCGAGCCCAAGGATGAAGAGGTTCATGCGCTGACTTGGCTTTCGCTTGGTGCGGAGGCGTGCGCTTCGATGCAATCGAGTTCCGCGAGCACCTGCGCGTCGTGTTCTTCGCCTCGGCGGCGCTTGGCGAGCGCGGCGAAGCGTTTCTTCGGCAGGAGGCGGGAGGCGGCCCAGACGGCCATGGCGCGCACCAGCGGGGAGGGGTCGCCGATCAGCCTCTCGGCCTCGGCCGCGAGCGTGGGGTCGCCCGAATTGCCGATGGCGATGAGCACATTGCGGACGAAGCGGTCGCGTCCCGTGCGTTTCACCGGCGTGCCGGCGAAGAGCTTGCGGAAGGCAGCGTCGTCGAGGCGGGCGAGATCGCGCAAGGGCGGATCGACGAGCTCGCCGCGCTCGGCCATGCGCATGTCGTGGCTCGCTTTCGCGTATTTGTTCCAGGGGCAGACGGCGAGGCAATCGTCGCAGCCGAAAACGCGATTGCCGATCGCCTCGCGGAATTCGTGCGGGATCGTGCCTTTGTGCTCGATGGTGAGATAGGCGATGCAACGGCGGGCATCGAGGCGATAGGGGGCAGGGAAGGCTTTCGTCGGGCAGATGTCGAGACAGCGACGGCACGAGCCGCAATGATCGGCGCCCTCGCGATCGAGCGGGAGCTCCACCGTCGTGAAGATCGCGCCGAGCAGAAGCCAGGAACCGAGCTCGCGCGAAAGGAGCACGCTGTGCTTGCCCTGCCAGCCGAGTCCGGCGGCGGCGGCGAGCGGCTTCTCCATCACGGGGGCGGTGTCGACGAACACCTTCACCTCGCCGCCCGCGAGCGACAGGAGCGCTTGCGCGAGCTCCTTCAGCCGCCCCTTGATCACGTCGTGATAATCGCGACGACGCGCATAGGTGGCGATGAGGCCAGCGTCGCGCTTGGCGAGCGACGCCAGGGGATCCGATCCGGGAGGCGTGTCGAGGCCGAGCATGATGATGCTGCGCACATCTTCCCAAAGCACTTGGGGGGAGGCGCGCCGGTCGGTCTCTCGCGCCATCCACGTCATGCTCCCGTGCTCGCCGGCCGCGATGAAGGCGCGCAGGCGCTGGCCGAGCTTGGGAACGGCGGCGGGAGAGGTCACGCCGAAAGCGGAAAAGCCGAGCTTGCTCGCCCGCGAGGCGAGCTCGGCGCGAAGCACCGCGGCCTCGCTCACCGTCTTCTCCCCGCAACAGGGATGAAGGCGCCGCTCAGAAGTCGAGATCGGCGTAGTGCTCGGGCGGCGTCACGCCGGCGATGCGGTCGGCCAGGAGCGGACGAAAGCTCGGCCGGGATTTCACGCGCGAATACCATGTGCGCGCCGTCTCATCCTCGTCCCATGGCACGTCTCCGAGAAAATCCACGCTCGACAACTGCGCCGCCGCGGCGAGATCCGCATATGTCATGCGCGGGCCCGCGAGCCAATTCCGCTCGGCGAGAAGCCAGCCGATATATTTGAGATGATAGCGCAGATTGGCGCGCGCCGCCCGGATCGCCACCATGTCCGGGGCGCCCCCGCCTTCCGCGCCCGACATGAAACGTTTGTAGACCTTCTCGGTCACGAGGAAGGACGACACTTCGGCGTCGAATTTGTCGAGGAACCAGCCCATGAGCCGACGCACCTCGACGCGGCTTGCCGGATCTCCCGGCAGGAGGCGCCGCTCCGCGAGCGCAAGGCCGCGCGTTTCGTCGAGATATTCGGCGATCACGGAAGCGCCAGGCACGGCCGCGATCGATTCTTCCGAAAGGACCGGCGTCGTGCCGGCCGGATTGAGCGTGAGGAATTCGCGCCGCCTTTCCCAGACGCGCTCCTCCTTGAGCTCCGCCTCGAGCCCGATCTCACCGAGCACGAGCCGGATGAAGCGCGAATGCGGACAAATGGGATGATGATGCAGCGTTGCCATTCGTGATGTCAGGAGCGAGCCGGGCTCGAGGCGAGACATGGGGTCAGGGCCGGCACGCGACCCCTATAGGACGGGCACTCATAAGCGGCAACCCGAGAGCTACCGACGCCCGAGAGCTACCGACCCCCGAGCGCGATCTACACCCGGGCGTCGCCAACATCCGAAGCTTCTTGCGCCAGGTGCCCAGAGCCCCGCCTTAAGGTTTGCGCCCATCGCTGCGGGCGGCTTTGCGAACTCCGATGCGCGTGGTGGCGATGTGCCCGCCGGAAGGGGGGTGAATTTTTCCTGGGCGGTCGAGAATTTTTTACTTGACCCTAACCGATTCGGGACCCATATGCGCGCTTCGAAGCGCGTCGCCAAAAGCTTGGATTCACGGGGCGCTTTGTAGATGACTTCGCTCCGGCTTGCCGGGTCTGCATCTGCTGGTTGGGGAGGGTTCCCATGGATCGAGACGCCCTCTTCCAATCGGGGATGGACTTGGAGCTTCCAAGCACCACCCGAAAGGAAGATACTTCCTATATCGGTTTGTTCGTCTCGGACGACGACCGCAAGGACCACCTCGTGGTGAAGAACGGCGTGCGTTGCGCCGGGACGCATCTGATCATCGAGCTGTACGAGGCGAAGCATCTCGCCGACATCGGCCGTATCGACAGGGCGCTGCGCGCCTGCGTCAAGGCAGCCGGTGCGACGCTTCTCCACATCCATTTGCACCATTTCGAGCCGAATGGTGGAGTGTCGGGCGTCGCCGTTTTGGCGGAAAGCCATATCTCCGTCCACAGTTGGCCCGAATGCGGCTACGCGGCCCTCGACGTGTTCATGTGCGGCGATACGTCGCCCGAGAAATGCGTGCCTGTGCTCAAGAAGGCCTTCTCGGCAAGACGCGTCGAGGTCGAGACGCTCTTGCGCGGCAAGGGCATTTGAACGCCTGGCCCACGGGGCGTCCGGGCTGCAGGCGAGGAGATCGAGGCGCGGTTCATCCCGCGCCTCGTTCGTTGTCGGGTGCACCTCGGGGCCTCTTTGGCCGCATGACCCCTTCGAAATGAGCGATGCCCGGCGCGCCACGCTCACGGTCGTGCGATCCCGGGCCGCTCCCGAATAATCCTGTCGCGCCGGATCGACCCCCCTGCTAGTGAGGCCGGGCATCCACCCACGGGCTGACCTTCATGAACGATGAGCGCTACATCCAGGAAACCTTGTTCGACGAGCTCGGCTTTCGCCTGGGCTTCGCGGCGGAGAAGATCGTGTTCCAGGGGCAGGGGGATTTGCAGAGCCTGATCCTGTTCGAGAACAAGCGCTTCGGACGCATGCTCATGCTCGACGGCGCAACGCAGGTGACCACCGCCGACGAGTTCATCTATTCGGAGATGATGAGCCATGTGCCGATCCTCGCCCATGGCGAGAGCGAGGACGTGCTGATCATCGGGGGAGGCGATTGCCTGATCGCCGAGGAAGTCCTGAAGCACAAGGCGGTGAAGCGTTGCGTGCAGGTCGAGATCGACAAGGCCGTGCTCGATTTCTCCAAGGCGTATTTTCTCGAGTGGAACCGGCCGTTCTTCGAGGACGGGCGGGTCGAGAGCGTCATCGCCGACGGCATGCACTATGTGGCCGACCGGAAAAATCACGGCCGGTTCGATGTCGTCATCGTCGATTCGACGGATCCCCAAGGGCCGGGCGCCGTGCTGTTCTCACGCGAATTCTACGAGGGCGCGAAGCGCTGCCTGAAGCCGGGCGGCGTGATGGTGACGCAAAACGGAGTGCCGTTCTTCCAGCCCGACGAGCTCCTCGGAACGATCGGCTTGTGGCGCAGCTTGTTCGCCGATCCTTATGCCTATGTCGCGGCCATCCCGACCTATGTCGGCGGCCATATGACCATGGGGTTTGCGACGGACGACAAGACACTGCGCGCCGTTTCGCTGCCGACGCTGGAGCAGCGCTTCAAGGCGGCGAAGCTCGAGACGCGCTACTACACGCCCGAGGTGCACAAGGCGGCCTTCGCGCTGCCGCGCTTCATCCGGGACCTCGTCGAGAAGGCCCTCGGGAGAACATAAATAAGCGCGAACGCCTTCCCGCCGCGTGCCGAACGCTGCTTGAACGAAGGCTCTCCCGCTCCAGAGGCGCCCTATTGGTTGGCGCTCGCCGTCACGTCGAGCTTGTTGAGGATCGCGGCGGGGCTCACGCCGCCGCCCGCCATGAGATCGGTGATCCCGAGGCCGGTCACGTCTTTTGCCTTCACCGAAATCGAGAGGGACTTGGGCTTCGCGATGAAGCTCGCGACCGCGTTCCCTAGCGCCTTCGCGCTGTCGGAGCCGCCGAGCATCTGCGGAATGCCGAGCGCGGCCTGAGTGCCCCATTGCGCGCGCAGCTTGTCGGGCGTCGTCTTTTGGATCGCCGCCATGCGCGCGACGATCTTGTCGAGAAGGCCGGTGTTTTCGACCCTCAAGCTCGCCTCGCCGAGCGTGACGCCGAGGCCCGCGACCTGCATCTGCGCCAACGAACCGGCAAAGAGCTCGCGCGGGACATTGCCGAGCGTGGCCTTCAGCAGCACCGAGCCCATGTTCGCGCCCTTGGCGCTGATCTCGTTGACGCTGATGGATTTGCTGTTCTCGTTCCAGACGACGTCGGTCGCGGTGGAAAGGTCGAGGATCTTGTAGCCGAGCTGTTGAAGCTCCGACCCTTGGGCCTTGAGAAAGCTGGTGTCGGCTGCAAGATCATCGAGCCTCGAATGCAGGCTCGTCGGGATCGCCCCGACATAATTGCCGAGCTTGATTTCATAATCCGCGAGCGTGAAGCTTTGCGCCGACGGGCCCTGAGGCATGTCGACATCGAGGTTGTTCACCACGATGGCATCGAGGCGCGGCATGATCTGACGCCAATCGAGGCTTCTTCATGGCGTCGTTGCTCAATTCGCCGCTCTTGGCGCTCGCGGAGAGGGCCGAAAGAAACGGCTTCACGTCCATGCCGAGGAGCGCGCCGCGGCCGAGCTTCACATGTCCGCCCGCCGCATTGACCTCCAGGCCTTCGATGCCAAATTCGCCGAAGCGTGAATTCGCGATCGATCCGATCTTGAACGTCTTGATCGAGGCGTTTTGAAACGACGGGTCCGGAACTTTTATCGAAATGTCGGACATCGTCATGCCGTCGATCCCGAAGGCATCATAGAAATCCGCGAGCAAAGTGACCATCTTGGCGGTTTGAGCCGGCGAAAGGGTTTTATCCGTCGCGCTTGCTTGCGTGAGCGCCGGCAGGAAATCCGCAAGCGGTGTGACCAGCGGGCGAGCCTTCATCGCTCCCACGGCCGCATGGCCGATGTTGACCTCCACCCCGTCGGGTCCATTGAAATGCAGGTTCTCGAGCGTGCTTGGACCCGACAGTTGCTTGGGCGCTTCGCCCGGCTGCGCCGCCGCATAGACGATCCGGAGCAAGCCTGTGAAATCGTAGTCGGTGGCGAGAACTTGCCCGACCGAATAGCCCAACGAAACCGGGCCTTTGACCTCGGCCGTCATGCCCGCAACGCTGGCGCGCGCTGCCTTGCCCGCCTTGATGTCGTCGAGGCGAAGGTCACGATAGGCGACGCTCTGAGCGAGAGGCGTGTCATTGCCCGCGACTTGCGCGGTCATGTCGACATGAATTTCGGGAATGACGACGGAGGTCGCATCGAATTTCGACAAGGTGTCGACCGAAGACAGGCTCCAGGGGCCGTCGAAAAGCTTCTGCAAATCGCTTTTCGAGAGCGATGAACCGTTGATCGCGATGTGGGGGATCGTGACCGTCGCTCCCCCTAGGGTCGCGGTGACATTGTCGAAGGATATGTCCTCGGCCGCGATGGCTGGAGAAATCCAGCCGGCCGACCATTTTGGCGTGTTGTCGCCTCGTGCATCAAATCCCGGCGCGGGGGCGCAGGCGATCAGTCCGAGCAGCAAAACCAGATGTGAACGCTTCATCTTCGGCTCCCGCGCTTGAGATGCTACGGCGCTCGCGCCGATGATCCAGGCTGTAGAAAAGGCTTGCGACCAAATCTTGTCCGTGCCTCGAATTGACGGTTCTCGAATCGAGGCCGGCGCGGCTTTATACCCGAGAGGAGAATTTCGAGGGAAAAATCAATTCGGTAGAATTTGAGCGAGCTCTCAGACCGAGAATGAGGTGCCGCAGCCACAGGAAGAGGTGGCGTTCGGGTTCTCAAAACGAAAAGATTGCCCGATCAGGTCGTCGACGAAATCGAGCCGTCGACCCTTGCAAAAAGGGAAGCGACACCTCGTCGATCGCGACGCGCGCCCCGTCGCGCTCGATCACGAGGTCATCGGGCGCGGCATCCTGCACCACGTCGAATGCGTATTGAAATCCGGAGCATCCCCCGCCGCTCACCGAGATGCGCAAGAGGGAACCTTCGGCCTCCTTGCGCATGATCTCGCAGATGCGCCGGGCCGCGCGCTCGCTCAAGGTCAAGGGAACGTCCTGGGCAACGGATGCGTCAATCATGCATAACCTTCTCGACTTGTGGGCCGCGATTGCCTCGCGCCACCTCCATAACGTAAGTCGCCATGATGAATGATTCAACGCGAGATGGAAAAGGCATACGCGTCGGCGAGCGCTGGCGCGCGGCATATGCCGTCGATCCCGCCGCATCGCGCGGGCGCCTGATCGCCGAACCCTCCTCCTCGACGCGCTCGGAATTCCAACGCGATCGGGACCGAATCATCCACTCGACGGCGTTTCGGCGCCTCGCGCACAAGACCCAGGTCTTTCTCTACCATGAAGGCGATCATTTTCGCTCGCGTCTCACCCATACGATCGAGGTCGCGCAGATCGCCCGCTCGCTCGCGAGAGCATTGGGTCTCGACGAGGATCTCGCCGAGGCGCTCGCCTTGGCGCATGACCTCGGCCACACGCCCTTCGGCCATACGGGAGAGGATGCGCTCGATGAATGCATGCGCGCCTACGGCGGTTTCGACCACAACGCCCAGGCGCTTGCGGATCGTGACCCGGCTCGAACGGCGGTACGCGCGTTTCGACGGTCTCAACCTCACCTGGGAAACGCTCGAAGGCCTCGTCAAGCACAATGGCCCCATGCTCGATTCCCGGGGGAAGCCGATGGGCCGCTATCGCGAGCGAGGCGTGCCGCTCGCGATTCTCGAATATGACGAGCGCCACCCCCTCGAGCTCAAGCATTTCGCCAGCGGCGAAGCCCAAGTCGCCGCGATCGCGGATGACATCGCCTACGATGCCCATGATATCGACGATGGCACGCGTTCGGGGCTGCTCGACGCCCAAAATCTCCGCGAGGTCGGGTTTCTCGGCCAGCTTCTCGACGCCATCGAGGATGAGACGCCGGAGCTCGCGCCGCCCCGCCTCGTGAACGAACTCGTTCGGCGCGTGATCACGCGTTTCGTCGAGGACGTGATCGCCGAGAGCCGCTCGCGCCTTGCGGCGTTGTCGCCGAGCTCCGCCGACGAGATTCGAGCCGCCACGTCGTCCATCGCCGGATTCTCGCCTTCGTTCGAGGCCGCCGATCGCGACATCAAGCGCCTCTTGTTCCAGCACGTCTATCGAGACGAAAAGGTGATGCGGATGCGCGCCGAGGCGGACGGCATATTGCGCGACCTGTTCTCGCATTTCTTCGAGCACCCCGAGCTCATGCCGGCCGAATGGGGGGAGGGGCTCGAAAAGGCGGATGAAGCCCGTCGCGCTCGGCGCATCGCCGACTATATAGCGGGCATGACGGATCGCTACGCGGCCGCGGAACATGCGCGGCTGAAGGGACACGAAACAACGCCAGATGGGATGGGATGATGCAGGAGAAACCCTCGCGCAGCCGCTTCCAGATCTTCGCGGAATCTTCCGAGCGCGCGAAAGGGCCGGGGCGGCTTTCCTCCCTGCGCCACGCCCTAAAGGAGGCGAAGCTCGACGGCTTTCTCGTGCCGAAGGCCGACGCGCATCAAAGCGAATATGTGCCGGCATCGGAGGAGCGCTTCGCCTGGCTCACCGGCTTCACGGGATCGGCGGGGCTATGTGTCGTCCTGCCGCAGGTCGCGGCGGTTTTCGTCGATGGGCGCTACACCTTGCAGGTGCATGCCGAGGTGGATGAGACGGCCTTCAGCCCGGTCTCGACCGTCGACGTCTCGGTCGACGAGTGGCTCGCCGAGCATGCCCCAAAGGACGCGGCGATCGGCTTCGATCCCGCGCTTCACACACCAGATGCCGTCGAGCGTCTCGGCAAGGCGCTCGCGCGCGCCGGAGCTCGGCTCCTGCCGGTCGCCGCAAATCCCATCGACGCGATCTGGACGGATCGTCCCGAGCCGCCGAGCGGGGCCGTGCTGCTCCACGATGCGAAGTTTGCCGGCGAAAGCTCGGCCGAAAAGATCAAGCGCGTCCAGGCGGCGCTCGCCAAGGAGAAGCTCGACGCCCTCGTGATCAGCGATCCGCATGCGCTGTGCTGGCTCTACAACATCCGCGGAGGCGATGCTGCCTATACGCCCCTCGTCATCGGCTACGCGATCCTGCCGACCACGGGCCGCCCGAGCCTTTTCGTGGACGGGCGCAAGCTCGACAATGAGGTACGTGCCGCGCTGAGCGAGTTCTCCGACGTCGAGGAGCCGGCGCGTTTCGACGAGGAGCTTCGTCGCCTCGGCGGCACGAAGGCTCGCGTTCGTCTCGACGGCGCGACCGCGGGCGAAAGCCTGCGGCTCGCCATCAAGGAAGCCGGTGGCACGCCCGACGTCGGTCGCGATCCGATCGCGTTGATGAAGGCCATCAAGAATGCGACCGAGATCGAAGGCTCGCGACAGGCTCACCTGCGGGACGGCGTCGCCGTGACGCGCTTCCTCGCCTGGTTCGCCAGGGAGGCGCCGAAAGGCAACCTCACCGAAATCGACGCGGCGCTGAAGCTCGAGGAATGCCGTTTCGAGACGGGCCTGCTGAAGCAGCTTTCCTTCCCCACGATCGCGGGGGGAGGGCCCCATGCCGCGATCCCGCATTATCGCGTGACGACCGCGTCCAACCGCAAGATCACCCCCGGCATATTTCTCGTCAACTCAGGAGGCCAATATCAGGACGGCACGACGGATATCACACGGACCGTCGCCGTCGGCCCCCCCTCTGATGAAATGAAGGATCGTTTCACGCGCGTGCTGAAGGGACATATCGCCATCGCCACGGCCGTCTTTCCGAAGGGCACGTCGGGCGCGCGCATCGATGCCTTCGCGCGTCGGCCGCTCTGGGAGATCGGGCTCGATTTCGACCATGGAACCGGCCACGGCATCGGCTCCTATCTTTCCGTGCATGAAGGTCCCCAGCGCATCTCGGCGCTCGGCAACGTGCCGCTCGAGCCCGGCATGATCGTCTCGAATGAGCCCGGCTACTACAAAGCCGGCGAATACGGCATCCGCATCGAGAATCTGATCCTCGTGGAGAAACGCGATATCGAGGGGGCCGACCGCGAATTCTTCGGCTTCGAGACCTTGTCGCTTGCGCCGATCGACCTTTCCCTGGTTGCCCCGGGCTTGCTGACACCCGCGGAGACGGCTTGGCTCAACGCCTACCATGGACGAGTGCGCGCGGCGCTCTCCCCCTTCCTCGATCGCGACACGACACGCTGGCTCGGCGAGGTCACGCGACCGTTGTTGTAACCTCCCGCGTTAGGCGATCGGCGCGACGGCTATCGCAGGGCTGTCGCCACACGAGCGGGCGCGAGCGCGGCTCTTGACGAGGTCCTCGTCCAGAGTGCGAGGCCGAGACACGCGATGGCCAGCCCGGCCGGGATGTCGGCGATGTAATGGCCCCCTACCGGGATCGTCGAAGCCACGACCATGACGTTGAGGACGATCGCGAGACCTCCGATGCGACGCACCGGCGCGAGAGCCCAGGCCGTCAAGACGGCGAGCACGCAGTGAAAGGAGGGGAAGGTCACGACGCCTTCCATTTTCGCCAGATCGAAAGTGGCAAACCGGCCTTGGCGCAAAGCTTCGAAGTCTGCGAGGAAGGATTTTCCGCCGGGGCCGAGGCGCGCGTAAAGATCACCGTCGATGCCGTAGCTCGGGATGGGCCCAAGCGCGGGCGCCAGGGAGAAGAGCACGATGGTGCAGATGAGCGTGATCGGGAGGAGCGATAGATAAGCGGCCAGGCGATCGTGCCGGTCCGTATACCCGAGGACCAGGACGGTGACGGCGATCTGCGGTAGCGAGCTGAAATAGGCGAGTGTCAAGCTCGCATTGATGAGCGGGGAACGGCTCATGCGGTCGGCGAGCGCCGGCCAATCGATGCCGACGAGGCGCTCGAACGCCATGAACGTTCCGTCGCGCGTGGCAGCGCCGATCGCGGCGGCGGGATAGGTCAGCACACCCGTGGTTGCCGCGAACGCCAGGATGAAGGCGGTCGCCGCCGTTACCACGCAGAGGCGCCGGTCCGGCCTTATTCGCGCATAGAAGACGCTCGCCGCAAGGCAAATCACGACGAGCGCAAAGGTGAGCCCGAGCCGTCCGGCCTCGATGGTGACGCCCATTGCCGAGAGGCTTCCATAGGCAACTGAGCCCGTGATCGCCAGCAAGATCCACGCTGTTCGCGAGGGGAAATCGAAGATCGCCATGGTGGCTTGCAGTATCCGCGTCCGGTTAATTCGCTCTTGCAGAAAAGCGTGGAACGCGAGCGTTACCGCGTTAAGGCGGGCCCGTGCCTCGCTCGAAGGCGGGTTCAGGGCTGATGCTTACGCAACGAGCGTGCGGCGGGCCGTTTCGGCAAGATCGGGCTCCAACGCGTTGAGATATTTTGGCGTCTTGACGCAGGAGTGATTTCACCCGGCTTCAATCATCCACTAAGAGGCAGGGCGCCGCGGCGCCAAACACGGATGCGCCGATGGCAGGAGGGTTTGCGATGAAGCCGAGAGTCGCGATCATCGCGCCCGGCAACATGGGGGCCGGGGTCGGGCGACGCCTCGTCGAGCATGGCCTCGAAGTTGTGACCTCGCTGGACGGGCGAAGCGACGCGAGCCGCAAGCGCGCGGAACGCGCGGGCATGATCGCGGTCGATCTCGACCGGATCGTCGGCGCGGATTTTCTGCTCTCGATCGTGCCCCCCGGCGAAGCGCTCGCGCTTGCCGCAAGCTTGGCGCCACGCCTCGCGGCGCGAAGCCTCCGCGTGCTTTATGTCGATTGCAACGCGGTGAGTCCGCGCACGGTGAAAAAGATCGCCGCGACATTGACCGGGGTGGACGTCATCGACGCGGGCATCATCGGCCTTCCGCCGCGAGAAGGCGAGGAAGGCCCGAGCTTCTATGCTTGCGGGGAGCTGGCGGCGCGCTTCGCGGAGCTTGGAAAATACGGACTTTGCGTCAAGGTCCTCGACGCGCCGCTCGGAGCGGCTTCCGCGCTCAAGATGTCCTATGCCGGCATCACGAAGGGGCTGTCCGGGATCGGGGCGGCGATGCTGCTCGCGGCGAGCCGCGAAGGTGCCGGCGAGGCTCTGCGGAAGGAGCTCGCCAATAGCCAGCCGGCCCTTCTGGCGCGTTTTTCAAAAGCGCTTCCGCAGATGTATCCGAAGGCCTACCGCTGGGTCGCCGAAATGGAGGAGATCGCCGCCTTTCTTGACGACGATGACGCAGCCGCGACGATATTTCGAGGCGTGGCGCGTCTTTATGCGCGGCTCGCCGCCGACTATTCCGGCGGCAAGCACGAGATTGCGGCGCTCGAGGATTTCCTTTCGCGCAGCGAGCGCTCCACGGCAACGTGAGCTGTTCCGGCCGCGCTGGATCCATCGAGGTCACGACGGAAGGGAATCTGCCGAGAGCGCAGGCCCAATTCGGGTCGGGCCTGGATCAATCCCTGACGGTATCGACCCGCACGCGAGCAACCCCTTGATTGCGGAAGGCGAGAATCTGCGCCGCATGCGAGGAGACGTCGATCACGCGTCCGCGAACGAAGGGTCCGCGGTCGTTCACGACCAGGACGGCCGAGCGTCCATTCTCGAGATTGGTGACTTTGACGGGCGTGCCGAAGGGCAACGTCCGATGCGCCGCGGTGAGGCCGGTCGAATGAAAACTCGCTCCGCTCGCCGTCTTGTTGCCGGAGTAGCCGGAATAGTAGGAAGCCCTTCCGATCCAGCTTCCTGCTTCTGCTCCGAGGGGGACGAGAGAGGCGGCGAGAACAACGGCCATCATTTTCTGCATCAAATATATCCTTGCTGGTTTTGGGGGGATGCCCGCACTACCCAGCCCGGACGCGGCGACCTTGCGTCGGAGTGTGGCGAAACTGAGAGCATTCCTGGAATTTCGCATGGCTTGTTGCTGTCGCAGCGAGTTTCATTCTCCGCACGCATGGGCGAGGCGCTTGACCGAACGGCCCGAGACTCCGCAGATGCAGGTCGACATCGGAGGAAGCAAAAATGCATGTTCTCGTGACCGGCGCGGCCGGCATGATCGGGCGCAAATTCGTGGAGCGGGTGGCGCGCGACGGCCGTATCGAGGGAGCGCATGTCGAGAGGATGACCCTCACGGACGTCGTCGCGCCCACGCCCCCCAAAGCCGCGTTCAGGATCGAAGCGCGCGCCGACGACATCGCAGCCTCGGGCGTCGCCGAAAGCCTGGTGAAGGAGCGGCCGGAGCTGATCCTGCACCTTGCAGCGATCGTCTCAGGCGAAGCCGAGAGCGATTTCGACAAGGGCTATCGCGTCAACCTCGACGGCACGCGCAATCTTCTCGAAGCGGTGCGCAAGAACGGCGCGGGCTACAAGCCCCGGTTCGTTTTCGCCTCCTCGATCGCGGTGTTCGGTGCGCCCTTTCCGCAGACCATTCCCGACGAATTCCATCTCACCCCGCTCACCAGCTACGGCACGCAAAAGGCGATAGGAGAGCTGCTGCTCGCCGATTATACGCGCCGCGGCTTTCTTGACGGCGTCGGCTTGCGCTTCCCGACGATCTGCGTGCGGCCGGGCGTGCCCAACAAGGCGGCCTCGGGCTTCTTTTCGAACATCATCCGTGAGCCGCTCGCCGGCAAGGAAGTGGTGCTGCCTGTGCCCGAAACCGTGCGTCACACGCATGCGTCGCCACGTGCGGCGGTGAACTTCCTCCTGCATGCGGCGAGCATGGATACGAGCGCCATCGGGCCGAGGCGCTCTCTCTCGATGCCCGGCGTCTGCGTCACGGTCGCCGAGCAGATCGCGGCGCTCGAACGCATCGCCGGCGCGAAGGCGGCGAAGCTGATCCGGCGCGAGCCCGATCCCGTGATCACTCGCATCGTCGCCGGCTGGCCCGAGCGCTTCGATCCCATCCGCGCCTCGAGGCTCGGCTTTGCGGCCGAGAGTTCCTTCGACGAGATCGTGCGCGCCCATGTCGAGGACGAGCTCGGAGGCAAGATTGCATAGGGTCCGCGTGGCGCCGAGGCCCCAGAAGGCGCTTCGCGCCCGGAATTCGTGACGGTGCGCGTGGATAATGATAAGGCACCGCTATGGCTCATGTGGTTACCAGCAATCGTCCGGAAGTCGTCGCCCTTATCGAGGAAGCCGTCCAAAGGCTGACGCAGGGCAACAAGACCGAAGCGGTGGCTTTGGCCATGCGGCGGTTGCTGGAGGAGAGCGCTCGCGCGGGTTCCTTATTCGGCGCGCATCGGGGTTCGGTGCGGGTTCATGAGGCCGTGGACCTCATCGCGCCGGCTCTCGATGCCGCGCCTGATGCCGAGACAGGCAGCGAGATCGAGCGGTAGGCAACGCTCAACATCTCGAGGGCGGCTGGCATAAGATGTATTGGGAGCCGCTGAAGAAATATCTTGCTTAAGGCCCCTCGGCGCCCCCGCGCACCGCGTTCCTCGCCGCTGCCTCGTCGATCGAGGTGCCCAAATCGGCTTCCAGCTTTTGCACATAGGCTTGCATGATGTCGTCTTCGAGCGCCGTCTCGAGGCGCGGCGTGAGGGCAGCCGACCGGCTCGGGTCGGCGGGGGGCAGCGTCGCCGACTTCACCTTGAAGACGATGCGGCTGAGGCCATCCGCGCCGAGCGCATAACCGGCGCCATCCGACTTCACGGCAAACACGGCGTTGACGGCGGCAGGCGAAAGGCCGGGCGGGGTCGCGGACCGGGTGACGCCCTCGACACTGTTCACCTCGAGCTTGGCTTCAGCCGCGATCTCGGCAATCGGCGTCCCGCCCTCGATGCGCTTGACGAAATCGGCCGCCTTCTTGGCGACCGCCACCGAGCGCTGATCGGCCGTCCAGGCGTTCACCACCTCGTCCTTGACCTCGGCAAGCGGCCGGTCGTGGGCATGCTCGATGTTCGTCACGTCGTACCAGAGATAGCCGCCGTCGCGGAGCGACACGGCGTCATTGTCGCCGCCGACCTCCGATTGGAACGCCGCCTTGAGAACCACGTCCTTGTCGGGAATGCCGGCAACCGGCTTGCCGTCCTTGCCGTTGCCCGAAGCGTCGACCGCATCGACCTTCAGCACGGGCACATTGAGCGTGGCGGCGATCTCGGCAACGGGCTTCGCCGAGGCGCGCTGATCCTCGATCTTGTCCCGCAGATCCCGTAGGCCGGTCTTCGCGCGGGCCGTCGCGATTTCGACGCGCAGCAAGGCCAGCACATCCTCGAAAGGCTTGACGATCGCCGGCTCGATCGCCGTGACGCGCAAGATCACCGGCCCGAATTTCGTATCGACGACGCCCGAAGGCACGCCTTGCTGGAGCGAGAAGGCCGCATCCGCGAGCTTCGGATCATCGAGCGCATCCTTGGTCATCGACCCGAGGGACAGATCCTCGCCGGTGAGGCCTCGTGCCGCGGCAATCTCGTCGAAGCTCGCCCCGGCGGCGATCTTCGCGGCGTCCGCCTGCGCCTGCGCCTCGTCCTTGTAGGGAATGCGCTCGATGCCGCGCTTCTCGACGGTGGTGAAGCGCGTCGCCTTTTCCTTCTCATATTCGGTGCGCGCCTCCGCTTCGGTGATGCTGTCGGGCTGGGCGAGCGTTTTTGGATCGAGCGCGAGAAGCACCAGCGAACGATACTCGGGGGCGGCGAATTCCTGCTTTCGTCCCTCATAGAAGGCGCTCAGCGCGGCATCGTCCGGCGTCGCGATCTCGCCGGCCGCGGCGGGCGGCAGCACGAAATCATCGACCGAGCGCGTCTCGGCTCCGAAACGATGCAGCCCATCAAGCATCATTTGAGGGATCGGCGGGGCGCCCGCGATCGCATCGGCGACCTGACGGCGAAGATAGAGGCCGCGCTGCTCGCGCAGGAAGCTCGCTTCGGTATAGCCGCTTTGACGGAGCGCCTCGCCGAAACGCGCCGGATCGAAATTGCCTTCGGGATTCTTGAAGGTCGGGTCCGAAAATACCGCGCGCGCAATGGTGGCATCCGACAGCGCCAGGCCGAGCTGCTTTGCCTTCTGATCGAGCGCGGCATCCGCCACGAGGCTCGAAAGCACCTGCCGATCGACGCCCGCCGAGAGCGCTTCGGCGGTCGTGACATTGCGGCGCGCCTGGCCGGACACCCGCTGCAGCTCGCTTTGGAAGGCGTCTCGATAGGCGAGCGTGGTGATGTCGCTCGAACCGACGCTCGCCACCACCTCACGATGCGAGATGCGGAAAATATCGCCTATGCCCCAAATCCCGAAACTCAGGATGAGGAAGCCGAACATCACCGTGACGATGATCTTGCCGAGCCAGCCCTGCTGGGCTTTGCGCATTCCGCTGAGCATCGATGATGTGTTCCTGGCCTAACCTTGCCTGATATCCGCTTGGGCGCCGTGAGAGGGCGCCGCTCTTCGACGCGCATCTATAGGGTGGCGGCCGCGATGGAGCAACGGGCGAAGGCTACGGTAGGCTCCGCTACGAAGGCTTCGGCGCCCGAGCGGCGTTGGCCATCTTCATCCCAAGCTTCATCTCAAGCTTCATCTTAAGCTTCTCTTGGCCGCAAGAGCCGCCCATGGTATCGGGGCGCTTCATTTCCCGACAGTCGGACGAGGACGGATATGACCGCGCAGCCGAAGGAATTCGCCGTCCAACGCTCGAACAGCTTTTTTTCCGCGCCGCTCGCGAAGGTCGATCCCGAGATCGCCCGCGCGATCGATCTCGAGCTGAACCGGCAGCGCGAGGAAATCGAGCTGATCGCTTCCGAAAATATCGTGTCGCGCGCCGTGCTCGAGGCGCAAGGCTCGATAATGACCAATAAATATGCGGAGGGATATCCTGGCCGGCGCTATTACGGCGGCTGCCAATTCGTCGATATCGCCGAGAATCTCGCGATCGAACGTGCCTGTAAATTGTTCGGCTGCGGCTTCGCCAATGTGCAGCCCAATTCGGGCAGCCAAGCCAATCAGGGCGTGTTCCTGGCGCTGATGAAGCCCGGCGAAACTTTCATGGGGCTCGATCTCAACGCCGGCGGCCATCTCACGCACGGCTCGCCCGTCAACATGTCGGGGCGCTGGTTCAAGGTCGTGAGCTACGGCGTGCGCGAGAGCGACAACCGGATCGACATGGACGCGGTCGAACGCCTGGCGACGGAAAGCCGGCCGAAGCTGATCATCGCCGGCGGCTCGGCCTATGCCCGCCATTTCGATTTCGCGCGCTTTCGCGCCATAGCCGACAAGGTCGGCGCCTTCTTCATGGTCGACATGGCGCATTTCGCCGGGCTCGTGGCCGGGGGTGCGCATCCGAGCCCCTTCCCGCATGCCCATGTCGTGACCACGACGACGCACAAGACCTTGCGCGGCCCACGCGGCGGCATGATCCTGACGAACGACGCCGAAATCGCGAAGAAGGTGAATTCGGCGATCTTCCCGGGCCTTCAGGGCGGACCGCTGATGCATGCGATCGCCGCGAAGGCGACGGCTTTCGCGGAAGCGCTCGAACCCGAGTTCAAGCTTTACGCCAAGGCCGTGGTGGAAAATGCTGCTGTGCTTGGAAAATCACTCAAGTCGAGGGGCTATGACCTCGTCACCGGGGGCACGGATAATCATCTCTTGCTCGTCGATTTGCGCGCCCAGGCGCTCACCGGCAAGGCGGCGGAAGCTGCGCTCTCTCGCGCCCATGTGACCTGCAACAAGAACGGCGTGCCCTTCGATCCGCAAAAGCCGGCGGTCACCTCGGGAATCAGGCTCGGCTCCCCCGCCTGCACCTCGCGTGGGTTCGGTGCCACGGAATTCGAGGAAATCGGCCGCCTCATCGCCGATGTGCTCGACGGCTTGCGCCGACATGGCGAGAAGAGGACTGGCCAGGAGAGGGCTGGCGAGGAGAGGACTGGCGAGGAGGGCAATGGCGCGGTCGAAGCGGCCGTCAGGGAGCGCGTCTTTGCGCTCACGCGCCGCTTCCCGATTTACACGTAGGAACGGGAGCCGCGAAGCTTCATGCGCTGTCCTTATTGCGGCGGCCTCGACACGCAGGTGAAGGATTCGCGGCCCTCGGACGATAACGCCGCGATCAGGCGCCGGCGCGTCTGTCCGGCCTGCGGCGGACGTTTCACGACTTTCGAGCGCGTCCAGCTTCGCGAGCTCACGGTGATCAAGCACAACGGCGCGCACGAGCCCTTCGACCGGGACAAGCTCATGCGCTCGCTCGAGATCGCGCTGCGCAAGCGGCCCGTCGAGACGGAGGCGATCGAACGCATGGTCAACGGCATCGTGCGTCAGCTCGAAAGCTCGGGAGAGAGTGAGGTGCCGAGCGAAACCATCGGCGAATTGGTCATGAACGGCCTCAAAGCGCTCGACAGTGTCGCCTATGTTCGCTTTGCGTCGGTCTATCGCAATTTCCGCGAAACGCGCGATTTCGAAGAGCTGATCGACGAGCTGGCAGCCGAGGCAGCACCCGTGGGCGGGGCCGAGAGGAGTTCGTGAGCGCCCAGGCTCGTCCCCTCGCGCCTCGGGCCCGAAGTCGCGAGAGCCCGATGGATGGCGCCTTCATGCGCCAGGCGCTGGCGCTGGGCGAACGCCATCTCGGTCTCACCGCGCCGAACCCGTCGGTCGGCGCGGTCCTCGTCGATGAGAGAAGCGATCATCCCATCATCCTGGCGCGCGCCGTGACCGCTCCCGGCGGACGCCCGCATGCCGAGCGGATCGCGCTCGACGCGGCGGGCGAGCGGGCGCGCGGCGCGACCTTGTTCGTGACGCTCGAGCCATGCGCTCATCATGGACGCACGCCGCCTTGCGCTGAGGCCGTGATCGCGGCCGGCGTGGCGCGCGTCGTGTGCGGGGTCGAGGACCCCGATCGGCGCGTCGCCGGCAGGGGCATCGAGGGACTTCGCCGGGCCGGCATCGAGGTCGGCTTGGGCGTTTTGGAACCGCAGTGCCGCGCGCTGCATGCGGGCCACATCATGCGCGTCACCGCCGGCCGGCCCTTCGTGACGCTCAAGCTCGCCATGACGGCGGACGGTTTCGCGGCTTCGGCGAGCGGCGCGCCGCTCCCCATCAGCGGCGCCATCGCGAATGCGCAGACGCATCTCCTGAGGGCGCGCTCGGACGCGATCATGGTCGGCGTCGGCACCGTGCTTGCCGACGATCCGAAGCTCACTTGCCGTTTGCCCGGGCTTGAAGGACGAAGCCCGATCCGCGTCGTGCTCGACACGCATCTGCGCACGCCCTCGGCGGCGCACATCGTCGTCTCGGCACGCGGCACCCCGAGCTGGATCATTGCCGGCGAAGAAGCGTCTCGCGACGAGGAAGCTCGCCTGGCCGCGGCCGGCGTCGTGGTTCTTCGCGTGCGGGTGAACGGGCTCGGCCGCGTCGAAATCGGCGACGCCATGCAGGTGCTCGGCGCCAAGGGGGTGACGAGATTGCTTTGCGAAGGCGGACCATCGCTCGCCGAGGAGCTCGCGAAAGCGGATCTGATCGACGAATTCGTTTCCATCTCGTCGGCGCGAGCGCTCGGCCATCCCGGACGCGCGGCGCTCGGCCCCACGCTCGCGGAAGCGATCTCGGGGCGTTTCGTCATTGCGGACCAGCCGCTGAAGTTCGGCGAGGACCGACTTCTCCGATATGTGAGACCGATGGCATGTTCACCGGCATCGTGAGCGATATCGGGGAGGTCGCCGAGATCGGCGGCCGGCAAGGCACGCTGAAGCGCATTCGCATTCATTCGGCCTATGCGGACGAAACCATCGCCATCGGGGCTTCGATCGCATGCGCGGGACCATGCCTCACGGTGGTCGCCAAGGGGGATCGGTCGAGCGGCTCCTGGTTCGAGGTCGAGGCCGCGGCGGAGACGCTCGCTCTGACGACGCTGGGCGAATGGACGCAAGGCACAAAGGTCAACCTCGAGCGCTCGCTGAAGATCGGCGACGAGCTCGGCGGCCATCTGGTGACCGGCCATATCGACGCGACGGCGAGGATCGTGGCGCGCGAGGAGGTCACGGCGAAGAACGATCCCTGGGGCGCGACGGCTCGCTTCACCATCGAGGCGCCCGCGGATGCCGCGGCTTTCATCGCGCGCAAAGGTTCGGTGGCGCTCGACGGGGTTTCGCTCACGGTGAATTCGATCGCGGGAACGAGGTTCTCGGTTCTGCTCATACCGCACACCTTATCGGTCACGACCTTCGGCGAGCGGATAGCGGGGGACCGGTTGAACCTCGAGGTCGACCTCATGGCCCGCTATGCGGCGAGACTTGCCGAGGTCAAGGGTGGGGGCTAGGTAAATCGGCCCTCACTCGAACAGGGTCGAAACGACCTGGTGATCCGATGAAGCGCGAGCCCCGCCGTGGGACGAAAGATGGTCCCCGCCTCGAAGGCGCGCGCTGCCTCATCATCGAGGCGCGCTTCTATCCGCATATTGCCGATGCGCTGCTGAGAGGCGCGCTTGCCGCCTTCGAAAAGGCAGGGGTCCGTTGCGACGTGCTGACGGTGCCGGGGGCACTCGAAATCCCCGCGGCGATCGTGATCGCGCTCGATGCCGCGGCCGAGCGCGGAGCTCCTTATGATGCGGCGGTCGCGCTCGGTTGCGTCATTCGCGGCGACACCAGCCACTACGATATCGTGGCCGGCGAGAGCGCGCGTGCCCTCATGGACATCTCGATCGAGCGGAGATTGCCGCTGGGCAATGGTATCCTGACGGTCGAAACCGAGGCGCAGGCCCTGGAACGTGCCGAGCCCGGACGCCTCGACAAGGGCGGCGGTGCTGCTCGAGCCGCGCTCGCCGTGCTCGCGCTCAAGCGCTTCGCCGTCGTGGAGCCCGTGCGATGAGCAAGGGCGGCGCGACGCGGCTCGCGGCGCGGCTCGCGGCCGTGCAGGCGCTTTATCAGATGGATGTCGCCGGCAAGGGCATCCTGGAGACCATGGGCGAATTCGAGAACCATTGGATCGAGCGAGAGGTCGAGGGCATCGACGCGGGCGAGGTCGATCGCGGCTTCTTCCGCGATCTCGTTTCCGGCGTGCTGCGCGAGCAGGCGGTCATCGACCGCACGCTCGATGAGACGCTTGCCGAGAATTGGCGTCTCGCGCGCCTCGAGGCTGTCTCACGCGCCATCCTGCGCGCCGGCGCCTATGAATTGTCGCATCGGCGCGACGTTGCGGTCGCCTCCACGATCGCCGCCTATCTCGACGTGGCGACGAGCTTTCACGACGACGCGGAGATCAAGTTCATCAATGGCGCGCTCGATGCCGTGGCGCGGCGCCTGCGCGCGGACGAGATGAAGCCGAAGGCGCATGCGCGGTGAGGCCCCTCGATGAGAGCGCGGCCGCCCTCGGCCGAGGACGAGTTCATCGCGCGTCTCATTCGGCCGCTCGCGGGCGAAGGCGCCTTCGATCTCAAGGATGATGCCGCTCGCCTCGTGCCGCCGAGAGGACATGAGCTCGTCCTGACGGCAGATGCGATCGTGATGGGAGTGCACGCTTTTCCGGAGGATGCGCCCGATCTCTTCGCCCGCAAGGCCTTGCGCATGAATCTCTCCGATCTTGCGGCCAAGGGCGCGAAACCGATCGGCTTCCTGATGACGCTTGCCTTGCCGCCGAGCCTGGATCAGGCGTGGCTCGCTCGCTTCTTCGAGGGGCTGGCGAAGGATTGCCAAAGCTTCGGTGTCCCGCTGCTCGGCGGCGATACCACGCGGACGCCGGGGCCGCTCAGCGTCTCGATCACGCTCGTCGGCGCGGTGCGACCCGGCCGCATGCCCACGCGGCTTGACGCGCGGCCGGGCGATCTCATTGCCGTGACCGGCACGATCGGCGACGCGGCGCTCGGTCTCGTGCAGAGGGTCGAGCCCGAGCGCGCCGGCGGATGGGCGCTCGCGCCTTCCGCGCGCGAGCATCTCGCCTCCCGCTACCTGTTGCCGCAACCGCGCACCGAGCTCGCCGCCGAGGTCGCCCGCCACGCGCGCGGGTCGATGGACATATCGGACGGCCTCGTCGGCGATCTCGAAAGATTGTGCCGGGCTTCCCACCTCGCGGCGAATATCGATGCGGATCGCGTTCCCTTGTCCCCGGCGGCGCGCCAGGCGCTCGCTGTCGATCCGGCGCTGCTCGACACCATCCTCGCCGGTGGCGATGACTATGAGCTTCTCCTGACGCTCGATCGAAATTCCTGGCCGCGCTTCAGCGCCGCATGCGAGGCGAAAGGCGTCCCCGCGGCATGGGTGGGTGAAACCTCTCCCGGCGAGGCGGGACAGGTCACGGTGACGAAGTCGGGCCGAGAGCTTACCCTCGAGCGAAGCGCCTATTCGCATCTGTGACCTCGCCGAGCGTCCGATCCCCTGCGAGATGCGCAAGGAGGGATACTGCCCTGCGAAGGCGCCATGGTGAGCGCATGGCGCGAGCCTCTTTTCTCCTGTAGAGCAGAGAGGCGCCGAGGCGGATGGGCGCGGCGCTTGCGCTCCGTATTGTCGCGTCATCTTTTCACAAAGTTCGAGACCGGGCTTGCGGAGAATCGTGCGGCGCATCCGCCGCGCGATGCCGAGAGCCGAAACGCAGGCCAACCGACCGAGAAGATGCCACCAAGAACAAGCCGATGTCGCTCGTAAGGACCACCAGCTTTGCCGCGCATCTTCCGCTTGCGCGACTGATCGGTGGCCTCGGCGCCGGCCAGATCGTCGGTTGGGGCACGACCTTCTATCTCCCGACCATCCTCGCAAGCGACATTTCGCGCGACACGGGCCTGTCGGAAGAGATCGTCTACGCGGGCGTGACCGTGATGCTGCTCGTCAGCGCCTCGCTTGCGCCCTGGCTCGGCCGCAGGCTCGACCGCGGTGGCGCGCGCGTCATCATGACCTCGGGCTCGGTTCTCGCGGCCTTGGCGCTCACCTTGATAGGCTTGTCCTTCGACCTGAAGAGCTACCTCTTCGCCTGGGTCGTGATGGGCGTCGCGAGCTCCATGCTGTTGACCAATTCGGCTTTCGTCGCGGTCGCGCAGCTCGCCGGCGCAAGCGCGCGACGCGCCATGACGGTCCTGATGCTGTTCACGGGCGTGGCGTCTTCGGTCGCCTGGCCGAGCTTGAGCTTTCTCGACGGGGCATTCGGCTGGCGCATGACCTGTTTCTTGCTGGCCGCGTTGCATCTTTTCATCAGCGCGCCCTTTCATTCATGGCTCCTGCGGAGGAGGATCGCGCCCTCGCTCGACGCGCTTCCGGCGCGGCCTGTGCAGGAGGGGATCTCTGCCTCGCTCCACAAGGTCGCGCTCCTCATCCTCGTCCCCTGCATGTGCCTCAGCGGCTTCATCTCCTGGGACTTCTCCGTCCATATCGTCGACCTGCTGCGGCATCTCGGCGCGGAGCGGGTCGAAGCGATTTCGCTCGCCTCGCTGCTCGGCGTGCTGCAGGTGAGCTCGCGCCTGATCGACCTCGCCATGGGCTCGCGCCATTCGCCCTTGCTCACCGGCATGATCGCTTCGACGCTGCTGGCGATTTCATTCGCGATTTCATTGACGGGCTTCGCCGGAGGCTCTCCGGCGATTTTCATGATCGTCTATGGCGTGGCGAGCGGCTCGATGAGCCTCGCGCGCGTGATGATCCCGCTCGCGCTCTTCGGCTCGCGCAGCTACGGGCGCGCCAGCGGCCTGCTGGCCGGCTTTCAGAATGTCGCCTTCGCGCTCGCGCCGCTCGCCTACGCCGCCTTGTTCGAGCGCGCCGGCCTCGCGGTCGCCTTATGGCTGTCGTTCACCGCGGGTGTGCTGACCTTGATCGGCATGACCATCTTGTTCGCCATGCGTCGCGGCTGAGCCAAGCTTAAGCGCTCGAAACTCCCTCCTGCCATTCCCTCTGAACCTCGAGCCCTCAACTCATGCTCCACGCACGCTCCCTTGACCGCGTCGCGCTCTCCTTGATGTTCGTCTGTTGCGCGAGCTGGGGCGTGCAGCAGGTTCTGGCGAAACTCGCGCTCGCCGAGGTACCGCCCATCACCCAGGCGGCGATCCGCTCGATCGGCGGCACCCTCATCATCGGGGGGTGGTGCTGGTGGCGAAATCCGAGCATCTTCCGGCGCGACGGCACCTTGTGGCCGGGCATCGCCGCCGGCGTGGTTTTCGCGCTCGAGTTCCTGGCGCTCTTTATCGGCCTGCAATGGACGAGCGCCAGCCACGCGGCGCTCTTTCTCTACACCGCGTCGTGGCGCTGGGCGCAACCGTCTTCTTGCCGCAGGAGCGCCTGCGGTTCAACCAATGGATCGGTCTCGCCCTCTCCTTCCTCGGGGTCGCGATCGCCCTCGGCGTCTCGACGCGGCAGGGGATGATGACGGTGGTGGGCGACGTGCTCACCTTGCTGGCAGGCGCTTTTTGGGGCGCGCTGACCTTGATCGTCAAGGCGACGAGGCTGCGAAGCGCTCCGGCCGCCAAAGTTCTTCTGTACCAGCTCTTCGTCTCGGCGGTGCTGCTCGCGCTCGCGGCGCTGGTCTCGGGCGAGAGCTTGCCGAGGAAGCTGTCTTTCGTGCCGGCCGCGAGCCTTCTCTACCAGATGATCTGGGTCGCGGGCTTCACCTATCTCGTGTGGTATTGGCTGCTGGCCCGATATCACTCGGGCGAAATGTCGGCCTTCACCTTCGTGACCCCCTTGATGGGCGTGCTGGCCGGCCATTTCCTGCTCGGGGACGCCATGGAGCCAGGCCTCATCCTCGCTGTCGCGCTCGTTCTCGGCGGGATCGTTCTCGTCAACAGGCCACGCGCGGTCTGAGGACGTAAAGCCTTCTGTCACCGTCGCAATCGCACCCATCCGAGACGAACGCCGCAGACATGGAATCCGACGATCGCCCTCCATGTCCGATCTGCGATGCGCAGTCTTGACCGGTCGGGCGGGCGAACCTACCGTTTTGCGCGAGCTTGTTCGGGAGCGAAGACACGATGGGACCGCCGATCCGTGCGAGCTCGATCACCCGTTCCGTGGCGGTGAAGGCCGATCAGGTCGTGGACACGGTCACGCTCGATCATGAAGATCGATATCGCCGCCGCGCGGTGCTCTCTTGCGCCCGCGGGCTCGAGGTTCTGCTCGATCTCGAGAAGCCCGAGCGGCTCGAGGACGGCGACGCGCTGAAGCTCGACGATGGGCGCCTCGTGCGCGTGGTCGCCGCGCCCGAAGAGCTCGTCGAGATCGCGTCCGACAATCCGGCGCGGCTCTTGCGCGCCGCCTGGCATTTGGGCAATCGGCACACACCCGCCGAGATCACCGGCGAAGCGATCTATGTCGCGACGGATCATGTCCTCGTCGGGATGCTGCGCGGTCTCGGCCTCGCCACGCGTTCCGTGACGCGCCCCTTCCGACCGGAGCGCGGCGCCTACGAGCATGGCCACGCCCGCCATGATCACGAGCATCCTTCCGACCCCGATTCGAACGCCGATGGCGATGCCGCGCAGGAGCGAACGCCGTCACGCCGTCCAAGCCGGCGACGAGACGTCGCCGGACGCGCGCCGTCCACCGGGCCGTTGATCGGGCTATTTCACGAGAACAACGCCGATGAGGGAATCGAGATGCATGATTTGACGCGCCTTCAGGCGGCTCATGAGCGCATCCGCGCCCATGTGACCAGGACGCCGCTCTTCAAGTCGTCGACCCTTTCGGACGAGATGGGCTGCAATGTCTTCCTCAAGGCCGAGCTGTTCCAGAAGGTCGGCTCGTTCAAGCCGCGCGGCATGCTCAATCGCCTGCTCACGATGAAGGAAGCCGATCTTCGCAGAGGCGTGATCACCTTCTCGGCCGGCAACGCGGCGCAGGGGCTCGCCTACGCGGCGCGCATCGTCGGCACGCGCGCGGTGATCGCGATGCCCGAAGCCGCGAGCCCCGCGAAGATCGCGGCGACGAGGGGCTATGGCGGCGAGGTCATCCTTGACGGCAAGAACGCCGCCGAAACCTTTGCGCGATGCATGGCGGAGGTCGAGGCGCAAGGGCTCGTCTATGTGCCGTCCTATGACGACGCAGCCCTGATGGAGGGGCACGCTTCGCTCGGCCTCGAGATCCTGGAGGATGTGCCGGACGTCGCGGCGATCTTCTGCGGCATCGGTGGCGGCGGGCTGGTCGGCGGCCTTGCGATGGCGCTTCGCGCGTCGAAGAGCTCGGCGCGCATCTTCGGTGTGGAACCCGAGCTTGCCTCATGCGCCACACAGGCGCTGCGCGAGGGTCATCCCGTCCAGGTCATGAACGGCAAGACATTGGCCGATGGTCTCGCGCCGCCCATCGTCGGCAAGTCATGCCTGCCGATCATCCGTGAGGAGGTCGAGGAGGTGATCCTGGTCACCGAGGACGAGATCGCGGACGCGATCCGCTTCCTGTTGTCGCGGTGCAAGCTCTTGGCCGAAGGCGCGGGAGCGGCCCCGCTCGCCGGGTTTCGCCGGCGCAGGGATTGGGGCTTCACCACGAAAGACAAGGTCGTGCTCGCGATCTGCGGGGGAAATATCGACCTCGAAAGATTGGCGACGATCGTTCCGTCGCCATGAAAAGCAGCCCGAACAGCCGCCATCTTGCGCTCTTTTCCTGGCTTTCGCCGTCCTTTCCGACCGGCGCCTTCGCTTATAGCCATGGCCTCGAGAGGGTGGTCGCGGATGGGGATGTGCGCGACGGGACGACGCTTCTCGCCTGGGTCCTGGAGCTGATGCGGCATGGATCGATTCGCACCGATCTCATTCTCGCCGCCTGCTCGGCAAATTCCCTCGGAGCGGGCGACCAGGATCGTTTCCGACAGGTTTCCGAGCTCGCCCTCGCGCTTTCGCCTTCGAGGGAGCGCCACCTCGAGACCACCCAGCAAGGCCGCTCCTTCATGGATACGCTGCGCGCGGCCTGGCCGAGCCCGATGCTGGACGACATCATCCTCGACCCCTCGGCCGAAATCGCCTACCCGGTCGCCTTTGGGGCCGCGCTCTTCGCGCATGGCTTGAAGCTTTCGCCCTCGCTTGCGGCTTACGCGTTGCAATCTGGCTCCAACCTCGTTTCGGCCGCGGTGCGGCTCGGCACGGTCGGTCAGACGGAAGCGCAAAAAATCATCGCTTCCCTCGCGAAACCGGCGCGCGGAGCGGCGGCGCTGGCCGCCCGTGCGAATCTCGAGGATCTCGGGGCCGCGACATTTCGCTCGGATATTGCCTCGCTTCGGCACGAAACCCAGTATACGCGGTTGTTTCGTTCGTGATGAATTCATCATGCCGGCGGACGCCCACGGCATGAGCCTTGCTTTTCCTGATCGCGCCTCATCCGGGAGCCCTCGCGAATGTCCTCTTCCTCTCCTCATGGCCCCTTGCGGGTCGGCATCGGCGGACCGGTCGGCTCAGGCAAGACCGCGCTGATGGAGCATTTGTGCAAGCGATTGCGCGAGCGCTACGAAATCGCCGCCATCACGAACGACATCTATACCAAGGAGGATGCCGAGATCCTGGCGCGCGCCCAGGCCTTGTCGCTCGACCGCATCATGGGCGTCGAGACCGGCGGCTGCCCGCATACGGCCATCCGCGAGGATTGCTCGATCAACCTTGCCGCGATCGAGGAGATGAAGCGGCGGTTTCCGGGGCTCGATCTCATCTTGATCGAATTGGGCGGCGACAATCTCGCGGCGACATTCTCGCCCGAGCTCGCCGATCTCACGATCTATGTCATCGACGTGGCGCAAGGCGAGAAGATCCCGAGGAAGGGTGGCCCGGGCATCACACGCTCCGACCTCCTCGTCATCAACAAGATCGATCTCGCCCCTCATGTCGGCGCCGATCTCGCGGTCATGGAGCGGGATTTCGCGTCGCATGCGCGGGCAAAAGCCGTTCGTCTTCACCGAATTGCGCAAGGGCCACGGGGCGCAGGAGATCGCCGGCTTCATCGAACGGCGCGGCGGCCTCGCGAAGGCGGCTTGATTGCGTGGCGTAAGGCGACTCCGTTTCCGCTCATTCCCGCGAAGGCGGGAAACCAGGCCTTCCCGTGGGATCTGGCTTGCATGGAAGTCTGGGTTCCCGCTTTCGCGGGAAAGAGCGGAGGTGGGGGCCAGGGGCAAATCGGTTCGCCGGGCGAGGCGGGCGGCCCGTTTGGAAAATTTTACGTACAATTAGCATTTGGCTTTACGTCGCGAGGCCCCTCATCTAATTGAGTCCAAGAGTGGAACGCTCGTGTGCTCGAACTCGAAAGGGGCTTCTGATGCCAAATTTGCCGCTCGACCCGAAAAGCCGTGGCCGCATCTTGCGCCTCGCCGCCTCCTCGTTGCTCGCCGGCACCTCGATCGCGGCGCTGCTTCTCGCGGCGCCCGCGAAGGCGGGGCAGACGATCACGAACCAGACCGTCGCCACGGTCACGAACCCCGCCGGCAACGCCACCACCTCGATCGTGATCAACGGCTCGACCGTCACGGGCGCGGTGACCAACGCGGGGACGATCAGCCCGGGGACGCTGGTCGGCACCAACACAGCGGCGCTCGCGGTGACCAACAGCACGATCGGCGGCGGCATCACCAATACGGGCACGATCACCGCCAATGGAGCGAACAGCAATTTCGGCACTGGAATTGTAGTCACCGGAAGCACCGTCTCGGGCGGCATCACCAATGGTGGCACGATTACGGCTAACGGTGGGACCAACAACGTCCAGCGCGGGAGTCGAGCCATCGGTATTCTCGTTCAGAACAACAGCACCGTCTCCGTCGGCAGCACCGTCTCCGGCGGCATCACCAATACTGGCACGATCAATGCGATCGGCGGGAACGCCAACGCCACCGGCATTTCCGTTCAGAACAGCACTGTCTCCGGCGGCATCGCCAATAGCCGCAAGGTTCCCTCTTCGGCTTCGCGGTGACGCAGACCTACCGTAACATCATCGCGGCGGACCCACCGCTCTCGGGCAGCTTCGCGAGCGTCATCACGACCAACCCATTCTTCACGGCGAGCGTGTCGCCCGATGTTGTGACCCCGAACGCGCTCGACGCGACATTAGCTCTCAATTTCGCGGCCCTCGCGGGGAGCGCGCAGGACCTCACGCAAGATTCGCGCCTCGGCATCGATGCGCCGCGCGTGCTCACGCAAGCCATCCAGGACCGGCTCGTCGCGAATGGCGGCGCGCTTGGCGAGTGGGTGCCGAGCGGCCCGGCTCCGGCCATCTCGAAAGGTCCGGTAAGCCAGCCGACCTTCTCCTTCGGCAACGCCAACATCTGGGCACGCGGCGCGGATCAGTTCGGCAGCGCGACGGCCTCGGGCACCGGCGTCGGTTACGACATCAACCGCGCGGCCCCGCTCATCGCCGGCGTCGATTGGCGCCTCGACAACGGCATCGTGGCGGGTGTCGCTGCGACTTACGTGGCATCCTCGGCGAAGTTCAAGGACGGCTCGAGCACCAATGTGAATTCGTACCAGAGGCGCGGCTTACGCCGGCTGGACGGGTGGGCCGTGGTACGCCTTGGGAAGCGTCGTCGTGAGCTTCAACGAGTTCGGCACCTCGCGGCTTCTCACCCCCTTCGGCCTTCCGGGTGACGCGACCTCCTCGCCTTCAGGCCAAAGCTATCAGGGCCATGCGGAGGCCGGCTATCATTGGGGAGTTCCGGCCGCGGGCGTGAATGTCTCCGTCACGCCCTACGCGGCGCTCGATTACGTGAACGCGCATCTTCAAGGCTTCAGCGAGACGGGCGGCTTCGGCGCGCTTTCGGTGAACGCGACGGACGCGAACTCCTTCCAGACGACGCTCGGCGTTCGCCTCACCTCGCGCATCGCGACGGGGACTTACGGCACGCTCATTCCCGAGCTTCGCCTCGGCTGGAACCACGAATTCCTCGACGCCTCGCAAAAGATCACGGCGTCGCTCGTCGGCGTTGCGGGAAGCGGCTTCTCGGCGACCGGCATCGCCTTCGGCCGCGACGCCGCGCTCGTGGGCGCAGGCTTCAGCATGGAGCTTTCGCCCGACGCCAAGGTCTTCGTCGATTACGACGGCCGCCTCGGCTCCCGCGTGCAGGAGCATTCGATCTCCGGTGGGCTCAAGCTGCGGTTTTAGCCCCACCGCGAATCCTTCTCCCGCTCTGCGGGAGAAGGTGGCCTCGCGAAGCGAGGTCGGATGAGGGCGCTGGGAATTTAGGTCGAGCCTCGATCCGAGCGAACACAAAGCATGCGAAGACATTCCGACGGGGCTCCTCATGACGATCCAAGGCAGAAACAATACGATGCCCGCCGCGACGCCGAGCTGACCGAGCAAGGCTACAGGGTGCTGCGCTTTCCGAATGATCTTATTATTGGCGGAGGGGATATTGTGCCGGGCCACATCCGCGCTGCGATCCTGCGGGACGGAGCCCGTTCCCAATCATAGGCTTTGCGCAATTTTCCCTCATCCGACCTCGCTTCGCGAGGCCACCTTCTCCCGCGCGAAGAGCGCGGGAGAAGGAAGGGCGCCCCCGGTGTGCGACACATCGTGTTCGCCAACCACCTTGCCGGCTCGATCGACGAGACAGGCGCGGTGATTTTGGCTGCCCCAATCGAGGCCGCCATAGTCTTCGATATCAGCAGTCATGACCTCTCCATCGAACGTTGTTGCTAGCTCGGGCCACCGCCGAATCCTTCTCCCGCTCTGCGGGAGAAGGTGGCCTCGCGAAGCGAGGTCGGATGAGGGCGCTGGAAATTTAGGTCGAGCCTCGATCCGAGCGAACACGAAGCATGCGAAGACATTCCGACGGGGCTCCTCATGACGATCCAAGGCAGAAGCAATACGATGCCCGCCGCGACGCCGAGCTGACCGAGCAAGGCTACAGGGTGCTGCGCTTTCCGAACGATCTTATCATTGGCGGAGGGGATATTGTGCTGGGCCACATCCGCGCTGCGATCCTGCGGGACGGAGCCCGTTCCCAATCATAGGCTCCGCGCAATTTTCCCTCATCCGCCTCGCTTCGCGAGGCACCTTCTCCCGCGCGAAGAGCGCGGGAGAAGGAAGGGCGCCCCCGGTGTGCGACACATCGTATTCGCCAACCACCTTGCCGGCTCGATCGACGAGACAGGCGCGGTGATTTTGGCTGCCCCAATCCAGGCCGCCATAGTCTTCGATATCAGCAGTCATGACCTCTCCATCGAACGTTGTTGCTAGCTCGGGCCACCACCGAATTGCTCCCGCTCCGCGCTGTCATGTGCACACATCTCGATTGCGCCAATGGGTAAAGGCTGATTCCGTGATGCTGAATGATTCGCAGGAGAGCTTCGATGACCTTGGTTTGCGAGACGGCTGGGCTGGGACGGTTTGGGGACCGTCGCCTGGAAAAAGGGGGGCCTTTTTGCAGGCGGCGCTGCTGGCGCGGCCGGGATCGTGCATACGCCGCTTGGCCCAGGGCAATCGGGCGCGCCAGATACAGTTCTCCCGCTTTCTGTATAACGGGGCAGTGACGGTCGCCGAGATGGCCAAGACGGCCGCGGCGCGAACCGCAGGCTTGGTTGCGGGGCGCGATGTGCTGGCGATCCAGGACAGCAGCGAGCTGGTGTTTGGAGGCAAGGAAGCGCGGGCGCGAGGATTTGGCCCGATCGGACGCGGCGGAGGCACAGGCGGTCTACTGCTGCACGCCGTTTTGGCTGTTGATGCTCTGACGGGGGCACTACTCGGCCCGATCGACGTGAGCGTGCGTAATCGCCACACTGGCAGCAAGGTCACGCCACGCACGCAGAGGCGGACGGCGGCCAAGGAATCGCAGCGCTGGCTGGATGGCATGTTCAGTGCCTCTCAAGTGCTGCACGAGGCGGCGCGGATCACGGTCGTCGCCGACCGGGAAAGCGATATTTACGAGGAATTTGCTCGGCGTCCGGCCAATGTCCATTTGCTCACGCGGGCCGCGCAGAACCGTCTGATCAAGACGGCGACGGGACAAACCACATCGCTGTTTGCCATGTCTGACGATCTGCCTGAACAAGCTCGTTTCGTGGTGACCATCCCGGCTGCGCCAGGCCGCAAGCAGCGCAGTGCAGAGCTCGCGCTTCGCTATGCTCCTGTCCTGGTGCGTAGCCCAAAGAATGGCGCTGCGCCCGACCTGCCGAAGACTATTCCCTTGACGCTCCTGGACATCAGGGAGACGACGATGCCGGAGCAGGGCGAGCCGATCCATTGGCGACTGATCACTACCCATACGATCGACAGCCCGAGCATGGCCCGCATGGTGCTCGACTTCTACCGTCGGCGCTGGATCATCGAGGATTATTTCCGTACCCTGAAGACGGCTGGATTCGACATCGAAGCTGCGGAGATCGAAGACCCCAATGCTATGACGCGCTTGGTCGGCGCCGTAGCGATTGCCGGCGTTACCGTCTTACAATTGGTGCGGGCTCGCGACGGCACGACCGATCAAATGCTCGAGGAGGCCTTCGATCCTGCTGACCGCTCCCTCCTGGAGGCTCTTTCGTGTCAGCTCGAAGGCAAGACGCAGCGTCAGAAGAACCCCCACGCCAAGGGCACGCTTGCCTACGCTGCCTGGGTCATCGCCCGCCTCGGAGCCTGGGATGGATACTACGGAAAACCGGGTCCAAAGGTCATGCGCCTGGGGCTGCAGGATTTTCAGCTCATCAAATACGGCCATCAACTCGGACCAAAAAATGTGTGAATCGAAT